>CAZFCE010000071.1:0-4259 GCA_964517605.1 uncultured Caldilineaceae bacterium | reverse complement strand
AAAAGCCGTTGGCGCGGCAAAGGGCAAAACTCGCCGGGGAAATTTTAGATAAACCGGGCAAAACGGCCCCTAATACCGCCAAACACGCCCAATCTTTTTGTATAATCGCGCGGATAAAGGTAAAATCCAAGCAAACTTTGGCTTTTTTGGTAAAGAAAAGAGAGCGACCCGATGAAACTGACGCCTCGCCAACAAACTTTTTTAGATGGCCTGTTTGATTTGTACCGGGAATTAAAAGGGCCGGTGCATTACTCGATAGTGGCCGAAAAATTGGGAGTCAACAAATTTTCAGCTTACGATATGTTAAAAGTGCTGGAAGAAAAAGGCGTGGCCGCCTCTGATTATGTGTTAAGCGATGATCAAGCCGGCCCCGGTCGTTCGCAAGTGGTGTTTTATCCCACCCACACGGCGGCTCAATTTTTAACCCAACTCCGCGAAGAAATGCGGTACAACGCCGATTGGCAGCGGCTAAAAGAGAGTATTCTCCAGCGGTTGCACGAGGCTAGCCAAAACAACCCGGCCGAGGCTCTGCGCGAGGCGCTCTCGGCCCTGCCCGATACCAAAACGCCACTCAACTACTGCGCCGAAATGGTTTCGGTGTTGTTGTTAAACATCCAGCAGATTAAAACCCAAAATGTTGCCCCCGCTCTGGAAACTTTGGCCAACAAAGGGCAATTGGGGCTGGCGGCGCTGGCCGGCTTGAGTTTGGGCACCACCCTGTCGCGGGAAAATGAAGACAAATCCCTACGCGAAAAACTACTGGCCCACACCCAGCGGTTTCAAAACCAGTTGGCCATGCTCAGCGACGAAAGCGTTAGCAAACTTTCGGCTTTTTTGAATGATGCAATGGTGACATTGAATCACACCTAAAATAAGCCAACCCAGTTCAATTAACAACAAGGGCGCGTGTTTACGCGCCCTTGTGTTGAATTAAATCTTCTCGCTGCGCCACCCAACCTCCCCTGATAATTCCATTTCCTCATTTTTCAAAAGGCCAATTTTTCCCGCACCGGCTACAGCGTGAGAAAAAAGCCCGCAGTGTAAACTTTTATATTGCGCCTGCCACTTTCCTTGCCGGAAGGAATAGTGCAACCAAATGCGCCGGGCGGTGTTTTAGTAACTGAATGTCGCGCCCAGGCGCTCTTTTTTTGGAGAGCGGATGACCACGGCCAATCAAACCGACGAAGACAAACTGGTTGAACAAGCCAAAACCGACCCCGAAGCCTTTGGCAGACTATACGAGTTGTACGTTGAAAAAATTTACAATTATGTGTACTACCGGATTGGCAATCATCACGACGCCGAAGATTTAACCGCCAAAGTATTTCACCGGGCGCTTAACCATATAGTCAGCTACAACAACAAAGGCGTGCCTTTTGCGGCCTGGCTGTACCGGATTGCCCACAATCTGGTGGCCAACTGGCACCGCGACCACAGCCGCCGCCAGGTGGTGGCGCTGGAACAGGCGGCGCTCACCGGCAGCGGGCAAGACTCGCCGCAGCAGGTGGCCGAGCGCAGCAACGAGCGAGAACTGCTGCTGGCGGCCATTCAATCGCTGCCACCGGAACGGCAAAAGCTGCTGATGTTCAAGTTTGTTGAAAAAATGTCCAACGCCGAAATTGGCCAGGTAATGGGGCGCAGCGAAGGCGCTATCAAATCGCTCTATCACCGCACTCTGGTTTCATTAAAAGAGCTGCTGGCCGAACACGAAAATATTATGCAAGATTTTTTAGACAAGTGATTAAAATAGTTACCGATTCAACCTGCGATTTGCCCCCGGAATGGCTCAGCCGGTACAACATTACGGTGGTGCCGGTGAACATTCAGTTTGGGCAAGAAACATTTCAAGAGGGTGTAACCATTACCCCCGCCGCGTTTTACCAGCGCATCAATTCTCAGGGCGCGCTCCCCACCACCTCGCAGCCATCCGTGGGCGAATATTGCCAGATTTACGAACAACTGGCCGCCGACGGCAGCGAAATTTTATCGCTGCACCTCACCAGCAAATTGAGCGGCACCTGGCAAACCGCTACGCTGGCCGCCAAACAACTGGCCCACGCCGTAAGTGTAAAAGTGATTGACAGCTACACCGGCTCGGTGGGGTTGGGCTTTATGGTGCGCGAGGCTGCCCGGCTGGCCGCCGGCGGAATGTCGCTGGCCCAGGTGGCCGCCCAAATCGAAGCGCGGCGGCCTGATATTCACATTTTTATTATGCTCAAGGATTTACGGTATGCCCGCATGAGTGGCCGGGTGGGGCGCGTGCGCGAAAGTTTGGCCGCGCTGCTCAACTTAAAGCCGATTATCGGCGTGCAACAGGGCGCGCTGGTGCCGCTAGACCGGGTGCGCGGCCAAAAAAAGGGGTTTGAGCAGATGGTCACGCTGGCCGAGCAGGCCGTGGGCAATGCGCCGGTTCACATGGCGGTGGCTCACGCCATTAGCCGGCCCGAAGGCGAAGCCTTGCTGCAACTGGTGGCATCGCGTTTAAACTGCCGCGACACCTTTATTGCCGATCTGGCAACCTCGATTGCGGTTCATTTTGGCCCCGGCACCGTGGGCTTTGCTATTTATCCGGCTGAGTAACGTAAGAGAAAAGGATATGGACAAACAGATGCTCAAAGAAATCCTGGCCGCCCACGCCGACCAACTGGTAACCGGCCAGACCATCAACGAAGATTACCGGCAACTGCTGCCCGACGACGACGCCGAACTGGTTCCGCTGCTAACCGTGGCCGAACGGATTCAGTCAACCTTGCAACCGGTTGCGCCGCCCCACGAGTTTGAGAAGGAACTCAAACGCCAATTGCTGGCTACCGCTCACCTGCACCAACAAAAAGGCTACCAACCACCCCATCCTTTCAGGGATTTGGCCATGTTTTTGGCCGCAATAGCCGCGGTGATGGCGCTGGTGGGCGTTATTGTAATTGCGCAACGCCGGCGTTAGCGTTGCGCCCCCAATAAAAATCAGTGTCCCGGCTGCCGGAAAAAAGCCGGAGCCACCAACCCGTATTTATAAAAGGAGATGTTGCAAAATGCTTCAAATGTATAGCCAAATCAGCGGTTGGGGTAAGTATGTACCCGAAAAAGTGCTCACCAATTACGATTTGGAGAAAGTGGTTGAAACCAGCCACGACTGGATTGTACAGCGCACCGGCATTGAAGAGCGCCACGTTGCCGCCGACCACGAAACCACGGCTTCGATGGCGGCAATAGCCTCGCAACGGGCGTTAAAAGTGGCCGGCTTAACCCCCGCCGACCTGGATTTGATTATTATGGCCACCTCGTCGCCGGATTATTTTGTGCCGGCGGTATCGAGCACGCTGCAAGCTCAACTGGGCGCTACCTGCCCGGCCTTTACGGTGATGACCGGCTGCACCGGCTTTGTGTACGCGCTGGTCACGGGCCATCAATTTATTGCCACCGGCGCGTTTAAACGGGTGCTGGTGGTAGGCGTGGAGTTGATTACCCGCTTCATTGACTGGACTGACCGCGACACCTGCGTGCTGTTTGGCGATGGAGCCGGCGCAGTGGTGCTAACCCCCAGTTCCTCCCAACGCGGCGTGCTGGGCTTTGATTTGGGGTCTAATGGCGAACTGGGCCACAACCTTATTTTAGAGGGTGGCGGCTGCGTTAATCCATTTAACCAGGATGTGCTCGACACCGGCAAGCATTACCTGCGCATGAACGGGCGCGAAGTGTTTAAATTTGCCACCCGCGTTTTGCCGCAATCCACGGCCAACGTGCTGCAACACGCCAACCTGTCGTTTAATGACCTGGATTTGCTGATTCCGCACCAGGCCAACGCCCGGATTATCGAACTGGCCGTTAAATATTTGGGGATTAACCCCAACAAAGTATTTGTCAACGTAAACAAATACGGCAACACCTCGGCGGCCTCAATTCCGATTGCGCTGGTGGAGGCGTTTGAACAGGGCCGGATTAAAACCGATGACAAAGTGGCGCTGGTGAGCTTTGGGGCCGGCCTTACCTGGGCCAGCGCCGTGGTGCAGTGGGGCGTGGCCGCTCCGGCATCGAATGGGCACGAAACCAGCAAATCAATTTTGCAAGAAGCCGTGCTGGTGGCGTAACCCGCACCGGCTAAAACCAAAAATCCCCCGGCCAGCCGGGGGATTTTTTTACAAGTGCTAAAGTGACCGGCACTTTTGATAAGTGCCGGTCACTTGTACTAACATAAGCCTACCGTTTCTGGGTAGTGGTTACAAAGTAAGTGATAAATTGTAGTCAAAGATAAACCATTTCGT
>CAZFCE010000070.1:0-4576 GCA_964517605.1 uncultured Caldilineaceae bacterium | reverse complement strand
TGGGGTAGGGGGATTCGTCCCTATCCCTTATTACGAATGTTATCTAGTATCTAAATTCAATTAACGCACGCCGCCGGTTTGGAGGATTTCGGCCAGCAGGGCGGTGTCCAGGTTGCTGCCGGTGAGCACGCACACCACGGTTTGCCCGGCCAGTTGCACCGGTTGAGCCAGCAGCGGGCAAATGGCAATTGCCCCCGAGGCCTCAACTATCATTTGGTGCTGGTCTACCAAAGTGTAGATGGCCTGCCGCAGTTGGGCCTCGCTGTAAAGCCAGATGTCATCAATTAAGGTGCGGGCAATGTAAAAGGGCACCGCGCCAAACCCGCCGGCTAACCCATCGGCGATGGTGGGGGCGTGGTCGTAGGGGTCTATGGGCTGGTTTTGCTCAAATGATAGCTTGGCCGCCGGCGAAGCCTGGGGCTGCACGCCGATAATATGGCAGGCCGGTTGAATGCCTTTAATCGCCACCGCCAGGCCGGCTATCAACCCGCCGCCGCCCACCGGCACAAGCAGCGTATCAATTTGGGGCAGCGCGGTGATGATTTCCAGGCCGCACGTGCCGGCTCCGGCAATTACCTGCGGGTCGTCGTAGGCGGGGATGTAGGTTGCGCCGGTTTGCCGGGCAAAATCCTCGGCGGCCTGGTGAGCGGCCTCGTAGGTGTGGCCCACCTGATGCAGCGTAATGGGAAAACGGCGCAATTTGGTTACTTTGGCGGCGGGCGCTGTTTCTGGCACAAAAATGGTGGCGTTGGCCAGCCCCAGCGTTTGGGCGGCAAAGGCTACGCCCAAGCCGTGATTGCCGGCGCTGGCCGTAACAATGCCGTTGCGCCGCGCTTCGGCGGGCAGGGACATCAATTTATGTAACGCGCCGCGCACTTTAAAGCTGCCGGTGGGCTGGCGGCATTCCAGCTTGAGCCAAACGCGCGCGCCGCTGCGCTCGCTGAGGGCATCGCTGTAGATTAACGGGCTGGGGGCCAGGTAGGGTTGCAGGCGTTGCTGCGCCTGAAAGATTTGGGCCGGTTTTAGCATTAGGTGTCTCCCTGGTAGTTTGGGCGGATTGTAACACAACGTGGCGGTTGTACCAAAGTACTTCCCCTACCAAAAAGCCCATTGTCACCGGCAGGGGGCTTTGTTATACTAAAGTGGCCAGTGGCGGAAACCGCCAGTGTACTTTACCACCAAAATTAACGGGTTGGCAGCATCCATGCACGCATATCTTTTGGCCGTAAATCTGTTTGCGCTTACCGCTTTACTGGTAGGATTGAATAACTTTTTCAGGGATTCAACCCGCTGGCGGTTGTTGCCGCTGTTTTTGCTGGCGGCCAGCCGGGCGATTATTTTGATTGTATCGCTGGCGGCTGGCGGCGGCCCGGCCCTGGCCAACGCGCTGGAAATTTTTAGCGCGGTGTGGCTGGTGTGGGCGTTAATGCCCAACCCGGCCCGGCTTCAACCGGAGTTTTTGGAGCTGGGCAGTTTAACCGGCGTGCTGCTGGCCGTGCTGCCGTTGTTCCCCGGCTGGCCTGTTCCGCCGCCAATTCACAGCCTTATGGTGGTGGCGATTGGCGCGCCGATGATTTGGAGCAGCTTGCCGCAATTTGGCCGGCTGCCGCTGCTGGGGCCGGCGGCGCTGGCGCTGGCTAATCTGCTGGCGCTGCTGGGGTACACTACTTTGTACTGGGCGGTAATGTTGCTGGCTTACGCCCTGCTGGTGGTGGTGTTGTACCGGGATGGCCTGCAACTGCACCGCAGCCGGCAAGCCGAGTTGGTAGCGGCGGCCCGGCAAACCATCAACTTAAGCCGGGAGCGCCAACGGCTGCTGGATGTGAGCCGGATTATCAGCGCCATTCCCGGCTTGCCCGGGGCAATGGCTCACCTGGCGCGAAGCCTGGCCCACATTACCGGCGCTGACCAGGCGGCGGTGTTTGTGGTGGATGAGGCCAATCCCCGCCACCTTTATCTGGCGGCTATTTACAACCCGGAGCGCCCCATTAGCCTGACCGGGCGTTACGCCGCCTCTTTTTCCGTGGATGATTACAGCTTGCTGCAAACCGCGCTGCGCGAGCAAACCGACCTGCTGCTTGACCCGGCGCTGGATTACGCCACGCTGGGCGAACTGGCGGCGCTGTGGTTTGAAGACCGGCTTGGCCCCACTTATGTGCAACCCCTGTACGTGCAGGGCCACCCGGTGGGTCTGTTGCTGCTGGCCAACCCGGTTTCTCAGGCTGATATTGCCGGGAATAACGTGGCCCTGTGCCGCCATTTAGAGCCGCAACTGGCGGCGCTGGTTGAATCCTTTCGGCATTACCGGGCCGCCGAAACGCCGGAGACCCCGCCGGCCTCGCCGCCATCACCGCCGCCGCCCACCGAACCGGCAGAAGTTACGCCGCCGGTTACGGCATCCCCGGTTGATGGTTTGTTGAACACCGGCTTTATCCTTGAAGCGGTGCGCGAAGGCGTGGTGGCCAGCGATGAAACCGGGCGGGTGCGGCTGGTAAACCGCGCCGCCGAGCGCATTTTGGGCAAATCGCGCCGCGAGTTGATGGGCCAGCCCATCAGCGCCGTGTACGGCCAGATTGATTCCACGGAATCGATTGAAAATTTGGCGGTGGCTTTTTCGCGGCGCAACGAGCCGTTGCCCACTTTTGTGGAGCTTGACGACAAAGCCATTCAGGGGCAAATTTTGCCCTGGCGCAATGATGATAAAGACTGGCTGGGCATTATTGCCATTTTTAAGGATGTTACCCCCAACATCAAAGCCGACCAGGCCCGCAATAATTTTATTACCGCCCTGTCGCGGGAGTTGCGCGCGCCGCTCACCACCATTAAAGGCTATTCTGAGTTGATTTTGCGCGGCGCGATGGAAAGCTACACGCCGGAGCAGTTGCACATTCAGCAGATTGTGCATAGCAGCGTAGACCGGATGGTGGCGGTGCTGGATAATGCCATTCAGTTGAACGCGCAGAACAAAAACAAAATCCAGCCTCATTTTGAGCAGGTAGATGTGCTGGCTGTGATTGACGAGGTGCTGGCAACTATTACCCCGCTGGCCCAGTTGCACGAGCTAACCCTGACCAAAGAGATCAAATCAACCTTGCCGCATATTACCGCCGACCGCCGCCACCTGTACCGCATTCTGGAAAATCTGCTGGAAAATGCCTGCCTGTACACGCTGCCGGGTGGCTACGTGGCGGTGCGGGCCTGGGTGCAACATGAACGCGCCGGCGGCGTGCTTCAGCCGGAATTGGTATTGATGGTGGTTGATAACGGCATCGGTATTGCCGGGGCGGAGCAAAAGCGGATATTTGAGCCGTTTTACCAGATTTCGGGCGTGCTTGAGTCATCGGGGTTGGGGATGGGGTTAACCGTGGTGAAAGAGTTGGTGGAAATGCACAAAGGGCGGGTGTGGGTAGAAAGCGTGGTCAACGAAGGCTCAATCTTTCAGGTGGCGCTGCCGTTGGCGCAGGATTAGCCGCCCCGTTTGACTACGCCCCGGCCCTTGTTATAATTCAGCCAGCACGGAGCTTACCCTGAATGACAGATAACGCCACCCCAAAAACAATCCTGCTGGTAGAAGACGACCAAACCCTGTTGCAAACCCTGGCCTACAACCTGACCAAAGAAGGCTACCACATGCTAACCGCTTCGGCCGGGTTGGCCGGGCTGGAACTGGCTCGCGCCAATATGCCCGATTTGGTAATACTGGATGTGATGCTGCCGGAGTTGGACGGGCTATCGGTGTGCCGCATTTTGCGCCGGGAAATGGAAGTCCCCATTATTATGTTAACGGCGCGTTCCAGCGAGGTGGATAAAATCATCGGGCTGGATTCTGGGGCCGATGATTACATTACCAAGCCCTTTAACCTGGGCGAGTTTTTGGCCCGGGTGCGGGCGGCGTTGCGCCGCCAACCCAAAGCCGCCGCGCCCAAAATAATGCAATCCGGCGATTTGCAACTGGATATTGTAGCCCGCAAGGTGTACCGGGGGAGCGAAGAACTGAACCTGAGCTATAAAGAGTTTGACCTGCTGGCGGAATTGATGCGCAACCAGGGCATGGTGCTATCCCGCGATTTGTTGCTGACCAAAGTGTGGGGCTACGATTATTTTGGCGAATCGCGCACGGTGGATGTGCATATTCGCTGGCTGCGCGAGAAAATTGAAGAAGTGCCGTCGGCCCCCAGACGGATTACCACCATTCGGAGCGTGGGCTACCGGTTTGAAGGGTAGCCGGAATAATTTGTTCATTCGCTGGCCAAAATCGGCCAGCTTTTTTTTGCCTATTTCAGGTTGGGGTGATGAATGTCACTTTAAAAAGGTGACAACTGACATTATCCGGTTTGCCGCGAATGTGCTATGATGGGGACATTGAAAAAATTTCCCGATAATAATTTATTCCGGTTTCCTGATAATAATATATTGCGGTTTCCCGATAATAAATTACGCCGGTTTCCTGATAAACCCGGAATTTGGGTTTATATTCGGGAATCCTGATATTAAAATATAGCGGTTTCCCGCTAATTCAAAGTTAGCTTGCCGGATTTAACAACAACCATATTTCGAGTGCGGGCCGCCGGGAAGT
>CAZFCE010000069.1:0-4817 GCA_964517605.1 uncultured Caldilineaceae bacterium | reverse complement strand
TATGATTGCCCAACTCAAACATCCGTCTATTCCTATGACTCTTGCGTAAGTCCTAGTTTCTTCAGGAGAAAAGCCCTATGCCCCACTTTTTTATCAGTTACACCCAGGCCGATAAAGCCTGGGCCGAATGGCTGGCCTGGGTGCTGGAAGATAACCAGTACACCACCGTTATCCAGGCCTGGGATATTGGCCCCGGCAGCAACTTTGTGGTGGAGATGCACCAGGCCACCCAAACCTGCGAGCGCACCCTGATTGTGTTATCGCCGGCGTACCTGGAGGCCAACCGGCGCTCCGGCTTTACCACCGCCGAGTGGGCCGCCGCCTTTACCGCCGACCCGGATGGCCGCCGGCGCAAACTGCTGCCGGTGCGGGTGGCCGAGTGCAGCCCGCCCGGCCTGTTGGGGCCGCTGGTGTACCTGGATTTGGTGGGGCTGGACGCGGATGCGGCCCAGGCCGCCCTGTTAGCCGGGGTTAAAACCGAGCGGAGCGCGCGCAAACCGGCGGGCCTGCCCGCTTTTCCGGGGAGCAACGCCGCAGGTCAAGCCCCACCCGCCGCCGCGCCGCCCTTTCCCGGCGTTAGTGTGCAGGGCAACAACAACATCACCGCCGTTGGCGGCAGCCTTGCCATTGGCGGCGACGTGCACGGCGATATAAAGTTAGGGTAAACGGCGTGTTGCACAGCGCACCCAAATTGGCTACAATGTAACCAGGATTTGTGGCTAAAGGAGGTGCCGTATGCCCGTATTGCACGTAAGAAATGTGCCTGATGAACTGCACGCCCGCCTGCAACGCCAGGCGCACCAAAAAAACCGCTCCCTCAGCGCGGAGGTCATTACCCTGCTGACCTATGCCCTTGATGAAACGGAGCGCGACCAGTCCGATCTCCTGCGCACCATCCAGCGGCGGCGTTTTTACCGCCCCGCCGAGCAAAACGCCCCTGACTCGGCCACGCTGTTGCGCGAAGGGCGCGACCGATGAGCCTGGATGCGGTGGTGGATGCCGGCGTGGGCATTAAGCTTTTTGTGGATGAGCCGGATTCGCCGCTGGCCGACCGTTTTTTTGCCGGATTAACCGCCTTGCCGCCGGGCCGGTTGTACGTGCCGGATCTCTTTTTTGTGGAGTGCGCCAACATTCTGCGCAAGTACACCCGCCGGTTTAACTACCCCGCCGGGGAAGCCCGCCGCAGCGTGGCCGATTTACGCGCCCTGAACCTGCGCACCGTGGCCACCGCCGACCTCATCGAGCCGGCGCTGGAATTGGCGCTGGCCTTTGACCTGACCGCCTACGATGCCTGTTACGCGGCTTTGGCCCAACAACTCGCCCTGCCCCTTATTACCGCCGACCGGCGCTTGCAACACAACCTGGCCCAGAGTCAGGTTGTTGTCCGTACCCTGGCCGACCTGTTTGCCGCCCCCTAGGAGCCGCCCATGACCACAGACGCAGACAAGCTGAAAAAATACCAGGCGATGCTGGCCAACGGCATCATTGATGACAGCGACTTTAAGAAGCTGACTGCCGGTTTGACCGTGACCGCCACCGGCGATGGCAACACCACCGCCGTGGAGCACAGCGTGGCCGTGGGCGGTAATGTGCGCCGCGACCTGTTTACCGGCGACGGGGTTCACGTTACCAATATCATCAACTATTACCGGGAGGGCGGGCCTCAACCGGTGAATGAGCCGGAATTAAGGCAACAGATTGCCGGTTATTTGCGCTGGTTGTTTGATTGCTACCACCGGCTGGAGTTACGGGGGGTTAAACACCAGGGGCAACAGATTATCCGGCTGGAACTGGACGAGGTTTACGTGCCGCTGGCGGCGCAAACGTACCGGAGCGGGGGGTGGAAGGAAATCACTCTGGACAGGGTTTTAACCCTGGATCACCGGGTGGTGATTACCGGCGCGCCGGGCTGCGGCAAAACCACGGTGTTGCTTTACTTTGCGGTAATTTTAAGCCGGGCAATGGGCCAGAACAACGCCGCCCTGGCCGCCAACCGGTTGGGGGTAACGGCCAACCTGCCGCTGCCAATCTACATTCCCCTTAACCGCTTTGCCACCTACCGGCGCAATTTGCCGCCCGGCAGCCCGGCGGAACGGGACACGATGGCCGCCTTTATCTCCGATTACCTGATTCGCCGGCAAACCGGCCTTGATTTGCCGCCCGACTTTTTCCGGCGGCTGCTCAAACAGGGAGAACGGGTAATTTTGCTGCTGGACGGCCTGGACGAAGTGCCGGACGAGCGGGAGCGGGCCGAAGTAAGGCAAAAAGTAGAAGACCTGTTGCGGGCGGGGCCGGATAAATTGCGGGTGGTGGTAACGTGCCGCACGGCGGCTTACGTTAACCGGACGGTTTTGGGCGGAGGCTTTACGGAGGTTAAGGTGTTGCCGCTGGAACCGGCGCACATTGCCCAACTGGTTGAGCAAGCCTATACCGTGCCGGATTTATACGGCCACAACCCGGAGCTGGCCCGCGCCAAAGCCGCCGAATTGCTGGCGGCAATAGACAACCTGGAAGAACAGCGCCGGCGATTGTCCGGCGAAGACACGCCCCGGCTGGTGACCAGCCCCCTGCTGGTGCGGATGCTGATTATGGTCCACCTGAACGAGCGGCGCTTGCCGGACCAGCGGGCGGAGTTGTACCAAAAGGCCACCGAAAACCTGCTGCTGCCGGAATATAACCCGGTGGAGGAAGTGACCAACCATTTAGGGGGGCTGGTGGGCGAAAAGTGGCAAATACACCTGGAACTGGCGCAGTATGTGGCCTACCACCTGCACCGCCGGGGCCAAAAACAGGGGCGGGACATTGCCGCCGCCGATTTGAAACAACTTTTGGCGCAGCACCCGCTGTACCCGCAGTTGGGCGAGGCGTTAATGGCCCTGGCCCGCAGCCGGAGCGGGGTGCTGGAGGTAATTGAGGGGGAGTACCGGTTTATCCACCTGGCCTTTCAGGAGTTTTTAACGGCGCGGTACCTGGTTGAAACGGTGGGCGTAGAATTGGGGTTGGGGGCGGTGGTGGCCCTGCTGGAACAGGGGCCGCTGTTAGAAAGCTGGTGGCGCGAGCCGATTTTGCTGGCGGCCGGGTATTTAAGCGCCAACAAACCGGGGCCGGCCCAAACCTTTTTGCGGCGGCTGGCGGGGGTGGATGACGCAGCCGCCGGGAGAAACGCGCCGCCGGATATTTTGCTGGCGGGCGCGGAACTGGCCGGGGCGGCGGCGCTGGAATGGCCCAAAATCCCCGCCCCGCTCCGGGCTGAGCTAACCGACCGGTTAACAGCATTTTTTACCACCCCGGCCTTGATGCTAAACACGCGCCCGGTGTTACGCGCCGCTGCCGGCAATGTGCTGGCCCGGTTGGGTGATGAGCGCCCCGGCGTGGGGCTGCTGCCCGCCGGCCTGCCCGATATTGACTGGTGCGAGGTGCCCGCCGGCCCGTTTTTATACGGCGATAAGAGGCAAAAAATCGAACTGCCGGCGTTTAAAATCAGCCGGTACCCCGTTACCAACGCCCAGTACCGGGCGTTTGTGGCTGATGGCGGCTACACCGACCAATGGCAACACTGCTGGACAGAGGCCGGCTGGGCGTGGAAGGGTAGCAAAACCCAGCCGGAGCAATATGGCGGCGGGTTTGATTTGCCCAACCGCCCGGTGGTGGGCGTAAGCTGGTACGAAGCGGTGGCTTTTAGTAACTGGCTGAATGAACGAATTGCGAATGGCGACTGGGCGAATGAGCGAATGACGGCTGACCGGAAAGCTGTTTGGTTAGAAATTCAAGCGTTAATCGTCAATGGTAAATCCAAAATCACGTTGCCCACCGAGCGGGAATGGGAGAAGGCGGCGCGGGGGACTGACGGGCGGGAATACCCCTGGGGCAACAACGCCGACCCCAACAAGGCTAACTACGATGACACCCGGATTGGGACGACCAGCGCGGTGGGCTGTTTTCCGCAAGGAGAAAGCATTTACGGCTGCCGGGATATGACCGGCAACGTGTGGGAGTGGTGCCGCACCAAATACAAGCAGCCGGACAATCACGACCTTGAAGGAACGGATGTTCGGGTGCTGCGCGGCGGCGCGTTCTACGACTTTACCCAGGGCGCGCGCTGCGCCTACCGCGACGACGACTACCCGGACCTCTGGGACTACGCTCTAGGGTTTCGGGTGGTGTTGTCCCCATTTTTCTAGCCGTTGCCCTCCGGCCTCTGGAGCCTCTGGCCTCCCGCGCCATAGGCGCGGGACAGGTCTGCAACTCTGAATCCTGCGGCATAGGGGGTACGGAGCAATAACCGGCAACAAGGCGCAGCCGGTAATACGGCCCTGTGCCCCCCGTCAGGGGGTCGCCGCAAATTTTTAAAGAACGGGGGTTAACCCCTGCGCCAACTCCGCCGCCCGGCCCAACCCTCAAGGCCAACACCGCTCAAGCCAATTCAACCCGTGAATCAGCTGATTCAAAGGTATATCCAGCTCATTTAACCTTTGAATCAGCTCATTTAGCTTTTGAATCAGCTCATTTATATTCTAAATGAGGTCATTCAGGAAATAAATTGAAAATATCAACAAGTAAATGAAAGTATTCAAAAGTTAAATGAGCTGATTTTATCAATTTTTAACCCAAAAATGCGCCCGATGAATTTTGACAACCAAAACCGGCAATGGTAGCCGGCGACCCTCGCGGTCGCCCGGCGCGGGCCGGCGCAAGGCCCGCCGCTACATTCGCCGGTTCACCGATTCGTTTTATTCGTTCCATTCGCGTTTTGTTTGGAGCGGCGGCGTAAACCATCAACACGAATAACGCGAATAACCCGAATGGCGCGAATAACC
>CAZFCE010000068.1:0-5117 GCA_964517605.1 uncultured Caldilineaceae bacterium | reverse complement strand
AGGCAAAACCTCACCGCGAATGGCCCGAATTGCCCGAATACCGCGAATAATTCCTATAAAAATTCGTTCCGTTCGTTTTATTCGTGAAATTCGCGTTGGGTTTGAGCGTGAGCCGGGCGTAAGGCAAAACCTCAACGCGAATGGCCCGAATTGCCCGAATACCGCGAATAATTCCTTATGAAAATTCGTTCCATTCGTTTTATTCGTGAAATTCGCGTTGGGTTTGGGTGTAGGTCACGTTTAAAACGTGACCTACAATGCTTTGGTTGAGGTTGACCAACGTTTGGTTGAGGTTCACCAACGTTTGGTCAGGGTTCAGGGCGGGGCTTGCCCCCGCCCCTACGGTTACCTTTCGTCACTCGTCACTCGTCACTCGACGGGGGCAAGGCCCGCCCCTACGGTTGCCTTTCGTCATTCGTCACTCGTCACTCGTAACTCGGTGGGGGCAAGCCCCGCCCCTGCCGGAGACCCTTCGGGCGTGCGCCCTCAGGGTGACATTCGTCATTCGTAATTCGGCGCTCGTCATTCGTCACTCGCAAACTGGCTATTCTTTCACTCTGTACCAATACTGGTAAATTTCCCGGTAGCCCAAACCGGCGTACAACCCAAAAGCCGGCGCGTTGCCCGCCACCACCTGCAAATAGGCGTGGGCCGCGCCGCGCTGTTGGCCCCAGTGCATTAACCCCAGCACCACCATCCGGCCTAATCCCTGCCGCCGGTAATCCGGGTGAGTTACAATATCAAACAGCCCCACCAGTTTTTCTTGCAATACTCCCAACCCACACGCCACAATCCGGCCATCACGTTCAACCGTGGCGTAACAGGCATCCAGCGGAATATGCTCCAGAATTTGGCGCAGGGTGGCCTCTTTGCCGGCGCGAACGGCGTTCATCTGCGAGTAGGCGGTAATCCAGGCTTCGGTGGGGGTATGTTGATGCCGCCAGCCCAAAGCCGGGTTAACCGGCGGCAGGTTGCTCAGGTGGGCTACCTGCACGCTGGTGGGCGATACGCGCAGATAACCGGCCTCGGCCAGCAGCGCATCGAGATTATCGGGGTAAGAAAACGGCGTCAGCTTGAATGTGGGTGGCAGCCCTTTGGCGCGGAAGATGGCTTCGCTGCGGGCAATCTTTTCGGCAATGGGCTGCACGCCGCCGTAAACGGCGTTCACCGAATTGTTGCGGCGGCTGTAGCCGTTGGCAAAGCGCAGCACCCAGCCATCCAGAAAAATTTGGGTGAGCGCGGGCCAGGCATTCAGCGAGGTTTCTTCGATGGCGGCGGCAAATTGGTAGGGTGTTAGCATTTATTGGCCTCGTAATTTTCGTAAAAACAAGCGGGCGCGCGGCATGGCGCGGGTAAACAGCCGGTACAGCGCGGGCCGGGCGGCAAAATCGAACGCGCCCAGGCCCAGCACGGTTTGCCCGCCAAAGCCCTGCTTAAACCGGTACACGCCCCACATGCTATCGTTTTCATTGAATTCAGCGGGCGCGCCCCACATGTCGTAATAAGTGCAGCCGAGCGCGCCGGCCTGCTGCATAGCGGCAAACTGCAACAGGTGGTTGGGCATTAGCTGGCGCTGTTGCCCGGTTGACGCGCCATACAAATACCAAGCCCGGCGGCCAAACACAAATAACACCAGCCCGGCCACCGGCTGGCCGTCCACTTTGGCCAGCAGCAGGTGGGCTTGTTGGTTTTGGATAAACAGCGACCACACATCGCGGTAGTAGGCTTCGGGGCGAATGAGAAAGCCGTCGCGGGCGGCGGTTTCGGCGTACATGCGGTAAAACGCGGGCAGGTCGGCCACGCCGCCGGCCCGAATTTGCACGCCCTGCCGCTCGGCGTAGCGAATGTTGTAGCGCCATTTGGGCTTCATGCGGGCCAGCCACTCATCCGGCGTGCCGGCCAGATCAAGCCGCACCGTGTTTTTAAACTGAATTTGCTCCGGCGAAAATTGCCAGCCGCCATTAGCCAGCACTTGCAACACCGTTTGGCCGGTGGCCTGGGGCGGCTGTTGGCCCGGTTCGCCGTATTGCAGCGGCACGTCGGGATCAATTTTAATAAAAATAGCGCCGGTTTGCCGGGCGTACCGGGCCAAATCGGCCAGCACTGGCCCGGCCAGCGCCGCGTTGGCGTAATCCAGAGCCGGGCCTTTGGCCACGTACAAAAATTGCCACGGCGTGCGCGGAATGCGCCGGGCCAAAATTTGAGCAGCGGCCACGGGCGCAGCGCCATCAAACCACAGGTGGCGGGTGGGTGTCCAGCCCCAGCGATTTTTAAACTCGCCCCAGGCCCAGCTTTGCAGGGCGTGCGCGGCGGGCAATTGCGCCACGGCGGCATCCCATTGATGGGGGGTTGTAATCTGTTGGTGAATCAGCATGCGGTTATAAACTTTAGTCCCCTAAAAAGCAGTTTACATACTATATGTTGAGATGGGCATTGCGTCAATCTGGTTAGGTTGTGTTATACTGCCAAATTAACGCATAAAATTGGTGGTGGAGGTACCCCATGAAAGCAATTGTGGTTAAAACCGAACAGCCCGGTAGCCCGCTGGTGTGGCAGGATGTGCCGGCCCCCGAATTTGGCCCCGCTGAAGTGCTGGTTAATGTTCACGCCACGGCGCTTAACCGGGCCGATTTGATGCAGCGGGCCGGCAAATATCCGCCGCCGCCCGGCGCGCCGGAGATTTTGGGGCTGGAGGCGGCGGGCGAGATTGCGGCGCTGGGCAGCGAGGTTTCTGGCTGGCGCATTGGCGACCGGGTGTGCGCGTTGTTGCCCGGTGGCGGCTACGCCGAACAGGTTAGCGTGCCGGCGCAGTTGTTGCTGCCGCTGCCCGAAAGCTGGAGTTTTGCCCAGGGGGCGGCGCTGCCCGAAGTGTTTTTTACGGCCTACGTTAATTTGTTTATGGAAGCCGATTTGCAGCCCGGCGAAGCGGTGTTGATTCACGGCGGGGCCAGCGGCGTGGGCACGGCGGCTATTCAACTGGCCCGCGAGGCCGGCTGCCGCGTGTTTGTAACCGCCGGGGCCGCCGATAAAGTTGCTTATTGCCGGCAATTGGGCGCAGAGTTGGCCATTAACTACAAAGAGGCCGATTTTGCCCAGCAGATTTTGGCCCACACCGGCGGCAGCGGCGTGGACGTAATTTTAGATATGGTCGGCGCTAATTACCTGGAACGAAACTTGAAGCTGCTCAATTTGCGCGGGCGGCTGGTGGTAATTGCCACGCTGGGCGGGGTTAAAGCCGAAATCAACCTGGTGCAGTTGATGAGCAAGCGGTTGCGGCTGATCGGCTCGGTGTTGCGGGCGCGGTCAACGGCGGAGAAAATTAAAATTAAAGAGCGGTTTGTGGCGCAGTTCTGGAAGAAATTTTTAGACGGCGCGTTGCAACCCATTGTCGATTCTGTTTATCCCATTGAGCAGGCCGAGCAGGCGCACGCCCAAATGCAACAAAACCAGAATATTGGCAAACTTGTGTTGCGCGTGCGCGATTAACGGCTGGACGGCAACACACAAAAGGGGAAGCGTTGGTTTTAAACCAACGCTTCCCCTTTTTAATTGCGCAAAATTTCAGGCTTACCAAACGCCGGGCACGCCCCGTTCCAGGTGAATGGTGGCGACCACCTGCCCGTGGTCAGATTCCCACAGCGGCACGCGGTCATCGCTGAGGGTTTCGTCAATCAGGTGATCGTTGTAATTTTTTACGTATTCCACGTAGCCCAACCGCTGCGGGTTTTGCCGCACAAACTCCTGGCTTACCAGAATGTGATCCAGGCTATCGTAAAAGCCGTTGTGCAGGTGGGTGTAGTACACATCGCGGTAGCTCTGGCGCGATTGAATATCTTTAACGTTGTACATGTGCACATCCCACAACTGCTGTTTTTGTTCCGGGGGCAGGTTGCGCCACGGCTCATCGCCGCACAAAATCCGGCTGGTAACAGCCGCGCCGTCATCGTTAAAATCGCCCATTAAAATAACCGGCTGGCGAGTGCCCTGCAAGGTATCCAGCAAAATGTGGCGCAGGGCGGTGGTTTCGGCGGCCCGGATAATCAGCGAGCGGGCTTCGCCTTTGGCCCGTTCGTGCGGGTCGTGGGGGTCGGCGTCGTCGTTTAGTTTGGGGCGTTTGGATTTGAGGTGCACCACAAACACGTTCACCAGCAAATCGTGGGGCAACCGCAGTTTGGCCCGGATCACGGGCCGCGAAAACTGGGTGATGGGCACCTGCATGCCATCAATTTGCAGCCGGGACGGGCTGGGAAAATCCGAGAATATATCAACCTCAGCCATCTCAAAGCGAGAAGCCAGCGCCACCGCCGGGCTATCGCCCAGGCGCTCGCTCATTTTAAGGCCGGCGCCCGCATATATGCCGCTGGCATCGAGCACTTTTTGCAGCGCCGGCAGGTGAAACACCTCCTGAAACCCCACAATATCGGCATTCATCCGGTTTAGCTGGCCGGCCATCCAGGTTACTTTGCGGTCAAATTCGGCCTGGCTGTAGCGTCGGTTGTAAAAATTTTCTTCGGGCAGGGCCAGGTTGAGGGTGTTGAAGGTGCCAACTTTTATAATTTGTTTTTCCATTGCCAGATTCCACCTCGGCTGGTTTTTTCTGTACTGTAACCGCAGATGCGGCATAATTCAATGGCCCCAAAGTAACGGGTGGCGCTGGCGCGAATATAGCGAATTGCGGATAACGACTGTCGCCCCTCGCCTGTTCGCCCGTTCGATGGTATGATGGGGCCGCTACGAGTTACGAGTTACGAATTACGAGTTACGAACGACGAATTCTCGTTCGCCATTCGTCATTCGTAGTTCGTCATTCGTGATTATCAAAGGAGCTAACCCTATGCGCGTAAAACACTGGCTGTTGCTGCTGCTTGCCGTTATTGCCGTGACCGCTTTTGCCGGCGGCCCCACGCCCACCGCGACCCCCGCCGCCTCGCCCACGCCGACCGCCACCCCGGCCCTGCCGGTGCTGATGGGCACGCCGATGCCCCTGCCCGCCGAGCCGATTACCCCGGACAACGTTGACCGGCTGCAACAGTTGGCCATTTGGGGCCGGGGCAACGCCAACCACGCCGCCTTCAGCCCCGACGGCCAAACCCTGGCCATTGGCACCACCGCCGGGG
>CAZFCE010000067.1:0-6459 GCA_964517605.1 uncultured Caldilineaceae bacterium | reverse complement strand
ACCCTTGCGCAACCGTTGCAGACCCTTGCGCAACCGTTGCAGACCCCTGCGCGACGGTTGCAGACCGATTGGGCAGGTTGTTACCGGTTATCCCGCGCGGCGGCGTCGGCCAGTTCTTTGGCGCGTTGCATCAGTTCCGGGGCATGTTGTTTGGTGGCCAAATGCCAGTTAATGTGATGGTTGGCCGTGGCGGCCAGCAGCGCCTGCCACAAATCCTGGTTGCTTACCGGCTGGCCGCTTTTGGTTTGCCAGTTTTGCCGCTGCCAGCCGGTTACCCAGCGGGTAATGCCGTCGCACAGGTAATCGGAGCCGGTGTAAAAGTGGATGGGCAGCGGTTTTTTTAGGGCTTGCAGCGCCTCAATGGCGGCGGTAAGGTGCATGCGGTTGGCCGAGGTAGCGGCTTGATGGCCGCTCAATTCTTTGTGGTTGTCGCGGTAGCGCAGCACCACGCCCCAGCCGCCGCTTTTTGGCCCGCCCAAATACGAGGCCGCCGCAAAAATGTGGATGGTGGCTTCGTCTGATAGCGGCAGGCTGGTTTGGGGCAGCCGGGCGCGGGCCAGTTCGTCGGCGCGTTCGTTCCATTTGTTACCGGCGTGGCCTTTTACCCAGCGCCAGTCAATGCGGTGGCGGCCAACTTCTACGGCCAACGCCTGCCATAACTGCTGGTTTTTAACCGCCTGTTTGGTAGAGGTTTGCCAGTTGCGGGCGCGCCACTGCGGCAGCCATTCGGTGATGCCCTGCCGCAAATATTGCGAGTCGGTGTACAGGGTAACGAGGTGCGGCTGGGGCAGCGCTTTGAGCGCCTCAATCACGGCGCGGAGTTCCATTTGGTTGTTGGTGGTGTGGGCTTCGCCGCCGTGCAGTTCGCGCGGTTGGGCGTTGGGCAGCAAAATAATGGCGGCCCAACCGCCGGGGCCGGGGTTGGGGTTGCAAGCGCCATCGGTGTAAATGGTGGCGGCGGGGGCGTTGGGCGGCAGCGCGGGCAGAGCGTCTAATGAAAAAGATGCGGCCATGATTCCTCCCGAAAAATTATAGATAGGGCGCGATGAACCAGTACGGGCTAACCAGCGCCAGCGCCGCCAGCGCCAGGTAGCCGGCGGCCAGCAGCGCCGGGGTAAGGTACGGCTCGGCGCGGGGGATGATGTTGCGGGCGGCGGCGGCGGCCATAAACGGCAGCACCATCAGCCCGCCCCATTTGTCCAGGCCGCTGACCAGCGCCACGGCCAGCCCGCCGGCCAGCCACCACGTTTGGCGGGGGCGCACGGCCTCGCGCCAGCCCAGCGCAAAAAACAACCCCAACGGAATGAGCGCCGGAAACAGGTAGCGCCCCTGAAACTGCACAAAACCGAGGTTGTACCCGCCGTAAGCCAGCGCCATTAACCCCACCGCCAGCGCCAGCAGCCCCAACGCCTGCGGTTGCCCGGCTTGCAGTTGCGCCCAGCGCCGTTGGGCCGCGCCCGCCGCCAGCCCGAATCCGGCTACCGCCAGCAGCACCGCCAGCAGGTGGTAGGTGCGGGCGTCCATCGGCACGGCCATCCAGCCAAACTGGCCCCAAAAACTGTGAAAGGTGGTTAGCAAAAAGTTACCGGCATAAGCCGCCGCGCCCACACTGGCCAAAAAATCGGTGGTGCGCAGTTGGCCCACCACCACGGCGTTGTGCCGGCCCAGCCCCAAAACATCGAACCCGCCGTACAGCGCGGCGTTACGCCCGTACCACGGCAGCGCGATGAGCAGCGCCAGCCCCAAAATAATGGCAGCCTGAATTAACGCTTGTCGCCCGGCTGCTTTTTTTGCCAGCACCGGCAGCAGCAGCGCCGCCGCAACAAGCGGCACGGCAATGTAAATGGTAGTTTTGGTGATTAGCCCCAGCCCCAGCGTTGCGCCTAAAATCAGGTGGTCGCGGGTGGTGGGCGGGCGGAGCGAGGTTGTTCGCCGCGCCAGCAGCAGCAGTATCGCCGCCAACAGCAGTTCGGCCAGCGCATCGTTGTTTACGGCGGCCAGCATGGCGGCGTGCATGGGCACAAACGCCACAAAGGCCATTGTTCCCAGGGCAATGTCTGGCTGGCGGGGAAAAATGGCGCGGGCCACGGCAAAGGCCAGCGCCACCACTCCGGCCCCCAGCGCCACCGATGCCAGCCGCAACGCCGGCAGCGAGCCGCCGGTCAAAATAAAAAGGGGCGCAACCAGCAGGTAATACAGCGGCGGCTGGTGGTATTCGTAGCAAACGGAGTCGATGGACAGTTGGGGCGGAAAGCGCTGCGCGGTGAGTTGGGCCAGGTACTCCTGGTTGTAGCAACCGGCCACCAACTCTGGAAAGCGGTGTTGCGTGGCCAGGTAGCGCACGTAGTTGTAATGCGCCGGTTCGTCGGGAGCTTGCCAGCGCGGGGTGATGGTGGCGTACAAAACGCCGGCCAGCAGGTAGGCCATCAAAATAGCTGCAAACAAAATTGAGTGGCGGGTAATCATAAGCGCCGATTATAGCCGGGCGGTGAACAGGATGCAAAAAGCCGGATTTGGGGCTAAATATTAAGAATGATGGCGGTTACATACCGGATTATGATATACTGTAGTGGAAAATTTTAACCAGGTTTAATGAATTTTAACGGACCAAAGCACGTCTGATTTATGTTGAAGTTGTTGCGGACAATTGCCACCTACGTGCCATCTAACCTGGCCCGCGCCGTGCTGGCCGCCGACGCGCCCACGCCGCCGGTTGATTGCGATTCTGGGCGGTTTGAGGCGGCGGTGATGTACGCCGATGTGTCGGGGTTTACGCCGTTAACCGAGGCGCTCAGCCAAAAAGGGGCCGAGGGGCCGGAGGAACTTACCCGCCTGCTCAACCGCTATTTTAGCTGGATGATTGCCTTTATCGAGGCTGAAGGCGGCGAAGTGGTAAAATTTGGCGGCGATGCCCTGACCGTGGTGTTCCGGGCCGATGACGAGCCGTTGGCCCACGCCACCCGCCGGGCCATGCAGGCCGCCGAAACCATGCAATCGTCTATGGATGAGTTTGGCATTATGGAAAGCAGCGTTGGGCTGATTACCCTGCGCATGAAAATTGGTATTGGCGCCGGCGAGGTGCTGGCCGCGCAGGTGGGCGGCGTGAGCAACCGCTGGGAATATTTTATTGCCGGCGCGGCGCTAACGCAGGCCGGCCAATCCGAGCGGCAAGCCAAACAGGGGCAAATCAATCTCAGCGCCGAGGCGCAGGCGGTTATTTGGCCGCACGTGTTGCCCTCGCGCCCGTTGTCGCGCCTTGATTGGAGCACGGTTAAAAACCCGGCGGCGGTAGAAACCGTGCTGCGCCATTATGTTCCCAAATCGGTTAACACCTGGATTAACCAGGAATTGCACGATTGGCTGGCCACGTTGCGCCCCATGAGCGTGTTGTTTGCCGGGCTGCGCGGCCTGGATTACAGCCAGCCCGAAACCATTGCTCGCTTGCACCAGTTTGTGGTTAGCGCCCAAAAAATTATTTACAACTATCAGGGCACCCTGCCGCGCTTGATCGTAGACGACAAAGGCACGGTGATGCTGATTTTGTTTGGCGCGCCGCCTCACTCCCACGAGGACGACCCCGAACGGGCGGTACGTTGCGCTCTGGATTTGCAGCAAATGGCTCACCGGCAGGGGATGCAACTGGCGTGCGGCGTGACCACGGGCCGCGTGTTTGCCGGGCCGGTGGGCGGGTTTACCCGCCGCGAATACACCGTAATGGGCGATGCCGTTAATCTGGCGGCCAGGCTGATGGTTATGGCTGAACCGGGCCAGATTAGCTGCAATTACGAGGTCTTTCGCGGCACCTACGGGCGTTTGGAATACCAAACGCTGCCAGCCATCCAGGTAAAGGGCAAAGCCGAACCCATTCGGATTTATCGCCCCACCGGTGATTACCGGCTGGGCCAGCAGTTTGATTCGCTGTGGCTGGCCGGCACGGTGGGCCGCCAGGCCGAGTTGCAACGGTTGGCCATCAATTTAGAAGCGGTGCGGGGCGGGCGCAGCCGGATTATCATCATCGAAGGCGAAGCGGGCATTGGCAAAACCCATCTTGTTAAAGAACTGGTGCAGTTGGCCAAAACGCAAAACCAGCCCGTTTTGTGGGGCGCGGGCCGCAGTATTGATCAGGCTACGCCTTTTAGAATGTGGCACGATATTTTGGCGCACCACTTGTTGCCCGGCGGTGACTCTGATGCGGTGTTGTTCAGCCTGGTTGAAGCCAAAATCCGGCAGCTTGACCCCTACTTGCTGGATTACCTGTTTTTGCTCAACGAAGTGCTGGGCAGCAACCTGCCGCCCGGCGCGTTGGCCGCCCTGTTTGACGACGCCACTCGCTACCAGATGATGGCTGCCATTGTGCTAACCCTGCTGGATGCCGGCAATCTAAACCAGCCGCTAACGTTAATTTTAGAAGATGCCCAATGGCTGGATGGTCAATCCTGGAATTTGGCGGTGCAACTGGCGTTAACCGTGGTTAATAACCGCCTGCCGGTTTTGCTGGCGCTGGTAACTCGCCCGGTTGAAGATTACACCATGCGAGCCGACCTGGCTGTGCTGGCCAACTTGCCGCAAACCGAGCGGCTGCGGCTGGACACCCTTTCGCCCGATGAAACTCTGGCGATGGTGGCCGCGCCGTTGGGCCTAACCGGCAATGAACTGCCCGAAGCCGTGGCCGAGTTAATTCGCAACCGAGCCGGTGGTAATCCCTTTTTTGCCGAAGAAAATTTTTACTTTTTGCACCAAAACGGCCTGATAACATTTAAAGCCATGCAGGATAAAACCCGTTGCCTGGTCAACGGCGAGTTGGACCGGCTGGCCCAGGCGTTGCCGGCTACCATTCAAAATGTTATTTTAGCCCGGATTGACCAGTTGCCCCCGGAAAAACAACTCATGCTCAAAGTGGCCGCCGTTATTGGCCAGCACTTTCCCTACACCATTCTGCGCGATACGCTGCGGCAACATCTGGATATTACCGAACCGCAAATCAAAGCCGATTTGGATGATTTAACCTACCTGGGCTTTATCATCCCCCAAACCGGCAGTGCGGAACCGGCGTTCAGCTTTAAACACATTATTTTTAAGGAAGTTGCCTACCAAACGTTGTTATTTGACCGGCGGCGGCAGTTGCACCGCACCGTGGCTCAATGGTACGAAGACACGCGCGCCGTTCCGCTTGACCGGCGGCTGGCTGCCACTAACCCGGAGAACGACCCTCACCTGATGATGTTAACCCGCAGTTTGCCGCCAGCCTCTACGCCGCTATCGCCCCACTATGCCTTGTTGGTGTACCACTGGCACCAGGCCGAAGACGAAGCCAAAGAGCGAGTTTACGCCGCGTTGGTTGGCGAACAGGCCGTGGCTCAATTTGCCAACGCCGAAGCGTTGGGCTACCTCAACCGGGCGCTGGATTTAACGCCACCCAACGATGTGGAGGCGCGTTACAAGTTGCTGCTGGCGCGTGAAACCGTGCTCAACCGGCGCGGCGACCGGGAACGCCAGACGCTTGATTTAAAGCGGCTAACGCAACTGGCCGACAGCACGCAAAACGCCGATTGGCAGGCCGAGACGGCGTTGCGCCGCAGCGCGCTGGCTGCCGGTTTTGGCGATATTGATAAAGCTTTTAACGAAGCCCAGCAAGCCATAACCAGCGCCCGGCAGGCGGCCAATTCGGCGTTGGAATGCGCCGGGCTGTTGCGCTGGGCCATGCTTTTGGCCAAAACCGGCCGCTATGCCGAGGCTCGCGGCAAAGTGAGCCAGGCCCTAAACCTGCCCGCTTTGGGAGAAGTGGCGGCGCTAAAAATCGAGGCCCTGCTTGGCCGCGCTGCCATTGGCAGCATTACCGGCGATTATAGTCAGGCGCAAGCCGATTGCCGCGAAGCCCGGCTGATTGCCCAAATTCACAACCAAAAGTTGCATCTGGCCGATTGTTATAATTTGCAGGGCCAGCTTGAATTGCAGATGGATAATTTTTTGGCCGCCGCCGAAAGTTTTGAGCAGGCAATGGCGCTGTATTACGCGGTTGGTTACAAGTACGGAGAAAATTTGACCCTGTATCATCTGGGGTTGTTACACCTGAGCCGGGGCGAGTTTGAACCGGCGCGGGATTATCTGGAGCAGGTGCTGGATGCGGCGCACGAACTCAATGACCGCGAAATTGCCGCGCAAACGCTGGGCAGTTTGGGCGAACTGTATTGCTGGGTGGGTGAATACACCACCGCGCAAGGCTATTTGGGGCAGGCGTTGGGCATTCAAAAAGAGCTTGGCCATCAATTTGGCGAAGCCGAAATTTTAAATAAATTGAGCTGGATTTATTACAACGTAGGCGATAACCGCACCTGCAAACGTTACTGCGAGTTAGCCCTGGCTATTGAGCAGAAAATTGGCACCGCCCCAACCCAAAATTACACCCAAATTTATCTGGGGCATGCCCTGGCCGGTTTGGGCCAACTAACCGAGGCCCAA
>CAZFCE010000066.1:0-7583 GCA_964517605.1 uncultured Caldilineaceae bacterium | reverse complement strand
TCTGGGAGAGTAGGTCATTGCCAAGAAGACTTTTTTTATTTCCCCCTCCCCCCTATTGCTTAGCCTGTGAGCCTGTGCTACAATAGCATCTCCTCGGAGTTATTTTTGTAACTTTATTTTTAGATATTGGAATTTTTCCTGATGAAACTGGCCGTTGTTGTGATGGCTGCCGGCATGGGCACCCGGATGAAATCCAAATTGCCCAAAGTTTTGCATCCATTACTGGGTAAACCCTTATTAAGTTACATTTTAAATGCCGTACAGCCGCTTAATCCGGCTAACGTGGTGGTGGTAACCGGCCACGAGGCCGATTACGTGCAATCGCAATTGGCGCGGTTAGCGGATTTGGGCGCGTTGCCCCTTTCTTTTGTGGTGCAATCTCCGCAGCGAGGAACCGGCCACGCGGTACAACAGGCCCAACCGCTTTTGGCGGGAAATGCCGAAGCAGTACTGGTTGTTCCGGGGGATTTGCCGTTGCTGGCGGCGGAGACTCTCGGACGGATGGTAGAATTGTTTGCCGCCGGCAACAGCACTTTGGTGATGCTCACCACCGAGGTTGACGACCCGCGCGGTTTTGGCCGGGTGGTGCGCGCCGCCGATGGCTACGTGGCTGCCATTGTTGAGGATGTGGATTGCACGCCTCAACAGCGGGCCATCAAAGAACTGAATGTGGGCGCTTACGTGTTTAACGCCGGTTGGTTGTGGCAAAACCTGCCCAATATTCCGCTCAGCGCCAAAGGCGAATACTACATTACCGATTTGATTGAACTGGCGGTGCAGCAGGGCTGGCAGGTGCAAGCTGTGCCGCTTCAAAACCCAATGGAGGCGATTGGCGTGAATAATCGGGTTCATCTGGCCGAAGCCGAACAATCGCTCCGGCAGAGCATCAACCAAAAATGGATGGAAGCCGGAGTGACTATTATTGATCCCGCCACCACCTATATTCAGGCTGAGGTGGCGCTGGCGCAGGATGTGGTTATTCAACCCAACACGCATTTGGTTGGCAAAACTACAATTGGCCCGGATTGCCAGATTGGGCCAAACAGCTACGTGGCCAATTCAACCATTGGCCGGGGCTGTTCCATCCGGTTTTCGGTGGTGGAAGATGCCGTTCTGGAAGACAAGGTTGATGTTGGCCCATTCGCGCACCTGAGAAAAGGCGCTCATTTGGCTCAGGGCGTGCATATGGGCAACTTTGGCGAGGTTAAAAGCTCGTATCTTGGCCCCGGCACCAAAATGGGCCACTTTAGTTATTTGGGTGATGCCACCATCGGCGCTAATGTGAACATTGGGGCTGGCACCATCACCTGCAATTATGATGGCGTTCACAAAAACCCCACCGTAATTGGCGACAATGCCTTTATTGGCAGCGATACTATGCTGGTTGCGCCGGTAAATATTGGCGCAAACGCCAAAACCGGGGCCGGCTCTGTGGTAACGCATGATGTGCCGGATGCGGCGGTGGCTTATGGCGTACCGGCCCGCATTAAAAGCCAGGATTAACCCGGCTAAAATAGTTTGATTGTGGAGTTGATTTGTTAGCCCCCAATAGTTCTGATCCGCTAATCATTCTGCTGGTTTTGCTGGTTCTTCACGCAATTTTTGCCGCCGCCAGAGAATCGATTGCCTCGCTGCGTAAAGCCCGCCGGTTGCAACTCATCGAAGAGGGCCGGGCGGCGGCTCAACTGGTGGATAAAATTGCAGAAGATGCCACCCGGCTGCTCACCACCGAACAACTTGTTCTGAAGTTTTTAGGTTTTTTTATTGTTGCTCTTTCCGCGTTTGTTTACACCGACGCGCTGATGCAGGCGTTGGCTATTAGCAACCTGCCCGCCGTGGTGATCATCACCGTGGTGGCGGTATTCATCACCCTGCTGTTTGGCGAACTCATCCCCAAAGAAATTGCCCGCAACTACCCCGAACCGCTGGCGCTGGCGCTGGTGTACCCGTTTCAGTGGGTATCTTTTGTGGCGGCTCCGCTGGCCCGGCTGGTTTCGATTATTGGCCGCGCTTTAACCGGTCGTTGGGATGCCGAGGACGAAGACACCTTTGGCACCATCACCGAAGACGACCTGCGCACCTATGTGGACGCCGCCGAAGAAGACGAAGTGCTCAAAGAAGAAGAAAAGGAGATGATTTACTCCATCTTTGATTTGAGCGATACCACCACCCGCGAAATTATGGTGCCGCGCATAGATATGGTGGCCGTTGAGGTTAACCTGCCGCCCCGTGAGGTGATGCAAAAAATTATGGCCGCCGGTCATTCGCGGGTGCCGGTTTACCGCGAAACCATTGATAACATCATTGGTATTCTTTACGTTAAGGATTTGTCGGCCCACTGGTTTAAAAAAGGCGAGCCGCCCACCATTCGGGGGTTGGAGCGCGAAGTGTATTACGTGCCGGAAACCAAACCGATTTTTGACCTGCTGCACGAACTCCAGCGCAAACGGGTGCATATTGCCATTGTGGTGGATGAATACGGCGGCACCGCCGGTTTGGTGACAATCGAGGACGTGCTTGAGGAGATTGTGGGCGAAATCCAGGATGAGCACGACGCCGACGAGTTTTATATGCAGGCGATTTCTGAAAATGAATACGTTTTTAGCGCCCGGATGGACCTTGACGACATCAACGATGAAATGTCAATCAAACTGCCCACCGACGACAGCGATACGCTGGGCGGGCTGGTGTACAATTCGCTGGGGCGCATTCCGCAGGCCGGCGATGCCATTAACGGCGAGGCGTTTGGCGTGCCGGACGTGCGCCTGACGGTGTTAACGGTGGATGGCCGCCGGATTAAAAAAGTAAAAATTGAGCGCCTTATCCGCAAAGAAGGCGACGCCGATGTTCAATCTACCGTTCCCAACAAACCGTCGGCGTTGTGGCACAATCCCCAAAATTCAGTTTCAAATTCTTCTTGATTTTTCAACTTGCGTTGGAGTGTTATGAACAATCCTGAAACCTGGGCTAATCTTTTTCAAAAAGCGGTTGAGGCGATGAACTTTTCATACTCACCGTATTCTCATTACAAAGTTGGCGCGGCGCTGCTCTGCCAAAACGGCAAAGTTTTTACCGGTTGCAATATTGAAAACGCCGGTTACACCGCTTCGGTTTGCGCCGAACGGACGGCCATCTTCAAAGCCGTTTCAGAAGGCGAATACAATTTTGAGGCCATTGCCGTGGTCACAATGAATGGTGGCGCGCCGTGCGGCGTTTGCCGGCAGGTAATACGCGAGTTTTCGGCCAACCTCACCGTAATTATTGGTGATGTTACTGGCCATTACCAGGTATTATCTCTGGCCGATTTGCTGCCGTACAGTTTTGGCCCGGAAAATTTACCCCGGGTTGACCAATAACCCCGCCTTTGGCTATCTCCGATGAACCCTAACGAGCGACTATACCGTACCGATGCCATTATCCTGCGTCGTTCGGATTTTGGCGAGGCCGACCGGCTGCTCACGGTGCTAACGCCGGAGCGCGGCAAGGTGCGGCTGCTGGCCAAAGGGGTGCGAAAAATCACCAGCCGCAAAGCCGGCCACCTTGAACTGTTTATGTTCACTCATTTGCTGGTAGCCAAAGGCCGCACCTGGGACATCATTTCCCAGGCCGAAATTGTGGAAGCCTACCGCGATTTGCGCGAAAATTTGGACAGAACCAGCCTGGCCTACTACCTGGCCGAACTGGTGGACCGTTTTACCGAAGAGCATGACCCCAACACCCCGCTGTTTGAACTGCTGGCGCTCACCCTGGTTCAGTTAAGCCACGCCGCTGATCCCTTTGTGGCGCTGCGTTATTTTGAACTGCACCTGCTCAGCTTAACCGGCTTTCAGCCTCAGCTTCATTTTTGCGTGGCCTGCCAGGAGGCGCTGGAGCCGGTGGAAAACAACTACTTTCACCCGGCCGGCGGCGGCACGCTCTGCCCCAAACACGGCGAGTTGCAGCCCCACGCCGAAATTATTCCCCTGCCGGTTTTAAAAGTGCTGCGCTACCTGCAAACCGAACCGTGGGACCGGGTAGCCAACCTGCAACTTACCCCCGCCACCCGACAGCAGGTTGAAACATTGCTGCTGGGTTACATTACCTTTGTGCTGGAACGCCAGCTTAAAAGCGTTGATTTTTTACGCAAGCTGCGGCGGCAGTAAAACTCCCCTGCTCTTCAAATTTTCAAGCGGTGATAACGGAATTTTCTCAGGCTGAAAATTATTTTTCAGCCTGAGAAAATTATTTTTCAGCCTGAGAAATTTGAAGCCATTGGCCGGGGCTTTTTATTGGGCAATCGGGGCGAGTGTGGTAAAATCAGCCCGTTAATTATCAACAGTAGTGAGGAATTAAAATGACCAAACCACTCAATTTTCAACAGATTATCATGAAACTCAACGAATACTGGGCCGACCATGGGGCGCTCATCTGGCAGCCCTGGCACGAAGCCGTGGGGGCCGGCACGGCCAACCCCGGCACTATTTTGCGCGTGCTCGGCCCGGAACCGTGGAATATTGGCTATGTTGAGCCGTCTTTTCGGCCCGATGATGGCCGCTTTGGCGATAACCCCAACCGCATGCAAATGCACCATCAATACCAGGTTATTTTGCAGCCCGATCCCGGCAACCCGCAAGAACTGTACCTGGGCAGCCTGTACGCCATCGGCTTAAAGCGCGAAGAGCACGACATCCGCTTTGTGGAGGATAACTGGGAAAGCCCGGCGCTGGGCGCGTGGGGACTGGGCTGGGAAGTGTGGCTGGACGGCATGGAAATCAGCCAGTACACCTACTTCCAGCAATCCGGCGGGCATGTTCTGGACCCCGTGGCCGTGGAGCTAACCTACGGGCTGGAACGCATTGCCATGTACCTGCAAGGCGTAAAACGGGTGTGGGATATTGATTGGGATGGCCGCCAGACTTACGGCGATATTTTGCTGCGCCAGGAGATTGAATATTGCGAGTACAACTTTAACCAGGCCGATGTTGACAAGCTGAAAGAAGCCTACAACTTTTACGAGGAAGAATGCAAACGCTGCCTGGCTGCCGGTCTGGTTATCCCCGCGCACGATTACGTGCTCAAATGCTCGCACGCCTTCAACATTCTTGATACGCGGGGCGCGATTGGCGTAACCGAGCGGGCTGCCTACTTTGGCCGCATGCGCCGGATGTCGCACCAGGTGGCCAAAGCCTTTGTGGAACAGCGCGAACAACTCGGTTTTCCGCTGCTCAAATACATGCCCGTCCGGCCCCGGCCGGCTCCCGCCGCAGCCGCCGCGCCCGAAATTACCGCGCCGGCTCCATTTTTGTTTGAAATCGGCTCCGAAGAGTTGCCCTCGCACGATGTGACCGCCGCGCTGGCCTTTTTGCAGGAGGCCGCGCCCAAATTTCTGGCCGATTTGCGCCTTGGTTACAGCAGCCTCAAGGTTGTTGGCTCGCCGCGCCGGTTGGCGGTACTGGTAGATGGTCTGGCTCCCCGCCAGCCTGATTTGGAAGAGATTGTGCGCGGGCCATCGGCTAAAATTGCGTTTAACGCCGATGGCAGCCCCACCAAAGCCGCCATCGGCTTTGCCCGGGGCAAAGGCGTTGATGTCACCGCGCTGGAAGTGCGCGAGATAGACGGCGGCCAATATGTGGTGGCGGCGGTGCGTACCGCCGGTCAGCCCGCCGCCGTTGTGCTGGCTGCGGCCCTGCCCGATCTGATCCGCAGCATCCCCTTTGGTAAATCCATGCGCTGGCTGGCTTCGGCGCAGGTAGGCGAGGCCGTGGCCAAAACCAGCTACAGCCGGCCCATTCGCTGGCTGGTGGCGCTGTTGGGCCAGGCCGTAGTGCCGTTTGAATACGCCGGGCTGGCGAGCGGGCGCGTTACCTGCGGCCTGCGCCCGGAAGGCTCGCCCACCATCGAAATTAAATCCGCCGCCGATTACCTGCCGGTGATGGCCGCCAACCGCATTTTGGTTGACCCCGACCTGCGCCGCGAAGCCATCACCCGGCAAATTGCCGAAATTGCGCAGGCCGCCGGCGGGCAAATCCCCAACAATCCCGGCCTGCTGGAAGAAGTTGCCCACCTGGTTGAGCAGCCCACCGCCTTTAAAGGCAGCTTTGAGGAAAAATATTTAACGCTGCCCGCGCCCATTCTCATTACCGTAATGCGCAAACACCAGCGCTATTTCCCCATTGTTCAGGCCGATGGTAAATCGTTGTTGCCGCACTTTATTGGCGTGCGCAACGGCGGCACCGAACACCTGGACTTGGTGCAGCGCGGCAACGAGGGCGTGCTGCGCGCCCGTTACGCCGACGCCGGATTTTTCTTTAAAGAAGACTCGGCGCAAAAGCTGGAAGATTTTCTGCCCCGGCTGGACACGCTCACGTTTCAGGAGCAGCTTGGTTCCATGCTGGACAAAAGCAAGCGGTTGGAACAACTAGCCCCACAGTTAGGCGAACTGTTACGCCTCTCCGCCGCTCAACTGGACGCGGTGCGGCGCGCCGCTCGCCTGTGCAAAGCCGATTTGGCCACCAACATGGTGGTTGAGTTTACCAGTTTGCAGGGTGTAATGGGCTACGAATACGCCAAACTTTCCGGCGAACCGGTGCCTGTGGCCGAGGCCATTGTGGAACACTATTACCCGCAAACCGCGCTGCCCGGCGCGACGCTCAGCCGGCCCGGCCTGGCGCTCAACCTGGCCAACCGGCTGGACAGCCTGTGCGGCCTGTTTGCCGTGGGCAAAGCGCCCACCGGCTCCGCCGACCCGTTTGCTCTGCGCCGCGACGCGCTGGCGCTGGTTTCTAATCTGCTGGAAACCCAAACCGGCTTCAGCGTGCGGCAGGGGTTGGAACTGGCGGCCAAATTGATGCCGGTGGCGGTGAGCGAGGCTTCGCTGGCCGAAACCGCCGAGTTTGTGCAGCGGCGGCTTGAAGGCGTGCTGCGCGATGAACACAACCTGCCGTATGACATTGTGCAGGCGGCGCTGGCCGAGCGCGGCGATAATCCGTGGCTGGCCCTGCAAGCCGCCCGCGATTTGGCGGCGGCGGTGCAGCGCGATAGCTGGAACGACACGCTCAACGCCTACGCCCGTTGCGTGCGCCTGGTGCGCGCCATCACCGAGCAGTACCAGGTGCGCCCCGCCGACTTTACCGAAGCGGTGGAGCAAAATCTGTGGGCGGCGGCGCAGGCGGTGCGGGCCGGCCTGTCCGCCGAAGCGTCGGTGGCGGCGGTCATTGAGGCGATTACCACCACGCTGGTTGCGCCCATCAACGCCTTTTTTGATGGCGTGCTGGTAATGGCCGAAGATGAGGCCGTAAAGCAAAACCGGCTGGCGTTGTTGCAATACATCCGCGATTTAACTTGTGGTTACGCCGATTTTAGCCAGTTGCAGGGTTTTTAAGCGGCTGTTCTGTTATCGGAATTGAAAATCAAAATAAAAAGCCTCACCGAAATTTTTCGGCGAGGCTTTTTTGTTTTTTGTACTGATTACCTGGCACTTTTGGCAAGAAACTGCAAATTTCTAACGCGAATAATCCGAATTAGGCGAATATCACGAATTTTTCAATGAGTTAGGACTTACGAAAAAAGGCTAAACACGGGTAAAATAGAGCCAATCTAATCCA
>CAZFCE010000065.1:0-12501 GCA_964517605.1 uncultured Caldilineaceae bacterium | reverse complement strand
TGATTGCCCAACTCAAACATCCGTCTATTCCTATGACTCTTGCGTAAGTCCTAAGAGAATAAAGAAACCCCACCGCAAACAACAACGGCGACCTCTGATTTTGATGGGGTCGCCGTGTTTTTTGGTGATTGGCCGCAGTGGCATTCATCACTCGTTGCGCTCTCACCGCTTCGATTGGCATCCTCTGAAAATTACGAATTGCGAATAACAAATGTCACCCCCAGGGCGCAAGCCCGAAGGGTTTCCGGTTACTTGTTGCGGAGACTCTTCGCTTCGTTCAGTGTGACAGTGACATTTTCATTATCAGTGTCGTCCCGGCGGGGACCGTTCGACTCCTCGGAATTTCCTGTGACGCCATCCTGGCCCGAAGATTTCTCGCTCACGCCTGGCGTTCCTCGAAATGACGCTAACTTACGCCAAAATAAAAACGGGCCGGTGTTTGAACACCGACCCGTTAGTTGAAGTGTAACTTATTCGCCGTTAATCGTCGTAGCTAACCGGCCCAATTTTGTTTTCGCTGGATTTATGGGGCTGGCGATAAAACTCAAACTCGGCGTAAGCTGCGCCATCCATATAGGTTTTGAGTTTGAGTTGAGTGCCGTCAATCCAAATCCAGTAGAGGCCGGCATTCAGCCCGGCAAAATCGCACGCGCCAGGGCCTTTGGTACCGGTAAAGCATTGCGCCTCGTAGCCTTTGCCTTCGCTCTCAATCTTGACTACCAACCCCGAAGATGGCGTATGCACCAGAATGTTAGACCAGCCGCCCACATTTTGGCCGGGTTTGCTGGGGTTTTTCCATTCGCCCAGCACCCAACCATCCGGCGAGGCGTAGGTGGGGCCGCTAAAGCCAATACCCTTGTGGAAGTTTACCTCTACCCGTTTGCCCGCCTCTACTTTTACCGCAATTTTATCAGAAGGCGTGCCGGCGGGGTCTTCAAACCACACATCGTAAGAGCCGGCGGGAATGTACCGGAACGCAAACCGGAACTGGTCAACGCCGTATTCCGGCAGTTTGCCCAGTTTGCCTTTTACTTCGTAATCGCCGCTGCGCAAATGAACCGTCGGTTTGTCGGTGTCCTGGGTGCTCACAATCAAAATGGTATCGCCGTTAGGGTCGGGCGAATTGGGATACGGTTCGCCGGTCCACACCTCGCCGCCATCCACCACCACTTCGATGGGCTGGTTGGCTTCGGGCAGCAACGGCTTGGCCGGTTGCGCCTCGTAGCCGGGAGCCGCCGGAGCGCCGGTTTCAACTTTGGCCTTGGCCGGTGGCGGGGCCAGCGGCGGCAACACCGCCGGAGCCGGAACGGGGGCAACCGGCACGGGTGCAACATGGTGCTCCGGGCGATAACCGGGGATCAACAACCGTTGGCCGGGAATAATAATATTGGGGTTGGGCAACTGGTTGGCCCACATCACATCCCGGTCAGCCACCCGATACCGCTGGCAAATATAATCCAGCGTTTCGCCGTTGGCCACCACATGGTAATAACCATCTACCGCCGGAGGTGGGCCGTAGCCGTCGGGCTGCATGACGTTAACCGGGCCACCGCCGGGAATGCACAGCGTTTGGCCCACAAAAACCATATCCTGGTTGTACAAATCATTCGCCATCATCACAGCCCGCAACGGCAGGCCGTAATCATACGCAATGCCCGATAGCGTTTCGCCGGGCGCAACCACGTGTGGATTGGCGCAATTGGCCGGCCCCGGCCCGTAGCCGCCGGCATCGTAACCGCCCGGAATCCGGAGCGGCTCACCCACGTAAATCATATTGGGATTCACCAACCCGTTGGCCATCATTATGGCGTCAATGGGTACCCCGTAGCCCGAGGCAATACTGTACAGCGTTTCGCCGTAGCTTACATAATGCACGGTTCCGCCTTGCGCGTTAGCCACCCCGATGCTGGCTAAACCCAGCACTATTGCCAGGATAACGCCAAAACCATACTTCTTCATACACACCTCCTGTAACCCCCAGATTTAGGGGCGTGGTACAATCGCCCACAATATGTAGACTTCAGCTAAAACAGGACTATACATAATGATAACGGAATTTCATGAATATGTCAAGTTGCTCATAAATTCGCCTCTCCTTATTATTGCTCCCCGTTTATGCTTATGCTAAGATTGTTGTTATGACGACTCGCCGCGCTGTTGTTAAGTTTAATGGGCTGCTGGTGGCAATCATTCTGGCTGGATTTGCGTTGCGGCTGTTTGGCCTGGGCCGCCAAAGCCTGTGGTACGATGAAACTGTGAGTGCCTTTTTGGCCGCGCAGCCGCCCGCCGAATTGATTGCGCACACCGCCCGCGATATTCATCCCCCCGGTTACTATTTACTGCTGCATTTTTGGGCCATGCTCACCGGTCACACCGAATTTGCGCTGGCCTATTTTTCAACACTTTTTGGGATCTTGCTGATTCCGCTTACCTGGGCGCTGGCCAAAATGCTGGCTAACCGCCCGGCGGCAACCTGGGCCGCATTTTTGGTCGCCATTTCTCCCTACCACCTCTGGTATTCGCAAGAGGTGCGCATGTACACGCTGGGAGCCACCGCCGGGCTGCTGGCGGCTTATTGCGCCCAACGCGCCTGGCGCAACCGGCCACTTTTTTGGGCGGGATACAGCATTGCGGCCATTATTGGGTTATACGCGCTGTACTACTTTTCCTTTTTGTTGATTGCGCTCAACCTGTATTTTTTGTATCTGGCGCTACGCCCCAAACCGGATGCGCCGCGCCTCACTTGGCTACTGGGCGCTAACGCCATCACCTTGATGCTTTACCTGCCGTGGCTACCCATCGCCTGGCGGCAAATTACCAATCCGCCGGTGCCGCCGTGGCGCTCCACGCCCGCACTGGGGCCAATGCTGGCCGAAAGCTGGACGGCGCTGAGCCTGGGGCAATCGGTAACACCGGCCCAGGTGTGGCCGGCGCTGCTGCTCACGCTGGCGCTGAGCGGGCTGGGGCTGGCGGCGCTGCGCCCGCGCCGCGCCATTTTTCTGGCGGCGTACACATTTGGCCCGCTGCTGTTCATTGTGGGGCTATCGGCCATTACCCCGCTGTATCACGCCCGCTACCTGTTCACCTACGCCGCCGGTTTTTATATTTTACTGGGCGTCGGTCTGTATTCGCTGGCTACGCGAATACACTTAGGCGCAGCCATCAGCGCCGCCGCCATTTTAACCGTGGCCGCCGGGTACGCCATCTTTCAATTTTATATTGATCCCCAATATCAGGCTGATGACTTTCGCGCGGCGGTACAGTTTATTAATCAGCGCCGCCAACCCGGCGATGCCCTGCTGGCCAATGCCGGGTACACCTACACCGCGTTTGCCTACTACACCGCTCCCCCTCTCCCGCGCCGGCGATTGGTTCCCTACGCGCCGCCCGCCACTAACCAGCCGCTACTGCTGGAAACCGGCTCGGTGGATGGCGCGGCCAACCTGGGCTGGGGCGATCCCCGCGCCGATTTTTACCCCATGCCCGCCGGCCAAACCGTGGCCGCGCTGGAGCAACTGGCCCGCGATTACCCGCGCCTGTGGCTGCTCCGCGCCTACGATACTGTCACCGACCCCACCGGCCTGATTCGCAACTGGCTGACCAACCACGCCATTCCGCTGGAAGACCAGGTTTTTACCGGCCCCAGCAACATCCGGGCGCAGGGCTATTTGCTGGCCGCGCCGCCCGTGCCGGAGCAGCCGGCCATCCCCTTTGCCGATGGCATGGCGCTGCACGGCTGGCAATTGCCCGGCCAAAACTGGCAGCCCGGCCAAACCATTCCCCTGAAATTTTGGTTTGCCGCCGCCGCGCCGCCCACCGCCGATTATAAAATGTCGCTGAAATTGTGGACGCCCGCCGGCCAACTGGCAGCGCAGGGCCGCGACGAATGGCCGGGCGGCACGCTGTACCGCTCTACCCGCTGGCCGGTGGGCCGGGTGGTGTATCACCCCAGCCAGATTAGCCTGCCCGCCAACCTGCCGCCGGGCCAATACTGGCTCAACCTTGAGCTTTATCACCCCGATACCCTGCAACCGCTGCCCCGCCAGGATGACGGCTCAACCGTGGTAACGCTTGGCCCCATCCAGGTTGAGTAAATTTACCCCATTTTCCTAATTGACACCAGAACTATTGTTCTGGTATAATTAATTCAAATTCTCACGAAAGGTAACGGTTGTGGCTGCCAGCAGCGGATTCCGGCAGGTAATTCATAGCATTGCCCAATTTTTGGCCGAGCCGGCCATTCCCACCCGGTTTAACTACCGGCCTTCCGCCGAAGCTGCCGCCATGCCTACCGGCCTGCGCCCGCTCGACAAGGCGCTGGGGTTGGGCGGGCTACCGCCCGGCGTTATAATTGAACTGATTGAATCCGGTCACGCGCCGGTTAGCGGCGGCGGCGCAATTATCACCAGCCGGATTGCGGCCAAAGTGCAACAACAGCAAGAGATAGTCAGCGTGATTGACTGGCATCGCGGGTTTGATCCGTGGCAGGCCGAACGCTGCGGCCTGATTGCGCCGCACCTGCTGCTCACCCGGCCCGACACCATCTTTGCGGCGGTATCATCGCTGGAGAGCGCCGCCCGCACCGCCGCGCTGGTGGTGCTGCTGCTGGGCCGCCCACCGGAGTTGCTCCGTCACCTGGATGCGCCCCGGCGCAAAACGTTGTTGCACCGGCTGCACACCATTGTCGCCTCGGCGCGGGGTGTTTTTTTGTTTGTAACCACCCCCAGCCAAAAAGACCCCTTTGACCCCGCCAATTATCCGCCCGGCTTTCCGCTGGCCGAACTCGCGCCGGTGCGGCTGTGGCTGCAAAACGAATCCTGGCAGTACACCGATGGGCTGGCAACCGGATACAAAGCCGGTTTGGCCGTAATCAAAAATGAGCTGGCCCCGCCCGGCAAAAGCGCCACGCTCCGGGTAAAATTGGCCAGCCCCTAACTTATCACTCTCCCCTCACGCTTTTGCCAGAAAACTTCTCCATGCTATAATTTGCAAGTTGTAGATAAGAAGGAAGGAAAATTTTAATGGGAACTTTACGCCCCACTCTTGTGGCGTTTTTTTTGTTTGCCCTGCTAACCGTAAATTGCGGGCTGGCACAAAACGCCGTCAATCGCCTGAAATCTAATCCAGTTGTTGCCAAAATTGCCGGCATCGAAGCCACCGCCACCCGGGTAAGACCGACGCCCCGGCCTACGTTTACCCCAACCCCCAACTTTACCGACACGCCCACCGTAACGCCTACGCCCACGCTCACCCCCATCCCTACCGAGACGCCCACGCCGCCACCCACCAATACGCCGCCGCCCACCAACACCCCCGAACCCACCAACACGCCGCCGCCCGCCAAAGTTCACGTGGCACCCACGCCGGCTCCGCCCGCCGATACACCCACTCCGGCGGCTACCCCCACCCCAACGTTTCCGTTTAAAATAAAAGAGCAGGGCAACCGGGTTTTTCAAAAAACAAAAAACACCATCCTCTCTGATGTGATTGCCATTACCGACGAAAAAGGAACGCCCATTGGCGGCTATTATTTGATAGCCGAACACTCAGCGGGCGCAGCGCCCTACAAAAGCGTGGCCTCAAGCTGGCGGTTTGATGCGCTTAACGGATTAGAAGGTTATGTAAAACAGGGCAACCTCAAGTTTGAACCCCCCGGCGGTTTTATAGACGGCACGTGGACTATCTGGGTTGTGGATGGTTCCGGCCAGCAGGTTTCACCCAAAGTGCCGTTGTCTTATTCCAGCGACCCCAGCACCTGGGCCTGGGATTTTGTCTGGTTTACAAAATAACCTGCCCATGATGCCGTTGCGCCAACTGCACTCCCAGTTATATATGGCCGGCATTGTTGCCGTAGCGCTGATGGTAAGTTTGGGCTGTTCGGCGGGCAAGTTGCTGGTGCAAAACCCAACGCCCACGCCCACCCGGTTTAAAACGCCCCAACCCACCTACACCTTTACCCCGGATTGGACGGCTACGTTTACGCCCAGCCCAACTTTTACCACTACGCCTACGCCCACTCCAACCGGCACACCTACGCCCACGCCTACCGCCACCCCCGAACCGAAAAAGGCGCAACCGCAGCCCGCCGCACCGGCTCCGCCGCCGCAACCCGCCGGCCCCACCGATACGCCCACGCCGTCCACGCCCACCGCCACGGCCACGCCGACTTTCCCGTTTCAGGCGGTTTACTTTGTGCATGATACCGGCTCGCCCGGCGAAACGCGCATCACGGCCTGGATTCGGCAGGATGAAGGGCCAGGGTATTTCAAAACGCTATCCGGGTTTCAGGTAAAAGTTGTTGCCCCCGACGGCAAAACTTATTTGAGCGAATCATCCGGTACCGGCACGGCAGATAGCACCCAGGCCGGCACCGGCGATAACCACCGGATGAACACCAAGCTGGAAATTCGTCCGTACACCTCCGGCGAATACACCCTGTCTCTGGTAGAAGGCGGCGTGCAGGTTTCACAAGAGATTAAGGTCACGCTTTCGGCCACCCCCATGCAATACCTGCATCTGGATTTTGCCAAGAACAAATCGTGAGTTAACCAACTCCGGCGGTTACATTTGTTTGCCGTTTGAGCATCAGGATACAAAATTAAGGTATGAAAAATATAACCATTCGATCAACCTGGATATTAATGCTGCCCTTGCTGCTGTCGTTGGGCTGCGGGCTATCGAGCGCCATCGCCGGCAAAACCGTTCAGCCAAAGGCCACCCACACGCCGATGCCCACGTTTACGCCAACTCCGGTGGGGGCAGCCTTTGAGCAGGTTGCTCTCCCCACCAACCAACCCGCCCAAGCTCAGGCGACCATTCCGCCCACCGCGCAGCCGGTGCCGCCCACCAACACCCCGGTTCCGCCGCCCACCAACACGCCCGATACCACTCCGCGCGCCACCATCACCCAAAATATGAACGTGCGCTCCGGCCCCGGCACCGGTTACGGTGTGGCCGGCGCGGGCGAAGTTGGCCAAACCGCCGAAATTATTGGCCGCAACGCCGATAATAGCTGGGTGCAAATAAAATATCCCGCCGGCGGTGAAGGCACCGGCTGGTTGTATGTGGAATTGATCAAGGTTGATGGCAATCTGGATAAAGTTGGAGTGGTGCAGGTGGCCCCGCCGCCCACGCCCACGCCCGTCCCCACCGACACTCCCGTGCCTGCTACGCCCGTCCCCGAAAAGAAATACCAGTTTACGCCTACCGGCTGGCACGCCTCAAAAAATGCCGCCATTGTTCACTTTAAAGGCCGCATCAAAGACGAAGGCGGCAATCTGATTAACGGGTACAGCGTGCTGCTGGATAACGGCGCGTTCAGCGTGATGTCACACCCCACCGGAGCCAGCGTGTGGTACCCGGAAAAAGGGGATGGCGAATGGGACGTGGTAATGCCCGGTCTGTTCACCGCTCAGGGTTGGTGGTGGCTCACCGTGGTGCGCTACAACTGCAACTTTGCCGCCGCGTTTGACGCCCAGTGCAAAGACTTTACCAAGCTCTCGGAAGATGTAAAAGTCCAGGTAAAAACTCCCGAAGAATCTATCATCAACGCCGACTGGATTTGCCACTGGGATTGCGACAAGGGGTTGTATGTGAACGGCTACCGGCGCAGTAAATAAGCCCAGGAGAAACACCATTGAAAAAAGCGCTCTGGTTTGGGGCTGCTGCAATTATCCTGACAATGATAGGCTGCCTGGTTATTATGGCGGCAGCCGCGTGGCAAATATCGGCCCGGCTGATTCACTCCGGCGTAACCGTCGGAGTGAATCAGGCCACGGCCAGCCCCATTCCGGTGATTAACCGGCAGCCGGTAGACACTCCACCGCCGTCGGCTACCGTCACCGCCGAGCTAAAATCGGCCAGCCCCCTGCCGCTCACCACCGAGCAGCTACTCTTGCAAGCGGTATTACCCCAGCGCGACCAGCGGTTGCTGGCCATGCGCCTCAAGCGCGGCGGGCAAGAAATCCCCCAAACCATTACCAACATTCCCCGCTACAGCCTGGGCGCTACCGACACTTTTTGGATTACCGATAACCAATCCACCCCGCCCCGGCAGTTTCAGGTCAAAGCCACGCTCAAATACAGCACCGACCATTCGTACTGGTGGGTGGCCGAGGGCATGCGGGTAAACGATGCCGATTTGCAGCGCTCTGCCGAGCGGTTTGAAACCGAAACCTACCCCACCAACCGGGAATTTTTTGGCAGCGAGTGGAATCCCGGCATTGACAACGACCCCCACGTGCATATTTTTATGGGCGATGTGCCAGGCGTGGCCGGTTACTTTTCGGCGGCAAACTCTTACTCCAAACTGGCCGAACCCTACAGCAACGAGCGCGAAATGTTTTTTGTTAACCTGAAGGCCATTTCGCCCGGCAACGACCAGTTTGACAGCGTGCTGGCCCACGAATTTCAGCACATGATTCACTGGCGGCAGGATAAAAACGAGGACGCCTGGGTTAACGAAGGGCTGAGCGAACTGGCTTCATTTATTAACGGCTTTGGCCCCAGCACGTTTGTGCCGGCTTTTACCGCCCAACCGGATACCCAGCTTGATAGCTGGGCCAGCCCCACCTCCGGCGGCGATGCCCTGGCCCACTACGGAGCCAGTTTTATGTTTATGGCCTACTTTTTACAGCGCTACGGCGAAGAGCTAACCCAGGCCGTAGTGGCCGCCCCGGAAAACGGCATTGAGGGGTTTGATACCGTGCTGGCCAACCACAACTACCCGGAACGCTTTACCGATATTTTTGCCGATTTTTTAATTGCCAACTACCTGCAAAATCCCGCGCTTGATGATGGCAAGTGGGGCTACCAAAAAATCACCGCCTCGCCCGCCGCCGTTGCCGAACACCTCGACAGTTACCCGGCGGAGCGGCAAGCCACCGTGTACCAGTTTGGCGCGGATTACATTGAGCTAACCGGGCGCGGCAACCCAACCGTTGAGTTTACCGGCTCTACCCGCGTGCCGGTCATTAACAACCAGCCGCACAGCGGCCAGTTTGAGTGGTACAGCCATCGCGGTGACGACACCAACACCCGGCTTACCCGCACCTTTGATTTGCGCCAGGTAAAAACGGCCACGCTCAACTACTGGACCTGGTTTGATATTGAACGCGACTGGGATTACGGCTACATTGAAATTTCTACCGATGGCGGCCACACCTGGCAAATTTTGCCCACGGCTCACAGTTCCAGCCAAAACCCCAGCGGCAATGCCTACGGCCCCGGCTACACCGGGGTATCCGGCGGCGGCAGCGCCCCCGTGTGGCTGCCTGAAAGCATCAATTTAACGCCTTACGCCGGCCAAGAAGTGCAAATCCGGTTTGAATACGTTACCGACGACGCCGTAAACCGCCCCGGCTGGGCCATTGACGACATCAGCCTGCCCGAAATTGGCTTTGCCGACAACGCCGAAACCGGCGACAACGGCTGGCAAGCCGAAGGCTTTGTGCGCATGGATAACATTTTGCCCCAAAAATTTTTGGTGCACCTCATAGAAATGGGCCAAACCGTTACGGTGCGCCGCCTGCCCCTGGACAACACCAACCACGGCCAAATCACCATCAGCGGGCTTGGCTCTACCCTTAACCGCGCCGTGCTGGTTATCAGCGGACTCACCCCCGTTACCACCGAGCCGGCCAACTACCAGTATGCCGTCCGCCCGTAAGCCCGTCCGCAAAACGGCCTCTTGCTTACCCCCAAACTGTGGTAAAATTGATTTGGAAAGTCCCCGGTACTTTTTGGGGCCATTTATGATTAAATTTCGGGCTTGGTTCAGGTTAGATTGACCCTAAACATTGAGCATAAAAGTGCAAATCCTTAACGCGAATAACCCGAATTGGGCGAATAGCACAAATTTTCAAGGTTTTTTCGCGTTATTCGTTTTATTCGTGCCATTCGTGTTAAAAACCGTCTGGCAGCCAGATTATTAAAAAATCCCTACGCCCCTGCGTTTCCGGGGTAAAAAAGATTTCACGGGCTTCTGAACCATGCCAAATTCCAACCAAAAGAGCAAATAACCGTAATGATGAGCACTCCAACCAACCTGCACATTCAAACCGTAACCGGGCCGATAGCCGCCGGCAGCCTTACCCTGGCCGATGCCCACTCTCACGTGTGGCTCAACCCGCCGCCGGGCGTGGCCCCCAAATGGCGGCTTGAACTCACCGACCCGCGCCGGATTGAAGCCGAGTTAAAGGATTTCCGTTCGGCGGGCGGCACGCTGCTGCTGGATTGCCAGCCCGGCGGTGGTGGCCGCGATGCGCGAATGCTGGCCAAACTGGCCCAGGCCGCCGAAGTAGCCATTGCCGCCGTAACCGGCTTTCACCTGCCGGGCTACTACCCGGCAGAGTTTTGGCTGTGGCGCGCCACCGAACACGAAGCCGCCGCCTATTTTAACAACGAACTGACCGCCGGGCTGCAAGAAAAAGAAAACGCGCGGGCGGCGGTCATCAAAGTTGGGTTTATGGGCAAAATCGAGGGCCAGTACCGGGTGTTAATGGAAGCCGCCGCCGAAGCCGCCCGGCAAACCGGCGTGGGGCTGCTGTTCCACACCGAAGCCGGCGACAACGTGGAGGCGCTGCCCACCTTTTTTGAAGACCGGGGCGTGCCCATTACCCGGCTTTATTTTTGCCACGTGGATAAACGCCCGGATTTGGGGCTGCACCGCGAGTTGGCCCGCGCCGGCGCGCTGCTGGGCTACGATACTTTTGTGCGCCCGCTCACCAAACCGGAGCAAAACGTGTGGCCGCTGTTACAGGCCATGGTCAACGCCGGGCTGTCCGAGCGCATTGCCATTGGCCTGGATATGGCCCGCAGCATGTACTGGCGGCATTACGGCGGCGGGCCGGGGCTGGTGGTTTTAGCCGATGAAATTTTGCCGCGCCTGCATCATTTGGGCTGGAGCGAAACGATTGTGGCCAACTTAACCGGGCAAAATATAGTGCGCTTTTTGGCCCGTCCGGCCTGAATCCCCTAAAATTATGCCATTCAAAATTCACACCGAGGTAAACCATGCATTTTAGAACCATCATTGAACCCTTCCGTATTAAAACCGTTGAGCCAATCCGGCGCACCACCCGCGCCGAACGCGAAGCCGCGCTGATTGAAGCCGGCTACAACCTGTTTTTGCTCAAAGCCGAAGATGTGTTAATTGACCTGCTCACCGATTCCGGCACCGGCGCAATGTCGGCCAACCAGTGGGCCGGCATGATGCGCGGCGATGAATCCTACGCCGGGGCGCGCTCCTTCTTTCGGTTTGAAAAAGCCGTGCGCGATATTACCGGGCTAAAACACGTTATCCCCACCCACCAGGGCCGCGCCGCCGAGCGCATTCTGTTTGGCTCGCTGGTAAAACCGGGCGATATTGTGCCCAACAACACCCATTTTGATACCACCCGCGCCAACGTAGAACACCGCCAGGCCGTGGCGCTGGATATTCTCACCCCCGCCGGCCAGCAACCGCAATTGCTTGATCCCTTTAAAGGCAACATCAACCTTGAGGCGCTGGAGCAAACGCTCAAAATCAACGGCGATAAAGTGCCGCTGGTAATGATTACCGTTACCAACAACTCCGGCGGCGGCCAGCCGGTGAGCATGGCCAACATTCGGGCGGCGCACGCCCTGTGCCGCCAGTACGGCAAACCGCTGTTTTTAGATGCCTGCCGCTTTGCCGAAAATAGCTGGTTTATAAAGGTGCGCGAACCGGGCTACGAGCACAAAACTCCGCTGGAAATTGCCCAGGAAATGTTTAGCTATGTTGATGGCTGCACCATGAGCGCCAAAAAGGATGGCATGGCCAATATTGGCGGCTTTTTGGCCGTAAACGACGACGCGCTGGCCCAGCAGGCCAAAAACATGCTCATCCTGTCCGAAGGCTTTCCCACTTACGGCGGGCTGGCCGGCTACGACCTGGAAGCGATTGCCGTGGGCCTGCACGAGGCGCTGGATGAGGATTACCTGCGCTACCGCATTCGCTCGGTGAGTTATTTGGGCGAGTTTCTGACCGGGGCCGGTATTCCCATTGTGCAGCCGCCCGGCGGCCACGCCATCTACATTGATGCCAAAACCATGCTGCCCCACATTCCGCCCGCCGAATTTCCGGCCTGGGCGCTCTCGCTGGTGATGTACCTGGAAGGCGGCATTCGCTCGGTAGAAATCGGCTCGGTGATGTTTGGCCACCAGCCCGACGGCTCGGAAAAACCGGCGGCCAACGAGTTGGTTCGGCTGGCGCTGCCGCGCCGGGTGTACACCCAAAGCCACGTAGATTACATTGCCGAAGTGCTAACCCACGTAAGCAAACTGCGCGAGCGCATTCGGGGCGTAAAAATAGTAGAGGCCCCGCCGGTGCTGCGCCACTTTACCGCCAAACTTGAGCCGGCCCACGGCGCGTTGATTGTGTAAACCATAATTCGGCGGTCTGCAACCGTTCCGCAAGGGTCTGCAACGGTTCCTTAACCGTCTGCAACCGTTCCTTAACCGTCTGCAACCGTTCCTTAACCG
>CAZFCE010000064.1:0-15384 GCA_964517605.1 uncultured Caldilineaceae bacterium | reverse complement strand
TGATTGCCCAACTCAAACATCCGTCTATTCCTATGACTCTTGCGTAAGTCCTAACTCTGCCGGATTCTGTAATCCCGGTTAAGGAGTTTGCCTGTGGCAATAGCATCTACCGTAATTTTAATTACCCGCAACGGCATGGGCCACGCCGATGAAGCGTTGCAACATAAACTCATCGCCACGTATTTTAAGCTGTTGAATGATAGCGATGTTTTGCCCGCCGTAATTTGTTTTTACACCGATGGCGTTAAGCTGGTGACTACCGGTTCGCCGGTGATTGACGCGCTCAAGGCGCTGGAGGCTAAAGGGGTACGGCTGGTGATTTGCAGCACGTGTCTTAACTACTTTGGCCTGCAAGCGCAGGTAGAGGTGGGCATTGTGGGCGGCATGACGGACATCATCGAGGCCCAGTGGCGGGCCGACAAGGTTATCACCCTGTAACTGCTCCATAATTGAAGCGCGGCTTGACAATGCCAGCCGGGGGCGGTATAACTGGAGATAACAGGCGGCATTGACTTTGGTGAAACCTCCACCTCAAAAAACAGGGGCCATTTGGCCCCTGTTTTTTGTTTTTGTTTTACCCTTCGATGACCAGCCGGTGATATTTTTTCTTGCCGGCCCGCAAAATGATGCCCTGCGGCGTGACATCTGCCGGGGTGAGCGTGGCCTCAATCTGATCTATGCGGGTGTCGTTAACGTATACGCCGCCTTGCTGCACCATCCGGCGGGCATCACCGCGCGATTTACTGAGGCCCACTTCGGTAAAAATTTCGGCCACGGGCAGGCCGGCAGCCAGCCGCGCCGCCGGTATGGTGGAATTGGGCATGGCCTCCACATCGCCGCCGGAGTGAGAGAAGGCCGCTTTGGCTCCGGCCTCGGCTTCGCGGGCGGCGGCTTGGCCGTGGGTAATGGTGGTGGCTTCAAAAGCCAGCACCCGTTTGGCCTCGCGCAGTTCAGCGCCTTCCAACGCCGCCAGCTTCTGGATTTCGGGCAGCGGCAAAAAGGTAAAGATTTTGAGCAGCTTTTCCACGTCGCGGTCATCGCAGTTAATCCAGTACTGGTAAAAATCGTAGGGGCTGAGCTTATCGGCATCCAGCCAAACCGCGCCGGCGGCGGTTTTGCCCATTTTGGCTCCGCTGGCGGTGGTGAGCAACGGATAGGTGATGGCGTGCACGGTTTCGCCTTCAATCCGGCGGATCAGGTCAACCCCGGCCAAAATGTTGCCCCACTGGTCATCGCCGCCCATTTGCAGGGTGCAGTGGTAGCGGCGGTACAGTTCCAGGTAATCGTAGGCTTGCAGCAGTTGGTAGTTAAATTCAATAAAGCTGAGGCCGCGTTCCAGCCGTTGTTTGTAAGATTCGGCGGCCAGCATGCGGTTTACGCTGAAATGGCGGCCAATTTCGCGCAGAAAAGTAACGTAGTTCAGTTCCAGCAGCCAGTTGGCGTTGTTATCGGGAATGGCCTGGCCGGCCTCAAAGTTGAGGTAGCGGTTGAGTTGGGCGTGAATTTTTTGGCCATAAGCGATGATGGTTTCCGGCGAGAGCATCTGGCGCAGCTCGGTGCGCCCGCTGGGGTCGCCTACCATGGTGGTGCCGCCGCCCACCAACCCAATCGGGCGATGCCCGGCGCGTTGCAGGTTCATCATGGCCATAATTGTAACCAGGCTGCCGGCGTGCAGGCTGTCGGCGGTGCTGTCAAAGCCAATGTAAAAGGTAACTTGCTCGGTAGCGAATTTGTGGCGCATGGCTTCTTCATCCGTAACCTGGGCGATGAAGCCGCGCTCCTTGAGAATATCGTAGGCGTTGTCTGTCATAAAAAATCTCCTTTTAAGCGGCAGGCGCAACCGCGTTATTATCTCGACGTGATAAATTTTTTTCTCGCCCTGATAATTTTTTTTGACGACGAGAAAAATAGAGTAGTGGGCAACCCTTGCGGTTGCCCACGCGGGGGCCGGCCCCGCCACTACCGGCCTATTTTAACTCAATCGGGCTTTGTGCCAAAACGGGTGGGTAATAAAAAGCCCGATGGCTGGGCATCGGGCCTGGTGAAACAATGGCAACCGGCGTTATCAGGCCGGGCGCGTTGGAATGAGCAGTTCCATGCCCACCCGAATGAGGCTGGGGCTGGCAATTTTATCGCGGTTGGCTTCAAAAATGGTGGGCCACAGCCGGTAATCGCCGTAAACTTTTTGGGCAATGCGGCTGAGGGTGTCGCCGGGTTGGATGATGTACACTTCTTGCGTTGGCGGGGTGGTGGGCGTGGTGCCGGTGGGCGGCTCCGGTTCGGGCGCAGCGCCGCTGGAGATAAACCGCTGGCCACGCGCCGCCATGTCATCGAGTTTGGTTTTGGTGGGTGCCGAACCACCGGCTTCGATGCGCTCAACCAGCAGCGTGCCCACGCTGCGAATGTGTTCCAGCACGCTATCGGGGACCTGTTCCGGCGTGGCTACCACGGTTACGTATTCCCACTTGCCGGCTACTTCGGCAGCGGTAAAAGTGAAATCCGGGCTAAACCGGCGGATGTACCCCAGCGCGGCCTGCAAATATTGGTCGGAGTTGCTTAGCACTACCACGTGCTCGCCCGCTTTGGGGTCGGGCAGCGGAGTGTCGGGGGGCGGGTCGGTGGGCAGCACCGCACCCGGAACAATGGCGTATTGCACGCCCGAAGTAAAATCAATGACCACTTGCTCGCCGGCGGCAAAGGTGCGCTGGCGGGTGCGGCTGCCGCTGAACACGCGGAACAGGTTGGCCTCGCGGGTTTTATCCCAGTTAGATAGCAGTTGCCACGGCGCAATAGCCAGTTGGCCCGCGCCCAACGTGTCAATCAGCAACTCGCTGCCGGAAATGTGGATAAAACAGTGGCCGGTAACGTCGTGGGCCGTCCAACTGAGGGCGCTATCCTGATAAAAACTGCCGCCCACAGTTACCTGCCCCGGCGCGGTGGTTTTGTAGGCCAGGTGTTCGTTGCGGTCGCGCACGGCCACAAAAGTAAAGGGCTGGTCGGCGGCGGGCCAGGTTTCGGCAAACCGGGCCAGCAAATCACGCACCGGCTTGGGGTGATCGCCGATTTTAAACACGCCGTAGTTGGTTTCTTTGGGGTTGTCGGCCACGTCAACATCGTTGAGCACCCATTTGAACGCGCCGGCAAAGTTATCGGCGCGCAGGTAGGCCACGGTGGCGGCTTCGTACAGGGCGGTTAGCTCCGCCGAAACGGGCTGGCTGGCCCCCGGCGTTTCGCTGGATTGGTTGCTCCAGCCAAATTCGCCAAAAACAAGCGGATGTTGGGGGAAGGCTTGCCGCATGGCCTTCAGTTGATCCTGGTTGGTGTTGAAGCCTTTCAGCGATAGGTCGGCGTAGTTGTGGAACTGCTGCACATTAAGCATGCGGTTGGCGGGCAGGGTGGCAAAGTGCAGCCAACTCCAGCCCACGGTGATCAAATGCTGGCAGCCGGCGGATCGCACCGGCGTAAGGCGGGCGCGTAGCCAGGCATCTACCGTGGCGTCCATCACCCCGATAAATTCGTGCCACGGTTCGGCTTCGGATGACAGCATAAAATCAACAATGGTGCCTTTGCCGCGCGCCACAAAACTTTTTACGGCGCGGTCGTAATCTAAAAACAGGCGCAGGGCGTTGATGTAGTAGTAGGCGGTGTCGGCATCTAAAAACACGGGGATGCGCCGCTGTTGCTGCATATCTTTGGCTTCGGCCCGGCTTACCTGTTCGCCGTAGTGGTCAATCAACTGGCTGGATTGCACCGGGGCCGGGTAGCCGTTGGGGTACATAGCCGCCACCAGATCGTAAAAAACGGGTTCGTTTTGCAGGTCGTAGGCAAAAATGGTGGACACATCCTTGTAACGCTCGGCAATTTTCACGTCAACATCGGCCACCCGCGCCAGGTTAACCGAGTGGGCATCGTTAAAGGTGAGCATGACGCGCAGTTGGTGATCCTGGGCCAGCGAGAGCACCTGGTCAAGTTTATCAAAAGTGCCCTGCCGGATGTCGCGTTCAAGGGCGGTGTGCACAAACAGGCGGATGCTGTTAAAGCCGCTGTTTTGGGCCTTGCGAAAGTCGCGGGTAATCAGGTCGGGGCTGAACAGGTCTTTTTCCCACATTTTCCAGGCGCGGTCAAAATAGCCGGAATAATTTACCCCCAGCGCAAAAAAAGGAAGCCCTTTGGCGTCTAATAGGTGCCATTTATCCGTAGAAACTTTGAACAAGGCCATAAGATTGCCCACCTCCGCGTAAACTTAATCGGTACCAGTATACCACAAACTGCCAGTCTGGTTAAGGTTTAAAAACATTATGTTAATTTTACTGCATTTTAATATGATTCACAAGCAACGCTTGCCAGTCCTTATTTACCATAACGGGCCATTGTGTGTTGGGGGGCGATTGTGATACAATGTGCAACAATCAAAACAAGACAAAATTTACCGGAGATTTTCCATGCGAACATTAGGTGCAACTCAATTACAGGTTTCTCCAGTGGGGTTGGGGCTGGCGGCGCTGGGGCGGCCCGGCTACATTAACCTGGGGCACGCCGCCGATTTGCAAGAGGATTACGACGTGGCGGCAATGGAAGCCCACGCCCACCGGGTGCTTGATGCGGCCTGGGCCGCCGGAGTGCGCTATTTTGATGCGGCCCGCTCGTATGGCCGGGCCGAACAATTTTTGGGCAGTTGGCTTAACTCGCGGCAAATCAACCCGGCGGCGGTAACGGTGGGTTCAAAATGGGGTTACACCTACACCGCCAACTGGCAAATCAACGCCGAACACCACGAAATCAAAGAGCATTCGCTGCCGGTGTTGCAACGGCAATGGCGCGAAACGCAGCAAAATCTGGGCGGCTACCTGGGCGTGTACCAAATTCACTCGGCCACGCTGGATAGCGGCGTGCTGGAGAATACCGCCGTGCTCTCCGAACTGGCCCGCCTCAAAGGCGACGGCGTGGCCATTGGGCTATCGCTCAGTGGGCCGGCGCAGGGCGTTACGCTGCAAAAGGCGCTGGCCGTTGAGGTAGACGGCGTGCGCCTGTTTAACGCGGTGCAGGCCACCTGGAATTTGCTGGAGCCATCGGCGAGGCCGGCGTTACAAACCGCGCGCGCCGCCGGGGTGGGCGTTATCATCAAAGAGGCGCTGGCCAATGGCCGGCTTACCCCGCGCAACACCAATCCCGCTTTTGCCGGGCAACTGGCGTTGCTCAACCAACAGGCCGAACAACTGCACACTAGTATTGATGCGCTGGCGCTGGCGGCGGTGTTGGCTCAACCCTGGGTTGATGTGGCGCTCAGCGGGGCGGCCACCGCGGACCAACTGGAATCCAACCTGCGGGCGCTCTCGGTGTTGTGGAACGATGAAGTTGCCGCCAATCTGGCGGTGCTGGCCGAAGCGCCGCCGGTTTATTGGGCCACCCGGCAAAGTTTGGCCTGGAATTAGAACAATTTGAATTGTTGAGGATAAGCGCCGTGACCAGCTTTAAACCTGCCGATTTTTCCATTTTGCTAGTAGCCACAACCGATAATACGCAAGACCTGTTGCTGGATTATTTACGCGGATTCGGCTACAGGGTGTTGCTCTGCACCGATGGCGAGGATGCGCTGTTGGTTGCGGCGCATGCCCGGCCCGATATAATTCTGCTGGATGTGATTTTGCCCGGCATTAACGGCTTTGAAACCTGCCGCCGCCTCAAGGCTGATTCCGCCACCCAGAACATTCCGGTAATATTCATCACCTCGCAAACCAACACGGTGGATAAAGTGCGCGGCTTTATGTTGGGCGCGGTTGATTACATTGCCCGCCCCATCCAATCCGAGGAAGTGCTGGCCCGGCTCAAAACGCATCTCTTGCTGCAAAACCTGCAAAATGATTTAGAAGCGCACAACCAGCAGCTATCCCAGGAAATTATCGAGCGCGGCAAGCTCATTGCCGAACTGGACGCCTTTGCCCACACCGTGGCCCACGATTTGAAAAACCCGCTGGGCGTGACCATCAGCCAGGCCCAGTTTTTACGCAAATTTCACCACCGGATGACCATCGAAGAGTTTGAAGAAAACCTGGAAATGATCATCAAAAACGGCCACAAAATGAACAACATCATCTACGAGTTGATGCTGCTTTCCAGCGTGCGGATTGAAGAAGTGGAGCCAACGTCGCTGGACATGGCCGAAATTGTGAGCGAAGCCGTTGGCCGGCTCTCATTTTTAATCAGCGAGTACGAAGCCAGAGTCATCATCCCCGATGAGGCCAGTTGGCCGCAGGTGTTGGGGTACGCCCCGTGGATTGAAGAAGTGTGGATTAATTACCTGAGCAACGCCATAAAATACGGCGGCGAAGCGCCGCTGGTTGAAATGGGGGCCACGGTGCAGCCCAACCGGCAGGTAAAATTCTGGGTAAGAGATTCCGGCGCGGGTATTTCGCCCGAAGCGCAGCCCAAGCTGTTTATCCCGTTTATCCGGCTCAACCAGGTGCGCGCCGAAGGCCACGGGCTGGGGCTATCCATTGTTCAGCGGATTATGAACAAACTGGGCGGCCAGGTTGGGGTTGAAAGCGCCGTTGGGGCCGGCAGCACCTTTAGCTTTTACCTGCCGTTAGCCTGATCTGTTATTTTCCTGCTCAAAAATCAAACGGGCCGCGTGATGAGCGCGGCCCGTTGTTATTACGGCTCGTAATCCAGGTTGGGGCGCAGCCAGCGCTCGGCTTCGGGTAGGCTCCAGCCTTTGCGGCGGGCGTAATCCTGCACCTGGTCGCGGCCTAGCTTGCCCACCGTAAAGTAGTGCGCCTGCGGATGGGCCAGGTACCAGCCGCTCACCGCCGCCGCCGGGTGCATGGCGTAGGTTTCGGTAAGATGCAAATTGATGCTTTCCGGCGCGCCCAGCAGGTTAAACAGCGTGCCTTTTTCGGTGTGGTCGGGGCAGGCGGGGTAGCCCGGCGCGGGCCGGATGCCCCGGTACTTCTCCTGAATGAGCGCCTCGTTGTCCAAATCTTCGCCGGGAGCGTAGCCCCACCAATGGCGGCGCACTTCCTGGTGCATAAACTCGGCCAGCGCCTCGGCCAGCCGGTCGGCCAGGGCTTTAACCATAATGGCCCGGTAGTCGTCGTGGTCGGCTTCAAATTTGGCCACCAGTTCCGCCGCGCCCAAACCGGCGGTTACGGCAAACGCGCCCAGATAATCGGCCACGCCGCTATCTTTGGGCGCAATAAAATCGGCCAAAGCCAGAGTGGGGCGGTTGGGGCCTTTATCGGTTTGCTGGCGCAGCGTGTGCACCGTGGCCAGCACGCTATGGCGGCGGTCATCCGGGTATAATTCGATGTCGTCGCCAACGCTGTTGGCCGGGAACAGGCCAATCACCGCTTTGGCCGCCAGTTGCCGGTGCGCCACCAGTTCGTGCAGCATGGCCTGGGCATCATCAAATAATTTGGCGGCTTCTTGCCCTTTCACCGGGTCGTTGAGCAGGTGCGGGTAAACGCCCTTCATCTCCCAGGCGTGGAAAAATGGCGTCCAGTCAATGCGCTCGGCTACCGCGCCCAGGTTGATGGCATCCAACACTTTTACGCCCAGCAGGTGCGGGCGGCTGATTTTGGCCTGTTTCCATTCCAGTTGCAGCCGGTTGGCCCGCGCCTGCGCCAAACTGAGCAGCGGTTTTTGCTGCCGCCGCCCCTGGCGGCTGTGGCGCAGTTGAGCGTGTTCGGCCTGGAGAGCGGCCACAAACTCAGGCTGCAATTTGGGGTTGAGCAGCTTTTCGGCCACGCCCACGCTGCGGCTGGCATCGAGCACGTGCGTAACCGGGCCGCTGTAAACCGGCGCAATTTTTACGGCGGTGTGCATGCGGCTGGTGGTTGCGCCGCCAATCAGCAGCGGCAGGCGCAGGTTAAGCCGCTCCATTTCGGCGGCCACGTGCACCATTTCATCCAGCGAGGGCGTAATCAGCCCGCTCAGCCCGATAATATCAACATTCTCCCGGCGGGCGGTTTCTAAAATTTTTTCGGCGGGAACCATCACGCCCAAATCAATCACATCGTAGTTGTTGCAGGCCAGCACCACCCCCACAATATTTTTGCCAATGTCATGCACATCGCCTTTAACCGTGGCCAGCAAAATTTTAGCTTTGCGGGTTTCGGCGGCGGAGCCGTTGCCGGCGGCCTCTTTCTCGGCTTCAATGTGAGGCAGCAGCTCGGCCACCGCTTTTTTCATAACGCGGGCGCTTTTTACCACCTGCGGCAAAAACATTTTGCCCGCGCCAAACAAATCGCCCACCAGATTCATCCCGTCCATCAGCGGCCCTTCAATGACATCCAGCGCGCGGGGGGCCTGTTGGCGGGCTTCTTCCACATCTTCGGCAATAAAATCAGTAATGCCTTTGACCAGCGCGTGCGCCAGCCGTTGGTTAACCGGCAATTGCCGCCAATCCGCGCCTTCGGTTTTCTTTTTGGCGCTGCCTTTAACGGTTTCGGCCAGCGCCACCAGCCGTTCGGTGGCGTCGGGGCGGCGGTTGAACAGCACATCTTCCACGTGTTCCCGCAATTCCGGGGGAATGTCATCATACACGGCCAACTGCCCGGCGTTGACAATGCCCATATCCAGCCCGGACTGAATGGCGTGGTACAAAAACGCGGCGTGCATGGCCTCGCGCACGGTATCGTTGCCGCGAAAACTGAAAGAGACGTTGCTCACGCCGCCGCTCACGCGCGCGCCGGGCAGGTTTTGTTTAATCCAGCGGGCAGCCTCGATAAAGGCGATGCCGTACTCGTTATGCTCTTCGATGCCGGTGCCGACGGTGAGAATGTTGGGGTCAAAAATAATGTTTTGCGCCGGAAAGCCAACGTCTTTGGTAAGAATGCGGTAGGCGCGGGCGCAAATATCAATTTTGCGCTGGTAGGTATCGGCCTGGCCTTGCTCGTCAAAGGCCATCACAATTACGGCTGCGCCGTACCGTTTTACAATTTGGGCGCGGCGTTTAAACTCGGCTTCGCCATCTTTTAAGCTGATGGAATTGACCACGGCCTTGCCCTGCACGCAGCGCAGCCCGGCCTCCAGCACCGCCCATTTGCTGGAATCGATGACTACCGGCACGCGGGCAATCTCCGGCTCGGCGGCAATCAGGTTGAGAAAGCGGGTCATGGCTTCAACGCCGTCAATCAGGCCGTCGTCCATGTTTACGTCAATCATTTGCGCGCCGTTTTCTACCTGCTGGGCGGCAATGCGCACCGCTTCTTCAAATTGGCCATCAATAATGTGCCGTTTGAATTTAATTGAACCGGCCACATTGGTGCGCTCGCCAATGTTTACAAAGTTGGTTTGCGGCGTAATTTTGAGCGGTTCCAGCCCGCTGAAGTGGGGCGCGGGGTCGGCGGGCGGCACGCGGCGTGGCGGCAGTTGGCTTACGGTGGCGGCAATGGCGCGGATGTGTTCCGGCGTGGTGCCGCAACAGCCGCCCACAACGTTTAAAAAGCCGCTGCGGCCAAACTCGTGCAGCACGGCGGCCATTTCTGCCGGAGTCTGGTCGTATTCGCCAAACTCGTTGGGCAGGCCGGCGTTGGGGTAGCAGCTTACGTAAACACCGGCCATAGCCGAGAGCGTGGCCAGGTAGGGGCGCATTTCGGCAGCGCCCAGCGCGCAATTAAGGCCAATGCTAAAGGGCTGGGCGTGCTCCACGGAATACCAAAAGGCTTCGGTGGTTTGGCCCGACAGGGTGCGCCCGCTGGCGTCGGTGATGGTGCCGGAAATCATTACCGGTATGGAGCGGCCAATTTCGGCCAGGCATTCGTCAATGCCAAACAGGGCGGCTTTGGCGTTGAGCGTGTCAAAAATGGTTTCCACCAGCAGCAGGTCGGCTCCGCCGTCAATCAGGCCGCGCGCCTGGGTTTTATAGGCGTCTTTCAGGTCGTTAAAGGTAACATCGCGGTAGCCGGGATCGTTCACTTTGGGCGAGAGCGAGGCGGATTTGGTGGTTGGCCCCAGCGCGCCGGCCACAAAGCGCGGTTTGGCCGGGTTTTGGGCGGTAAATTCGGCGGCGGCGGCGCGGGCAATCCGGGCGGCGGCCACGTTCATATCGTAAACCCACGGCTCGGTGGCGTAATCGGCTTGAGAAAAGGCGTTGGCCCCAAAGGTGTTGGTTTCGATGATGTCGGCCCCGGCTTCCAGGTAGGCGCGGTGAATTTGGCCAATGACCTGCGGCTGGGTAAGGCTGAGCAGATCGTTATTGCCTGTGAGCGGCTGCGGGTGCCGGTTAAACTGCTCGCCGCGATAGTCGGCTTCGGTGAGGTGGTACTGCTGGATCATGGTGCCCATTGCGCCATCAATTACAAGAATGCGCTGCTGGGTTAACTGCGTTAAGGTTTCTAACGTGGTCATAATTTTCCCGCAATCTGGCGGCCCGGCCGGGCGGCGCGAACCAACCTCACATTAAACAAAAAAGCAACCTGCCTGCCAGGTTGCCTGTTTTTACGGTTATTTTGGTGCAGGCTTAGTGCCAAAAACTATACGAGAAGATAACGGGGATGTCAAATTGATTTGCCCGCGCCCCGGTTGAAAGGGCGGGTTTTGAGGTTTTTGGCCTTAAAACCCGCCCTTTTTGCCAACAGGATTATTTGGGGGCTACTTGCGGATTAACGCAGGTAGGTAACGGCTGGCCCTGCAACCCGGCCAGCAGGTTGGCGGCGGCCATTTCGGCCATTTTATCGCGGGTGGCTTTGCTGGCGCTGGCAATGTGCGGCGCAATGATGATGTTTTCCAGCTTTAACAGCGGGCTGTCCATAGGGATTGGCTCCGGGTCGGTCACGTCGAGGGCGGCGTAGGCAATCTGCCCGTCTTTTAGGGCCTGGTACAGCGCGTTGGGGTCTACCACGGGGCCGCGTGCGGTGTTGATGAGAATGGCGCTGTTCTTCATTTTGGCCAGGGCATCGGCGTTGATGATGTAGCGCGTTTCGGGCGTGAGCGGCGTGTGCAGCGACACAAAGTCAGATTCGCGCAGCACGGTTTCAAGGCTGGCCGATTTTGCGCCCAGTGCGGCGGCGTCGGGATCATCTTTGATGATGGGGTCGTAATAAAGCACCTGCATGTCAAACCCGCCGGCGCGTTTGGCCATAGCCTTGCCAATGCGGCCAAAACCAATCAGCCCCAGGGTGGCTCCATGAATATCCGGCCCCAGCAGCAGTTTTGGCCCCCAGGTTTTCCATTTGCCGGCGCGGGTGTAGTTATCGCCTTCTACCACGCGGCGGGCGGCAGACATTAACAGAGCAAAGGCAAAATCGGCGGTGGTATCGGTGAGCACGCCGGGCGTGTTGCCCACCGGAATGCCGCGCCCGGTGGCGGCGGGGATATCTATGTTATCAAACCCAACCGCGTAATTGCTGATTACTTTGAGTTGCGGGCCGGCGGTGTCCATAACTTCGGCATCTATTTTGGTGGTGAGCAGCGATAAAATACCGGCAACACCTTTAACCCGATCCAGCAGCACGTTGCGGGGCGGCGGCAATTCGCCCGGCCAGATGTCGGCTTCGCAAAATTCTTTAACCACATCCAGGCCTTTATCGGGGATGATGCTGGTAACAAATACTCTGGGTTTCGCCATTGATGAACTCCTTATTTAGATTTTGTTTTGAGTTGAGGTTTAATCAAAGCGCGGTTGGCCGCGCAGAGTAATTGTAACCGCTACGGCCCGGTATCCAAAATTTGCAGAACAATCCGCCCAAAAGCGGTGGGACTTTTGTCACAGACAGCGGGCCGAGATTGGGGTATGCTGGCGGTAAAATATGCCAAAGGAGAATTTTGATGTCAGACCAAAATTGTAAATGCCTTAATTGCCGACGTAGCGACCACGAAATCCCGCTGGTAACTTTGCGGTACGCCGGGCAAGTTACCTGGATTTGCTCGCAATGCCTGCCCATGCTGATTCATCATCCCCAGGAGTTGGCCGGGAGATTGGCCGGGGCCGAAAAATTAGCGCCGGCTCCCCACCACGATTAATCAAACCTGCATGCTGCCGCATCCCGCTCAACGGGGGCGAGTTTTAATCGCACTTGCGATTAAAACTCGCCCCCGTTTTTTGGCTTAAAGCAAAAAAGCTTTACCAAAATCTGGTAAAGCTAATGGCATAATTTAAGTACCCCCGGGGCGACTCGAACGCCCGCACATGGCTCCGGAGGCCACTGCTCTATCCACTGAGCTACGGGGGCAGGTACGTGGCTCATAGTTTAGCACAGTTCTTTTTTAACCGCAAAGAATCAATTGATTTGGTGCAGAACCGGCTTTGTGCTACACTCGTCAATCTGTAAAACTCTTAAAATTATGTTGAGGTACTCCATTGCAACTACGTAAATCGGGATTGTTGCTACTTTGCGCGATAATTGTGTTGGCCAATATAGCCTGTTCATTATCAGGGCGGCTGGCGGGGTTGATTAACAGCACGCCAACTCCGGTGCTGGTCCGCGCCCCTTTGCCCACTTTTACAGCCACGGCTGAAATGCGGGTGGTGGTATCCATTCCGCCCACGCCTACCCAAACCCCCGTGCCGCCGCCCACCGATGCTCCCGCGCCCCCGCCTACCCCGGCTCCGCCCACCAATACCCCCGAACCGACTCCCGCGCCTACGCAAGCGCCTGCGCCCAAGCCGGCGGCTGCGGCGGCGCAGCCTGCCGCGCCGGCCCCTACGCAAGCGCCCGCGCCTACCGCCGCTCCCACCGCCGCAGCCGGCGTGGGAGCCAACGGGGTAATTGGTAAAATTGAATTCAGAGACGGGCGCAACACCTACGCCGTGGGCGAAAAGGTGTTTGTAAAAATCGAGGCGGCATTGCCCGGCGGCAAAGGCCAAAAACCGTTTGGCGTGTTGGGCCTCACCACCGATACCGGCCAATTTCAAACCAGTTGGAGCAGCGGCACCATCGAAGGCGTTTTTCACCACGAAGACGGTCTGGCGTTTTCGGTGGGCGGCAATCACAAAATGTGGTTATCCGTTTGTTTTGATACGCTCCAGGTTTGCCAGGGTTCTACCGGCAACTGGGAACGCTTTGAACCCGGTCTGGATGTAATTATCAAGTAAACCGGTTTTAACAGGGAGGCTACAATGTCAATCACTGTGGTAAAGCCCGGCCAAAAAATACGCCTGATCAAAATTGATCCCAACGACACCGGGGAAATCAAGGACAAAACCGAAGCCAAACAACTGCTGGCCAAAAATATCAAGCGGATGGCCGAACTCCAGAACATTCTGTACGCCGAAAACAAACGCTCGTTGCTGATTGTGCTGCAAGCGATGGATGCCGGTGGCAAAGATGGAGCCATCCGCAGCATTATGAGCGGCATCAACCCGCAGGGCGTGCGCGTGACCAGCTTTAAAGCGCCCTCCGCCGAGGAACTGGCGCACGATTTTTTGTGGCGGGTACACCAGGCTGCTCCGGCGCGAGGCATGATTGGCATTTTTAACCGCTCCCATTATGAGGATGTGTTGATAGTGCGCGTGCATAATCTGGTGCCCAAAACCGTGTGGCAGTCGCGCTATCACGATATCAACAATTTTGAAAAGCTGCTTACTGGCAGCGGAACCGTTATTTTAAAGTTCTACCTGCACATTTCCAAGGATGAACAGAAAAGCCGGTTGCAAGCCCGGCTGGAGCAGCCGCACAAACTGTGGAAATTTAACCCGGATGACCTGAAAGAGCGGGCGTTGTGGGGCGATTATATGAAAGCCTTTGAAGCCGCCTTTGAAAAATGCAGCCCGGAACACGCTCCGTGGCATATTGTGCCGGCCAACAAAAAATGGTACCGTAACCTGGCTATCTCCCAGAAAATTGTTGAAACTCTGGAAAGTATGAATCTAACCTACCCGCAGCCGGCGGACGGGTTGGAGAAGATTGTGTTTGAGTAACGTACCTTAACCCTATTGCTATCTGGGCCGGGCTATGTTAAGATTGGGTATCCCAACCTTAAGGAGCGCCCGATGCAACGAGAAGAAGCGCTTGAAAAAATTGCCTGGTTTAATGTTAAACAACTAAGCCGCGATGAGGCCACCGAGTTAATCATTGAATTTTTTAATGAACCGCTCAAGCCAAGTTTGCGCGACAAGCTAAACCTCACGGCGGTGTTGCAGTGGGAAACCCACCAGCCCCCGGACGACCTTAAACCCGGCAACCCCATTTACCGGCCCATATTGGTTGAGAAAATGAAACAACCTTTCCGGGGCGCAACCAACGAGTACCTGGCGGAATATTTGCGGGTTGAAGTGGGCGAAAATGTGGCCTCGGTGATCGGTGATCTCCCCACTTGGCTGTCGTGCCCGGCGTGCGGGTATCACACCTTTGAGGTGGTGGGCGATTGGGATGTTTGCCCGGTGTGCGGCTGGAACAGCGACCCGGTGCAGGAGGCCATGCCCGATGATCCCACCGGAGCCAACGGCATTAGTTTAACCCAGGCCCGCAAAAATTTTGAGCAGTTGGGGGCCATCAACCAAAAATCACTGGCTGGGCTTGACCCGGAAGCCAAAAAGCGGTATCCCCGGTCACGTTAGTTGGTAGTTGGTGCGGAAAATAAAAAACGGTGTTGTCGAGCGACAACACCGTTTTGATTTATAGCGCAGGCAGGCTAAAACCAAAAAGGGGAACTCCGAAGAAATTAATTCAACGTTAACTCATCCACTCGGCCAGCAGCGCCAAAAATGCAATAATACCGCCACCCAGCAAAATATAGGCCAGAACGGTTGCCACAATCGCCGAATATAACAACATCCGTTTAACCGAATGTGGCCAGGTATACATAGGTGGAACAGAGATCATGGTTGGACGAGAGACAATAGGTAGCTGCATTGGTTTTTTACCCCCTTTGGCGTTAGTTTTTTCTTTATTTTAAAGCCTGCAAAAATGGTTGTGGATCTTTGAGGAGATACCAACATCAAACGCGAAGATTACGCTGATGTCACTAAGTATACCACAGTTTTATTTTGATTGGAATACCAAATTTGACAAAACCTTAATTCTTTACCTAGAATTTACGGATGGCTACTGCCGTTTACCTGGGCGATTTTTACCATCAACCTGGATTGTTTCTACCATATATAACCCTTTTGGTTCCAAAAGGATGTGTTAAGTTCCCAAACCTCAACCCTAAAATTGTGAATGCGCTGATATGCTTGTTATTATGTAAAATAACTATCAAAACCAATCGAAAATTTTTAGAAGAATAATGTGCAAAATTTCACCAAAAAATTCCAAAAAACGATGATATTTGGCCCGAAAAAAATTAATTTGGGAGCGGGGTTTACGTGACAGAATGGGAATTTTTTGAGAGTTGAAAAACAGGGATTGCCGGAATCCGCCCGGACGTGGTATCATCGGCAAAAATTTGGTAGTGGTTACAAAGTAAGTGATAAATTGTAGTCAAAGATAAACCATTTCGTGA
>CAZFCE010000063.1:0-15473 GCA_964517605.1 uncultured Caldilineaceae bacterium | reverse complement strand
TGGGGTAGGGGGATTCGTCCCTATCCCTTATTACGAATGTTATCTAGTATCTAAAATTTTTGCAATCTTCAAACACAAAAGTTGGTCTAACCCGGTAACAAAGCAGGTTCCCATCTCTTGCAAATCCGCAACAAAAATATCTATCGTTTCGTTATGATCAAGTTTGGATAACACCTCTTGAATATCAAAGTTTAGGCCGGTGGTCCGCACATAACGCCGTGTTCCATATTCACCTTCGGGTAAAAATGGGCCACAAAATATCTCCCTTTCTGCGTAATGCGGGTTGGGGTAGATAACTTCGGGTTGAACCGCACTTCCCCAGGGAACCAAAGCCGTTCCGGCGGGCGGTAATTCCACATTTAAATTATAGTTCATAACAGTTAAACCAAATCATTGATACCAAGTTTAACGCGATAGATATTGTTTATTGCGGTTGCTCATCATCCGGCACGCACATCACACGTTTCCATTTATTTTGCGGATTGGCCCACACCTCAAACACAAAACCGGCATCAATGCAGGGAACTTGCAATGGCTCCAGTTGGAGCAGAATGTTGGGCTTGCCCACCCCGGCACCTACCACCGCCAAATCAACCTGACCCCGGAACGAATCTATTTCCAACCGGTCAAACATAGAACGTTTTGGTGAAATGGGCAGCCAATGCAAAGCAGACACGCCTTCACGCCACAGACCGGCTTCAATCTGCTGCCGCTTTTCACCCTGCGCTCCGTTAACCACCAGCACCCGTCGCCCGGCCAAAAGTTTTTGGCGGCGCGGGCCGGTTAGCAAAGCATAGACAAAGTAAAAGGGATAATAATTTTCATCGGTCAGCGTAATATTGTGTTCTTTTAACCACCGCGCCACCGCCGGGTGATAATTTTCCTGAAATGGGGTTGCCCCATACGATAGATGTAGCGCCAAAATACCTTTTTGGCTGATCAACCGCATCCAAACTGCGTATTGAGAGCGCATTTGCTGCCACTCCTGCCGGGAATATTCGCCCGAATGGTAGTGACCGGCGCTCCAGGCTTGAAACTTGCCTTTGCGGCGAAGAGGACGAGTAATCAGCCCCAGCCATTGATGCAGACGGGTTAACCGGGGCAACCGTACATCCGGCGGCTGGTCGCCCACTATAAAACGATATTCGCCATCGCTCATGCGGCACACCGGCAGGTAATGCCGACCGCACGCCGCCGTTACCCGGTCGGCAAATTCATTAAACCACTCCTCACAATCGCGTTGGCGCAAGGCTAAGGTTTTACTGCCAGGCACACAAAACCGGTGAAAATCCGGGACAAGGAAATCTATGCTGGCGGGCAGAATATGATATTGCGGCGGCAGCGTGCGGTAATCTTGCGCCATCGTTATCCTTTTATCTGGAGGCCAAGTTTTTTTAACACTCGACCGGGGTTATTTAAGGCGTAAACCAATAGACCCAATTTTTGCCCAATCCAGTAACGGCGAACAAACGGCTCCCACCAGCCTTCGTGGGGGCGCGTAGAAAAATCAATAACCAGTTCCTCTTGTTGGGCGTAATCTTTGGCTTCTTGCGACCATTTACCTTTGTTAATGGCAGTACACACGTACTCAATATAGTGATTTTGCAGATTTCCGGCTTCATCTCGTAAATCGCGCACGCTCAAAAAACGCTCGCCGTACACGCGGCTGCGGGGAGTGCCCAAAAGCTCAAACTGCCACGGATTTTCTCCGGGACGAAGCAGTTCAACCAACACCGATTTGCGCCACAACGCCATTTGCAACGAGGTGCGGTAAGGCGCTTGCGTGGTAAGGGTGCCTAACCGCCCCGCCAACAGAGCAACGCCATCAGCCGGAGGCGCGGGGTATAGCCGGATATAGTCGGCCTGATTTTGTTCTAACAGCGCCACATAACTTTGAATAGCAGCCGTATCAACCCGCCGGTTAATCCACAAATCTTCCATTGTTAGCAACAGAAAGGGAGTATCAACCTGTTCAAGGGCGCATAACATGTTGGTTGTCCAGTCCCGATCCTGCCCCACTTTGATGGCCCTCAGTTGCGGAATGGACGAGTCTTTATAATTACTGATTACGGCCAACGGATAGGGACAATCGGGCCAATATTTATTGACCCCGTGCCAAAAAGGCGGCCAACAATCGGCGTAGGCATCACAAGAACTGATTAAAATTGTGACGGTAGCGTTGGGATTTACGTTCATTGCGGGCCAAGCTCCCGGGTTACTTCCAAAATTCGGAGCAACCGTTGTTCAAGGGTGTGTTCACGCAACGTGCGTTGTTGACCAGCCTGGGCAAGTTGCCGGCGTTCGGTTTCGTGGCGCAGGTAGTAGGCAGCTTTGTCGCGTAATTCTTCGGGCGAACGAAAACAGGCAATTTCTTTACCTTCAGTAAACAAATCTTCGGCCTGTTCCTGAGAATATTCGGTTAATAACATAGCTCCCATCCCGGTGGCCTCAAAGGTCCGAAGGTTATTTCCAAACCGATTGTGCAGGTTTAATACATTGACTGCAATTTTACAGCTCCGCATCACCTGGGCGTACTCAATTCCATCTATTTGCGATCCGCGCACTTTAGCCCGCAAGGGGTCATCTTTACCCAACGAATCCCAATTACCCCACAAACCTAAATCAAAATCAATCAATTGCCGCAACATTGCCAGCCGTTTGGGTGTAGGATTCCCCACAAACGCGAGATCGCATTGCAGTTCTGGCCGGGCCGTAATATTGGCTGGAAAGCGTTCAGGCGAAAAGAACATGGGCAAATACTCAACCCGTCTACAATTCAACGTGTACAGGGCCGGCACCAAAACTTTGGTTAATACCCCAAACCCGTCATACAACTGAATGGAGTATAACAAATCCATTGTGGTATTATCCGGCCAAAAAGGATTATCCCAATCCCAATTAAAAAGAGTGGCATGGGTATGCTCTTTTAGCCAGGCGGTAGTACGCCAGTTTATATTTTCGCATTTGAACAGCAAAATCAAATCGGGCTGCCATTCGCCCGCCATCCGCCGCAGTTCCCGGTTAACCAGCCAATCGGTTAACAGAATATAAATTTTACGAGAATACTGTGGCGTTCGACGATCTAGCTTTAGTTTTTGCCACACGGGATGATATCTTTTATTATCCACTGCCCGAATTTGGTGGCCCAACCGTTCCAAAACCTGTTTTAAAGCCGGATAAAACGTTTCGTAGGGGCCGGTGGTTATATCCCAGGTTTCGGTTACTAACAAGATTTTCATCTAACACCCCACCCTGGAAACCGAGGCAACATACTCAGGCGAAAGTAGCCCCAATCGAGTGAACAACGCGCCAAAACGGGCCTGCCAGCTATGTTCGCGCACGGCGCGTTGCTGACCGGCGGCGGCAATTTGTTCCCGTTCCCGGGGATGCGCCAGATAATAGTTAATCTGCTGCACAAGGTGGCGACGGTTGCGGTAAACGCCCACTTCCAGACCCGGTTGGTAAACATTTCTTATCTCGGCAAAATCATTAACCAGATGGAAAGCACCCGTCATTGGCACTTCGTGATCGCGGCCTTTAATTCCCAGCCAATCGCTACCGTTACAACGGTTAAACCCCACCACAATCTTGGCCCGGTTGAGCAACTCAATTTGCTGTTCATTACTAACGGTGCCGTTAGGCCAGCCATAACCGTAAGCGGTAACGTTAACGCCCTGTTGTTGTAAATAATCTATCACCTCGGCGCGATCATAGAAACGCGCACCTACAAACACCACATCCAAATCCCGCTCAACACCGGGCAACCGCCGGTAAATAAGCGGGTTAGCGCCGCCCGGCATGTAGTAAGGCGTAGCCCCCACCGCCAAAGCCTTGTAAAACCCTATCTCTGAAGTGCAACAATAGAGCGTAAAATGGGGCGCAATATCAACGACTCCCCGATGAATTTTGCCAAAAGGTTCATCCTCAAAAAAAACAATATCATCGTGCCCAAAGTTTACCAGAGGGACACCCAGAGTTTGCAACCGCTGCACAAATTCCGGATCAAAATTAGCGCCGGAAATATAAAAAAACAATAAATCCCACGGCTGCCCTGAGGATACCAACTGCCACACCCTTTCTTGCATGCGGCTCCGGGCGGCAAGGTCCGGCGGAGTACCGTCATACGGAACAATATAATCACTCTGGGGATTATAATGAGTTACCTGGCCAAAAACCTGCAACGCCGGCAACAGGTTATAATTTTCCCAGTTGTAATGCACCCAACAGCCAAAAATCCGCAGTGGACGATCCAAAGGCCGGTTAATCACCGGTTGTATATGGTGATTAACCGCCGACCCGCTAAATTGATATTGAGCTAAAGTTTTACCAGAAAGCCGCCGCCGGTACTTAAAATACTCCATTCCAATTTTAAAATTAAAACGCTGCCGCGCCGCCCAATGCCGCCACGGGCGCAGGTTATAAAATTGGGGCTTAAAACTGGTGAGCATAACAAAACCACACCTTTAGTTATTAAAAACCGCTCTTCTTATGTAAACATCACCAAACTCATGCTGCTCAATGTTCGACAAGAACTCTTTTACTTTAGGCGCAGAAACCCAGTCGGGAAGCGCAAATTCCATAGTCTCTCCCATAGAAATCTGAAATTCAACGTCGGAGAGAGCAACCATATGGTCAATACATTTATAAGTATTCTCAATGTACTCAGGAGTAAATTCGATAGAAATACACTTTATTGGCTGAGATAACCCCGAAAGAACCTCAAACTCATATCCTTCAACATCAATTTTAATAAAAGATGGTTCACCATATTCACGAATGGATTTATCCAGTGTAGTGATTTGGACAGGTTGCTTTTTATACCATTCATATTCACTAAAACGCCCACTTTTTTGGGTAGCTTCTATCCAATTTTGAGACAACGAGGAAATAGTATCAATATCGTTGATAAAAATCTCAGCTTCGCCTTCTAGAGCACCCAAAGCTTTTCTAACTAATATAAAATCATTTCGGTTTTTTAAAACAACCGCTAAAAAATCTGCACAAGATTTTTGAGGTTCAAACGCTACTACTTTAGTTTTTAGGTTTAGAAATATTTTTGTTCGATTTCCTAAATTCGCACCCACATCAAAAATCACATCACCTGGGTTTATTAACCTAGAATAAAAATCGAGCCGTTTCTGATCATAAAAATCAATTTTTTGAAAATTTTTTCTGTACCGATAATTTCTTAATATAGAGTAGAGAGGAGTCATATATAATAAACATTTAAGGAAAGTCTTCATAAAAACAAATTACCTCACCAATAATTAATTACCATAGCGCTCTTATCTCTCAACTAATCAGTGCCACTCCATTAACAAACAGCATTCCACTCTATCACCGGAGCAATTACGCCGGGTCTTTTGGCCATCCACAACGGCGAATCACTCAACCCGCCTTGTATGATTAGATTAATAGAAGGTGCTTTCACACCGGGTTCAAATAGCCACAACCTAAAATGGAGTCCACCAATTAATTCAATTTTGTAAGTTCCTTCATTCAAAAACCGTTTGGGAATTTGGCTCCGTAAAATACAAATACCCGGGTTTAGCTGTGGCCACTTATTCTCAGCGGTATCTGTTTGGTAAGACCAATACAACAAGGTGCCATCTTCGGCATAAATAGCATACCCTACGGTTAATGCCGGGTCCGGGTCCACAATCTCTGCTTCAATTTGCACCCACATTTCCGCATCATTACTCAATGGAAGAGATAGTTTTGAACCGGCTGCATCTGAAATAAAAAAATGTAATGGTTTGAACCAGGAGTTTTTGAATTCTCCCCCGGAATTAGACCACTCGCTTGGTGCCAATTCGCTCTTTTGGCCAAATAAATAATCTTTAATTATCGCCCGAACATCCTGGCCAATCCCTTTAACCTGTCCTCTCTCCAGTAAAAGCCCCATTCTACAAAGTTGCTCAACAGCATTCATATTATGGCTTACAAACAACACCGTGCGGCCCGCGCTGGCAACCTCTCCCATTTTGCCCAGGCATTTCTTTTGAAACTCGGCGTCACCCACGGCCAGCACTTCGTCCACCATCAAAATTTCCGTTTCCAGGTGCGCCGCCACCGCAAACGCCAGCCGAATATACATGCCACTGGAATAGCGTTTTACCGGCGTGTCCAGAAACTTCTCAATCTCGGAGAAGGCCACAATTTCATCAAACTTGCGGTCAATTTCGGCCCGTTTCATGCCCAGAATAGTGCCGTTCAGGTAGATGTTTTCGCGCCCGGTCAATTCCGGGTGAAAGCCGGTGCCCACTTCCAGCAGCGAACCAACCCGCCCATGCAACTTGATTTCGCCGGTGGTGGGTTCGGTGATGCGCGACAAAACTTTAAGCAGCGTGCTTTTGCCGGCCCCGTTGCGGCCAATAATGCCCACCACTTCGCCCTGTTTTATTTCAAAGGAGACATCTTTTAACGCCCACAAAATTTCTTCGTCGGGGACCGGCTGATTCCAGTGGCGCAACCGCTGGAACGGCGCGGTCAGCGTGTCCATTAGCGTTTCGGTAAACCGCTTGTACGGCTCCTGTCGCCCGCCAATTCGATACATTTTACCCAGGTTTTCAACCCGGATGGCCACATCACTCATTGTTACACCACATCCGCAAAGGTTTTTTCCATACGCCGAAAGTAGAACGCGCCGCTCACCAGCAACACCAACGCCATCACCGCCGAAACCGCCACCAGCGGGCCGGGCGCGGTATTGGTGCCCAGCAGCGCCCACCGAAACCCTTCGATAACCCCCACCATCGGGTTTAAGGCATACAGCGCCCGCCAGCGTTCCGGCACCATGCTGCTGGGGTAAGCCACCGGCGAGGCAAACATCCAAAATTGAATTAAAAACGGCACGGTATATCTAATATCCCGGTACTGCACGTTCATGGCCGATAGCCACAACCCCACGCCCAGCGCCGTTACCAGCGCCAGCAACAAAAACAGCGGTAGCCAGATTACATTCCAGGTGGGCATAATCCCGTAAAACAGCATCAAGGCCAACAGCACCACAAAGGCAATCACAAAATCAACCACCGCCGGCAAAATGCTGGCTATCGGAATAACCAGCCGGGGAAAGTACACTTTTGAGAGCAAATTGGCGCTGCCCACCAGGCTGTTAGAGGAGTTAGTCATGGCGGTAGAAAAATATTGCCACGGCAGCAACGCGGTATAACTGAACACCGGGTACGGCACGCCATCAGACGGAATTTCGGCCAGCCGGCCAAAAAAAATACTGAACACAATCATGGTAAAAAAGGGCTGAATAATAGCCCAGGCCGCGCCCAAAACGGTTTGCTTGTACCGCACCGACACATCGCGCCAGGCCAAAAAATAGAGCAACTCGCGGTATTCCCACAGTTCGCGCAGTTTGAGCGCCACCCAGCCCCGCGACGGGCGAATCACTGTTACCGGCACGGGCGGGTTAGATAACTCGGTTTTTGAAGAAATTGATGCCATTACCACTCACATCCGTAAAAATTTTAACGCCTTTACCGCGACTGCGCGTACCATTCGATGGTTCGGCGCAGGCCGGTTTCAAAATCGGTGGTGGCCTTAAAGCCAAACTCCCGCCAGGCCCGCTCGGTGTTGAGGGCGCGGCGCGGCTGGCCGTTGGGTTTGCTGGTATCCCACACAATGTTACCGGTAAAGCCGGTTAGCCGGGCGATGGTTTCGGTTAAATCTTTAATGCTGATTTCGCTGCCGGAGCCAATATTCACCGGGTCGCTTTTGTTAAAACGTTCAGCCGCCAGCAAAATGCCTTCGGCGGCATCTTCGGCGTACAAAAACTCGCGGGTGGGCGAACCATCGCCCCAGGCCACAATCTCGTGGTCGCCGCGATTTTTGGCCTCGACGCATTTTCTAATCAGCGCCGGAATAACGTGCGAAGTTTCCAAATCAAAATTATCGCCGGGGCCATACAGGTTTACCGGCAGCAGGAAAATCGAGTTAAAACCGTATTCGGCCCGGTAGGATTCGCTCTGCACCAGCAACATTTTTTTGGCCAGCCCGTAGGGCGCGTTGGTTTCTTCGGGGTAACCGTTCCACAAATCTTCTTCTTTAAATGGAATAGGCGTGTATTTGGGGTAGGCGCACACCGTGCCAACGGCCACAAATTTGCCCACACCGGCCCGCCAACTTTCGTGGAGAAGTTGCGCGCCCATCATTAAATTGTCGTAAAAAAATTCGGCGGGATGCGCCCGGTTTGCGCCAATGCCGCCCACCGTCGCCGCCAAATGGATAATAACATCCGGTTTGGCATCGTTCAGCAAATCAAGGATGGCTTCCCGCTGGCGCAAATCGTATTTGGCTTTGCGCGGCACCGCCACGTTTTTGGCTCCGCGCTGGCGCGTCGCCGCCACCACAAACGATCCCAAAAAACCGGAACCGCCCGTCACCACCACATTTTTATCAGCCCAGAATGACATTATTTCTCCCTTTCCGGCCAGTTTAGCACGGTTTGCCAGTTTTCAATTTTAAATACCGGCAACAACTGGTTGTTTTCTGTTTTTACGTTAATCCGCGCTTCCAGGCAGCTTAAATAGATAATCTCCGCCAGGTCGCCATCGGCTTCAATACACACCGTATCAAAACCGGCTTCGTGCACTTGCTGGAGCAGCCGCTTGGAATCCTCGCGGATGGTGCGATACCAGTGCAGTGAAGCCTGCATAAACTCTTTGGTCAAACGAGATTTTTCGCTAATTCCGGTGGGGGTGAGCAAGTAACGCAGCCGGCGGCGCTGCATTTTGGACACTTTGATATAACCCTTGTTAACCAGCCGCCGCAAATACCAGTTAACGCTTCCCACCGCAATACCAAGCTGAGTGGCCAAATCCACCTGGGTGGTTTCGGGGTTGACCTCAATATGTTCAAGAATTTGAAGATCGTAATTTTCTGGGGTACGCATAAAAAATTCAGTCATCAAAATTCATATTTTGAATTTCAATAACTGAATTATAGACCATTCTACCGGCGAGTCAATTTTAGCGTAAAAAAACGGGGGCGTGGGAAGCAGGGGCAACTTCGCGTTTTATAATATTATCCCGCTGCGCCTTCATTTGTCTTTATAAAAACAGCGCGAAGTTAACCCCCCTGCTCCACCCGGCGGATTTAACCGCCACCACACCGGCCACGGCTGCCTCACTGTATCCCGTGCTCCTACGGTGGCCGAGCCAGTGTTGGTATCTAATTAAGGGCGGGGTGAACGGTTATTGCAACACCCCAACGGCAAATTTTGGCGATACTTCTTGCATTTTACTATCCAGGCCGACAATGGCCGTGCCGGTTGCGCCTTCGGCGTTGATTGCGCCGTAAACCAGGTGACTGTTATCAAGCCAGCCCCACAACGTGCCCACAGTGTTATCGCTCAACACCGTTTGCGGCTGACCGGTGTAAGGCGCAGCCAACACCGTAATATAACCGGGGTCGGGTTTGGGCGCGGTGGCGGCATCACCGGCATCAGTGGAGGCGTCGGCATTAGCAGCGGTGGGTTCGGCAAATTTAGCCGAAACAAAGGCCAGGCTGCCATCAGCGCCAAACGTCGCCCGCTCTACATAATCCTTGGCCGGCAACGGAATCGAGTTGATAACCGTGCCGTCACTGCCAATAACTTGCAGCGAATCGGTGGCGGGGTCAAGCGCGGTGAACACGCTGCCATCCAGCGCCAATCCGGTAATGCACACCGGATTACTATCCGCCGGGCAGGCATACACCTGCACCGGTTCACCGCCGGTTGCCGGCGCGCGATACAACGTATCGTAGCGGCCCATCACCCCGTCGGCGTCGGGTTGCAGCGCATAAAACAGCGATTTGTCGGCGGTAGAAAATCTAATGGGATAAGCAAACCGCGCCTCGGTATTTTCCACCCCGTCCAGCACCTTCACCAGTCCGGAGCCATCGGTATTGGCCACCGCCAGGAAGTTTTTGTAAACCGGCGGGTCGGCCTCTAAATTAATTTCGGTGTGCGACCAGGCAATTTTAGAGCCGTCGTCGGCCACGGCAAAGCCGTGCGGAACCGGCTCTTCGGTGGTAAAGGCGGTAAACGCCAGCGGTTTCTGTTCGCCTTTGGCGTTGATTTCCCACACGATTACGGTTTTGGCCGTGGAATCGGCAACCATGTAGTAAATGTTGCCCCCGGCGGCGGCAATCCGGCCAAACGGCGGCTGGCTGAACGTTATCGGGCAGGCGGCTTTGGTGGTTGGATTAACCAAATCCATTGTTGCGGGATTCTCAAAATCAATCAGCATTAACGCAGGGCGCTGAATTTCCGGGCACAACCCTTGCAGCGGAGCGGCGGTAGCCGCCGGCAAGGGCGTTGCCGCCGGTTGCGGTTTGGGCCGCAACTGCACCACCTGCCCGTTCACCCAATCGAAGATGGCTTGTTTTTGGGCGTCGGTGGCATCGGCGCTGCCCACACCAGAGAAGGCCAGGTCCGTAACCAGACCATCGGCGGCGGCAGCATTATCTTCGACGTGCACCTGAAAAGCTTTTAAGGTTTCGAGCCAACTTTTTAACGAAACCCGGCCAGATTGCGGCAAAGTGCCGGCAGATTGGCCCAGGTTGCAGGTGTTAAGCGTATAATCGCCATTGGCTTTGATAACCAGTTCATCGCAAAAGCCAACAATTCCGCCCTTAATGTTAAATTTCACGGCCACGGCATCGGCGGCAACAGCGACGGCGGCGGGTTTAACCGGCGGCGGGGGCTGGGTGGCGGCGGATTTTTGCGCCGGAGCGGGCACAACCTCGGGTAACGCTGCGGCATCCTGCGGCGTAGCGGTTGCGCCGCCACAGGCGGTTAAAGCCATCACCAGAATAAAAACAAAAACGGTAAATCTAAACGGCATGGAATAGTCACCTATCATCATGAAATTAGTGGCAGTCACAGTTGGTGATGGTTTTTATTGTATCTTATTTTTATGTAAAGCGCAACCTTATGTAAAATTTTCATCGCTCCGGGAAAAATTGATTGCCTAATTTGGCAAGCTTTGCTACAATCCTCGCAGGCGTCAGGTGAAAATGGATTTACAAGAAATTTTAAGCAAGGTGATTACCAGCACCAACGAGATTTTTCGGGCTGAAGCCGGCTCGGTGGCGCTGCTGGAGCCTGCCGGCCAAACGCTGGTGGTGCAGGCGGCCATTGGCATGGGCGATGGCGCGGTGCGGGGGCTGCGGCTGCCGGTTAACCTGGGCATAATGGGCTGGGTAGCCGCCCATTCTCAACCGGCGCTGGTGCCCGATACCAGCCGCGACAGCCGCTTTTTTGACGGCGTTGACCAGAAAAGCGGCTTTTGCACCCGGTCTGTTTTGTGCGTGCCGCTCAAAATCCATGAGCAAACCATCGGCGTAATTGAGTTGATGAATATTCACCCCCGCTACCTGAACGAAGACGGCCTCAAAATTCTCAGCGTTATTGCCGACCACGCCGCGCTGGTCATTGAAAACGCCCGGCTGGTAACGCAAACCCGCCGGCAAGCCGAAGAGCAGGCGCTGTTGTTTGATAACGCCAACGATTTGATTTTTACGCTGGACAACAACTTTAAAATCACCAACGCCAACAAAATCGCTCTCAAAGCCACCGGCTACCAACTGGCCGAAGTTATCGGGCGGCGCGCCGTTGAATTTATATCGCCCCGGCAAAGGTCTCAACTGTTCGGCTTAATCAAAAAACACCTGGCTGCCGAATCGCCCACCGAGTTTGAAATTGCCATCGAAAGCAAATACCAGCAAAAAATACTGCTCGAAGTGGCCATGCGGGTGCAGCGTTTGGGCGTTCGGCCGGTGGGGCTGCACCTCATTGCCAGGGATATCTCGCAGCGCCGCAAATTAGAGGATCAGCTCCGCCGCACCGAAAAGCTCTCGGCCATTGGCAAGCTGGTGGCTGGCGTGGCCCACGAGTTGAACAACCCACTCACCGCGATTATTGGCTACACCAGCCTGCTCCAGCAAAGCGACCTGCCCGAAAACTACCGCCCCGACCTGCAACTGATTTACCGGCAAGCTGACCGCGCCCGGCTGATTGTGCGCGATTTGCTCACCTTTGCCCGCAATATCGAGCTGAACCGCCACCCCGCCAGCCTCAACCACATCATCCTGTCGAGTTTGGAACTGGTAAAACCGCAACTGGAGGAGCGGGCCATTGAGGTGATCACCGCGCTGGATGAACACCTGCCCACCAGTAATATCGATGCCCTTCAACTTGAACAGGTCTTTTTAAACCTGATCACCAACGCAGCGCAGGCGCTAACCAATCTGCCCCGCCCAGGGCAAATTACCATCACCACTCGCCAGCAAGCCAACACCCTGCTGGCCACCATTGCCGATAACGGCCCCGGCGTTCCTCCGGAACTCATCTCCCGCATCTTTGACCCGTTTTTCAGCACCAAGCCGGTGGGCGAAGGCACCGGGCTGGGGTTATCCATCTGTTTTGGCATTGTCAGCGCCCACAAAGGCCGGATTTGGCTGGAAAACGCCTCGCCGCACGGTGTAACCTTTTTTGTTGAGCTGCCGCTGGTAGAATTACCGCCCGCGCCAACAGACCAGCCGGATAGCCAACCGGCCCCGCCGCCACCGGCCCGGCCACTCACCGTGCTGGTGGTAGACGACGAGGAGTTTTTGCTCAAGCTGTTGCAGCGCGTGTTAATGCGCATGGGCCACAATGTTGATATTGCCATCAGCGGCAGCGCAGCGTTGCAACAATTTAAAGTGCGCCAGTACGATGTTGTTATCTGCGATATTCTGATGCCCGACATGCTGGGGCCGGAATTGTACCATCGGGCCAACCGGCAATACCCCGAACTCACCGGCCGGTTTATATTTATCACCGGCAACACCGTAGACCACGACACCCTCGCGTTTTTAGAGGCCACCGCCACCCCCTGGCTGGCCAAACCCTTTTTGCCCGCCGAAATTGAACGGGCCGTCAACCAGATTGCCGCCCGCTTTCCAACATCGGCCCTGTAAATTTTGTAATTACAGAAATGTGCTAAAATCCACGGCTAGACCATTGCATCATTTTGATTGATCACTGGCGCTGCCCCCACTTGCCCAAACCTTACGCCCATTTCTCTTTACCATGCGCCCAAAAACACCGGTTTCAACCAAAGTTGCTTCAAGTTGTTGTGAGATATGATTACACCTGAATTCGTTCTAAACTCAGCGATACTGGTTATTTTGGCTTTACTGTTGCTCTTTGCCGTTTTCAGGTTGCGAAACTCGGCGCAGGCTACCGTGTTTCACCTGGCGGCTTACACCGGCCTGCTGTTTGGGGCATACCTGGCCCGCCTGATGGAACTGCTGGCCCTGCTTCCACCGCCCGCCATCTCTTATGGCCAGCTTTCTACCGTGGGGTTGTTGGCCACAATTTTGGCCTTTGGCGCGTTGTCGCTCAGCCTGCTCAGAGTAAACCGGGCCAAATTGATAGGCTACTGGTTTGGCGCGACAGTGGTTTTGGCCGGCTGGGGCGTAAGCACCGTTCAGCTACCGCCAACAGATGGCGCAATCAACATCCCCTTTGCCCTCGAAGCGATAGGCTGGGTGGCGGCGTTGGCCGGCGTTTATGCCGGTTTGATTCACGCGCTCAGGCAACAGCCGTCATCCAAACACCGCAACCGGCTGCGCTACTGGCTGATTGCCACCACCCTGCACTTTGCCGCCGGTTTGATTTTGCTCTCTGGCCCGGTTATTTTCTGGTGGACGGGCAGCCCGCTGCTGATTATCGGCGGCATACTGGCCGGTTATGTTGTGCTCAGGTACCATACCCCCGACCTGAACCGGGTGATTGGCCGGGCGATGCACTATTTTGGCGTTAGCAGTTTACTGGCAGCTATTTTTTACCTGGCGCTCAGCGCCACCGTTATTTTTAGCCGCAGCAACATTGATCCCATCAATATCCTGTTCTGGCTGGTGATGCTGGCTCTGCTGCTGGCGCTATCTGCCCCGCCGTTGTGGCGCGTTGTTTACCGGCTGCTCAACCGCATTATTTTTGGCCGCAAAGAGAAAGACGAAAAAGAAATTATCCGCCATTTTAGCCGCAGCATCAGCAGCGCGCTCGATATGCAACGGCTGGGCGATATTCTTATCACCCTGATGACCGAAACCTTTAACCTGGAACACGGCGTTGTGTTTATTAACGACCGGGGAACCAGCAGCCGGTTATCGCTGCGGCCAATGGCCTGGAACGGCCCCGCCGAACCAACTCCGTTTCAGTTTGCCACCGACAGCCTGTTTGTAAACTACTTCAGAGACAACCATAAATTTGTGTTTCAGTATGATCTTGAGGTGCTGCCGGAGTTTCGCCTCCTGGCCCCCGCCGAACGCGCCTGGCTCACCAGTTTGGGGGCCGAACTCTACGTGCCCATTTTGCGCGCCCGCGATATTATGGGGTTGCTGGCCTTTGGGTCGCGTCCGCAAAAATCATCATACTTTCACGAAGACGTAGATTTGGCTGTGGCCCTGGCCGACGAAGCCGTGCTGGCCATTGACAGCGCCCGGCTGTTTGAACAACTGGCCACCATCAACCAGGAAATGGGCGCGCTCAGCGAGCAACTGGCCGGCCTGGACCAAAACAAAAGCGATTTCCTGTCCATCGCCTCGCACGAGCTACGCACGCCGCTCACCCACATCCACGGCTACTCGCGCATGCTGCTGGATTTATCCGAAGAAGAAGCCAAGGATTTTGCCTACGTCAAAACCATTGTGGCCGGGATAGCCAAAGGCAGCGAGCGCCTGAAAAATATCATTGACATGATGTTTGACGTGACCGAAGCCAACGTCGGTGAAATGAACCTGTTCTTGGGGCCGGTTGACCTCAAAGAAATTGTGCGCCAGGCCAGCGGCCCATTTTTAACCGCGCTGGACGAGCGCCGCATTGCCTTTGAAACCAAAGGCTTTACCGACATGCCCGTTATTGAAGCCGACGGCAACCGGCTGGTGCAGGCGCTGGAAAACCTGCTTAGCAACGCCATTAAATACACGCCCAACGGCGGAAAAGTCACCATTGAAGGCCGGGCGATAGTGGTTGACCACATCGGCTCGGCGGTAGAATTTGTGGTGACCGATACCGGCGTGGGCATCAACCCGGAGCACCACGAGCGTATTTTTGAAAAGTTCTTCCGGGTAGACGACACCGACCACCACAGCACCGGTCGCACCAAGTTTAAAGGTGCCGGGCCGGGCCTGGGGCTAACCCTGGTTAAAGGCATTGTCGAGGCGCACGGTGGCCGGGTGTGGGTGCAAAGCGATCGCCACGACGAAAAAGCCTGTCCGGGCAGCAAATTTTTTATGGTCATTCCGCTGCACCCGGTTGCGCCGGTTAAAAAGAAATCGCGCAAGCAATCCCAAATCGAAACGGTGCGCTGGGATCGTAAATTAACCCTCCCCGCCGGTGATGACGACCTACCCCCTGAAGAAGAATTACAATAGAGATAGGACTTACGAAAAAAGGCTAAACACGGGTAAAATAGAGCCAATCTAATCCA
>CAZFCE010000062.1:0-16485 GCA_964517605.1 uncultured Caldilineaceae bacterium | reverse complement strand
TTATGCTGAAGGATAATCCCGGATCGGCTATCAGTCAATATGTAACCATTACCCTTTATACCCGGCCAGTTCAGTTTTGCTCCAAACACCATTCTGGTAATGTAAGATAGTTCCACCCTCACCGACAGCCCATCCTTCATGGTCGTTGACCATATCAATGGCCTCCAACGTCTGCTTGGTAACAGGTTCTATGAGCTGCCAGTTGCCCTGAGTATAGTGAAGCATCACCCCTTTATCGCCAACCGCCCAGCCATCCTGCTCATTGACCATAGCCACATCATACAAGTATTGCCGGATATACGGCTCTAGCTTAACCGGGCTGGGAACAGGCTGCCATTCCCCCTGGCGGTAATGCAAAATGATGTCTGCCGTTCCCCCGCCCACGGCCCAGCCTTCTGTCGGGCTGACCATATCAATGGCGTAAAGCCCAATATCCAACTTGGGATCATCAATGGGACTGGCTACCCGCTGCCACGCATCATTCTGGTAATGATAGATGCTTCCTCCACCCACGATCCACCCTTCGCCATTCACCCAGTCTATATCCACGCCCCGGATCAATGGCTTAACACTCTCACTGACCACTTCCCAGACACCCTTATTGTAATGGAGGACAGTGCTCTCTAAGCCCACCGCCCAACCTTCCTCTGGACTGGTCATCGCAATCCCTGTTAAGTAATTCCGGGTAGGGCTGGCTACTTCTTGCCACTGTCCGGCCTGGTAGTGCATAATCCGGCCCTTGTCTCCCACCGCCCAGCCTTCGTCGGAACTGACCATACTGATAGCTTGCAGAGAATCATCCTCACCTATTTTATTTACAATTACATTCCATTGACCTGCTGAATAGCGGGCAATCATTTTTCCTACCATCCACACCTCGTTGCCATTTATAACCGTCATATCACTAAAATTAAAATCTGAAAAATTAGAACCTTTTGGAATTTGCACTTGTTCCCAAACTTGATTGTGATAATGTAAAAGACTTGCGTCTACCTCTCCTGCCGCCCAGCCTTCATCGGGGCTGACCATCTCAATGGCTGATAAAAAAAATTTTGTAGGGCTGGCTACTTTTTCCACCTGACCTTGCTGATAATGCACTATCAAGCCATCCCGACCCACCGCCCAGCCCTCATCCGGCCCTGCCATAGCCACGTCAAGCAATCGTCCGGCTTTATATTCCTCAACCTGACCCGCCTTGTAGTGCACAATTCCGGCATTATCAGCCGCCCACCACTCATCAGGACCTACTGCCTTGATTCCTATCAGAGGTTGTTTTAGAGATAGGGCTACCCGCACCGGCTGCCAGGTTGGCTGTGTTTGCCCTGGCCAGGTAGTATAGTGCAGCACCACGCCATTGTCGCCGACCGCCCAACCTTCTTTAGCATTGAGCATAGATATATCATACAGGGCATCAGAACACGCCAACCCACCCTGGTAACAGTCCCACCGACTCTCAGGCGTTGGGGTTGGGGTTGGGGTTGGCGTCAACGTTGGCGTGGGGGTGACGGTGGTCGTTGGGCCGGGCAACGCGGCTGCCGGCGTAACGGCCAGGGTTAACGCGGCACCACCGCCGGCAATAAACCACACGCTAATCAAGAGTAATCGTTGCAGCCTGCTCATTGTAACGCTCCTTTCAGTTGCGAATGACGAATGACGAATGACGAACTACGAGTGACGAATTGCGTAAGCCCAAAGGGGTTCCGGCAGGGGCGACCCTGGCGGTTGCCCGGTGCGGCCCGGCATTTCTCTCTAAACTTGAAGTTTTGGTCGTAAACTTCAAGTTTTCGTCCCAAACTTGAAGTTCTGGCGTAAAACTTGAAGTTTCGGGCTAAAACTTGAAGTTCTGGCTGTAAACTTGAAGTTCTGGCTGTAAACTTGAAGTTCTGGCTGTAAACTTGAAGTTTTGGGCAAAAACTTCAAGTTTGGGCCAAAATGATGCAGTTTGGGTTGAGTAACGTCTGGTGCTTCTATTGTAAACCACCTTTCCCGCGCCGACAAACCGAAAATTGCCTATCCCTTTTAAATGTTTAGAATAGAATCGGTACAAACCGGGCGGGCAACAACGCCTGGACATTCGCCCTCACCTTAACCCTTTAGGAGAGGAATGGGGGTTGAGTAGTTACAAATTTAGATTGGTTGAAGAAGAAAGCGTAGTGATTAGTGCCCGAACTTCCAGAAGTAGAAACCGTTGTTCGCGGACTTCGCGGCCCGCTGGTGGGCCGCACTTTTACCGGCGTCACAGTGCGGTGGCCCAATTCCATTAAAACCCCCATTTTAGAGCTAACCAACCGGCTACCGGGGCAGCGCATCGAAGCGATTACCCGGCGGGGCAAATATTTGTGGTTTCATCTGTCGGCGGGCGATTCCCTGTTTTTACACCTGAAAATGAGCGGCGATTTACTGGTAGTGCCGGCCCACGAGCCGGACGACCCGTATGTTCGCACTGTTTTTAACCTGGACAACCATTATCAGTTGCGGTTTAAAGATACACGCAAGTTTGGCCGGGTTTACCTGGTACATGACCCCGCGGCGGTGATTGGCCGCCTGGGGCCGGAACCGCTGGACGAGGCGCTGACCGCCGCCCGATTTGCGGCGCTGTTCCAACGGCGGGCGGGGCGGCTTAAGCCGCTGCTGCTTAACCAGGAGTTTTTGGCCGGCGTGGGCAATATTTACGCCGACGAAAGCTGTCACCTGGCCCGGCTGGACCCGCGCCGGCCCGTGAACACGCTCACGGCGGCAGAACTGGAGCGGCTATACCACGCCATCCGGCAATCGCTGGCGCGGGGCATTATGCTCAAAGGGGCCAGTTTGGATCAGGTTTATCGCGGCGGCGAGTTTCAAAACCATTTTCAGGTGTACGGGCGAACCGGCGAACCCTGCTTTTCCTGCGGGACGGAAATTCAACGGATTGTTTTGGGCGGGCGGTCAACGCATTTTTGTTCAACTTGCCAAACTTAAATGAGTTACGCAGTTCATGTCATTTCGATGAGCGAAGCGAAGAGAAATCCCTGAAACCGCCCATTGCACCAGCAGTTCCCGGGGATTTCTCGCTCATTCTTCGCTCGAAATGACATTTAAACAGTCAACTGCGTAAGTCCAAACTTAATCAAAAAAAGAGGATACACTGTGACGCACACCATTGAACCCAACATTAAAGGCTTGATTTTTGACTCTGATGGCACGCTGATTGACACCATGCCGCTGCATTACCTGGCCTGGCAAGAAACCATGCAGCCCCACGGCATTGATTTTCCCGAAGCAATGTTCTACGCCCTGGCCGGCGTGCCCAGCGTAAAAATAGTTGAAATTTTAAACGAAAAACATGGCCGGGAGCTTGATCCCCTGGAGATTGTTCACGCCAAAGAAGCGCTGTTTGTAAAAAAATACCTGCCGCAAGCCCAACCCATTACCCCGGTGGTGAACATTGCCCGCCAATACAAAGGCAAACTGCCCATGGCCGTGGCTACCGGCGGCAATATGTCGGTGGTAAGCAACGCGCTGCGCACCATCGGCCTGACCGATTTTTTTGATGCGGTTGTCACCGCCGATGATGTGGTAAACGGCAAACCCGCGCCCGACACGTTTCTGGAAGCGGCTCGCCGGCTTGGCGTTGAGCCGGAAATGTGCCAGGTGTTTGAGGATGCCGAAGCGGGGCTGGAAGGCGCGCGGCGGGCCGGCATGGTCGCCACCGATGTGCGCCCGTGGTTAAACGGAAACGGCCATCAATAATCCCGTAATTACGGCCACGGAAAATTTTTTAAGTACGCCAGAACGGCATCCAGTTCAAAACCAAATTGCAGCTTTTCCTTGCAGTGCCACTCGTACACTTCGGCGGGGGTAAGCCAGGTTATATCCCTGATTTCATCGTTAAAGGGGCCAAGTGGCCCCAGCGGACGCGCCCCAAAAATGATGTAATCCAGGTTGGCCCGGCTAAAAAACACGCCCACCTCGCCAATCAGTTCGATGTCTATGGACAGTTCTTCCCGCATTTCCCGGCGCAGGGTTTCAACCGGGTCGGTTTCGTGCTCATCAAGCCGGCCGCCGGGAAATGTCCATTTGTCATTCATGGCCGGATTTTTAAAGTTGTGGTGAATCAGCAGGATTTTTTGGTTGGCAATGAGTAAGGCGCGCGCGGCATACGGTTTTTTGGGTTCTTCCACAACAGCCCTCTGGGGTTAAAGATGGTTTGTAACAGTAACACAACACCTGCCGGTTGAGCAAAAACAAAAATCCGAAGCATTGGCTTCGGGTTTTTGTTTCTTGGTGGGTTACGCGGCAACAGCCATTTTTAGAAAATATTGATGAAACCTGGCGTCGTTGGTAAGTTCCGGGTGAAAGGCCGTTACCAGCAGGTTGCGCTGGCGGGCCGCCGCCACGGTGCCGTCATCCAGCCGGGCCAGCACTTCCACGCCATTACCCACGGCCTCAATTTTGGGCGCGCGGATAAACACCGCCCGGAACGGCTCGGCGGAAAAGGTGAGGGTCAGGTTGGCTTCAAAACTGTCAACCTGCCGGCCAAAAGCGTTGCGGTCTACCGTAATATCCATTACCGCCAGCCGTTGCGGCACCACATGGCCGCCGCTGCCGGTAACGCCAATATCTTTGGCTAAAAAAATCAATCCGGCGCAGGTGCCCCACACCAATTTACCGGCAGCGATAAACTGCTGCAACGGTTCCAGCAGGCCGTACTGGTTGGCCAGCTTGCCAATGGTGGTGCTTTCGCCGCCGGGGATAATCAGCCCGGCCAAACCCTCAAGGTCTTGCGGCAGCCGAACTTCGACCGGTGTTGCGCCCAATTTGCGGAGCATATTCTCATGTTCAAGAAAAGCGCCTTGCAGCGCCAGAACCCCAATCTTCGGTGATGAGGATGCCGCCGTGGCATCGTCCGGGTTCAGGGTGAGATTTAGGGGTGAAACTTTTGCCATTTAATCCTCCTCGGCAGTTGGGTCGGCGGCGTCGTCGGCCTGCGTAATCAACACAGACCGGGCGCGCCCGCCGCCTTCGTCTTCCCCTATAATACCCTGCGCTTCCATTTCGTCAATTAGCCGGGCGGCGCGCGCGTAGCCAATCCGCAGCCGGCGCTGCAACATGCTCACCGAGGCTTTGCCCTGCTGGCGCACTTCGGCAATGGCCTTTTCCAGCAGGCCGTCATCCTTGTCGGCGTCGCCGGCGGCGTTTTGGGGCTGATATTCATCCCACAGCGGTTGCTGCACCAGGTTGGTGGGCATTTCTACCGGAGTGCGCGGCGCGCGCGTGACACCGCCGGCTCCGCGCCAAAATTGCACCAGCCGGTTAAGCTCCACATCAGACACAAACACGCCCTGCAACCGCTGCAATTTGGCCGAATCGGCGGCCATGTAGAGCATGTCGCCTTTGCCCAGCAGCCGTTCCGCGCCGGGCGAATCCAATATAACCCGCGAGTCAATCTGGCTGGTAACGGCAAAGGCAATCCGGGCCGGAAAGTTGGCTTTAATCAGCCCGGTCACTACATCCACCGAGGGGCGCTGCGTGGCGATAATCAGGTGCATGCCGGTGGCGCGGGCCATTTGCGCCAGCCGGGCAATGGTGCGCTCCACTTCGTCGGGGGCCATCATCATCAAATCGGCCAGTTCATCAATGATGATGACAATAAACGGCAGCGTTTCGCGGCCTTCGTTAATCATCTTTTCGTTAAAGCCTTCCAGGTTGCGCACCCGTTCTTTGGAAAACAGCTTGTAGCGGCGATCCATTTCGCGGGTGGCCCAACTCAACACGCCCACGGCTTTTTCCAGTTCGGTCACAACCGGGGCCAGCAGGTGCGGGATGCCGTTGTAATTAACCAGTTCCACCATTTTGGGGTCAATCATCAGCAGGCGCAGCGTATCGGGGGTGTGCAGGCTAATCAAACAGGCGATGATGGCGTTAACGCACACGCTTTTGCCGCTGCCGGTGGCTCCGGCTACCAGCAGGTGCGGCATTTTGCCCAGATCGGTGGCAAAGGTTTGGCCGGCCACATTTTGCCCCAACGCCAGTTTCAAATCGCCACGAAATTGCACAAAGCGGTCAGATTCCAGCAGATTGCGCAGCGCCACCACGTTTTTGTTGGAGTTGGGCACCTCGATGCCCACATACGGCTGGCCGGGAATGGGCGCTTCAATCCGAATGGGCGCCGCCGACAGCGCCAGCGCCAGATCGTTGGAGAGGTTGAGCAGCCGCGACACGCGCACTTTTTTGGTGTTGCCTTTGGTATCCTTCTGGTCGAGCATGGCCAGGCTAAAGCGGGTAACGGTGGGGCCGGGGTTAATTTCGCGCACCTGCACTTTTATATTGAAGCCGTCCAGCGTGTCTTCGATGATTTTGACCCGTTTGTGGATTTCGCGCTCGCTGATTTCCATTTCGTGGCCAATTTCAAAAATCTGGTCAACCGGCGGCAACTGCCACTGCTGGCTGCTGGCCGACCGTTCGGCTACGGTGGGCGGTAGTTGCGGCGGCAAAGCGGCGTCGCGGGACGGAATTTCGCGGGCGGAGCCAATCACCACCAGCGGCAGCGGTTCCTCTTCGGTGGGAGCCTGATTTTTAGAGCCGGCCAGCATGCGCTCAAAAAAGCCGGGTTTGGGTTCGGGCGGCGTGTAAGTGCGGGCCGCCGGCTGGTTAATAGGCAACTGCCTAAAATGCCGCCAATCCTGAAACCGAAAGTACAAATCGCGGCTGATTTGCAGCAACTCTTTAAACGAAAGGCCGCTAATCATAATCAAAATCACCGGAGCCAGACCCGCCAGCACCACCACCGTGCCCGCCGTACCCAACGCCGAGCGCATCAACTCGCCCATCGCCCAGCCAATGATGCCGCCGCCGCCCGGCTCGCGGAGGTTAACGCCGGGCAGAATCAGGTGAAAGCACACCAGCAGCGCCCCCAATAGCAAAAACGTGCCCACCGGCTTTTCCCACTTTTCAGACTCGTCTTCGCGGCTGTAATATTTAAAAAACCACACCGCCAGCAGGCTCAACACCAGCCAAAAAATGTAAGTGCCCCAACCCAACAACAGCCGCAACATCCCCAGCCACGAAGCCACAAAAAAACCCCGGTTGGGGGTAAACAAACTCAGCAACGTTAACCCGGCCAAAATCAACAAAATCACGCCGATGATTTCCGGGCGAATAAACGGCCCGGTGGGCTGTTGTTTTTTTGGAGTTGTTGGTTTGGGACGGGTTGTTGGTTTTTTAGCCATAAGAATATAAACAAATAACCAGCACAAATGTTTTATCTATTGTAACACAAACGGTAATATTTTTAAAGTGAGGGCCGGCCTTGCGCCTGCCTCGCCCCAAACAACCACAAAAACCGCCTCGATGGGCCTCAAACCACCAAAACGGGCTGGACAAACCCGCCGATTTGGTTTGAGAGGCCTTGTCTGTGGGTATAATTCGGAGTAAAATAGGCCAGTTATTTAATGAACAAGAGGTTTTATGGCCGAGAAAGATCGTTCTCGTGAAATTTTAGCAAAGGCGGCAGACCCCACCTCCCGTTCCACCCGGCGGGCGCGCGCGTCGCGCGATTTTGAGCAGGCCCACCGCTGGGCGTTCATTCAGGATGCCTTTGCCCTAATCCGGTACCACCCTTCGGATTTATTGCCGTTTGAAGTTGTTCGGGAAAAACTGCGGCTGGGCACTAAATCCTATCTGGGCATTCAGGAAATCCCGCTGGATGAAATTGTGGGCAGCGTGGGCCGGTACGAGGACTTTACCCGCACCTTTTTACCGCGCAAAACCAACACCCGCCCGCGCTGGGAAACCATAGACAGCCTGGCCGAACGCGGCGGCTGGCCGCCCATTGAAGTGTACAAAGTGAGCGACACCTACTTTGTCCGCGATGGCAACCACCGGGTGTCGGTAGCGCGGCAGTTGGGCATGGAAACCATCGAGGCTGAAGTGTGGGAATACCTCAGCCGGGTGCCGCTGGAATCCGACGACGCGCTGGAAGATTTGATTTTACGGGCGGAATACCTGGAATTTTTAAACGACACCCAGCTTGATAAACTCCGGCCCGACCAATACATTATGATGACGCTGCCCGGCGGCTACTGGGAACTGGAAGAGGCCATTGCCGTGCACCGTCACTGGAAAAGCCTGGAGCGCGGCCAGGACATGAGCTGGCTCGAAGCCGTAACCGACTGGTACGACAACATCTACATGCCGCTGGTTAACAAAATTCAGACCGAAGGCATGCTGCTATCCTTTTTTCCGGGCCGCACCGAAGCCGATTTGGTGGTGTGGGTGCTGCGTCACTGGGACAAGCTGGAACGCGATTATGGCGGTGAGGAGATTCCGCCGGAAGAAGCGGTTGAGGATTTTGCCGAGCGCACCCGCAACAACCCGTTCCGCCGCATTTTGGCCTGGATTGAACGAAAAATCATTGGCAAACCGGTTGACCAGGATTAAACACCTCATTAATTTAGATTGACAAAGCCCTACCGCTGTGCTACACTTTCAGCACAATTTAATCTTGCTGGCAAACATACAACGGGAGAGAGCCGGGCTTCCGGCCGCCGAAGGGGCAAAGCAGGCTAAGTAAGCCGAACTTTACTGCCGAAACTCTCAGGCAAAACGGATCGTTGTATCAACAGCATCTCTGGAGAGCTGGCCGCACGGCCACACCGACGGGGCACCCCCCACTATCACCGGGGGCAATCTCTCAGGTTCAGGACAGAGTTCACGGGCACCCTTTGCGGTGCCCGTTTCTATTTCCACCCCAAACCTGCAATCCAACACCGCAGCACAGGAGTTTGACCACAACTTATTATTCACCGGTCGGGAGGCCCTACCTGCCAATCCCTATTGTCAAAGGAGCAAAGATGAGCCAGGATTTAAACCGAACCAAACTTTACCAATGGCACGTAAACCACGGCGCGCGGATGGTGCCCTTTGCCGGCTGGGAAATGCCGGTGCAATACCCCACCGGCCCCATCGAAGAGCACCACCTTACCCGCCGTTCCGCCGGCTTGTTTGATATTGACCACATGGGCCAATTTATTGTTATTGGGCCGCAAGCCGAGACCTTGCTTAACCGGGTGATGACCTGGAACGTGAGTAGTATGTCTCTATACGAAGCGCATTACGCCCTGATGTGCTACGAACACGGTGGCGTGGTAGATGATGTGTTCATTTATCGCCTGCCGGATTACTGGTTTGTGGTGGTCAACGCCGCCAACCGCGCCAAAGATTTGGCCTGGCTTCACCAGCACGCCGCCGGTTTGAGCGTGGCCGTTACCGATGTATCCACCGAAACCTACATGCTGGCCCTGCAAGGCCCCCGGGCGTTGGCGCTGCTCAACCGGCTAACGCCGGTGGATTTAACCGCCGTGCCGCGTTTTACCGCCGTTAATACCGCCGTGGCCGGCGCGCCGGCGTTGATTGGTCGCACCGGCTACACCGGCGAAGACGGCGTGGAGTTGTTTTTAGCCGCCGCCGACGCGCCCCGAATTTGGGAACTCATTTTAAACACCGGCCCGGCATGCGGCATCGAAGTGGCCCCCATTGGCCTGGCTGCCCGCGACAGCCTGCGCTTTGAACCGGCCTTTTCGCTGTACGGCCACGAAATTGACGACACCATCACTCCGCTGGAAGCCCGGCTGGGCTGGGCGTGCAGCTTTGATAAGGAATTTATTGGCCGCCAGGCGCTGTTAGATCAACAAGCCGCCGAACTTCCCCGCAAACTCATCAGCTTTGAATTAACCGAAAAAGCAGTGCCGCGCCAGGGCTATCCCGTGCTCAGCGCCGCCGGCCAGGAAATTGGCGTGGTGGTAAGCGGCATGTACGCCCCCACCGTAGAAAAATATTGCGGCAACGCCTTTGTGCCGTCGCAATTTTCCAAAACCGGCACAGAAATTCAAATTTCAATCCGCAGTAAACCCAAAGCCGCCGTAGTGGTAAAGCGGCCTTTTTATAAACCATCGTATCGTTAAAAAAAGGAGCATAAACAATGAAAATGGATTCTGCTGCCAAATATCAGGACACCCACGAATGGTCTCGCCAGGAAGGCGACCTGATTGTAGTGGGCATTACCGACCACGCCCAGCAAAGCCTGAGCGATGTGGTATTTGTGGAACTGCCCGCCGTGGGCGATGTGCTGAGCAAAGGCGATGTGTTCGGCACGGTGGAATCGGTTAAAGCCGCCAGCGATCTTTACATGCCCATGAGCGGCCAGGTTGTGGCCGTAAACGAGGTGCTGGGCGACAAACCGGAAACCGTTAACGACGACCCCTTTGGCGCGGGCTGGATGATCAAAATTAAACCGGCCAACCCCGCCGAGTGGGACAGCCTGCTCTCCGCCGCAGACTACGAAAAGTTGGCCGCAGCCGAATAAACGAGGTGGTGAATGGATGATGATTCGCTTAACTCATTGTTAAACCCCGCCGATACTTTTGCCAACCGGCATTTGGGGCCAACCGATGAAGACGCGCAGCGCATGCTGCGCCTGCTCGGTGTTGAATCACTGGCTCAACTGGTTGACCAAACCGTACCGGCGGCCATCCGGCTAAAACAACCGCTCAACCTGCCGCCCGCCCGCAGTGAATCCGAGGCGCTGGCCGAGCTACGCGCCATTGCCGCGCAAAACAAGGTGAACCGCTCTTTTATTGGAATGGGCTACTACGGCTGCCTCACTCCGGCGGTGATTCAGCGCAACATTCTGGAAAATCCGGGCTGGTACACCCAGTACACCCCCTACCAGGCCGAAATTGCCCAGGGCCGGCTGGAGGCGCTGCTCAATTTCCAGACCATGATCACCGACTTAACCGGGCTGGAAATTGCCAACGCCTCGCTGCTGGATGAAGCCACCGCCGCCGCCGAAGCGATGACGCTGTGCAAACGCGCCCAGCCCCGAACCGCCACGGCCAATACCTTTTTTGTGTCAGAACTGTGCCACCCGCAAACCATTGACGTGGTGCGCACCCGCGCCGAACCGCTGGGCTACCAGGTAGTGGTGGGCAACCACGCCACCTATAATTTTAGCCAGCCCACCTTTGGCGTGCTGGTGCAATACCCCGCCACCGACGGCTCAATTTTAGATTACGAGGCGCTGGCCCAAACCGCGCACCAACACGGCGCGCTGCTGGTGGTGGCCACCGACCTGCTGGCGCTTACCCTGTTGCGCCCGCCCGCCACTTTTGGGGCCGATGTGGCCATTGGCAACAGCCAGCGCTTTGGCGTGCCGATGGGCTACGGCGGCCCGCACGCCGCATTTATGGCGACCAAAGATGAGCTAAAACGGCTGATGCCGGGCCGTTTGATTGGCGTATCGCAGGATGCCACCGGCCAACCGGCGTTGCGGCTGGCGCTGCAAACCCGCGAGCAACACATTCGGCGAGACAAAGCCACCAGCAACATTTGCACGGCGCAGGTTTTGCTGGCGGTAATGGCCTCGATGTATGCGGTGTACCACGGGCCGGCGGGCCTGGCCAAAATTGCCCGGCGGGTGCAACTGCTCACCGGCGCGCTGGCTGCCGGGTTGCGCCAGCTTGGCTACATTCTAAACGATGCGCCGGTGTTTGACACGCTCAAAATAAGCGGCGGGCCGCGTAACCCAATCCAGATTAAAGCGGCGGCGCTGGCCAAAGGCATCAATTTACGCTATTTTGATAATGATTCCGCCGTGGGCGTATCGTTGGACGAAACCGCCACCGTGGCCGATGTGCGCGATTTGCTGGAAATTTTTGGGGCCAACGGCCTCAACCCGGAAACGCTGGCGGCGCAGGTATCGCTTAACCTGGCCGAGTCGCACCCGCGCAGCGGCCCAATTTTAACCCATCCCGTTTTCTCCAGTTACCACTCCGAAACCGAACTGCTGCGCTACATCCACAAACTGCAAAGCCGCGACCTGTCGCTGGCGTTTTCGATGATCCCGCTGGGGTCATGCACCATGAAGCTAAACGCCACCACCGAGATGATGCCCATTACCTGGCCGGAGTTTGGCGGACTGCACCCGTTTGCCCCGCCGGAACAGGCGCGGGGCTACCACACCCTGTTTAACCGGCTGGAAAAATGGCTGGCCGAAGTTACCGGGCTGGCGGCGGTATCGCTGCAACCCAACGCCGGCTCGCAGGGTGAATACACCGGGCTGCTGGTAATCCGCGCCTACCACCAATCGCGCGGCGACACGCAGCGCCGCATCTGCCTGATTCCCGGTTCGGCGCACGGCACCAACCCGGCCAGCGCGGTAATGGCCGGCATGGACGTGGTGGTGGTGGATTGCGACGACCACGGCAACATCAACGTGGCCGACCTGCGGGCCAAAGCCGAACAGCACCGGGCCAACCTGGCCGCGCTGATGGTGACATATCCATCCACGCACGGCGTGTTCGAGGCGGCTATTCAGGAAATTTGCCAGATTGTGCACGCCAACGGCGGGCAGGTGTACATGGACGGGGCCAACATGAACGCGATGGTGGGGTTATCCAGCCCCGGCGCAATTGGCGCAGACGTGTGCCACCTGAACCTGCACAAAACGTTCAGCATTCCGCATGGCGGTGGCGGGCCGGGCGTGGGGCCGATTGGCGTGGCCGCGCATCTAGCCCCGTTTTTGCCCAATCACGCGGTGGTGTCCGGCGTGGGCGGCGCGCAGAGTCCCGGCGCGGTATCGGCAGCGCCGTGGGGCAGCGCCAGCATTTTGCCCATTTCTTATGCCTACATTGCCATGATGGGCGCGGCGGGGCTAACTCGCGCCAGCCAGGTGGCCATTTTAAACGCCAACTACATTGCCAAACGGCTTGAGCCGTACTACCCGGTGCTGTACACCGGCGTTAACGGGCGCGTGGCTCACGAGTGCATCATTGACCTGCGCCAGCTATCGCACGATTCCGGCATCACCGTGGAAGATGTGGCCAAGCGGCTGATGGATTACGGCTTTCACGCCCCCACCATGAGCTGGCCGGTAGCCGGCACGCTGATGATTGAACCCACCGAGAGCGAATCGCTGGCCGAGTTGGACCGTTTCTGCGAGGCGTTGATTGCCATTCACCGCGAAATTGCGGCGGTGGCCGCCGGCCAGATGGACCCGGCCAACAATCCGCTCAAACACGCGCCGCACACCGCTCAGGTGGTTACGGCCAGCCAGTGGGATCGCCCCTACTCCCGCGAACAGGCCGCCTTCCCCGCGCCGTGGGTCAAGGAATCCAAATTTTGGCCGTTTGTATCGCGGATAGATAACGTTTACGGTGACCGCAACCTGTTTTGCGTGTGCCCGCCGCTAACGGAGTATACAGAGTAAAAAAAACAGGGGTGAGTTTTGGGCATAACAACCCAAAACTCACCCCTCAATTCGGGTTATTCGCGTTAAAGATTTACACGGGTAGCCAATTGCGGAACTAGCCGTTCTGTCCGTTCTGCCCGTTTTGGCCGTTCAGCTTAAACTCTGCCACCAACCCCTGCAAGGTTATGGCCATTTGCGAGAGCGATTGCGCCGAGGCCGTTACTTCTTCTACCTGGGCGCTCATTTCCTGCGTTGAGGCGCTCACCTCTTCAACCGATGCGCTGTTTTCTTCGCTGACGCCGGCAATGTTTTCAATGGCCTGGGCCACCTCGGTTGAGCCACCGGCCATTTGCGCGGTTGAAGCGGTGTTTTCTTCGGCCACCGCGTTCACCATGTCCAGGCTTGAAATCATCCGTTTGTTCAGTTTACCCATCGCTTCTGCCGCCTGCCGGTTACGCTCGGCAATGGCCACGGCTTCGGCCACGGCCTTTTCCAGTTGCATATCGGCATTGCGCATGGCCTCAACAGCCTCCCGCACATTCAACATTCGGTTGGCCGATTCCTGCGATTTTTTGGCAATGTTGCTAAACGCGCCGCCGGTTTGATCGGTTAGCTGCACCGCCGCCAGCACGTCGGTTCCGGTTTGCTCCATAGCCTGCACCGCTTCGCCCACCTCGTTTTGCACCGTGCGAATCATCACCGCAATTTCTTTGGTGGCCGAGGTTGACCGTTCCGCCAGTTTGCGCACTTCGTCGGCCACCACCGCAAAACCGGCGCCGTGCTCTTCGGCGCGGGCCGCTTCGATGGCTGCATTGAGCGCCAGCAGGCTGGTTTGCGCGGCAATATCCTCTATGGTTTCGATGATTGAGCCAATTTGCGCCGACAGATGGCCCAGCCCGCGCACCCGTTCGGCCAGTTGTTCGGTGGCAACGCGCACCTTTTGAATGCCGTCTACGGTTTGAGTTACCAGTTTGCCCCCGTCACCTGCCGCTTTGGCCGCCTGTTGCGCTTCGGCGGCCACATATTCGGTGGCGTGGCTCACCTGCTGTAAGGCATCTTCTAAACTGGCCCGCGCTGCCGTGGCCCGCGCCATGCCTTGCGCCTGCGCCTGCGCCTCGTGCTGAATGCTTTCAACCGACGCCGAGAGTTGGCTCATCACTTCGGTGGCCTGGGCCACGGTGTGCGCCTGTTCGTGCGCGCCGTGCGCCACACCGTCAATCACGCGCTTCATGCCTTCTACGGCATGCACGGTTTTAGTGATGCTTTCGGCTTGCATGGCGGTGCCGGTGGCAATTTGCTGAATGGTGGCAGAAATTTGGCTGGTGGCCTGGCCGGCCTGCCGGGCAATGTAAGCCAACCGCTCCGCCGATTTGCTCACCTGACCGGCGTTTTTGGCCACCTCGCCCACCAGATACCGCAGGTTGCCGGTCATCAGCGCAAAGGTATTGCCCATTTCCTGAAAACGCGCAATCATCACGTTAAAAACGCGGATTAGATCGCCAATTTCATCCTGAGAAGTAATGGAGAGCGGTTGCATTTGGAGGTCAACGCTGGCGGAGAGATCGCCGTTGGCCACTACCGATAACGCCCTGGCCACGGCAGATAAATCGGTATCGGTAATTTGCCGGGCCATGTGCGTTACCTGCACCAAGGGCCGGGTGATGGTGCGGCTAATAAACACGCTCAGAACAATGGCCACCGCCAAAACCACCACCACCGCCAGAATGGCCATGTTCAACATGCGCATCGCGGCTTGATCGGCCAGTTGGTTGGTGTGGGCCAGCGCATCGGTCATGGCGAGTTTAACCCCGGCGGTGGCAATGGCCTGCCCTTCGGCATGGAGCGGCACGGTAACATCTAAAATGGTTTGGCCTTCTTCCTCAAGGGGTTCGGCCACCAGTTTATCGTTACTAATCGCCTCAATGTCTTCCGGGTCGGACTCCTGGCCAACCAGGTCGGGGCGGTTGGCGGCAATCGCCCGGTAGCCCACGCTCGAAGTGGGATCGGGGGCGTGAACCCGTATTTCTACCAAAATGTTGTCGCCTACCGCCTGCCGCGCTTTAAAGTTGCGGTCAATTATGTTTTGCATAAAGGCCGGGTCAGACAACTTTTCCCGCGAGTTAATGCCGGCATCTATGGTTACGGCAATTTGCCGGCCCGTATCGGTAAACTGCGCCTTAGTATCTTCCAGCAAAGCCTGGCGCATATCACCAATATTGATAAAAACCACTCCCACAAAGGCAACCGCCATCAGAATTAAAACAACCAACACCATAGCCGCTAATTTGGTGGTAATGGTCATGCTCGCAACTTGCCTGGACATGGTTTTTCTCCTTATTTGATTATACCGATTGCTTTTACCTTTGTTGCCGGACGCCAGAGAGTAGGCAGTAAGGAGTACGGAGTAAGGAGTATGAAAAACTTACTCCTTACTTCTGTGGCAACTTAAGTTAATATAGCTTACTCCAAATTGATGGATTTTGCCATAAGCAAATCGCGTTGCGCGTCACTGCCAAGCTGAAAAACCTGCGCTCCCACCTCGATAAAGCCCCACTTGCGGTAAAACGCAATGGCGCGCAGATTCCGCTCCCACACATCCAGCCAGATTACATCGCAGCCGGCCTGTTCGGCTTCGTGCCGGCAGGCTTGCATTAACTGCGCCCCAACGCCCCGGCCAATCCACGGCTTGCGGGCGTAAAAACGCGCAATCTCCACCGGCTTTTGCCCGGTAATGGCCGCCGGAGCCGGCCCAAATTTTAACCGGGCGTAACCGGCTACCTGGCTTTCATCCTCAACCATCAAAAACTTCGAGTCCGGATCGGCCAGTTCGCGGGCCTGCTGCTCCGGGCTAAAGGCTTGGGCCAGGTAGGCCGCCATATCTTCGGGCGTGTTATCCGCCGCAAAGCTATCAAAAAACGTTTCGGCCCCCACCTCGGCCAGGATTACATTATCTAACCCCGTGGCATAACGAATATACATTTTAATCACCTGCTGGAATTATTTTGGCCGTTATTGCGCGGCGCGTCACCTAAAATTGTACTCTTAAGTTTAACGGCGTCCAATATCCGCATTTACTCATTCTGATACTTGCCGGATTGATACTAATTTCTTATAATACCAGCCTTCACCCAGGCATCACCCTAAATTTAATTTACTTGCCGGCGCAAAAACATTGCGGAATCGTTCCAGACCGTTGCGCGACCGTTCCAGACCGTTGCGCGACCGTTCCAGACCGTTGCACGACCGTTCCAGACCGTTGC
>CAZFCE010000061.1:0-18265 GCA_964517605.1 uncultured Caldilineaceae bacterium | reverse complement strand
CACGAAATGGTTTATCTTTGACTACAATTTATCACTTACTTTGTAACCACTACCGATAGGGCAAGCCGTTTTCATCGAGTAAGGGAGCATAGCTACCAGCGGCTTTGCGCTCGTGATAAATGCCAACCAGATATGCCACTTCTGCCTCGTCAAATGTTTTTGGGTAGGCATCGTCGTCTAAGGGGTTGATATAGTTGGATTGATAAACCTCGTTCTTAACGGTGCTTCTCGGTACGCCGTACTTTTCAGCAGCTTCAGTGAGGGTGATCGGCTGGCCCATCAGGTCGCCGTACTTTTCCTCAAGAATTTGTTGTTTGGTTTGTTGGGCCACAGTAAAAGTCATTTTTCCGTCAGAAGTAAATTTTACGTCTACTTTAGCATCTGGCGGCAGCTTTCGCAACAATTCAGTTACTTCGGCTGTAGTCGTAACTGTACCCATAGTCTCCCCTTGTGATTGTTAATGACTGATAAATTGGCATTTAAACACAAAAAAAACCTGCCAGCCGGCAGGCTTTTTGTATCGGTTATTACCGACTAGCAAGATATGCCTCGGGAGAGACTCGAACTCTCACGTCCGTCCGGACACAGGCCCTCAACCTGCTGTGTATGCCAATTCCACCACCGAGGCGCATTTGCTTGTAAAACCGGATTATACTAACTCTGTTTTATTTGTCAAAGAATTGGCGTTGCAAAGCAGGGTAATTGCCGGCTCAGGTTGAGGCGATTTCGCCCAGTTCCAGCCAGCGTTCCATCACCAGGTCGAGTTCAGTTTCAACGGCGGCCAATTGCGCCGCCAGCGTTTGCAGCTTTAAGTAGTCATCGCCGCTGTTGTTGATGGCGTTTTGCAGGCCGGCCTGCTGTTGTTCCAACTCATCTATTTTGGCGCTGAGTTGGTCCAACTCCCGCTGCTCTTTAAAGGTGAGTTTGCGACCCCGGTTTTGGTTTTTGGGCCGAGCCTCCGGTTTATCGGGCGGTGTTTCTTTGGCGGCAGCCGGCGGGCGTTGTTCGGCCCGCAGTTGTAAAAAGGTGTCAAACGGAGCCGGATAGCGCTGGCTTACCTGTCCATCCTCAAAATTGACCAAAAAGTCCACGCACCGGTCAAGCAGGTAGCGGTCGTGGCTCACCACAATCAGGCTGCCGGCAAAGTGATCCAGAAACTCTTCCAGCACGGTGAGCGTTTGGATATCCAGATCGTTGGTGGGTTCATCAAGTAGCAGCACGTTGGGTTGTTTCATTAAAACAAACAGCAGGTAAAGCCGCCGCCGCTCGCCGCCGCTGAGCGTGCCAATTTGGGCGTATTGTTGCTCTTTGGGGAACAAAAACCACTCCAATACCTGAAACGCCGATAAATATTCGCCGGATTTGGTCTGGATGAGCGGCGCTTCCTGCTTGATAAAATCAATCACCCGCAGCGAGTCAATCAGGCCGCTGCTTTGCTGGTCGTAATAGCCCAGATGCACCGTTTCGCCCCACTCAACCAGGCCGGCGGCGGGCGCAAGTTTGCCGGCTAAAATATTGAGAAAGGTGCTTTTGCCCGCGCCGTTTGGCCCGATAATGCCAATCCGGTCGCCGGGGGCAAGCTCAAAATCCACATTTTCAAACAGCGTTTCCGCGCCAAAGCGCTGGCTCAACCCGCGCGCGGTGAGCACCTTTTTGCCCAGCCGCCGCCCGGCCAACGCCAGCGACACCTCGGTGCCCTGGTCAAAACTGATTTGCTGGAGTTCGGCCACGCGCTGCTGGCGGGCTTTTTGTTTGGTGCTGCGCGCCTGCGCCCCCCGACGCAGCCATTCCAGTTCGCGCCGCAGTAAATTTTGCCGTTTGGCTTCGGCGGCCTGCAACTGCTCGTGGCGCTCGGCGCTTTTTTCCAGGTAGTGGGCGTAGTTGCCGGAGTAACTCACCAGCGACCGCCGATCCAGTTCGATAATCCGGTTGCTCACCCGGTCTAAAAAATAGCGGTCGTGCGTGACCATCAGCAGCGCCTTTGGCTCGGTAGCCAGGTAATTTTCCAGCCAGGCGATGGTGTCGGCGTCAATATGGTTGGTGGGTTCGTCTAAAATTAGCAGATCGGCGGGATCAATTAATGCCTGCGCCAGCGCCACCCGTTTGCGCTGCCCGCCGCTGAGCGTGCCCACTTGCGCCTCAAAATTGGTAATGCCCAGCCGGGTGAGGATGGTTTTGGCTTTGGCTTCGGCGGCCCAACTGCCGGTGCGTTCTATTTCATCGCTCAAGGCGGCTACCTGCGCCTGCCAGTGCGGGCTGTGGGGCTGCTGTTGCAATTGCCGGCTGGCTCCCTCAAACCGGCGCAACAGTTGAATTTGCGGTTCCGGGCTGGCAAAAAGCTGCTCCAGCACCGGCAGGTTGTCATCAAGGTTGGGTTGTTGCGGCAAATAACGCACGCGCACGCCGCCCCACACGGTAACGGTGCCGGCATCGGGCTTTTCCAGCCCGGCAATCAGCCGTAGCAGGGTGGTTTTGCCGCTGCCGTTCACGCCGATTAGCCCAATCCGGTCGCCGTGGTTAATTTGCAGGCTCACGGCATCAAGCAGCCGCCGCTCGCTGAATTGTTTGGAAACGTTTTCTAAAGTGACCAGGTTCATAATAGCTGCGCCAAATAAAATTTTGGGGTATTATAACCCAGAACACGCTCTTTGGGGCAATTGCCGGGCGGTTGCAATTTTGGCAAATTTGCTTTTAACCGGCTAACAGGTAGAATTGACCAAAATTTCAGCGAGGTGAAAATATGGCAGTTAACAAAGACATAAAACAAGCCGATGACGCCGCCGAAGACCAGGGCCTGGATAAACTGGAGGCGGTTTTAACCGTAATCTGCGGTGTGAGCCTGTTTGGCGGCTGGCTGGGCGGGCTGGTGGGGCTGTTAACGCCGCCGGTGCAGCTTGGTTTTTACGTGGTGGCTTATCTCAGTGGCGGTTTTTTTGGCACGGTGGGCGGACTAAAATCGCTGCGCGAGTTTGAGTTGAATGTGGATTTTTTAATGGTAGTGGCGGCTCTGGGCGCGGCCTCGATTGGCGATTGGGCCGAAGGAGCCACGCTGCTGTTTTTGTTTTCGTTGAGCAACACCCTGCAAAGCTACGCCATGGATCGGAGCCGCAAGGCCATCCGCGCATTAATGGATTTGCGCCCGCCCGAAGCGCTGGTGCGCCGCCCCGACGGCTCGGAGGTGCTGATTCCGGTTGAAGAGTTGCAACTTGAGGATGTGGTCATTGTCAAACCCGGCGAGCGCATTCCCATTGACGGCAAAATAACCGCCGGGCGCACCGCCATTGACCAATCGGCCATTACCGGCGAAAGCATGCCGGTTGAAAAAGCCGTAGGCGACGATGTGTTTGCCGCCACCGTCAACGGCAACGGCGCAATCGAGCTGGTGGTCACGCGGCTATCCAAAGATACCACGCTGGCCAAAATCATCCAGATGGTGGAGCAGGCGCAGGTAAGCAAAGCGCCCACCCAGCGCTTTTTGGACGAGTTTGAACCCAAATACGCCACCGGCGTGGTGGTTGGCACAGTTTTTATGATTATTGTGCCCTGGTTTTTACTGCGGCAGCCGTTTGATGTGGTGTTCTACCGGGCCATGTCGCTGCTGGTGGTGGCGTCGCCGTGCGCGCTGGTAATCAGCACGCCGGCCTCTATTCTGTCGGCCATTGCCAACGCCGCCCGCAACGGGATTCTGTTCAAAGGCGGGGCGTATCTGGAACAGGCCGCCACCATTTCGGCCATCGCGTTTGATAAAACCGGCACGTTAACCACCGGCAAGCCCATTGTTACGGATATTGTGCCGGCCAGCAGTTTGCTGGGCGAAGCCTGGTTTGAGGAATCGTATTTTACGGCGCTGCACCCCAAAGGCGTTGATACTCCCGTGCGTTGCACCGCCTCGGAGTTGCTTTCGATTGCCGCCAGCGCCGAGCGCCACTCGGAACACCCGCTGGCCGCGGCTATTGTGGCCGCCGCCGAAGCGCAATCGCTGCCGCTGCTGCCGGTAGAAAATTTACAGGCCATCACCGGGCAGGGCATTATGGCCCTGCTCAACGGTCAGGAAATCCGGGTGGGCAACCAGCGCCTGCTCGACGCCCAAAACCAGATTTGGCCCGCGCCGCTGTTGGCCAAAGCCCGCCAGCTTGAGGCGCAGGGCAAAACCGTGGTGTATGTTAGCAAGGATAACCACCCGCTGGGCATGCTCACCTTTGCCGATGTGGTGCGCCCGGAGGCCGCCGCGGCGCTGGCTCATCTGCGCGAGGTTGGCCTAAAACGGATGGTGATGATTACCGGCGATTCGCGCCGGGTGGCCGACGCGGTGGCGCAGCAGTTGGGCATTGTTGAGGTTTACGCCGAACTGATGCCCGACCAAAAGGTTGAAATTGTGCAAAAATTAACGGAACAGGGCAGCGTGGCGATGGTGGGCGATGGCGTGAACGACGCTCCGGCCATGGCCATGAGCAGTTTGGGCATTGCCATGGGCGGCGCCGGCACCGATGTGGCGTTGGAAACCGCCGACGTGGCCTTAATGGCCGATGATTTATCTAAATTGCCGTATGTGATTGACCTGGCCAAGCGCACCCGCACCATTGTGTGGCAGAACCTGGCGTTTAGCCTGAGCGTTATTGTGGTGCTGATTTTATCGGTGTTGTTGGTTAGCCTGCCGCTGCCGTTGGGCGTGGTTGGCCACGAAGGCAGCACGCTGCTGGTGGTGGCTAACGGCCTGCGGCTGCTGCGCACGCCGGGCCGCCGGGCGGCGGTTGCGGCCAAATCGCCGCTGGCGCTGGCGGCGGGAATATAACCAGCCGCGCCAATTGATTGAGACTTTGAAGTCCCTCTTGCCGGCACACGGCAAGAGGGACTTTTTGTTTTTAGGGCGATGGTTACTGCGGGGGCGTGGAGATAACCACCCGGTCAACGGCGGCAGCCAGCGAGCGGGCGTCCGGGTTGGCTCCCAACCGCAGATAGGTGGCTTGCGCAGCGGTGCCGGGCGCAGCGCCTTTTACGCCAATGGCGGAGAAGGGCGGCGTTAGCTGCCCCGCCGCCAACCCCAACGATTCCAGCGCGGCGGCGGTATCGGCGGTGAAGTGAGCGGCGGCATCCGGCCCCTGCGTGGCTACCACCACAATCTGGCCCGGCGGAATTTGCTCAATAAACTGGCGCAGCGCATCCGCCTCAAAGGCGTTGGCGGCGGTGTCAAAGCCGCGCATTTGCGCCACCGCGCCGGTTTGGGGCTGAACCACCGCCACATTGACCCCGCGCCGGTGCGCCGAGGCGTCCGTTGCGTTTGCGGCAAACCCAACGGTGATAAAGGCAAAATCCGCGCCGCTGTTCACCTCAATGTCCACCGGCGTTTCGCGCCCGGTTGTGCCAATGGCCCGGTTGGCGGGCAGCGTTTGCCGGGGCTGGGCAGTGTGGTCAAATTGCAGCGCCAGTCGATTCAGCCCGTCCTGCAAAAATTCCGCCGGCAACGTTAGCTCAAGCTGTTGCCAATTTTCGCGTAGCGAGTAATTATCAATTAATTGATGGCCGTTCACGGCAAAGCTAACGCGCTGCGGCGGCAATCCCGGCGCGTTGAACGGCGCAATTTGCAGCGTTAAAGTTCGGTTGCCGGGGCCGCGCACCGGAAAGAAGATTTCGGCGGTGGCGGCGGTGGCCCAGTTGGCGGTGGCGGCAAACACGGTTTCGTTATCGGCCCAGCCTTCGCCGCGATAGGGGGCGCTGGTCCAATCGCCAAAGTCCAGCGTTAGCGGGTTAGGAATGGGCGCGGGTGTTACGCCAAACACCTCTACCCCCGGTGATTGGTAGGCCGGTTGGGGCTGGTGCGGAATCAGGCTCAGAGTTAAATCGCGGGTGGCGGCGTAGGTGTCTTCGTAGGGTTTGCGGTGGGGAATGGGATCGTGGATGGCCAGGTATTTAATGTTGTACAACGTCATCAAATCGGCGGCTTGCTGGCGGGCCTGCGCCAGCGTGGGCGCGTCTACGGTTTGGTACAGTTCGGCGGCGGTAATGGCTTTAAACAGCGGGATGCCGGCAAAGTAATCAAACTTGAATTTGGGGTTGCGGGAGGTGTTGCCGCCGAGCATGGGGCGGTGGTGGGCGGCCTGGTAATATTGAATTTGGGTGCGTTCTGCGCCGAGCGTGCCGTAGCTGTTGCGCCAGCCCAACGGCAACTGCATCAGCGTAAATTGGCCCGGCTCCGCGCCGATCTGGCTGTAGGCGGCAGGAATGCGGGCGTCGGTGAGCGGCAGGGGGACGCTGTACTGGTCGAACAGCAGCAGAGCCAACAATAAAACGGTGACAGCCGCGCTCACGGTTCGGCGGCGCGTCGGTGGCCGGGTAGCCAGTTGCGCCAAAAGCCAGCTTGCGCCGTAGCCCGCCAGCATCGCCAGCGCCAGCGTGAGCGGAATGGCAAACCGGTTGGGCACACGGTTGGCGTTGAGAATGGGCAGGTAGTGCAGCAGGATAAACGGCAGCGGAAAAGTTACGGCAAGGCCATCGAGGTTAAATTGATGCCGCCCGTAAATGGTGAGCAGCGGCCCCAAACTGAGCGTTACAAAAATAAGGGCGCTCCACAGCCACACCGCCGCTCTTTGCCGAAAGGCGGTAAATCCCAGCAGCGCCAGCGCCAGAATGCCGTACCCCAAAAACAGGGTGTTGGCGTCGGCAAAGCGGCTGGTGCCCTCGATAACGGCGCGGAGTTCCGTAACCCAATCCACCGGATAAAGCGGGTGCAGCGGCGTAAGCGTGAACAGCCCGGCCAAATCGGCGCTGAGTTTAAGGCCCTCGCCCCAGCCCGGCTCGGCGTAAGCGGGATTCAAAAAGTCGGGTAGCACCGTCAAAATAAAGGGCGCGGTCAGGCCAAAGGCGATCAGTCCCACCGGCATCAGCCGGACTGCCAGCCGCCACAGGTGGCGCTGCCGCCGCCACTCGTTGATAAACAAAATTACGGTGATGAACAGCAAAAACACGCTAAAAGTTAGTTCGGCGTACAGCGCCAGCGCGGCAAACAGCCCGGCCAAAAGCATGGGCTTGAGTTGGCCCTGCCGCAGCGATTTGAGCAGAAACAGCGTATAAAATGGAAACCACTGGATGGTGACAAAGTTGTAGTGGCCCAGCGCCGCGTACATCATTCGGCTGGCCGAAAAGGCAAACACGGCTCCGGCCACAAACGCGGCCCAATACGGCTCGATGGGGGCGCGCGCCGGGCGGCGCAGCAGGTACAGCGCCAGCAAAAACGCGCCATACGCGCTGGACACATACGAGAAAACCAGCGCCAGATTGCTGGCTACCGGCAGCGAGATGGCCAGTTGCAGCGGCAGCCCCAGCGCCGCGTTGAACAGGTTAAAGGTGTAGGTGGTGAGGTTAATGCCCAGCGGAAAAAAAATGTACCCCGAAACCAGCGGCGTTTGCCCCAAATTGAGAATACTGAAGCGAAACCACCACATATTCCAGATAAATGTTGATTCGTCAAAAGCCCAGGTGGCTTCGCCGGGAACGTGCGTGGTAAAGTGCGCCGCCAGCGGCCAGGTAAGCAGCAGCGTGAGCAGCAGGTAGAGCGCCAGTACACTGAGGTGAAGTCGGAGCAGTTTGTTCATAGCCGGTTATGATACCACGAGTGGGCAGGAGCGCAATTTTTAGCCGTTTTGCGAACTTGAAACCGGATTAAACTTGTGCAAAACATTGATAATGTAAATTTTTACGATATACTTACAAATGGCAGGTGATTGGTAGAGGAGTGTGACAGAACCTGTGGCACAGCGCCGGCGAATGAAAATTGTAGGGGCCGGCCTTGCGCCGGCCCTGAAACCGGGCGACCGCGAGGGTCGCCCCTACGCCAAAACGTTATTTTCAAGGGAAACGGACTCAGCCGGCGGCGTGATAACGATAATGAAAATATCTTTCTGGCGACTGGCTACTGACGACTATTTTTTAAAGGAGGTTTTGCCATGCACGTATTGATTGCCGGTGGCACCGGCCTGATTGGCCGGCGGTTGATTGATGATTTGGTGGCGCGTAACCATAAAATATCGGTGTTGAGCCGGCGGCCAATCAAGCCGGCGGCGCTGTCTTCCCAGATTGGTTTTGTGCCGTGGGATGGCGCGACCGCCGCCGGTTGGGGCCGGCAGTTGGAGCAGGTTGATGCCGTGGTGAATCTGGCTGGGGCCGGTATTGCCGATGAACGCTGGACGGACGAGCGCAAAAAAGCGCTGCTCAACAGCCGGTTAGCGCCCGGACGGGCGATGGTTGAGGCTTTTGGCGCGGCGGCCAACCGGCCCGAAGTGCTGGTGCAGGCATCGGCGGTGGGCTACTACGGCTCGCAGGGCGATGCCCCCATCACCGAGGAACACGGGCCGGGGCGCGGTTTTCTGGCCGATATTTGCGTCCGGTGGGAGGCATCCACCCAGCCGGTGGAGGCGTTGGGGGTGCGGCGGGTGGTGATTCGCACCGGCGTGGTGCTGGATACCGCCGGCGGCGCGTTGCCTAAAATGGTAACGCCGTTTAAATTTTTGGCCGGTGGGCCGGTGGGCAGCGGGCGGCAGTGGTTTCCGTGGATTCATTACGCCGACGCGGCGGCAGCCATCACTTTTTTGCTTGAAACAGAGGCGGCCAGCGGCCCGGTTAATTTAACCGCGCCCAATCCGCTGACTAACCGGGAGTTTGCCCGCGAAATTGGCCGGGCGCTCCGTCGCCCGGCGCTGGCTGTTGCGCCCGGCGTGGCGTTAAAGGCGATGTTTGGCGAGATGGCTTCGGTGTTGCTGGAAGGGCAGCGGGCGCTGCCGGCGCGGCTGCAAGCGTTGGGCTATCAATTTAAATTTGCCACTGCCGGTGCGGCGCTGGCTAACCTGTTGCGCCCGTAAAAAAGATCCGGCCCGCCAGTGGCCATGGCGGGCCGGATGTGACAAAGGAAGTGGTTTGTTAGCTTGAGGGGAGTTTTACGTTAAACGCCCAAACGATTGCGCCGCAGCATTTCGGTGTTGGTTTGCACCGTGGCGGGTTTGTGGCCGGGCAGCGGCAAAATGCGCTCGTGGATGGTGTCAATAATCCAACTGGCTTGCGGGAAAAAGGCGTCTTCCAGTTCTGCCGCCGGAGTGATCCAGTTGCGCGCGCCCACCACGGCCACCGGGCCATCGAGATAATCAAAGGCTAACTGGCTGATGTTTGAGGCCAGCGTGTGCATAAACGAGCCGCGCTCGCTGGCATCCGAGGCTACCAGCACTTTGCCGGTTTTCTTCACCGATTCGATGATTTTATCGTAGTTGAGCGGGTTGATGAAGCGGGTGTCAATTACCTCGCACGACAGGCCGTATTTTTGTTGCAATTCGTCGGCGGCTTCCAGCGCCCGGTAGAGGGTAGCGCCCACCGTCACCATCGTTAAATCGCTGCCGGTGCGGCGGATAGCCGGCTCGCCCAGCGGCACTTCGTAGTATTCAACCGGCACGCCGCCTTCTACCAGCGTTTCCGGTTCCGGGTAAAGGCGCTGGCTTTCAAAGAAGATCACCGGGTCGGTGCCGCGCAGCGCCAGGTTGAGCATGCCTTTGGCATCGTAGGCGGTGGCCGGGAAGAATACTTTTAGCCCCGGAATGTGCGCCACAATCGAGGTCCAGTCCTGCGAGTGCTGCGCCCCGTATTTTGCCCCCACCGATACCCGCAGCACCAGCGGCATTTGCAGCACGTTGGCGCTCATGGATTGCCATTTGGACATTTGGTTAAAAATTTCATCGCCGGCGCGGCCCATAAAGTCGCAGTACATCAACTCGGCCACCACGCGCCCGCCGCTAAGGGCGTAGCCCACGGCGGTGCCCACAATTGCGCCTTCGGAGATGGGGCTGTTGAACAGGCGGTGGTACGGCAGCGCCTCGGTGAGGCCGCGGTACACGCCAAACGCGCCGCCCCAATCGCGGTTTTCTTCGCCGTAGGCCACCATGGTGGGGTCTTCGTAAAAGCGGTGCATCATCGCTTCAAACAGGGCTTCGGTGTAGGTGAGGGTGCGCATTTTGGGCAGCGGCTTGCCGGCTTCATCCAGCCCAAAGCGGTTTTTGGCCAGCGTTACTTTGAGCCGGCTTTCTTCTTTGGTTTGCAGCACTTCTGGTTGGCCGTCGGCCAGCCGGTCTTTGTATTGGTTGGAGAACATCATGTTGCCAATGGTGTCCTCATTGGGGTTGGTGTTAACGCGCGGCGATATATCCAGCGACACGGCGGCCACTACCACCTGGCGAATCTTGTCCGTGGCATCGGCCTGAATTTCTTGCAGCCGGGCGGCGGTGGCGTGGCCGTTATCCACCAGGTATTGGCCGTAGGTGATGATGGCATCCTGTTGCCGCCACATGTCCACTTCTTCTTTTTCGCGGTAAGCCGAGGCGTCCGAGGGCGAGTGGCCGGAGAAGCGGTAGGTGATGGTATCCAGCAGCACCGGGCCGCGCCCTGCTTTGAGGATGGCCATTTTGCGCTCGATGGCATCGGCCACGGCCAGCGGGTTGAAGCCGTCTACCCGTTCGGCGTGCATGGCTTCGGGGTTTATGCCCAGCCCCAGCCGGGCCAGTACGCCGTAACCCATGGTTTCGCCCTGGGGTTGGCCGCCCATGCCGTAGAAGTTGTCCATAAAGTTAAAGAGGATGGGCGGCGCGCCGCCTACTTCTTCGGGCCACAGGGTGCGGTATTGATCCATGGCCGCAAACATCAGGGCTTCCCACACCGGGCCGCAACCCAGCGAGGCATCGCCAATATTGGCTACCACAATGCCGGGTTGGCGGTTAACCCGTTTGAACAACGCCGAACCGGTGGCAATGTCGGCGCTGCCGCCCACAATGGCGTTGTTGGGCATTACGCCAAACGGCGGGAAAAAGGCGTGCATTGAGCCGCCCATGCCTTTGTTAAAACCGTAGGCCCGGCCAAAAATTTCGGCCAGCGTGCCGTACAGGGTGTAATACATAGCCAGCCCTTTAACGCTGCCATTGGTGCCAAATTTTTCTACCACCCGCAGCGGCGCGCCATCCATGTAGGTTTCCATAATTTTGAGCAGTTCGGCATCGCTTAGTTTTTCAATGGCCGAGAAGCTTTTTGCCAAAATTTCGCCGTGGCTGCGGTGTGAGCCAAAAATAAAGTCGTCCGGGGTGAGGTGGTAGGCTTGCCCCACCGCCGCCGATTCTTGCCCAATAGACAGGTGGGCCGGGCCTTTGTGGTTGTATTCAATGCCTTCGTAAGAGCCTTCGCGTTTAATGCGGTCCAGCATGGTTTCAAATTCGCGGATAAAGACCATATCGCGGTAAATCCGCACCAGGTTTTCGGGGCCGTATTTTTTGGCTTCGGCGGCGGGATTGGTTTGGTAGGCATTCAGCGGGATTTCCGGGCTAACAATTACGCCGGTTTTCCGCGCCACAACGGGATCAATGGTGATAAGTTTGGTCATTTCTAAAATCCTCTGTTTATTGCTACTAAAAGTTTTTCAGTCAAGATAGTTACAGGTGATAAAAATGGCTTACAACGCCAGCAGCACTTCGATGTTGGCCAGCCCTTGCGCCAGCGCCTGTAAAAAGCGGGCGGCGGGCGCGCCATCAACTACCTGGTGGTTAACGGTGAGCGATAGCCCCAAATGCGGGATAAACTGCACGTCGCTGCCAACCTGCACCGGCTTCAGGCTGATGTTACCCACGCCCAAAATAGCCACTTGCGGCGGGTTGAGCACCGGCGTAAAGGTTTCAATGCCCAGCGCGCCCAGGTTGGTAATGGTAAACGTGCCGCCGCTCAGTTCGTCGGGGGTAATTTTGCTGTCAAGGCAGGCGGTGGCCAGCCGTTTGGCTTCCAGTGAAATTTGTTTAAGGCTGAGCGCGTTGGCCCGGCGAATGGTGGGTACCATCAACCCGCGCGGCGTGTCTACGGCCATGCCCAAATGCACATTTTTGTACTGGTGGATGGCATCGCCGGTGAAGAGCGCGTTCAAATCCGGGTGCTGCGGCAGCGTGCGCGATACCGCCAGCAAAACCAGGTCGTTGATGGTTACTTTTTGCAGGCCGAGCGCCTCGGCGCTGGTTTTGAGCCGCTGGCGATAGGCTTGCAGCGCCCGCGCGTCGGCAAAGGCGTTCAGCGTGAGTTGGGCCGTGGTTTGCAGCGATTCCAGCATGCGTCCGGCAATCACTTTGCGGATGCCTTTGAGCGGGGTTACGGTCACTTCATCGGCGGCGGCTTCAACCGGCGCGGCGGCGGGCTGGGCAGCGCCCGGTTTGGGCGTAAGGTCGCCCGACATAATCCGGCCACTCACCCCGGAGCCACGGGTGGGGGCGTCAAAATCGCCGGTTTTGACCATGCTGCGGGCCAGCGGAGACATTACCGGCTGCGCGGTGATGACGGCTTGCACATCGCGTTCAATAATGCGCCCGGCGGGGCCGCTGCCGGCCAATCCGGTTACGTCAACTTCTTTTTTAGCCGCCAGGCTGCGGGCGCGGGGCGAAATTTTGGGTTGGTCGCCGGCGGCGGGCGCTGCCGCCACAGCGGCTACGGCGGGCGCTTCGGCTACGGCTGCCGGCGCTACGGGCGCGGCGGCGGGTTGCCCGGCAGATGCGCCAGCGGGGCGCAGGCTGTCAATATTTTCGCCGGGCGCGCCTACTACGGCAATATTGGTTTGCACCGGCACGTCATCGCCGGCGTTAAAAAAACGGCCCAGCAACACGCCGTTGGCGGGGCTTTCAATTTCCAGCAGGGCCTTGTCGGTCTCTACTTCGCACAGAATATCACCGGTTGCAACCTGGTCGCCTACATTCTTTTTCCAGGTGACAATGATACAGCTTTCTACGGTATTGCCCTGTTTGGGCATAATTACTGCGGTTGCCATAAAATTTTTTCCTCTGTTTTGAAAATTCAAACAATGATGATTTCGATGCCGTGCGCCCGGAATTGCTCCAGCATATCGGCGGGCGCGTCGGCGTCGGTGATAATCAGGTTAAGGTCGGTGGGGTGGGCAAAGCCGGCCAGCCCCACTTGCCCCCATTTGGTGGCGTCCAGCACGGCGATGGTTTGGCGGCACATGGCAATCAGTTCGCGTTTTACGTCGGCTTCGTCGGCGTCCACATCGGTTAAGCCTTCGGGCAGGTTGATGCCGTGCGCGCCAAAAAATCCCTTTTGAATGTTGTATTTCTGCAAAATTTTCAGGCCTTCTACTCCAATCAGCGAGGCGGTGTCGTTATGGAGAGTACCGCCGGGGATAACCACGTTAACGGAGGGAGTATCCTGCATTTCCTGGGCCACGGCCAGGCTGTTGGTGATGATGGTGAGGCGGCGACGGCTTTTGAGGTGGGGCACTAAGGTGAGGGCGGTGCTGCTGCTATCCAAAAAGATGGCATCACCATCGGCCACCAACGCGGCGGCGGCCTGGCCAATCCGGTTTTTCTCTTGCACCTGTTTTTGGCGACGCATAGCCAGCGCGATTTCGTAGCGGCCATCGCCGGCGGGAATGGCCCCGCCGTGGGTGCGGATTACCAGTTTTCGGGCGGCTAAGGCTTGTAAATCGGTGCGGATGGTTACTTCTGAAACGCCCAACATCTGGCTCAGTTCGGCCACAGAGGCCCGGCCTTGCTGGATGATTAGGGTTAAAATTTCCTGGCGGCGTTCTTCAAGGTACAGTTCTTTGGTAGCGTCCATTTCTTGCGTCTGCCTTTATTTACTTTCGATTACTTTCATTATAACATGTAAAAAAAGCAAATTCAAGACCTGTAACCTTAAAATCGTAGCGAAAGATTGGGTTGAGACGCAATCCTTCGCTGGCGTGTTCATTGCGCGAGATTTGACGCGAGCGCCGCGTTAATTGAATTGTACAAAGATGGCAATAGAAAAAAGCCCCGTTACAACCGGGGCTTAATTTTGCCGATCAAATGTGGTGTGTCCAATCGGAATATTGATGTTATTATGCGGTTGCTCCGTAGCCGGCGCTCAGCTTAACAGCGCGGGCAAAAAGCCGCCCACAAAGGCATCGCCCAGGCCAACCGTGGTGGCGTTGGATTGCTCAACCTGGGCCACCGGCTCGCACCAGACGGCATCGCCCAGCAGCTTTGTGATTGCCCCGGTAAAGATTGCCCCTTCGGGGTTGGGGGCCAGGCTTTCGACTTCTTTGTAATTCTCCACGGTAAAATCATCGCCATATCTAAAGCGCGTGGTGGCCATAGTAACGCCCCCTTTGAGGGCTTTGGCAAAATTTGCCGCTTCCCGGCCATAGGCCAGCGCCCAATATTTGGAATGGACAACAATAACCGGCACCGGGATTAGTTGTTGCAGGTCGGCCAGGGCCGCCTTGATTTGGGCGGCATCGCGTAAATCGAGCGTTCTATTCAGATAACCCTGGAGTTCATCCTCGTTGAGGCCGACAATGCTAAGGCGCTGCCCCAACATGCGCAGCAACACCTGCCGGAACTCCGGCTTGTGATAACCCGCGTCCTCATAATAAACCAGGGCACCCTGAGGAAGGGCGGCCATAATTTTTAACAGGGTGTCCAGCCGTTGGGTTAAAAGGGCCTCGCTTTTCATGGCGTTAAAGCCCGAAATCAACAGCACCTTTGCCGCCGTAATCAGGCCGGCGTACTCCTCATTGAGATTCATGGCGATATTGTCATCATCATGGTGGTAGATAATCCGGTTGGGCTGGCTGGCGCAAATATCAATCCCGTTGGCGGCGATGCGGGTGTCTTTGCCAAATTGCACAATCAGGTGCGGGTGCAAACTGTCCTGGGTATTGCTGCAAACGTAGGCGCTATCCGGCGGGAGAAGCCGGCGCACGTGGTCATTGAGGGTTACAAGGTGCAGCGCCGAGGTGTAGCCGAGTTTGCGCATGGCAATAGCCGCGCGCACCGACGTGCCGCCGAGGGTGAATTTTTTATCAAAACTCTGCGAAAACTGCTCAAGGATGGCCGACGAGGCGACAATGCGCTCGCCGCCAATGCCGGATTTTAAGAAGCTCAGGATTGAGATTACCAAATCGCGTTCGTCATTGATCACTCGGTTGATGTCCAACTCGTTACTATGGATGTTGTACCGGATAACCAGGTTTTCTATAACCGCAGAATTCCACACCATCTCATAATCAATGTCGTCACCAAATCCCAGGGCTATTTTTTCTTTCATAGAATTTTTCGCTCTTTGGCTAATATAGATAAACCTGCGATAAAGCAGCCCGTTTTTTGCAAAACGTTCGCTTTATCGCAGGCTCTCAGGTTGAGTTTATACGGGTAGATTAACGAACGCCCTGGTACAGCGCGGCTTTACCGGTGGCATCAAAGAGGTCAATTTTGTGGTGAGCCACTTTTTTCATGGCTTCAATGCACGGAGGATAAATCGCATTCGGCTCTCTAATCACCGGGTCGGCCAGCACTTCGCGGCATTTCTGGTAGAAGGCATCCTTAATATCGCTGGAAATGTTGATTTTATTGATGCCCAGTTTAACCGCCATGGCAATTTCTTCGTCGGGGTTGGCCGAACCGCCATGCAGCACCAGCGGAATATCCACTTTGGAGGTGATTTCTTTCAGCAAGTCCAGTTTCAATTCGGGTTTTTTGTCTTTGGGGTAAATGCCGTGGGCCGTGCCAATGGCTACCGCCAGGGTGTCTACGCCGGTGGCTTCAACAAAAGTAACCACATCGTTGGGGTTAACGTAGATGATTTGTTCCGTGCCGGCTTCGGCTTCGGGGCCGGTGGTGCCGATGGTGCCTAATTCGCCTTCTACAGACACATTGATGGGGCGCGTAATCTCCACAACTTTTTTGCAGATGGCAATGTTTTGCTCCAGCGGCAGGGTAGAAGCATCCATCATTACCGAGGTGAAGCCGGATTGGATGGCTTCCATAATCTGATCCAGCGTGGAGCCGTGATCCAGGTGGATACAAACCGGAACGGAGGCTTTGTGGGCATCTTCAATGGCCGATTTTACAAAGGACGTGCGCACAAAAGCCAGCTCTGCCGGGTGAATGGCAATAATCAGCGGCGCGGATTTTTCTTCGCAGGCTTCAATTACGCCGGTTAACAACATATTGCTGCTAACATTAAACGCCGGCACCGCAAAATGGTGAGTGTGCGCTACCGCCAATATATCTTTCATATTCATTAACATAAAATAGTATCTCCGTTTTTTCTAAATATATTTATTAAAATACCAGGCAAGCTAACGGCCTTTATCCTTTTACGGAACCTGCCGTCATACCTGCCATAAAGTAACGTTGGAAGAACAGATACAGCAACAACACCGGCAAACACCCCAGCACACTCATCGCCATCATTTCATTCCATTCATAGGAATGTTGCCCCATTAGCATTTGAATGCCAACGGGAACGGTGCGCATATCGGTGGTTTTGGTTAAGGTGAGCGCAAAGAGAAATTCGTTCCAGGCCTGCATAAAGGTGTAAATACCGGTAGCCACAATTCCGGGCAAAGAAATTGGCACCAGCACTCGCCATAAGGCCACCACCCGGGTGCCGCCATCAATCATAACGGCCTCATCCAGTTCTTTGGGCAGGGTATTAAAATAGCCGGTCATCATAATAATGGCGTAGGGCAACGTAAAAACCATGTAGGTAAGAATCAACGCCGCGTAGGTGTTGTGCAACTTGAGCATCACAATCAGGCCAAAGTAAGGGATCAACAGCGTAATTGGCGGCACCGCCTGGATGCTGATGATGATCATGTTCAGCGGTTTCTTGAAAAAGAAGTTGTATCTGCTAAAGCTATATCCGGCCAAAGTCCCCACAATCAGGGTAAAAAGAGTGACCAGCGTAGAAACCAGGTAGCTATTGATAAAGAAGCGCACTTTTTCTGGGTTGGTGAGCACAACTTTGTAGGCGTTAAAAGAAAACGACTCCGTGATAAACCGCGGCGGGTAGGCAAAGATTTCCGGGTTGGGCTTAAATGAGGATGAAAGCATCCACAAAACGGGAAAACCGGCATAAATAGCGCCGATTGACAGCGCAATGAGCACCAATGCTTTTGTGATTGCAGCTTTGGCAGATTTAGATGATTTGTTATTCATCGCTGGCCCTCTGGTTTCTGACATAAAATATGGCTACAAACATGGACAGAGCCAGGATAATGAATGCGCTGGTTGAGGCCACAGAAAATTTGTAGGAGCTAAAGGCCATTTTATAGGTAAACGTACTCAGCATCTCCGTAACCCGGAGCGGGCCACCGCCGGTGGTCATCCAGATCAGGGTGAATTGGTGCATAGTCCAGATAAAATCGAGCATGGCCAAACTGAGGATGATCGGTCTCAGTTGGGGCAGGGTAATATACCGAAAAAGCTGGCGGCCATTGGCCCCATCAATAGTGGCGGCCTCGTAAAGTTCATCGGGAATTCCTTGCAGCCCCGCCAGCAAGCTGACCATATAAAAGGGATACCCCGCCCAGATATTGATAAATGTAACGGCGTGCAAGGCAATTTGTTTGGAACTTAGCCATTCAACTTTGCCGCTGACCAAATCTGCCGAAATCAACAGATAATTGATGATGCCGTTGGGATTTAGCATTAGCCGCCACAGCACCGCGATAATTGTTGCGGTAAACACCCACGGCAAAACGTATACCACCCTAAAGAGCGCTCTGGTAACCGGAGAAATGATCTTGGTGTTCAAGAGCATCGCAAATGATAACCCAAGCAGCAGGTGAAAGATAACGCTCATCACCGTAAAGTACATGGTATTAAGAATGGCTTGTTGAAAAGCCTTATCGGTGAGCAGCTTTACATAGTTTTTAGCTCCCACAAAAACCGGATGTTTTTCCATGATGACGTTACTCATCAGGGAGTAGTAAAAAACCATCCCAATGGGAATGAGCGACAATATGGTTAATAAAATTATCGTAGGTGACAAATAAGCAAAGGGTACAAATCCATTTGCCACTTTTCGCCAAGTACGGCTTTGTGAATTGGTCGAAATATGGTTATCTGCTACCACAGGACACCTTTCCTTATTTAGGGTATCACCCAAAAAAGTACTATCCTCCTACGGCGCTTGGTCGTGTGGTATAGAACTTTTTGGGTTTGGGAAACTTAGGGTTGGAGATTGCAAGACATTGCTGCCTTGCAATCTCCATAATCACAACAAAAAATCTAATTTAGGCAGAAGCTACGCCGCCCGATGGTTTCCGGTTAAGGCTATTGGAAGTTCTCCATCCAGGCAGTTTGAGCGGCGTTGAGGGAGTCATCCAGAGATTGGCTGCCGTCCAGGTAAGGCTGGAATTGTTCATCGAATGAGCGCATCAGGTCTTCGGCGACCGGCAGGCCCACAAATTCGTTGGCCAGATAGC
>CAZFCE010000060.1:0-21771 GCA_964517605.1 uncultured Caldilineaceae bacterium | reverse complement strand
CCCGGAACGCGCCTGCCGGCAGTTCCGGTTCCCACCACTGCGTAAACTCTAATTTCACCGGCTCGGCAGCGGCTTTAGCAGAGGTTTGCTGAGCGCCGGTGGCCATAGTTGCTAACAGCACCAGCGCCAAGAATAAACCAATAACCCCTTTGTTCATGTCTATTCTCCTTAAAATAGTGAATATTCAACGGAAATTCTAAAACAAGCCTGCGTCTGCCCAAATAGTAGGCAACTCTTCCCTTTCCTTTTGCTGCACCTGTGCTTTATTAGATGGGTTCACCTCCTCGTTTTTCTGGTATTGAACTCAATATTTGCGATGCCCGGTTGCTCTGAGCGTTTTGGAAACAGCCTGTACCGAGGCGTCGGAACGCTCGACGCAGATGCCCACATAAAGGGCTTCTGTGAGCGCCAACATTGCTAGGTTAGAGGCCATGTGTTCCTCACGAAAGTGACTAACCCGGGTAGATGTGAACAAACAAAAATCGCCGTAGCGGGTAAGGGGCGAATCCGAGTGGTTGGTAATGCACACCGTACTCGCGCCGCGTTGTTTGGCCAGCTTCAAAGCATAAACGGTGTCTTTAGAGCTGCCGGTGTGCGAAATGCCCATTGCTACGTCTTCGGGAGTGGTCAGGCTGGCGTACATCTCCTGCATGGTCGGGTCAACCGAAAAGCGGCTGCGCAGCCCAATCTTTGTCAGGCGAAAATTGAGATCCATCGCTATTGGGATTGAATTACCGGAGGCAAATAATTCAATTTGGTGGGCGTTGCACAACGCCCGGATGACCGTTTCCAGTACCGGCATCTCCAGGATACGCATGGTATCCTCCAGCGAGCGTAACCCCACCGTCATCGCTTTTTGCACGGCGGTGGCTACCCCGTCGTCCGGCGTCAGGTCTTCGTGAACAATCAACATCGGCGAGACAATATCTTCGGCCAGGCGAATTTTGAGCGCGTGAAAGCCGGAGTAGCCCAACGACTGGGCAAACCGGACAATGCTTGCTTCGCTCACACCCACGCGCGCTCCCAACTCGGTAATGGTTAGATTGATTGTCTCCTGGGGCGAGTTGAGGATAAATTGCGCCACTTTTTGCGCCGCTCCCTTTAAGTTGGGCAGCGCATCCGAGATAGCCGATATCGAACCACGATCAATGTTGGTTTGACTTTTCATGGGTTGAAATGCATCAGGCGATGAAAATTATTTTCATAATCTTAGCACGTATGAAAATTATTGTCAATCCCCTATTTGACGTAATCCGAAAGAAATTACGAGGCATAAACGAAAGTTATAGCACACTACAAAAAAATCAGGCCGTGAAATTTTTTCACGGCCTGATTTTTACAAATGAAGTGTGGCTACCGCCGGGCAATGGACCGATTATCCGGCTATGGCCGCCAGGGTTTGGTGGGCAATTTCCAGTTCTTCGTTGGTAGGGATGACCAGCACCTTTACCGGGCTGTCAGGGGTGCTGATTTCGGCAATCTGGCTGCTTCTTAGGCCGTTTTTGCCTTCATCCAGTTTGATGCCCAGGTTGTCCAGCCCCTGGCAACTGTGCCAGCGGATGTAGGCGCTGTTTTCGCCCACGCCGGCGGTAAATATCAGCGCATCCACCCGGCCCAGCACGGCGGTGTACGCGCCAATGTATTTTTTAATGCGATAGGTGTACATGTTCAGCGCCAGTTGCGCGGCGGGGTCGCCGCCGGCCTGGCGGCTTTCAATATCACGCAGGTCGCTGTTGCCGCTCAGGCCCAACATGCCGCTTTGTTTGTTGAGCAGTTTGTCTATATTTTCCAGCGACATGCCCAGCTTGGTGCCCATAAAGTAAATCACCGCCGGGTCAATATCGCCGCTGCGGGTGCCCATAATCAAGCCGGGCAGCGGGCTAAAGCCCATCGAGGTATCTACCGATTGGCCGCCTTTAACCGCGGTGATGCTGCACCCGTTGCCCAGGTGAGCGGTAATCAGGTTGGTGGCGTCTAACGGCTGGCCCAAATAGTCGGCGGCGGCTTTTGACACGTACAGGTGCGAGGTGCCGTGAAAACCGTAGGCCCGGATGCCGTGTTCGGTGTAGTATTCGGCGGGGATGGCGTAGCGGTAGGCTTCGGGCGGCATGGTTTGGTGAAAGGCGGTATCAAACACGGCCACCTGCGTGGCGGCGGAAAATATTTGCCGGGCCACTTCGATGCCTTCCAGATTGGCCGGGTTGTGCAGCGGGGCCAGCGGAATTAACTCGTGCATTTTGGCCACAATTTCATCGGTGATGATGGTGGTTTGGTTAAACCGTTCACCGCCGTGCACGGTGCGGTGGCCCACGGCTTCAATCTCCGCCGGCGTTTTGATAACGCCAAAATCGGCATCCATCAGCAGGTTGGCTACCTGCTGCAACCCCGTTTGGTGGTTGGGAATGGGCAGTTCGCGCACAATTTCGGTAACGGTTTCGGCGTGAAAGATTTTATGTTTAATCCGGCTGCCATCCAGCCCAATGCGCTCAACCAGCCCGGAGGTGAGCGGAGCCGGGTGCGGCATTTCAAACAGTTGGTATTTTATTGAGGAACTGCCGGAGTTGATGACCAGAATTTTCATTATTGCATTATCCTTATTGATTTTGAGATTGAATAGCGGTAATAACCACGGTGTTAACAATATCTTCTACGGTGCAACCCCGGCTTAAATCGTTGACCGGTTTGTTTAGCCCCTGCAACATGGGGCCAACGGCAATGGCTCCGGTTTCGCGCTGCACGGCTTTGTAGGTGTTATTGCCGGTGTTAAGGTCCGGGAAGATGAGCACGGTGGCTTGCCCGGCCACTTTAGAGCCGGGGATTTTCTTTTGCCCCACTTCGGGGTCTACGGCGGCATCGTACTGAATGGGGCCTTCAATATTCAGGTCGGGCCGGCGTTCGCGGGCAATGCGGGTGGCTTCGCGCACGCGGTCTACTTCTTCGCCCTTGCCCGATTCGCCGGATGAGTAGGAGAGCATGGCCACTTTTGGCTCAATGCCAAAGGCGGCGCTGGTATCTGCCGAGGTAATGGCAATTTCGGCCAGTTCGGTGGCGGTGGGTTTGGGGTTTACGGCGCAATCGCCGTACACCAGCACCCGGTCTTCCAGGCACATAAAAAACACCGATGACACAATATTTACGCCGGGTTTGGTTTTTACAAATTGCAGCGCGGGCCGGATGGTGTGCATGGTGGTGTGGGCCGCGCCCGAAACCATACCATCGGCATCACCTTTAAAAACCATCATGGTGCCAAAGTAGGACACATCGGCCATAAGGTAGCGGGCGGTTTCTTCGGTTAGCCCTTTTTCTTTTCTCAGTTCGTACAGGGTTTGGGTGTATTCCTCAAATTTAGGCGAGGTGAGCGGGTTAACCAGGTTGACTTTGCTCAGGCTAATGGGCCGGCCCATTTTACCGGCGGCGGCTTTGATTTCCTCTTCGTCGCCGAGCAGGGTGATTTTTACAATGTCCTGCTCCGCCAGAATTTCGGCGGCGCGGAGAATACGCTCGTCGGTGGATTCGGGTAGCACAATGTGGCGTTGGTCGGCTTTGGCTTTTTGCACCAGGTTGTACAGGAACATTTTGGGCGCAATGCCGCGCGCCTGCACACTGGTAATTTGCCGTTCCAGGGTGGGAATATCTACGTGCTTTTCAAACAATTTCAGGCTGAGCGAAATTTTAGAGTAGTTATCGGCGGTGGTGTAGGAGTGAATGGCGTTGATTTTTGAGGCCGTTTCAAAGGTATCGCTTTCTACGGAGAGAATGGGCAAAATACTGGGCAGCCCATCGAGCAGCCGAATAATGGAGGCCGCCGGTTGCAGCCCGGTGGTAAGCAAAATGCCGGCAATCTGCGGGTAGTTGCGGGATTGATGGGCTTGCAACGCGCTGAGAATCACCTCGCCGCGGTCGCCGGGGGTAATCAGCAGCGAGTTATCGGTGAGGCGCGGCAGGTAGTTTTGCACCCGCATGGCAATGACCATGTAGTGGTAAGCCAGCCGCTCCAGCCGGTCGTGGCCGTAGAGCACTTCGGCATTTAGGCATTGGGCAATTTCTTTGATGGTGGGGCTGGCCAAAATTTTGTTGGCCGGAATGACCGACAGTATCAAATCGCTGCGGGGAAGGTCGCGGTGCAACGCATCGAGTGTGGCCTCCAGTTGAGCCGGGTCAACCCGGTTGGCAATCGCGCCCAAAATTTGGCAGCCTTTGGCCAAAAACTGGTCAATCGCCAAATGGATGGCATCTACCGTTTTTTCAATGTCGCGGTCGGCGGCGCTGCCCACCACCAACACCGGGCAGCCCAAATTTTGGGCAATTTCGGCGTTGAGTTCAAACTCAAAGGCCGAGCTTTCACCAACAAAATCCGAGCCAATACACAGCACAAAATCGCACCGGGCTTCAATCGCCTTGTATTTTTGAATAATGCGGTCTAAAAATTCATCGTACTTACCTTGCGCCAGCAAATCGTTGGCTTCGCGCATGGTAAAAACAACGGTGTCCTCGTAGCTAAGGTCGAGCTTGAAATGAGACAGCAGCAAATCCATATTTTTATCGCGCTGTCCGGGCGTTTCATCGCTGATGAGCGGCCTGAAAACGCCAACCCGCTGCGTTTTTTTGAGCAGCATTTCAACAATGCCCAACGAAACCAAAGACTTTCCACAGTGAGCCTCAGGGGTGGCCAAATAAATTGAATTGGTCATAATTGTGCCTTATTATCTTTTATTTTTTATGGTGAAATAGTATACTTAGCTTTAATCAAGTATACTCGGAAATTTTGACATTGATTAGTGATGAATGTCACTATCAAGCTGGACAAATGACACCTATTTTTTAACTTATCCGGCTAATTATAATATTTTTGGGATGAGGGGTGCTATGCCAATCAATTTATATGTAATTTCAACCCAGGATTTTACGGGCAAAAGCGCCGTGTGCGTGGCATTAATGCACCGGATGCAGCAAGACGGGTACAAAGTAGGTTATTTTAAGCCGTTCAGTAGCGCGGCGCGGGTGCGCGGCGAAAGCCGGATTGACGAAGACGCCCGTTTTGTTAAAGAAACCTTTGATTTGCCCGAACCGGTTGAAGATTTAGCGCCAATTGTTTTAACCGACCAAAACCTCAAAAAGCACCTGGCTTCGGGCGGCGATAATTATGCCGAGGTGGTAAAAATCGCCGCCGAGCGCGTAAGCCGGGGCCGCGATATTGTTGTCACCGAAGGTAGCGCCAACTTTCGCGAAGGCTACGTGGTAGACCTGTCGCCGGTAAAAATGGTAGAAATGCTGGATGCCCAGGTGGTATCGGTGGTGGGCTACCAGAGCAACCTGCAAATTATTGACGATGCGTTAACGGCGTTAACCCGCATGGGCAGCCGGCTGCTGGGGGTAATCATCAACACCGTGCCCAATGACCGGCTGGAATATGTAAAAGAGTTGGTAAAGCCCTACCTGGAACAGCACGGCGTTAACCTGCTGGCAATTTTGCCCTACCAATCCATTTTGGGGTCGGTGAGCATTGGCGAAATCAACGACGCTCTGGAAGGCCAGGTAATTTGCTACGGCTGCTACAATGAACTGGTAGAAAACCTGGTGGTGGCCTCGGCGGGGATTGAGCATTCGCTGGAATACTTTAAACGGGTTAACAACAAAGCCGTGATTGTGGGGGCTGACCGGCCCGATATTCAAATGGACGCGCTGGACACCTCTACCCGGGCGCTGATTATCACCGGCCAGCTTGAGCCGGTGGCGCAGGTGCGCGAGCGCGCCGAACTGGAGGACGTGGCCATTATCCTGTCGCCGTTTGATACCCTCACCACCATCGAGCGGATGGAAAATATGTTTAACCGCAGCCGTTTCCATCAAATTGAAAAGATAAGGCGGTTTGAAAGCCTGCTCAGCAACGAAATAGATTTTAAATCCTTTTACCAAAAAATTGGCCTGTTAAAATAACCGGGCCGGTTAATTGCCAAATCCCCCAACTTGGTTGGGGGATTTTTATTTGTGGCGGCCAATCCCGGTGAATCGCTGTGCCCTGATTTAGAAAATCCAAAAGTTCTGGCTAGAATCTCCTCACTTTCCAAAAGGGAGGTCAATATGCGCAGATTTTGGATAATTTTGGGGCTACTGGTTTTTGTTGTGGCGGGCTGGCTGGCGGCGTTGGGCTGGCCCACGTTGGCCGCGCCGCCCCAGCAAACCGGCGCGGCTGTTTCGGTGGGGCAGGTGGTGGCTTCGGGCTTTAGCCTGCCGGTGCATGTTACCAACGCCGGCGACGGCTCGGGCCGGCTGTTTGTGGTTGAGCAGGGCGGGCGCATCAAAATTATCAAAAACGGTGCGGTTTCAACGTTTTTGGATATCTCCTCGCTGGTGAGTTGCTGCGGTGAGCGCGGCCTGCTCAGCGTGGCTTTTGACCCCAGCTACAAACAAAACGGCCACTTTTACGTGGATTACACCAACACCGCCGGTAACACCGTGATTGCCCGCTACTTGGTCTCCAGCAACCCCAACGTGGCTAACGCCGCCAGCGCCGTAACCCTGCTCACCATTGCCCAGCCCTACGCCAACCACAACGGCGGCCAATTGATGTTTGGGCCGGATGGCTACCTGTACATTGGCATGGGCGATGGCGGTAGCGGCGGCGACCCCGAAAACCGGGCGCAAAATTTAAACACGTTGCTGGGTAAAATTTTGCGGATTGACGTAAACCACGGCACGCCCTACGCCATTCCGCCCAATAACCCTTACGTGGGCAAAACCGGGCGCGACGAAATTTGGGCCTACGGCTTGCGCAATCCGTGGCGATTTAGCTTTGACCGCCTTACCGGCGACCTGTATATTGGCGATGTGGGCCAGAATTTGTGGGAAGAAATTGATTACGAAGCCGCCGGTTCGCCCGGTGGCCTTAACTTTGGCTGGCGCTGCAAAGAGGGCACGCACGATTACAACCTGAGCGGCAACCCCTGCACCGGCCTCACCGGCCCCATTGCCGAATACAGCCATTCGGTAGGACATTCGGTGAGCGGCGGCTTTGTGTACCGGGGCGGCGAGTTTCCGGCGCTAGTGGGGCGTTATTTCTTTGCCGATTACGTGGACAAGAAAATCTGGAGCATGGTCAAAACCGGCTCGGTTTGGTCAACCCCCACACTTGAAATCGCCAACACCGGCTTTAACATCAGCTCCTTTGGCGAGGACGAACAGGGCGAACTGTACGTAGTGGATTACAGCGGCGGCACCATCCGCCGCCTCACCGATGCCAACGCCACCGGTCCCAACCTGACCGGCTCCACCAAAACATCATCCACGCCCCACGCCGACATTAACGAAGTGTTCACCTACACCATCGCCATCAAAAACACCGGCTCCCAACCCAACCAGCCACTTTACTGGCGTGATGTCCTGCCGGCGGGCCTCGGCTACATCCCCGGCTCGCTCACCGCCACCACCGGCACCATCAACGAGACCGCCGCGCCGCAACTAAGCTGGCAAGGCACCACCGCGGTGGCGGCTGTTACCATCACTTATCAGGTAAAACCCACCGGCCTGGTTACGGGCAGCCTGGTTAACCGGGCCACGCTCACCTCGGCGGTTACGGCTCCGCTCACTTTAAGTCACGCCGTATTTGTGCCGCGCCCGGTGGTTACCAGCACCCTGAGCGATTTTTTTGTGCCCGGCACGCAGCCCAATCAGCTTAACGCCGCCATTGCCGACCCCAACGGTTGCGATTTTTGCCACACCGACCCAATTTACAACAGTTGGCGCGGCAGTTTAATGAGCCAGGCCGGGCGCGACCCGCTGTTTTGGTCGGCGCTGGCGGTGGCCAACCACGATGCCCCGCAGGCCGGCGATTTTTGCCTGCGCTGTCACACCGCCAAAGGCTGGCTCGAAGGGCGCAGCCAGCCCGCCGACGGCTCGTCGCTGCAACTGGCCGACATCTCCGGCGGCGTAACCTGCGCCGTGTGCCATCGTCTGGTTGACCCCGTTCCCTCCACCACCGACGCCGCCGTGGTTATTGACGCCGGCATTCGGGCGGCGCTCACCGCCACGCTGCCCGCTACCCACACCGGCAGCGCCATGCTGATAGTAGACCCCGAAGACCGGCGGCGCGGCCCTTTTGTAGTTACCCAAACCTACCATTCGGCCTACCAAACCGATTTTTTAGGCCAGGCCAACAACGCCATCACCGAATCGCGGTTGTGCGGCTCGTGCCATAATATTGATAACCCGCTGCTGTCGTGGGATGCCGGGCGCGGTCAGTTTTGGCCCAATTCGATGGATGCCGCCGCGCCCGGTTTTGATAGCGGCCAGTTGTTCCCCATTGAAAGCACCTATGATGAATGGCTCAACAGCGATTTTGCCGCCGGCGGGGTAACGTTGCCCAAGTTTGCCGGGGCCAAACCCGGCGGCCAGGTGGCAAGCTGCCAGGATTGCCACCTGCCGCGCACCACCGGCCTGGCTGCCGAAGCCGTTTACAACCCGGTGCAGCGCGATTGCGTTTCAACCGGCTGCCTGCCCGAACACCAACTGGTTGGCGGCAACACCTGGATACCCCAACTGCTGCAAGATTCGCGCTGGCGGCTTAACAGCGTGGCCGATGCCGTGGCCTTGAACAACACCGCGCAGGCGGCCCGATCAATGTTGCAAAAAGCCGCCACCGTTACCATTACCCTCACCGCCAATGGCCCTGATAGCGCCACGGCAGTGGTGCGCGTTATCAACGATACCGGCCACAAACTGCCCACCGGTTACGCCGAAGGCCGCCGCATGTGGCTCAATTTAAAAGCGTTTGATGCCGCCGGCAGTCTTATCTACCAATCGGGCGTGTACAACGCTGCCACCGGCCAACTGGCCTCAGACCCGGATTTGAAGGTGTACGAGGTGCAGCAGGGTATCACCCCGCAACTGGCCCAGGCGCTGCAACTGGAGGCGGGGGCATCGTTCCATTTTGTGCTGAACAACACCACCGTTAAAGATAACCGCCTTCCGCCGCGCGGTTACACCCAGGCCAAATTTAATGCCCCCGGCCTGCGCCCGGTTGCCGCCACTTACGCCGATGGCCAATACTGGGACGACACCACCTACACCCTGCCGCCGCAAACGGCGCGGGTGTCGGCGGTGCTGTATTACCAAACCGCCTCAAAAGATTACGTGGACTTTTTACGGGCCAACGGCGGCGTGGATGGAGTCTCGCTGGGCCAACTGTGGGACACCTCCAAAAGCCCGCCGGTGGTCATGGCGGCGGCCTTTGCCAACCCGCTCACGTATTATTTGCCGGTGATATTCAAGTAAACGTTGCGGCTTGTAAAAGCCATAGCGCCCCGGTAAAATAAAAAGCGGAGGAAACACTATGCCAGACGATACCCTAACCCCCGAAACCAAACGCTGCCCCTTTTGCGATGAAGAAATCCGGGTAAAAGCCGTAATTTGCAAACACTGCCACCAATGGCTGCCCGGCTACACCTACGAATCGGCCAGCCGCGATTTGGTCATTCAAAAACAAATTACCGAACACCAGCCCGGCTCGGCGCAGGAAGACGCCAAATCGCGCGAAGGCCAACTCAAGCTGGCGCGGGAATGGGCCGCCGGCAACAAAACGCAATCGCTCCGGGGGTTTGATTTATCGGCCCAGGATTTGCGGGGCATCAACCTGAGCGGGGCCGATTTAACCGGCGCGGATTTGCGCGAAGCCGATTTGAGCCAGGCGCATTTGCAGGGCGCTAACTTAAGCCGAACCAATCTTTTTAGAGCCAACTTGCGCGGGGCCAATCTGCGTAAAGCAAAATTTGATGAAGCCTACCTGCGCGAAGTAATTTTTGAGCAGGCGGATTTAAGTGGAGCCAGGCTGGTCAAAGCCAATCTGCGCGGGGCGGTTTTGGATGGCGCTACCCTCTATCGGGCGGATATGGAGCAAACGGTGCTAAAAATGGCCGATTTGCGCGGGGCCAACCTGTGCGAAAGCTACTTACTGCACACCGATTTTACCCAGGCCAAACTCGCCGACGCCGATTTGAGCGGCGCAATGATTATCCGGGCCAACTTTACCGGCGCGGATATTGAGCCGTACCAGTACAAACAGGCCCGCAGCATTGAGGCGATGGTTTTACCCACCGGGCAGGTATTCTCCAAATCTGAATAATTTTGATAGATATCGAATACCATTCGTAAAATGGTATGCTCAATCTTTATCCGACGGTGTAAAAAGACGGTGTGTGTTAAAAACCACATCTTCCGCCGGACGTGGTTTGTGCCGTGTGTGGCGGCTAAACTGGAGGTATGGGAGAGTCTCCATTCCGATGTAAGCCAAACTAGCAATGGCCACGCTGACAAGACTCCAATTGGGTGAACACAAGAATAAGATAGGAGATAAAACAATACCCTTTGTCTACCAAATCCGGGTCACATCATTTCAGGATTTTGGCATTAATGTGGCCCACACAGGCACGGAATTTTGGTAGATATAGCCCCGTGCCTGTGTGAGGCCAGACACAACACGTTAACAAACTCGGTTTAGAAGTTGAATTTATCGATATTGTCGGCGTTAAAAATGAAAGGATCGCCTAATAGAATTTCACTACCTTTGACTTCCAACTTGCCCAGCCGTCCCAATTCGACACTGGTATCGCCTGGTTTGAGCTTGCCGTCTACTACCGCTCGGGCCGCATAGATGGTGGCATAGCCTAAATCAACCGGGTTCCACAGGACAACGCTTTTTACACAGCCCTCTTTTACAAATTTGCGCATGGTATTGGGGGTGCTAAGCCCAACCACGGCCACCTTGCCACATTTGCCGGCTTGCTTAACGCCATCTGCCGCGCCGGGGAAAGCCACAGAACTGAGGGCGTACACGCCCTTCAGGTTAGGATAGGCTTGCAGCAAATCTTGGGTTACGGAGAAGGCTAGATTTTGGTCTTCTTCGCTGGGGCGAACATCAACAAACTCCAGCTTGGGATAATGAGCATCCCGGTATTTTTTCATTTCGTCAATCCAGGCGTTCTGGTTAGGAGCGGTCAAGCTGGAAGTTACAATGGCCACCTGGGCTTCTTCTCCTACTTCCTTAACCATTGCTTCAACCATCGCCTTGCCAATTGCGGCAAAGGTGGCCTGGTTTACAAAGAACTGTCGCCCTTGGGGTTGAGAGTCCGCATCGTAGCCAATGACATGGATGCCGTTTTTGAGAGCTTTTTCCAGCACCGGGGTGATAGCTACCGGGTCGTTGCTGGCAAAGGTAATTACATCCACTTTTTTGGTAATGGCGTTGTCAATGAACTCAATCTGGCGGTCAACCCGGCCTTCGGTCGGGCCATCCTGAGTGAGGGAGATGTTCCCCAACTCGTCGGCTGCTTCCTTCATCCCCTGATAAGTGGCGTTGAAATAGTCAATTCCAATCAGTTTGGGGATATCAAAGACGGTAATTTTCTGACCGGCTTTATCGGGCGCATTTTCCGGCGAACCACTCCCGGCGGCGGCTTCGGCCGGTTTCTCAGCCGGGGCAGTGGCTTTTTCGGCGGGAGCGGCTTCGGTCGGAGCGGCGGCCTTTTCGGCCGGTTTCGTTGCCGGAGCCTGGCCGTTACAGGCAACCACGATGAGGCCCATAACCATCAAACTGATAATTGATCGTAGAAAATTGAACTTATTCATAGTTCTTCTCCTTACATTGGTGAAACATAAGTAATGAAATAGGGCGATTGGAATCTTTGGGTAATTGATTCCGTTCTCATTGAACTTCAAGCTTATTTTTGATTTTTAATTTATTTGGCTCCTCCTTCTACGCCACGTAGTTTTCTATTGAGGAACACGGCAGAAACCAGCACCAAACCGATTACGATTACGGTGGCATCGCCACGAACCCCGGCTAAACTGAGGCCGTTACGAAGTAACGCAATAATTACCAGCCCCAGTGTAGTCCCCCAAATACTGCCTTCTCCCCCGCTGGTGTTGGCGCCGCCCAACACTACTGCCGCAATTACATCCAGTTCCAGGCCCATTCCGGCATCGGCCCGGGTGGTGGTAACTCGGCTAACAAAAATGAGCGCGGCCAGGCCCGACATAATCCCACTGAACAGGTAGATAGCCAGCTTTAAGTATCGAACCGGAATCCCCGAAAAGAGGGCGGCACGTTCGTTGTTGCCGATGGCGTAGATAAAGCGCCCCCATGAGGTGCGGGCAAGGAATACCAGAACGATTCCGTTCAGCACCACCAGCAAAACAAATTGGGTTGGGAATGGCCCCAGGCTGCCCTGGCCCAGAAATTGAAACCAATCGGGGTAACCGCTCACCGGGTTTGCCTGGCTAATGCCCAGAGCCAAGCCGCGATAAATAGCCATAGTTGAGAGGGTAGCAATCAGTGGCGGCACTCTCACTTCGGCGATCAGCCAGCCGTTCAACACACCACCGACTACGCCGGTTAAAAGACAAATACCCATCGCCGCCGGCAGGGGTAATCCCCATGTTTCCCAGGCAACCCCCAACATTACTACGCTCCAACCATACAGGCTGCCAACCGACAGGTCTATGCCGCCGGTAATAATGACCAGGGTCATCGGCAGAGCAATCAGCCCAATTTCAACAAAATAACGGGTCATGTTGAGCAGATTGCTTGCAGTCAAAAAACTATCGTTTAACGAGGCCAGCGTTACAACGATTAAAATCAGAATCACAAACAGAACATTTTCTTGTGTTAAAATCTTTTGCCATTTAACCGGTTTTTTGGTTACAGAAGTGACTGTCATAGCTTAACCTTTATTGTTGAATTGATTGAGGCTAATCAGGTTTTATTCACCCAAATGGCGTTTGCGTAGAATATCGGCGATCACAGCCAGCAGGATTAAAAAACCCTGAACGGCTTGGAGCCAGTAGGCGCTCACTTTTAAGTAAACCATACCGCTGCCAATTACCTGCAAAAGCACTATTCCCATCAAAGCGCCAAAAATAGTGCCGCTGCCGCCCATAATACTAACTCCGCCCACTACCGCGGCTGTAATGATCGTCAATTCAAAACCCTGGCCGCTGTTAACCTGGATTGCGTTAAACCGGGTTGCCAAAATCAATGCCGCCAGGCCGATTAAAAAGCCGTTGAGGGTAAACCCCAGAACTTGAATTTTTTTAACATTGATTCCACTCAGCCTCGCCGCCTCTCGATTGGAGCCAATTGCGTAAAATTGCCGGCCCAAAGGGGCATACTTCATCCAGAGGATTCCGGCAATGATGACCACCCCCATCAGCCAGATGGGCACAGGTATGCCCAGCATACTTTGCTGCCCAATATAAAAATCTTCCGGCAGATTGCGCACCCACGACCCGCCACTAATCACAATTGCCAGACCGCGCATAATGGTTGACATCCCCAAAGTGGCAATAATAGAAGGGATGCCGGCCCAGGCCACCATGGCCCCGTTGCCAAAGCCCAACAACGCCCCCAGTAAAACCATACTCAGCCAGGCAATTGGGGCAGGAACTCCGGCCTGGGCCAACAGACCGCCGGTTACGGCGCATATTGCCAGCACCGCCCCCGCCGAAATATCAATGCTGCCCGCCACAATTACGTGCGTCATCCCCACCACTGCAATCAACCCCATACAAGAGTCCAGGATGATGCGCAAAAAAGTGGAACCACTGAAAAAATCGGGTTGCAGCAGGCCCAGTATCAGCACCAGCATAATCACAAATCCGCTTAACAGAATCTCTTGGTTGAGCCGTTCCAGAGACAGCCAACTCATTTTGCTGCCTGTTATTTGTTTAGTTTGAACCATTCCCTACCCCCTTATAAAATAACCGGTAGTCAGAAGTTTTGTCCCCGTTAATGAAGGTTTCTAAAAAGTAACGGTAGCGCGTTAAACGGTTGAATATTGTTCACTCACCGCCCTGACCATAATTTTTTCCTGAGTAGCTTCATTTCGGTCAAACTCTCCAACCAGCCGCCCCTGTTTCATTACCAAAATTCGGTCACTCATACCCAAAATTTCCGGTAATTCGCTGGAAATCATCAAGATAGCCATTCCCTGTCCAGCTAATTCACCCATCAGGCGATGAATCTCTGCCTTGGCTCCCACATCAATCCCCCGGGTTGGTTCATCAAGAATCAATATCCGGGGATGGCTGAGCAACCATTTGGAGATAACCACTTTTTGCTGATTACCACCGGATAAATTTTTAACTTCCTGAAAAATGGAAGGGGTGCGAATGTTGAGCCAGTTGACATACTGATCGGCTACTTCTTCTTCCTGTTTCAACCGAACGAAGCCGTACTGAGTCAGGCCGGCCAGAGTAGCCAGGCTGATATTTTCCTTGACGGTCATGGGCAGAACCAATCCATCCTTCTGGCGATCTTCGGTTACGTAGGCAATCCCCAGTTTCATAGCCTGTTGAGGGTTATCGAGCGTAACCCGCTCGCCATCAATGTAAATTTCTCCCTGCTCTGCCGGATGAATACCAAAAATAGTGTGGGCCAAATCGCTTCGGCCTGAGCCTACCAGTCCGCTCAAGCCCAAAATTTCACCCCGCCGGAGAGTCAGGCTAATATCTTCAATGACTCCCTGACGGGTAACATTACGCAATTCCAGAATTGGTTCGCCGATGGGGACACTTATTTTAGGGAATAATTGATCCAGAGTGCGGCCAACCATCATGCCAATCAAATGGTCCGAGGTTGTGTCAGCTACTTTCACAGTTCCTACATATTTGCCGTCTCGTAGCACGCTAACCCGGTCGGCTAATTCAAATATCTCTTCCAACCGGTGGCTGATATAGATAATACCAACCCCCTGCTTTTGTAGACGGCGCACAATAGCAAACAGGCTTTCCACATCATGTGCCGTCAGAGCCGCCGTCGGTTCATCCATAATCAACACTTTGGCGTTTAAGCTGAGGGCTTTGGCAATCTCTACCCGCTGCCGATTACCAACCGAGAGACGGCTGACTTTGCAGCGCACATCCATCTCAATACCTAACGAGGCAAAAATTTTTTCAGCTTGCCGGTACATCACCGGCCAATCCACCGCCCCCAACTGCCCGCGCGGTGGATGACCCATAAAGATGTTTTCAGCCACAGACAAATCGGGGTAAAGACTTAACTCTTGATAAATAACCGATATACCCAGATCGGTGGCCTGACGAGGGCAGGTTATCTCAACCGGTTGCCCCTGCAAAAGAAGTTGCCCCTCATCCGGTTGATGAACCCCGGCTATAATCTTGATCAGAGTTGATTTACCGGCCCCATTTTCGCCCAGCAAAGCATGAACCTCGCCGGGGTAAAGGGTCAACGACACATCATCAAGCGCCTGGGTCATTCTAAAGCATTTGGAAATGTGCTTCACTTCCAGAATAGCACTCTGAGTTTCGCCGGGAATATATTCATCCATATTAAGTATCCATTCTCTTGCGAAATAAAAACACTCGCCAAATTTTAAGCTACGGCATAGTTTATAAGAATATAAACGTAACTATATACTTACGAATTTGCATCTTATCATATCATAACTGATAAGTCAAAATCATTTAATAAGTATATATTTTGTTTTTTGTTTCATTTTGATTTTTGATTTAGCGGAGTTTTTCTGATATTATTTCAGCCGGGTATTTTTAGTGAGAATAGGGAATAGATATGACTTCAAACGACCAACCGATGACAACCGAGAAGCGGCGCGAGCAAATGTTGATACATTTAAACCGAAATGATCGCTGTTCGGTCAGTGAACTCAGTCAACTACTGGGGGTTTCCGAAGTAACAGTGCGAAAAGACCTGGATGTGCTTGAGTTTCAGGGATACTTGACCCGCTTCCACGGCGGGGCAATAGCTTCCGGTCGGAGCCGGCTTGAGTTGCATTTCGCCGCACGCGAACAAGAACATATGGAGGAAAAGCGGCGAATTGCTCAGGCTGCCGTCGCGCTGATCGAATCCGGCCAGCATATTTTCCTTGATGCCAGCACAACCGCTCTGCAAATAGCGCGTTTAGTCAAAGATCGTGAGGGTATCACCGTGATCACCAACGGTCTTTTTACCGCGCTCGAATTAAATTTTTGCAGTGGGATTATAACGATTGTGGTAGGAGGAGTGGTAAGGCTCCGCTCAAGTTCTCTGGTGGGCAACTTAAACCAGAGCTTAACCGAACGCCTGCGGGTTGATATTGGCTTTTTTGGTGCGCGGGGGATAACGGCGAGAGATGGTATGATGGAAGCTGATGTTGCCGAAGCGCAACTGAAACAGCAAATGGTGAATGCCTCGGAGGTGGTGGTTGGCGTCGCCGACTCAAGTAAATTGGGCGACCGCGCCTTTAATATATTTGCCTTGCCACACGAAATCAGCCGGATTATCACCAATACCGGCGCCCCGGCGGGTATTGTCAGCGATTTACGCGCCCGTGGCATTATTGTTGACCTGGTCTAAGAAACGGGCCAACATTTCACTTTTTTCAGGGCTTAGCAGACGCAAGACCACAAAAATCTTCCCGGAAGATTGAGCTTCCGGGAAGGTAAACTACTTACTTGGGCAGCACCGCCGGGATGGCATACGGCCCGGCGGCCAGTTTTTCCAGGTAGCCGCGCTGTTTGAGCGGCCCGTATGAAAACAGCGCGTGGCCCTGCGCTCCGGCGGCGCGGGCGGCCTCAATCCGCCGGGTGATGGCGGTAAAATCATCGTAATCGGTGCTGATGCCGGGGTAAACGTGCCGACCGGCGGCGTCGGCCATAAAATCGGCCAGTAAAACCTGCCACTTTTCAAAATCATCGGCCACGCTGCCGTACATCATCGGCGTAATGGCATCGGCCAATCCCGCCGCCAGCCAGCCTTTGGAATCCTGGTAGTAATCATCGTAGCCGGTGCTGATTTGCCAGCCCCATTTGTTTTTGTGGTACGGCCACACCGCCGCCGAAATCATCAGCCCTGGCCGGATAGCCTGCGCCTTTTGGCGCACCCGCCGCACCAAATCTGTAACGCGGTCGCGCTGCCACTGGTCGCGTTGCGCGGTTTTGGTAGAGCCGGCGGCGGCGTTGCTGGCCGGGTCAAACGAGTAGGGCCGGTTGGCGTAGCGAATTAAATCCAAATGGATGCCGTTCACGGCGTAGCGGCTCACCAAATCGGCTACCACCGCCACAATGTGCGCCTGCACCTGCTCTACGCCGGGGCTGGCCCACAACGGCTGGCCCCAGGCCAGCGGCATGGGCTGGCCGGCGGTATCGTGCTGCCGCCAGGCGTTGCCCAGCGCCAACTCGCCGGGATGGTCGGTGTAGCCGGGGCCGTAGGTAAAGCGGTCAAACGGGTGCGGCGGGGTTGAGGCCGGCGGCCACAACTCGCCGTAGGTTTTGCCGGGCGGCGACACCCAAAAGGTATAGGCGTTTACATAAGCGTGAACCTCAAGCCCGGCGGCGGCAGCTTTTTGCAACAGCCGCGCCAGCGGATCCCAGCCGGGGTTTTTGCCCTGCGTGGCCCACACGCTGCCGGTCAGCCGGGCCGCCCACGGCTCCAGGCCGGGGGTGTAGTAGGCATCGCCCTGGCCGCGCACCTGAAAGAAAATGGTGTTAAAGCCGGCAGCGGCAATGCCGGCGACCAGCGCATCTATGCTTTCGGGGGCGGGCGCTTTGCCCAGTTCGGTCCAATCGTAGCGTGTTACCCAAATAACCCGCCGCTCAACCGGGCGCTGCGGGTGAAAAGTGATGTCGCGTTCCAGTTTGTTGTTCTGGTGGCTCAATTCATCGTAGCGGTTTACATCGTCAACAATGGCGGTAAGGTGATGCAGCCCGGTGAGCGCCAACGCCTGCACGGCTCGCACCGTGGTGGTGGTGCCGGCGGCCATCGGGTTAACCGTGCCAAAGGTGGCAAATGCGCCATCCACAAAAAAGGCCACGCCCACCACATCCGGGGTGGGGGCCGTGCCGATGTTGCTTACGGTGGCGGTGAGTATAATTTTGCCGGCGGCGTCGGTTTCAAAATCCAGGCTGTCCAGCGTGGAATCGGGCAGCTTGACGGCCTCGCGTTTTAAAACTTCAACCGTGGTTTCAAAGCGATTGTTGCTTTCCGAGAGTTCCGGGTAGCGGTTGACATCATCAACCACGGCCAGCAGCCGGCGCTGCCCGGCGGTGGCCGTCCAGGCAGAAACCGCCCGCACCGCCCGCGTTTCGCCCGGCTCCAGCGCCGAGGTGTTGCCAAAGGTGATGTACTGGCCATCTACCCAAAAGGCCACGCCCACCACCGGGCCGGTGGCGGCGGTGCCGATATTTTTAACGCCGGCTTCAAAGGTGAGCGCGTCGCCTTCGATGAAGCGGCCCGCGCCCAGCGACACTTCAAGAATGATGGTATCGGCCAGTTTGGGGGCAACCACGCCAAAATCAATCATTTCAACCCGGCTGTTGTTTTGCTCATTCTGCTCCGAAAAACGGTTAACATCGTCAACAATGGCCGTAACTTTGTGCAGCCCGGTGAGCGCCAGCGTTTGCACGGCGCGGATGGCTTTGCTTTCGCCCACGGCCAGCGGGTCGGCCACGCCGTAGGTGGCAAATTTATCATCCACAAAAAAGGCCACACCGACCACCGCCGGCGTGGGTGCGGTGCCCACGTTGCTCACCTGCGCCGCCAGCCACACCTGGCCGGCCTCGTTGCGTTCAAAGGCAATGTCGGCCACGGTGACATCGCTGAGCGCGGGCGGCGGCGCGGCGGCCACGATAAAATCAAGGGTGAGCGTGTTGTTGGTTTCGGACACTTCGGGGAAGCGGTTTACGTCATCCGCCACGGCGGTGAGCCGGTGCGCGCCGGTGATGGCCGTCCACGGGGCCACGGCTTTAATGGTGACGTTGGCTCCGGCGGCCAGCTCGCCCGACGTGCCAAAGGTGACGTACTGGCCATCTACCACAAAGGCCACGCCCACGGTGGTGCCGGTGGTGGCGCTGCCGGCGTTTTTAACGGTGGCTTCAAAGGTGAGCTTGTCGCCGGCTACGGGCGCGGTTGCGCCCACGGCCAGCGTGGTGATGGTGGCATCGGGGCGCGGGGTGGCAACAGCCTGGGCGCTCACCGTGGCGGCGGCAGCCACGGGCGCGGGCGCGGCCAGTTCGGCCAGCAAAAACTGGCGGCGGCGGCGCAGCCAATCCTTAAGGCGGGCGGCTTCCTGGTCAAATTGATCGTTGGTGGGCCACTTGCGGGCATCGTGGTGGGCCGGTTCGGTAATTTCGGCGGTAAAGGCATCAATTTTAGAAAAAATGCTATCTTCGGTGAACAGCCCGCCGAGCAGGTTGGTCAGTTTGGCCCGGAGTTGCTCAAAACAGGCGGCGTTGGTGAGCACGCGCCGGCTGAGTTGGTTGAGCATAGCCCCGGCGCTTTTAATGGGACTATCGGCGGGCAGGTCGTCGCTCAGGCTGCGCCCGGTGCAGCCCCAGGTTTGGCTGTAATTCCAGGGGATGACTTCCCAGCGGTTGTCGGCGGGGCGGCGGTGCAGGTAGTAGTTGTGGCTGTAGGCGTGGTTGTTTTGCACCAGGGTGTTCACCGCCAGCCAGTTGAGGTACGCCTCAACATCAAGCCAGGTTTCAAGGCTGCCGCTGGTGCCATCCCAGATTTGCACGGCGTGGATGAGCGCGGCCAGGTCGCTGTAGTCATCGGGGTTGCTGTCGGCAATTTCAAGGCGCTGCCAGCCGAATATTTTTTGCAGCGCGGCGGCAATCCAGCCGGTGGCCGTTATTTTGGGGGCGCTTTCTTTGGCGTAGAGCAGGCGCAGCACGGTATCCGGCTGTGGCTGGAGCGTTGCGCCCACAAACGCGCCGTTTACCCGGCTGCCGTTGGCTTTGTACAGCGCCCCAATCTGGCGGGTGCGGGCGCGGAAAAAGTAACTGTCAACGGCTTCAAAGCCGGTGTACAGGCCGCGTTCCAGCACCTGGCCGGCGCTGTTGAGGATGGAAAAATCTACGGGCCAGGTGGCGCTGGCGGCCACGCCGGTTTGCGTGAACAGGTCAAAACAGAGGCGTTCGCGGATGAGGCTTTTGTCGGGGTAGCCGGCGGTTAAATCCAGGGATTGGGCGCGACTTTGGAATAGTTTTTCCGGTTTGAATTTGAGTTTGAAGCCCTGTTTGGGGTAATTGCGCGAAGTTGGCCCGCGCCGGGCAATTTGCCCGCCGGTGCGGGCCGCCTCGGCCACCTCAAAATCGGCGGGGATGCTGTCTTTGGGCCAAAGAGCGCGTGTCATATTGGCATAATCAGATTGGTTTACATAAGCCTTAATTATTGTGACCATAGTTTGCCTCCGTTTACCGGGTAAAAACTTAACAAACTCAAGTTACCGCCTGTCTTCGCAATAATCAACTTTTATTGCCGGATACAGGGGAGCAGGAGAATGGAGTAAGGAGATAATCTCTGTCTGAAACCAGGATTATCTCATACCTAATTCATCATACAAGGAGAGAGCAAGTTTTTTTCTTATTGCTTACTCCCTCCCTACTCCTTGCTTACTCCTTGCTTCGCCCGGTTTGAGTGATTGGTAATTAACCGTTGAGCAGTTGCATCACCGCTTCGGGGTAACGCAGGCCGCTAACGCTGCCCGGCGGCAACATGGCGTTAATTTTGGCCAGGTCTGCCGGGGCGAGTTCTGCCGCCATTGCGCCCACGTTTTCTTCCAGGTAGCGGCGGCGTTTGGTGCCGGGGATGGTAACAATATCCGGCCCTTGCGCCAGCACCCAGGCCAGCGCCAGTTGGCTGGGCGTAACGCCTTTGGCTTGAGCCAGCTCGATGACCTGATCCACCAGCGCCAGGTTTTTTTGAAAATTCTCGCCCTGAAAGCGGGGCGAAAAACGGCGGTAGTCGTCGGGGGCCAGGTCATCAATTTTTTTAATTTGGCCGGTTAAAAAGCCGCGCCCCAACGGGCTATAGGCCACAAAGCCAATGCCCAGTTCGCGCACGGTGGGCAAAATCTCGTCTTCCGGGTCGCGGCTCCACAGCGAGTATTCGGTTTGCAGGGCGGTAATGGGGTGAACAGCGTGAGCGCGGCGAATAGTCTGCGGCCCGGCCTCGGATAGCCCCAAATAGCGCACCTTGCCGGCCTGCACCAGTTGCGCCATAGCCCCCACGGTTTCTTCGATGGGCACGGTTTGGTCAACCCGGTGCTGGTAGTACAGGTCAATATAATCCACACCCAGCCGCTTAAGCGAGGCATTGCAGGCAGCCAGCACGTATTCGGGCCGGCCACTCACCCCGCGATATTGCGGATTGTCGTTGCTGCGCTGAATGCCAAATTTGGTGGCCAAAATCACCTGTTCGCGCCGCCCCCGAATGGCCCGGCCCACCAGTTCCTCATTTAAAAACGGGCCGTACATATCGGCGGTGTCAAGAAAATTAACCCCCAACTCCAGCGCCCGGTGAATGGTGGCAATGGATTCCTGCTCATCGCCGGGGCCGTAAAACTCGGACATGCCCATGCAGCCCAACCCCTGCGCCGGCACAACCAGCCCTTGTTGACCTAATTGACGGTGTTGCATTTGCCTGACTCCTTTTTAGTTAAAAATTGGGCAGCGGTACAAAAGTGCGTAACAAATGCGTCATTTCGAGACGCAAAGCGTCGAGAAATCCCAAAAACGTCTGTTTGCAAGCATAATTTTCAGGGATTTCTCGTGCCTATCGGCACTCGAAATGACATGCCGTCACTTACAATTTGGCCGCTACCAAAAATTGATGGATTTAGCAGACTTTCCAAAAGGTTTAAATGGATGGCGCACATAAGGCATTGTTCCAGACGGTTAAGGAACCGTTCCAGACGGTTAAGGAACGGTTGCAGACGGTTAAGGAACGGTTGCAGACGGTTAAGGAACCATTGCAGACGGTTA
>CAZFCE010000059.1:0-23764 GCA_964517605.1 uncultured Caldilineaceae bacterium | reverse complement strand
TGGCGGCTTCCACACCGGAGCCAACCAGTTTCCAGTAGTCGCTGGTTACGGCTTTAACAATTACTGCAATTTTCAGCGGTTTCTTTTCGCCGGTAGCTTCTTGTTTAGCGGGTTCTTGTTTGGCCGGTTCTTCTTTAGCCGGTTCCTGTTTGGCCGGTTCTTCCTTAGCCGGTGCTTCTTGCTTGGCCGGTTCCTGTTTAGCCGGTTCTTGCTTGGCCGGCGCCGGCTGGCTGGGGGCACCGCCGCACGCGCTCAGTAAGGCCAGTACCAGCATCACCATAAAAATTTTACTGAATTTAGCCAACATAACTAGCTCCTCCTAAAAAATAAGCGTTTAAAATTTTAGAGTTTACAACATACCACCAAAAGATAGTGCGTTAGGCTCAGGCATCACCCCCTTTCTGGTGGTTTGCTTGTTAACCACGACGCGCCCGCTGGCGCAACACGTCTACGTACACCGCGCCAATAATTACCAGACCGATGGCCACAATTTGCCATTCGGTTGGCACGTTGAGCAGCACCAGCCCGTTGCGCAGCACGGCAATGAGCAGCACGCCAATGGCCGTGCCACCCACCGAGCCGGAACCGCCGGAGAAGCTGGCCCCGCCGATAATCACCGCGGCAATGGCGTCCAGTTCGTAGCCGCTACCGGCGGTGGGAAAGCCGGAGTTGGTGCGCCCGGCCAACATCAACGCAGCCAGGCCGGCCATCAGGCCGCTGATGGTGTATACCGTTATCAAAGTTTTATCCACATTGATGCCCGATAGCCGCGCCGCCGCGGTATTGCCGCCCACGGCGTAAATGTGTCGCCCCAGCGAAGTATTGGTAAGCAGAATGTGAAACAGCACGTAAACCACCACAATCACCAGCAAGGCCACCGGCACCGGCCCCAGCGACCCCGCGCCCAAAAACAGCACCTGCGGCGAACCGGCGCGGTCAAACCCCGAAATGGGCGACGCGCCGGTGATAATCAAGGCCAGGCCGCGCGCCACGTTCATGGTGCCCAGCGTAGAAATAAACGGGTGCGGCAGGTGCAGTTTGGTGAGCAGCAGGCCGTTAACCAGCCCCACTCCCACGCCAATCAGCAGCGAAATAAAAATGGCCAGGTACGGATTCATTTGCCATTTGATGGCCATTAACGCCAGCGACGACATGGCCACGGCCAAAATAGAGCCAACCGACAGGTCAATCCCGGCGGTGAGAATGGCCAGCAGTAACCCCAACGCCAGCAGCGAGTTAACGGTGGCCTGGCGCACCACGTTAGACAGGTTATCCACCGTTAAAAACACATCAGAGGTAACGGAAAGAAAAATCACCAAAATTAACAACCCCAACAACGCGCCAAACCGGGCCACAAAATTGCCAATGGTTTTGGCGCTCAGGGTGGTGGTGCTGGCCGGAACATTATCAGTTGGTACTTGTAGCTTTGTCATTGCTCATTACTCCCATAGCTGCGGATAGAATTTTTTCTTGGGTTACAGCGGCCCGGTCAAACTCGGCGGCCAAACTGCCCTCGTGCATCACCAAAATGCGGTCGCTCATACCCAGCAGTTCCGGCATTTCGGAAGAAACCATAATTACGGCATCGCCATTTTCTACCAGAGTGTTCATCAGGTTATAAACTTCAACTTTAGCGCCAACGTCAATGCCGCGCGTGGGTTCATCAAAAATCAAAATTTTAGATTTACTGGCCAGCCATTTGGCCAGCACCACTTTTTGTTGATTGCCGCCGCTGAGATTTTGCACTTTTTGTTGAATGCTGGGCGTGGCGATGCGCAATTTCTGCACAAAATCGCTCACTTTGGCCTTTTCTTCGCCCAGTTGCAACAGGCCGATGGCATTTTTGAGCATGCCCAGACTTGACATGCTTATGTTGTGCAGCACCGATAGCAGCAGCACCAGCCCTTCTTGCTTGCGGTCTTCCGGCAGCAGCCCAATCCCGGCGGCAATTGCGTCTTCCGGCGAGAAAATGCGTACTTCCTGGCCAAACACGTACACCTTGCCCGCATCAATCCGGTCGGCCCCAAAAATGGCTTTCACCAGTTCGGTGCGCCCGGCCCCCACCAGCCCGGCAATGCCCAAAATTTCGCCGGTGTAAGCCGAAAAGGAGATGTTGTGCAGCACGTTTTTGCGGTTTAGCCCCTCTACCCGCAGGGCTTCCTGGCCGCGTGGCGCGATTATTTTGGGGTACTGCTGATCCAGGCTGCGGCCCACCATCAACTGAATGAGCGTTTCCTGGGTGGTATCCTGCAAATCAATGGTTTTGATAAACTCGCCGTCGCGTAAAATTGTGCCCCGGTCGCAAATTTCCAGCACTTCGTCCAGGTGGTGCGAGATAAACACCACCGACACGCCGCGCTCTTTGAGTTTGCGGATAATGGTAAAAAGCTGATGGATTTCGGCGTCGGCCAGGGCGCTGGTGGGTTCGTCCATAATCAGCAGTTTGGCATCCAGCGACAGCGCCTTGGCAATTTCGACCATTTGCTGGTGCGCCACGCCCAACCCGGCCACCGGGCGGCGCGGGTCCAAATCCAGGTTGAGTTCATCCAGCAGCACCTGCGTTTTGCGGTACATTTCGGGCCAGTCAAGCAGGTGCATGGCCTTGTTTTTCATTGGCTCGCGCGAAATCCACACGTTTTCGGCAATGCTCAACTGCGGCACCAGGTTAAATTCCTGGTAGATAATGCCAATGCCAATGTTTTGGGCTTCGCGCGGGTTGTGAATTTCTATTTTGCGGCCTTCCCAGTAAATTTCGCCGGCATCACGGCTGTACGCCCCCGACAAAATTTTCATCAGGGTAGATTTGCCCGCGCCGTTTTCGCCCAGCAGCGCGTGAACTTCGCCTTTGCGCACTTCCATATGCACGTTGTGTAACGCTCTTACGCCGGGGAAACTTTTGCAAATTCCATCCAGTTTGAGCAGGTTGGCCCCATTGCTTTCAGCAGGAACATTCATCTTGTTTCAGGCTCCTTTTGCCCCACCGGCTTTATAAAAAGTATTGTTCCTTTTGGCGCATTTCGGCCCATTGAGCGCGCGCGGCCTGCACCGTGGGCATGTCGCTCACTTCGGCCACCTGCACATCCCACCAGCTTTCGTAGCCGGGCACGCCCACCAGCCGGTCGTTTTCAATGACAATCATCACGGTGTTGTTAATGGTGGGCGCTTCTTTTAACGCGGCCACAAAATCGGCATAGGTTTTGGGGCGGATAACGTGCGCGCCCAGGCTGTGCGCGTTTTCGGCGTAATCAATGGGCAGGTATTCCACTTCGTCGCCTGCCGCATCGCCCACCAGCACGCCATCTTTGGGCTTGATGAAGCGGGTACCAAATCCTTCTTGCCCCAGCGAGCGGCTGAGCGAGCCGATGCTCTTGAAGCCGTGGTTGTCCAGCAGAATCACGTTCAGTTTGATGCCTTCCTGCACGGCGGTGGCCAGTTCCGAGGAGAGCATTAAATAGCTGCCGTCGCCCACAATCACAAACACGTCTCGCTCCGGGGCGGCCATTTTTATGCCCAGCCCGCCGGCAATTTCGTAGCCCATGCAGCTATACCCGTATTCCATGTGGAAGTTTTTGGGATGCCGCGTGCGCCACAGTTTGTGCAGGTCGCCGGGCATGCTGCCGGCGGCATTCACCATAATCGCCTCCGGTGAGGTCAGTTCGTTGATGGCCCCAAACAGTTCGCCCTGGCTGGGCAGCGGCTCGTTGCGAATGGCGTAAATGCGGTCAACCTCGGCTTCCCAGGCGTCGTGCAGGGTTTTGGCTTCGGTTTGGTAGTCGGCGCTGGCGCTAAAACCCTCCAGCAACGCCAGCAGTTCTTCCAGCGTGGCGCGGGCATCGCCTACCAGCATCAGGCCGTGGTGTTTGGCGGCGTCAAACTCGGTTACGTTGATGTTGATAAAGCGGACGTTGGGGTTTTGGAATGCGGTTTTAGAGGCGGTGGTGAAATCGCTGTAGCGAGTGCCAATGCCAATCACCACATCGGCGGTGCGGGCCATGCGGTTGGCTGCCAGCGTGCCGGTAGCGCCAATTGCGCCCAGGTTTAGCGGCTGGTCGTAGCGCAAACTGCCCTTGCCGGCCATTGATTCGCCCACGGGGATGCCGGTTTTGTCCACAAATTCGCGCAGGGTGTCGGTGGCTTCGGCGTAAATCACGCCGCCGCCGGCCACAATCATGGGGCGCTGGCTTTGCCGGATGAGTTCGGCGGCCTGTTTGAGCAGGGCCAGGTCGGGCCGGTTGCGGGCCACATGCCACACCCGCCGCCGGAAAAAGGCCGTGGGAAAATCAAACGCTTCGGTTTGCACATCCTGCGGCAGCCCCAGCGTTACCGCGCCGGTTTCGGCGGGGCTGGTGAGCACGCGCATGGCTTCGGGCAGAGCCAGCAGCAGTTGATCCGGGCGATTGATGCGGTCCCAGTAGCGGCTTACGGGTTTAAAGCAATCGTTGGCCGAAAAATCCTGGCTCTGCGGCGATTCGATTTGCTGGAGAACGGGGGCCACGTTGCGGCGGGCAAAAATATCGCCGGGCAGCAGCAGCACCGGCAGGCGGTTAACGGTGGCAGTGGCCGCGCCGGTAATCATATTGGTTGCGCCGGGGCCAATCGAGGAGGTGCAGGCAAAGGTTTGCAGCCGGTTTTTTACTTTGGCGTAGGCCACGGCGGCGTGTACCTGCGCCTGCTCGTTGCGCACCTGGTAATAGCGAAAATCCGGGTTTTGTTGCAACGCCTGGCCAATACCGGCAATGTTGCCGTGGCCAAAAATGCCAAAACAGCCGGCAAAAAATGGTTGTTCGTGGCCGTCTCGCTCGACATATTGATTTTTAAGAAAGGCGATGATGGCCTGGGCGGTGGTCATGCGGTGGGTGGTTGTTTGGTTCATAATTACTCCTTTGTAAATAGCAGTTAGCCGTCAGCGGATAGCCGTTAGTTGATGATTTTCATCACCTGTGATATGCGCTAGCTCGTGACGACTCTTTTGTAAATAAAATCGCTAAACCGGAAGGTTGGAGGCACTCCTCAACCTTTTCTATATTATTAACGGCAATGGCCGTTAGATTACATAACAAATGGCTAATGACAAGGCTACGCATCGAGTTTGGCGACAGAAATATCGTACAGCGGCACCCGTGGATCACGGGAGGTGTAGGAATTTTTTATCCAGGCATGTTGCGGGTCGTCGGTGGCGGCCAAACTTTGGGCGCTGCCCGCCAGAACGTTGAGGTAGTAGGTGGTGTAGCCCACCGGGCTGGAGACCGGGTGGTAGCCTTCGGGGATGAGCACCACATCGTTGTTGCGCGCCAACACCGCCACATCAAAGGGATAACCGGACTGGTGTAGCGGCGAGGTGGGATCGGTGTAAACGCGCTGAATGGCAAACCCTTCGGGGCGGTCAATTTTGTAGTAGTAAATCTCTTCCAGGTCGGCTTCGATGACGTTGCCGGCGGCATCGGTTTTGTGAACATCGTGCTTGTGGGGCGGGTAGCTGGACCAGTTGCCGGCGGGCGTGTACACCTCAACCACCACCAACCGCGAACAGGGGAAACCGGGCGGTAGAATGCGGTTAATCTGGCGGGTGGCGTGATCACCGCCGCGGATTTCAACGGTAATATCGGCGGGCGTTACCAGCCGGGGCGGGTAAGCCTGGTTGGTTTGCACCCAGGTTACGGCAAATTCGCAGGCGGTAACGGCTGCAACGGTAAAGGTGGTGTCAATGGGCAGGTAAAGCGCCGAGGGCAACCCGGCAAATACGTTGGCGCGCTGGCCCAAACCATTCCATTGACCCCAGTTGGATTGCACGTTGGCCGTGCCGCCCAACATTACCAGTGCCAGTTCGTGGCCGCCCGTTGCAAATGACCACTGCCCGCCTGCCGGCAGGCGGCGCGCCTGAAAATAGATGTGTTCCCAGCCGGCCAGGGTAGGGGTTACATCAACAATAATGGTTTCATCCGCAGTTTGGCCGGGCGACACCACCAAATTTTCATTTGTATATTGACGCATAATTTTCTCCTAATGCACACGTGTGTTTTTATTACAACCCATTTAGGGTAAATCGTCAAAATGTTTGGTACGCAATGTAAATATGGAGAGAAGTGGTGGTTGTGATGGTGGACAATCGTCCGTTCAACCGGGTGGGGCCGCCGTGCTGCTACGGACTTCGAGCCTGGTGGTGAGCACTGTATCTTCCACTGGCCGCCCAAACAGCAAGTCAATGAGCATTTCCATAGCTATCTGGCCCAACCGTAGTTTGGGTTGGTGAATGGTGGTTAGCGCCGGTGTTACATATTGGGCCAACTCAATGTCATCAAACCCAACCACGCTCAGTTGCCCCGGCACGGCAATGTTTCGGCCATGGCAGGCCATCAACGCGCCAATGGCAATCATATCGTTGTAACAGAATACAGCCGTAATCCCTGTGCCGAGTAACCCGGCGGTTAATACCTGCCCGTCGGCCACGTCATCGGAGTGATACCGGTGGTCGGGCGGGGCAATATGTATCCATTCCTCTTTTGGCTCTATTTTTATGGCGGCCAGAGCATCTTTATACGCTTGCAAGCGGATGCGGTTGGAGCGGGGCCGGTTGCCCGCGCCCAAATACCCAATCCGCCGATGCCCCAACTGGATTAAAAATTCCATTGCCCGGTACGCGCCGGTGTAGTCATCTACCGAAACGGAGTGAACAATATCAAATGAAGTATCGGCCTGCTGGTTGATAAAAACGGTGGGGATGCCTTTGGTTTGGAAAATGCCAACATCCGGGGGATCAATTTTAGAAGAGGCCACAATAATGCCATCCACCTGGCGTTGGCGAAAGGTGCGCATAATCTCCGCCTCGCGTTGCGGATCATTGTACGAGGCGCTCAGAAAAACGCTCTGGTTGTAGCATTGGGCCACATCTTCAATGCCGCGCATTACCCGGCTTACAAACGGGTCGGCAATGGTAGTTACCAGCAAGCCGATGGTGTTGGTGCGGTTTGTCTTTAAACTTTGCGCTACCGTGTTGGGAATGTAGCCCATCTCTTGGGCCAGTTTTTGAATGTGCTCCCGCACTTCATCGCTGATGAGCCGGCTATTACGCAGGGCGCGCGATACGGTGGTGTGTGATACTCCCGCTGCCTGGGCAATATCTTTAATTGAGACATTGTGGTCCATAAATCGGCCCTGCCGCCGTTGGTTTGGCGTTAAAAGTTATGCACACGTGTGCAAATGTTCACGTGTGCATTATAAAATAAAAAATTTTGTTTGTCAAATACCAATAAGCCGGCCCGGATTCAAATCGGCAAATTTGAAATTCGCCTTATCCCTTGTGTATAATTTACGGCGATTACTGTTTTTTGGCTTGGCTACCTGATAGTTTTCAATACGAATGGCGCGAATGTTTGATAAAATTTCCTGAAAAATTTGTGCTATTCGGCCCAATTCGGGGTATTCGTGTTAAAAATTTGCGGTTTCAGGCCAAAACATCAGGTAGCTAACTTTCTGGTGATATTTTTTCGGTACACAAACAGAGTTTTGGAGGTTGGACAATGTACATGTTTTATGATCCGATTTTTATGTGCTTTATGCTCCCGGCCATGATTTTGGGTTTTATTGCCCAGGCTATGGTGAAAAGTAGATTTACCCAATATTCGCAGGTGCGAACCAGCCGGGGCTTAACCGGCGCGCGCGCCGCCCGCGAAATTCTGGACACCAACGGCCTGTACGATATAACCATCGAAGAAACGCAGGGTTTTCTCAGTGACCACTACGACCCGCGCAGCCGGGTGTTGCGCCTTTCGCCGCAGGTGGCCCGCGAACCCTCCATCGCGGCGGTGGGAGTGGCGGCTCACGAAGCCGGCCATGCGTTGCAGCACGCCAACGGCTACTTGCCGCTGCAACTGCGCAGCACGCTGGTGCCGGCGGTTCAATTTGGCACCAACCTGGCTCCCATTTTGATTATGATTGGCTTTGGGTTGATGGTTTTTTCCCGCGCCTTTGTAAATATTGGCTACCTTGTGGCTTGGTTGGGGGTGATTGGCTACGGGTTGGCCGCCCTGTTTGCCCTGATTACCCTGCCGGTTGAACTCGATGCCAGCAGCCGGGCCAAAAAATTATTGTACCAGTACAACATTGTAGACAAGCAGGAGTTGGCCGGCGTTAGCTCGGTGTTGAGCGCGGCGGCCTGGACGTATGTGGTGGCGGCGTTGGCGGCCATTTTACAGCTGGTCTATTGGGTCATGCGGCTCAACAACCGGCGCAATTAGCGTAAAACCACTTTTCATTTGGGGTTAATTATCGCGTATGATAATCAAGAGACAACGTTATTGTGGGCCATACGGAGGTTAGCTTGTCTCAATCACGGTTAGTTATTAGCGGCGTTATTCTGGGGATAATGCTGTCGGCGTGTAGTTTTTCGGCGTATTTGCCCCAACTGGCGGCTACCGGGCAGAGTATTGCCACCTCTGCCGCCAATAAAGTTGAGGCCGTAGCCACCGAAGCCGTCATTCCGGAGGCCGGCGAAGCGGCCAATGTAAAAATAGTGGCCCAAACGTTGCCCACTTTAGCGCCATCGCCCACGCCGTTGCCCGCCAGCGCCATTGCCCAGGCCGATGCCGAAGAATTGCTGCTGGTGAACATCTACGAGCGGGTTAATCCCTCGGTGGTTAATATTGTCATCACTATGGATGACAAAAACAATCAGGCCGCCAATAACCTGTTCCCCACGCAGGGGCAGGGTTCCGGCTTTGTGGTTGACACTCAGGGCCATATTGTAACCAACAATCACGTGGTGCAGGATGCCAATAAAATTGAAGTGACGTTTTTTGATGGCACCACGCTCGAAGCCAAATTTGTTGGCTCCGACCCCGACAGCGATTTGGCGGTTATCAAAGTGGCCGCTCCCGCCGAAAGTTTGCGCCCGGTGGATTGGGGCAACTCAGACGGCGTAAAGGTGGGGCAACGGGCGGTGGCTATTGGCAACCCGTTTGGTTTGGCCGGTTCGCTCACCAGCGGGATTGTGAGCGCCCTGGGCCGCAGCCTGCCCACCGAAAACGGCGCGTTCAGCATCCCCGAAATTATCCAAACCGATGCCGCCATTAACCCCGGCAACTCCGGCGGCCCGCTGCTCAACTCCGAAGGCCAGGTGATTGGCGTTAACACGGCCATTGTGCCGCGCCGTGATCCCCTTGGCGGCGAGCGCAGCTTTTTGGGCGTGGGCTTTGCCGTGCCTTCTAATCTGGCCAAACGGGTGGTGCCCAGCCTGATTAAAACCGGCAAATACCAGCATCCGTGGATTGGTTTTTCTGGCAACTCCGTGACCAAAGAAATTGCCGAGGCCATGAAACTATCCGGCCCCGGCGGCGCGTTGGTGGTGCAGGTTATCTCCGGCAGCCCCGCCGATAAAGCCGGCTTGCGCGGCGGCACCCGTGAGGTGGTGCTGCCCAGCGGGCTGGATACCACCATTGGCGGCGACGTGATTAAAGCCATCAACGGCGAAAAAATTCAGGATTTTAACGACCTGATTTCGTTTCTCAGCCGGCGTTGCGAGGTAAACCAAAAAGTCGCGCTCACCATCATTCGCGGCGGCAAAGAACAAACCGTGGATATGGTGCTGGGGCCACGCCCCGATGCGGACAAAATCAAATAGCGTCAAAGCCACCTAAACTTGAGCTATCCCAAAAGAGGTCAATCGCCGCCGGTGGTTGGCCTCTTTTTATTGCCAAATCGAATGGCGAGTGACGAAAAAAAACGGGCCGTTTGCCCATTTGTGGCGGTTTTTAGCGGCCAAATTTTGGCTTTGAATGCCGCTTGTTACCGATTCTGACCAGGAATTGTGACTTTTTTTCAACTTTACATTTAACATAAAATACGGTAGACTAGAAATTACTATCTTAAGGTTATTCCTTATGACGATTCAAGACGCAATAGACCGTTATCTGCAACAGATTAAGCGCAGCAAAAGCGCCCACACGCTGGCAGCCTACAGCCGGGGGCTGGTAGCCTTTGCCGAGTGCATGGCCGGGCAAAAAGCTGCCATCAACTTTGAAATCACGGCGGTGGGCGATCTGTCGCCGTTGTGGGTAGAAACGTTTCTGGATGAACTCCGCCGGCAATCGGTGGCTACCGAGCGGTTGTACACCACGGCGGTGGCGGGCTTTTACCGCTACGTGGCGGCTCAAGAATGGGCCGGCGTTAACCTGTCAACCTTGAGTTTTGAGTTAAACCAGCGCCGTCGCCAGGGGCAGCGGTTGCACATTTTTCCGGAAAACAACCTGGAAAAACTGCTGGATTATATGCAGCAGCTTGTTACGCAGCCGTCCAAAACGTTAACCGAAAAATTAACCCTTCAGCGGGATGCCGCCCTGTTGATTACGCTGGCCGATACCGGCCTGCGCGTGTCCGAGTTGTGCAGCCTGCGCAAAGGCGATCTGGATTGGGAGCGCCAGCGGGCCGTGGTGATTGGCAAAGGCGATAAACAGGCGGTGGTGCGTTTTTCTGGCCGGGCGCTGGCCTTTATTGGTGATTATTTGAGGTTGCGATTGGAACTTGACCAAAAACAGGGGCGGCAAAACGTGCTGCCGTTGTTTGCCCGGCACGATAAACGAGCCAGTAACCGGGTGCTGCCGGTTTCGGCGCGCACCGCCGAAAATATTGTGGCCGATTATGTGGCCCAGGCGTTGGGCGAAGAAGCGCGGGGCACCATTACGCCGCACACCTTTCGGCATTATTTTGTAACCCGCGCCGCGCGCCAGCACGATATTTTGCTGGCCCAGCATTTGGCCCGGCACGAAAGCATCAACACCACTTCGGGCTACACCCACCTCACCGAAACCGAAATTGACCAGGCTTATACCGCCGTATTTGACGCCGATACCCCGGATGATTCTCCGGATTCCACGGCATCGGTTTTAGAAAAATAATTTTGTTGTAACAGTTCCACTTTGGGAGGGAACGCCATGATTCAAAGACTAAAAGTTATTATTCCCCTGAGTTTGCTGCTGGTTTTAACGCTAACCGCCTGCGAAATTAGCCGGTCTCAACCGGAGGATATTGCGGAGCAAACACCGGTGGCGGCTGTAACGCCGGCTGCAACGGCCACCGCGCCGGTGGTGTCGGCTCCGGCCACGCTGCCGCCCACGGCTCCGCCGGCTGCCGCCGCCGAAGAGGTGATTGACCAGACCAAACAAACCGCGCCGCTGCCGCCGCCGGCCACCGAAGTGGAACCGGGCAAAGTAATTGTCAAGCTAAACCAGCAGGCGGCAGAAGTGGCTCAAAGCGCCCAGGTTGCGCCCAGCGGCACGGTGTTCACCGGCATTTCATCGCTGGATCAGCGCCTTAACCAGATTAAAGCCACCAGCCTTGATGCCGTAGCGGCGGATGTTTCGGACGTTTCGGGCAAAAGCGCCACCGAAGGAATGTCAATTCAATCGGCGCATGTGGGCACGCTCTTTTTTGTTAACTACGATTCTTCGGCCAGTCCCGGCGATGTAGCCCAGGTTTTAAGCCAGGATGCCACGGTAGAATACGCCGAACCCAACTACATTGCCGGCGTGGCCGGCGCGCCACAAGCGATTCCGGCGCAATTTACGCCAAATGACCGCTATTTTCCTTTGCAGTGGAATTTTGAAAAAATTCAAATGCCCGCCGCCTGGGATATTTCTACCGGGCAGGGCGTGATTGTGGCCATTGTGGATACCGGCGTTGATTTTGGCGCGCCGGATTTGGCCAACACCAGCCATCTAACCGGCTACGACTTTGTAAACTCCGACTCAGACCCCAAAGACGATGAAGGGCACGGCACGCACGTGGCCGGCACCATTGCCCAAAGCACCAACAATAGCATCGGCGTGGCGGGCGTGGCGTTCAACGCCCAGTTGTTGCCGGTAAAAGTGTTAAACGCCGCCGGCACCGGCACCTACGAAAACATCATCAAAGGGATTATTTACGCGGTTGACCAGGGCGCAAAAGTGATCAACCTGAGTTTGGCCGGCAGTAGTTCGTCGCAGGGGTTGCTGGATGCGGTAAAATACGCCAACAGCAAAGGCGTGGTGGTTGTGGCCGCCGCCGGCAACAGCAACAGTTCAATTGCTTACCCCGCCGCCTACGATGATTATGTGATTGCGGTGGGCGCAACTCGCTACGATAACACCCGCGCCTACTACAGCAACTACGGCTCTCAGCTCGATTTGGTTGCGCCCGGCGGCGACACCAACGTTGACCAGAATAGCGATGGCTATGCCGACGGCATTATGCAGCAAACGCTCAAATCCGATGGCAGCGGCTACAGCTACCAGTTTTACGAAGGAACTTCGATGGCGGCCCCGCACGTAACCGGCGTGACGGCGTTGCTGTTGGCGCTCAAACCCGCCGCGTCTCCGGCAGAAATTGAAAACATTCTTGCCAGCACCGCGCTGAAAAACCTGGGTTCCGCCACCGAATACGGAGCCGGGTTAATCCAGGCGGCCAGCGCGCTGGCAATGGTTGCGCCGGCGGCGGCCACTGCCACGCCTACCAGCACGCCGGCGGTTCAACCGGCCACTGCCACGCCCACGCCCGTTGTGTTGCCGGCTACCGGCACGCCTACATCCACCTTTACCCCGATACCGCCCACGCCTACCTTTACCGCTGTTGCGCCATCGGCCACGCCTGTTATTCCGCCCACGGCGACTCCCACCGTGGTTGTTCCCACCGCCACGCCTACGCCGCGCCCGGCAACCGCCACGCCGATTGTGCCCACGGCTACGCCGACAATCGCGTCGGTGGCCGCCGGTGAATTGCTGTTGAACGGCAATTTTGAAGCCGATACCGGCTGGCAATTTGGCGATACCCCGGTAAAGGGCAGCTACAGCCGCGAAGTGGTTCACGGCGGCAGCCGCGCCGTTAAACTGGGCATCACCACCGGCACGGATCAATATAGCTACACCTCGGTGTGGCAAAAAGCCGTTATCCCCGCCGAAGCCCGGCAGGTGATTCTCACGGCAAATGTGTTCCCCATTAGCAAGGATTCTGCGAGCCGCGACGTGCAAAACATCTTTATTTTGAACAGCCAGTTCCAAACCATCAAGCAGCTTTCGCGCGGGTTGAGCAACAGCCAAACCTGGGAAACCAAAACCTTTGATTTGTCAGACTTGCGCGGCCAAACCATTTACGTATATTTTGGCACGTTCAACAACGGTTCCGGCAACCTGCCCACCGCCATGTATGTTGATGACGTGTCGTTGCGCTGGGCGCGATAAACCATCCCCGTAAATTTTCAGGCTGGGCCGGGGTTGGTTTCCGGCCCAGCCTGAATTTTTTAAAAACAGTCTTGAAATTAGTCGTTTTGTGATATTCGTGGTAAATATTGATGTATTGTCTGGCCAATGTGGCTGGAAAAATTCTCAAATACGGATCACAAGTGCGGCGTTGGCTACCCCACAAGAAATTGAACAATGGTTGCAACAAGGTATTCTGGCTGCCAAAGCCGGGCAACTCGAACAAGCGCGTTTTCAACTGCTGGATGTGGTTGAACAAGACCAAACCAGCGAAATGGCCTGGTATTGGTTATACCAGGTTTTTGATCGGGTAGACGACAAACGAACCTGCCTGGAAAACCTCATTCTGATTAATCCCCAAAATACGTGGGCCAAACAAGAGTTGCTCAATGTTTTAGAGGCCGCCGCCGCGGTGCAGGCGCGGTCGGTAAAATTGCCGGCCAAAACCGTAACCAGCCAGCCGGGCCGGCCGATCACGATAAAATTGATAACCGCATTTTGGTTTGGAATTTCACTGATGCTTTTAGGTAGTGGTATAATTTCGGCGATTGAATGGGTGATAACCCAGTTTCAGCCCGGCCCGCGCACCGCGTTTCCACTGCTGGATTTAACGTTGGCCGTGGTGTTTGTAATAACCGGCATTTTGGGGTTTACGGTAACTGCGGCGTTATTCTTTCGATCAATGGCCGGCGTGTACGGCAGCCTCTTTTTGGCGTTGGGGCTACTGTTGGCCGGCCCAACCTTTAGCTTAATTACCACTCCTCCCAACTATACCGCTATGGCTTGTATCGGCGGTATTTCGGGGGTGATTGTATTGCTCACTTTGGCCAGTCAATTTGAACCAAAAGATACCTCAACTTATGGCAGTCCATCCGGCTAATGCCACCGGCCAATCTACCGCTGTGCCGCGCGATTGGCTGCTCGCTCTTGATGAAATTGAAGGTGCTGACCTGCCGCGTGTAGGCGGTAAAGCCTACCGATTGGCGGTGCTAAAACAGCGCGGGCTGAACGTGCCGCCGGGGTTGGTGCTTACCACCCGGTTTTTTGAAGCTCACCTCAAATACACCAAACTCACGCCGCTCTGGGCCGGCTCGCCCGATGTGGCCGTTACCGCCGAGGCGCTCAGTTGGCTGGCCGATGCCCTTAAAACCCGCCCACTGGCTCGTTCGCTGGCGGCGGCGCTCGATGCCCGGCTCGATGAATTATTTGGCTCCGGCGTGGGTAGCTTTGCCGTGCGGTCATCGGTAATAGATGAAGACCAGCGCGACCACTCCTTTGCCGGCATTCATCTAACGGAATTGGGCGTGCCGCGCGGGGCCATGCCGATTGCCATTAGCCGCTGTTGGGCCTCGGCGTTGAGCGGCGCGGCCATTGAATACCGCCAGGTGCACGGCATGTCCATCCAAACCATTCAAATTGCCGTGCTCATCCAGCCCATGCTGTCGCCGGAGTGTTCCGGGGTGGGGTTTACCCTCAATCCGCTCACCGGCGCGCGCACCGAACTGGTGATTGAGGCCACGCCGGGCTTGGGCAGCGTGCTGGTGAGCGGCGAAATCCAGCCGCACCTTTTTCGCCTGGCCAACCAGCCGCCCGATTATCCGCTGCTTCAGGAGCAGCCGGGGGCTAAAACCGTTACGTTGACGGCAGCGGACTTGGCTCAACTGGCCCAGCGGCTCAATCAGGTAGAAGCCCTGATGGGCGAGCCGCAGGATATTGAATGGGCCAAACAGGGCAGCGAATTTTCAATTTTGCAAACCCGGCCGGTGGTAGCCGCCCGTCCGGCGGCTCCGCCGGTTGACCGGATTTGGAGCCGGGCCAACTACCCCGACCATTTGCCGGAACTGCCCACGCCCTATTTTGGCTCAATGCTGGAACGGGCGCAGCCGCAACTTCTGCAAGCCTTTACCGACATTGGGTTTGATGCCAGCCAGTTAGGCCCGTATGAACGCCTGATTTTTGGCCGGCCATACCTCAATTTAACCCTGCTCAAACGGCTGGCGTCCCGAATGGGGCTAAATCCGGAGCGGCTGTTCCAATCCATTGGCTATGTTCAAGTTTCTGCCGGCGCGGGCGCGGGCGGGGTTAATTGGCGCAATGTTTGGCAGTCCCGCCGCATTTACCACCGGGTTTACCGGCAAACGCAAGGCCTTGAGCGTAATTTTCAACAAGTCCGGCTTCAGGTGACTGAAATTGCCGCCAAACTGGCGGTTGTTCCGGCCAATCCGTCGCCGGATATGTTGCTGTACCAACTCCGCCAGCAAGAGGAATTGTACGCGCTGATTAATCGCTTCAACCTGTCGGTAGAGATGGGCGTGGCGTTTGTGGCCGGAGCCATTGGCGCAATCACCGGGCAAAATGCCGCCGGAGTTATCGCTCTCGCCGCGCCGCGTGTTCCCAACGAGTTTCGCCGTAGTTTGGCTGAATTGGGGCAACTGGCGCAAAAAAATGAAAGATTACAAGCCTATTTACTTGATCCGGCCCATGATTTTGCCGATTACGCCGCGCAACAGGCCGAGTTTCCGGAGTTTGGGGCGCAGTTCCGCGTTGTGTGCGCTCGCCTGGCCGAATACGCTCTCTTTGCCGCCGATCCCGGCTGCCCGCGTTTTGGCGAGGAGCCGCATCTGCTGCTAAAAGTTATCCGGCCATTTGTTGCCCCAATTGTTGGTAAAAATACCGTAAAAAACGATGCAGTTACCCCACCAGAATGGAAAAATCGGCTTGTTGGACCATTGTTGCGCACGTTGGATGCGTTGTTGGCCATTCAATCTCAATTGGATGCCGTTCGCACAATTGCCATGTCAGCGTGTCGCCGTTGGGCGCTGGCGGTGGCTCAAATTTGGGTGACGGAAAACTGGCTGTCGCAACCGCAGGATATTTTCTGGCTGACTTTTGATGAAATTGAACGCCTGCTGGTGGGGGGAGCCGCCACGGCGGTAACGCTCCCGGCTACGGTGCAGGCGCGTAAGGATACCCATCACCTTTACGCCAGCACCAGCATCCCGTTTAACGTTACCGAAGCCGAGCTGATGTTGCTTCAGTTGGGCGAGAGTTTGCCCACCGGCTCGCTGCCGGAGGTGATTGTGGGCTTGCCGGTGAGTCCGGGGCAGGCGCGGGGGCGGGTGGTGGTAATTACGCAGCCCAACCAGTTGCCGCCGTTGAGCCACGATACCATTTTGGTGCTGCCCTCAACCGGCCCCAACTGGCTGCCGTTGTTGCATCTGGCGGTGGGGCTGATTGTGGAAACAGGCGGGCTGTTATCGCACGGCTCGGTAATAGCCCGCGAGTATGGCATCCCGGCGGTAGCCAATATTCCGCAGGCTACCCACCGGTTTAAAACCGGCGACAGAGTGCTGGTTGACGGCAGTACCGGGGTAATTCAGCCGTTATAAATTGGGTTACTACAGGGAAAGTGCTTTAATTTTACACCAAAAAATTACCATTTTGGTAAAAAAGTTCCCCATCTACCATTATTTCGCCGCCATCGCGCATGTCGCAAATCAAATCCCAGTGAACCGTTGACTGGTTAACGCTGCCGGTAGCCGGATACCCTTGCCCCACCGCCATGTGAACGGTGCCGCCGATTTTTTCATCAAATAAAATGGAGCCGGTAAACCGCTGAATGCCGGTGTTGGTGCCGATGGCAAATTCGCCCAAACGCCGTGCCCCGGCATCTGTATCGAGCGTGGCTAACAGATACGCCTCGTTTTTGCTGGCGGTGGCGCGAGTTACCAGGCCGTTTTCAAAACCAAGTTGCACCCCGATTACCTCATTGCCGCCATAAAAGGCCGGATACGTAAAGTTTACCCAGCCATTAACGCTGTCTTCAATCGGGCCGGTAAAAATTTCGCCATCGGGAAAGTTTGACCGCCCGCAGGCATTCAAAAACACGCGCCCATCAATAGACAGTTCCAGATCAATGTTTTTGCTGCGCACATGCACATGTTTTTTTCCGGTCAGATAATCAATTAGCCGTTGCTGCTCTTTTTCAATGGCCAGCCACGCCGCCACCGGGTCGTCAAGCTGAACTTTGCAGGCGTCAAACAAAAAATCCTGGTATTGTAGCAACGACATGCCGGCGGCCTGGGCGTAGCCGTGGGTTGGAAATTGAGTGGTGCAGCGGCGCAAGCTACCGTTGCCTTCGCGTTTCATTTGAATTTGGATAACGCCGGCATTGGCGGCGGCCCGCGCTTTTTGCAGTTCGATGGGGTAACTGGAAAGGGCGCGCGGGTTTTCGACCGCGTCAATCCTGACCACCGCGTCGCAGGTTTCGTACATCAATTTGAGCATAGGGTTGATTTCTGCCAGTAACTCGGTGTTGGCGGTGGCTTCAATGGCCAGCGATTCTTCATCCCGCAGGTGAATGTAGGTAAACGCCTTGCCGCCGGCCTGTAACGCAGCCTGATAAAGCGCCTGCGCCAGCGGTTCGCCGGCGGGGCTGGTGCTGCGGATTAGCACCAGTTCGTCGGGGCGGATTGCCAGAGAGTAGTTGATAATCACCTCGGCCATTTTTTTTACGCGGATGTCCATAGTTGAAAACCTTTCAGTTTGAGGCAAAAATTAATTTTGGTTAGGAAGTAGCCGGATTTATAATTGGAACAGGAGGATTATACGTATGTCAACCGGTATTGATCCCACAGAAGCTTATATTTTGGTGGTTGAAGACAATTTGCAAAATATGTTGCTGCTCAATCGCCTGTTTAATCATATGGGCGTGCGGGGAGTTCAGTGGAAAGCGTCGGGGTGGGAAATGTTCGATGTGATTGAGACAATGCCTCAGGTTGATCTGATTTTGCTGGATTTGCACTTGCCCCACGAAGACGGCTACGAATTGATAGCCAAAATACGCAACGATGCCCGGTTGGTTAACACCAAAGTGGTGGCTGTTACCGCCGATGCTCACCCCGAAGCTATGACCAAAGCCCAAAAAGCCGGGTTCGATGGATTTTTGGGCAAACCCATCAAGCCCAAAGACTTTCCGCAACAAATAAAAAACATTTTACAGGGAAACGCCATCTGGGATTTAGGTGAAAATTGATATTATTCCCCATTTTAACTAAAAGTGACCGATTTTTGCGTACCGGGTTGTTTCTTTACAATCTGTAAAATGAGTGATTGCCTGAATATTGATTTACCCTGAAGATGCGGAAAAATTGCAACAATTCTGTGGCAATTTTCCTAAAAATGTATCTATATTATGTAAATATACTATTGTTACCCTGACTTATGGTCGCGTTTGGCCATTGCCGAACACAATCCATTTGTAGGTGGTTAGCTCTTTTAACCCCATTGGCCCCCGCGCATGCAACGGTTGCGTGCTGATGGCCACCTCGGCGCCCAGGCCAAATTGCCCGCCATCGTTGAAGCGCGTGCTGGCGTTGACCATCACCGCGGCGGCGTTCACCTCGTTGGTGAAGCGCATGGCGGCGCTGTAATCCTCGGTGATAATGGCTTCGGTGTGGCCGCTGCCGTGCGCGTAAATATGCTCCAGGGCTTCGTCAAGGTTATCTACAACTTTTATGGCGGCAATCAGCGCCATAAATTCCGTATCAAAATCAGCCGGGCCAGCCGGGACCACGCCCGGAGCATCTCTTAAAACAGACAGGGCACGCGGTTCGCAGCGGAGTTCCACTTTGTATTCGGCCAGCGCGGCGGCAATAACCGGCAGCACGTCGGCGGCGATGGCCTGATGCACCAAAACGGTATCCATCGCGTTGCACACCGAAGGGCGCTGCACTTTGGCGTTCACAATAATCGGGGCGATTTTGGCCGGGTCGGCGGGTTGGTCAACATAAATGTGACAAATGCCGATACCGCCGGTGATAACCGGCACCGAGGCGTTTTCGATGGCAAATTGGTGCAATGCGGCTCCACCCCGGGGAATAATCATATCAATCAGGCCGTTGGCCCGCAGCATTTCTCTTATTAATTCGCGGTCGGTTGATTCAATCAGTTGGGCGGCGGCAGGCGGCAGACCGGCGGTTTGGCAGCCAAGTTGCACAGCGGTAGCCAGCGCCCGGTTGGAATGCGCCGCTTCTTTGCCGCCGCGCAAAATCGCGGCGTTGCCGCTTTTTAGGCACAGCGCCGAAATATCAATGGTTACGTTGGGGCGGCTTTCGTAAATTACGCCGATTACGCCAATGGGCGTGCGGCGTTTGCTCAGTTGCAGGCCGTTGGGCAGGCGGCGGCTCTCAAACTCTTCGCCCACGGGATCGGGCAGGGTGGCCACCGAGCGCACATCGTTGGCGATGGCTTTGAGCCGGGCGCCGGTTAGCAGCAACCGATCCAGCAGGGCTTCGCTCAGCCCGTTGGCTCGCCCGGCGGCGATGTCCTGGGCGTTGGCCGCCAGAATGTTGGCCTCTTGCTGTATAATGGTATCGGCAACAATTTCAAGTGCCTGGTTTTTGGCGGTGGTTGAGAGCGTGGCTAAAATCCGGGCGGCTTTTTTGGCGGCTTGCCCTTTGGTGGTTAGTTCGCTGTTCATGGTTAGTCCCTGTTTCCCTGAAATTTATTCAAAATTTAGCCGGGGATGTACACCCGCAGCATGGTTGCCGGCCCGCCGGCAGTGATTTTAAACTCGCCCAGGCTGGCCGGGAGCAGCGCAAAGCGCACCGCCGGCAATTCCAGCGGTTGGCCCGACCATTCTACCCGGCTACGCCCCGCCATTGCGCCCCAAATTTCAAAAGTGGCTCCGTTGCACCGGCCATTGAACGCGGCGGTTTCGGTTGCAAACGTAACGCGCTCCACCACAAAATAGGGGCAAGCCGAAATAACTTCGCGGGTAAGGCCGGCGCTGCGCTCAACCAGTTGAGGCGGATAGGGGCCGGGCGTTACCTGCGCAAAGTTGGTTACGTCCATCGCTTTGTCAACGTGCAGCGGGCGCGGCTGGCCGGCGGCATCCACCCGATTCCAGTCGTACACGCGGTAGGTTACATCGGAGCTTTGCTGGATTTCGGCCAGCACAATGCCATCCATAATGGCATGCAGCGAGCCGGAAGGGATGAAAACGGCGTCGCCGGGTTGCACCGGCAGCCGGTGCAGGCAGGTTTCAAGCCGGCCCGCCGCCAATTGCTGCCGGAATAGCTGGGGCGTTACGCCCGGTTGCAGCCCGTAAATCAGGTGCGCGCCGGGTTTGGCCTGGAGAATGTACCACATTTCGGTTTTGCCCAACTCGCCGTTTTCGTGGGCGGCGGCGTAGTCATCATTGGGATGCACCTGCACCGAGAGCGGCTGGTTGGCATCGAGCAGTTTTACCAGCAACGGAAACTTGCCCCGCGCCAGCATGGCCTGCGAGCGAACGCCCACCAACTCGGTGCCGAGGAGTTCCAACACCTGGGGCAGCGTTTGGCCGGCCAGCGGGCCGTAATCAACCGGCGTGGGCAGCGAGGCGTGGCCGGAAATTTCCCAGCTTTCGGCCACAATGCCGGGCGGAATCTGGCGGCCCAGCGCCGTTTCCAGGTTGCGCCCGCCCCACAGGTAATGTTGAAAAACCGGAGAAAAGGTTAGGGGATAGATGTTTTTGTTCATAATCATCCGTACCATCCGCGTTTTTGGGCCGGGCAGTTATGGCGTTATTGAACCCGGTTGGGATCGAACAGTTCTTGAAACTTCATAGCCAGCGTCATATTGCCGGCCACCTGGATTTTGCCCGCCATAAACAAATTCATCGGGTTGGCCTCGCCTTTGGTCAGGGCTACGTAATCGCTGGCGGGCATGCCCAGCGTTAAATCGGGAGCGGCGGCTTCGCCGGCCACAATGTTAACCTGGCCGCCACTGATTTTTAGCTGCCATTGGCCGCCGTCATCACCGCCGAGGTTTAATTGAATGATCGCGTTAAGGTTGCTGGCTTTTTCGGGTACAAACGCCTGGGGCATTTTATCAAAAATAGTCTTTAAATCATCGGCAATACTCATAGGGGAGGTCTCCTTTAGGTAGAACAATTTTACGCAACGGGTGGAGTATAATCGTGTGGCGTGAGCCTGTCAACGACAACGAAAGGTTTCAGTTGACGAGGTATCGGCAAAAATGTAGAATAGCCCCAACTTATAACCCAAGTGATAGGAATGAGCAATGGAATTAAAAGTAACCCCCTGGACGGAAGATACGCCCCCCACTCAGGAAGAACTGGAAACTTATTTGGAAGGCCAGGATTTAGTGCCGTATGTTTGGTCCAGCCCGGCCCAAAGTGTTTTCGACGGGCATACCCACGGCTACCACAAAATTTTGTTTGTGGTGAAAGGCAGCATCAAGTTTGATCTGCCCACCCGCCACAAAACAATCACGCTCAACTCCGGCGACCGTCTGGATTTGCCCGCCGGCATCCGCCACTCGGCGGTGGTGGGCGGCGATGGCGTAAAGTGCCTTGAGGCGCACGTATACTAAACACCAAATCTGCCAAATAACCGGCCACCAGGGGAGATGCTTCAATGGAGAACAACGCTGCGGGTGATTATTACCTGACAATTCACGATTTTCCCCCGGACGAACGCCCCCGCGAACGGTTAAAACATTACGGCCCGGCGGCGCTATCCAACGCCGAATTGCTGGCGATTTTGTTGCGGGTTGGCGTAAAAGGCGAAAACGCGGTGGCGCTGGGCACCCGGCTGCTCAAAGAATTTAACGGGCTGCCCGGTTTGGCTCGCGCCGGTTTTAGCGATCTGGGCAAAATCAAAGGCGTGAGCACGGCCAAAATTGCCCAGCTAAAAGCCGCTCAGGAATTGGGGCGGCGAACCATGCTGGCTTCGCCCGATTCCCGGTTGCAAATCACCTCACCCGCCGATGCGGCCAACCTGCTTATGCTGGAAATGAGCGCGCTGGAGCAGGAGCATCTGCGGGTAATTTTGCTGGACACCAAAAACCGGGTTATCAGCAGCCCCACCATTTACGTGGGCAACGTCAACACTTCCATCATTCGGGTGGGCGAGGTGTTTAAACCGGCCATCCGCGAAAACGCCACCTCGATTATTGTGGCCCACAACCACCCCTCCGGCGACCCCGCGCCTTCACCGGAAGATGTGCAAGTTACCCGCGCCTTTTGCCAGGCCGGCAATTTGCTGGGCATTGACGTGCTCGATCACCTGGTGATTGGCTGCCAGCGGTACGTTAGCCTCAAAGAGCGCGGGCTGGGGTTTGATTAACGGGCGATTTGCAAATTAAAAACAGAACGTTATACTCAGCCTTTGTTAACCTACCCCCGAGGCTCTCAAAAATTCGGCCACCGGACTAAAAGAGGAACTTTTATGGCTTTAACCAGCACCGCCCCAGACGCCACCACCAACGCCGATGGCGCGGTCAATCCAATTGCCTGGCGCATTCAGCAGATGAACCAGCGGGTGCGCTCGGCTAAAGAGCAAGACCTCTACCTGTACTTGCAGCCCGCCGACAAAGTAAATGGCCCCTACGTTACCATTAAAGGCCGCCAAATGTTGCAGTTTGCCTCTTACGCCTACCTGGATTTGCTGGGCCACCCCAAAATCACCGCCGCGGCCCGGGCCGCCCTCGATGAGTTTGGCTCAGGCACCCACGGCGTGCGCGTGCTGGCCGGCACCACCCGCATTCACGTTGAACTGGAACAGAAAATAGCCCAATTTAAACACACCGAAGACGCTATGGCGCTGAGCAGCGGGTACGTAACCAACCTGGGCACCATTGCCGCCCTGCTGGGCCGCAACGACGTGGTGATTTCGGACAAGCTCAACCACGCCAGCATTGTTGACGGCTGTTTGCTATCGCGCTCTAAATTTGTGCGCTTTGAGCACAACGATATGGCCGCGCTGGAACAGGCTTTAAGCGATGTGCCGCCGCGGTGCGGCAAGCTGGTGGTGGTGGATGCCGTGTTCAGTATGGATGGCGATGTCATCAACCTGCCCGAAGTGGTGCGCCTGTGCCGCCAATACGGAGCTATGCTCATGGTGGATGAAGCCCACTCGGTGGGCGTGCTGGGCCAAACCGGGCACGGCATTATTGAGCATTTTGGCCTGCCCGAAGATTGCATTGATATAAAAATGGGCACGCTCAGCAAAACCATTCCGGCGGTGGGCGGCTACATTGCCGGCAACGCCGATTTGATTACCTACCTAAAACACAGCACCCGTGCCTTTGTTTTTTCGGCGGCGCTGCCGCCCTCTGCCGCCGCTGCCGCCAAAGCCTCGTTTGAGGTGATTGAGGCCGAGCCGGAGCGGATACACAAACTGCGCCGCAACGTGAATCACTTTATCAGCGGTTTGCAAGAGCGCGGCTTTAACACCCTCAATACCGAAACGCCCATTGTGCCCATTATTGCCGGTGATGATGAACGCGCCTGGATGATGGCCAAATACTCGCAAGACCGCGATATTTTTGTGCTGCCGGTGGTATCGCCGGCAGTGCCGCCGGGTACCAGCCGGTTGCGGGCCAACGTTACCGCCGGCCACTCGTTTCAAGAAATTGAACGCGCTATGGATATTTTTGAAGCCGCCGGCAAAGCGGTGGGCGTGCTGCCCGCCTGAGTTTACCGTCGCGCAGGGGTCTGCAACGGTCGCGCAGGGGTCTGCAACGGTCGCGCA
>CAZFCE010000058.1:18737-24412 GCA_964517605.1 uncultured Caldilineaceae bacterium | reverse complement strand
GCAGATTGGTACCCAATTGGCTATATTCAGTTCTTAAAGTGCAAAGGTAGTACTTTTCCTCACTGCTGATATATTTCCAAAAGTTTTGGAATTTCCCCGGTAATTGACTCAAAATCTTTTCCGTGAGTGGATAACCAACTTTACCACCATCTGATTTGGTTACTCCACCGTCCGGGTTAGAATCATCAATTCTAATATCTATCATCGGTTGAGACGAGTCTGAGTTATCCGTATGTATAAAAATTCCGTATTTTTCTTGATTACCCCCGTTCAAAAAATCTTCAATCTGGGTTACAGCCGCCATTATCCCGTCACGAAGTGGTGCATCTATCAATCGAATCGTCCCGGGGTATTTTCCACTTTCATACCCCATCGCATCCATTATCCCTGTATAGTTGGTTGTTGAAATCTCTATTTCATCCGCATTAAAGACCTTTTCTGCCCGAAGCTCAATCGTCTGTCGCAGGATATAAAGTTTCTGTCTCATCTCGGCTAACTGTTGCTGACCCGGATCTGCCAGCCAGTCCTGGGTCAGCTTCTGTTTAATAGCCGTAATCTCGTCCTCTGTTTTCTGCCCTTCAAACCGATAAAAGTTTATCAATTCCTCATTAGCCAACTGTCGCCCGTCAATTTCACTCTTAAGTCCATTGAATTCTTGATACACTTGCCAAGGGGTAAAGGTAAAATAATGAATCAGTCGAAAGTCGCGATCTTCTACCAGACCTGCTGCTCTGGTTTCCACGATTTCCATATGATTTCTACAGCTTGCATCAATGGCTTGTATCAGCCTTGGCATTGATGCGCGCAGCGCTGGAATGGACTCGCCTTTAAACGTAAAGGATTTAATTGGTCTCTCCATAACAACTCCGTTCCAATATGTTGCATTTCCCGCAATCAATTTTTTACCCACGTGTGCGCGACCGGGTAATACCCCCCTCCCCCGAATCCCCACACTTCCCTGTGATTAACACCCCGAATCTGTACGATTTTGCACCGATTCATCCGCATTTGCTGCAAACTGCTAAACCACTCGCGCCTGAATATCTTTCCAAATCTCGTTAATTTGCGCCCGCCGGCCAGCAATGACCGCAGCTTTAAAGACCGGGTCTTGTAACCATCTCCACAGAGTCACCCGGCTAACGCCGGTTCTTTGGGCGGCGGCGGTGTAACTCTTCTCGACCAAAATGGCTCTTAGCCCCTCAAGTTGGATCGGCTTCAGTTGGTCAGCATACTCATTCAAGTTGGTCATTGAAGTGCCTCCTCAGACACTATATATTGTGCATCATTAAGTAACGCACTACCTGTAGTATATCATAACCAGCGCAATCGAAAAAATTGTTCGCACAAGTGTTCTTGTGTAACAAAATGCAACACTGTTTTTTCCACTCCCCGGGTGTGCGAAGAGATAACACTATCCTACAAAGTGTTAAAATCGGAACTGGGGGGGTGCCAAGAATAAAAAAACGCCCTAACGGGCGTGGGGGGGGAGGGGTGCGACCAAGTTCAGCCCGTTAGGGCTTCACAACGGCTTTATATTACCAGCGTTACCAGCCAACAATTTGCCAACCCAATAAATAGCAAGCCAACAATTCCTTGTGGAATTTGCGGGTGTTGTGCTGCCGTTGCCACGCCCTGCGGATTGACCCCCGCCACCGGGGGTTGATTGCTGCCGCCCTGCGCGATGGCCTGATTCCACCCGATTGGCGGCGCTTTGCCTGGGCCAATGACCAGTGGCCCACTGCCGCCACCATTGAGGCGTTGCGCCACTGGGTAGATTCCAGGCTGGAGGCCTGACCCCTGTTTTTTAAAATTTGCGGCGACCGCGCTACCGCGCGGGGATTCAGTTTAAACTTTGGGCCAGCGCGCCGTTTTACCCGTGGCCTTGACGCCAACCCCTATGCCGCGGGATTCAGAGTTGCAGAGGCCAGAGATTCCAGAGGCCGGAGGGAAACGGCTAGAAAAATGGGGACAACACCACCCGATAGCCGAAAGCGAGGCCCCCGAAGTTCGGGTTGAGGCCGAGGCGGGAGGCGCAGCGCGCGTTCTGGGTATCGAGGTCGAACGCGCCGCCGCGCAGTACCCGAACATCCGTTCCTTCAAGGTCGTGATTGTCTGGCTGCCTGTATTTGGTGCGGCACCATTCCCACACGTTGCCGGCCATATCCCGGCAGCCGTAAATGCTTTCTCCTTGAGGAAAACAGCCCACCGCGCTGGTCGTCCCAATCTGGGTTTCGTCATAGTTAGCTTTGTTGGGGTTGGCGTTGTTGCCCCAGGGGTACTCCCGCCCGTCAGTCCCCCGCGCCGCCTTTTCCCATTCCCGCTCGGTCGGCAACGTGATTTTGGATTGACCATTGACGATTAACGCTTGAATTTCTAACCAAACAGCTTTCCGGTCAGCCGTCATTCGCTCATTCGCCCAGTCGCCATTCGCAATTCGTTCATTCAGCCAGTTACTAAAAGCCACCGCTTCGTACCAGCTTACGCCCACCACCGGGCGGTTGGGCAAATCAAACCCGCCGCCATATTGCTCCGGCTGGGTTTTGCTACCCTTCCACGCCCAGCCGGCCTCTGTCCAGCAGTGTTGCCATTGGTCGGTGTAGCCGCCATCAGCCATAAACGCCTGGTACTGGGCGTTGGTAATGGGGTATCGGCTGATCTTAAACGCCGGCAAGTCAACTTTTTGCTTCTCATCGCCGTACAGAAACGGGCCGGCGGACACCTCGCACCAGTCAATATCGGGCCGGCCGGCGGGCAGCAGCCCCACCCCGGGGCGCTCATCGCCCAGCGCCGCCAGCACATTGCCCGCCTCGGCCCGCTCAATAGCCGGCAGGTCGTCGCCCTCAATAATGGCCACCAGCCAGCGCCGCACCCGCTCCAGTTTGGGGTGGTTGCGCTCGCTCACCTGCTGCAAGTTGGCCGTTTCCACCAGCGCCTGCCCGGCCAGCAACGCGCCCCAGCGGTCATCCGGTGTGGTGGCCGGGCCGGGGTCGCGGTAGCACAGCGCGTCTGCCAACTGCCAGATGGCCGCCGAGGTGCCCCGCGCCGCCTTGGCTCCGGCCAGCAGCGCCACCTCGCGCCAGCGGTTCGGCTCACGGCGGGCCAGTTGGCCCACCCGCTCCGGGTAGTCGGTATCGGTCAGGTGGCAGGCGGCCAGATATTCCTGAAAGGTGCGGTGCGGAAAGGTGTACACCCCCACCCCGCGCGGCAGCAGCAGCCCGGCCCGGTCGCGCAGGTATTCCACCAGCCGCACCGGTTTAATATCCGGGTTCTGGCTCACCTGCAACAGGCCGGTCACCAGGTTGGCCTCGCTCACATCGGCGGTGCCGGTCAATTCCGGCTGATCCGCGTGGGCGGCAAAGGCCAGGTGGTTGAGTTGTTGCCGCACTTTGGCCCGGTCAACCTGTAACCATTCGGCCAGGCTGCGCTGCCGCACTTCGACCTGCCCCTGCTGGCCGCGCACCACTTTGGGGCTTTCCCACCAGTCCAGCAGCAGGTCCACCGTATCGGCGTACAACTCCTCCCGCTTTTCGGGCAGGCTGCCGCCCCGCCAGGCGTGCAGGCTGGCCATTAACGTTAGCAACAGCGGCCGCTCCGCCAGCGAGCGCAGCCGGTCGCTGCCAAAGATGGCCCGTTTCAGCAGTTCAGCCCGGCCCTGGGCGTCGTCGGGGTTCAACCCGCGCAGCCCGGCCAGATGGCGGTACCAGTGGTTAACAAAGCGGATAATCTGCCCCCGGCTGAAGGGGGCCAGCACCGTTTCCTCAAAGCCGGGCAGCCGCCAATCCTGCTGCTGGTAGGCGTAGGTGCGGCTGGTCACCAAAATCCGACACAGCTTAAAGGTGCGGGCAAAATCCGTAACTGCCTGCTTGATTTGCACCCGCCGTTGGTCGGCCTCCGGCACTTCGTCCAGCCCGTCCAGCAGCAGCAGGCCGCCCCGGCTGAGCAGTTCTTCGGCCAGCGGGCGGGCAAACGCGCCCAGCGCCCCGGTTTTTAGCTCGGCGGCGATAAAGCGCCACAGATGCTCGGCGGTGGCGGTAGCTCCGCCGGGCGGCAAGCCCCGCGCGGCAAAATCCCGCAGAATGACCGGCACCGGCAGCAGCGCGCCGTGTTGCCACGGCTGGCGCTCGGTTTGCTCCTTGCCATCGTCATCATCCTCTTCTTCGTCATCGGGCAGGGGGGCGGTCAGCAGGTTGAGGTTGACCGCCGGCTGGCCCAGCCACTCCCCGGCCAGGCACATCGTCACAAAATCCACAAAAGTGCTTTTGCCGCTGCCGGGATCGCCCAGCAGCACCAGCCGGGGGTGCCGGTCCAGTTGTTCCAGCGCCGACAGGTAGCGGGGTTTTTCCGGCTGGGGATTACGCTCCGCCCGGTTGTGGCTGGCGGTGGTCAGCAGCGCCGTGTAGACCGCGCTCAATTCCAGCCGGGCTTCAAGCTGGCTGCTGGCCGCTTTGGGGTCAATGCCGGTCAGCGACAGGGCGCTGCACCGTTCCAGCAGCCGGTTGAGGTAGGCGGTGCGCAGGGCGCGGGGGTCGGGGGTGGCCGGGCCGTGGTTAACCGTCACATTACCGTGCACATCCCCGGTAATGGCAATGCTTTTGTCTCTGGCATAAGCCGCCCGCGCCTGTTCGCCCTGGGCAATGGCTCCTTCGCGCAACGTGGCTTCAAAGCGGGGCAGGTTGCCCAGTTTGGCCAGTTCGGCCCGCAGGGACTCAATAAAGAATTGCTGCTGGTTATCGGGCAATGCCGCCTGCGTTTGCTCAATGATGGCGAGTTTTTGCAGCACCACATCCAGTTCTTGTTGAAAGCCGGGGTTTTGGGCGGCCTCGCGCTCAATTTCGGCGGCCAGTTGAGCCGGAGTAGCGGCGGTATCGGCCCATTGCTGCACTTTGTTGGCCACCAATCCCCCGCCAACACCGCCCAAAATACCGCCCAAAGTCATCCAAACCTGAGCGGCGTTACCGCTGCCCATCGCCACGGCTAACGGCAGCAGGGTTAACGTGCCCAGATAGCCGTACACCACTGGCGGCGCATCCTGCCGGCGGCGCTGTTCCAGCCACGCCCCCACGTTCCTCAAGGAATCGCCCAGTTCTTGTTGCCAGGTGTCAAGGTTGAACATATTACATCCTTCCGTTAGAGTTACTGCGCCTGCGGTTTAGGGTGTCACCCTGAGCGCAGCGAAGGGTCTGGTTTCCTCGCCAGATATTACCAATCCTCGCTCAAGTCGCGCCAGTTCGGGTTCAGCGTTTCAATCAGCGCAATTTTTTTGCTGCGCCGCCAGCCTTTAATTTGTTTTTCGCGGGCAATGGCTGCCAATGACTCACTGCAAATTTCATAGTACACCAGCCGGTCAATGTTGTACCTGGCCGTAAAGCCCTCAATGAGTTTGTGTTTGTGCTCGTACACCCGGCGTTTGAGGTTGTTGGTTACGCCGGTGTAGAGCGTCCCGGATCGATTGGTCATAACGTAAACGTAATAATCTTTGGCGATCATTGGTTAAGGTTTTGGGCCGTTGTCTGTGTAGGACCTTCGCTTGGGGCATTTAAGAGACCCTTCGCTACCCTCAGGGTAACATAAAACAAGCGATTTATCTACTCAAGCGAAAGCCCTAATGTGATATCATACTCCAGCGACCCTTCGGGCTTGCGCCCTCAGGGTGACGTTTGCAGGTTGCTATTTTT
>CAZFCE010000058.1:0-18637 GCA_964517605.1 uncultured Caldilineaceae bacterium | reverse complement strand
AGAGTCTGCGCGACAAGTAACCAGCGACCCTTCGGGCTTGCGCCCTCAGGGTGACGTTTGCAGGTTGCTATTTTTTGAAGAAACCAACCGAAGCGGCGATCGCACCGGGTGCTGAAAACGTCACTCTGAGCGCAGCGAAGAGTCTGCGCGACAAGTAACCAGCGACCCTTCGGGCTTGCGCCCTCAGGGTGACATTCGCAGGTTGCTCTGAGGGCAGCAAAGAGTCACCTTATTAAACTTTTGGGCCGCTGCGCCTTTTTGCCGGTTATTGCCCCGTACCCCCTATGCCGCAGGATTCAGAGTCGCAGAGGCCAGAGATTCCAGAGGCCGGAGGGAAACGGCTAGAAAAATGGGGACACCACCACTCGAAACCCAGGATAGTCGCGCCTGTTGTACGGGTAGAAGCCGCTGCGGGAGGCGCAGCGCGCGCCCTGGGTATTGCCGCTGAACGCGCCACCGCGCATAACACGTAGAACATTTGTTTTTGCATTTAAATCTTCCCGGCCATTATCTAAATTGTACGGATATTTAAAGTCGGGTTTGCTGACATCTGTTCCCCACAAACTCCGCGTCCACTCCCACACGTTGCCGCTCATCTCCTCACAGCCGTAAACGCTTTTTCCTTGCGGAAAGCAGCCCACCGCGCTGGTCGTCCCAATGCCGGTAGCGCTATAATTGGCGCAGTTGGGGTCGGGGTCGTTGCCCCACGGGTAGCGGCGCGGCGGAATTGGGTTTGACCGTAGGGGCAAATCTGGCCAGGCCAGGGCCAGCCCGGCCCCTACGGTTTTTATTACCGGCGTGGCCGGTACTTGCAGCCCGCCCCGGGCCGCCTTTTCCCACTCGGCCTCGCTGGGCAAACGGCACACCAGTGACGAGGGACGAACGACGAGCGACGAATTGACGCCGGTTTCGCCATTCGACATTCGTAATTCGTTATTCGTCCCTCGTAATTCGCCATTCGCTATTCGCTCAGTCAGCCAGTCGCAAAATTTCACCGCCTCGAACCAGGTGACGTAGCGCACCGGCCGGTTGTCGGGGTCGCGCAGGCTGTCCGCATCTGTAGGCTTGTGACCACTGGCCGTCACAAACTCGCGCCATTGCGCCACCGTCACCGGGTAGCGGGCCAGCCAGTAACCGTAGTCAATCTCAAACTGATGCAACGGTTGTTCGCGGCTTTGGGCATCTTTATCTTCATCACCGCTGCCCAACATAAACGGGCCGGGCGGCACCGCGCAAAAGTGCATCCCGTCCACCGTCATTACCTCCGGGCGCGGGTCGCCCAGCCGGGCCAGGGTGTTGCCGGCGTTCGCGCGTAATACGGGCGGGGTTTGCCCCAACAACTCCGGGGGCTGAAACAGGCCGGCCAGTTGCGCGGCCAGCTCGTCTTTGAGGCTGTCCGGCAGACCCGGCCATTCTAGGGCGGCGCTGCCGGACAGCTCGGCGGCCGCCAGGTGGGTTTCAGCCGCGGGCCGGCGGGTGGCGGCCTCGTCATCCAGCCCGGCCAGCCGGCGCAGCAGCTTCTGGGCCACGGCCGGGGTGCCAATGCTCAGGTAGCCCACCACTAAAAGGGCCGGCTCGCGCCACCAGCTATCGCGCAGCGGCCCGGCTTCCAGAAATTCGGCAATCGCCTCCAGACCGCCGTCGCTGCGCAGGGTTTCGGCCAGGTAGCGGGCGGCCAGATATTCCTGAAAAGCCAGGTGCAAAAAACGGTACTGGCCCAGCCGCTCTTCCAGCAGCGTGCCGCGGTGTTTGGTCAGCTCAATGAAACAGGCGGTCAGGTGGCCATACTGCGGGTGTTCTTGCAAGAACCGGCGCAGGTCGTCCTCGTCAATTTCGCGCCCCTGGTTGGGGCCGAGGCGGTGCATTTTAAAGGCCAGGTGCTGCACCAGTTCGCGGTGGATGATCTGGCTGTCGCCCACCTGCCGGCCAATACGGTTGGCCACGGCCTCATCCCAGGCGTATTCCGGCAACAGCATGGCGTCGGTGGCGCGCATGTACAACTCGGCCCGCTGGTCGGGCAGGCGGCGCTCGCTGTAGTGCACCACCAGCAGCATCCGCACCAGCAGCGGGCTGGTAATCAGCGGTTCGGTCTTGTCGCCGTACATGCGGCGGCGCTGGGCTTCCAGGCCTTCAATGGCGGCCAGCAATTCCTGCTCTTTTTGCTGGGCGGTCTGCGGCTCAATGCGGTAAATATCGGCGTAGGCCTGCCGCACCAGGTGCTCAATATCGGTTTTACCCAGCGGCAGCACCTCCACCGGCTTAAAATCTTTGCCCAGCAGGGTGCGGCCTTTGTAAGCGGCGCTGCGGCAGGTGACCACCACCCGCAGCCCGTCGCGGCCGTTGACCAACTGCTCGATGTGCTGGCGGACCACGGCCCGCTCGTCTTCAGTCGGCACCTCGTCCAGCCCGTCCAGCAATAGAATGACGTGCTGGCCCACCCGCAGCAACTGGATGAAAAAGTCGGGCGGCAACTCAAAGCTGGCCTGATTTTGAATCAGGTGGTAGGTAATAAAGGCGGCCAGGGTTTTCTGCTCGCTGGCCACGCCAGGCGGCAACTGGCGCAGGTAGAGGGCGTAGCTGCTCAGCGGCACCAGAATCGGCAGCGGCAGGCTAATGAACTGGTCAAAATAGGCCCGCCAGCTTTTGAAATCACCGCGCCGGGCCAGTTCCTCCGCCCGCTGTTCGGGTGTAGTCTGTTCAAAATAGGCTTTCCAATCGGCATAACCGGGTGGTGGCGGCGGCGGTGAGCCGGTCAACCCCAGTTTTTGATAGGCCAAGTCGGGCTGATCCGCGCCAATGGCCAGACTGAGCGTGTAGGCCAGATGCAGCAGCACCGTGGTTTTACCGCAGCCCGGCCCGCCGGTAATGACCACGTGCTGGCCCTGCTTGAGCACCTGATCCAGACTGATTTTTTGGGGCCGGCTGTCGCGATAGGCGCGGGCGGCCAGCGGCACGTACACGGTCTCCAGATTGAGTTGGACCACCTGCTGACCGTCGCGTTTGATGCCGCGCAGTTCAATGGCGCTGAACCGCTCAACGACCCAATGCAGGTAGCCGGCAATCTGCCGGCGCAGTCTGGCCGGGTCGGCGGCGGATTGGCCCTGCCGGTAAAGCTTAATGATGGTGGTGACGCTGTTGCCGTCGCCGGTAATGATGTTGGCCCCGGCCCGGGCAGCCACCACGCCGCGCTCACCGGTAGTTTGAAGCTGGCCGCCGCCGGCCACCAGCCGGGCCTGTAGTTCGGTTTGTTTGGCCAGCAGCGGCTGCAAGGCGGCCTCCAGCGCCGGGCCGGACAGGTGTTTGCGCAAGCCGGTAATGGTTTGGGTTACTTCTTCCAGTTCGGTCTGGATGGCGGTCAGGTTGTCTGGCATAGTCGCGCTCCAATTGGGATTAGCAAGGTTCAGTCGGTGTCGGCAGGCTCGTCATCAACCCAGTCTTCGATGACATTCTCATCACCGGTAACGATGTCGCCTTTGGCGCTGCTGCCAGCGACGCCGCCCCGCCCTACTTGCTGCAAGCTGTCTTCGGTGCTCACGCCGCCGGCTGGCGGTGTTTGTTGCGCCCGTACCTTAGCCTCAAGCTCGGCCCGCTTTTGCAGCAACGGCTCGAGGGTGGGTTGCAGGGCGCTGCCGCTTAAAAGTTTCCGCACGCTGGCAATGGTCCGGTCAAGTTCGGCCAATTCGGCTTGTAATTTAGTGGCCGATTCCGGTTCTTGTCTGACCGGTAACTCCACCCCGCCCACGTTCACATATTCGCGGCCACCGCGGGTGTGGCGGGTAATCCGGTTGCGGCTGCCGGTGACAATATTTCCCTCGGTTTCACTGCCGATTACCGCCCGGTCGCCGCCAAGCTGCACACTGCGGCGGGTGACCACGCCGCGTTGGGCCAGGTCAGTCACTTTGTCATCCAGATTGCCCAACAACTGCTGCAACACCGCATAAGGCAAGCCGAAAGCCCGGGCCAGGTCGGCCTCGGTCGGCAAATGAGGCTGTTCGGTTGCTTCGGCCCAGGCGGCGTTGGCTGCCAGCGCTTGCTGCATCTGGCGGGTGCGGTAGGCATACCGGAGCAGATCTTCTTCCGGGTCGGTCAGGTTGCCTTGCGCCACGATGGCTTCAAAGGTTTGCCGGTCAGGTACGGCGGCGGACATGGCCGCCAGCAAATCACGCGGCGAGCGGCGACTACCACCCTTGGCCGCCATCGCGCCCGCCGTATCCTCCGGTTGCTGCCAGACCAGCCAGGTCCCCTCACCCCACAGCCGGTCGGCGATGCGCCCATTCAATGAGTTGGGCGAAATCAATTCCGGCCTGGTGGCGCTAGCCGCAAGCAGCAGCCGCCAACTGCTGCGCAACATAGGCGGGATGTCCAGTCGGGCTGGCAGCGACCCCAACTCTTGGCCGGCGGCGGCCAACGGCCACAACAGGGCCGTGACATCGGGATGATTGGCCACCAACCGCTGCAAATTCTCGACCACGGTTTTCAACAACTCCCAGTTGACCACCGGCGCTTGCAGCAACAGATGCGCCCCGTAAATGCCCAACATCGGGTTTTCGTACTTGGCCCACAGCATCTCGTGCAAATCTTGGGCCGGCACCACCTGCCGGCCGCTGGCCAACCCTAACCGGGCCAATTCGGTGTAACGCAATTGGGGCCGGTCTGACGAGAAACCTTCGTCCGGACGAGTCATCAGAATTGAAGCATTGAGCGGGTCGGCGGCCCGCTGCCGGTCGTAGTCGCGGCACGTCAGGAAAAGCTGCGTCTGCCAGCCCCGACACGTGACCAAGGTTTGCTCCAGCGTACCGGCGGTGTGGGTTTGGAGCCGCAGCCGGTACGTCCCCGGTTCCAGGCTGATGTTGCAGCCGGCCCAGTGGTCGGCGGGATCAATGCTGGCCTGTTCGGCCAAATCAACCAGCAGTTCGCCGCTGGCAGTATGCAGGCTCAGCCCGGCGGCCACGTTGGCCGGGGCGGTTGGCTCCAGTTCCCGCACAAAAATAAACAGTTCGCTGCCGCGCCCCAGCTTGAGCCGGGTGGTTTGGCTCAACTGGTGAGCCGGATTTTCGTGTTCGCGGCGGGTGGAGCGGGTATTCACAATGGGCACCGCCGTAGACATCTCCAGCATTGGTCCCTGGATTTCCAGCGGCGGGCTGTCGGATTTTACAACCAGCCGTTCTTCGGCGATGACCGGTCCGGCCTTGTATTTGAGTTTATAGAGGCCGGGCGGCAGTTCGGTTTCTAGATAACCCAACCCGCGCGCCGCCAGTTTGAATTGCCCGTCAATGATAAAAATCTCGGTGGCCGGGCTGTCGGCCCGGATGGTAATTTGAATAGCGTGGGTGGGTTCACTCCAGGTAGACATTGACCGCCTCCTTGCCAATAACCTCGATGACCTGCTCCTTGTCGCTGCCGGGAATGCGGGCCAGGTACAGGCCATCCTCCAGCGTAATTGACCACGCCTCGCCGGTGGCAATATGGCTGGCGACCGGCTCAAAGCGGTGGTTTAAGATTTCCACGGGGCGGCCGTTCAGCGCCGGGGCGACGCTGAGGCGCACATTGGGAACGGGGGCACTCCGTTCGGCAGCGGCGGCCTGGGTCAGCGCCGTGGTATCCACAAAAACGATGTCACTCATTTTGTCGTAATCAAAGCGGGGTTCCTGGTACTCGTCCTCATCCACCAGCATAGGTAGGTAGTTGTACACGTACTTTTCGATGACCGAGCCGGTGATGCAGCCGTTCTCCGCAGGTGAGGCCTGGGTTAGCGCCGCCAGCACCGCCCGGGTGAACAAGCCCTGCACCGGCCCGCCGGGGGCGATTTCTTTTTCGCGGGCCTTGCGCGACCATTTGGTGGCAAACCCGTAAAAATAGCGAACATCGGCCCCGGCCGGGCGGCGCACCTCCGGCCAGGCCGGCATATAAATGGGAGCGCGGGGGTAGTCATCGCGGCAGCAATCCATTAACAGCACAATCTCATCAAACAGGGCAGCGGTGCGAAACCAGCGCGCCAGGGTACGCCCCGGAATGTGATGCATCCGGCGGCGGCTGGCGTTGGCCATTAACAAGGCCGCCTCTTCCACGTCCGGGCCAAAGCCGTGACCGGCCAGGTACACGTACAGCCGCCGCCCCAGTATGCCCCCTCGCTGGCTGCTCAACTCAATCAGCCGGTCAAATTCCAGTTCAATCTGGAACAGGGCCGGTTTAGCGGCCAGCGGCCCGTCCTCGGCTCTAAAATGATCCCTGGACAGGATCAGGGCAATGTGGTCGGGGTCAGGCGGCACGCCCCCGCCACCCTGCTCAGCCGGTTTGACCAGCCAGTCGTAAAAAGCGCAGGCGTCGTTTTCTGGCCCAGCCAGATTGCCAAACTCCGGATATTGGGTAATGCCAACAACTACGGCGTAATCGTTTTCATTCATCGTTGAAGCCTGTGGTGATGATATGTTGCACGCTTTTGAGCGTGGGTGGGTCCTCGTCATCGAACTTGCCGTGCGCGTTAGCCGCCGAATTACGCCCCGGCCCCAACTCTTCGACCGACCAGACCATGCCGCCGGACTGGCGCAGGTAATCGCGTACCTCTTTGATTTCGGGGTAGTCCTCGTCGGGGTAGGGCGCTGCGCCGGAGTAGAAACGCTCCATCCCAACAATGGGTTTGTCGGCCTCGTCTTCCAGCACGCCGGAAACGAAATAGAGCAGCGAATGGGGATACACCGGCACCAGCCGATCCGCCGTTTCCAGCGCGTCTTTCATCCCAAACAGGCGCAGGCCGTGGATGCGGTGGCGGTATTGGCGGATGGTTTGGGCCAGCAGCTTAAAATCGCAGGCCGGGGCCAGGAACACGATATCGAACTTGATTGCGGGGGGCAGGAGTTGATCGGCGTGGGCCAGCAGGTGGCAAATGTAAACCGCGCCGGTACTGTGACCCACCAGCACCAGCCGTGGCTGGTGACCGCTCTGCCACAGCGTGTTTAACTGCTGCAAAAAGGCGGTGCCGCCGTGTTGGGCCGGGTCGGGGCCAAAAGCGTCGGCGGTATCACCCTTCATCCAATCCCAAACCTGTTTGCCAACGTTGGCCAGGTATAGCTCGCGCAGAATTTCCTCGACAGTGGTGGGGTAGACGCCGTGGCCGCGCCCGGTAGCCAGCCGTTTGATGGTGCGGGCCAATATGGCCACCGATTTTTTGATGAGCAGAGTCTTGGAAAAAATGGCCCGCTCGCCGGGGCTGGGCGCTTGCTGTTTGATCTCGTCCAGCACCGCCGGCGACATCAAGGTGTGGCGGGATACCTGAAGGGTGCCGCTGCGGGACTTACGGGCCTGTTCCGCTTCGGCCTCGGTCAGCAGGGCGTTGGCAATGGCCTCGGCTTCATCCAGAAAGTCGTCATCCCACTCCAGCACCTCCTGAAACTGCTCGGCTTCCGCGTCGAGCAATTCATCATCCGGCGACAATCGTTTCTGGTCTAGTTCGTTGAAAGGGATTTCGTCGGGCCGGGCTTTTTGGATAGGATTCAGAAATTCAGCCTGATCCTTGATTTCCAGTTGGCCGCCCCGCTCGCCTGTTTTCTGGCGCAGCTTGGCCTCGACAAATTGCAGCAGCCGGGCCAGTAATTGCTGGAAAATCTTTTCCTGGTAAATCCGGGGCAGATTGTGGGCAATGACTTCAGTCCAGAAGGAGTGCCAGACAAAAAAGACCGGGTAGGCTCCGGCGGCGCGATAGGTCGGCAGCAGGGTCTTTTCAATCGCGCCGAGCGCGACCTCCTCCGAGACCAACCCGCCGTGAAAATGGAGCACCAGCCGCTCCGGTGGCGCGGCGGCGATGGCCTGAAACATGTGCCCCAACTCGTCCGGCCCGGCGCCGGTTGGCCCGGCGGTGTAAAAGACGCCATTTTTGAGGTTAAGGTAATAATCTTTGCTAACGGTCATATTTTGCCCTCCTGGATGGGGTACACCCCTCAATTTTTATAATTTTACGGCGACCGCGACCCCCTGACGGGGGCAGGCCGTTTAAACTTTTAGCCGCCGCGCCTCTTTCCCCGTGGCCTTGACGCCAACCCCCACGCCGCAGGATTCAGAGAGGCCAGAGGCAGAGGGTTCAGCGGCCAGAGGTTAAAATAGGGGCGACACACATCACCCGAAAACCGAGGTTGGTGAACCTGAGGTCGGGGTAGTCCCTGTAACGGCACGCGCAGCGGGCGTTCCTCATATTACAGCCGAACGCACCGCCCCGCAGTACGCGGGGAACATCTGTTCTTTCTAAGTTTTCCCGTCCGTCGCCGAGATTGTAAGGATAAGCTTCATCTGCGCTTCGCGTCCATTCCAAAACGTTGCCAGTCATATCCAGGCAACCGTAAAGACTGGCCCCTGCCGGAAAGATGCCCACCGGCGTGGTGCTGTCCAACCCCAATTTCCTATTGTTGCACTTCGTTTCGTCCCACGTCTCGCCCCAAGGGTAGACACGTTTATCTTTATCGCCCCGGGCGGCTTTTTCCCACTCCGCCTCACTGGGCAGCGTAATCCGCTTGCCGGTCACTTTGCCCAACCAATCGCAGTAAGCCAGGGCATCGTACCAACTGATGTAAACCACCGGGTGACTCTCCTGCCCTTTCGACAACCTGCCGTTGTCCCAATAGCGTGGCGTAGGGTACTTGGTGGCCTGGGTAAAGAGTTGGTATTGGGCGTTGGTAATCGGCGTCCGGGCCAGTCGGTATTCCGGCAGGTACAGCCGGTGGATTTTATCACCCTCACCCAGCCAGAACTCGCCCGCCGGAATCGTCACCCATACCGGCTCGCCGTAAGGCAGCCGCCAAAAGGCCGGCTGCAAGCCGGAGCCGCCGCCCTCAATCCGGGCCAGCGCCTCGGCAGCGGCCGCCCGTCGCTTGATCGTCTCCTGGTCGCCTTTTTGCAAGGGCCGCTCAAACTCCCGCCGGATCCGCCGCTGGATTTCACCGGCCAAATCGCCGTCCAGCCGGGCCGCGCCCACATCGCGCACGCACTCCGCCGCCAGCACCAGGTGGTGAAATAGCGGCGATTTCACCGGCTGCTCCATGATCGCCTTAATCAGTTCCGTCACCCGCCGTTTACCCTGGGTGCTCAGGTAGCCCGCTTCCAGCAAAATCACCTCCCGCCACCAGCTTTCGCCCAGCCGGGCCAGGCTGTACTCCAGGTAATCGCCCCGATCCGCCACCGCCCGCGCCGCCAAATGCTCCTGAAACGTCAGGTGGCTGAAACTGTATATCCCGTACCCCCGCTCAGCCAGCAACCCGCTCCGCTCGCTGATCAGCCGCACAAAACTCTCCACGGCCTTAACTACCTCGCGCCGGTCGCTCAACATCGTCAAAAATTGGCGGCCCAACTGTCGCTTTAACTCGTCGGCTTCAAGCTCCCGCCACTGCCGCTCCATCATCGCCAGCGCCACCGGTTCCAGCAAGCTGCGCCGGTCGCCCGCGTCCAGCGCCCGCCCGGCCACTGTGGCGGTCTCGGTCAACCCCTTGGCCATATCCCACTGCCCCAGCAGCACCTCAATGGCCTCCTCGTACAACTCGGTGCGCCGCTCCGGCAGTTGGGCGCGGTAGCGCTGCACCAGCGCCACCACCGTTAACAACAGCGGGTTAACCGCCAGTTCCCGCACCCGCTCATTGGTGGCTATCGCCGTCAGCAGGGCTGCGGTTTGTCGCTGCGCCAGCCGGCGGGCCTCCGGGGTGTCAGCCCGGGCCAGCGTTAGCTCCACCGCCAGATTCCAGTGGGTGATAAAGTTCTCAATGTCCGCCTGGCTGAAATCCCGCACCCGGGTGGTGACGTACTCCACCCCCAGTTTGGCGCTGTTGGTGTAGCCCACCAGCCGGCTGGTGACCACATAACGATTTTTGGGGTAGGCGATGGTGAAGCGCTCGATCAGCCGGGCGATGCGGTAGCGGGTGGGCAGGTCGGCCACTTCGTCCACCCCGTCCAGCAGCACCACGCCCGCACCGCACTCCAGCCGCGCCGCAAAAAAGCCTTCAGGCAGGGCAATCCCCTGGTTGGCAAAGTAGGCCCGCAGGTAATCCACCAGCAAAGCCGGGCCGTCCAGGCCGGGGTCGGGGTGGTGGGCGGCCAGGTGGCGGGCAAAGTCGCGCAGCGGCAGCAAAATGGGCAAGCGTTGCTCAGTCAGCTTGAGTCGCTGCTGCACCAGGCCGCTCTCCCCGGCCAAATCGCGGGCGTAGGTCAGGGCCAGATAGCGCAGCAGGGTGGTTTTGCCGCAGCCGGGATCGCCCAGCACTACCAACCGGGGGTAATCAGCCAGCGCCTGCTGCACCGGCACCGGGGTCAGGCTGTCGCCCCCGGCTTCGAGACGGCGGCGGCTTTCGCCGGGGGCAATATTGGCCGCCTCGGCCAGCCAATCCGCTTCGGCGGCAGCCACGCGTCGGCGGGTGGTGCTGGTCAGGGTGATATACACCTGTTCCAGTTCGATGCTGACCAGTTCACCGGCGGAGCGGATGCCCTGTAATTGCAGCCGCCGGTTGGCCTCGATGACGTGGCTCAGGTAGCGCGCCAGCGCCGTGGCCGGATCGAGATGGGGCGGGGTGGGCGTTCCACCGGACTGGATAACGGTTTGGTGCTCGATAATTGTGTCGGCAATTTTATTTCGTTCGCCGGTAACAATATGGCCACCGGCGCTGCTGCCGGCCACGCCCCGGTCGCCGGTTGAGATGCGGCTGTCTTTGGTGGCTGCGCCAATCTGGGCTTGCAGCGCCACCTGTTTGGTCAGCAACGGCTGGAGTGCGGCAGCCAACTCTGCGCCGGAGAGCAACCCGCGCAGCCGGGCCATAGTTTCTTCAATCGCCTGAAGTTCCTGCAAAAGTTTATTATCGGCCATCGTCTCGTTCCTTGAGGAATGTGGCAAAGGTAATAATTTTCAAATCAATGGGGATTATTGTTCATTTTAGCACACATACAGGGTGGGGGCGAGTCGATTTTTTGGTGGTGGCAACCACAAAAAGTTTCTCAAGACGGTTGGTTTTATCTTGAGAATGCGCATTCTTGCAAGAATCTGGCTTGTGTATATGCCAATTTATGTAAGAGGTCGAGAGCGTGTTTCTTAAATCGCCCTGGCTGTCATTTTAGATGTAGAAACCCGGTTTTTAAGCCTTTAGCCAAAAACCGGATTTCTGTATTTAAGAGACACGCCCTGAGAGTCATTGAGTAAGTCAGGTACGCCGGGCAAACACAAACTTACCCACCAGCATGAACCGCGTGCATGGCCGTACAGAGCGTATTCAGAGCGTTGGTGGGGTAGCTCCGACACCTTCTTTATGGAGTCATTTCGTGCAACCAATCGGGGTTAAGCCGCTCAAGCGCGGCACGAGCTTCAGGTTGCAACCGAATGGACCACTTGTTCTCATTTCTTCGCCACACAAACAGCATATTACCGCCAGGATGTTTGATTTGGCCATAGCCGGGGGTATTGTTTACCCGTACTCCCAATGAACCAATGACGCCTACCAGTTGGTGATGCGTCCGATTCATTACCTTGGCTAGGTCGGCATAGGTCAGCCCCGCATCTCCGGCATCGTACAGCGCTTTGTACAATTGCCGATGACCACGCGACACCGGCATACGTGTAAACAGACGGTGGAAGTCTTCTGGCGTGGGCTGATCCCCCCCATCATTAAGTTCGATGGGTGGGGGAGGGGTAACTGGTTCTGGTTCATCTGGTTGGATATTGAATGCCCGACGCAGCCACAAAATACCAGCCTCACCACTCAAACGCTCAACCGGGTCTGTTGGGCGACCATGTTTAACGCTGTTGCGGAAACGGCGAACAGCCGACATGTGGCGCTGAAATTCACCCCGGCTTTTGAGCGTCGATTCAAAAAGCGGCCAGTTGATTCTGGTTTGAATAATGGTTTCGTAATCAGACACATCACAGAAATCCAGACGGCTGCGACCAGTAGCGTAGTCGCTCCACGACTTGCCCGGATTACGAGCCAACTCGCCCTCAATACGCTGCTTAACTCCTTCTTTAACATCCGCCGGGATCAACGATGTCCAGTAATCGCCTTCGGCAACGGCTGAGAGTTGTTCATTGATTAGATCGCGGAGTTGCCGCTCCAGTTGGTCAATGACTTTATTCTCCTCACCCGGCACAATTCGGTCTTCCGTTGGCAAATCATCTTCCACCAGTCCCAGAAATTCCTGAATGCGTCTCCATATTTTTCGGCGACGGACCAGAAGAAATTCCGGGTACTGCTCATAAGTGAGAAGTTCAGTGGGGATGAGGTATTGTTCGGCCAAACCAGGGTAGTTGGTAAAGTAATTGGCCGGATCCCGGTTGCTTTTCCAAATGTTGTCTATTTTGGAAATGAGACGCAGGTTGGCGAAGTCATTGATCTCCTCGTTATCATAACCGTGTTCAGCCAGTTTGCTGGTGGGGAAGATATGATCAACCTCGGGGCGATAACGGCGCTGACCACTTGGTAAGATCGGCCCGCCTTCCAGAATGTTCATCAGCAAAGTGATATTGCGCTGCAACACCCAATTGTCAATGCGGTCCCGGCCCTCTCGTTGTCTGATGTAAGCGCGAAAACCAGCTAAAGGGAAACCTGCCACACCTGCAAACCGGGCCGGATCAAATACCTCTCGGATAACACCATCAATTCGGCTTTCAACGTAGCGTGAAAAGGCCGAAGTCATCAGCCCTAGATACAGAGCGTGCTTCATTGCCAGTTGGTTTGCCTCATCGCCCGGTTCCTGCTGCATTCGATGAAATAAGTAGTAGACAAAGGGAATAATGGAATTGCGTGATCCCAATATCCGTTCATCTCTGATTTTGGCAACGTGTCGTAGAAAATGAATTGCGTTTGTGATTGCCCGAGCCAATTTCATGAATTCAGTCTCGATTCGGGCTACGATTGCCTCATCACGCAGTTTATCAACATCATATCTGGCTCCCTGACCGCAGCAGACCAGCGCGCAACGCAGTACAAAATCTTTGTCAAAAGTCAGATCGGCTGTGTTGACTTCTGCCAACAAATCCTCAATGTTATCGGCCGCGCCTTCCCAACGCAACTGCATCAGCGAGAACATCAGGTCGGACTTGCTGAGTACTTGCCCACCGGAGTTGGTACGAACAAAAATTTCAAGAATTTCATCGACTGGGGTCGAGGCTGAATCTTCACCATAATCCAGGTCAATCGTGTAGTGACTCAAAATGGTTTCGGTACGCAATTTAGAGTGAGCAATCTCAACATTATCTGCCAGACGATGACTATTTTCCGAAATTCGATCAATGCCGGACTGTTCAATATATCGTTCGGCCAGCCGCCGGCGTTCTGGCACGTCCTGGCAGTTATAGATTTCGCTCAAGGGTATCCAAAATTGGATTCCTGAGTTACTTTTGTTTAGGTCAATTGCTAGTGGTGGTAACAGAAATTTGAACTGATAACGCGCTTCCGAGACATCATCGCTATGATTGCCGCTAAGAACGTCAAAATAAAGTTTTTCCCGATTGTGAGTGCCTTGCAGGGCCAGATAAAGTGACTGCAATCGCTGTTGACCATCAAGAACCATTGTTCCTCGCCGACCGGCGTCTTTTATCTGAAACGTATAGCGTGTGTCATCAGTCTTATCCTTAACAAATTCCCGAAACTGGATGCGTTGTTTGGTATTCCAGAACAGGAGCGTGCCAATGGGATAGCCACGCAGCAACGAATCCAGAAAACGGTAGATGCGCTCCGCAGACCAGACAAAATCACGCTGGATTGCCGGCAAGACGAGTTCGTTATTTCTAATCTGGCGCATAGCCGTGGCAATAGTGATGTTATCGTAGCTCATTTTAGCCCTCCATTATCTGTTCAATTTTACTCAGCGTCCCTTTGATCAGCGCCATCCACGCCGCCTGTACATCCAGGCATTCGGCAATGGTCACCAAGCTCCCATCCCGCTTTTGCACCGACCAGTCAAACCGGTTCCGGGAGCGGTTAACTTCGGCGTCCGAAAACAGCGTCACCAGTTGTTCAAGGTACAGTTCGCCCACATTCCCCAGGCCAAGCTCTTTGGTTTTAGCCGCAATGCCGTAGTTACGCATAAAGCCATCCGGGGTAAAGCCGCCAAAATTGAATACCCGGTCAGCGGATTTGATCATCAGGTGCGCCGGTGTGGCGTCAACCAGCAGCCCCAAGGCCGTAACCTGATCAAAGAACTGTTGAACCTGTGGCGGCAGCATTGGGTCGAGTTTGGCCAGGCTCTCGTAGAAATACTGTTTGGTGATGGTGGTGCGCCAGCCTGACGTTTTTGCTTGTGTTTGCTGAATTGACGGCGCTTCGGCCACCAGCCGCCCCGCCTCAAGACGAATCACCGCTCGCTCAATTTCGACGGTGCGGGCCAGCACTCGCGGCACCACCAATACCCCTTGTGCCTCTGGCAATCGGTACAGGCGGGTTTCAACCAGGGCAAAGGAGAAGTTGAGGTGGGCCTGGTTTTGCAAAAATTCGCCAATAGCTTCCACCTGCTCCCGAATGCCATCCCCTACAATGAGTAGCAAAAACCGGCCCCGGCGCAAGTTGCGCGTAACGTTATCAATAAAGGTGGCCTCTTGGCCGATTTTGGCATCCTGTTGTTCTCGCAAGAATCGGTAGAGCGAGAATGCTTTTTCATTTCGGGCTGCGCCAATGGCTTGCTCCAGGCGGGGGTAATCCCACCGGCTAATCTGGGCGGCGTAATCGAGGATTTGCTCCACCACCTCGCGGCGGGACTGGGGGTTGCGCCACAGTTTGCACTCGGCAATGGTTAGCAACCCCAGTTCGTTGATGTACAGGTTGTCCACCGGCCCGGCGGGGGTAGACAGTTCCCGGCAGAGTGGCATAAGTGGCCCAAAAATGGGGGCAATCTCAGCCACCGGCAGCAAGCCGGGGTGGGCCAAGATGTGCCGCTGAAGCCAGTCCTCGGTGATGGCGGCGTCACCCCGGTCGGTCAGGCTGATAGATTCCAATGGGGTTGAACCGCCATTCGTTTTAGTGAAAATGTAAGGCACGCCGCTTGGGCGCTCAGTGTTGTCTGCCACAGATGGCTACCTCCAGAATTAGATATGTAGGACCATTCATTTTCCTTGAGGAAAATTACTGTTTTCGCTTGCGGCCTGGGCTAACATTATCTTCCAAATCCATCGAACAAAACTCCAGATTGATACGACAAAGCCAAGGTAAAGCGCAACATAAGAAGCTCTTTCTCGGTTCGATAGAAAGTGCCATTCGTATTTCACGTCCAGAAAGTTGGTATACCCCCAGCCGATAACCAACCCCAAAAACGAACTCAAGATTGTTCCGGCAACTCCCCGGCCAATAACAGTGGGCTTAGGATAGGGATTGTCTTTGTGCGGCGGTACAGTCGCCATTATTCCACCGACCACGCCCCCTACCACCGCGCCGAACCGGGCCGGTGGCGCTTTGCGCGTATCGGCAAAGTGGAATTGCTTGAGCTTGAGAATCGCTTCCCGTTCCCGCTGCGAGGCCACTTCGATGTTTTCATCGTGGCGGGTAAAGACGGTGTGTTTGCTAAAGCTGCCCTGCGAGGTGGTCAAATCGCGGGTGGTTTCGTGCAGGTGGGGCGTGGGCCAGATGGTGATGACCAACAGCCGCTTCCCTTCGACCTCGACCGTCTCGCACTCAATATCTTGCAGCCGGGGCTGGCAGGCGGCGTTGACCAGGTGCAAAATCCGTTGTTTGGTCAGCGAGGCGGGGTCAATATCAAACAGGTTGCGAGCGCCATCCGGCTGGAGTTTGTCATCCGCACCGATGATGAGGTAGGCATTTTTGCCCACCGTAAACGGGCTGCCGTTGACCAGCGCGAGAATATCTTTGATGAGTTCGTCCCGCTGCCGTTTTCTGGTGTCGGAATCGCTATGGTCGAGATCATACAACTTACGTTTGAATTCGAGCGTAGTACTTTCAGATTCGCTTAGAAGTTGGCGTAGAAACTCAGTATTCATGGAAATGCTCATTCCGACCCTTCAATACTATAACCGCCGCCATCGAGCCGCCGCGCCGGTTTGCCCAAAGATATCTATGCTATGTGTTTCGTCACCGACATAAACAATCAAATTTGGGTGCTGGTGTAATTGTTTGGCCAGAATACCGTGAACCACTTGAAACGGATTACCCTGACGATAGACATACAAAGCCTCTACATATAATGCCTGATTCTGTTGGGCCAACCGCAGGATAAAATAGTGGCTGGTAAACTCCGACGGCATTTGGGCAATGATAGTTGGGTATTGTTCATATAGGATGGTAAAATCGTGTTCAGACATAATTCAATCTCCGATGTTGTTCACTGCGATCCGGGTAAAGTGGTATGCCAACTTTGCCAAAATGATAGAACACGCAGCAAACTGGCTAAAATTGGAATGAGATCATCCTCTCCCAGTTCATCAGGACGATAGGTGACCGGTTTGCCGGTATGAACCGTCTCATTACCTAAAATGCGGATGTTGTGAAAGTGGTTGATTAACCACGGGGCCACAATTTTTTGTTCATCAAGAGTGTTAATCGCCTTGAAAAGACTTAGATTAGTAGCGATGCCCTGACTTTGGCACACTTCTTTGACAATAACTTCGGTGGCTACCCGCCCAAATGTAGCCACCAGTTGCAGACACAGCGTATCTGAATTGAGTGCTTTGACAATCGGTTCGAGGGCTTCTTTCAAGCGTTTTGTCTGAAATATTGGCGTGGACGCGATGGCCACAATTTCTGCGCTCAAGCCCTGAACCACGTGCTTGTTCGCCGTTTTTACAAATTGACGGCGCAATGCAGTATTCATGGCTTCTTGCCACAAGACAACCTGGTCGGGCTCGTACACATAAAAGTTGACCGCTTGCATAAAACGAGATGTTTTCAACCATTCAGCCGCATAATCAAGATTTATCCGCATTGCTTTCTGGTGGTGAATTCCCCGGCGACCTCCCAACAACGGCAGTGCCACTGACCCGAATCGCTGGCCTTGCAGTTCCAGAGCGGCCAGGGAACCATACACTGTCCAAATCGCTTGTTCATACCCGGATAGTGGTGGCGTATTTAGTTTCGGCGGCACATTCTGCTGTCTCTGCCCACCCCCACCCGAAATGCGGACAACCAATATCTCTTTGTAGGGGGTCGTGAGGTGTTCAACCACACGATGAGTGCCTTCAACACCCCGCAAAAGCAGCAAGGGAGCCAGCCGTTCAAATTTGAAACCATACTTTTCCTTGAGCCTGTCAATGACCTGACCGGCCAACGGTATCCGGGCGTTGGCGTGACTGGACAAAACCAACACCTCATCGGTTGCGGTGGTAATATCCCCATAATACAAATTGACATCCCGAAACCCGTAATGGGTCTCAACAGAAACGGTATTGATGAGTTCACTATTCATCCTGCCTCCTTCATTCTTCATCCCCCCGCTGCCGACAAGCGGCCAGTCGCCGCACTCCTCAATCACCGCGTCGATTTCATCCATCAGCCGGATGGTTTCATTCAGCGAGACCACCACCCGCTGGTAGTGCGCGACGCCTTCCGGGGTGAGGGTGCTACCCGCCAGCCGCCGCTGCCCCGCCGATCATACAGCCATTTGTGGCAGACCTGATAGCCGCCAATCTGGAAATTCCACACCTCTTCCGGCACGCCTTCAAAGCGGGTGAAATGATGGAACCGGTCTAATTTAGTCAGTGATCCATTCCTCCAGTTTATTAACTTCGACTGTCCGTGCCCCCAGATCCATCAAATTGATATTGGCCGGATCATCAAACGTGTAGACCGGCTTGCCCGCGTCGATTATCTCACGGTAGAACTGCTCGGTTTTGCTGCCGGGCGCGGCGTGCGCCACAAATACCTGCACTGGTTTCAGTCTGACTTATCTCAATATCTGATACGTACCTGAACTGGAATGTGATGAATTAACATAAAATTGGCGTCCTTCTCCTTGAACACAATCATTACTTGTTACTGATGAAAAAGATGTACCGTCAACATACACATTCGCTCTACCCTGAGTTGCGCAAATTTCAACGATTGTAATGGAAGAACGCTGGACGATTATTTTCCCCTGCCCACTGCCAACAGTCCAAGGACTCTTAGATGTCGGATTAATAATTCCCGTATTCTCCACCTCCAATCTGACCGACCTTAACCCACTCAATTTATCTAGGACTTACGCAAAAATGGGCTTAAATTTGACAGAATAAGCGAGCCGCAATAAGTTAGCCTGATGAAAGAATCAATCACACGCTTAGACTATTGCCAATACCTGTTGGTCAGCCAGATTAACTACACGTTGACTAACTTTGCTGACCACAGTGAAAAGTTTTCCCACGATAGCCTCAATCGGTATCTGCGGGCGGAACGCTTGACCCCTCGCTTAGTGTGGGACAACGTCGAAGGTCAAATCATCCGCACCCCCACAGGCTATGTCATCTTTGATGACACGGTTCTGGATAAGAATAGCTCCTTTGCCATTGAATTAGTCCGACGGCAGTACAGTGGTAACGCGCACGGCTTGGTCAAGGGCATCGGGGTAGTGACGTGCGTGTATGTCAATCCCGAGTTAGACCAATTCTGGCTGATTGATTATCGGATCTACGACCCCGCCGGTGATGGCAAAACCAAACTTGACCACGTGCGCGAGATGTTGCTCAATCTCCATTATCAAA
>CAZFCE010000057.1:0-25201 GCA_964517605.1 uncultured Caldilineaceae bacterium | reverse complement strand
AGCACAACTCACCCTCATCTTTTTTTCCTCCCACTTATGGGTAATGATAAGCTTTAATGAGAGAGGGATGCTTTCCGCCCAGTTCGCGAAATCCGTGGGCCACAAAAAGTTTGTCGGTGGCTTCAGGGGAGGAAGAGACAGGCAACAGCGCCAAATCGGAGATGCCAATCAATTCGCCTTGCTGGGGTGGGGGCAGGAGGCCTAGTTGGATCACCTGGGCAGCGTTCTCCGGGGTGATCGGTTGATCCGGGTAGGCGATGGACGTGACGGCTACTTTAGGTAAGGTTGGAGTGGGGGCAAAGGTCGGGGTAGGCGAGGGCGAAATCGTCCCGGTTTTGATAGTGGGAGTAGCTGGTAAGGAAGTGGTGGTGAGTTGATAATTACAGCCAGGTAGGGTGATAAACAGTAAGGTTATTGCCCCACTAATGAATATCCAATGATTTGTTTTCATTGTGTCGTTTCCTTAATCAAGCCATAGTTGCAGGCCACAGTTAAACTGTAACCTGCGATAATGTTGGTTTTTTACGATTTTCCCGGTTGTTGGGGTAATGTATCAGCCGCCTCAAATCATACCATAAACAGAACGAACCGGTGAATAGGCGAATCTGCGAATGAGCGGATGGCGAATCGGCGAATTTTTGCTGGGCAGGGCCTTGCGCTCGACGAATTACGAATGACAAGCGCCCCTGTGTTTTTGCGGGAGGCGGCCCCAACCGGCAGTCTAGCAACGGCGACTGAAAATTCATCATTCGTCGCTCGTCCTTTTTTAAGTTGTTTTTTGGGCGGATATCCTTTATCATAATGGTACTTTTCTGCCCGCCATTCAACGTTGTATAAAACTGTTTCTCATCAATATTAGCCCAATCCAAACCCAAATATGACCCAACTGCAACCGATTACCTCGGCGCAAGAGCTAATCGAGCGTTATAATGCCGGTGACCGCAACTTTCAAAATATTCAATTGCCCCAGGCCAACCTGAGCGGCGTTGATTTGAGTGGGGCCGATTTGAGCATGGCCAAATTGCCGGGAGCCGATTTGAGCCGGGCCAACCTGAGCGGCGCTAATTTAAGCGGCGCGGTGTTGCAGCGCGCCAATCTGGCCAATGCCGTTTTAACCCAGGCCAACTTAAGCTGGACGGATTTTGGCTTTGCCAACCTGTCCGGGGCTAACCTTACCGGCGCTACCATGAGCATGGCCATCCTTATCCAAACCAGGCTTTCCGGGGCGATTATGCCCGATGGCAATAAAAAATAATTTATCCAAAGGAGCTAAGGGTCATATGAAAAGAACAATGGTGATTGCGGCGTTCATTTTGATTTTTGTTCTGGTTGGTTCGGCGGCGGCAGCCCAGGGCTACACCCACCCCAGCGGCATGTTCAGCATGGTTGAATTTGGCGCGCTCACCGAAGAAACGGACGACGGCGCACTGTTTGAAAACGAAAACGGCTCGGTGATGGTGCTGTTTGGCGAAGCGCCGATTGAGCTAACCAAAGACACGCTGCCCAGCGTGGTGCGCCCCGTCATTGAAGGCGCGCAAAGCATTGAAAACTTCAAGCTGCAAGATGACAAAGTGGAAACCCTGGCCAACGGCTTCTCAATTCCGTTTGAGTTCACTTTGGCCGGCGGCGATACCGGCCAGGGCAGCGCCTTTGTCACCCAGGCCGATAGCACCCTGTACGTAATGCTGCTGCTCACCACAGATTTGAAGGCGGTGGCCGATGATTGGGCCGCCACCGTTGACAGCTTTACCCCCGGCCCGGAGCTGGCTCCCGCCGGCCAACCCGCCCCGGAAACGCCCGCGGCCAAGCCCAAACCCAAACCCACCGCCACGCCCACGCCCCAACCCACAGTGCCGCCCGCCGAAATTCCGGCTGCCGACAACGGCCAGGTTAGCAGCGGTTTTGAGCCAAAAACGGACGGGTTTGGCTTTTATAACTACGGCAACGATATTCCGGCCACCAACCTTACCCCGGCAGAAGTGCACCGCATGTTTGGCGATAAGGTGTGCGCCAGCCTGGCCGGCGGCAAATGCACCCTCTCGCCCACCGCCCAGCAGTGGATGGAACAAATCAACAGCTACATGAGCGGCGGCCACTGCGAAGGCATGGCCGTGTTGAGCGCCCTCATGTACTACAGCCAGATTAAACCCGACGATTTTGGCGGCAAAACCCCCTTCGATTTAAAAATAGAGGACAACAAGCCGCTGCAAGAAGAAATTGCCTACTGGTGGACAACCCAGGCAACCTACCCCGGCTCAACCATCCGGGTGTCCGATTCGCCCAGTGCGGTGCTGGATACGCTGATTGAAAACTTTGCCAACGGCAAAAAAGCCTCCGAATGGTGGGTGATGGGCTTTTACAAACCCGATGGCAGCGCCGGGCACGCCGTAACCCCCATCGGCGTGGAAGATAAAGGCAACGGCCTGTACAACATCCTCATTTACGATAACAACTTCCCCGGCGAAACCCGCGTGGTAGAGGTTGACCGCAACAAAGACACCTGGCAGTACGAAGGCTCGCCCAACCCGGAGGTTGAATCGTTTTTGTACACCGGCAACGCCGAATTGAAAAACCTGGAACTGGTGGCCCTGACCCCGCGCCTTAAAACGCAGGATTGCGATTTCTGCGCCGGCGCTTCAACCGGGCAGGGCAGCAGCAAAGGGAGCAAAGGGGCGTTGCGGCAAGCCGCGCCGGCAACTCAGTCCGAAGCGGATAATCCCATTTGGGCCGACATGCTAAAACGGTGGGCGCTGCTCACGCGGGGCGAAGCCGAGGACTTTTACCAGATTTGGCTGGTGGGCAAATCTGATTTGTACGTTGTAGACGACTGGGGCCGGGGGATTGGCTACTCCAAGGGCGAAATTGTGAACGACATCCCCGGCGCGTCCACCGTGAACATGCGTATTTTCTCCCGACCGGCCGAGGGCAGCGAGGAAAAAAGCGGGCTGGACAAGGATAAATCACCGGTGTACCGCATCCCGGTGGGGTTATCGTTTGATATTGTGGTAGATGGCACGCCGCTCAAAGAGGCCAGCGGCTCCGATGTGACCATGCTGGGGCCGGGCTACTACCTGCAAGTTTCAAACGTGTGGCTGGAGCCGGGCGAAACCGATAACATTACCGTGTACATTGATAAAAACCGCCACCAGCTTACCTACAACACCAGCTACTCCGAATCGCCGGATATTGAAATGGGGCTTGAAACCGATGAAGCCGACTACGCGCTTCAGGTCAAAGCCACCGAACTGGTGGGGGCCGAGGATAACTTTGATATCGGGCTGGACCTGGACACCAACGAATTTCTCATCAACACCAGCTACAACACCGATCCCAGTACCTACGATGTGTACGTGCTGCGAGTTGATGACGAAGGCGAGCGCGTGTTTGGCGCCACCGATATAGTGATGAACCCCGAAAACACGGCCTTCATTCCCTTTACTCAATGGGAAGGCGAAGGCAAAGGGTTGCAGCTTGACCTTGACCATGAAAACGACGGCAAGGTTGATAAAACCATCGAACTGCCCGATGTAACCGGACAGTTTGATTTCTACGGCGAAGAAGATACCACCGAGTAAAAGTCCGTCCCCAGAATAAACAAACAGGCCACGGTTTAGCCGTGGCCTGTTTGTTTTTGGTGATGGCCCCCCGTCGGGCAACCGCGATGGTCGCCTCTACCAGAAACCCTTTGGGCTTGCGCCCTCAGGGCGACATTCGCAATTTGGCTAATCCGAAAAGGCGTGCCGCCAGTCAAAGGTGCGGCGGTAGCCGTAATCGGTGCTGAAGCTGCCAAAGGCTTTGGCCGGCATGCGGCGCAGCGGGTGCCGGAGCAGAGCGCGCACGCCGCGCCGGGCAATTTGGTGTGGCGCGTAAATGGCGCGGCAAACTTTATCGTATTCGCGCTCAAACTCGGCCACGGTCATTAAAGTGGGGTAGTAAGTAACGTGCGCGGTATCGTAATAGCGCCACGTTTTTTCGGGGATGAGCCGGTTTTCGCGGATAAGCTGGTCGCGGAAGGGTGTGCCGGGGTAGGGGGTAAGGATGGTGGTGCTCAGGCTATCAAGGCCGGCCTGTTTGGCAAAATCCCAGGTTTCCCACATTACTTTGGGCGTGTCGGAATCAAATCCGAACACAAATAGCCCCACCACGCCCAGCCCGTGCTTTTGAATTTCGCGGATGGCCTCAAAATACTGGCCGATTTGCCCCTTGCTTTTGCCGCCCAACTCGCGGCGGTTATCCGGGTTAACCGATTCAAACCCGATGAACAGTTTATCCAGGTGGGCGCGTTTGGCCAGTTTAAGCAGTTCCGGATATTTGGCCACCATCATTTCGGCCTGAGTTGTCCAGCCGCGTAACGGCAGCTTTTCCAGCGCCAAAAACAGCTTTTCGGTGTATTCGGGGTCAATGGCAAAGGCCAGCCCAAAGTTATCGTCGGTTAAAAAGAAGCGGTCAATTTTGCGCCGCTCGATTTCCTCCACCACTTCCTCAACGGGCCTAAAGCGCATTTTTTGCCCGCTCACGCGGATGGCCGTGCAAAACGAGCAGTTGCGCGGGCAGCCACGGGTAATTTCCATCATTGGCGTCCAAAAGCGGCGGCGCTCGTCCATCATTGTAATCACCCGGTTCGATAGCGTCGCCACGCCGGTGAGGTTGGCCCATTCGGTGTCATCGTAGCGGGGCCGGAGGGTATCGTTGATAAAATCCTGAATAATGCGCGGCCAGGTGCGGTAGGCTTCGCCGGTAACAACCACATCGGCCCAGCGTTCCACATCTTCGGGCATAAGCGTGGCGTGGCTGCCGCCCACCACAATGGCCTGCACGCCGGCCTGGCGGGCCAGTTGGGCAAACTGTTCGGCCTGTTCAATTTCCAGGGTTTTGGCGGTAATGCCCACCAGATCGTGCTTGCCCAGGGTACGCAGTTTGGGTTCAACCGGCTCCCAATCGTGATGCCAGATTTCCACGTTGATGTCGGGCGGCACCAGCGAGGCCAGGCGCATCAGCGTGTAGGGGGCCGCCGGCGCTTTGCCAAAAATTTTGCCTTCGCGGCCCGGCTGGATTAATACAATTTTTCTCAGTTCCAACAGTTTACTCCTCTAAAAAATAGCGAATTGCGAATGTCACCCTGAACAGGGGCGACCCTCGCGGTTGCCCTACGTGGGCCGGCTTTGCGCCGGCTCCCTACTGTCTCCTCTAAATGGATATTGTCATTATCGGTGGCGCGTTTTTGATGATGAGGTATTTTAACGGAGACATGCTCAAATGCAAACAGTTTTTCCGGTGCGCCGTTGCGTTATTCGGCCAGGCGAAAGTAGGCTTCTAAAAACGGCAGGCTGGCTTCTTTGAAAACCAGCGGGAGATGGCTGTTCAGCGGCAAATCCTGCGGCAACTGAAGCTGGGTTTCCAAATCCAGGTCGGGCAGCAGCAGCCGGCCTTTGCGGCCAAAATCTTCTACCAAAATACCAGCGCCGCTCCAGCCCGGATTTTGCTGCAAATACACCAGCGTCCAGTGTTTGTTGGCCAGCCGTTCGGTTTGGCGCACGCTGCTGGTAATGGCTTCGGCAGCGCCCACGCGCTCCAGCATGTCGGCTTCGGTTAACAGTGGCCGGCCTTGCAGGTAAGCCCTAAGCTGCTGGTGAATCACTAAATCGGCGTAGCGGCGTAGCGGGCTGGTAGTTTGGGCGTAAATGGTTAACCCCAGCCCGGCGTGAGGCGCGGGCAGGCTGCGCAGTTGGCTGCGTTTGAGCGTGCGGCGGCGGGCAAACATTCCGGCCACGGTGTTAGAAAAAGTGCCTTCGTCTTCGGCGGCTTCCTGGGTGCTAAAGAGCAGCGGAATGTTGTTTTCCCGCGCAAACCGGGCCACGGCTTCGCCGGCCATCAGCATGGCGTCGCGCACCATGTCGCGGCTGTTGAGTCGCGGCAACGGTTTGATGGCCACCACCCCGGCGTTCACCCGGATTTTTACTTCGGGCAGGTTCAGTTCAACCGCGCCGTTGGCCTCGCGCCGCCGGGTAAACCGGCGCGATAGCTCCAAAAGCCGGTCAAACGGCGCAATTTCAAGCCGGGTTTCGGCCTCTTCATAGCTGAGCCGGTCTACCCGCACCCAACTGGGCGCAACCTGGGCCAGCGTTACCTCACCGGCGGCGTCAAACTCAAGCCCAAACGACAACGCCGGCGAAACTTCGGCCAGCCCCAGCCCCAATAATTTAGTGGCTTCGGGCGGCAACATGGTAACGGTGCCTTCGGGCAGGTACAGGCTGGCCCCCCGCGCGCGGGCTTCAAGGTCAACCGGGCTGTCGGGCGCGGCCAGCGCGGCCACATCGGCCACATGCACCCACAGGCGGCGGCCATCAAGGCTGATGGCGTCGTCGGGGTCGGCGCTGCCGGCATCATCAATGGCAAAGGCCGGCAGGTGGGTAAGGTCAAGCCGAGGTTCGTTGGGCAGCGGCGGCAAGGGCAGGTTGGGCAGAACGGCGGTTACGCCCAACCGCTGCGGGTAGGGGTTAACGGTGTAATCCCAGCAGCCCAAATTGAGGAGCAAGGCGTGGGCGTTTTCGCGGCTTTGGGTTTGGTTTAACTCGCGCAGCACCCAGCTTTTATCCTGCCGGCCATAGGCCAGCGCCTCCACGTCGGCCATGTAGGGGCGGTCAACCGCTAAAAACTGCCCGGCCTGAACGCGGGCCAAAAATTCGGCCCGCGCCTGCTTTTCGGTTTCTTTGGTGGCGCGGTCGGCCTGCGTTTTTTCCACCTCGTGCGGCAGCCGCACCTGCACCGCATCGGGCGCACCCCGAAAATACAGCCCGTCGTTGATGAGTTGCCAGGTGGCCCAGGTCGTGGCCGGGGTGAAATCATCAAAAATAAGGCCGGCCAGTTCGGGCAGAGTGGTGGTTTGGCCGGCCAGCAATTCCCAGGCAGTGGCGGCATCGCCCGGCGGCGGCTGGAGGTTGGCCAGGCTTGACACCGGCCCCGGATGCAGCAGGGTCACATCTTTGGGGCGCACATTGATGGTTTTGCCGGTATCAAGCTCTATTTCCAGCTTGTCGCCTGGTTGATTGATTTTAGCCGGGCTGTTTTTGTACAAAACCAGCCCGTTTTTGGGCAACGTTTCGATCATTTTTATTTTGAAGGGGCCAATGGTTTTTTAACCGGCCCCGGCCTTAAATTTTGGCGAGAGAGTTACAAAATTATCAGGACGTGATAATTTTTTTTGACGTGCTGATAAATTTTTTTCACGCCCTGATAATTAAATGGTTGCTCGGCGGCAACAAGCCCCGCCGTTACGCCTCGGTGTTGGATTGGGGGCGCGAAAAGTAGAGCAGCCCGGCAATTAACACCGACACGCCCAAAATACTCAACAGCAACAACGCCAACCGCTTGCGGTCGTAGTAACCTTCGCGGCTGGTGCCAAAATCGCTGGGGCGGCTTACCGGCACGTAGTGGGTTGGCTCTACCAGCGGGCCGGTGTCGCCGGGCAGGTTAGCCACGGGAGTGTTAATCCACTTGTCGCCCTCTTCAATCAACATTACGGGGATGTCTTCTTTGATGGGATATTTGCGGCCACAATCGGCTTCCTGGCAAACCAGCCAAACGCCGTTAACCAGTTCCAGCCGGCCAGGGTCATCGCCGGCCTTGCGGGTGGGGCCGCTAACGCAGTAGGGGCAGCGCAAAATTTCTAGCAAATCAGGCGAAACAGCCATGAGATATCCTCCAAAGATGGTTTTTTGAGTATCTTATCTTAATTAATGGGCAAAAGCAAAGCCCTGGTTAAAATGCAATAATGCCCCGCGCCATTTCACCGCCGAGCATTTCGGCGTAGGCTTCGTTAATCTGATCCAGGCTGAAGGTTTTTGAAACCAGCCGGTCCAAATCGAGCAGGCCGCGCTGGTACAGGTCAATAAACAGCGGAAAGTCGCGGGCGGTGTTGGCCGTGCCGTAGTACGAGCCGGTGATGGTTTTTTCTTGCCGGCCAATGATGGCGCCGGGCAGGTTGGTGCCGCTGCCCATCGGCGATAGCCCCACCAGCACCAGAATACCGCCGGGGCGCATCGCCTCAAAGCTTTGCTCCTGCACCGCCGGAATGCCGATGGCTTCAAACACGTAATCCGCGCCGCGCCCCTCGGTGAGGCCGCGAATGGCGGCGGGCACGTCCGGGCCGGCGGTCAGGGCGTCGGTTGCGCCAAACTCGCGGGCCAATTGGCCTTTGGTGGCGGTGCGGTCTACGGCAATAATGCGGCTGGCTCCGGCCAGTTTGGCCGCCATAATAATGCTTAGCCCCACGCCGCCCGCGCCAAATACGGCCACGCTGCTGCCCGGTTTTACGCTGACGGTGTTCAGCACCGCGCCCACGCCGGTGGTAACGGCGCAGCCCACCAGTGCGGCAATAGACAGCGGCACGGTTTTGGGCAGCGGCACGCAGCATTCCTGCGGTACCACGGTGTATTCGGCAAAGCAGGCGGTGGCGCTAAAATGGTAGATTGGTTGGCCATTTTGCGACAGGCGGGTAGTGCCGTCCATCATGGTGCCGGCCCACATTGGCCCCACGTAAGTTTCGCACAGGCTGGGGCGGTTGTGCAGGCAGTAAAAACAACTGCCGCAATTGGGTGCCCAGTTGATGGCAATGTGGTCGCCGGGGGCCAGGCGGGTTACGCCCGGGCCTACGGCCTCAACCACGCCCGCGCCTTCGTGACCGGGCACTACCGGCAGGGCGTGTTTGGTTGCGCCCGTTACCAGGTGCCAATCGCTGTGGCACACGCCGGCGGCGGCCATTTTAATGAGCACTTCGCCGGCTCGGGGTGGCTCAAGTTCAACGGTTTCAATGCAAAAAGGAGTGTTTGGCTCGTACAAAACTGCGGCTTTAATTTTCATCAGGTTGCTCCTATCGGGATAAGCTTGGCTCAATTAAATCACGATTGGCCCGAATTGGCGAATATTACGGTTTGGGCTGAAAAACAACCGGCAACATTTGCCCGCCGCCCGTAACCGTGATAATATGTCCCTCCAGAGTATGAACCGGAGAGAGAATGACTCCCATCGTAGTCTGGGGCAAGCCCAAAAACATCCCAATAACAACCGGCAACGAGATTAATGGCCTGATTCATTACGAATCAGGCCTTTTTTTGGGCCTTGGCCCGGCAGCAAATACTCAGGAGGCGGCGTGTCAACTATAAAATTACCCGGCCTGGCCGACGTGCACACTCATTTGCGCGTGCCCGGCGGCGAACACAAAGAGGATTTTTATACCGGCACCAGCGCGGCGTTAGCCGGCGGCGTAACCACCGTGCTGGCCATGCCCAACACCTCGCCCCCGTTAACCACCGTAGCGGTGGCGCAGAACACCCGGCAAAAAGCCCAACCCGCAATTGTGTGCGATGTTGGGCTTTTTGCTGGCGCCAGCCCGGAACACGTTACGGAACTGCCGCAGCTTGCGCCGTTTACGGCGGCGCTCAAAATTTATCTCAACGATACCTTTGGCCCGCTCCGGGTAGAAGATTTGCCCACGCTGCACGCCTGTTTTGCCACCTGGCCGCGCGAAAAATTGATTGCCATGCACGCCGAAGGCCCCAACGTGGCCATTGGCATTGGGCTGGCGGCCAGTTTTGGGCGGCCCGTGCATTTTTGCCACATCAGCCGCCGCGATGAGATTGAACTGATTGCCGCCGCCAAACGGCAGGGCTTGCCCGTAACCTGCGAAGTAACCCCGCATCATCTGTTTTTAACCCAGGCCGATGCCGAACAAATGGGGCCGTGGGCCGATATGCGCCCCCGGCTGGCCGCCCAAACCGATGTGGACGCGCTGTGGGCGCACCTGCCCATCACCGTTGATTGCATTGCCACCGACCACGCGCCGCACACCCGCGCCGAAAAAGAATCGGCTGCGCCGCCGCCGGGCGTGGCCGGGCTGGAAACCTCGCTGCCGTTAATGCTCACCGCCGTAAAAGCGGGCCGGCTATCGCTGGAGCGGCTGGTGGAACTGATGGCCATCAACCCGCGCAAAATTTTTAACCTGCCGACTCAGCCGGACACGTTTATTGAAGTTGATGACCACACCCCGTTTACCATTACAAACGAAGGGCTGCACACCAAATGCGGCTGGACGCCCTTTGCCGGGCGGCAAGTAGTGGGCCGGGTGCAGCGGGTGGTGCTGCGCGGCGCAACGGTTTTTGCCAACGGTCAGGTTTTGGCCCGGCCCGGCAGCGGCCACTTACTCACATAGTTTCTCAGCGGCGAGGTAATAACCTCGCTGTTTTTTGTAAGGTGTTAAACAGAAGTTGGAACCAGTAAAGGAGAATTTATGACTGCAAAACTCACCCCCATTTTTAATTTTGATGACATGCCCGCCGAAAAATTTATTGGCAACGGGCTAACTGGCAAAGACGTCATCTCGGTTGATGAATTTAACCAGGATAAACTGGACTATATATTTGCGCGCGCCCACGAAATGCGCGAAATGGTCGAACGGGTAGGCCACTGCGACCTGCTACGCGGGCGGGTGGCATCCTGTTTGTTCTACGAACCCAGCACCCGCACCAGCGCCTCGTTTATTGCGGCTATGGAACGGCTGGGCGGCAGCGTTATCCCGATTACCCAGGGCGTGCAATTTAGCTCGGTGAGCAAAGGCGAAACGCTGGCCGATACCATCCGCACCCTGGAACAATATTCCGACGTAATTGTGCTGCGCCACCCCGATATTGGCTCGGCGCAGGTGGCCGCCGATTATTCCCGCGTGCCGGTTATCAACGCCGGTGACGGCGCGGGCGAACACCCCACGCAAGCCCTGCTGGACCTGTTCACCATCCGTGAGGAACTGGGCGATATTGACGGCCTGAAAATTGCCATGGTGGGCGATTTGCGCTACGGGCGCACCGTTCACTCGCTCACCAAACTGCTTGCCCAGTACAATGTAAGCCTGCGCTTTGTCTCGCCGGAAATTTTGCGCCTGCCGCTCACCACCATGAACTACGTGATTGATGCCGGGCTGGATGTGCGCGAAACCCACGATGTGGCCGATGTCATTGAAAACGCCGACGTGTTGTACGTAACCCGCGTGCAAAAAGAGCGATTCACCGATCTGGCCCAATACGAAGAGGTGAAAGACCACTACGTCATCACCCCGGAAATTATGGCTCACGCCAAAGCCAAAATGATTGTGATGCACCCGCTGCCCCGCGTGGGTGAAATCCACTACACCGTAGACCACGATCCCCGCGCCGCTTATTTTAGGCAGGTTAAAAACGGTATGTACATTCGTATGGCGTTGCTGGCGGCGGTACTGGGCAAAGCCTAATTCTTATGGGCAGGTTTGCGCCTGCTCCGTCTTAACCAAGCAAAAGAGCGCCGGGAATTTACCGCCCCGGCGCTCTTTTTTATTGCCTCAAACCGGGTTGAGGCGTATACTTGGGGCGCTTTATGCAAATTCAACCAGGATGTTGACCCATGCGCCTTTCTAAATTTGGCACCAAATTTACCAGCGACTCTGGCATTTTACAATTGATGGATGACCTGGGCCGCGCCCTCACCGCCGACCGCAAAATGATTATGCTGGGCGGCGGCAATCCCGGCCACGTGCCGCCGGTGCAAGCCCTGTTTCGCCAGCGAATGACCGCGCTGTTAGACAGTGGCCGCGAGTTTGAGCAATTATTTGGCGTGTACGGCCCGCCGCAGGGCGATAAAGCCTTTACCCAGGCATTGGCCGCGCTGTTCCAAAACGAATACGGCTGGCCCATCACCGCCGAAAACATCGCCCTGACCACCGGCAGCCAAACCACCTTTTTTTACCTGTTCAACATGTTTGCCGGCGAGTTTGCCGACGGTTCCCATAAAAAAATTCTGCTGCCGCTGGCCCCGGAATATATTGGCTATCTGGATGTGGGGTTGGCCGATGATATTTTTGTGGCCAACAAACCGGATTTTGAATTTTTAGATGACCGCCTGTTTAAATACCACGTTGATTTTGACGCCGTTACCGTTACCCCCGACATTGGCGCGATGTGCGTTTCGCGCCCCACCAACCCCACCGGCAACGTGCTTACCAACGCCGAAATCGAAAAGCTCGATGCGCTGGCCCGGCAGCACGACATCCCGCTGATTATAGATAACGCCTACGGCCTGCCCTTCCCCGGCATTATCTTCTCCGAAGCCCACCCGGTTTGGAATGAAAACATTGTGCTGTGCATGAGCCTGTCCAAATTGGGGCTGCCCGGCACGCGCACCGGCCTTGTGGTGGCCCGCCCGGAGATTATCCGCGCCATCTCCGGCCTGAACGCCATCATCAGCCTGGCCCCCAGCAGTATTGGGGCGGTGCTGGTGCGCAACCTGGTTGAAAGCGGCGAAATTATTCGGCTGGGCCGCGACATCATCAAACCGTACTACCGCCAAAAAGCGGAACTGGCGGTTAGCCTGGCCCAGCAAGAACTGGCCGGAGTTGATTTTTACATTCACAAGCCCGAAGGCGCGTTTTTTGCCTGGCTCTGGTTTAAAGGCTTGCCCATTACCAGCCAGCAGCTTTACCAGCGGCTTAAAATGCGCGGGGTGGTGGTGGTGCCGGGCGAACACTTCTTCCCCGGTTTGCCGGGCGAATGGGCGCACAAGTACGAATGCATCCGGTTGAGCTACGCCGGCGAAGAAGCTGACGTGCGCGCCGGCATCAAAATTATTGGCGACGAAGTAAAACGGGCCTACGATAGTTAGAAAGATAAAGGTAAAGGACTAACAATGGAAACAACCAAATTTCTCAATCTCGATTGTGTCCGGCTGCAAAACAGCGCCATCGAACTGCTGGTATCGGTTTCTGCCGGGCCGCGCATTATCCGCCTTAGCCAGCCCGGTGGTGATAACCTGATGGCCGAACTACCCAATATGACGTTAACCTGCCCCGGCAGCGGCACCATGAATTTGTGGGGCGGCCACCGGCTGTGGCATTCGCCGGAGGTGACGGCCCGCACTTACGTGCCCGATAACGACCCACTTGGCGTAACACTGCTGCCCAACGGCATCGAAGTGACACAACCCATCGAAGCCAAAACCGGCATCGAAAAGTCCATGCGCATCATCCTGCCGGATGATTCGGCCACGGTGATTATTGACCACACCCTGGCCAATGAAGGGCTGTGGGGCGCGGAACTGGCTCCGTGGGCCATTACCCAACTCAAACCGGGCGGCGTGGCCATTTTGCCGCAGGTAGTTGGCCCCGCCGACCCCGACGGCGTGCTGGCCAACCGCCACCTGGCGCTGTGGCCCTACACCGATATTAACAGCGATTACATTCAATGGGGCAACCGCTACATTTTTGTGCACGCCTCAATGGAGCAGGACGCGCTAAAACTTGGCTTTGCCAATCCGGCGGGCTGGCTGGCCTATTATGTGGATGACCTCCTGTTTATAAAGCAGGCTGCGTACCAACCCGCCGCCCTTTACCCGGATTTTGGCTGCTCCAGCGAATGCTACTGCCGCACCGAGTTCATCGAATTGGAAACGCTGGGGCCGCTGGTTACGCTGGCTCCCGGCGCGGCGGTAACGCACCGCGAAACGTGGCGGCTGTTCGGCTCTGTTGATTTTGAACCCACCGAAGCCTCGGCGCAGGCCATGGCCGCCCGGTTGGGGTTGTAAATTTTCATCCGCAGAAAATTACAGGCGTTTGGCCCTTATCACCCCTTCCCCGGAAGGGGTGATTTTGGTTTTGGCCGGGTAATTGGGCCATTTGTAGCCGGGTTTTGAGCCGGTTTTTCCTTCAGCCTGGCGGTGATAGTGGCTAGTTTTTTGAAAAACTGGTATAGTTAGAACCTGGTAAGGATACAAACTTTTATACACAGGGATTGAGTATGCAATTTAACACCATTTGGCTGGTTCTGGCCGAATTATCGGGGCAAACCGGCGAAGGCTGGTGGCTGAGTTTTTGGTACCGGTGGGTGGTTTACCTGGCTTTTGGGTACACCGTATTGTTGCTGTTTTTAATCCTGCTGCGTAATATTCTCCCCAGCGCCTCCGCCAGAGACCAACACCTGGCCAACACCATCACCTGGATTACCAGCCTGTCATTGTTGTTGATTATTCCCTCGCTGCTGGTGCGGCTGTTGCCCGGCTTTTTGCTCCGGCTGGCCGGCCTGGCTCAACTCAATTCGCTGCAAATGCTCAGCAACGACAACCTGCAATATTTACTGGCCATTGTGCGCCACCTGTCGTGGCAGGGAACGCTGGGCTTTGCGTTTGTGTTGGTCGCGTCGGCGCACCCCAGCACCCGGCAACTTATCTTTCGGGGGCGAGTGCAACCGCCGCCACCCGCCGGGCAACTGTTCCAGCCCACTGCGCCCGTGGCCATGCCGGCCAAACCCCTGCCCGAAGTTTACCTCAGTGATGAATTAACGCCCATGCCCGGCGCGCTGCTGCCGGCCTCGCCAGGTGCGCTGGAGGCATCGCCGGTGATTAACCGCGTAGCCGCCGACGAAATCACGCTCATCCCCTCGCCGCCGCTGCCGCTGGCGGCCTGGCTGCGCAGCCTGGTGTACAAAGGCGGCTCTAACCAGATTTTTGAGCTGACGGTGGCCGAAACCGACATTGGCCGGCAGGTGGGCCACGTAACGCTTGAGGCCGATTTGAGCATTTCCAGCCAGCATGCCGCCATTCGTTACCAGGATAACGCCTTTTACCTGGAAGACCGCAGCCGTTACCACAGCACCTGGCTGAACGGGGTGCAGGCCAAACCCGGCGAAAAAATGCCGTTACGCGATGGCGATACGGTGCGCTTTGGCGAAAGCAAATTTCAATTTAACACCCTGCGCTGGCCCGATATTGAATTTGCCAATGGCAACCGGCAGGGCCAAATTCTGCGCGACCAGCCGCTTCCGGTGTTGATTGGCAGCGGCGACCACAACCACATTGTTGTAACCGGCAATGGTATTTTAGAAACGCACGCCCGGCTGGAACTGGACTTTCACAGCAAACGGCTGGCGCTCCGCCCCGAAGGCCACATCGCGCCCGATTCGGTGCAGGTACTCACCGGCAACGGCGAGGCCGCTCAACTGGGCGAACCGCCGTGGCTGTTGCCGGTTGATGGCGTGGTGGTGATTGGCGCTCAGGCGTTCCGCATCAAAATATCCGGTGAATCATTATGAAACACTACCTGTTAATTCTGCTGGGGTTGTGGCTGCTGCTGGCCGGCCTGCCCGTTTTGGCCCAAACGCCGCTGACGCTTGATATTGAAAACCTGACCAACGCCCAGTTTCCGCAACTCACCATTGATGTTACGGCGCGCGAAAACAACGTGGCCGTTCACGGCCTTGGCCCGGCCAACTTTACCGTTTTTGAAGACGACAACACCGACAACCTGCTCACCTCGGTGGAGGAGTTGAGTAACAACAAGGGGCTGGCCATCTCGTTTGTGTTTGATTTTGACCCCACCGGCAACCTGGCGTTGTTCCGGCCCATGCAGGAGTGGTCGCAATTGCTGCTCAACGATTTTAACCTGGGCCGCAACGGCGATGTGTCGCACGTGGTCGAAGTCCGCGCCTCGTCGGGCAAGGTGCTAACGCCCTACACCTCCGATGTGATTGCCGCCAAAAACGGCATCCGCCAAATGCTGATTGAGGATATGAACAACCGCCGGCTCAACGAAACGCTGCTGGACATCCTCAAACAGAATACCGCCGGTCGCCGGCAGGTAATTGTGGTGATTGGCAGCGGCGGCGATGTGTTTACCGTGGGGTCGGTAATAGACCGGGCCATTCAAAAGGATGCCGTGGTGCACACCGTGACTTTTTCTACCAAAGTTGATTCCGCCTACATGGAAACCCTGTCGGTGAACACCGGCGGCCATTATTTTAACAACCCGCAAAATGTTAGCACCGCTAATGTGGCCGCCAACCTGTTTAACGCCTTTCAAACGCGCTACCGGCTCACCTACGCCTCGCGGCTAAACCAAACCGATACCGACGAACACGTGGTGCGGGTTACAGTCAAAGTGAACGATTCTCAGGCGCAGGCGATTGGCAACTACAAGTTCCCCAAGCGCGGCCTGGTGCCTGTATTTAACAGCCTGCCGTTGTTGTGGGCCTGGACGGTTATTTTGGGCCTGACGGTGCTGCTGCTGGTGGTCAGGTTATACCGCACCGCCTGAGTTTTTTACGGGACGCGCAATTATGAGCAACGAGCTTACCCCCAACATGCTGTTTGCCGGGCGCTATCTGCTAAAATCCCAAATTGGGGAAGGCGGCATTGGCCAGGTTTGGCTGGCCGAAGACACTCAGGCCGAAGACCTGCCCGTGGCGTTAAAATTGCCCCGGCCAGAGTACATCACCCAGGCCAGCTTTATTGCCGAGGCCGAATTGATGGCCGGCTTTGCGCACGACAACATCATTAAAATTTTTGAAATGGGCCGCGATGAGCAATACGGCGAATATTACGCCATGGAGTATTTTTCCAGCGGCTCGCTGGTGGATTACCTTACCCGGCCAGAGTGCAAATTTGCCAAAACCATCCCCGGCACCGACCTGCGCTACGTGGGGTTGAAACAGGCTATTAAAATTTTGCGGCCCATTGCCCAGGCGCTGGATTACGTGCATCACCACCACCCCGGCGTGCTGCACCGCGATTTGAAACTCAGCAACATTCTGGTTGATCCCCAGGCCGAACGCTACGTCCTCACCGATTTTAGCCTGCACGTGGGCGCGCCCTCAATTATGTCGCCGGAGCAACTGCTGGAATGGCGCGGGCCGGGCCAGCACCGCCAGCAACTCGATTGGCGCTCGGATTTGTTTGCCTTTGGCGCGTGCCTGTACAAACTTACCACCGGCGCGTACCCGTTTGTGGTAAAAAATCCGCCCAACACCATGCAGGCCATTGACGAGATTTACCGCTACCAACTGGTGGATAAAGTGCAGGTGATTGAACCCCGCTACCGCAACCCGCACAACCTCGATTTGCAGAACGAGCGGGTGAACGCGCTCATCTGGCAATTAACCAGCAAAAGCCGCTCCGGGCGCACCCTGAACGGCCAGATTATCAGCATTGAAGCGGCGCTGGATATGCTGGAGCAATCGGCGCAGGTAAAACGGAACTTCTTTACGCCGGCAGCGGCGCTGATAATTTTGGCCGCGGTTTTGTTTTTGCTGGCCGCCGGAATTTACGCCGGCAACGGCGCGTCACCCGGCTTTGGCCAGCCGCCCGCCGCCCAAACCGCCACGCTTGCTACCGCCGCCAACTCCGCCAATAACGACCAACTGGCCGGTTATCCCACCTTTACGCCCAACGCTCCGGCCCCGGAAACCACGCCCGCCCCGCCGCCCGCCGAACCCACCGCCACCACCGAACCCACCGCCGCAGGCAGCCCCACCCCGCCGCCCGAAGAACCCACCACCGAGCCGTCTGCTGCGCCCGCCGCCGAAGCGCCCACCGAAATTCCGCCCGCTCCCACCGCCACGCCGCTGCAATGCGATGCCGGGCTGGAACTGCTTAACCCGCAGGTAAACCAGCAATTAACCGGCGAAGTGGTGTTTAAGGGCGTCATCAGCCAGAGCGACCTGGATTACTACAAAATCGAATTCAAGTCGCCCGGCAGCGTGGATTGGAGTTGCTGCCTGGTTGAACCCACCAGCGGGCAAATTAACCCGGAAAACCTGGGCCGTTGGGATACCGCCGCCGACCGCTTTATTCCCGGTGAATACGGCATCCGGCTGGTGGCCGTAAAATTAGACGGCAACTTTAATATCTGCGAATCCAGAGTTACTTTAGCCAAATAACCCCAAAACAAATTATGAGCCAATCACGAACCACGCTAGAAAACGAAAATGGCATATTGGGGCTTACCTTTTCGCCCCAACCGGTTTCACTGGCCAACGCCATTTACGGCCAGCTAGAAACCGAAACGCTGGCCCTTGAAGTATTTGGCCACTCCGAAGCCGGGCGCAGCCAAAAACGCTCGGCCAACCAGGATTACTTTTACCTGCCCGTTGAACAGGCCGAAGCCATGACCACCGGCAGCTTTTTATTTGCCGTGGCCGATGGCGTGGGCGGGGCCGACCACAGCGAGCGGGCCAGCGAAATTGCCGTAAAGCAAATTTTAAAGGATTACTACGCCTTTGCCCGGCACGATGTTAACCACCAGGCGGCGCTAACGCAGGCCGCCCAAAAAGCGCATCTGGTGGTGCGCGAAGAAGAACGGCTGCGCGGTCACACCATGGCCACCACCTTTGTGGCGGCGTTGCTGCCGGCCCAGGTGCGCCACGGTAAACAACTGGCCGTGGATTTTGCCTGTATCGGCGATAGCCGCGCCTACGTCCTCCGCGCCGGCACCGGGCAGATGGAACAAATTACCCGCGACAGCCTGTGGTACAACGACGAACAGGCCCGGGGCGGCAAATCCGCCAGCCAGGCCGATGCCTTGGTTAAGGCCAACCCCCGGCTTATGCAAAGCCCGCGCACCGTGGGCGGCATCGCCCCCGATTTGCAGGTAGATTTTTTTAGCGGCGTAAAAATTAACCCCAACGACATTGTTTTGCTTTGCACCGATGGCCTGTACAAGCCGCTGGGCGAAGTTGACGGCATTCAACCGATTTTGCAGCGCAACACCCACGATTTAAACCAGGCCGCCACCATTTTGCTCAACACCGTGCGCCGCCGGGGCCGGCTCGATGACACCACTCTGGTGATGATCCGGTTGCGCCGGTTGGGGTCGCAAGAGGCGGCGCAACCGGTGGCGCTGCCCGTAACCGCCGCGCCGGTTCAATCCGTCGCGCCTGCCGTTGCCGGTGCCAAAACCAAAGGCGGGCTGTTGGCCGCTTTGGCCGTGCTGGTGGTGGCTTTACTGGCCATTTGGGGGCTGAGCGGCAAATCCGCCTCCCCTGGAGTTCCCGCCGCCCCGCCGCCAACCGATATTAGCCCCGCTGCCGCCGCTGCCGGAGTTGCCGCCGCGCCCACCGCTAACGCCAACCTGAGCGCCTATCCCACCAACACCCCCGCGCCCACCGCCACGCCCACGCCGGCCCCCACCGAGCCGCCACCCACCGCCACGCCCGTACCCGCCGAGCCATCGCCCACGCCGGCTCCTGCCGAAGCCGCGCCCGCTACTGCGCCCGGAGCCGAGCCAACCGCCACCCCGCTGCCGCCGTTGCCCACGGTGCCGGTTTCGGCCAATGGCGATTGCGCGCCGGGCCAGTGCAAATACCCCAACCCGCCCGCCCAGGGTCATCCGGTCGCCGGCTCGGTGTACGATAGCCCCGATCCGTTTGAATTTGCCTGGGGCTACGTGAGCCTGGGGCCGGATGAATATTTTGATATTAGAATTTACGATAGCCCCGCCGCCGCCGCGCCGGTAAAAACGCTGGCCGTGCGCGACCGCAACCTGGTGCGCGTGCCGTTGCAACTGGACTGCCGCGATTATTACTGGAGCATTCGCATTTCTTCGGCGGCAGGTTTTCAGCCGGATGCCGGCGTGCCCGGCCTGTTCAATATTGAAAACTACACCGGCGGGCGCAGCCCGGAAAGCGGCAAAAGCCCCTTTACCTGGAAAGTTGGCTGCGCCGCGCCCACGGTTGCCCCGTAGCCGCCCCGTAAAATGAAACATCTGATTTATAACCTGATTGCGCTGGTTTTACTTGCCAACTGCGCCGGCCCGCTGGCGCAGTTGGTGGCTACGCCCACGGCCACGGTTACACCCACGCCCACCGCCACCTTTACCGCCACCCCCACCTTAACGCCTACGGCCACCGCCACGGCTACTTTTACGCCCACCCCCAAACCCACCCACACTCCCACATCCACCTCAACCCCCACGGTTACGCCCACGCCCAAACCCACCCGCCCCCCCACCGCCACGCCGATTCCGCCCAGCCCCACCCCCGCCGTTACGCCCACGCCGGAGCTTGATTTTAAAATTGCGCGCTGGCGGTTGTGGCCGTTGGCGCTGAACAGCGGTTGCGCCAAAGGAATGCACGAAATTTTTATCACGGTGCTGGATGTCAACGGCGCGCCGCTGGACAACGTGATTGTGGGCGATAGCTGGAATAATGTTGAAGTGATGAGCGGCCAAAAGGGGCCGGGCAAAGCCGAGATAGACCTCTGGACAAACACGATGGAGATGGTTATAAAGCGCGATGCCGTTACCGGCCAAACTTACCGCAGCGAGGTCAGCTTTCCCTTCAGCTCGTATTTAACCACCATCCCCGACGAGCAGATGATTCAGGCCGGCTACTGCGCCAACAACCTGGAATGCGTCTGGAAACGCCAGAACGAATCATATTACTGCGGCGGGCATTACTCGTGGGAAGTGGTGTTCCAAAAGACCCATTAGGCCCACGAAAACCATTGAAAACCAGAACGGCAGCCGGGTTTGTGGGCTGCCGTTCTGTCAGGTGGCCAGAAATTCATTGGCCTGCTAACAATTGCCTAACGCACATTTTATCGCATCTGATATCCAACCACCCATTGAAATTGGAACAGAATAAGCAGGGGCAACCATGTGAGACAGGTCAAGCACAAACGGGTTGTCTATTTTTATTGATTTGCCCCATTTCTCATTGGCGTCAAATGTGGCGACTTTAGCCTCCGCAGGCAAACTTACGCCGGTTGCGCATTCAATCAAGATATCCCCCAATTTTTTGCCTTTAAGTGTATCAAGTTCGCTGTTTAATATGTAGCCGGTAACGGCACGCAACGCATCTCTCACTTGCTTCAGGGTAATAAAAGTGCGGGCCGGCAAAGCCTCAAAGCGGCGGTCGAGGTGTTTTTCATCAATAAACAGCTCAAGTTGCTTGTTTAAGGGGTCAATACCGGCAATGTATTGGGGCAATTGAACTTTGGCTTCATCCAGAAATTGAAGAAAATCAAGATAAATGTAGGGACGGATAATCGGTACCGGATGGGTTCTATCGGTTAACCCCAGGTAGGCTTCCGGCCCGGCAATCATGCTCAGGCCGCTATTGGCAAAAGCCGGCCCCACCAGCGCCATCCCCACCAAATCGGCCACAATTTCACTGAGCCATTGCAGGATAACCCGGTAAAGTATTTGGTCTTGTCGGGGTATCTGCCCGTCTTCTAAATTGAGTTTGGCGGAAATTGTTTTCTCCAGTTCTGGAATAAAAGGTTTGATACGATCAAAGATAGCATGGCCCGTTTCATGGGCAATGGCGGCTTTGCTTTGGTTATCAAGCTCTTCAAATATTACCCCAAAGGGAATGCTGATGATTGCCGGGGGCGATTGATCCTGATTGGTAAAAAGAAAAAATTCGGCAGATGTTCCCAGAGAAATCAGGGGCGGGCTGGCTGGAATACAATTACCCACGCCATCGGGTAAAGCCTTACGAATAGTTTGATAATACAACGCAGCCTGTTGATCAAGGCTTTGGAGTACAGTTTGGTAAGGGCTGCCTTTTACCCGCTGGGAGGCAACCTCTCGCAACAGCAGCCATTGGGCAGTCAGGCTGCCAATTACCTGCGATTTGAAAATAACATAATCCTCGGCATCCTGTTTGTCTTCCTTGTCTATCTGGTCAAGAACGCGCTGGCAAAGTTGCCAGAATTGATTAACATGGAATGCTACAGTTGGGTCAATTTTTTTTAATTCGGCCCAATTTTTTATATCGGTCAGTAATCCGTTTCGAGCCGAAGCGGTTCGCGCTTGTATCGTTTCGAACCGGGTTCGGTTTCCAGCTTGATCATTATTTGGATTTGGATTTTTTTCTGCCATTGTAAATCTCCATCAAACAATCATTGTTCCGGGTTTATTTTATTTTTAAGAGCGCAAAATACTCTTGTAACCACTGATGAACAAAAATGTAACTGGAACCAATTTTTCGCAGAAAAATCCGGTCAACGGCATAATCCAAAAAATCAATGAGTTGCCGGGGTAAAAAACCGTTGCGCCAGAGGACAAACCTGAGCAAACTATGCTGAACGCCGGCGTGTCCGCCAAAGTAAAGCCATGTAGCCAACCCAACTGGGCCAACAATTAGCAAACTGAAGGCAACCCAGAAAATTGTATAGGAAAGAACACTAATAAAAATACCAAAGACCAGGGTGATTGTAATGGCTCCACCGGCAATCCAGAGTCCATTCCTAACGGATCGGTAAATTCCTTGGTTGGGTTGGGTACGAGATTCAATGTTTTCGGCCCGGTTGATACTCGATAGCAAGATAAGAAGTAATGTTACCGGAATTCCAACTTCTAGCGCATTCTCCAGTTTATCACTTTGGCTTAATAAGGCCACTGCCACGCTCAAAATAACCCCACCCAAAATGCTCCATACAAGCCGTTTCCAATTCCAACGAAGGCTATCATTAACTTGAACTATTTGGCGTTGAGCAAATGGTGTTCCACCGATTGCGCCAGGTAAGCCAAAAACGATACCGATGATAAAAAAATTAACCGGTTGATCAGGCCGAGTAGCCAGCATAAGAACACCTGTTACCGCTGCAACCAGTGGAATTACCCAACGTTTAGAAGCAAAGATACTGCTCAATAAAAAAGCCAGTCCAGCCGCAATACCGAATCTTGCTATTGAGCCGACAAGCACCGTTTTATATTGATCAGGTAACGCAAGTAATAATAAACCATCCCCAAGCAAGGCGCTGAATACGCCAACTACAAAAAAAACTGCCCCGCCCATTGCGCGGAGACTGATGGAATACAACCGTTGCAAATTTTTTGATGGCAACCATGAAATATTTATTTGTTCAATAAATAATGTGGTCTGGCTATGTTCTTTCATGGTTTTGGCTAAAAAGGAGAGCCATTTAATGGTTTGTTCGGGCGAGAAATCTTTACTCACCCCCCGGCGCTCGAACATGCGCTTAACGTAGGCCGCCAAAAGATACTCGCGCACCAAGTCCTCCGAGGCCGATAATTCAACAGCGCCGCTTGATAAATCCTGATACACCATTAGCATAATGCTCAGCATCAACGGAGAACACGCCAATGCTTGCAGTTGCGCCTGTTGCTCAATAATACCCCGCAACCCGGATGCCTCTGGCCCCAGTTGAGCCAGGTAAAGATAAACCCGTTCCAGAGTAAGCTCTTGCAAAACAACGCAATTTTGAAAATGAAGCCGGGTGGTTAATGCCTTATATTCAAAACAACGGCAACACACTACCTGAGCGCCCATAAACGATTGTGGCAATTGATTAATGGCCGCGATGCATTCGTCCCGATTTTTGGCGGCCACTTCATCCAGCCCGTCTAATAACAAAATCAGGTTATCGTTACCAACCCATCGTTGCGCAATTTCTTTGGCCACCCCGTATTTGGTGTTTAGTTCCTCCACCACCCACTTTGCCAACGGTAGCCGCTTTTCCGCCCACGATGACAGGTTGAACACCACCGGTATCGGCTGCAATGGATCGGCCTGAGCGCGTGCAATGAGTTGGCGGGCCAGTTCCAGCAACATTGTGGTTTTGCCGGAGCCGGGTTCACCCAAAATCAGCAGCGAGCCACCCGCCTCGTCAAATACATCAATAATTCTGGTATTGGGCGGTAACTGATGATTGGCCTGATGAGGCCGCTGGACCACCATTTCCCAGGGGTACTCTACAGCCTCCTTGCGTTCCTCCATCCCCAACTCAATCAACACCTCGTGGTGTAAAGAGCTTTCCAGCACGCCCCTAACCCAAAAATCGTACACTCGCTGTAACATAACCTGCCGGTTACGGAGTTCGCGTTGTTGTTCGGTGGGGCCGGTAAAGAAATTGATAATTTTTTGCCCAACGTTTTCAATATTAACCGTCGCTGTACCACCCGGCCCGGCCTGAGCAATTCCCTGGCCGGTGGCTGTTTGTTTCAGCCCGGTTACAATATCACCGGCAACAGTAACATCGCGCCCGGCGATAACGTTACCGACCAAATCACCACTCACATCACCAAGTTCAACATGGCAGTCGGCCTCGGCTTCGTTCCGCTGGCGAATATCCACCAGTAACGGGCGCAGCGCCTCACGCCATTCGGCCTCGGTGAGCGTACCGGAGATAACTTGCTCGGTCAGGGCGATGGCCTTTTCGTGATCATCAATCTGGTTGAGCAACTCCACGGGCGCGTTGCCGGCGTACTTGGCTTCACGTTCGCGGAGAATTTGCAGGTTATTATTCAGTTTGAGTAAAACCTTCTTAAAGTTGGCCAATGGGGGTTTGTTCACTGTGGATTTGTTCAATTATATCACTAAACTTAATTTCCTTAAATCTGTATCCGGCGAAGTCAGCTTTTATTTAACCACCATCCCCGACGAGCAGATGATCCAGGCCGGCTACTGCGCCAACGACCTGGAATGCGCCTGGAAACGCCAGAACGAATCGTATTACTGCGGCGGGCATTACTCGTGGGAAGTGGTGTTCCAAAAGACCCATTAGGCCGGTAAGTGCTAAAGTGACCGGCACTTTTGATAAGTGCCGGTCACTTGTATTGCCTCTGTTTCAGCTTCCTGAAAGGTGAAGTGCGGATTAGGTTGGGTTTAGGCGATGCTGCCAAACCCCAGCTTTTCCAGCCGTTGCGGGGTATCTTCTAAAGCCGCTTCGGCAATGGCTTTAAAGTCGGACAGCCAGTCGTCCAGGGCATCCAGTTTGGCATCTTGCAGTTTGGTGGCTTCCTGGGCATCGCCTTTTTCGGCTTCTTGCAGTTGATTGGTTTCAAAAACAACGCCAACCATCGCTTGTTCCGCTTCTAACTTGGCCTGGGTATAGCCAAAATTTGCCAGTTCGGCCCGCAGATCGGCGTATTTTAGCAGGTTATCATAAAAAGCGAGGGCCTGTTGCAGCCAACCCGACAGGCTTTGTTTGCGTTTGCCGGCCAACTGCAAGGCGTTTTCGGCTTTGGGATTACCCTTAAACGCAACCCGCGCCACTTTTAATGTGCGGGTATAGGCTTTGTTGGCCGCGTCCCAGGCCAGTCGAACCACTTCGGTGGCCTGGTATTGTTCGCCGTATTCCACCTTTTGCTGGTTAACCAACGCCTGCGCCTCATCGAGCAGGGTTTTGCCGGCCTGAATTTTGGCCGCAGTATACCCCAACTGGCTCAATTCTGACTGAATATCCGCATCATCAAGCGCGTTATTAATCGCCACCTGCGCCGATAACAGCCGTTCTTCAATACTGCGAGATTTGGTTGTAGATTTAGTTGTCATTTTTCCTCCCATGTTTTTTTATGTCCAACCGCCTTATGACGGTCTGGAATACTTTTTAACCGGTCTGGAACGGTCGTGCAACGGTCTGGAACGGTCGTGCAATGGTCTGGAACGGT
>CAZFCE010000056.1:0-26164 GCA_964517605.1 uncultured Caldilineaceae bacterium | reverse complement strand
CACGAAATGGTTTATCTTTGACTACAATTTATCACTTACTTTGTAACCACTACCTAGGTATGAGATAATCCTGGTTTCAGACAGAGATTATCTCCTTACTTCATACTTCTTTACTGCCGGGTTGGAGTGAACGGACAGCAACGTGAGTTAACATAACAATTATAACATACGTTAAGGCAAATCACTATCCGGTTGTAAAACAAAAAGGGCAGTTGCAACAGTGCAACTGCCCGCAGGATCATAAAATACAGAGGCAGGCGCAAGGGTTGCCTTCATTGGGCAACCGCGAGGGTTGCCCCTACCGGAGACCCTTCGGGCTTACGCCCTCGGGTGACATTCGTAATTCGTCGTTCGCAATTCGCTATTTTTACAGGAGTTCGCCAAAGTAGGAGCGGGCGGCGCGGTCAATCATTTTTACGCTTAAGTGGGGCGATTCGCCGTGATAAAAGGCAAAATCAAGAATCTGGTCGAGCAGGTCGCGCGGGTGGCAGGATTTTAAATCGCGGTGGGGTTTGCGGTAATATTCGCGCAGCAGGTGGATAAAGGTTTCTTTATCAAACTCAATGTTGCGCTCACGGCAGGCAATCAAAAAAATCTGGTAATATTCCTGCTCGGTGGGATTTTTAATGTGCATTTTGTGGCGAATGCGGCGCAAAAACGCCTCGTCCACCAGTTCTTCGGGGTTGAGGTTGGTTGAAAAGACAATGAGCGTTTCAAAGGGCACGGCAAATTTTTTGCCGGTGTGCAACGTCAGGTAATCCAGCCGTTCTTCCAGCGGCACAATCCAGCGGTTGAGTAGTTCGCGCGGTTCTACCTGCTGGCGGCCAAAGTCATCAATTAACAGCAGCCCGCCGTTAGCTTTGAGTTGCACCGGCGCTTCGTAGTAGCGGTTGGAGTCGCTCCACACCAGGTCAAGGTCGCGCAGGGTCAGTTCGCCGCCGGTGATGACAATGGGGGCGTTGCAGCACACCCAGCGTTTGTCCAGCCCGTTGGTTTCGGCCAGTTGCGTTTGCTCCGAGCCGATAACCGGGTGCACTTCCAGATCAAACACTTTAATCACATGCCCGCCCTCAAAAATGGCGTGCGGCACCATAATGATGTCGGTGAGCAGCCGGTGGGCAATGGCGCGGGCAATGCTGGTTTTACCGTTACCGGGCGGCCCATAAATAAAAACGGATTTAAACGAGTTGACCGCCGGCCCAATCCGGTCGAGCAGTTCTTCGGACAGGATTAGCCCCTGCATGGCGTATTGCACATCGGTGCGGGTAACGGTGGCGCGGCTTTGGGCCTGCAACTTGATCACTTCGATGTAATTTTTAAGGCTAACCGGGCACGGCCCGGAATAACGGTCGCGTTCCAGCAACTCGCGGGCGTACTGCGAGCCTTTGGCCGTGATGTTGTAGCGGTACGAGGCCCGGTTGGTGTGGTCGCCGCCGGTTACTTCAACGTAATATTGAAATTTCAGCTCTTGCAGCAGCGGTTCTACCACGCCGCTAAAATTAAGCCGCATGGCCTGCGCTACCTGCCAACCCTTCATGACGCTGTTCATATAAAGGATTTTCAGCGCCAGCGCCAGCAAAAAATCCTGCGGCAAGCCGGTTTCTTCGATGGTGCGGGCTTCTTGCAGCGTGGCCCGCAGCGGCGGGCTGAACGAATCAATGGGGATGGTGGTTTCAACGGGCGTTAACGGCCCTGTTTGTGGCACCGTTCGCTGCCGGGGATAAGCGTTATTCATAGGTTGGATTCTGATTGAACGCGCTGTTGCCACACGCCACCTCGCTAAAATCTATCTAAACCGGGGAACAATTTTTAATATAGCACATGGACGCGGTTTCTACAACACGCCGCCCGGCCTTTTCTTCCAATTGCGGGCGGAATGGTATAATGAGCGCCATGATGGATTTATTTGACCACGCCCGCGAAAAACAAATCGAAAAAGAATCGCCGTTGGCGGCCCGAATGCGCCCGCGCACGTTGGACGAGTTTATTGGCCAGGAGCATATTGTGGGGCCGGGCCGGTTACTGCGCCGGGCTATCCAGGCCGACCAGCTTTCCTCGCTGATTTTTTACGGCCCGCCCGGCACCGGCAAAACCACGCTGGCCCAAATTATTGCCAACACCACCCAGGCTTATTTCATCAAGCTGAACGCCGTGCTGAGCGGGGTTAAAGACATCCGCGAGGCCATTGACACAGCCCGAGACCAGCGCGGCATGTTCGGCCAAAAAACCATTCTGTTTATAGATGAGGTGCACCGCTTTAACAAGGCTCAACAGGATGCCCTGCTGCCCCACGTTGAAAACGGCACGGTTATTTTGATTGGCGCAACCACCGAAAACCCCTATTTTGAGGTGAACAAGGCGCTGGTGTCGCGCTCGCGCATTTTTCAGTTGCGCAGCTTAAATGAAACCGATCTGCGAGCCATTGCCCGGCAGGCGCTGGCCGACCCGGAGCGCGGCTACGGCAAATTGAAGGTCAATTTAACCGATGAGGCGCTGGATCACCTGGTGAACGTGGCCAACGGCGACGCCCGGGGCGTGTTGAACGCGCTGGAATTGGCCGTAGAAACCACCCCGCCCGACGATTACGGGCTGGTTAACATTACTACCGCCGTGGCCGAGGAGTCCATCCAGCGGCGGGCCGTGCTGTACGACAAAGACGGCGACGCCCATTTTGACACCATTTCGGCGTTTATCAAGTCGCTGCGCGGCTCGGACCCCGATGCGGCGCTCTACTGGATGGCCAAAATGCTCTACGCCGGCGAGGACCCACGCTTTATCTTCAGGCGGATGCTGATTTTTGCCGGCGAGGACGTGGGGCTGGCCGACCCGCACGCATTGCGGATTATTACCGCCGCCGCCCAGGCTTACGATTACGTGGGGCTGCCCGAAGGCCGGTTTCACCTGGCCGAAGCCTGCCTGTACCTGGCCACCGCGCCCAAAAGCAACTCCGGCTTTGCCTTTTTTGATGCTTTGGCTGTGGTGGAGCGGGAACGCGAAGCCGAAGTACCCAACCACCTGCGCGATGCCAACCGCGATGCTGATGATTTGGGCCACGGCCAGGGCTACCTGTACCCACACGCCTACCGCGATCACTGGGTGGCGCAACAGTATTTGCCCGCAAGCATGCAGGGGCGCGTGTTTTACCACCCCGGCGACCAGGGCTACGAGGCCACCATCCGCGAGCAGGTGGCTCGCCGCCGCGAGGAGCAACTGGCGGCCATGCTGGAGCCGGATTTGTCGCTGGATGCGGCGCTGGCGCAGGCGGGCGGCGGCCCGGCGGCGCAAAATCGCTGGTTGCAGCGCACGCTGGGCAGCGTGGGCCAGCAGTTGGGGCAGGTGCGCGACCGGGTGTTTGCGTTGGCTAAAATTGAGCGTCATCATCTGGTGCTGGATTTGAACGCCGGCACCGGGCTGCTCACCTGGGAAGCGGTGCGGCGCGCGCCGGTGGGCGGCGTGTGGGCGCTGGCGGCAGATGCTCAAACGGCGCAGGCGCTTACCCAACAGGCCCAAAATTTAGAGGCGCTGGTTCAGCCGGTGGTGTTAACCGGGGCTGTTGCCGGCCTGCCGCAACGGGTCGCCGCTCAACTGGGTAAAGCCGCCGCGCCGTTGTTTGATGCGTTGATTGGCCGCAACGTGTTTACCCGGCTGGCCGATAAAGCTGCCGCCGCTGCCGCGCTGACGGCGTTGCTTAAACCGGATGGGCGGTTGGTGCTGGCCGAGGCGGTGCCGCGCCACACCCAACGGCTGCACCGGCTGGTTGATCTGGCGGCGCTGCCGGCCCGGCTGGTGGAGCAAATCATTGCTGCCGAAGAAGCCATCTACACCAACCCCGCCGATTCGATGGTGAATTGGGATGAAACCGACCTGCAACTGACGCTCTCCCAGACCGGTTTAACCGGCGTAACGGTTTTTAGCGAAGCCACGGCCCCGGAATGGCGCGTTAGCGCCGCCCAAATCGAGCGCTGGTTTAGCCTGACCGAAGCCGCCGAGCGCCCCACGTTTGCCCAGCATCTCCGTAATGCCGGCCTCTCCCCCGCCGAGTTGGAGCAGTTGCAGCGCCTCTTTCAGGCGCAACTGGCCAACAGGGTGGTGCGCTGGCAATCAAAAATCGCCTATCTGGTTAAAACCGAAAAAACGGCTACCTGATAGTTTTTAACACGAATGCCGCGAATGGAACGAATAACGCGAATATTGGCATAAAGTTCCATGAAAATTCGCAATATTCGCCCAATTCGGGTTATTCGTGTCAGGTAATTGCTGTTTTTTGCCGGAAGCGACAGGCGACTACGCGGAAATAAGGGCCAAAGAGTTCGGGTTTCTAATTGCATTATAGACCGAAAAATAAAAACGGGGATGGATTTTACCCAAAACCCATCCCCTGATTGTGCAAATTTAACCGGCGTTACCGGTTTAACAGCGAGTACGTGGTATGGTGCAGCGGGCGCAGGGCGTTGTAAAGCTGGCTGTACACCTGCCGGTAATAATCATTATAAAAGGCTGCCTGCTCGGCTACCGGCTCTACCACCGACTGCCGGTATTGAACCGTATCCAGCGCGGCGGCGACGTTGGGGTAAACCCCGGCGGCCAGCCCGCCCAGAATGGCCGCGCCCAGACTGGTTGATTCGGAGATTTCGGCCACGGTGATGGCCCGGTTGAGTACCGTGGCTTTGATTTGCATCATCAGCCGGTTGCGGGTAACGCCGCCAATCACGCGGATGTTCTCTACCGATGTTGCCCCGGCGTAGGCCAGCAGCGGTTCCAGCGCGTGCCTGGATTCGTAGGCCAATCCCTCTAAAATGGCCCGGAACAACACGCCCCGTTTGGCATCGGTGGTGAGGCCAATGAACGCGCCCCGGCCTTTGGGGTCGTCATACGGCGGGTGAGCCAGCCGCAGGTGCGGCAAAAAGCCCACGCCCAAACTGCCAGGCGGCGTTTGCTGGGCTTCGGCCACCAGCGTGGCGTAATCAACTTTGGCCTCAATGACATCGCGCCACCATTCGATGCACGCGCCGGCGGTGTAGAGGCCGGCCAGCACGTAGTAATGGCCGCCCACCACGTGCGCTCCCTGCGTGTAGCCCTGCCGCCCCATGGTCGAATCGGCCAGCGGTTGGTCCAGCGACATAAAAATGGCTTCGGAGGTGCCAAAGGATTGGAGCAGCGAGGCCGGCTGGGTAACGCCCACCGCCAGCGCCCCGCACACGTGGTCGTGGCCGCCGGTAGCCACCACGCAACTGGTGGGCAGGCCGGTGGCGGCGGCTGCCGTGGCCGTAACCGGCCCCAGTTGGCTGCCGCTGGGCTGCAACGGCGCAAACAAATCGGGCGATAGCCCCACTTCGCGGATGAGCGCGGTGTCCCACTCCAGTTTTTTCAAATTGAGGGCCAGCGTGCGCGACGCCAGCGAGTATTCGGTGGCGGCCACATCGCACAGCCGGTAGGCAATAAAGTCGGACATGTTCAGCCAGCGCACGGTGCGGGCAAAGGCATCGGGCTGGTTTTCTTTGATCCATAACAGTTTGCACAAGCCAAAAATGGGCTGAAGCGACAGGCCGGATACCTCAAACAGCGCATCCTGACCAATCGTTTCGGCCAACCGGGCGGCTTGCGGCTGGGTGCGGCTATCAAACCAGGCAATGGCGTAGTAGGTGGGCTGGCCCTGCGCATCGAGCGGCACGCCGGCCTCGCCCACGCTGGCCACGGCCACGCTGGCAATGCGGCCCGGGTTGGCCAGTTGGCCGGTGGCCTGGCGCAGCACCGTGACCACCGCCTGCCAGATTTCGTCGGGGTTGTAGTAGGCCCAGCCCGGCTGCGGGTAATGGAGGGGGGTGGGCGTGCTGGCTTCGGCCACAATTTGGCCGCCGGGTTCAAAAATTATGGCTTTGATGTTGGTGGTGCCAACATCCACACCGGCAAGTAGGGGATCACTGTTCATTGTGAAGTCCTTTCTCTGAAATTATTGGATATGTAACACTTCTTGTTTTTCCACTTGTAAGCGAGTAAAGAAACCCCAATTGAAGAAGATGAATTTACCAGCAAACTAAGATGATCCGGGTGGTAGGAGTTGAGTATAACAGTTATTAACTCGCTCTTTGTTTTGTAAGGTTACTTACTTTTTAAGGCTCTTTTTGCCTAACCTTGTTTTATAGGCAGCCCAAAATGTAAACCCATTTTTAGGTAAAAAGGCCTCATGGCCTTTTCTCTTCTATTGCATAATTGGATTGAATTTAATATCGTTTCAGCTTGAATATAATAATTTGTCTTTTCTGATCTAAACCATCAGAGCCTTCTTTGGTTTCGTGTAACACATATTCAAATTGACCAATATATTCATACAACCCTTTATCTCGTTTCTCAAAAAGATGTAACTCTCTTCCATTTGCTGCGTGATCAAGGATTGCCCGATTGCCACGCACCATTGCCATATTTCCAATTTGTCCCTCACCCGTATAGCGATATTCATCTTTTGAAATCCAACCATCTTTATAACCAAATTCTTCGCCTCTTGGTGAGCTAAATAAAAAAACATAAGGATAGGCACTACTAGATGCAATACCAGATTGCCGATTACCACCATACTTGTCGTGAAGTTCAGTTTGCCGATGATAAATTTGGCCTACTTGAAACATAAACACCTCCCAGTACGAAATCCTGATGGAATTGATCACACTCAATAGTTTGCTTACGTTTGGAATTGAAATTTAAGGAACAATTAGAAAATTCGGCAAGCTAACTATTATTCATCTATTCACCCTCCGGCGCTGGAAAAGAGGAAAATTTCACCGGGGCGGAGTCCGGGCACTGATCGCCCGGACTCCGCCCCGGTTTACTGCGGCAGGGATTAGCCCATGACCAATTGCCGGGTGCCGGCCAACCCCAGATAATCGGTGAGCACCCAGCCCATGCGGTCGTACACCGCTTGCCGGGCGGCCTCAACATCGCCGGTTTGGCGCAACGCCTGCTCGTAAGGCTGGCGGATTTCGGTGCCGATGTTCATTTTGGCGATGCCCTTTTTAAAGGCAGCCAGCACGTATTCCTGTTTTACGCCGGAGCCGCCGTGCAGCACCAGCGGAATGCCGCCGGTGGCCTGGTGCAGTTTTTCCAGGTGTTCCAGGTTAAGCCGGGCTTCAACCTTTTTCTGGTCTCTGGCTGCGCCGGAAATAGCGCCGTGAATGCTGCCCACCGCCACCGACAGCCAATCGCAGCCGGTTTCTTGCACAAAGCGGCGAGCCTGTTCCACATCGGTAAAGCCGCGCCCGGAGGCAAACAACTCGTCGTAGGGCGGCAGCGGGCCGGCTTCGTGGCCCAGCACCGCGCCCAATTCGGCCTCGCAGGGGATACCGGCAGCGTGCGCCAGGTCGGCTACCCGGCGGGTGGCGGCAATATTGTCTTCCAGGCTCAGGCGCGAACCATCCACCATCACCGATTGGTAGCCCAGGCTGATGGCCTCCTGCACCACGGCCACGTAATCCACCTGCAAATTGTCCTCGTCAATAACCGGCACGTGGTCAAGGTGCAGGCGCACGTAATCGGGCTGGTTCCAGGTTTGAAACTCGGCCATTACCGCGGCCAAACTTTTGCTTTCAAATTTTATAAATTCCAACCGGGCCACTTCGATCAAGGCAAAACTGTCGTGGTCGGCTAAAGCCTGGATAATGGGTTTGATCATTGGCAGGTACGGCACGTTAAAAGCCGGAACAACGACGCCCGCTTTGAGGGCGTTTTTCATAATTTGGGCAGAATTTAGCATGGGTAAGCTCCTATTTTTGTGGGTTATAGTATTTGGGGTAATCAATCGCCAGCAGGTGTAGCGGCGGCTCGTCCTCTTCAATTTCCGGGAAGCGGCCAACGGGTTCGTAAAAACGGTTGTCGGTGTTGTCATCGTTCACCACCGAAACCTCGCCCACCAGCACACGCTCGCCTTCGGCCCAGAATTTGTGGTACAGGCCGGTGGGCAGGGTGATGCTTTCGCCGGGGCCAAGCCGCACAATATCGCCGGCTTTAAAGTGATGCACCACGCCGTCCAACCTCACGCTGATGTTGGTATCGTCCAGCCCGCCGGCCTCGGTGGAGTTGTAAAGCTGAATGGCCAACTGGCCGCCGCCGCGGTTGATGATGTCTTCCATTTTTGTCCAGTGGAAGTGCAATGGGGTGATTTGCCCAATTTCACAGATGAGGATTTTTTCGGCGTAAACTTTGCCCTGGCCGGTTTTTAAATTTTTCTGGTCGCCGTTTCTAATGGTGAACAATGCCAGGCCAAATTTGTTAAAATCACCCAGGCCAAAATCGGTAATGTCCCAGCCCATCTGGTAAGCCACAATTTCTCCGGCTTCTTCGCCTTTGGCGGCCCAATCTGCCGGCGACCAGTAGGCATAGGGCGGCAGGTAAAAGCTGCGTTCTTTAACAAAGGCATCGGCGCGGCGGATGATAGCATTAACTTCTGAGCGTTTCATGGTATTTCCTCCAGTTGATAAGTTTTGGGAACAGCATTTTTAGCTAAAAATAGAACGGGGGACACGGTGAAGTATCCCCCATAAATTACTCCACACTTCATTGAATAGAGTTGCAATGCAATGGCGTTGCGGGTTGCGCCGGGCCGCTCAGGGCGTGTTTTGCGCGGCCTGGATAAAGGCGGCAAACAGTTTGCGGGCCGTTATCTGGTCGTGGTATAAATCTTCGGGGTGCCACTGCACGCCCAGGGCAAAGGGATGGCCGGGTATTTCCAGCGCCTCAACCACGCCATCTTCGGCATGGCCGCAAGCGGTGAGTTGCGGGCTAACCTGCCGCACGGCCTGGTGATGCAGGCTGTTCACCGGCACGCGCTCCGTTTGCAAAATTTCATACAGCCGCGAGGCCCGGTCTATCTGAACATAGTGGGCAATGTAGTTGCGCGGCAGTTGGTCATCGCTGTAGTAAAAATCGTGGCGGATGGTGTTGGGGTTTTGGCTGGCCAAATCCTGCCACAGCGTGCCGCCGGTGGCCACGTTCATTACCTGATGGCCCCGGCAAATGGCCAAAAACGGTTTGCCCCGCTCTACCGCCAGTTGCATCAGCGCAATTTCAAGCTGGTCGCGCTCCGGTTGAATGCCGGCCAGGTTGTCCACCTGCGGCGCTTGGCGGTAGCAACCGGGGTCTACATCGCCGCCGCCGCTGAACAGCAATCCGTCAACCCGCTCGAACAGCGTTGCGGCCAGCGGAGCGGTTACTTGCGCCGGAATTAAAAAAGGAATGCCGCCCGCGGCCAGCACCGCCCGTGAGTACGACATCCCCTGCGCGTCTATGGGGCGGCCCGGGTACAGGCCGCTGGTATCAAGCCGGGCGGGAATTCCGATAATAGGGCAATCTTTTGGCACCGTTCACTCCATTTTATTTTTCGGCCAGGTTTAAGCGAAACCCGTGCCCGCGCACCGTTTCTACATATTTATTGTGCGGGTCAATCTCGGCGATGCGTTCGCGCAGGCGGCGGGCCAGCGCGTCAATGGCCTGCTCCGACACGCCCTCGGATTCTTCATCGGACCACACGGTATTCACCACGTCATCGCGCGAAACCACGTAACCGGCGTTATTATACAACATTTCCAGCAAAATGTATTGGGCCAGCGATAGCGGCGGCGAAATTTCTTTGCCCATTACCCACACCCGCTTGGCCGCCACATCCATCCGAATGCCGGGGCGGTATTGTTGCCCCATCAGCACCGGAGCGGTGGCTTCTTCGGCCACAAAGGTGGTTTTGGCGCACAGGGCTATGCCAATTTCATCGCCGTTGTGAATGGCTTGCGGCTCACCCGAAACCGGCTGGCCGTTTAAAAACGTGCCGTTTTTGCTGTCCAAATCGCGGATGGTATAACCCCGTGGCGTTACCGCAATTTCGGCGTGCTGGCGCGAAATTTGCCGCTCGTCAATCTGAATGTCGCAACTGGCGTCGCGGCCAATAATGGTAACATCTTTGGCCAGCGGCCACTGCGTTTTGGGGCTGTTGCCCTCCTGAATTAATAACATTGCAACTTCACGTCTTGGCATGAAACACCTCCTGGCTCAACAAACGATATAACCTTTCGGCTTTTGACAGAACACGTTTGTTCGATTAAGCTAATTTTGCAGCATCCACCCCGGCACCCCCGCCGGCCCGGCGATGCACCAAGGCGGAGAGAGAAGCAGATGACCAATATTTTGACCCCTGGGACCATTTTGTGGTCCAGATACCGGATTCTGGATTTGGTGGGCCAGGGCGGAATGGGCGCTATTTATCGGGCCGAAGATTTGCGGCTGGAAGGGCGTCTGTGCGCAATTAAAGAAGTTATCCCCAACGAAGACGCTTCCAAAGCCTATCAGGAACAGGCGCAGGAGGCGTTTCGCCGGGAGGCCAATATTTTGGCTCGCCTTGACCACCCCAACCTGCCCAAAGTTTCGGATTATTTTTTGTTCAACGGCAGAAACTATCTGGTAATGGATTACGTGCCCGGGCAGGATTTACGCGAACTGATTGAAAATGCTCGCCACAAAGGGGAGTTTATTGCCGAAAAGCAGGTACTCACCTGGGCCGAGCAATTATTAAACGCCCTCGAATACCTTCACCACCAGGAACCGTCCGTATTACACCGGGACATCAAACCTTCTAATATTAAATTGATGCCCAACGGCACCATCAAGCTGGTTGATTTTGGGCTGGTAAAAATTTTGCAACCTGATGATAATAGAACTATCACCGTTTTGCAAGGCCGCGCTACTATTCAATATGCTCCGCTGGAGCAAATTGGCGGTGATACCGGCCACACCGATGTTCGGTCCGATATTTACAGTTTTGGGGCCACCCTGTACAACCTGCTCACCAACCTGCCGCCGCCCGATGCCAAAACCCGTTACCTTAACGCCAAACAATTCAACAACCTGAACATGTCCAGCATTAACCCGGCCGTATCCTCTCAAACCGAGCAGGCGGTGCTGCACGCGCTGGGGCTGCACCCCGAAGAGCGCCCCGATAGCATTGACCAGTTCAGGGGCGAGTTGTTGAGCAACGCCCCCATTGTGGTAAAAGGCCACATTAAAAACGGCTGGCGGTTTGCCATGTGGCGCAATCGCATGTTGATTGCGCTGATTACGGCGCTGCTCACGCTGGCAATCATCCTCACCATTGCGCCGGGCATTTCCAGCCAGGAACCCACCCCCGAAGCCCAAACCAGCCCCATTAGCAGCCTGAGCCGTTAGGATTTTCGCCAGAAAACCCGGCCCGGCTTTAAATGCCATACAATTACCCCCACCACCGCAAATAAAATGCTAACCAGCGGCGCTACCCAATGGCTGCCCACATTTTCTTTGGCCAGCAATTGTATATACGCCGAATCCGGAAAACCCCTGGCCAGAATGGTGTAGGCAATGTAACCAATCAACCCCGTGGCTACCGGCACCAGCGCCGACCGCACCCGCTCTTCCAACGGAAAACGTTCACCGCCCAACATAAAAGCAATGCCGGCAATCAGCAGCGATCCCAGCAGCGAGTAAACCAAATCCAGCGCGTCAACCGGGCTGCCGGCAAAAGGGCCGCCGGACTCGGCGTTGAACGCCGGGGTGGCGGTGACTGCCGGGGCCGGGGTGGAGGTGTCCGCTTCAACCGGCGTTATGGTGGGCGCGGGCGTAGATGTGGCGGTGGGCGTGGGGTTTACCGTCGGCGAGGCGGTGGGCGTGGGCGTGTCAACAATGCCCGGCCCAATGTTAAAGGTAACGGATTGCACCGCCAGATTGCTGGAGGCCCGCACTTGCAGCGGCGTGTCGCGCTCTTTAACAATCGTTACTTCGGCCACGCCGGCGTTGGTTTTGCCTTGCAGCGGCTCCAGCGATAGCCCTTCGAGCGGATAGTAGCGGAAAAAGTCAACCACGGTACCATCGGGCACGGGGTTGGCGTTGCGGTCTTTGATAACGCCGGTTCTAAACAGAATGCTCTCGCCCACCTTCAAATCAATCGAGCCGGAGGCCGGGGGCTGGTTAATGGCAGTCACTTTGCCGCTCACGCCGGTTATTTGCTCCGGGATCAGGTCAATCTCCTGGTTGGGGTCGGGGTTGAGGTCGAGCGGGCCAATAGCTGGAATGGCCACCGGCGAAGCGCCGTTGGGAGCAAATTGTTGAAACAGCAGCCGCGCCGCCGCTTCCAGGTAATACGGAGTTTTGCTGTACAGCCCGTAGTAGGCGGTTAGCTGGCTGATTTCGGTTTCGTCCAGAAAGTAGGGGGCGTTAAAAGCAAACAGCACCAGCTTTTTGTTGCGCAGCGCATCGTACCGGTTGCGCAACAACGCCCGCACCGCATCGGATTGCGGCACGGTATCGGGGTCAATGTTCAGCATGCCAAAGATAATCCAGTCGGCTTTGGCAATCAGGGCTTCGGTGTTGGCGGCGCGTTTGGTCGCGGCGGGGTCATCTTGCGGCGGCGACAGCGCGTTCTTTAGCTCAGAAAAACCCAGGCTGGTAATCTGCTCCGGCGAAACCTGTCCGGTGGCGTTGGGGCCAAACAACTGCAAAATCTTCCGCTCAATGGCCGAGGTTTCAATCAACAAAAAGGGCGAACAGGCGGCGCAATCCTGCCCCTGCCGGTCATCTACAAAAATTAAAATGTTCTCGTCGGGTTGCGGCGGGTTGGATGAGGATTGGCGGCCATCGCGGGTGGCCGGGGTGATGAGCGTGACCCCGGCGCGGGCAATCTGGTTTAGGTCAGTGGGCGTTGTGCCTAGGCTGGCTAGCACATCCGGCTTGCTTTGGGGCTGCGCCTTGAACAAATCCAGGCCAAAAATTTTAATTTTGGCTTTGATAATGTTTTTTACCCGCTGATCCACCACCGCCTGAAAGTTGGGGTCGGTGGCGTATTTGCCCCGGAAAAAGCTGATCACATCTTTAATGTTGGCCAGTTCGGCGGTGTTATCCTGCCCGGTAAAGTGAAAATCGGTGAGTTGCAAAATGTCGCTGCCGGCCAAAAAGGCATCCTGCGCCAGCCGCCGGGCCGGAAAGGTATCTTTGCCGGTGGCCATGCCTTCAACCGCCGCCGGCACGCCCAGCGGCGCGCTCAACACCAGCCCGCCGGCATCTTTCCAGGGAGCAATTTCCTTGAGCGCCAGAATAGCCGGCAGGTTGCGGGCATCAAGGCTGATGGGCACATTGCCCGATAGCCCCTGGTACCGGGCATGCACCGTCATTACGCCATCGGTTACGCCCGATAAATCGTTGGGGTCAGCCAGATCAGTCACCCGGAAAAAGGGCGGCAGTTCAACCTGGCGCAAATCATCCAGCGATTTTAAAATGGTGGGCACTTCGCGGTTGATTTCGCGGTCGCTGCTGCCAAAGCCGGGAAAATTTTGGGCGATGGTTAACACCCGGTTGTTGCTGCCCTCGTGCACGCCGGCAATGTAGGCGTGCCCCATTTCGCCCACCCAGTAGGGATTGCCGCCAAAAGTGCGCGCGCCCAGCCCCCGGCCTTGCGTGGGGCGCGGCGTGTCCAGCACATCCAGCGAGGGGCCAAGCAGTACGTTCACCCCCAACAGCGCCAGGTCATGCCCCACCGCCTGGCCTACCTGCCGGGTGTAGCCGGTGTTCCAGGTTGCGCCCAGCGCCATCAAGCTGGGCATGGCCGGCAGGTTGTCTCTAATTTGGGTAAATGGGAAGCCGTCGCCTTCGTGTTCGGCGGCGATGAACAGCGGGATTGAGTGGTGCGGGCCGGTAATCACCGCGGAGGCGGTGACCGGCGCGGTCGCAGTAATGGTCGCCGTCCCGGTAACGGCCACCGACCGGGCTATCAATTGGGCGCTGGGCGGGTTTTGCGCCAGCGTTTGCAGCCCGTTGGTCAGTTCCAGCACCTGGTTGGGCGTGCTGACATCGTTGGTAAAGTTTTGGTTTTTGGCCGAAACTAGCACGCCGCCCACGCGGTAAAGTTGCACCAGCTCGGCAATATCGGAGTTGGCGGTTACATCTTTGCCGGTGAAGGATACCATAAACAACTGGCCCACGCGCTCGGCGGGGGTTAGTGTTTTAAAGATGGATTCCACCACCGCCGGGTTGGGCTGGGGGGGAGTATCCTGCGCCGCGCTGCCGCTACCCAACAAACATAACGCCAGCACCAAAACTATAGCAAAATTTCTGGCTTTGGTTGCAAACAATCCGGGCTTCCTGGAAAAAATATTGGGTTAGTATACTGCCAAATCATGGTAGCGTCAAAGGAGATTAAATTGGCTTTTGAGCCGGCATCCCCGGACGGCGCGGGTATTGGGGCGGCGTGGGTTTGATTTTTTGCAGCACTACCAGGTGCCGTTCGCTATCCAGGCCGGTTACGGTTACGGGTTGAATGGGCCGCGCCCGCCCGCCTAAAATTCCCAGAGCGTTGGCGGCCTGCTTAAGTTCGTCCGCCGGATTTTGCCCTTTTTGGGCAATCACCCGCCCGCCAACTTTGACCAGCGGCAGGGTGTATTCGGCTAAAACCGGCAGCGCGGCCAGGGCGCGAGCCACGGCCACATCGTACCGTTCGCGGTGGGCGGGCAACCGTCCGGCCTCTTCGGCGCGAGCGGTAAGCACCGTGGTGTTGGTCAGTTTGAGCAGGTTGACCACGTACTCTAAAAAGCCGGCTTTTTTGCCGGTGGCTTCCAGCAACGTTAGGCGTAGCTGCGGCCACGCGATTTTTAGCGGCAGGCCGGGAAAACCGGCCCCGCTGCCCACATCAATCAGCGCCACGGTGGGCGGCATATCGCGCAGCGCCAGCCCCACCGAAAGCGAATCAAGAAAGTGTTTGGTTACAACTTCTTGCGGCTCGGTAATGCTGGTCAGGTTCATGCGCTGGTTCCAGTCCAGCAGTTCGCGCAGGTAGGTTTCAAACGCGGCCAGTTGCGCCGGGGTTAAATCCAGCCCCAATAGCTGCCGCGCTCCAATTTGCAATAGTGCGGTATCCATAATTAGCCTACTTGTCTTTAACTATTTTTACCCGGTCAAAATCGCGGGCCACGGCGGTGTTGGGAAAAATAGCGCGAGCTTCGGCCAGCACATCCTGCTCACGGTAACGGCGCGAAAGGTGGGTAAGGTGCAACTCTTTAACGTTGGCCGCCAGCGCCAGCCGGGCTGCCTGCGCCGCGGTGATGTGGCCAAAATCGTGGGCCATGGCGGCATCTTCTTCCAGGTAGGTGGATTCAATCACCAGCACATCGGCGTTGTGGGCCACTTCAACCAGGTCATCGGTGCGCCCGGCATCTTCAATAAAAACCAGTTTTGCGCCGGGAATTTCCACGCCCAGCACTTCATCGGGGTACACCGTGCGGCCATCTTCCAGCGTAACGCTTTCGCCGCTTACCAGTTGCCGCCGCACCGGGCCAATGGGCACGCCCAACGCTTCGGCTTTGTCGTTTAAAAATGGCCGGCGCGCTTTTTCCTGAAACAAAAAGCCGTAGCACTCCGCGCCGCGATGGTTAACGCTGAAGGCGCTCAACTGAAACGATTTGTCCTCAAAAATCAGGCCCGGCTCAATCGGGATCAGATCAATTTTGATGGGCAGTTTGCTGGCTTTTAACACCACTTTGAACAGCAAATCCCGCACCCGCTCCAGTGTGGCTTTGCCGCCGTAAATTTCCATTGAATCGATGGCTTCCCAGCGGCTAAAGGTTGAAGCCAGGCCGCCCAGCCCCAGAATGTGGTCTAAATGGCCGTGCGTGAGCAAAATTTTGTTGAGGCGTTTAAACCCCAGACCGCTTTGTAAAATTTGGCGTTGCGTGCCTTCGCCGCAGTCAATTAAAAAGCGGTGCTCGTTGTGAATCACCACGTTGGCCGACAGGCCGCGCTGGATTGACGGAGCCGAAGCGGAAGTCCCCAGAAAGACAATTTCAAACATTATGTGATAAATCCTTATGTAAAATTTGGTTTGGGCGCGTCAAAACCAACGCCAATTTTACCCGTTATTGCGGGTAAGCCACAAAATATCGTTGGATTTGAGTAGCAAAATTTGCTTGTCGAGCGGTTTAAAGTTGGTGGTATCGTTAAGGTTGGCGGCGGGCTGGCGGCAGTAGGATACGTTGCGCAGCGCCAACTCGACGGTGTTTTCTTCATCGCCCACCAGCCGTAGTTGGTGCAGGTCACCTTTGAAAAATTCGCCGCTGCGCATTTGAATGTGGAGGCGCGGCGGGATTAAATCCTGTTCCAGCGGTTCAATCTGGAGAATGGTGTGCCACATTAAAAAAGGTTCGGGCGGGTCCTGGCCCAGCAAAAAATTCCACCAGCGCGGACGATCCTGGTCGGTGCGGCCCAGCATGGTGGCAAAGCGGCGGGCGGCCACCAGCGTGGTGGTTAAATACAAAAAGCTAATCAGCAAAAAGCCGGCCAGCACCGGCACCGGATAATCGCTGATGGGTTGCGGCGGCAGCAAATAGAGGCTGTTGCCGGTAAACAGCCAGTACAGCGATACGCCCACCGCCACCAGCATTAACAATGTGGCGTGGATGATTGTGCTGCCGACAATGGCCAGCACAAACTGCTCAAACGCGGTGAGCTCGTGGTAGTAGCGCGGGCGGTAGGCGGTGTAGGTGCGGGTAAACACAAAACCGGGCGCAATAAAAAACAGCAGCAGGATGATGCTTTCCAGGTTAAGGCTGAGGCTCATTTCCTGTTCCGAAATTTTCGTAGCGGCCAACTGGCCAGTTCGTCCGTAAACGAAACGCTTTGCAAGGCGCTGGCGGCGCGAATGGCCTGTTTTTTGGCTTTGTCTTTGCTTTCCAACAGGCTGAACACCTCGCGCACCACTTCGAGCAGGCGTTGAAAGTTGTTGGCCAGCGCGCTTTTATCAATAAAATCAAAGGCGTGATATTTTTCTTCGGCCTCTTCTTTTATTTCGGCTTCGCTGTAACCGGTAAGCACCACCGCGTTGATGCGCTGGCGGGCCAACGCCTCCAGCAATTTTAGCCCCTGCCGGTCATTTTCATCGGTGGGGCTAAGGCGCAAATCCACAATAGCCAGTTCAACCTGGCGCTCTTTCACCGCTTCCAGAGCGGCGTCGTAGGTATCAACCGTAATTACATCGTATTCACTTTTGAGGATGGCTTGTAATTGAGCCTGCCAGTCGGGCACGTCGTCAACTACCAAAATTCGTTTGCGCATCGTGTCTCCTCCAACCCTGCATCTTACTCGATTTCTACTTTTTGTGTTAAAAGATACAGCCCCGTTTTGCAGTTCTTGCATTGCTTCTGTTAGCTGGTAATCGTCAAGGTATCCTGTCCACTTCAAGTTACCTTTAATCCGCCCCGTCCTTACCTGCAAGCTATTTGGTTCAAAGACCAATCCTAACAATTGCCGGAAAGCAACCGGCATACGCTCCGCTATATTGTAAAGCCGGTAGGCAATGCCGTTCTTGTCAACGTCCTTGAGCGAGTCTAATGCCCGCTGCCATTCTTCTAACATCTCCGTTTTTTCGGTAATACCGGCAACCTCAATCGTTAATCGCTGTTCTTGCTCTCGTAGCTCTGCCAGCTTCGCGCCAGCTTCATCGGCTGTAAGAATACCGGTGCTAATGGCACAACCAGACGTTGCTTTCCGGCCTTCACAGAAACCAACTCGCCTTGAATGGCAGCTTCAAGAGCTTCTTCTGTAATGGACTTGCCGTATTTGGCGGTAGCTTCGTTAAGACTGTTCTGCAAGTCAATCTGGTTGTGAATGAGTTCGGTCAAGAATTCCACAACGGGAGGCAAAATCAAGTGTTCTGCATACGCTTTTGACGCGCTACAGGCAGTTTTGCCGTAATGCCGACGTGCAACACATTGATAGGTAATATCGCCCTCTGTTCGTCTTGCGCCAACCATCGTCCCGCCACAATTGCCACAAGCCACGAAGCCGGTAAAAATATATCGTCCCTTCACCCCTTTGGCGTTTTTGCTTTTATCTGAACGTTTTTCGAGCATTTTATTCACCTTCTCAAATTGTTCAATCGTGATAATCTGTAAGTCTGGCCGGTGAAAAACTTGCTCCGTTAAGCTGGTTTCAAGAATCCCGATAAATAGCTTACGTTCAACAATGCGTTTTAGGGTATTCGCCCTAAAAGCGCCGCCCCAACTGCCACGGTACCCCATTTCATTAAGCTGTTGCGCCGTTCTGTGCAAGTTGCCGTCTGTCGTTTCAAGGGTGTCAAATATCAATTTTACCAGTTTAGCCCCTTCTGGGTCAACCTCCAAATCGCTGTTGCTGCCACTTCCGGTAACAACATATCCCATTCCGGCTGGCCCACACGCAAACTTACCCGATTCGGCGCGGGCCTTCATCCCCCGCCTCATCCGTTTAAGCGTTCGCCGGCGCTCTTTTTTGGCAACCGACATAGTAATATCGGCCACAAAATCGTCATCATCATCGTTCAGGTCAACCTGGCTGGTGTGCGTGTAGATGATGACATTATATCGCATAATCGTATTGCGGATGGTCGAATAGATAACCGGCTCCTCTGGTCGGGCCAGCCGATCCAACTCCTGCACAATGATAATCTGAATTTCACCCGCTGCAATTCGATCTAAAATTTTCATCATTTCCGGCCTGCCCGTAAGCGTGGTACCGCTGCCGATTTCCTTCACATATTCCCACGTAAAGCCGTTTTGCTCTGCTATCCTGATACCATACTCACGGGCATTAACCCGACTGTAGTTGTCCTTCTGTAAGTTGGTACTAGCTCGATCATAAATAATGGCGTGGGTCATTGTTCGATTTCCCTTTCATAAACGGTCATATTCAGAAGCCGATTCTTGCAAGAACCGGCTTCCTCAAAGAAATTAAAATGGAATAAAGTCAGAGATTGTTTCTTGCAGGTTTAACCCAACCCCTAAATAACGTTGGGTGGTAGCGATATTGGAGTGTCCCAGTAGTTTTGAGATTTGGGCAATGTCTATCCCGGCCTCATACCCCAACCGAGCGTAGGTGCGGCGTAAATCGTGGGGTTGCAAATTGGGCTTGCCAATGACCACCCCATACCTGGCAACAAGGTTGTAAAGACTTGCACCGGTAATGGTTTCGCCAACTTGCCCATTGTTCATAGCCCGGATCACAAAGCCCCCACCGACCAACCCGTTCATTTCTTCTATGGCAGTGGCCAAAGCCCTGGAGATTGGGATAACCCGCAGTTTCGCTCCCTTCCCGCTCACTTCCAATACAGTGCGATTGCCCTGCTGCTTCACACCCTCAAAGCGCAGTCCGGCCAGTTCCTCCCGGCGCAACCCGGCCCCTGCCAGCAATCCCAGCGCTAGTTTGTCCCGCTTTCCTTGCAAATTGTTGGTGTCGGGTTGGCCCAACAACGCCTTCACTTCCAATAACGACAACCAGGTGTGCGCCTTCGTTCCTTTCGCGGTTTGGGTTTCAACGGCTTCATTCAGGGCTTCCAGCCGGTAAACACTGGCCTGGATCGCGGCTATGTTTTCGGGGGTAGCTTGTCCTTTGAAAATCGTTTTAACCCGTTCGGTCCACAGTTTGAGTGCGGCCTTGAGAAAAGCGCGAGCGCTGGCTTTTAACTCGCTGGCATACTCAATCAAGGCCGGCGTGTCGGTCAGGCTTGCGCCGGTGGCCAGATACTTTTCCAGAGCGCGGCTGTACTGGCGCTGGGTGGAGGGTTGAAGCTGCGCTTGTTTGATTACCTGAAACGGGTCAACCCCGAAAAACTGTTGCGAATTGGTGGTTACAAGTGTGGTCATTGTTTTCTCCATTTCCTTGAGGAAAGTTGCGGTGTAAGGTGTAAAGATGCGGTGTAACGGGGTGTAACCGTGGTTACACCATTACACCGGCCTTTTTCAGAATATCTTTGACCTGCTTATTTTGGTGGCCGCCTTTGGAGCCAAACACAGTGGCAGCTATATCGCTGATACTTTCGCCTTGCCTATACATCTCCAAAATCTGGGCTTCCTGCGCCGATGATTGCGGCGTCAAGTCTAACTCAAAATCCGGTGGGGCGTAGTAGCTAAAGGTTGCGGGCAATGGCCCCGGTAATAACGCCGAATGCGGCCCGGTGCCGGTGTCGATGGTGGCTTGCCGCTGCCCGTTGACAATGACCAACCGCACCAACGCGAAACCGTCTTTCAAGTCATATTCGCCTTCCAGGCCCAGCGGTTTGGCCCGGTCACTATGGGAGACCACAAAGACGGTAAAGGCGGCCTTGCGGCTTTCGGTCAGCAGCGCCTTAATCGCGGCGGCGGCCTCTTTGCCCAAATTGGCTACAATCGCTCGCCATTCATCAATCAGGATAGTTAACGCCGGGTGGCTGTTTTCCCGCCTTACCCCCTGCCCTATTTCGGTATAACGGTTATCCATAATCTGCAACAACCCCGCCAAGCCCCGGCCAATCTCGGCATAGTTGCGTCCGGTTCCCACCACGTAACAGCCCGGCCATTTATCCGGCCAGCCGTGCGGGTCAATTACACATACTTTTGAAGTTTGGCGGCGGCGGTTCACCAGCCATTGCAGCAGCGTAGTTTTGCCGCTGCCACTCGCCCCAACTATCAAACCACGTTGCACCGAATCGAGCGCGGTCAGCAAGTCAACGGGCGCGGGCAATAGTTGGGCCGTGCCGGGTATAATTTGGGTGGCGGTGGTAGGCTTTGCCATTGCTGCCAGCTTAAGCCGGTGAAGTTCAATCTCCCATTCTTGCGGGTTTTGTTGGGTGCCGTTCACGTAAAGCGCGGGCGTGCCGGTCAGGTTTTTCCAGGTGGCGCGGCGGTCGGTATCACGCACCCACGTTTCGCCATTGTCGGTGATGGTCATTACGTGCGCTTGTTTTTTTTGCTCAATCCGGCGAGCGCGTAACATTCTTACCTTTTCGGCTAAAATCCAACTGCCAAAAAAGCCGATCCCAACCGCCAACAGCCCGGCCAGGGTCAACAGCCCATAGCCCGCAACCATAAACATTCTCAGGGCGGTATCATAAAACACGAGTGACAAAACAGCCGTGATTGTGGCAACGGTGGGCAAAACAAATCTTGTCATCATATCCGCACCCCCAAGCCGAAAGCCAGCGCGTTAAAGCCGATTGCCATTATTTTGGCGGTAAAGTTTGCGGCCTCGGTGAAGTCAGCCGCAAACAGCAGCGCCGGTTTTAGCCAACCTGCCAGCGCCAGCAGCGCACCTATTAGCACGGTGAGCGCGTTAACCCATTCGGCAACTTGCGCGGTATCGCTTTCAATCATCACTGCAATTTTGACGGTATGCGCCAGGGCGGTTGTCATTGGGCAACCTCCCAGCCGTTGCCGTTCTTGTGTAACCTGCCAGCTTGCGCCAGTTCGTTCACGTAAGCGCCCACCGTTTGACGGGACACCCCGACCACCGGCGCGGCTTCGGTTAAGCTGGCGTGCGGGTTACGGGTAAGGTAGTCAAGCAGGCTGTTAACTCGCGCCTGTTTGGCGTCAAGCCGGGCCGCGTTAAGGGTGTCAACTTTCGGTGAATTTTCCTCGAAAGTTAACAGGTTTTTGTCGGCTTTGAGCGTATTCATTTCATTGGCCAGCGCGTTAACTTGCTGCTGTTTGGCGTCAACCTGCCGGGTAAGCGCATCAATCTCTTGACGGCGGGCGTTAACTTGAGTGTTAAGTTCTCGTAAGGTAACAATGGCGGAGCGTTCCAAAATGGAATGATGGGCCATCGCCCGCAGCATCTCGGTGGCAAAGATCAGGCTTAACGGCGGTAAGGCGGCCACAAACCAGCCCAACACGTTACCCGGCGCGTGTAACAGATTCCCGGCAATGGTGACAAACCCATAGAACCCGGTTAAGCTGATGGCCAACCGAGCGCCACGTCTTTGCAGTTGGCTAACCAAAATTGCGCCGGTAAAGACAATCACCGACATATCCACAATCAGAGGCCAAATGTAAGCCAGTGAACCGGCAACCCCATTACTCGTAGCCAGCCCTACCAACGCCGTATAGCTGAGGGCAAAACTTCCCAATGCGATAAGCACAACGGCAACGGTTACAATCCAAAAAATACGGGTAGTGGCGTTATCCCCCATTGTCGTCTCCCTAATCAAGCCCTTGCGCTAACGGGTTTCCGGCTTTTTGTTTGGCGGGTTGCTGTTGCCGGCGCTTGATTTCCTGGGTTAAAATCTGCCGGAGTTCCGCCGAGACACTACGATCCGCTTCTCTCGCCCACGCTTCAAGCACCCGCTTCAAAGCGGTAGTCCCAACAAATGAAATCACAGTTTGTTCACTCACAGGTTTGTTCCTTACTTGATAATTTATTATCAATTGATATAAATATATCTTGAATTTTATTGGTTGTCAATAGTTGCAAGCAAAAATTAAAGCCGGTACAATGGCCCAATGAGTGAAGTATTACGAATTTGGGTAACTCAAGAACTTAATCGGCGGGGCTGGACGCATACCCAATTAGCCATAAATGCTGGGGTATCTCGACCAGCGGTGTCTAATACCTTACGCGGTGTGTTGCATCCATCTTGTGAGTTTTGTATTAAGGTTGCCAACGCCTTGGACGTTGCCCCTGAGTATCTCTTACGCCTTGCCGGTATTTTGCCCCCCGGTTTCCCGGCCACTCCAGTTGATAGCCCCACCTTGCAACAGTTGGTTGAACTTGCCCGCACCTTGCCTGCTGAACGACAAGAAGAAGCCTTGCGTTACGTCCAGTTTCTTTCTGGACAAAAATAGCTGCTATAAGTACCGTATTCGCAACCTAATTCGCTGGCGAATTATGCCCGGCTAGTCGCACCCGGAGTGCCTGCAAAAACTTAGGTCGTCTGGCTGCATCCCGAGTGCCAGCTATGTTTGCGCCTATCCAGCGCTGAATTTTTCGATTTTTCATTCCACACCATTCTCGCCAGCGCCAGGGCTTGCGCGGGTTTCATAGGTTCTGTGGGTAAATTTCTTGTTGCCATAAGATTTTTGCTCTCTCACGCAATTCCTCAAGGAATCGTCGCCCCCAATAAAATCCGGTTAGACGTCCCAAAAGGAGGGCGTTGGGTGTGCATAGTGTGCATAGTTACTTCATTTAAGATAACAATTCACCTTTTCTGCTCAAAAAAGTTTTATATTAGATAGGACAACTATGCACACTATGCACAGTATGCACGCTCAAACCTTCAATCCGACCCCAAACCAGTAGACAACTCCGCCTGGCCTGTCTTTTCTAAACCTCAACCGCTTCCAATCACCGGCAATGTTTGTGGCTGATTGCGGCTTGTGTCCGTTCTCTAAACACCACTGCTTATAAGCGTTGTAAAGTCTTGAGGTCTGTGTCCGATAGGGGTTTCCGTTTGCATCCAATCCGGTGACGCAACATTCTTGCACAAACGCCGCTGGTATATCGTTCTGGCTTTGGAAATCATTTGTGGCCGCCTGCACTGAATTAGGTATGACAAAACGCCCACGGCGGTTTAGCCGTTCTAATCCAATAAGCGCCCAATTGAGAATCCCGGCTCCTTCCTGCTTAATACCCTCTTTTAGGGTGGGGTCTTTACGGCCCTCCGGTATTGTCGGAAATTCAACGACTTTCACCTGCCTAAACAGTCCATTCCCGGCTTCTGCTACTCTAGGCAGTTCGTTCATGGCCCACAGTAATTTGGCGCGGGGGATAATCTCTATCGGGTCTTTGAACTTCTTTTCGACCGTGATAGGCTCGCCGCTGATAACGGCGTTTAGCACGTCCGTGCATTTGATAAACATTGCCGGTTGCTCGGTGGCCAGCATAAGCGTTTTGCCGGGCAGGTTCCCCAGCGCGAATTGGCTACGCTCTATGGTCGCCAGTCCTAATAACCCGGCCCGCTTGCCTAGCATCGTCTGTAAACCGGTGATAAATGTTGATTTTCCCCCTCCCGGTGGCCCATATAGCCAAATGGCCACCTCGTGCCGGGTATCGGTTGTGAGCGCGTACCCTGCAAATTCTTGCAAGAACTCTAGCACTTCCTTCCCAATAATTCGTTCTAGGTCGCCCAAAAACTGCCCCCAATGGGGAGCAATGGCGGTTGGTGAATAGTCGAAACTTAACCCGGATGTAGCGTAAAGCTCCGGGTTGTGCGGTTTCAACGTTCTGGTGGGGATATGCAGAGCGCCATTGGCGCAAACCAGATAATTCGGATTTGCATCAAAGATAGAATCATCGCCCACGGTAAGTTCATTTTTTGCCAGTTCACTGACAGAATTTAGCCGGTTTGCTGTCGGGGTAATCCCCTCCTTTTTTGCCGCCTCCAGGATCCTGGTCATCTCCCTTTTGATGATGGCCGGTTTTACCACATGCCATATTCCACCTCTGTACCGCAGCCACTCCCCTAGCCCGCACACAACTCGCCCAGCCGTTTTTATCCATCGGTCACGGAGAACATCATCTGTCGGCTTGGGCGGTTTCTCCGCCGCCAACATGTCCAACAGGTCTGTCTTGACCGGTTCACCTGTTACTGTCTGTTGGCGGTCTCTCGCATCACCCCGTCTGGAGTGACGCGACTCCGGTATCCGGCGAGGCTTCAGCTTCCCTTTCGCTAGGCCGCTGGCAATTGTTTTTGCGGCTTCGATTTCTCCCAAACCAATAGCCAGAGCGGTATGTTCAAGGGCGTTGCGAACGTCAATTTCATTCAGCGCCCCGGCCCCGACAAACTGCCCCAGGTTGAAGGCGGCCCGGTTCAATTCGTTATTCCGTGTCCCGTTTGCCGCTCGGCTCAACGTGTCAAGTTCGCGTTGCAGGGCCGCTTGCACATAAGGGCGATTGTCTCCCAACGTGGCCGTGGTTCTTGGCGTTTCGACTGCAATCTCCTTTTTGATCTTAAGTTTGGCGGCCAAACTCACCGGCAAGTCGAGAATTGGGACTTCGGCAGGACTTTTACCATCGGCCCATCGGTAGGGTTGTCTGGTGTTGGGATGGATTGAGCCGGGGGCGACAATGTAACCGCCCTGCCCCCGTGTATCAATTCCTTGTCCCAACCGATTCGCGCTGTTACCAAACCCACCGGACTGCCGATAAAACAAATGTATTCCACCGCCGCCCGTAATCTGTGTAACGGTATTGAGTTCAGTCTGCGTCAGGTTCAATGCCTCAACAGTTCCGCCGTGTTCGGGATCGATGTCCACTACCAGTAGACAAGTTTTGCCGGTATCGATTCCGATATTGGCGTTGGGCCATTTACTCCACCAAGCTTTAATTTGGGCCGGGTCGATGGTTGATTTCTGTTGCCAACCAGTGATGCGCGGGCTTTTTCCGGCGGGGTTCCCGTCCCTGTCGATTGCACCAGGGTCTTTCAGCGGAAAAACATAAAATCCAGCTGCGACCAAATTCAGGGCGTCATCTATTCTGCTCACAGGTCACCTCCAAACAACACCTGCTCGATACCGTGCCGCACCCGGCGCACCCGTGCCAACTCGTCACTAAGGGCCAAATATTTTGCCGGGTCAGTTTCAGTGTCAAACTGGTAGCTGATGGCGTCTTCGGCGGCGATCAACGTATCAATCACTGAATTTTCTGCATTTGTTGGTGGTTTTAGTTTTCTACCCACTGTCTGGTATACTTTCTTTTCTCCGGCTTTTTTGCCGGGGTATCTTTGTGGGCCGTTGCCGGATCTTCTTGGCGGGAGTCATCGGCGGCGGCCTCTTTTTGTGTTTTTAGAAATTTGAGATATTCAATTTCATTCAGCAGAAGAATTCTGGCGAGTTCGACAGCGGTTTCTTTAGCAGTCATCATTCGGCACCCCACGGGTTACGCTGTGTTCCAGATTGGTCGGCTGCAACAACCCCTGCTGCTCAAGCATCTGCCGAAGCATCAGGGCCGCTTGTTGACGTGGGTCACGTTTTTCCAATCTTGCCAAATTGATGAGCGCTTGGCGTTCATCCGTTTCTAGTGGTACAAATATCCGTTTCATAACACCTTGCCTTAATGGTAGAATCAAAAACGGCCTATACTCTCATAAGTATAGGCCGTTTGCTTAGATGTTGACTGGTAGAGTTTTTGGTAAAAAAGCGGTAAAAAAGTGAGAAAATGAGATCGTTTGAGCCTTAATTTCTCACTTTTTGATCAGATCATATAGCGCCTTTTTACTTGTAAAGCCAATTGTTTTGTATTTATAACGAACCGCTTCTGGCGATAAACCTATGTTTTCTCCAATTCGCCAATCTGGTTGGTTATCACCAACCATTTTAAATAATTTTTCCCAGTCATTCTTTTCGACTATGTTTGCACTTTTCTAACTGAATAATGAAGGCATGGTCTCTTCCGA
>CAZFCE010000055.1:0-26407 GCA_964517605.1 uncultured Caldilineaceae bacterium | reverse complement strand
TGTGGGGCATTGACAGAGCCTCACAACTCCAACCGACTGGACAAAGACCGCGAAAGGGTTAATTCGTCCGCGTACTCTATATCGCCGCCCACCGGCAACCCCCGGCCCAACCGCGTGAGCCTAACCGGCGACCCCACAAATTGCCGGGCAATGTACATGGCGGTGGCTTCACCTTCCAGGTTGGGGTTGGTGGCCACAATAATCTCCCGAATTGGCGTTTCGCTGCGCTGAACTCTGGCTACCAACTCTGCTATCTTCAGGTCTTCCGGGCCGATACCTTCGGTGGGAGCGATGGTGCCGTGTAGCACGTGGTACAACCCGTGGTAATCGCGGGTGCGTTCAATAGCCAGCACATCAAGCGGATCCTCAACCACGCAGATTACGGCCCGATCCCGGTGTTCATCGCTGCACACAACACAGGGATTGGTTTCGGCAATGTTGAAACACTGCGAACAAAATAGCACCTTCTGGTGCAACTCAATCAACGCTTCGGATAGGGCCTTTGCCCGCTCGGCTGAATTTCTCAACAGGTAAAAAGTTAGCCGCGAGGCCGTTTTGGGGCCAATGCCCGGCAGCCGCGAAAATTCGTCAATCAGTTTGGTAACAGGAGCCGGCGTTACTTGCATTTTAGAACAATCCGGGAATATTCAATCCGCCGGTGAGTGGTCCCATTTTTTCGGCAGCCAGGTTTTGCGAGGCTTCAACCGCCTCGTTGATGGCCACCACAATCAAATCCTGCAACATTTCCACGTCTTCGGGATTAACTACTTCCGGGTTAATGGTAATTGACTGGAGTTTTTGGTGCCCAGTCATTACCACCACCACCGCGCCGCCACCGGAGCTTATTTCGACGGTTTCATCCCCCAGCGCCTCTTGCGCTTCAACCATTTGCCGTTGCATAGCTTGCAGTTGGCCAGCCAGACCGCCCTTCATGCCGCCGGGAATAGCCAGGCCGCCGGCACCGCTGGGCAGGTTAAAACCTCTGCGTTCACCTTTGCTTTTTGCCATAATGTATACTCCTTGTTTGATTTGAAAATTTACGCCCAAAAATTATTCGGGGTTAGTTTACAATTTGGCCGCCCAACTCTTCGGTCATCATTTTCAGCAGTGCCGCTTCGGTTTCGCCGGCGGCGGGGGGGTTGACCGGAGTTGAGGGGGCCGATAACATCACCGTGGCTTCGTTATCGGTTAGAAAATTTACGCGCACCGTCCGGCCAAGTTGATGGCTAAAGACCGACTCGATGTTGGCCTGGGGTTGCGCCTGCTCAAATTTCTTTTTCAACAATTCCGAGGTTACAAAGAAAATTTCGTTGCCCGCAACTTTTACCAGCCGGGCATCGTAACGTAGCGCCTTGGCAATTAACGTGCCCCGGCGGCCATCCCTGGTGCGGCCTTCTTCCAGAGCTTCCATGGCCTGCTCAAACACCGTCTGCACGTTTTCTATCGTTATCTCGCCCGGCTGCGGAGCCGCCGGAACAACCGGGGGCGACGCAACCGCCGCTACCGGGGTTGATGCCGCCGGTTGGGGAGCAATTTTGGGAGGAGGCGGCTGGAGCGGCGGCGCAGGTTGAGTTACCGGCGCAACCGCCACCGGAGCCGGCGCAACCGCCGTCACCATTACCGTGGGTGCGCCGGCGGCAGATTCAACAAAGGCCAGTTCCAGCGGCAGTTGCGGAATGGCCAGCAAGCCGGATTTCAAATCAACCAGCGCGGTGTTAAACCGCCCGGTGGCAAACACAATAACTCCGGCGTCAAGCTGTTGAGCCAATTCTTTAACCACGGCCAGCCGTTCAACCGGCAAATTGGGCAAATTAGCCTGCGGCGCCAGCTTGAGTAGCATCACCGCGCGCAAAAATTCAACCACCTCGCGGGCAAACTGGCGCGGGTCAACCCCGTCGCCCACCACCCGGTTAATCACATCAAGGCCGGCAGCCACATCGCGCCGCGCCAGCGCCGCCACCAAATCAATCACCGCCTGCGAGGTGACTGCCCCCAGCACATTTTGCACCAGTTCCAGCGTAATCTGGTTGCCGCCGTAGGCAATCATTTGGTCCAACAGGCTGATGGCATCGCGCATAGAGCCACCGCCCTGCCGGGCAATGTATTCCAGCGCGGCCATTTCAGCCGAAAAACCTTCTTCGGCCAGAATAAAGGCCAGCCGTTCGGCTACGTCTTCCAGCCGGATGCGCTTAAAATCAAACCGCTGGCAACGCGACAAAATTGTAGCCGGAATTTTTTCCGGTTCGGTGGTGGCCAGCACAAAAATAACGTGCGCCGGCGGCTCTTCGAGCGTTTTCAGCAGCGCGTTAAACGCCGAATTGGACAGCATGTGCACTTCGTCAATGATGTAAAACTTTATCCGCGCCTGCGCCGGCCTAAAGCCAACCTTCTCGCGCAAATCGCGGATGTCATCCACGCCGGTGTTCGAGGCGGCGTCAATTTCAATCAAATCCATCAACCGGCCTTCGGCCACAGCAGTGCAAATAGAGCACTGGTTACAGGGTCGGGCCTCAATTTGCGAGGCCAGGCAGTTTACCGCCTTGGCCAACAGCCGGGCGGTGCTGGTTTTGCCGGTGCCGCGCGGCCCGGAAAATAAATAAGCGTGGGCCACCCGGTCCATTCTGAGGGCGTTGATGAGGGTTTGGGTAACATGCTGCTGGCCAATGATTTCGTCAAAGGTTTGCGAGCGCCATTTGCGGTACAGGGCTTGAGAAGCCATTTTATCCTTCCGTGGAACTGAATTTGCGGGGTAAAATCCCGGCAAATATTAATTCAGTGGCAGTAGTTTACCATTCAAGACTCAAAATCGCAAGGGATTAAATTAGCCGACAATAAATTCCGGTTCAACCCAAACGGGATTATAATACCGCCAAGGAGAAACCCATGACCAACCAACCCCTGATTTTGATTACCAACGACGATGGCATTCATTCGCCCGGCCTGCACGCCACGGTTAACGCGGTGGCCGACCTGGGCGAGTTGTTGATTGTGGCTCCCAGCAAGCAGCAAACCGGAGCCAGCCGCAGCTACCCGTCTGCCTATATTGATAAAACCATCCGGCACACCCAAATTCCGTTGCCCAACGGCAAAAAACACCCGGCGTACCACGCCAATATTTCGCCGGCCCAGGCCGTGGCCACCGCCGTGCTGAATTTGGCCCGCCGCCCCATTGATTTGTGCATCAGCGGCATCAACTACGGCGAAAACATTGGTTCCGGGGTAACAATCTCCGGCACCGTGGGCGCGGCCATCGAGGCGGTGAGCTACAAAATTCCGGCGCTGGCCGTGAGCTTTGAAACGCCGCACGAATATCACCTTAACCACAGCAATGAGGTTGATTTTTCGGTGGCCGGCCATTTTACCCGCCTGTTTGCCCAAAAAATTTTAGGCAGCGGCCTGCCGCCCCAGGTTGATTTGCTCAAAGTTGACGTGCCGGCTTCGGCCACACCCGATACTCCGTGGCGAGTGGGCCGGGTTTCGCGCCAGCGCTACTACGAATCGCTGCCCGCCACCAAAAACGAAGACCCCACCAAAATTTTTAACTACCAGGTTCAGGTTGATGCCGACTCGCTGGAAGCAGATTCCGATGTGAGGATTTTTGCCTTTGACCGGCAAGTGGCCGTAGTGCCCATGACCATTGATTTAACCGCGCCGGTGGCTTTGCCCGGCGTGGCCCAATTTTACAACACGCCGTAATTTATTCCATGGAAAATTTGGTAATTGTTTCGGTTGATCCCACCCAAAACGCCGAGGCGCAGCAACTTATCCGGCAGCTTGACCACGAATTGCGGCTGCGTTACCCCGGCAACACCGGCCACCCGCTTGATTTGAGCCAAATCACCGCGCCCAATGGCCTGTTTTTGGTGGGCTATCTCAACGGGCAGCCGGTGGCCTGCGGCGCAGTGCGCCAGATTGAGCCGCAAGTGGGCGAACTCAAGCGGGTGTTTGTGGCTGCTCCGGCGCGCCGGTTGGGCGTGGCCAAATTGATGATCAACCGGCTGGAGCAAGAATCTTTAAGGTTTGGCTTCAAAATTTTAAGGCTGGAAACCGGACGCCGCCAGCCGGAGGCCCTTAATTTGTACCGGCGGCTGGGGTATGTGGATATTCCCCAATTTGGCGAATACCACGACGACCCCTACAGCGTGTGCATGGAGAAAATTTTAAGGTAAGTTCCCGTCACCGGGAACTTTTTGGAGCCTGCCGGCGTCTAGCCATCAGTAACCACTGATTAGCCACAGGAGGCCCATTTAATGAAACGTTTATTTTTTACCCTGCTAGTTTTGGCTTCAACCTTTTTTATGTTGCCCCGCGCCGCGCTGGCCGATGGCATCATCATCCCCGAACCGCCCATTTGCCACCAGCCCTGCCCGGTGCCGCCGCCCCCGCCCCGCGACACGCCGTACCTCACCGTGCAAAACCATCGCGTAAGCGTAACCATTGATAACCAGATTGCCACCACCCGCGTTGACCAGGTGTTCCGCAACGACAGCCAGTGGTCGCTGGAGGGCACGTACATCTTCCCGTTGCCCGAAAACGCCGCCATCAACCAGTTTAATATGTGGATTAACGGCCAAAAAGTAGAAGGCCAACTCTACACCAAAGAAGAAGCCCGCCGCATTTACGATGACATTGTGCGCCGCCGGCTGGACCCGGCTCTGCTGGAATACGTGGGCCGCGATCTGTTCCAGGCCAGCATCTTTCCCATTGACCCCGGCGACACCCGCCGCATTGAAATTGAGTACAGCCAGATTTTGCCGCTGGATAACGGGCTGGTGCAATACGTGTACCCGCTCAGCACCGAAAAATTTTCGGCCAATCCGCTGGAAAATGTAGCCATTACCGTTAACCTCACCTCGCGCGAACCCATCAAAGCCATTTATTCGCCCAGCCACCCGGTGAGCATCCAGCGCGACGGGCGCAGCAAAGCCACCATCGGCTGGGAAGATGCCAACGTGCGGCCCACCACCGATTTTAGCCTGTACTACACCATCTCGCCACAAGAGGTGAGCGCCAACCTGCTCAGCGTAAAATCGCCCGGCGAAGACGGCTTTTTTACCCTGCTCATTGCCCCCAACGTAGATACCGAACAGGTGGTGGCCAAAGATGTAACGCTGGTGCTGGATACTTCCGGCTCAATGTCGGGCGAAAAAATGGAGCAGGCCCGCGCCGCGCTCAAGTACGTGCTGGATCACCTTAATAAAGATGACCGCTTTAACGTGATTGCCTTTAGCACCGGCGTGCGCGCCTTTGCCAACCAGCCCCAACCGGCCAGCGCCGTGCCCGAAGCCGTTCGTTTTGTGGACCAACTGCGCCCCGAAGGCAGCACCGACATCAACCGCGCCCTGCTCGAAGCCATTGGCAGCGCCGATACTGAGCGGCCCACCATCATCATCTTTTTAACCGATGGCCTGCCCACCAGCGGCGTGGTAGAAACGCCGCTCATCCTCAACAACATTGAGCAAGCCGCCACGCCCAACCTGCGCCTGTTCCCCTTTGGCGTGGGCGACGACGTGGACACCCAACTGCTGGATAGTTTGGCCGGGCAGCAGCGCGGGGCCAGCGCCTACGTGCGCCCCGGCGAGCGGGTGGACGAGCAGGTGAGCAGTTTTTACGCCAAAGTGAGCACGCCGGTGCTGGCCGACCTGAAATTGCAGGTTGACGGCGTCACCATCGAAGATACCTACCCCTACCCTCTGCCCGATTTGTTTGCCGGCACCCAACTGATTGTAACCGGGCGCTACCGCGCCGGTAGTTTTATGGCCGGCGCGCCCACCATTACCCTCAGCGGGCAGGTGAACGGCCAGCCGCGCACCTTCCGCTACGATGATTTGGCTTTTGCCCGCGATGGCCAGGCCAAACCGGGAGCCGATTTTATCCCGCGCCTGTGGGCCACCCGCAAAATTGGCTACCTGCTCAACCAGATTCGGTTGAACGGCGAAAACCGCGAAACCATTGACGAAATTGTAAATTTAAGCGTGCGCTACGGCATCATCACCCCGTACACCTCATTTTTGGTCGAAGAACCGGAAATGGCGCTCAGCCAGGAAGGCCGCCAACAACTGGCTCACGATGAATTTGCCGCCGCCGAAGCCGCGCCCGCGCCCCAGGTTTCCGGCGAAGCCGCGGTGAGCAAAGCCGTGGAGCAAAACGCGCTGGCCGGAGCCGACCAGGCCGCGCCGGCAGCGCCGCTGCCCACCGCCGCGCCGGGGTCTGCGCCCGCTGATACCGCCGCCGTAACCACCGTGGGCGACAAAGCCTTTGTGCAGCGCGATGGCGTGTGGACCGACACCACGTTTGACCCCACCACCATGACCACCACCAAATTAACCTTCCCGTCGGATGAGTTTTTGCAATTTCTCACCGAGCACCCCGCCGCCGGTAAATACTTTGCGCTGGGAGCGCGGGTAATTGTGGTGATTGATGGCACGGCGTATGAAACCGTAACCGAGTAGATTAACGGCCACAAAAAAGAGCCGGGCACATAATGCCCGGCTCTTTTTTGTGTGCAAAATTCAATTAGTCACCACCACCACCAAACGTGGCCTGAATACCGGCAACAAGCTGGTCTTTTTCAGCCTGGGTGAGCTGGGCTTCGGGGTGCATAATCAAATACTGCGGCAACGGCATGCCGCCTTCCTGAATCTCGCTAACCATATCCTCGGCTTCGGGGGGAAAATTGGTTACATCGGATAAGTTAAAAACGGCCCGGCCTTCATGCACATCGCTGGCTGCCAGCCACGATCCCGGCGCAATGTAGGTCCAAACCGGCCATTTGGTTTGGTTGCTGTGACAATCGGCGCAGGCCCGGTCAAACAGAGCCTTGGTCTGGGGCGAATCCCACTTGGGTTCGCTTACCACCGGCGGGTTGGTGCGGTCAACCGGCACAAACTGAATGGCCACAAACACCACCACCACTACCAAAACAATACCGCCAAGAATTTTCTTTATCATTTATCTTTGCCCCTTTTGTTGATAAAACCAATTTGAAATTGGACAACCACCGTATTATCGCCACAACACTACTAAACGTACCATAAATTTATGAAAAAATGGTGAACTTACTGTGAAAAATTATACGGCTATTTTTTGGCGCAAGCCAATTGCCACGTTTTACCTTTTGTAATTTACAATTTATACTGTCTCCAATTTTTATTTTTGAGGTACAAACGCCATGCCTTACACCCCCATTTTGGCCACGCTGGCTTATGTGATGTCGCCCGATGGCCAGGAAACACTGCTCATTCACCGCAACAGCCGCACCGACGACCATCACCTGGGCAAGTACAACGGTTTGGGCGGCAAACTGGAACCCACCGAGGACGTGATTGCCGGGCTGCGGCGTGAAATCCGCGAGGAAGCCGGGATTGAGTGCGACGAGATTGAACTGCGCGGCACCATTAGCTGGCCCGGTTTTGGCAAACACGGCGCAGACTGGTTTGGCTTTATCTTCAGAGTCAACCGGTTTAGCGGCACGCCGTACACGCACAACGCCGAAGGCTCGCTGTTGTGGGTGCCGGTGAACAAGGTGCTGGAGTTGCCGCTGTGGCCCGGCGACCGCTATTTTTTGCCGCTGGTCTTTGGCCCCGATCCGCGCCAGTTTCACGGGGTAATGCCCTACGCCAACGGCCACCCCACCAACTGGCTATGCAGCTTTATTTGATTTGAACCAACCTGTCGCTTTTGCCCCGCCGGGGAATTTTCAAAAAGACCATCACCGTAGCAAGAATAAATATGACCGGGTCAAAGATAATTATGACTGGGTCATAATAAAAAACGCCCGGCCTGATGGCGGGGCGTTTTAATTTAATCGGCGTTGCTTTTAACCCAGCAACTTTAATTGCTCCTGCACTTTGGCCAGTTGCAATTCCAGGTCGGCCAGTTTTTCGCGCTCCCGCTCCACCACCTCGGCGGGGGCTTTGGCCACAAAACCGGCGTTGTTCAGCTTGCCCTGGCTGCCGGCAATCCACTTTTGCAAATCGGCCTGATCTTTGTGCAGCCGCGCCCGTTCGGCTGCCAGGTCAATCATGCCGGTGAGCGGCAGGTAAATTTCAATGCCGCCGCTCACTACCTGGGCCACCGATTGCTCCGGTTTTTCCGCCAGCGTCCGCACCAGCTTAAATTCCGCCGGGTCCAGCCGCCCCAACGCGGTGATAATCTCCTCGTTTTTAAACAACATTGATTCATGCTCGCCGGCGACGATGGTAGCGGGGATGCGCCGGGCCGGTTCCACATTGTACTCGGAGCGAATGTTGCGGATGGCCCGCACCAGCTCAATCAACAGCGACATCTGCGCTTCGGCGGTGTCATCGGGCGGGGTGTGGCTTTCGCGGGGCCACTCGGCCACCATCAGCGCCTCTTCTTCGTTCACCGGCAGGTGTTGCCAGGCGGCTTCGGTTACAAACGGCATAAAGGGATGCAGCATGCGCAGCACTTTATCCAGCACGTACACCAGCACCCGCCGCACCGTGGCCTGCGCCCGCGCGTCGGTGCCGTACAGCCGGATTTTGGCGATTTCAATGTACCAATCGGCAAACTCGCTCCAGAAAAATTCGTAAAGCTGGCGGCCCGCTTCGCCAAAGTTGTAGTTGTCAACAAGGCGGGTCACATCCACCGTAAGCCGGTTGAGCCGGCTCACAATCCAGCGGTCGGGCGTGGTCAGGCCCGATAGATTCCAGGTAGCCGCGCCGTAATCAAAGGCGGTGCCCAGGTTGCTCATCACAAACCGGGTGGCGTTCCAGATTTTGTTGGAGAAGTTGCGGTTGGCGGCAATCCGGTCAAGCGACAGGTTCATATCGCTGCCGGGCGTTGAGCCGGTGAGCAGGGTAAAGCGCAGGGCGTCGGTGCCGTATTTGTCCATCACGTCCAGCGGATCAATAACATTGCCGGTGGTTTTGCTCATTTTCCGGCCATGCTCATCGCGGATAAGGCCGTGCAGGTACACGGTTTTAAACGGCGGCAGGTTGGTGTATTGCAGGCCGCTCATAATCATGCGGGCCACCCAGAAAAACAAAATGTCGTAGCCGGTTTCCATCACCGTGTTGGGATAATAACGCCGCAAATCGGGCGTGTCATCGGGCCAGCCGAGCGTGGAAAAGGGCCACAGACCGGAGCTAAACCAGGTGTCAAGCACATCGGAATCCTGCTTAATGTTTTTGCTGCCGCAGTGGGCGCAGGCGGCGGGGTCTTGCCGGGTTACGGTCATTTCACCACAATTGGCGCAGTACCACACCGGAATGCGATGCCCCCACCACAACTGGCGGCTAATGCACCAATCGCGGATGTTTTCGAGCCAGTTGTTGTAAATTTTAGAGAAGCGGTCGGGCACAATGGTGATTTGGCCGCTGTTAACGGCCTGCAACCCGGCTTTGGCCAGCGGCTCCATGCGCACAAACCACTGGGTAGATACCAGCGGCTCAACAATTTCGCCGCCCCGCTGCGAGCGCGGCACCTGCATGCGGTGCGGTTTTACCTGCACCGTCAGCCCGGCGGCTTCCATATCGGCCCATAATTTTTTGCGGCACTCAAACCGATCCAATCCCTGGTAGGGGCCGCCGTTTTCATTGATGGTGGCCCGTTTGGTCATTACGTTGATGACGGGCAGGTTGTATTTTTTCCCAATCAAAAAATCGTTGGGGTCATGGCCGGGGGTAATTTTGAGCGCGCCGGTGCCAAACTCGCGGTCTACGTATTCATCGGCAATCACCGGGATGCGGCGGCCCAGCATAGGCACCACCGCCTGCCGGCCAATAAATTTTTGGTAGCGGTCATCATCGGGGTGAACGGCCACGGCGGTATCGCCTAAAATGGTTTCGGGGCGAGTGGTAGCCACGGCGATGTAATCGGTTGAATCGGCCAGCATGTATTTGAAGTAGTACAAAAAGCCGTCTTCTTCGGAATACTCCACCTCAAGATCGCTGACGGCGGTTTGCAGCCCCGGCGACCAGTTGATGAGGTATTCGCCCCGGTAAATCAGCCCTTGCTCGTACAGGCGCACAAACGCCTCGCGCACCGCCCGCGACAGCCCTTCATCCATAGTAAACCGCTCGCGCTCCCAATCGCAGCTTACGCCCAGGCGGCGGTGCTGCCGGGTGATGATGCTGCCGTATTCCTCTTTCCAGGCCCAGGTGCGCTCCAAAAATCTCTCGCGGCCAATTTCTTCGCGGCTGGTGCCTTCGGCGCGGAGGGCGCGTTCTACCTGCAACTGGGTGGCGATGCCGGCGTGGTCCGAGCCGGGAATCCAGAGCGCGGCTTTGCCCTGCATGCGGTTGTACCGAATCATCAAATCCTCGACCGAGGCGGTCATGGCGTGGCCAATGTGCAGCGCGCCGGTAACGTTGGGCGGCGGCATGGCAATTACAAATGGCTCGGCCTCCGGCCCGGCAATTTCCGGTTTAAAGTACCCCTGGCTTTCCCACCACTCGTACAGGGGTTCTTCAAACTGTTTCGGCTCGTAGGCTTTGGCCATCTCGTTGCGGTTGATTGGGAATTCTTTAGACATAAACTCGCTTACTCCAATGGTTGCGATGTGAATGATTGCTTGTCAAACCGGGTTATAAAAAATCCCTTGTTTTGCCGGATCGGTAGGGGCAAGCCCCGCCGTCACCAATTTTGAAAATCAAAATTCGTTAGATAGCCCGTCAATTATAGCCCGTTTATGCCGGCAGGCAAGCGATTCTAACGCCGTCTGCCATTCTAGCATAAGTGCCGTCTTTACGGTAATGCCGGGCGTTTCAATGATCCAATATCCCGACGCTTTTGGCTGGAAACCGCAAATTCTTAACACGAATGGCCCGAATGGGGCGAATATCACGAATTTTCTGCGGGTTTTATGCCGGCATTCGCGTTATTCGTTTCATTCGGGGTATTCGCGTTAATGCTGTAGCGGTGAGCGCAATGGTGGTTGGCTGGAAACCACAAATTCTTAACACGAATGGCCCGAATGGGGCGAATACCACGAATTTTCTGCGGGTTTTATACCGGCATTCGCGTTAATTGTCATTCCGGCGCGTGGAATTGTCATTCCGGCGTGTGGAATTTCGTTCCGGCACGTGGAATTACCATTCCGTGGCGTGGAATTGCCGTTCCGGCCTGTGGAATTATCATTCTGGGACGTTGAATTTCGTTCCGGCGCGTGGAATTATCATTCCGGCGTGTGGAATTTCGTTCCGGCGCGTGGAATTATCATTCCGGCGCATAGAATTGTCATTCCGGCGTGTGGAATTTCGTTCCGGGACGTGGAATGGCGGTTCCGGGGCGGGCGGAATGGTTCCGGGGCGTGGAATGGCGGTTCCGGGGCGGGCGGAACCGTTCCGGGACGTGGAAATGTCGTTCCGGGACGGCGCTAAAGTGACCGGCACTTTTTAAGTGCCGGTCACTTGTACTCTAAAACTCCCATTCGCCCGGCGGGAGCAGCAGGCTGGCTTTGATGGCAGCCCGGTTGCTGACGTAGGCCACCTCCAGGCATTCCAGCAAAAATTGGTTGGCCGCCAGATAAGCCGTCAGCGTATCCACCTGCGCCTGGCTAAAATTCCACTCGCGGCCCAAATCCCGGTGTTCCAGCAACACCCGACGCAACTGCGAGTTGAAACCCCGCCAGGCCGCTTTCGGCGCGGACTCCGCCGGCACGGTAAGCGCGGTCAGAGCGGCGGCTAATTCCGGCGACACCCGGCTGGTCTCGGACACCGTATTCTGGAAATAGGCGGAAAACGGGCCAATTTGGGCGCGAATAGACTCATCCTCGTGGCCCCACATCTCAATCGTTTCAACGGCTAACAAGGCGGTGGTTAACAGATAATCCACAGCCGGTCCGCGGTCGAAAGCGAGAGCGCGGGCGAGGTCAAGGTTGAGGGCGAAGTCGCGGTCAAGGTTGAGGTTGAGGTTGAGGTTGAAGGCGTGGGTGCGGACACGGGCAAGGTCATAGTTGCGGTCGAAACTGCGTGTGAGGTTGAAGACGAGATCTAAAGCGAGGGTGCGGGCAAGGTCGTGTGCGAGGTTACGGTCGAGAAAAATATAGTAAGCTTTTAGGGCGGCGGCTTTGGCGGGGGGGAGGGCCTCATCCTGACTTTTGCGGTTGGCCCAGCACAGCAACTCAACCAGGGCCGGGTCGGTTTCAACCAGCCCGTCCAGCGCCCGGCGGAACTCCCTGAAAAAATCATCGGCCTCGGCGGCCTGGCCGGCGGCCAGCAAAAAGACCTCGCGCCAGCGACTATCGGCCAGGTGGCGCATGGCCAGGCCGTAGCGGTTGTTTTCAACTATGTAGCGGGCGGTAAAATATTCCTGAAAGGTAAGGTGAGAAAAGCTGTAAACGGCTTTGGCCCGCTCCACCAGAATGCCGTGCTGGGCCTCGATGGCTTTAAGCACGGCCCGCCCGTCAATTTCGGCGGGGGCGTGGGGCAGACGGCCCAGGTAGGCTTCAATCTCCCGCTCCAGGCGGTCCTGCTTAAAAAAGATGTCGCCCGCCTCAAAGCCGGTGGCAGCCAGGTGGGCCAACAGGCGTTGTTTGCGTTTAAGGGTAAGGTCCTTGTACACGTCATCATCCCGCTTAATGCTGCGCTCGCTATCCCAGCGGCGCAGCAGGGCGTCTACGGCGTCTTCGTACAGTTGCGCCCGCTGGCGGGCAAAGGTCATGGTATCCTCAAAGGCCAGGCAGAGCAGGGCCAGCAAAATGGGCGTGGCGGCCAGTTCGCGCAACCCCCTGTTGTCAGCGTGGTAAAACTCCTCATGAAAGGCAGCCAGCTTTTCCGGGGCGTGGCTAAACCATTTGGCCACAAAGGCGTCAATCTGCGGCTGGGTAAAATTGGCCAGTTCCACGTGGGTAAAGCGGTCAAAGGCGTGCTCGGTGGCGGCAAGGCGGCAGGTAAGCAGCATTTGGCTGGCCGGGTAGCGGCGGCTAAAGTTCTCTATTTCGTCAATAAGGCGCCGGCGCAGGCCGCCCTCGTGGTTCACCTCGTCCAGGCCGTCAAACAGCACCAGCGCCTGCCCGGTATGCAAAATGTACTCAATAAAGGGTTGGGCGGCGGGGAAACGGCAAATTTCAAACTCGCCGGCAATAAACCCGGCCAGCGCCAGGCCGCCGGCAGACCAGCTTTTTAGGGTAATAAAGATGGGCACCTTGTGCAGGCTATCGGCTTGCAGGGCAATGTATTTAAGAAAGGTGGTTTTGCCCGCGCCCGGCTTGCCCAAAATAAAAAGGCGGCTATTCTCCGGCTGGCGCACCAGTTCCAGCCCGTTTTGCCGTTTTTGGGCCGAGCGCCAATCGCTGCCAAAGCGGCGGTTGCTGGTTTCAAACTCCTGCTGCAAGGTGTTTATATCGTAGCGGTGTAAGGCGGTGGGCCGGTCCAGCATGTACACGTCGGTAAACAGGCCCTCCAGCGGCACCGGGCCGGGTTTGCCAATAATGCGGAGGTGGCCGTGGTCGCGCCGGATGGATTCCTGGTAATCGGCCAGGGCGGCGCGCCATTTTTTGTCCTCGCGCCATTTTTCCCAGGCGGTTTGGCCGGTTTTTTCCCAGGCGGCTTTAACGGTTTTTTCGGTAATGGTTTTGCCGTACTCGCTTAAAATCCAGGCGGCAGCGCCGGCAAATATCGTTTCGATGGGCATGGGGAACCTGCCTTGTTTGAGAAAAGCCCCGGTTTGAACGGGGCTTTTGGGGTTTCAACACCTCAATTTTAGCGCGTTTGGGGCTTCAACTCAAAGCGGGCGTTAGCCGCCAAACCAATGCATGTAGTGCAGCAACCAGGTGATCGAATGCGCGCCGGCGTAGGCCGTAACCAGGGTTTTGACGGTTTTGCCCGCCGTGCAGTAAGAGACAAAGCGCCAATAGCCAAAGTGAGACGCGCCCGCGGCAATCCCGGCCACGTCAATGAGGGGGTTGGGGATTGTGCCCAGCACAAAAATTGTCAGGCCGCCGTATTTTTCCATCCACCGCTGCATGCGCCGGTAGATTTCGTTGTTTTCAATGACGGCTCCGCCGCCATACCCCACCATGTACCCGGTTGATTCGCCCAGGCCCGCGCCCAGGCCCGACACCAGCCCGACAATTACCCAGTTGAGCGTGCTGCCGCCCACAAACGTAAAAAACAGGCTGGGGATGGGCAGCCCCAGGCTGGCGTTACCAATCAGGCTGATTAAAAACATGCCAAAATAGCCCCACTGTTGAAACCGCCGGATGGTTTCTTTATCTACCCACAAAAACAGGGCTACCGTAATGCCAATGGCAAACACCAGCGAGGCCGCATGCAGCAAAACACCTTTGATATTGCCGGAGTTGATTAAACCGGAGGCTTTGGGTTCCGACTCAGAAGCCAGCGGTTGCGAAGAGGTTAGTTGTTCGGCCAGTGTAAATACTCCCTTGAAAATTACGAATTGCGAATGTCACCCTGAGGGCGCAAGGCCGAAGGGTCTCCGGTACCTTATAAATCAGGTAAAGGCTAGTGTACCACGAATACGCGGCCCGTCAATTTGAAAAAACAATCGGGGTTGGTTAACGTTTGCGCCGGATGATCAACGCCCAGTTGTCAGCCGGCTCGTTTTTGAGGTAAGTGTGCCACAACGGCCCGGTCACGCTGATTGGCTGAGTGGTTTTGCCCCAGGCTTGCAAAAAATCGCCCAGCGGCACCTGATCCATGCCCAGGGTAGAGCCGGCAAATTGCACGGTTTTGGTTCGCAGGTTGATGTTATCCACAATGAGAAAATGGCCCATCGAGGCGCTGGTATCGGCTGTTACCTGAAATTTGCCGCCCACGCGCTGCACCTGAAGCAGCACAATCGCCACGCCGCCGGTGCGCACCTGTTTCATTAAATCGGCGGTGTTGTAGCGGTTGCCCTGCTCAATGGTTAACGTGTTGCCCTGCTCCCGGTTGATGGCGGCGGCGCTACCCACCAGCCCGTTTTTAGAAATACCATACGAGGTAAACCCGTTAGCCACCGCCAGATCGCGCAGGTGCGGGTAATCAATTTTTACGCCCAGCGCTTGCAACGCCGCATACAGGGCCACCGGGCCGCAGGCGTTGTTGGTGCCGGCGGGAAAAAACGGTTCGGGGTAGTAAATCTGATTGATGACCGGCACATTGAGGTTGTTGCGGAAAGCCGGGTACACATACGGCAGGGTAATCATTTGGCTTTGGCGGGTGGGCTGCGGCGTGGGCGTAAAGCCTACCGGAAAACCGCTCTCGGCTAAAATGCTGGTAGCCAGCGGCGTGGGCGGTAACGTGGGCGTAGCCGTAACCCGCCGGCCCGGCCCCGGCCACAACGTGGCGGTGGGCGTAGCCGTGGCCAACGGCCTGGCTAACTCGGCGGCGGCGGCCCGCCTAGCTTCGCGCAGGGTGAACATGTAAACCAGGCCGCCCACCAGCAGCAAATCAACTACCACCACCCCAAAAATAAGCAGCTTCCATTGTTTTGAAATAAACCTTACAATCACCGCCGGCCTCAACCACCACAGTTTAATTACCCCAAACTTACCATAATCCTTTTTTGAAGTCAAAGGGGCGATGGGGTTCGTTCAATTTCCGGGAGGCAATATTTGGCCGGATATTCAGCAATGGTTAAAATACATTACGGGGTTTATTTTTGTTACTTCTGCCCGCCGAGCGAACTCATGCCTGATGAAACCATTTTAGTCATAGACGACAGCCGGGAATTTGCCACCACGCTCATCAATTATTTACTAAAACCGATGGGTTATAACGTGATTTACGCCGCCGATGGCAAAAAAGGGCTGGACATAGCCACCAGCCACGCCCCGGATTTGATTATGCTGGATATGAACATGCCCCGGATGTCGGGGTTGGAAACGCTCACCGCCCTGCGCAAAACCGATTGCCGCGCGCCGGTTATTTTTATGACCATGCACGGCTCGGAGATAATTGCGGTGAACGCCTTTAGATTGGGCGTGCGCGATTACCTCAACAAGCCCTTTAGCGCGCAAGAGTTGGAGCAGGCCATCAATGGCGCGTTGCAAGAACCCCGCCTGGCCCGCGAAAAAGAGGAACTGGCGCGTAACCTGCTGGTGTCTGAAACCATCCGGCAAACGGTGGTAACGCTGGCGCACTACATCAACAATAACTTGATGATTTTGATGGGCAGTCTGGATTTGCTCATTGACATGCTGCCCGCCGATAACCCCGCCATCGCCCAGATGGTGCAGGCCAGCCGAAGGAGCGCCCGAAAAATTGGGGCGGTGCTGCGGGTGCTGCAACAAGTCACCGACGCCAACCTGACCACCTATCACGGGCAAATCAAAATGATTGATATTGAGGCGGCGCTCCGCGAGGAATTGGCTGCGGAGGCCGCCGAGCAATAACGGCAGCGGTTAACCTACGGTTGATCTTTGCCGTTGTCTGAGTAAATATAAGCGTGGGTGCAGGGGCGGCCCAGCGGCAGTTTGGCATCGCCGGCGTTGGCCGGCACGGACACTTTGTAAAACACCATGGTGCGCCCGTAGGCTTCTAGCTCGTGAGCAACGTACAAATCCTTGAGTTGGCCCACCATCCAGCGCATGGCGCGGTTGCGTTTTTCAACCATAAAAGTGGCCGTTTTTACCCCCACCAAATTACCCCAACCAAACAAATAGCGCACCAGTTCCGGCCCCAAACCCAACCGCAGATAATCGTGCGTAACGCCCAAAAAAATCACGTCGGCCTCGCGTTCCGGGCTGCGAGTCAGGTCGGAGTAATTCCAGCCGTTCATCACATTGGCCATAATCCGCGGATTTTTGGCCACCGAAATCGCCACGGGGATAGCCACCCGCCACAAATACTTCCATTTAAACTCGGAAAAAAAGCGCTCGCTTGAGACGCACACGGCGGTTTGGCCCACCAGCCGGCCATCATCAAACACGCCAATCCCTTCGGCCCACTGCGAGTAACACACGGTTTTGTAAAGCTGCACCAAAAACGGGCGGCCCAACCGGGTTAAAAGTGTGCCGGGTTGGCCTTCAATATGAATATCCGCAGCGGCTTCTGCATCGTCCGGTTGCAGATACCTGAATTCCATCGTCACGCTACAATCCTCCTACTCAGTTCCCAAATCGGTAATACTCACATTATCAATCACGGTTTTGCCCCCCTTTTCGGCCATGGGATGGACGCCCCGGATAAAGATGGTTATTTTATCGCCGGTGGCGGTAATAGTTTCTTCGGTGGCGTTCCAGGTGTCTTCGGCATCGGCCTTCCACGGAAACCACTGCACCGTGGCGGCAGTCCAATCGGTGCCGCCGGATAAATCCACGCCCAAAAACATTTGCACCACCGACAGGCTGTGATCGTGTTTGGCGTAGGCTGCAATTTTGTATTTATGCTTGGCCTGAACTGCCACCGGGCGCAGCACGCCCGAATTGGCGGCAATAAAATCAAACGTAATTTCCTGCGATTTAAGGCCCGAAAAGACGTTGGGTTTGTACAAATTTTCGTTAAGGCAGGACGAGCCAAACTGGCCTTTTTCCACAAAGGCCAGCCAGCCGCCGGCCACAGATGCGCCGGGACACGGCTCGCCGTAGGGATTGCCCCACGGCACAAAATCGGCCTCAAAATCCCAATCGCCGCCGGAACGCGGCGGGTCCAGGCTAACCGCCGGGGTGGGCGTGGCTGCCGCTTTTTTGGGAACGGTGATGGTTTGGGTAGAGGTTATCTCCGCCGTTACCGTGGTTGAAACCACCGACGCTTCCGGCGTTGGGGCGCTGGTGGGCGGCGGTATCGGCGTGGCGGTGGCGTTGGGATCGGGGGTGTGGGTTGGCGCGCTGCCCAACGAGGCAAAAACCGCCGGTTCGTCCTCAACCGGAATTGGGGTTTGGGCCAGTTCGGTGGGGTTGGGGGTGGCGGTAACGGTTTGCACAATAAAATTAGCCGGGCGGCTGGCCGGAATCGGGGTGGGAGCAGCGCCCACTCCCGCGCACGCCAGCGCCGGCAACAGCAAGCCGGCAGCCAAAAGCATCCATTTTACTTTGAACAAAGTTGTACCCTGCATTATTACCTGTTTTATAAACCGGAAAATTATAACACCATCGGCGCTAATGTATGAATTGGGTGGGGCAAAATCGGTTTACAGCCCTATATCGGTAACGCTAATGGAATCCAGCCGGAGCGCGCCGCCCGGCTCCGGGTAGGCGTGCGATCCCCGGATAAAAATGGTGATGTTGTTGGCGGCGGCGGTAACGGTTTCTTCGGTTCTGGCCCACTGGTCATCCAAATCTTCGCGCCAGGGAAACCAGGTTACGGTTTGGGCCTGCCAGTCAACGCCGCCGCCGGCATCTACCCCCAAAAACACCTCTACTTTGGTGGGGCTGAACTCGCGGCGCATAAAGGCTTCTATTTTATAGCGATGGCCGGGCGTGGCCGGCGCGGTTTTAAAAATGCCGGCCTGGTTGCCGATAAAGCCAAAGGTAATTTCCTGGGCGCTTTCGCCGGAGTGAACGTTGCCTTTCCAGGTGGTCTGGTTCATGCACGACGAGCCGTATTTATCGCGGGTGGTAAAGGCTTGCCAGCCGTTGGCCAGCCCGGAGCCGTCGCAGCTATCGCCAAAGGGATTGGGCCAGCGCGTAAAACCGGCCTCAAAATCCCACTCGCCGCCTTGCAGCGGCGCAGATACCTGCACGGTGGGGGTGATGGTGGGCGTGGCCGATGGGCGCGGCGGGGGCGCGGCCTCGGACTGAGATGGCGGCGCGGCAGCGGCGGCCAGCGCCGTGGCCGGAATGGTCACTGTAGGCGTTAACGTGGCCGGGGCGGTGGCGGTTGGCGTGGCGGTGGCGTTGGGGTCGGGGGTGTTGGTCGGGGCATCGAACAACAGCGACACGGTGGGGGTTGCGGTTTGAATTTCAAATGAAAGTTGCGTTACCTGCAACGGCTGCGGAGTTTGCCGCGCCAGCCCGCACGCCAGCACGGAAACAAGCATTATTAAACTTGCCCAACGAAACATTATGGCATCTCCTTAGTTTGTTCCCAGGGCAGATTATACCATTGCCAAAAAATTTTTGCAGATTGGAAAAAATTTGCGGGGCCGGATAAAACTCAGGATAACAGCGGAGCCAGTTCGGCGGCGGCCTGTTTGGTGTAAAACCACACCACGCCGGAGCGCAATTTTATATCAAACACCACGGCCAGCAGCGCGTTTTGGTTAACATCGCAAATGTAAATATTGTAGGCATCGCCTTCGTAAAAGCCGGATTTGAACACCCGTTTGTTGCCCAGCAGCGAGGAGAGTTCGGCGGTGTGCAAAAAGGTTGAGGCCGCCAGCGCAGCAATGCTGGCCGCCCGCGCCTGGTCAATTTGGCCGGTAATTTTTACCAGATCGCCCTGGGAGTTGATCAGCAGCACCGCCCTGGCCCCGGCGTTTACCTGCAATGCCTGCAACAACTCGGTGATAGAGCGGGGTTCGGCGGGCGGAGTGTCGGGCGGGGCAGACTCAGTGGTTTCGGTGGTTTCAGCCACGGCCACGGCGGCGGATTCGGTGGCGTCAACGGCAACCGGCTTGCCGCGTTTGGCGTTTTTGGCATTTTTAGCGTTTTTGGCGGCTCTTATGATTTCGCGGATTTTTTCAATATCAAACGGTTTGTCAATGTAACCATCAAACCCCACGTGGTTTGAGGTATCGCGCAGCTTTTCGGTGCCGTAGGCGGTCATCAACACAATTTGCGTGGAAGGCGAAAGGTGGTGCACGGCCCGGGCCAAATCAATACCGGTAAGGCCGGGCATCATATAATCGGTGATGACCAGATCAATATGCTGATTTTCAATCAGTTTGAGCGCTCCATCCATATCTTTGGCTGTGTAAATTTGATAGTCGGAGCCTAACCGTTGCAGGCCATATTCAATCATACGCAGCACGCTTTTGTCGTCGTCAACTACCAGTATCCGCGTTACGTTCATAAGTGCGCCTCTTTGATAAATTTGGCCCGTTAGCCGTGTTGGGCCGGTTTTTTGCCCAAAAGCGCCTCAAAATCCTTAGCTAACGTGCTCCGCACAGAGTGGTTGGGGCGGCTAGTTGCGGCCGGTAACAAAGCCGGCAGCGCCGCCGCCGTTTGTTTGGTGTAAAACCAAACGCTGCCCGGTTTTACTTCCGGGCCAAAAATAACGCTCAAAATATTATCGCCATTAAGGTTACTGGCGTAAATGTTGTAGCCGGTGCCTTCGTAGTAATTTGTTTTAAAGGCGGCGTCTTTATCGCCAAACAAGCCGGCCAGTTTGGTGATGGCCAAAAAGTTAGACGATACCACCAGCGCCAGTTGAGCGATTATCGCCGGGTTGTTTTCGCCCACCACGTGCAACGGTGAGCCATCGGCGTTGAGCAGCAACACCATGCGGGCGTTGGTTTGGTGGCGCAAATTGGTAAGGAGTTCAACGGCGGCGGCGGGCAACGCCGGAGCGGTTTCGGCGGCGGGTTGGGCCGTGGCGGGCGGCGGCTCGGTTTGGCTGGTAACTTTTTGGATGATTTCGAGCAAGTCCGGCAGAACAAATGGCTTGCCCAAAAAGCCGCTAATCTTGAGGTCGTCAATCATATCCCGAATGCGGTTAGTATCGTGGTGGGCCGTTACAACCACAAATTTGGTTTGGGGAGCAATCTGGCGGATTTTAGGCACCAAATCCAGGCCGGTCATGTCCGGCATCATGTAATCGGTAACCACCAGATCAAATTGTTGATTTTGCATCTGTTCAAGAGCAACGGTAGCGCTGGGGGCGGTACTCACCTGAAAGTTTGAGTTGAGCCTTTTTATTCCATGAGCCATTAAAAAGAGCAAGTCCGGGTCATCGTCAATCACTAGAATGCGTTTGTTTTCCATAATTATGCCCTGCGCCGGTTTGGAGCAGCCAGCAGCTTTGCGCGTTAACCATGCCAACTACAAGCCAGCTAAAAAATTTTAAGGAACCACACAACTTGACTCTATTATACCATAAACCACCGGCCAAGTATTACAATAACCGGCTGATATAAAAAAGGGCAGGTTTACCCAACCTGCCCTTCCTGGCAATCCGGTACCGGTGTTGGAACTGTTTTGCTTTTACGCTGAAAGTGGAACAGCAAATAAAAGCCTGCCCCCAACAGCACCACCCCCACAATCATCCCGCTAAAATTAGAGATAAAATCGCTGATGAGTTCCCACTGGCTGCCAAAGGCGTAACCCAGCCCGCCGTACAGCACAATCCAGGTTAGCTCGCCGGTAATGTCAAACAGCAGCAACTTAGAAACCGGGTAGCCGCTGCTGCCGGCAATCAAATTAACGGGAACGGCTAACGGCGTTACCAGCCAGCGCGTGAGATAAATGGCCACGCCGCCGCGCTGGTCAAAAAAAACCTGGGCCTTGCGCCAACCATCCGATTGCCCCAATCGCCGCTGAATCCAGAGGCGGGCAAAACGGCCCACCGCGTACACAATCACATCGCCCGTTACCGCGCCAACCAGGCCCAACACCGGGGTGCTGTACATATCCAAAAAATTCTGCCGCACAAACGCCCCCGAAGCAATCACAATGAGCGTGGCGGGAACCGGTATCCCCAGCGCGCCAATCAACAGCACCAACGCTACCATAGGCGAACCATACGCCGTGACCCAGCCCAGAACCAGCGTGTTTAAATCCAGGTCGGTGAGGGTGGTCATGGTTTGGCCTCGTAGGTATCTACAACGTGTTGCACGGCATCCATCAAAGCTTTTGGCCCGCCTTCATAGTGGGTTTCTTCACCCAACCGATCCAGCAGCAAGTAGGCGTTGCCATCCATGGGCAGCCCGATTTGTTCAAAAATGTATTCTGCCGGGATACCGGTGCTGTTGGCCACATATTGAATACTCATCCAGGGGCGCACACCATGTTCCTTTAAGCCGGTGGGCACCGGGTTTTCCCGGTATTTCAAAATAGCGGCCTGCAATTTATCCACAATAACAAAATGGCCGGGCATGGCCACAAAATTATATTCGCGGCTAAGGTGATCCAGCGGAGTTTCGCTGTTTTGGCGGTTCATGGGCAGCGATAGTTCGTTAAACAGAAATTCCTGGGGCACCGTGTACGCCACCGCAATGTACTGAATGTTCATCCAGGGGCGGATGAGGGTGGGGTCGGGGTTGCCGGCATCAAAGTTATGGACCCGGGCAAATTCCATGGCCCGATAGGCGTCGCGCGTGCCGGCATAATAGTGAACCACCAGCGCCAGCCCAACCACAATTAACCCTACGGCTAAAATCTGAATTTTGGAGATTGACTTGATTTTTTTGACGATAACCACCGCCCACCTCACGCTCTGGCTAATTACCACAAAAAAGGTTATTAACCAGAATACCAGCGGCAGATGAAATTAGCAAAAATTCAAAATAATGGCTTCTTTTTAAAGTTAAAAGGCCGGGCATTCCTCAGTTCCAAACCGCTTTGCGCCGCCAGCCAAACACCGGCCTGGGTTTGATGGCGCTGTTGCTCACCTGTTGGTACCATTCGGCATACCGCTGAATGCTGCTGGAACGGGCGTGCTGCTGCGCTTTGGCGCGGCTGGCGGTCCCCATTTCGGCCCAACGAGATTGGCTATTCAACAGGGTTAAAAGGCCACGTTGGGTATCGGCCACATCATCCGGCGCAACCAAAACCCCGTTCACGCCGGTGGTTACCAATTCGGGCAGGGCGCGAGCGTTAGCCGCCAGCACCGGCAAGCCGCTGGCCATGGCCTCTAGCGTGGCAATACTTTGCAGTTCGGCGTGGCTGAGCATCACAAAAACATCGGCGCTATTCAACAGCAGCGGCAAATCCTCGTCCGGCACAAAGCCGGTGCAAACCACCTGCCGGCTCACCCCTAACTCCTCGATTAACTGCTGCAACTCGGCCAGATAACTCCCTTTGCCGGCCACCACAAATTGCGCCTCATCCGAGGGCAACGCCGCCAGCGCCTTAACCATCACCGCCAGCCCCTTTTCCCGGTCAACCCGGCCCACGTACAGAAAAACGCGCTTATCCGGCGACAGGCCGTATTTGCGCCGCATCGCCGCCCGATCCAGACTGGGCCGGGGGCGGAAGCGCTCAACATCAATGCCGCACGAAATGGCCTGCACCGGCACATGCAACGGTTGCTGCCGTAAAATAGCCACCGCCGTGGGTGTGGGCGTGGTTACTGCGGCAAACTGGTTGTAAACCGATAGCATGTTGTGCCACAACCACCGAATGGCCGAGCTTCGGCCCCAAGCCGGGACCGGCATATTTTCAACCAGATTTTCCGGCAAAAAGTGATTGGTGCCTACCACCGTAAACCCGTGTTGGTGGGCGGCCCGCAGCACCGCGCGGCTTAAAAAGTAATGGTCTTGCAAATGAATCACATCGGGTTGAAACTCTAACAACGTTTGGGTTACAACATGGCCGGCCAGCGCCGTAACATTAAGGTTATGGCCCAAATCCAGCGTGGGCACGGTTTGCAGGGTAACGCCGCGCCGTTGCCGGCGATACGGCCAGCCGGTATCCGAAGGGGCCAAAACCAACACCTGATGGCCGGCCTGAGCCAGCCCTTCGGCCAGGTGAAGGGTAAAAGCGGCCTGGCCGTTATCGCACCGATAATATGTTTGTCCGGCAATTAGAATTTTCTGCATAAAAACCACCTGATTGAATTATCGGTGGTGATTAAATTGCAAACGGTAATCAAGCCGCCCGCGCATTCCTCGGGGGAGATGGTGGATGGCCACAGCCTCCAAATTTCCGTTACAATTTAACCATCACGTTGAATTTAGTTAGAAGCCAGCAACTTTTTGATTGGCCAGATGATGGTAAACACCGAAGCGGTTCCGCCCACCGTGGCCAAAATCTTTAAGCCCAACTCCAGATTATTGGTGTAATTACCCAAATGAAAACCCAGCAGCACCAAACAGCCGGTCCAAATCACTTCGGCCAGCAGGTTTACCGGCAGCAACTTAAACCAGGAAACCCGCGCCATACCGGCGGTGATGAGGGTGGGCACCACCGTCCAACTCATTGAAAGTTTAGAAAACAGCAGCCGTCCCGCCACATTCTGGTGAATATCCCGCTGCAACAGGCTAATCTGCGGATCGAACCTGGCCAGACCGGGCAAATATCGTTTTAAAGTCTCAAATTGGCCCAGATAGCCCAGAAGGTACCAGCCGGTATCGCCCGAAAAATTGCCAATACCGGCAGCCAAAAACACCAGCCAGGGGTTGAGGCTACCCGCGCCCGCCAGCGTGGCCGCCAGCAACGTGGCCAGCGGGCCTTCGATGCAGGCCAACGCCACAATCAACAGGTAACTCCAAACCCCCAAATGCGGGGCGAGCGTGCCGCTACTGAGAAAAGCCCAAAATTCTTGCATTACCCTCTGCCCATTAATCCCAAACAAACCGGCATAAATCCGTAGCAATTTGCAGCGAAGCCTGGGGACGCGCCAACCGGGCTGCGTTTTGCGCCATCTGCGATAAAGCCGGGTTTTGCGGGCTTTGCCAGCCGTGAATCAGGTTGGCAATATCGGCGGGAGTTTCGGCGTAAACGCCGGCCCCGTTTTCCTGAACGTAGGCCACGTTGCCGCTTTCCTGGCCCGGAATATAGCCCAACAACAGCGGCGGCACCCCGGCAATAAACGCCTCGCTGATGGTGCCGGGGCCGGCTTTGGTAATCACCACATCGGCGGCGCCCATTAGCTCCGGCATATTATCCACAAAACCAAACACGCGGGTGGGGATTTCCCATTCAACGGCTTCCAGCTTTTGCAGCAAGCGCCGGTTGCGCCCGGCCACAATCAACAGTTGCGCCTGGGGCACCTCTTGCGCTATCTGGCGAGCCACCGCAAAAATGGGGCCAAACCCCTCGCCACCGCCCACCAGCAACGCCGTAAAACAATGGGGAGCCAGGTTGAGCTTGTGGCGCAGCGTGGACTTTTGGCCTTTTGAATTGGCAAATTTTAAAGCGACCGGCTGGCCGTACACCGCCAGTTTTTTGGCGGGCATGCCCAGTTGCAGAGCGCGCTCGCGGGCCGGTTCGGTGGGTACCAGGCAGCGCGTAACCTGCGGGCAAATCCAACTGGGATGAAACGTGACCAGATCAGTTACTACGGTGATAAACGGCACATCCAGCCGGGCAGTTTTTAACCACTTCACGCCCAGGTGGTTCATTAACGGGTGCACCGATACCACAATATCGGGTTGAACGGCTTGCATGTACCGGCACACCCGGCGGCCCAACAGCGGGCCAAGTAACTCAAAAATAAAGTTCAGCACCGGAAACCGGGTCGAGATAAACCACATGGCTTGCCACAGCGGCAATCCCGGCCCGGTCATCCAGCCATACGTATTCGGAAGCAAGTTAAACGGCCACGGCAAATGTTTCTTCCAGATATCCTCAATGATGATTTCGTACTGGTCGGGGTAGAGGTATTCGATAGCCTCGGACAGAGCTAGCGCCGCCGCCCGATGGCCGCCGCCGGTATCAGACATCAAAAAGAGGAGTTTCTTTTTCATTGGCGGCATCCCTTTTAGTCAGCAGTAGGAGAATCGGGGTCGGGTTCAGGTTCCACCGGCTCGACCGGCGCTTCAGCCGGCGCGGCGTCGGGTTCAACCACCGGCGCAGCATCGGTTTCAACCGGAGCGTCATCAGTTTCAACCGCCGGGGCGTCGTCGTCAAACTCAATCGGCTCAGCCGGAGCGTCGTCAGGTTCAACCGGATAATCAACCACCGGAACCGGCGCGCCGCCTTGGGAACCTCGCCCTCTAAACAATTTGATCCCGCCTACCACCGCGGCAATGATGACGCCCACCAGCAACACCCCGCCTAAAATTCCAACCAGTCCTCGGCCCATAAAGGCCATCGGGTAGCCGGCCATCCGGCTGGAATGGCGGTCTCGGCCCAAAAGCTCGCGGTTGCCGGAGCCATCGGCTTGCTTGTTACCCCGGCCATCCGGGGCAACGGAGTTTTTATCGGATTGATTGTTTGGGTTATTTTTGCCGGCGGGCTGTTCGGCTTTATCCGCCTGGCTATCGGCGGGAGACTGCCAGTTATTTGGGGCCGGATGCTCAAACCTGCCGGCGCGGTCGCCGGGCGCAAACCTGGCGTTTGCTCGCAACAACAACGGCCCGGCGGCCAACGCTCCGCCAATTGCCAAAACTGCCACTACCAGCAACGTTGTTAAAACTCCCAAAAAGAAACTTTTGTTCAACATAGTTATCTCCTTAATAATTTAGGGCCAAAAGGCCGGGGGCTAAAAATGTTCCGCGCCCCATCATTCAGGGTAACTCTGACCCCTTTATTTTAGTAGCTTTATAACCGATAGGCCATTTTTTAACCCGCTCGCGGCGGCGGAACAGTTACCGCCGGATTATCCGGGTTGCCCACCGCCTTCAAATAAAGAATACAGAAGAATTGTTCAGAAAATATTAAGAAATAGTATTTTTTATTTTTAGGACTTACGCAAAAATGGGCTTAAATTTGACAGAATAAGCGAGCCGCAATAAG
>CAZFCE010000054.1:0-27066 GCA_964517605.1 uncultured Caldilineaceae bacterium | reverse complement strand
GGATTAGATTGGCTCTATTTTACCCGTGTTTAGCCTTTTTTCGTAAGTCCTAATTTTAACTGGTTTTGCCGTTGGGGTTAGTGTAAAATAAGGGAACTCTAGTAGTGTAGCAATGTAACGGCCAAACATGCGCCCCACGCGCAGAATTTGGAACACGCCGCCATGAACCAAACTACAACCGAACCAACCGCAGACGCCGCTTCGTATCAAACCCCGGCAGATTTGTACCGCATTCTTTTTGAGCAGGCCGCCGATGGCATTTTTATCGCCAACCCGCAGGGGCGCTACATCGAGGTGAACCGGCGCGGGTGCGAGATGGTGGGCTATTCGCGGGCAGAATTGCTACACATGTCAATGGCCGATTTGGTTGCCCCGGAAGAACTGACCCGCCACCCCATTCGCATGGAGGAACTGCGTGCCGGCAAGTCTGTAACCTCCGAACGCCAATTGCACTGTAAGGATGGCCGGTTGCTACCGGTAGAAATTACCGGCCAAATGTTGTCTGATGGCAACCTGTTGGGCATTGTGCGCGATATTACCGAGCGCCAACAGGCCCAAAAAGCGTTAGAACGCGAACGCGCCCGGCTTAAAACCCTGGTGCAAACCATCCCCGATTTGGTGTGGCTTAAAGATATGTCCGGGGTGTTTTTGGCCTGCAACTCTACCTTTGAACGCCTTTATAACACCACAGAAGCGGAGATTGTGGGCAAAACCGATTACGACTTTGTAAACGCCGAACTGGCCGATTTTTTCCGGGCCAATGATCAGGCCGCCATTGCCGCCGGCGGCCCACGGCTTAATGACGAGTGGGTAACATTTGCCGATAGTGGCCGGCGCATACTGCTGGAAACCATCAAAACCCCTATGGTTGATGCTACCGGCCAGGTGATTGGCGTGCTGGGCATTAGCCGCGATGTGACCGCCGCCCGCCAATCCGCAGTGATGCTGCGCGAGCGGGTAGTTTTGCAGCAACGGCTGGAACAACTGGCCGCCGTTGCGCCCGGCGGCCTCTACTCAATGGTGCGCCGCCCCAACGGCGCGTTGCAAATGCTGTACGTTAGCGCCGCCTGGGAAGAAATCCACGGCCTCACCGCTGCCGATTTAACAGAAGACCTCACCGCTCTCATGGCTATGGTTCACCCCGATGACGCGGCGTATTTTCGCCAGGAAATGAACAAGGCGGCCCAAACGTTAACCCAGGTTCGGCTGGAACTGCGGTTAAGAACGGCGCACCGGGGCGAAATCTGGGTTGAAAACCGGGTAACGCCGGTTTTAGAACCCGATGGCAGTATTTTATGGCACGGTTTTGTGATTGACATTACCGAACGCAAACGCGCCGTCGAATATGTTCGGCTTAAGGATGAATTACTCCGCATGACCGGTGATATGGCCCAAATTGGCGGCTGGGAATTTGACGTTGCCACTTTAAAAGGCATTTGGACGGACGGAGTAACCAGTATTCACGACCTTCCGGCCGATGAAGAAACCAATGTTGAACTGGGCCTTAGTTTCTATACCGAAGAGTCGCGCCCCATCATTGCCGCCGCCGTCAAAGCAGCCGTCGAACAAGCCCAACCCTACGATCTGGAAGTGGAAATCATCAGCGCCGCCGGGCGGCGTAAGTGGATTAGAACCATGGGCCAGCCAATCATTGAGGGCGGTAAAGTGGTAAAAGTGCGCGGCACGCTTCAGGATATTACCGAGCGCAAGCAAACCGAAGCCAGGTTGAGAGAGTCCGAAGAACGGTTGCAACTTACTTTGGAGGCTACTCAAATTGGCGTTTGGGATTGGGATATAAAAAATGATCGCTGGTACGCCTCGTCCATCTACTACACCATGCTGGGCTACGAGCCGGTTTCCGGCCCTTCGGACCGTAGCCTCTGGCTGGAGCGCGTGCACCCCGATGACCGGCCCCACGTGCAGGCAAAAATCCAGAGCGTGCTGGCCAAAAATTTTAATGAATATAATTACGAAGCGCGGATGCGGCACGCCAATGGCAGCTATCGGTGGCATCAGGTTTTGGGCTTTGCCACTGAACGCGACCAGACCGGAAGCGTCACCCGCATGTTGGGCATCAGAATGGATATTACCGAGCGCAAACAGGCCGAGGAATCGTTACGGTTGGGCATGGCGCACCTGCGCCTGGCGTTAGAAGCCGCCAAGGCCGGTGTTTGGGAATGGGATTTACGCACCAATGAAAACATCTGGTCGGAGGAGTTGTGGCCGTTGTACGGGTTAACCCCCCATAGCTGCCAGCCTTCTTATGCAGCCTGGCGGCAGGTTGTTCACCCGGATGACCGGGCCAGAGTTGAGGCCATAACCCAACAATGCGCGCGCCTTGGCGTTGAAATAAGCACCGAATGGCGGGTGCGCGATTCGGATGGTACCGAACGCTGGTTAATGTCGCGGGGGCACCCCTGGCGTAATGCTGCCGGGCAGGTTGTCCGTTACATTGGCATTGCGCTGGATATTACCGAACGCAAGCAGGTTGAAGAAACGTTGCGGGCCAGCGAACAGGGTATTCGGAACCTGTTTGAAAACGTGCCGGTGGGCATGTTCCAATCCACGCCGGAGGGAAAATTTATTTACGTTAACCGGGCTATTGCCCAAATGCTGGGCTACTCGTCACCGGCAGAAGTTATTGAGCTGGTTAACCAAACCTCCATTGCCCAGGCGCTCTACGAGGACCCGACGCTGCGCCCCCGTTTGGTGGCCGAAGTTGAGCAGGCGGAGGGAAACTGGCGGATATTTGAAGCCCGTTATCGCCGCAAAGACGGGCAAATTATAGACGCTATCCTGTCGTTTTCAGTCCGGCCCGATCCGATCACCGGGCAACCCAACCTGTACAGCTTTGTGCAAAACATCACCGAACGCAAACAGGCCGAGGATGCGCTGCGGGTTAGCGAACAAAACTACCGTGAGATTTTTAACGCCACCTCCGAAGCCATTTTTATTGACGATGCCGCCACGGGGCAAATTTTGGATGTTAATGAATCCATGCTCAACATGTATGGCTTTGCCTCAAAAGCCGAAGTGCTGGCGGGCAACATTGGCAACCTCAGCGCCGGTACGCCGCCATACACCGAGGACGAGGCGCAGCGCCGTATCCGGCTAACTCTGGCCGGGCAGCCTCAAACGTTTGATTGGCTGGCCATGAAAAAAAGCGGCGAGTATTTTTGGGCCGAAGTTAGCCTTCGTAGCGCCCAGATTGGTGGGCAGGCTCGGGTTTTGGCCGTGGTGCGTGACATCACCGAACGCAAACAGGCCGAGGATGCGCTGCGCGAAAGCAACGCCAAGCTGGAATTGCTGTTTAACTTGCTGCCGGTAGGTTTATCGGTGCTGGACGGCAACCGGAATGTAGTTAAAAAGAATGCGGCGTTAGATACAATTTTGAGCATTCCAAAAGGGGGTGATTACAGTTTCCGCCAGTATCTCCGGCTAGATGGCACGCCCATGTCGCCCGCCGAATTTCCCAGTAGCCGGGTGGCTCACGGCGAACCCGCCGTGTTTAATACCGAAATCGGCGTGGTAAAAGACGACGGCGCTGTAGCGTGGGTTAATGTTAGCGCTGTTGCCAGCCCTTTTGCGGATTGGACTATGGTAATAGTTACCTCTGACATTACCGAACGCAAACAGGCCGAGGACAAACTCCGGGCCACGCTGGAAGAAAAAGAAACCCTGCTGCGCGAGGTTCACCACCGCGTAAAAAACAACCTGCAAGTGATCATCGCCTTGTTGAATATGCAATCCGCCCAAATTCAGGATGCCAAAACCCGCCAGTTTCTCAAAGAGATGGAAGGGCAGGCGCGCACTATGGCGCTGGTGTACGAGCAGTTGTACCAATCCGAAAACCTGGCGCGAGTGGCAATGGCCCCGTACTTGCAGCGGCTAACCTCCAGCGTGCTCGAAGTGTTTGGCCGCCAGCGCCGGGTGCAGCTAACTCTGGAGGCGACTGTTTCGCTGGATGTGGCGCAGGCCATGCCCTGCGGCCTGATTGTGAACGAGCTTTTTACCAACATTCTCAAATACGCCTTTCCGCCCACCTTTTCGGAACAACCCCAGGTTTACATTGCCATGCACCAAATCGAGCAAACCTGCCGGCTGGTGGTTAGCGATAACGGCGTGGGCCTGCCGCCCGGCTACGATGAAAAATCGGGCCAAACGCTGGGGTTGCGTTTTGTTAACCTGTGGGCTACCCACCAGTTGGGCGGCCAGCTAAAAGTAACCGGCAATCCGGGCACCTGTTTTACCATAACGTTTAACCTGTAAAAGAAAAGTTTTTTGCCCATGTTCAACAAGTGACCGGCACTTAAAAGTGCCGGCCACTTTAGCACTTGTTCAAAGGAACAACCATGACCCCTGCCCGGATTTTAATTGTTGAAGACGATGCCATTTTGGCGGCCCACCTGGAAAATGTTCTTACTCAATTGGGCTACCACGTTGCCGGATTTGTGGCTACCGGCCCGGATGCAATAGCGGTGGCCCAGGCGCAAACCCCCGATGTTATCCTGATGGATATTCACCTGCGCGGCGAGATGACCGGCATTGAGGCCGCCACGCAAATTAACCGGCAGGCAGCCATTCCGATTGTTTACCTTACCGCCTACACCGATGAAACCCTGCTGCAACAGGCCAAAATCACCGAAGCCTACGCCTACCTGGCCAAGCCGGTGCGCGAGCGCGAACTCCGCGCCAGCCTGGAAATGGCACTTTACAAACACCGCACCGAACAGCGATTGCAGCACCTCAACCAGGTGTTGCGGGCGGTGCGCGATGTTAACCAGCTTATTACCCGCGAACACAACCCCCAACAACTGCTTGACGACGCCTGCAAAATTTTGGTGCGCGCCCGCGGCTATCGGCTGGTGTGGATTGGTCGGCGCGAAGACCGGCACGTAAAAATGGTTGCTCTGGCCGGCGCGGACCAGACTTTGCAGGATGCCATCGCCGCTGCCGGCCTTGAATCGTTGCAAAACCTGCCGCACCTGGTTGCCTGTTACCAAAACCAAATCATAGCGTGCCAAAATCTGTTCGCTGATGAAGCCTATGCTTCCTGGCGAGACCTGGCCGAACGGTTTCGATTTTTCAGTTTGGCGGCCATGCCTGTTCGCCACGGCGAGCAGCAATTTGGCGGCTTGTGCGTGCTGTCTGACCGCACCGATATGTTTGATGCCGAAGAACTGGACTTGCTGCTTGAACTGGCCGGCGACATCGCTTTTGGCCTGAAAACTCTGGATGATGAGGCCCAACGCCGGCAGATGGAAACGGCGCTGGCAGAAAGCGAAGAGCGATACCGGCTGCTGCTGGAGCATGCCCCGGTGGGGATTGCCGTGCATGCCGCGGGCCGGATTGTTTTTGCCAACCCGGCGGGGAGCAAAATTTTAGGGGCCAACTCGCCCGCCCAAATTATAGGCCGGCCCATCAGCGATATAGTTCACCCGGACAACTGGGCGGCGGCGCAGGATCGTGTCCGGCGGCTGTTGGCCGGCGAGCTGGATTTGTACCCGGTTGAGGATGTTTACCTGCGGTTAGATGGCACGCCGGTGCCGGTTCAGGTAATGTCCGTGCCGTTTACCTACCAGGGCCAGCCGGCGGTTCAGGTGATTGTGCTGGATATTACCGCCCGCAAACAGGCCGAAGCCGTTCAGGACAAACTTGAAGGGCAACTCCGGCAGGCTCAAAAAATGGAAAGCATTGGCCGGCTGGCGGGCGGCGTGGCTCACGATTTTAACAACCTGCTCACCGTTATCCAGGGTTACAGCGATTTAATGCAGTTTAAAATACCCGCCGATGACCCGCTGCGAAAAGAACTGGAGCAAATCCAGGTGGCATCCCGCCGGGCCAGTGCGCTCACCCGGCAATTGCTGGCTTTTAGCCGCAAACAAATTCTGGACCTCACCCTGCTTAATCTCAATGAACTGGTGTCCAATTTGCACAAAATGCTGGAGCGGCTCATTGGCGAAGACATCCGGCTAACCACCGTGCTTCAACCCGAGGTGTGGTCAATTATGGCTGATGCCGGCCAGATTGAGCAGGTTATTATGAACCTGGTGGTGAATGCCCGCGATGCCATGCCCACCGGCGGGCAGCTAACCATCGAAACCCGTAACATTAACCTTGATGATGATTACGCCAGTGTCCTTCTTGATGCTCCGCGTGGCCCCTGCGTGTTGCTATCGGTAACGGATACCGGCCACGGTATGGACAACGTTACGCAGGCGCATATTTTTGAGCCGTTTTTTACCACCAAAGACTCCGGTAAAGGCACGGGGTTGGGTTTGGCTACGGTTTACGGCATTGTTAAACAGAGCGGCGGCCATATTGCCGTTTACAGCGAGGTGGGCCGGGGCACCACGTTTAAAATTTACCTGCCGGCCCAAAATTTACCCGCCGCGCCGCCGGTGGTTCACGTTCACTACCAGGTGCCGGGCGGCAGCGAAACTATTTTGCTGGTAGAAGATGAGGATTTGGTGCGCACGCTGGTGCAAACAGCGCTGCAAAACGAGGGCTATACCATTTTAAAGGCCAGCCACGGCGCGGAGGCGTTATCGCTGTGCGCCGAACATCCGGGGGGAATTGATTTGCTGCTCACCGATGTGATTATGCCGCAAATGAGTGGCCGGGAGTTGGCCGAGCAGCTAAAAACGCTCTATCCTGCCCTGAAAATACTGTTCATCTCCGGCTACACCGATGATGCCGTGGTCAGGCATGGGCTGCTGGCCGCCGAGGTTGAGTTTTTGTCCAAACCGTTTGAAATGAATAAACTGGCCGCCAAAGTGCGCGAAATCCTTGACCGGTGAAATTGTTAGCGGCCAGCCCGGCTTAGCCGGTACGCCAGCCGGATGGTGGTTGAAGTAAGCCACCACTGCAACCCCAACAGCGTTGTTCCCCCCACCCCAATAATGCCCATAATCATTGCGGGCGTTACCGTAAAATTAAGGTTGAACATGCCTTGCAGGTTAGCCCCGGTGTAGGGGTCAACCAGGGCAATCACCGCCGAAGTCAGGCACACCACCGCCATAATAATGGTGGTAGCCAGGCACATCTTTTGTGAAAGCTGCCGGATTTGCCCGGCAGAGGCGTTGCGGCGCGCCAGTTTGCTGCCGGCCAAAAAGCCGGCGGGCACGGCCAACGCCAGATTAAACACCGGCACGCCCATAAAAAAGCCAAAAAAGCAAACGGAATAGAAGCCGTAAATAGCCAGCCAGATTTTTAAATTACCGGCGTATGTTTTTAAAATCCATTTTCTCAGGTATTTAAAGTCAATCAGCAGCCCCAGCAACAGGCCCAACCCCGCCCACAGAAAAATATAACCCTCCGCTACCAGCGGCAGGCTGCCCCACCACAACGCCAAAAATCCCACGGTGGGCGGAATAACGCCAATGGCCAATATCCAAACCAGACGTTCGCTTTTTTTTAGCATTTTTTCAACCTCCTGGCTTTGCTCCGGCGTTAACCGGACGTTTCTGTTTCTACGCCGGCCATAATAAACGGCCCAACGCCTTTATAATCATTGGTTACAACTTGCTCGCCAACATAATATTCAAACGATCCATCCCGGTACGGTTCGCCGCCCAGCCCGGCTCCGGCGCAAATGTGAGTGAGGCTCACCAGGCCATCGGCTTCAACCTTGATAAAGCGGTTTAAAATGCCGGCGTAACCCCGCCGGGCCACATTACCGTACCGGGGATTGATGTAGCCCCGGTTGCTGCCTTTGGCCAGCGCGTACACCATCATGCTCGAAGCCGAAGCCTCCAGGTAGTTGCCGGCCCGGCGGCCCTGGTCAAGCACCTGATACCACAGGCCGGTAGCTTCATCCTGTACCGCGGCCACGGCTGCGGCGGTTTGATCCAGAATGGCCACCAGCGGCGAGTAACCGGCGTGGTTGGGCGGCAAAAAGTCCAGCACATCCACCAGCGCCATTAAATACCACCCCACCGCCCGCCCCCAAAAACATGCCGAGCAGCCGGTGCGAGGATTGGCCCACCGCTCGCGTTTGCTTTCGTCCCAGCCGTGGTACAGCAGCCCGGTGCGAGCATCGCGGGTGTGGCGCTCAATCAGCGTAATTTGCCTGACCGCCTCATCAAACCCGGTGGGATCGTTGAAGGTTTGGGCAAACTCGGCGCAAAACGGGCTGGCCATATAAATGCCATCCAGCCACATTTGCCGGGGATAAATTTGTTTGTGCCAAAACCCGCCTTCGGCGGTGCGGGGCTGGGTTTGTAGCTGTTTTTTAAGCAGTTCGGCGGCTTTTTGGTAACGGTCAGCGCCGGTGTGGCGGTACAACAAAAATAACAATTTGCCGGTGTTAATCTGGTCAAGATTGTATTGGTCAAGGCGATAGGTTTGAATATCACCGTTGGGGCCAACAAATTTATCAATATTGGCTTTGATGTAATCCAGGTACGGCGTTTGGCCGGTTTTTTGCCACACCTGTTTAAGCGCCAGCAACACCACGCCGGCTTCGTAGCCCCATTTTTCGGCCAAATAAGGTTGACGCCGCATCACCGCGTTGGCCATTCGCTCCGGCCAGGCCGGCGGTTGGGCGGGCTGGCATCCGGCCAGCAAGCCGGCAGCCACGGCTAATTTGATAAAGTTTCGCCGGGAGAGCGTTCGGCGGGCCACAACGTTATTGGTTTTGGGCATGTTCCTGCCGAAATTTTTCCATAGCCTGGCTAATATTACGCTGGTTCACCAAAAAACCTTGCTCAAAAGTCAGCTCAAAAACCTCGCGGTATTTCCAGGCCGGCGCAAACCCCATATGTACGTACAACTCCCGGATAAAGTCCCGGCCAAGCAAAAGTTGGCCGGTAAAGGCCAGTTTCAGGTTGAGGTTGGGGTAAATGTTGTTGAACACCGCCAGATGGGAATCCGGCGCAACCGGCGCAACGCCGTTGATGGGCGGCCCCCACTCCGGCACAAACGTTGTTCCCTCAAAATGCCCCAGCGACATGCGCAGCTCGGCCAGGTGCAGCCGGTTGTTTGCAAGGGCGTATTGGGCCACGAAGCCGCGCCAGCAGGCGGTGCAGGTTGCCTGCGGATACACGCCCCACGGCTGCGGCGTAAACAGGCCGGTATTCGGTTCGAGCGCGTATTGGGTGCGGTTTAGCACAAATTCATCCGGAAATTGAGCGGTCATTGCGTAGCCGGGTTCAATCGGTAAAAACGGTTTCTATGGTGGGGTGCGGGCCGGGTTGGGGCTGGCCCGCCCGCCAGCCTTCGTACATTCTTAAAAACATCACGCCGGCCAAAATCATCAGGCTGCCGCCAATTTGCAGGCCGGTTAGCCGTTCGCCCAGCAGAACGTAGGCAATCACCGCGGTAAAAGCCGGTTCGGTGGTGGCTACCAAATTGGCCACGCTGGATGGCAGGTACACCAGGCTAACGTTGTACAGCCCGTAACCCATTACCGTGGGGATGGCCGCCAGCAAAAATAACACCACCCAACCAGCCAGCGCATTGCCCAACCAAAAAATATCGGCGGGGCGGGTGGCTGCGCCCGGCAGCAGGTTGGCCGGCAGCAAATTAAACAGCAACAAAAAGATGGTGGCAAAGCCAAAAGTGTACAGGAGCGTGGCCCAGGGGTTAAGGCCGCGCTGCGAAGCCGACCGGCCCATCAGGCTGTAGCTGGCGTAGCACAGGCCGGATAGCATCCCCGTTAGAATGCCCAGCAGGTTAACGCGCCAAACCGCCGGATCCAACGCGCCCGCCACCAGCGCGCAGCCGCTCAAACTGATGCCCACCGCCAGCAGTTTGGCCCAATCCAGCCGCTCTTTGAGCAGCCACCAGCCCAACAGCGCGGTAAATCCGGTTGAGCTGTACACCAGCACGGTGGCCACCGCCGCGCCGTTGGTCGCCACCGATAGCGTCCACATGGCGTTAAAAAGCGCCAAAACCAGGCCATAGCCTATTAAATAGGGCCAGTGCCGGCGGTCCATCCGCAGCAGGTCGGGGCGCAGCCAGGCAAACAGGGGCAGCAGGGTGACAACCACAAACACATCGCGCCAAAGGGCCAGCACCAGCGGCGGCATGGCGTAGGTTTGAGTCAGGTGGCGAATAAAAATGGCCGTAGTTGATAACGCCGCCGCACCGGCCAGGGCGATGGCGTAGCCACGGGTAAGATTTGAACTGCCGGAACCGGTAGTAGACATAACTTTATAACCTCAAGACAAGAATGGTACTATTCTAATTTAAAATTGGCGGGTTGAATAGGGCCAATAATGACCGGTAAACACCAAGCCAATTGTAAAATTTGGCCCTGCTGCCAAAATCGGACTGGTTAGATGGCTAATTCATTTACGTGAATTTTATGGCGATTTCAGCCAGATTGCCGATAAAGTTGGTTAAGGAGAAACAGCCTATGTTATCTTTTTTTCGTTCGCTCAAAGGTAAAATTTTAGCTATTAATATTTTGCTGGCAATTATTCCGTTGCTGGCGCTTGGCACGCTGAGTTATTTTGTGGCCCAACAGGTAAAAACCACCATTCAACAAAACCAACTGGTTGAAGCCCAAATCCAGGCGGCGGCCATTCAGCAATGGCTGGTTGAAAGAGAACGTAACGTGGCCGATATTGCGTTGGCGTTGGGCCGGCTTAACCTGGAGCCAACCGAAAGCCAAAAACTGGTTGAGGCGCTCAAAACCAGTTGCGGCGACATGTGCGAATCGGTGGCGGTGCTTGGCCCGGATGGTATTGATGTGGCCGATTTTATCAAAAAGAACGTTGGGGTGATGAATCTGTCCGAACGCGCCTATTTTCAGGAATCCATCAAAGGCAAACCGGCGCGTTCGGATATTCTCATTTCAAAGGCGAGCGGGCTGCCCATTATTGTTTTTTCGGCGCCCGTCAAAGCCGATAGCGGCCAAGTTATTGGGGTGGCCTTTACGCCCATTCAGGCCGGTTACATTACCAAAGTGCTGCAAAGCGCCATGCGCGGCGAAACCGGCGACGCTTACCTGCTCAACCAGGCCGGCAACCTGGTAACGCAGCCCCGTTTTTGGGAAACAGCCGCTTTAGATGATGCGGCCAAAAAGGATTACACCAAGTTTCAAATGGATACCGTGGCTGCTCAAAAAGTGCGGGCCGGTGAAGCCGGGCTTGAAACTTACCGGGGATATCACGGTCAGGAAACGCTGGGCGCTTATGTTCCGCTTTCTAAAAACCTGTTTATGCTGCTGGAATACCAAACTCCAGAGGTGTACCGCAGCGCCCGGCTGGTTGAAAACGCCCTGTATGCGGTTTTGGCCCTCACGTTGACGGCGGCGGTGGCGGTTAGTATTTTCACCGCCAACAGCATCGCCAACCCGTTGTTGCTGCTTACGGCCAGCATCAAGCGGCTGGCGCTGGGCGATGTGGCGCTGGCGGGCGTGGCCGCCGACCGGTTGGAACGGGTGCGCCATCGGCGGGATGAGTTGGGGGTGATTGGCCGGGCTTTCAATGAGATGATTGATTACCAGCAGGCCAGCGTGGCCATTGCCAAAAACATTGCCGCCGGCAATCTGGCGGTTGACGCCACCCCCAAAGACCCCGCCGACCAGTTGGGCCACGCTCAGGTGTTAATGATTACCGGCTTGCGCCAGTTGGTGGGGAGCATTTTAGAAAACACCACGGTGCTAACCGGCTCCTCGCAAGAGGTGAACGCGGCCACCACCCAATCAGAAATGGCGGTAACGCAGTTGGCCAATGTTATCCAGCAGGTGGCTACCAGTACCCAAACCGAAGCGCAGAGTATTTCTACTATGATGCACTCAAACATTGCTCTGGTGCAAGCCATTGATAATGTAACCCGGGGCGCGCAGGAACAAGCCGTCGCCATTCAACGGATTTTGCACCTGATTAACGGCATCAGTATTGATATCCAATCGGTGACGGACCAAGCCCGAACCGCCGCCCAAAAATCGCAAACCGCATGCGGTGTGGCGCAACAAGGCGGGCAAACGGTTGACCAAACCATTCAGGGGATGAGCCGGATTCAGGAGAAAGTGAATTTGTCGGCCAGCCGGGTGCGCGAGATGGGCCAGCGGTCAGAGCAGATTGGCACCATCATCAAAACCATTGACGATATTGCCAGCCAAACCAACCTGCTGGCATTGAACGCCGCCATTGAAGCGGCGCGGGCCGGCGAACACGGCAAAGGTTTTGCCGTGGTAGCCGACGAGGTGCGCAAACTGGCCGAAAACTCGGCGGCATCCACCAAAGAAATTGCCGGTCTGATTCAGGCGATGCAACGAGTGGTTGAAGAGGCCGTGGCGGCCATGCAACAAAGCGCCGCCGAGGTAGAAACCGGCGTGCAACAGGCCAACCAATCCGGCAGCGCGCTGCGCCAAATTCAAAATGTGGTTGAAGAGAGTGGGCAACAAGTAACCGGCATTGCGCAGGTAACGCAGCGGGTAAAACAGGCGGTGGATGAATTGCTCAACGCCACCACCACCATCTCGGCGGTTATTGAGGAAAACACCGCCTCAACCGTGGAAATGCAACAAAACGCGGCCATTGTTATGCGTGAGGTAGATGGGGTAGCCAGCATCAGCGAGGAAAACAGCGCCTCAGTTGAGGAAGTCAGCGCCAGCACCGAGGAAATTGACGCCCAATTGCAAACAGTGGCCGCCTCAATGCACGTTCTGACCAATATGGCCGGCGATTTACAGGCGTTGGTGAGCAAGTTTAAGCTGCAACACAACCCCCGGTAGTAGTAGGTCACGTTTAAAACGTGACCTACATAAAACTCGTAGTTCGTTATTTAAAACATCCCTGCGTTAATTTAAGGCGCTCCTAACTTTTTGCAACAAGGCGTTGATGGTGAACGGCTTTTGCAAAAAGTTAACGCCTTCCTCAAAAATTCCGTGCTGGGCAATCATCGTGCTGGCGTACCCCGACATAAACACCACTTTCATTTCGGGGTGGTATTTTACAAGCTTTCGGTGCAACTCCAGGCCGTTGGTTTGAGGCATAATCACATCGGTGAGCAACAAGTGAATGGTGTGGGGGTAAGTGGCCGCAAATTGAAAGCCCTCGTCCGGGCTGGGCGATACCAGCACATGATACCCATACGCTTCCAGCGTTTCGCTGACCAGGGTGCGCACCATTTCCTCATCTTCTACAATCAACACCGTTTCCGAGCCGTACACCGACGGGAACACCATATTGTTATCAACAATCGCCTGGAGTTCATCGGTGCTGGGCGGTAGATAAATCTTAAAGGTGGTTCCTTTTCCGGTTTCGCTGTAAACCCAAATGTGGCCTTTGTGTTGCTTCACAATCCCAAAAACGGTGGCTAACCCCAGGCCGGTACCTTTGCCCTGTTCTTTGGTGGTAAAAAACGGCTCAAAAATGCGGTTTTTGGTCTCGGCGTCCATGCCGTGCCCGCAATCGCTCACGGCCAGCATTACGTAACGGCCCGGCTCCATTACCGGGTGTTTTTCGGCGTAGGCTCTATCTAAAAAAACGTTGGCGGTTTCCAGAGTTAGTTTGCCGCCGTTGGGCATGGCGTCGCGGGCGTTCACCACCAAATTCAGCAGGATTTGCTCCAACTGCGATTTATCGGCGTTGATGGGCCGCAGCGCCGGCTCCAGCACAATGTTCAGCTCTATGTCTTCGCCAATCAGGCGTTGGGTCATTTTTTGAAAATCGCTGATGACGGTGTTCAGGTTGAGGTTTTTTATCTCCAGCACTTGCCGGCGGCTAAAGGCCAAAATTTGCCGGGTGAGGTCGGCGGCGCGTTCGCCGGCTTGTTTTACCTGGCTTAAATTGGCGTACAAAATTGAATCAGGCCGCAGGCTGAGCATGCTCAGTTCGGTAAAGCCTAAAATGGGCACCAGCAGGTTGTTAAAATCGTGGGCAATGCCGCCGGCCAACCGCCCCACCGATTCCATTTTTTGGGCCTGTTGAAATTGTTCTTCCAATTCTTTGCGTCCGGTAATATCGCGCGAGTTAACCACAATCCCATGAACCGCCGAATTATCGAGTAAATTGCAGCCAATCGAATCGGCAATGCGCCACAGGCCGTCGTGGTGCCGCACCTTAAATTGCAGCGTTTGTAGTTGGTTGGGGGCGCGTAAAATACGCTGAAAGGTTGTCTGGACGGCCTTTAAATCATCGGGACTGATCAGGTTAAAGGCGGTTTGGCCGATAAGTTCGGCGGGGTCGTAGCCCAAAACCCGTTTAACCGAAGGGCTGATGTAACGGATGGTGCCATCGGCTTCCAGCACGGTCACTACATCCGAGGCGTTGGCAATGAGCGCCCTAAAGTATTCCTCGCTGGCTTGCAGGGCGGCCTCGGTTTTAACCCGTTCGGTAATATCGTGCACAATCGAGTAGAGCAGCGATTGCCCCGCCAGTTGGATTGGCCCGCTGTAGATTTCTACGTTGCGAATTTGGCCGTTGGCCAGGCGATGTTTTGTGGTAAATTGTTGGTGTTTTTGGGCGTTAGCCTGTTGCAGCATGGCCATAATTTCCGCGTTGGAACTAATGTTGAGGTCGTTTACCCGCATACGCTGAAATTCGGCGCGGCTCCAGCCGTAGTAGGCGCAGGCCGCCGGGTTGGCGTCTATAAATTCGGCGGTAACGGGGTTGACCAGCAGCATCACCGTATGCTCGTTTTCAAACAGGGCGCGGTATCGGGCTTCGCTTTCGCGCAGGGCGGCCTGTTCGCGGGCCAGTTGGGCGCGGTAGTAGGCGTTTTCCAGCGCGGCGGGGAGTTTGTACAGGTAGCCGGAGTGCTTTACCAAATAATCGGCAGCGCCCAGGCGCAACGCCTGAACGGCCACTTCTTCGTTACCCTGCCCGGTAATCAGCACCACCGGCAAATCGAGTTTGCGCTCGTCGTGCAGGGTTTTAAGCAGTTCCAGCGCGTTCAACCCCGGCAGGCGGTAATCCAACAAAAGCAGATCATACTGACCGGTTTCGGTGTTATTGGGCGACAGCCGGTGCAGAACTTCGTTAACGGTGTGGGCGGCATCAAGCCGAATATGGGGAGCAAAGCGGGTCATGTGGCGGCGGGTCAGGTCTAAATCGGTGGCGTTGTGTTCCAGGTACAGCACCCGTAGCGGGTGGGTGCGGCGGGTGGCTTCGGCGTGAAACCGGGCCAGGGCGGTTTCTAACACCTGTGGCAGCCGGGAGAGGTAATCGGCGCGTTTGATCAGGTAATCATCCACGCCGGATTTTAAGGCCGCCACGGCGGTTTCTTCATCACCCAGGCCGGTAAGAATCACCACCGCCACCGGCAGCGCCTTCTCCCGGATGGTGGTGAGCAAATCCAGCCCGCTGCCGTCGGGTAAGCGCAGGTCGGTTAGCACCAGGTTGTAGGTGGCGGGAGCAACCAGCCGGGTGTAGGCTTCGGACAGTGAGGTGGCGATGGTTAGCTGGATGTGCGGAGCGGACCGGGCCAACTCGCGGCGAGTCAAGTCGGCGTCTTGCGGGTTGTCTTCAACATATAAGATTTTCATGGGAGGCTCTTTTATTACCCGGATGGATTGTTGAGGACGGTCCAGTATAATTCAATTTGTCCGGCTACTTCTACAAATTTATCAAAATCTACGGGTTTAACAATGTAAGAGTTGGCGCCAATGCTGTAGGCTTCGGTTATGTCGCGGTTTTCCGCCGACGAGGTGAGCACCACCACCGGAATGGCGCGGGTTACAGAGTTGTTTTTGACGTGCCGTAACACTTCCAGCCCATCTACTTTGGGCAGTTTTAAATCCAGCAGGATGACAATGGGCAGCGGCTCGCCGGCTTCCCAACGCGGAATCCAATCCAGCGCCTCTTCGCCATCGCGGGCAATGTGGATGGGGTTGGTTAGCTTGTGGCGGCTAAACGCCCGTTTGGTCAGGTCTACGTCCAGGGGGTTGTCTTCAACCAGTAAGATAGGTTTATTGAAACTCATCCTTGCCTCGGTATTTCTAGATAAAAAGTAGCGCCCTGGCCAACCTCGCTGGTAGCCCAGGCGCGCCCGTTCATGCGTTGCATGGCTTTGTAAACCAGGGCCAGGCCAATGCCGGTGCCGGGGTAGTCTTCGGCCCGGTGCAGCCGCTGGAAAATATCAAAGATACGGTTATGGAATTTCATATCAAAGCCAACGCCGTTATCTTGTACCCATATTATACACGATGTTTCTGTCTCGCGCCCGCCAATGATGAGGATAGGTTGCGTGGTGTTTTTGGTAAACTTTAGCGCGTTGTCCAGCAGGTTGCGCAGGGCCATAGCCAGCCCGTCGGGGTCGGCCAGAACGGCCAGGTTGGGAACATCCATGCTCACCGCCACGTTGCGCGTTTGGATTTCGGGGTCGCGTTCGGCCAGCAGGGTTTCTACCAGCAGGCGCGGGTTGAGTTGGCCGGGTTGCAGCGGGCGGCGTTCCAGGCGCGAGTAGGCCAGCAAATCCTCAATCAACTGGCCCATTTGCATGGTGGCTTTGCGAACAGTGTGCAAAAAGCCGCGCCCTTCTTCGTCGAGTTTGTCGGCGTAATCTTCCAGCAGCAGGCGGCTGTAACCATCAATGCCACGCAACGGGGCTTTTAAATCGTGCGAAACGGAGTAGGTAAAGGTTTCCAGCTCGTGGTTGCGGGCCTCAAGTTGGGCGGTGCGCTCGGCCACGCGCTGTTCCAGTTCATCGTTGAGCCGGCGCAGCGATTCTTCGGTTTGCGCCCGCTCGGTAATGTACCGCGCCTGTTGAATATTTTGCAGCGCCAGCCGCGAAAGCTGTTCGGCAATTAAAAACAGGGCGTTGCAAACATTGGCAAACTGCTCTTTGGGCATGCGGGTAACGTTATTGAGTGCCCGTTTAAAGTCGTCTTTGTCCGCGCCAATTTCTGCGGCGTAGGCCAGCATGGCTTCTTGATTGATGGAATCATCCAGCACTTGCCCAATCAACCAGTTGGCAATGTGGTGGTTGCCGGCCCGAATACTGGCCCCGCCATCCCACAAACCGCCGCTCAAACAGGGTTGCATGGTTGGCCCGTTGGGGTTGTTGCAGCCCAGCACGGCATCGGAGTGGTAACAATTGGCCAATCCTTTTTCTGTTTTGCGGATAATATTTTGGCACAGGTGGCAAAAATTGCTGGGTTGGGTAATGGGCCGGCCTTCGGCGTCGGTAATAATCGAGGCCACGCCGGTAGCCATGGCAAACGCATCCTGTATTGTTTGAATTTCTTGCAGGTTAAATAAATCCTCAAATTTTATATCGGCGGTATTTTCCAGGGGATTGGTTAAGGCGAGAATGCGTTTTTCCAGGGCTTCTTTGGCTAGTTTGCGTTCGGTGATGTCGTTAAAAATGGTGGCAAAGCGGTTTGCGCCGGGCGACACCACCGAAATATCAAAATATTTATTGAGGGGCGCAAAGTAGGTTTCAAATTGGGCCGGTTCTCCGGTTGCGGCAACCTGGGCGTAGGTGTCCATGTAAGGTGATGGCTCTGCGCTATATAAAACCGTGCCGCGCTGGCCAATGGCCTGCCGGGCGGTAATGCCCAAAATGGCCTCAAATTGCGGATTCACATCGAGAATTACGTAATCCACTGGTTGTTGCTGGTCATTGTAAATCATTTCGTGCAGGGCTACGCCTTCGCTCATATTAGAAAACAGGGAACGGTATTTTTCTTCGCTTTCGCGCAACGCCCGTTCCACCTGTTTCATGGCGTTAATATCTTTGGCTGTTGCCAAAAGATGTGGCACATCATCTAACTGGATAATTCGGGCCGATATCAGGCTGGTAATCAGGTTGCCATTTTTGGCGCGAAAAATGGTTTCCAGATTGTTCACATAACCATTTTCTTTTAACCCTGCTACCAGTTTAACTCGATCTTGCGGCTCAACCCAAATGTTCATTTCCAGCGCGGTTCGGCCAATGGTCTCTTCGCTGGTATAACCTAGCATAGCAGTAAAGCCTTCATTCACATCAATAAAAAGGCCGTCTTCCACCCGGCTGATACTGAAGGTGTCCGGGTTGGTATGAAAAGCCACCCGGAAACGCTCTTCGCTTTTGCGCAGGGCATCGTCGGTCTGTTTGCGGTCGGTAATATCGCGGGCAACGGCAAAAATGGTTTGCGTTTCTTGGTTGGGAAAGGCTTTCCAGGCCAGCCAGCGGTAAGAGCCATCTTTGCAGCGATAGCGGTTTTCTAAAATTTGTAATGGCTGGCCACCGGTCAACAACCCACCGCTTTGTTCGGTGGCGGTTTTGTCGGCGGGGTGCACAAAATCAAGCCAGGGCGTAGATAACAACTCGGCGCTGTCCCAGCCCAGAGTTGCGGTCCAGGCCGGATTGATTTGCCTGAAGTAGCCATCAAACCCGGCCACGCACAACATATCCATAGACAGGTTAAAAAACCGGTCGCGCTCTTCCTCGGCTTGTTTGCGCCGGGTAATGTCTGTGACTATGGCCATAACGCCGGCGTATTGGCCGGCATCATCCCACACCGGGTTGGTAGACAACCGCGTCCACACCGTATGCCCATCTTTGTGTTGAAACCTAAAATCGGGTTGAGGGCGCTCACCTTGCCGGAGTTGCGCCAGATAAGCGTGGGCCAACGGTATGTCGTTGGCCCCGATAAAGTTGAACACGCTGGCCCCCATCATTTCCGCCGGAGTGTAACCCAGCAGCCGGCCTAATTTGGGGTTGGCCAGAACGGTTTTGTTGGTGGTATCAAGCTGCCAGATGCCTTCTTCGGCGGTTTCGATAATCCGCCGGTATTGGGCATAACCGGCTTGCATTTTTTGGTCGGCCTCCCGGCGGATGTTCTGGCGTTCCAGCAGCAGCCCCAGCAATACCGTGGCCAGGGGATAAATGATAATCACCGGCAAGCCGATATTGAGCGCCGGCATTGCTCCCGGCAGCAACAGCAACCAGCCCAGTGTAACCAGTTGCGTGACCAGGCCAAAGCCGTACAATTCAAGCCAGGCTGGCCCGTTACCAAACCACTTTGGGCGGAGTTGTCGCCACGCCAGCCCCACCCCCGCCGCTGTAATGATTGCTGCCGCTATGGGCCAGGCTCCGGTTCCCTCCTGATAAAGCAAAAACAGGTCGGTGCTGAGTGCGGCCATCAGGGTGGGGATAACGCCAAAAAACAGGCCGGCAACGCTGAACAAGATTGACCGGGCATTAAAAATAACCCCCGGCGCAAATTGCCAGGGGGTTATTATCATACCCATACCCGCGCCGATTAAACCCAGAGCCAGGCCGGTGAGTATTTGCGCCGCCCTGGTATTGGCCTGGGGCGCGTGGCGCAAAATATCGTGCAGAACGGCCACAGCCAGTAATAATGCGGCGTTATTAATCAACCCAACCATTGCTTCAATGTTCATAAAGCCTCCTCGCTTTAAGCGCGGTTATTATGAAACAGCGTCTTTCGGCAGTGAAAATTAGTTAATTGTTGTAGTAAACTGCCGATACCCGTTTATCCGCGTTTTGACCACCGATAATGAAAATTCGCACTTCGCTATTTCAGAGGAAACGGACTCAGTCTGCGGCACGGCAATGAAGAATAAAAATTCGTAGTTCGTTATTTCTATAATGGAGTATTCGGCACTTTTAGCTTGAGAATTAGTGCCAAATTAACGCAAAATCATCAAATTATTGATCTTTTGTACTGAACAAGAACTTACGGTTTTTATTGTACACTGACTTTATCGGGAATATCAAGAGCGCAAAAATACCAATCCCGGTTATGCTGCCTCATTCTTTGAGAAGTAATTAAGGTTAGTGTATAATTTGCCAGTCTGTTGTAGTAGAAGTGCGGAGCGCAGCCGTTAACCCAATCTCCCGTGTTCGCGGGTTGCGTTTTGTTTGGTAAACACAGTACCGGCTAAATTCCAGAGAGGACACCTCTATGACCACACTTTTGTTAAAAAATGCGGACGTTCTGGTAACTATGGACGCCGACCGCCGCGAACTGAAAAATGGCGCGTTGCTGGTTGAAAACAATCAAATTATCTGGCTGGGCCTTACCGCCGAAGTGGACCCGTGGCTGGCCCAACACCGGCCCGATCTGGCTCGCACCGGCCCCGACACCGTAATCAACGCGGCGGGCTGCGTGGTGTTGCCGGGGCTGGTTAACTGTCACCACCACCTGTACCAAACCCTTACCCGCACCCTCGGCACCGGCAGCGGCAACATCCTGTTTGATTGGTTGAAAATCCTCTACCCCATCTGGGCCGAGATGACGCCCGAAGCCGTGTACGTGAGCGCCAAAATTGGCATCAGCGAACTGGTGTTAAGCGGCTGCACCACCGTGGCCGACCACCTGTACATGTACCCCAACGGCAGCAAAATTGATGACGAAATCCGCGCCGCGCAAGAAGTTGGGGTGCGGTTTCACCCCACCCGGGGCAGCATGAGCCTGGGCCAGAACATGGGCGGCCTGCCGCCAGACCGGGTGTGCGACTCCGAAACTGACATTATTAAGGATTCTATCCGTATTATTGAAACCTTTCACGACCCCAAACCGCTGTCTATGTTGCGGATTGGCCTGGCTCCGTGTTCGCCGTTTAGCGTTACCAGCGATTTAATGCGCGAATCGGCGGCGCTGGCCCGCCAATACCCGTTGGTTAACCTGCACACGCACCTGGCCGAAACCAAAGACGAAGAGCGCTATTGCCTGGAAATGTTTGGCAAACGGCCCACTGATTACGCCGAATCGGTGGATTGGGCCGGCGAGGATGTGTGGTTTGCCCACATGGTTCACCCCTCTCCCGCCGAGGTTGACTGGCTGGCCCGCACCCGTTCCGGGGTGTGCCATTGCCCCAGCAGCAACATGATTTTGGCCTCCGGGATTGCGCCGGTGCGGGCCATGGTGGATAAAAAAGTGCGGGTGGGGCTGGGCGTTGACGGTTCGGCCAGCAACGACGGCAACCACATGCTCGGCGAGGCGCGGCAGGCCATGCTGTTGCAGCGGGTGGGCTGGCCCGGTTTTGAGGCGCGGGCTGACCGCTTTACCGCCCGCGAGGCGCTGGAATTGGCCACGCTGGGCGGGGCGCAGGTGTTGCGCCGCAACGATATTGGCTCGCTGGCGGTGGGGCAGGCCGCCGATTTTGTCGGTTTCAGGGTGGATGATTTGGCCCACGCCGGCAGCCAGGCCGATCCGGTGGCGGCGCTGTTAACCTGCGCGCCCACTCAGGCGTGGCTGTCGGTCATCAACGGCAAAATGGTGGTAGGCGATGGCCAATTTTTGCCGTTTGAACTGCCGCCGGTGATTCAGGCTCACAATCGGCTTAGCCGGGAAATGATGCTGCGGGCCGGAGTGTTGTAAATGCCGGCCAAGCTGGATTATGTGCAGCCCAAAAAGCTCAACCCCGCCGATGATTTGCGCGAAACATTAGCGGCGCTGGAAGAGCAACCGCCCCGGCTAAAAACGCTAACCTCAGCCGAGGCGCTGGCGGCGCTGCACAATCTGGATCGGGCGGCGGAATTGCTGGCGCAACTTGCCGCCGCCGGCATAAATTTACTGCCGGAACAGGCCCGATTTCAGGCGATTCAGGCTCAATTAAAAAAAAAGGCCGCGCTGGTGTTGCGGGCGGTAGGCGGCCCGGCGGCGCTGGCTAACGGGCGGCCCGTGCCGGCTCCGCCGCCGGAGCGGTGGTGGTGGCAGGTTGATGCCGTAGTGGCCGCCGCCCAAAGAAAAACCGCCCTACGGTGGGGCGTTGGCGCGGCTTTGCTGGCGCTGGCGCTGGCGGGCGTGGTGGTGTTGTTTAAAACCGTGCTGGCCCCGTCGCCGGAAGTGCTGGCCCGGTTGAATGCCGAAAACGACGCAATGCAGGCTTTTGCCGCCGGCGATGCGGCCACGGCGCTGGCCAAAGTAAAAGCCGGGCTGGCTATAGCCGCCGGCGACCCCGACCTGCTGGTGTTGCAGGGGGCGCTTCAGGAACATCTGCGCCAGCCGGAGGCCGCCCGCCGGAGTTTTGAGCAGGCCCAGGCCGCCATTAACAACAACGAAGCCTTTTACCTGTTGCGGGCGCAGGTGTATTTAAACACCAATCAGCCTGAAAAAGTTGAGGCCGACGCCCGCGCCGCCATTAACGCCAACCCCAATTCGGCGCGGGGCTGGTTAATTTTGGGGCAGGCGCTCGAAGGCGCAGGCCGGCAGCAGGATGCCGCTTTAGCCTACGGGCAGGCCAGCCGGTTGGCCATTAAGTTTAATGAAAACGAGGTGGCCGTCTATGCCCGGCTGGGGCTGGCCCGGCTGGGCGAAACGCTGCCCCCCGAAACCACGAGGTAAACGGATGCGGGTTAAATTGGGACTAACCGGCAACACCGCCGCTGATTCTGATACCGACACCGGCACCGAAACCAATACCGGCATTGACCTTGAATTTGTGGTGATGGACGACGAAGAACTGGAGCGCCCTTACCGGGTGATCATCCACAACGACGACGTGACCACGTTTGAGTTTGTCATCAATATTCTGGTGCGGGTGTTTGAACTATCGTTTTTTCAGGCCACGCGCATTGCCTTTGAAACCCACTACACCGGCGCGTCGTATGTGGCCACGCTTCCTCTGGAAGAAGCCAAAAGCAAGGTATTTAAAGCCCAGTTTGCCGCCCGGCAACAGGGCTTTCCACTCACATTCTCCATTGAGCCGGAATAAACCGGCTATTCAAACAAGCGGGTAATTTCATCGCGGAGAAAAGTGGGCAGCGGGCGGCGGCTTGCGTCGCTCACCAGCCAGCGCCCAAACCCGGCGGGCCGGGCGCGGCCAATCACGCCGGCGCGGATGCCCGCCTGCGCCAGCCGGGCCACAATCGGCCCACTGGCTGCCGGATCGGCGGCAATCAACAGCGCCCCCGAAGCAATCACGCCCAACGGATCAAGCCCAAAATGAGCGCACAGCGCGGCGGTTTCTGGTAGCAGCGGCAGCCGCTCTTCAAAAATTTTCAGCCCCACCCCGGCGGCTTCGGCCAGTTCGTGCAGGCCGGTGGCCACGCCGCCTTCGGTGGGGTCGTGCATGGCGTGAACGCCGCCCGTCGCCACGGCTATGGCGGCATCTTTGACCACACTGATGCCCGGCTGGCGCAAAAAGTTGGCGTAAGCATCAAGTTGGGCCGCGCCAAACGTTGCCAGCAATTCGGCCCGTTTTTCGGTGGCAATCAGGGCGGTAGCCTCAATGGCGATGCCTTTGGTGAGGATGAGGTCATCGCCGGGCTGCGCACCGCCGGTTGTAACCAGTTGCGCCGGGGCCACTTCGCCTAGCATTTGGCCCACCACAATCGGGCGATCCAGCTCGTAGGTGATTTCGGTGTGGCCGCCGGCCACGGTAATATTGAGCGCCGCGCAGGCGGCGTGAATCTGCTCAAAAATGGAATCTACCAGTTGCGGGGAGGTTTGGTTTTCTGGCAGCAGCAGCGTGGCTAAAAACCAGCGCGGCGTGGCTCCGGCGCAGGCCACATCGTTGGCGTTGACGTTAACGGCGTACCAGCCAATTTGGGCGGCTGCAAAGGTAATGGGGTCGGTTTTGGCCACCAAATAGCGGTCGCCCATTTCAATTACGGCCACATCCTGCCCCACCGCGCCGCCAATCACCAGCCGGGGATCGGTGGGGGCGTAGCGGGCTAACAGGCGAGCCAGGTGTGCGGCGGGAAGTTTACCAACTGGGTACATGGTTGCCATCGTTATAAAAAACAAAGGGCCACACCGGGGTGTGACCCTTTGCCGCGCCGTAGCATCTACCCGATGAAGAGAGGTGATGCTACGGCGCTGCAATTACTACTATTACACATAAGCACCACCTCCTCTTTAATTAGGATAGCGAGTTTGGGGGGTGAGGTTTGTCCTCACCGTTGGCGATATTATTGCATAAGTTCAACAAAAGTCAATCCAACGTTTTGATTTTGACCGTCTAATTCAAGTCGCCAGCTTTTGGGTTGCAGGATGCAGGTTACATTGGCTGTTTTTTGGCCCTCGTCATTTGCCCCGAACATGACCCGGAGTTGCAATAACTCAACAATGCGGCGGCGAATTTTGAATTTATCCTCCCCGTCAGCTTTAGTCAACCCTTTGCGAACTTGGGCGGCAAAATCCTCGATTTCCAGCTTTTGTTTTTCGGTTAAAGTTTGGTTGAGTTGGGCCTCAAGTTTAAGTTTGCGCTCTTTGAGTTTGGTCAGTTGCAAATCATAGGCCGATTTTTGCTCTTTGATTTCCTCAAGCCCAAACACCCCACTGGCGTACAGTTCAACCAACCTTCCCCGTTTGATTTCAATCCCGTTTATCAGGTTGGCAATGGTTTCAAGTTCACTTAAGATGGGCGTAAACCGTTTGGACTCTTCGGCCTGATATGCCTCTAATTCTTGTCTCAGTTGGGCCTCGTCAAGTAATAGCCCTTTCACCCAGCCCCAAATTTGCCACTCAATTTCATCAGCCCGGTGGAATGGGTTATGGCACGTAGCGCCTTTGATTTTGCCTGACGATGCGGCGCAACCATAATACAATATTGGTGCTTTGCTGGTTGTTCGGCTAAAGCCGTACATCCTTTGCCCGCACTCAGCGCAATAGGCGTGGCCGGCTAACAGGTAGTCGTAAATTTTTGAGCGTTTTGCCTTTTCTCGGTTATGCTTGAGACGCTCTTGGGTAGCCTCGAATAATTCAACCGAGACAACAATGGGCGGCACATTAACATTAAGCCGTTGGGTGATGCCTTGTTTAAGCCGGCCATAGCGCCATTGGCCCCGGTACGTGGTAGAGTTCAAAATACTGCTGATTGCGCCCAGATACCAAATGTGGGCGGGTGTCCGTTTAACCGCTCCTCCCCGGCGATTATAACCCGGCGCGGCAATACCCATCATTTCCAGTTGTTGTTTAATTTTAGTCATAGACAATCCACTAACGTACCATTCAAAAATATGCCGGACTATCGGCGCTTGAATCTCGTCGAGGACAAAAGCTGTTTTGCTCTTGTTAGCCCATTTGTAGCCAAACGGTGGTTGGGTGTTACCCAATACTTTACCCGATTCGATTTTGAGATGTACCCCCCGGATTAACCTCTCCTTGATTTTTTCCCGCTCGTACTCGGCAATGACCCCCTTGATGTGCTTGGAGAGTTGCCCTTCGGGGTTGTTGGCATAGTTGGCCAAAACATACTCGATTCTGACCCCGGCCTTTTTCAGTTCTTCTTCAACAATCAATTGTTTGGCCAGATTGCGGCTCAGCCGGTCGAGTTCCCGCACCACCAATACGTCAAATTCGCCCCGGCTAGCCATTGCCCGGAGACGATTCAATTGAGGTAAGTCAATTTCGGCTCCACTGGCCCCCCGGTCATCTTCGGGCAGTTCGGCCACAACCAGGTATCCATTTTCTTCGGCATACTCCCGCCCCATATCTAGCTGGCCTTGCAGATTGCGACCATCGTTTTTGGTGTCGTCCTTGCTTACGCGGGCATACAACACGGCTCGTTCTTTAACGGTCAAAACAATATCTTGAGTCAATAGTTCTGTTTGAGTATTCACTGTTCTATCCTTCGAGGGGGATTGTACTTTGTACGTTGTACCGTTGTACCGACGTAAAATGGCCGGTACAACGTACAATTTGACGTTATTTGCCTAAAATTACCTCAATTACTTGGTATTGTTTGCCGCCCACACTGCCAAAAACCCGGCGACAAATTTCGGCCTTACTTAACCCCTGCCGGTGAAGTTCCAAAATTTCGGACTCTTGGGCGGTGGGTTCGGGCGTCAAATCTAGCTCAAAATCAGGTGGGGCGTAGTGAGTAAACCCAACCGGCAATGGCCCCGGAAGCAGCGCCGGTTGCGGCCCGCTGCCGGTGTCAACGGTGGCGGTTCGCTGCCGGTTGACAATGGCTAACCGCACCAGGGCGAAACCGTCTTTCAGGTCATATTCGCCTTCCAACCCCAATGGTTTAGCCCGGTCACTGTGGGAGACCACAAACACGGTAAAGGCGGCCTTGCGGCTTTCGGTCAGTAACGCCTTAATCGCGGCGGCGGCCTCTTTGCCCACATTGGCCACAATCGCCCGCCATTCATCAATCAAAATGACAATGGGCGGATGGCCGTTTTCCGTCATGGTGCCGTTGCCTATTTCAGAGTAGCGTTTATCCATAAGGTGTAATAGACCGGCCAGCCCCCGGCCAATCTCGGTATAGTTGCGTCCGGTTCCCACCACGTAACAACCCGGCCATTTATCCGGCCAGCCGTGCGGGTCAATCACCACTACTTTCGAGGTTTGTCGCCGCCGATTGACCAGCCATTGCAGCAGGGTGGTTTTGCCGGTATCGCTGGCCCCCACAATTAACCCCCGTTGCACGCTGTCCAGGGCGGTGAGCAAATCAACCGGCGCGGGTTCGGGCAACAGGGTGGCGGTGCCGGGGATAACCTGGGCGGCAGCGGAACGGGGTTGGCTCATTGCCGCCAGCCGCATTTTGTGCAGTTCGATTTCCCAGTCAGCCGGGGGCTGTTGGTTGCCATTGACATACAGAGACGGGGTGCCGGTCAGGTTGCGCCAGGCAGCTTTTTTGTCGGTGTCGCGCACCCAGGTTTCGTTGTTGTCGGTGATGGTCAGCACGTGGGCTTGTTTCTCGGCCTCAATCCGGTGAGCGCGGAGCAGCCGCACCTTTTCGGCCAAAATCCAACTGCCAAAGAAACCGAGGCAAACCGCACCGTTCCGGTCAGCCCCAACAGCCCGTAACCGGCCAGCAGCACCAGCCGGGCCACGGCGTCATAAAAGAGGAAGGACAGCACCACGGTGACAACCCCGACCACGGGCAGAACATAGCGGGTTAACATCGGCTCACCCCCAACCCAAACAACAGCGCGGTAATCCCGATAGTCATCACCTTAACGGTGAAATCAAGCGCCTCAACCACATCCGCCGCCAGGATAACCGCCGGTTTGACGAACACCGCCACCGCCAGCACCAGCCCCACCAGGGCGGCAACTGCGGTTAGCAGTTCGGCAAGGTTGCGCGTGTCATCTTCAAGCAGAATGGCCACGCGGGTGGTCTGGTGCAACAAGGCGCGGGTCATTGTTGCACCTCCCAACCACTGCCGTTACGGTGCAGCTTACCGGCCTGCGTCAACTCGTTCACATAAGCGCCCACCGTTTGACGGGACACCCCGACCACCGGCGCGGCTTCGGTTAAGC
>CAZFCE010000053.1:0-27220 GCA_964517605.1 uncultured Caldilineaceae bacterium | reverse complement strand
ACCTCCACCAAAGGTTGGTGAACCTCCACCAAAGGTTGGTGAACCTCGACCAAAGGTTGGTGAACCTCGACCAAAGGCTGGTGAACCTCGACCAAAGGCTGGTGAACCTTGACCAAAGGTTGGTGAACCTTGACCAAAGCAACGTAGGTCACGTTTCAAACGTGACCTACACAAAACCCCAACACGAATTTCACGAATGACGCGAATGGAACGAATTTTTGATAGGGATTATTCGCGGTATTCGGGTAATTCGGGCCATGCGCGTTGAGGTTTTGCGCCTGGCAGGTTATTGCGGCGGGATGCCCCATAACCGCATAGTGCCATCCAAAGAGGCCGAGGCCAACAATCCGCCGTCCGGCGAGAAGGCAAGCTGAACAATGTTGGCCTGATACCCCTCAAAGGTGGTGAGCAGCTTGCCCGTTTTGACGTCCCATAACCAAATGGTGGGGGTTAATGCGCCGAGGCGTAATTGGGTATCTTGTAGCCCTGCCGCCAAAAGCCGACCATTGGGGGAAAAAGCCAGGCTGGCTATTTGATTACTTGTTTTACTGCTCAAGGTAGTGACCAATGCGCCGGTTGTAGAATTCCAGAGTTGGATTTTTCCATCTCGACTACCGACGGCAAGCACCTGACTATCAGGCGAGAAGACTAATCCACTGCCAGTTTCTTCGGTTTCCAGGGTGTGCAGCAAATCCCCGGTCTCAGCCTTAGACACAGCGATTGTTGCCTGCCCTGAAAATGAGGCTATTTTCTCTCCATCGGGCGAAAAGGCTGGGTTAAAGCTCCCATTTCCTCCTGGCAACTGGTACACCCACTTATCCGGTTGGGCACTATTGGCTACTGCTCCTGCGCTTCTCCCTCTTGGGTATTCTCCTGAAGCTATTAGCCGACCATCAGGAGAGATAGCTAAAGCCTTATCTTGCCCAGTTTCGATGTAAAACCTGTTACTGCCTAAATTCTGACCAGTGGTAGGATCCCAGATCTGGATCGTATTAGCCGAACTTTCTGCTGAGACTAGCTTGTTGCCATCCGTAGACAGAACCAAGTTTGTGACCGAACTCTTATGTCCAACTAGGGTCTTGAGCGAACTTCCGTTCTTTAAATCCCATAACTCTATCTGGTTGTTGAAAGGGTTGGCAATGAATATCCTATCCTTGGATAAGAAGGCTGGTAGCGGTACACTAGGGGATCGAGATGCAGACGCTTCGCTGCCGAAGCCAGTCAGTCTATCAACTGATACACCAGTGTTCGTATTCCAACGTTGCACTGTACCATCCCATGAGCCTGAAATAAACAATTTGCCGTCAGGTGAGAAAGCCATGCTGCTAATTAGACCTTTGAACCCTCTCAAAGTGTGAAGTAAAGTGCCATCTAAAACTCGCCATACCTGTATTACTGTACTACTCGACTCAGGGTCGAAGAAACCCGCAGCTAATAAAGTATCATTAGGTGAAAAGAGCAAGGTTGTTGCGGCATTTGGCACATCCAGGGTCTTCACTAGAGTGCCGGTATAAGCATCCCACAGCTTTATTGGCCCATCTACCCCACTGGCAGCCAGAAGTATCTTCGTTGAACTGTCCCCAGACAATTGTGACGAAAAAGCCAAGGCGGTTAACCTAATCTCATATCCTTCCAATGTATGTGATTGGTTGCCAGTAGCTAGATCCCAAAGCTGGATTACACGTCCCTCCCCCGATGCCAGTAATTTATGATCAGGAGAAAGCGCCAGTTTATACGCATTACCAATAAGCGTAGATAAATATTTTTCTCCCTGGTTTGCCCATAATCCGATCTTCTGTTCATCTAACGTTGCCGCCAGAATGTCGCCCCCTGGCGAAAAAACCACACTCCCCGGTGAAAAATTTATATTCCCCTGATAACCATCCCGAATACGGCGGCTGCTCAAACGTTTGGCCGTAGTCACATCCCAAATTGAAACGGTGCTGGCCCCGCTATCCACCACAAGTTTTGTACTGTCCCCGGTAAAGGTCAGGCTGCCAACAAAGTTGCCGGTATTGATAAACCGTAGTTCGGCCAATGTTTCGGCATCGTACAGCCACACTCCGGCCGTTGTCCCCACCGCCAGGATTTGGCCATCGGGGCTGTAGGCCAGGTGTTCGATGCGCCCCTTGCCCCACATCGCCAACTGCCGGATGCGGTCAACATTGTCCGGGGAAATCGGCTCGGCGGGCAGGGGGACGGGCGTCCCGGCCAGCACCGGCAGGGCCGGGGTAATGGTCGGTGTGGGCGAGGCGGCGGGGGTTGGGGTTGGAGTGGGGCCGCCGGCAAAGGCGGTTACGGCAATAACGCCAAGAACAATCAACAGCCAGTGTTTTACGCGCATGGGGCATCTCCTCCTGGTGAGTGGAATGAGTTGGGTGAGTGGAATGAGTAACTCACCCAACCCACGTAACTCACTAAACCCACGTAACTCATCAAACTCATCAAACTCATTAAACGCAGAAAAATGGTTTTAGCACAAATTACCGGATAACGCCAAAAGGCCGGGCCGCAATAGGTGAGCGCCAAATTTCACGGTGGGCGGGCCTCTGTTATAATGGCTGGCGGGAGGGACGGTGCCGGTGGCAACCCACTTAAAACAAAAGCTGGCGTTGGGGATTGGGCTGGCCGTTTTGGTGTTCATTGGCCTGTTGCTATACGGCGATGTGCGCGAAATCAGCCGGCTGTTGCAAAATTTTAACTGGCGCTGGCTGCCGGTTATTTTGGGGCTGACGGTTTTTAATTACGCGCTGCGCGGGGTGCGGTTTCATTACTATTTGCGCCGGGTGGGCGTGCGGAATATTTCGCTGTGGACCAGCCTGCGGGTGTTTATTGGCGGCTTTGCGCTTACGCTTACGCCGGGCAAGCTGGGCGAGCTAATCCGGGTGTACTGGCTAAAAAACATTTGCCAAGCCAATCCCGCCGGCGTGGCTCCGCCCATTTTAATTGACCGCGTGATTGACGGCCTGGCGATGGCTATTTTGGCCGGGCTGGGGCTGCTGGCTTATCCGCAGTATTGGCCGCTGGTGGTCGGCATTATGCTGGCGCTGCTGGCCGGGGTGGTGGTGGTGCAAATTCGCCCGCTGGCCGGCCGGCTGCTGGATTGGGGCGAACGGCTGCCGCTGGTGGCTAAATTTGCCCATCACCTGCGCGCCCTGTACGAAAGCGCCTACCAGTTGCTCCGGCCTCAACCATTTTTAGCGGGATTGGCCACCGGGTTGCTGGCCTGGGCCGCCCAGGGCGTGGCCTTTTACCTGGTGCTGGCGGGGCTGGGCGCGCCCGGCGAGCCGTTGCGGCTGGCGCTGCTGGCCGTTTTTACGCTGGCAATTGGCTCGCTGCTGGGCGGGGCCTCAAGTTTGCCGGGCGGGTTGGGCGCAGCCGAAATATCCATGACCGGGATTTTGCAAACCGTGGTCGGCCTCAACGAGCAAACCGCCGCCGCCGCCACGCTGCTCATCCGTTTTTTTACGCTGTGGGCCGGGGTTGGCCTGGGGGTGCTGATTGTGCTCATTTGGCGCAACTTTTTGTTTGGCTTTGGCCCGCCCGCCGATTTTTTTGAAACCGAACTTCAATCCAAACCAAACCACCGGGGTTAAAATGATCAACCTGCCAACCACAACCGGTTTGCCAATCGCTTCGCCATCGCTCCCCAGCCGGCAAAAATGGGATGAACGCTACACCAGCCTGCCGTCCAAACCCCGGCGGGGGCCAACGCCGTTTGTGCAGTTTTGCCTGCCGCAACTGCCCGGCAGCGGGCGGGCGCTGGATGTGGCCGCCGGGTCGGGCCGGCACAGCATCGCGTTGGCCCGGCATGGGCTAACCGTAGACGCGCTGGATATTTCGTGGGAGGGGTTGCGCCTCACCCGGCAGTTTGCGGCCCAGGCCGGGCTGCCGCCGGAGCAATTGCGCTGCCTGGCCCTTGATCTGGAACGGGGCTGGCTGCCGGCGCAGCGTTATGCGGTGGTTCTGGTTTCTTATTTTTTGTGGCGACCGCTGCTGGAGGTTATCAAAAACCGGCTGTTGCCCGGCGGCCGGCTGGTGTACGAAACTTTTACGGTGGCGCAGTTGGCGCAACCGCATCACCGGGGTTCGGCCCGGCCCGAATTCTACTTGAATCCGCAGGAATTACGGGCGGCCTTTGCCGGCTTTGATATTCTATTTTACGCTGAGGGCGACCATAACGGCCGGTGTACGGCCCAATTGCTGGCGCAAAAACCGGGGGCCGGAGATGATTGATCCCACCGATATCAGGCTGGGCGATGTGGTGCGGCTGCGCAAGCCGCACCCGTGCGGCGGGGTAAATTGGCGGGTAGTGCGGCTGGGCACCGATATTGGCCTGGTGTGTTTAACCTGCCAGCGCAAGGTGTTGATTCCGCGCGGGCAGGTGGCCAAACAGGTTAAAGAACGGCTGGCGAGGGGGCCGGAAGCGCCCCCTCAGCCTGTATCAGATTAAAACTACCGGCGTTTGGCGCTGGGCGGAACTTGCATGCGCTGCGTTACGGCGCGGTTAACCGGCGTGGTGTCGTTGCCGGGTTCGGCGTAAAGCACCAGCGCAAACGAGGCAAAGTTGAGGGTATCGGCCTCAACGTAAGGCACAACCTGGTATTTTACATCCAGAATAGTTACCTGCGGATATTGCTGCAACCATTCCTCAATTTGCACATCTACGGGCGCGTCGTTGCCAACGCTCCTGAATTCAAATGTACCCATAATTTCTTTGTTACCCACTGGTTCCTTCCCTTCTTGTTTATTAGAATTCTGTGTATTGTAGCACGGTTGGTTACGCCTGCACAATGCGTTTACTTTTACTATAAAAGCCGACTATGGTAAAATGGCAGATGTTGGTTTTATCGGCAAGGATTTTTAACAATGAATAAACAACAAAAGCGGTCATCATGGATTGCATTTGGGCTGTTTTACCTGGTGCTCATCCTGATTGTAACCACACTCGACTTTTTTAACCACGTGTTGCGAACAAGCTACTGGGGCATGCAGTTTGGGCTGATTACCGTGGGCGTGAGCATTTTTCTGGTGGTGGGCATGCTCGCGCCGGATTTGCCCGTTCACAGCGGGGTGTTGCTGGCCTTTACCGTGGGAGTTTTAACCATTATTCCGGCGGTGTTAATGGGGCTGGGCCAAATTCCGGGGTTGTGGCCGCAATATTTTTATATTGCCTTTGGCATGGCCGCCGGCAGCTTTTTAACGTTTGTGTTTTTACGGGTTTTTAGCAGGATTTCAAAGAAAGAACAGATCAGGCCGGACAGTGATTAACGTAACTGAGCAAAATGATGGCGTGATAAAATGCAGCGTGGGCATTACCGCTCATAATGAAGAAGCCAACATGGCCCAAATTCTGGAAGCCATGCTCAACCAGCGGCTGCATCTGGTGGAGATTGCCGAAATTATTGTGGTGGCCTCCGGTTGCACTGACCGCACCGAAGCAATTGTGCGGGAATTTATGGCCACTGATCCCCGGATTCAACTTTTTGTGCAAGAACGGCGCGAGGGCAAAACCAGCGCCATCAATGTTTTTTTGGCGCACGCCACGCAAGGTATCTGCGTGTTAGAAAGCGGCGACACCGTTCCCCACGAGGATGCCATTGAAAACATGGTGCGCATGTTCCACGATCCGGCGGTGGGGATGACCGGTGCGCACAAAGTGCCGGTCAACACGCCCGAACACATCATCGGCTTTTTATCGCACCTGCGGTTAAAAATGGAACATCAACTTTGCCTTGAAATCCCCCGGCTGGGCGAACTCATCGCCTTTCGCAAAGTGTTTGACCGGATTCCGCCCGATGTGGCCATGGACGAGGCCTTTGTGGAGGCGCTGGTTATCCGGCGGGGGTTACAGGTGCGTTACGCCCCCGATGCCGTGGTGTTTAACATGGGGCCTGAAACCCTGAACGATTTTATCAAACAGCGCCGCCGCAACCACGCCGGCCATTTGCATTTAAAAGCCAAATACGGCTACGAAGTTTCGAGCATGGGGGGAACCCGGCTGGCCAAACTGGCGCTGGAAGAAATTTGGGGCGCGTTGCGGTTGATCTGGATTTTGTTTGCGCTGGCCGCCATTGAAGCGTATTCGCGGTTGCTGGGCTGGTACGATTATAAGTTTCACCGGCGCACCCACGTGGTGTGGGACATCGCCTGGACCACCAAAGAAGTAAAACGCCCCGTTGACGCCGTTGGCATCAATATTACCTCGCCGCATTCGCCGGCCAAACGCGAACGTTAGCCATTATTTTGGTAAATTTTAGGGCAGGCCGGTAAACGCCGGTTTGCCCTTTTTTGCGCGGTCAGAGGTTTGGCCGCATAATTTTGTTTTATTTTGCGGCCAGTTGCCCGCATGCAAGAGAGGATTTTCTGTTGAAGGATAAACTGGTCACAGTCCTCAAGCTGGTCATCAGCCTGGGGTTGATGGGCTACCTGTTTTACCGCTTTTTCTCTAACCCGCAGGATCGCGTGGTGTTGATTGGCACGCTGACCACGGCTAATTACTGGTATTTGCTGGTGGCCGTGGGGCTGTTTGAACTGGCTATTCTGGTGAATGCGGTAAAATGGCGGCTGCTGTTAAAGGCGCAGGGCGTGCCGGTGCCGCTACTGGCGTTAACCAACTACACTTTTGTCGGCTTCTTTTTTAACAACTTTTTGCCGGCCAATGTGGGCGGCGATGTGATGCGCGGTTTTGGTGTGGCCCGCTACACCGACCGCACCGCCGATGCCGCCGTGTCGGTGGTGGTAGACCGGGTAATCGGGCTGATGGGTTACATGGTCAGCGCGGTGGCGGCGGCGCTGGTGGTGGTCAATATTGTATCGCGCACGGGGCAAATTGGCGGCATGCCCGCCAGCGATACGCTGCTGGCCAACCTGGCGCAGGTAGAACTGGTGGCCATGGCCGGCACGCTGGCCATTATTGTGTTGTTTGCCATGATGCTCAGCCACCGGCTGCGCCAGTTGGTGGGCCGCATTTTTGAAATTAAATTATTGCGGCCTTTGTCACCGGTTTACCGGCAACTTTCTGATGCGGTGGGGGCGTATCGCTGCCAGTATTGGGCGTTGGGGCAGGCGTTTTTGCTGGGCGTGGCCAACATTGCGCTTACCAGCCTGGTTGATATTGCCATTGTGGCCGGGCTGAACGGCGCTATCCCGCCGCTGTATATTTTTCTGTTCAATCCGATTATCGCTGTGGTTTTGATTGCGCCCATCAGCATTGGCGGCCTGGGCACAATGTCGGTGTTGTACGTGTATTTTTACGGGCTGGTGGGCGTGCCGCAAACGCTGGCCTTTGCCCTGTCGCTGGTGAAGCAGTTGGTGATTTACGTGGGGAGTTTGCCGGGCGGGGCGCTGTGGCTGCGCAGCCGCGACGCGGCTAACCGGTAAACAGCAGTTTTTGGGTGTAACTAAAAACCGCCGTCACATTGACGGCGGTTTTGTTGTTGTGGGGATTAAACTTCCAGCACTACCGGGAAAATCATGGGGTTGCGCCGGGTGCGGTGGTACAAAAACTGGCTCAAATTATCGCGGATGATGTTGGCCGCGGTATCGGGGTGAATTTTGCCGTTTTCCAGCAGCTCAATCACCCGTTCTTTGGCCTCTTCCAGCAAATCCTCGGAGTCGCGCACGTACACAAACCCGCGCGAAATAATTTCGGGGCCGTCGGCCAGACCGCCGGTTTTCTCGTCAATGGCAATCACCACCACCACAAAGCCATCGCGGGAGAGCAGGTGGCGGTCGCGCAACACCACTTTGCCCACATCGCCCACGCCCAGCCCGTCAACCATAATCTGGCCGCTGGGAACGTTTTCGCTCAAAAATCCGCCGTCTTCGTCAAATTCAATCACCTGGCCGTTTTCTACCACAAAAATATTCTGTTTGGCAATGCCAACGGCTTCGCCCAGCCGGCCATGCAGCACCAGCATGCGGTATTCGCCCTGAATGGGGATGAAGTAGCGCGGGCGGGTGAGTTGCAGCATCAACTTTTGTTCTTCCTGAGAGGCGTGGCCCGAAACGTGCACCGGCATCAGGTTTTGGTAAATCACATCGGCGCCCAGCCGGAACAGGTTGTTGAGGGTGCGGTGCACCAGTTCCTCGTTGCCGGGAATGGCCGTGGCCGACAGAATGACGGTATCGCCCTGGCGCAGCCGCATTTGGCGGTGTTCCTGGTTGGCCATACGTACCAGCGCGCTGGTCGGTTCGCCCTGAGTGCCGGTGCAAACAATCGCCAGGCTGCGGTCGGGGTAGTCTTCCAGGTCATCCATGTGGATAATCATATCTTCGGGGGCGGTGAGGTAGCCCAAATTGAGGGCCATTTTTACGTTATCCACCATGCTGCGGCCCACCACGGCTACTTTGCGGTTGTGGGCCATAGCAATGTTGATAACCTGTTGCACCCGCGAAATATTAGAGGCAAACGTGGCCACAATAATCCGGCCTTTGGCCTGGTTAAAAATCTGCTCAAAGGTGTCGCTCACAACTTTTTCCGAAGGGGTGTGACCGGGCCGCTCGGCGTTGGTGCTATCAGAGAGCAGCGCCAGCACGCCTTCATCGCCGTAGGCCCGCAACCGGTCTAAATCGGGCAGTTTGCCGTCGGCGGGGGTGTAATCAAACTTGTATTCACCGGTGTGAATCACCAAACCCTGCGGCGTGTAAATGGCGTATCCCACCGCATCGGGGATGGAGTGGCACACGTGGAACGGCTCGATAATGAACGGGCCAATCTCAATCACGCTGTCGGTGGTAATGGTTACAATTTTGGTTTTGTCCAGCAGTTTGGCTTCCCGGAGTCTAACTTCAATCAAACCCTGCGTTAGCCGGGTGGCGTACAGTGGCACCGGGATTTCGGGCAAAATGTAGGGCAGCGCGCCAATGTGATCCTCGTGGCCGTGAGTTAAAAAGATGGCTTTGAGCAGGCCGGGATTATCTAACAAATACGTAACATCAGGGATAACCAGATCAATCCCCAGCATGTCATTTTCGGGAAACATCAACCCGCAATCAACAGCAATGGCGTCGTCTCCGTATTCAATCAGAGTCATGTTCTTGCCAACTTCGCCCACACCACTGAGGGGTATTATTCGCAGAGGCTCATTCACCAGGGGAAACTCCTATTTAAAGTGGCTACAGTTTAATCGTTTGCCCAAAAATGGTCAAACGCAGTCCGGTTAAAATTGGGCGCAAATCGGCATTTTGATGGCCCATTTTTCTTGACAGTACGCTGATGCCGGCTATTATATTTACTATGGCAATCAGAAACCTCATTTACATTGATGACGAACGCTTACGCCAACGCGCCAAAAGAATCCGGCACTTTACGCCCGATCTGGCCGAACTGGCCCAGGATATGCTGGACACCATGCAGGCTTACGGCGGCGTGGGTTTGGCCGCGCCGCAAATTGGGGTAATGCAGCGCATATTTGTGGCTAAAATTCCGCTGCGCGATGCTCCCGCCGACGCCGAACCCGTTCACTCCGAAGCCGGCAAAACGTTTGTGTTGCTTAACCCGCACATTGTAAACGCCGCGCCGGAAACGGTTGACGGCGAAGAAGGCTGCCTGTCCATTCCGGGCTGGCGGGGTGAGGTGGCGCGGCCCGAATGGGTTGAGGTTAAAGCCCAGGCGGTTGATGGCAGCCCAATCAAACTCAAAGCCGAGGGCTACCTGGCCCGCATTTTTTGCCACGAACTGGATCACCTGGATGGCGTGCTGTACCTTGACCACATTCAGGACGAGACCAAACTCTGGAAGCTGGACGATACCGCCCAACCGGCGGATTCTGCCGAGCCGGTGACTGCCGAGCAGTAACCCGGCCCGCTTTTTAACTTTTCTCCCAATCTAATCCCCGCTGGTCTGCGGCCCACCATCACTGGCGAAATCCGGCCCGCCGAACCCGTGACAAACTCAAATTAAACTAAAGGAATAAAAGGATGAGCGATACCACAATCCAAAACCCAGATAAATCGGAAATTGAGGCGCTGGAAACGCGCGAGTGGTTAGAGTCGCTGGAATACGTTCTCAAACAGAACGGCCCGGAACGGGTACAGCGGTTGTTAACCACGCTCTCCACCCACGCTTTTGAAAATGGCGTGCGCATGCCGTTTACCGCCAACACGCCGTACATCAACACCATCCCGGTCGAAAAACAACCGCCCTTTCCCGGCAACCGCGAGGTTGAACGCCGCATCAAAAGTATTATCCGCTGGAACGCTATGGCGATGGTGGTGCGCGCCAACCGGGTGGATAGCTCGGTGGGCGGCCACATTTCTACGTATGCCTCATCGGCCACGCTGATTGAAGTGGCCTTTAACCACTTTTTCCGGGGCCGCGATGACGCCAGCGGCGGCGACCAGATTTATTTTCAGGGGCATTCCTCGCCCGGCATTTATTCCCGCGCCTTTTTAGAAGGCCGGCTGTCGGCGGAACACCTGGAAAACTTCCGCCACGAACTGGCTCCCGGCGGCGGCCTGTCATCGTACCCGCACCCGTGGCTTATGCCCGAATTCTGGCAGTTCCCCACCGTTTCGATGGGGTTGGGGCCAATTATGGCCATTTACCAGGCCCGTTTTAACCGCTACATGGAAGACCGGGGCCTTAAAACCGGCCCCAGCTCTAAAGTTTGGGCCTTTTTAGGCGATGGCGAAACCGACGAGCCGGAGGCGCTGGGAGCCATTACGCTGGCGGCCCGCGAAAAACTGGACAACCTGATTTTTGTCATCAACTGCAACTTGCAGCGCCTCGATGGCCCGGTGCGCGGCAACGGCAAAATCATTCAGGAACTAGAAACCGTGTTCCGGGGGGCCGGCTGGAACGTCATCAAAGTGATTTGGGGCAGCGATTGGGATCCGCTGCTGGCGCAGGACACCGAAGGGTTGCTGGTCAAACGGATGGGCGAAATTGTTGACGGCGAGTACCAAAAATACACCGTCGAAGGCGGCGCGTACATCCGCGAACGCTTCTTTGGGGCCGACCCGCGCCTGCGGAAAATGGTTGATCACCTGTCCGATGAACAACTTTCCCGGTTGCGGCTGGGCGGGCACGATCCGCAAAAAGTGTACGCCGCCTACAAAGCGGCGGTTGACCACAAAGGCGCGCCCACGGTAATTTTGGCCCGCACCATTAAGGGCTACGGCCTGGGCGAAGCCGGCGAAGGCAAAAACATTACCCACCAGCAGAAAAAACTCAACGAAGAAGAGATGCGCGAGTTCCGCACCCGCTTTGGCATTCCTATCTCTGATGAGGATATTGCCAACACGCCCTTCTACCGCCCGCCCGATAACAGCCCGCTGTTGCGCTACCTGCACGAACGCCGCCAAAAACTGGGCGGTTACGTGCCCAGCCGCACCCCCAAAAGCAGTTTTCTCACCACGCCCTCGGAAAAGCTGTTTGAGGAATTTTACAAAGGCACCGAAGGCCGCGAGGTTTCTACCACCATGGTTTTTGTGCGTATTTTGGCCAAACTGCTGCGCGATAAAGACCTGGGCCGGCTGATTGTGCCGATTGTGCCCGACGAAGCCCGCACCTTTGGTATGGAAGCCCTGTTCCGCCAGTGCGGTATTTACGCCCACACCGGCCAACTGTACGAACCGGTTGATTCTGACAGCCTGCTATATTACAAAGAAGCCACCGATGGCCAGATTTTAGAAGAAGGCATCACCGAATCCGGCGGCATGTCATCGTTGATTGCGGCGGGCACGGCCTACGCCACCCACGGCATCAACACCATTCCCTTTTTCATTTACTATTCCATGTTCGGGTTGCAGCGCGTTGGCGATTTAATTTGGGCCGCCGGCGACCTGCGCACCCGTGGTTTTTTGGTGGGCGCAACTTCGGGCCGCACCACGCTCAACGGCGAAGGCTTGCAGCACCAGGATGGCCACAGCCACGTGCTGGCCTCAACCGTGCCCAACCTGCTCACCTACGACCCCGCCTTTGCCTACGAGCTGGCGGTCATCATCCGCGATGGCATCCGCCGCATGTACGAGGAGCAGGAAAGCGTGTTTTACTACCTCACCGTGGGCAACGAAAACTACGCCATGCCGCCCATGCCGGTTGAATCCGATGAACTGAAGCAAGGCATCCTTAAGGGGATGTACAAATTCCGCGCCTCAACGCTGAAAAATCCCAAACATCGCGCCCAACTATTTGGCAGCGGCACCATTATGAACCAGGTGCTCAAGGCGCAAGAACTGCTTGAGGAGCGGTTTGGCGTGGCCGCCGATGTATGGAGCGTGACCAGCTACAAAGAACTGCGGCGCGATGCCCTTAACGTGGAGCGCTGGAACATGCTCAATCCCGCCGAACCGCCCAAAGTGCCGTATATTACCCAATGTTTGGCCAACCAGCCCGGCGTGTTTGTGGCCGCCTCCGATTACATGAAAGTGCTGCCCGATTCGATTGCCCGCTGGTCGCCCAAACCCATCGCCGCGCTGGGCACCGACGGCTTTGGCCGCAGCGAATCGCGGCAGGCGTTGCGCGACTTTTTTGAGGTTGACCATCGCTACGTAACGCTGGCCACGCTCAATTCGCTGGCGCAGGCTGGCGAAATCAAGGTTGATGCCGTGAGCGCCGCCATGGAAGAGCTGGAGATCAACCCCAATAAACTCAACCCGATGACCTCGTAGGAGGAGCATGATGACGACCGAATTCACCCTGCCTGGTCTGGGCGAAAATGTAGCCGCCGGCGATATTGTGAGCGTGCTGGTGGCTGTAGGCGAGACCATCAACGAAAATGATCCGGTGCTGGAACTGGAAACTGACAAAGCCACCGTTGAAGTGCCTGCCGGTGTGAGCGGCGTTGTTACCGCCATTCACGTTAAAGCCGGCGAAAAGGTGCGCGTGGGCCAACTGGTACTCACGCTGGCCGAAACGGGCGCAATCGCCGCCGCGCCGCCGGTGGTGGTGTCCGTTGCGCCACTGCCGCCGGTTGTTGCACCGGTTCCAATTCCAGTTGCGCCGCCGGCAGCCGCGCCCGCGCCCGCGCCAAAACCCGCACCTGCTTCGGTAATGCCGGCGCTGGTGCAATTTACCATGCCCGATCTGGGCGAAAATGTGGCCGGCGGCAATGTGGTTTCCATATTGGTGGCCGTGGGCGAAACCATCGCGGCGGGCCAGGGCGTGGTCGAACTGGAAACCGATAAAGCCACCGTGGAAGTGCCTTCAAATTTAGATGGCGTGGTCAAGGAAATCCACCTCAAGGCCGGCGATAAAGCCAAAGTGGGCCAGTTGCTTCTGACTGTTGAAACCAGCCACAGTCCTGCTCCGGCGGTTGCCCCGGCAACGCAACCGGAGCCGGAACTCAAACCGGAATCAAAACCGGAGCCGGTGCCGCCGGTTGAGCCTTTGCGCTCGCAGCCGTTGCCGGAGCCGCCGCTTCCGTCCGAGTTGGCCGGGCTGCAATCGCTCAGTTACAAAACCCTGGGCCTGCCCATTCGCTCCGACCGCACCCTGATTCCGGCAGCGCCCAACGTGCGCCGGATTGCCCGCGAACTGGGCGTAAACATCACCGAAGTAACCGGCACCGGCCCCAACGGTTATATTTTAATGGATGACGTAAAACGGCACGCCTACCGGTTGTTGCGGGCGCTGCGGGCCGGCGCGGCGCTGGATGGCGGCAACGGGCGGCCCACGCCGCCGCCGCTGCCCGATTTTGGCAAATGGGGCGAAATTGACCGCCAGCCAATGTCGAACATCCGGCGGGCCACCGCCCGGCAAATGGAAGTGGCCTGGAGCAACATTCCGCATGTAACCCAGTTTGACAAAGCCGACATCACCGATTTGGAGCAACTGCGCCAGCGGTTTGGCCAAAAAGTTGAGGCGGCGGGAGCCAAATTAACCATCACCGCCATTTTGCTAAAAGTGGTAGCCAGCGCGCTCAAAGAATTTCCGCAGTTCAACGCCAGCCTCGATATGAGCAAAGAGGAAATTATCTACAAAAAATTCTATCACATTGGGGTGGCGGTTGATACCGAGCGCGGGCTGCTGGTGCCGGTTATCCGCAATGTGGACCAAAAGAATATTCTGGAGCTGGCCGTTGAACTGGGCGAAATTGCCGTAAAAGCCCGCGACCGCAAATTAAAACCGGAAGATATGCAGGGCGGCACCTTTTCTATTACCAACCTGGGCGGCATTGGCGGCGTTAACTTTACGCCCATCGTCAACTCGCCGGAGGTGGCTATTTTGGGGGTGGCGCGGGGCGCGGTGGAGCCGGTGTTCAACAAAAAAACCGGCCAGTTTGAGCCGCGCCAAATGTTGCCGCTGGCGCTCTCGTATGATCACCGCCTTATTGATGGCGCTGACGGCGCGCGTTTTGTGCGCTACATTGTGCAATACCTGGAACAGCCATTTTTAACGGCGTTGCAGGGCTGGTAACATCAACTCAACCCATCCATATAAACCGGCGTTTTACGCCGGTTTTTTTGTGATTGAATGTCAATAAACACTCTAACTTTTTTTTTATTATTTTCATATTGCCGCCCTACAAAGATGTGTTACATTTTTATGAAACTTCCCAACTCATGAACAATATAATTAAGTTAATTTTGGGTTAACATGGGGCACTTAAAATTAAACCATCAAAATATGGATAATCTGGTTATAACGGCAACCAAATCGCAGGTGTCATCAAATCTGGCCGGAGAAACCGTAATTCTCAACCTTGATTCGGGCGTTTATTACGGTTTGGATGCGGTTGGCGCGCATATTTGGAGTTTAATTGAAGGCGGCCCCAAAACCGTGGGGCAAATTAAAGCGGCTATTCTGGCCGAATACGAAGTGGACGCCGCCCGGTGCGAACAGGATTTGGCGGCGCTGTTTCAACAATTGGCCGAACATAACCTGATTGAAGTTGTTTGAGCGTGGCGGGGTTAAAACTGTGGTATCTCCGGCAAAAACCTGGCATCAGTACTTGATTTACGGCTTAAACCTGCAATCCGAGCTGGAACTGCCGGAGTTGATGCCTGGTGGAAATGGGGCCGATGTGCGCATTTGCCGGGGTGATTTGGGCGGCCCGCCCGCCGAAAATGGGCCGATTGAAGTTGTTGAAGCCCATAAAAATGAAATAAGTATCTCGTTGCGCGGGGTGGGCAGGGCTTCCGTTAAAAATGGAAGCGAGATTGTAGTTGAACCCGCACCCGGACTGGAAGAACGCAACGTGCGGTTGTTTGTTTTGGGGCCGGTTTTGGCAGCGTTGTTATGCCAGCGCAATTTGCTGGTGTTGCATGCCAGCGCGGTGGTTATCAACGGCGGCGTGGTGGGGTTTATGGGACACAAAGGCTGGGGAAAATCAACGATGGCCGCCGCCCTGCACAAACGGGGTTATCCGCTGGTTAGCGATGATTTGCTGGCGCTGGATGTGAGCGCGCCGGGACAGCCGATAATTGAACCCGGTTTTCCGCAGTTAAAACTGTGGCCCGATAGCGCCCAATCAATTGGGGATGATCCCGAAGCTCTGCCCCGGTTGCATCCCGATTTTACCAAACGGGCGCGGGCGGCCCGAACCGGGTTTATGTTGCAACCGCTGCCCTTAAAACGGCTGTACGTGCTCAATTTGGGCGTAACGCCGCAAGTTGAGGCCATTCCGCCCCACGAAGCATTTTTAGAACTGGTGCGCCACACCTACGCCAAAACGTTGATTGGCAGCGAAGCGATTGACTCGGCGGCGCACTTTAAACAATGCAGCGCGGTTATCAATACCGTGCCGGTGGTGCGGCTAAAAAGGCCGGCCAATCTGGCGGCGCTGAACCACGTTATCGAATTGGTTGAACAACAGGAACTAAGCCCGAAGGCCGCGCCGGTTGAAGCCGCGCCGGAGTTGAACGCCAGATGAGCGCGATTGCCGGTATGTACTACCTTGATCATCGCCCGGTGGACGGCCAGGATTTAAGCGATATGGCCGCCAGTTTGGCGCATCGCGGCCCGGATGCCGGCGGCGTTTGGGCCGAGGCCGGGGTGGGGCTGGCCAACCGGCTGCTGTGGACTACGCCGGAATCCCTGCGCGAACAATTGCCGCTGGTTAGCCGGCAGGGCAACCTGGTGTTAACCGCCGACGCTCGCCTTGATAACCGCGCCGAATTGCTGGCTCAACTGGATTTGGCGGGCCGGCCTGCCGATCAAATTACCGATAGCGACCTGATTTTGGCGGCTTACGAGCGTTGGGGTGAGCAGTGTCCCATCAATTTGATTGGCGATTTTGCGTTTGCTATTTGGGATAAACAACGGCAAACCCTGTTTTGCGCCCGCGACCATTTTGGGGTGCGCCCATTTTATTACTATCATTCCGGCCATATATTTGCTTTTGCGTCCGAGATTAAAGCATTGGTCGCTCTGCCGCAAGTGCCGTGCCGGCTCAACGAACAGCGCGTGGCCGAGTATTTAACCGGCTCGTTTGACGATACGGCGATAACGTTTTATCAGGATATTCTGCGGTTGCCGCCGGCGCACACCATAACCGTTAGCCCGGTTGGGGTGAAAACGGCCACCTATTGGGCGCTCGACCCGCAGCGCGAATTGCGGCTAAACTCGGATGAGGAATACGCCGAAGCCTACCGCGAACTGTTTACCGAAGCGGTGCGCTGCCGGTTGCGGAGCGCCTACCCCAATGTGGGCGCGTTGCTCAGTGGCGGGCTGGACTCTTCGTCAATTACCTGTACCGCCCGTGATTTGTTAGCCAGCGCGCCGGCAACCCGGCTGCACACCTTTTCTAGCCTGTTCACTGGGGTTACCCGGTCTGATGAGCGCCCGTTTATGGACGCGGTGATTAACCAGGGTGGGGTTGAACCCCACTTTATTCGGGGCGATCAGTTAAGCCCGCTGAACGACCTGGAACGGGTGATGTGGCATCAGGATGAGGCGTTTTACGCCTACAACCTGTTCATTGTGTGGGAGCTTTGCCGTCAGGCGCAAAATAACGGCGTTCGCGTTTTGCTTGATGGCATGTTAGGCGATACCACCATTCCGCACGGGCAGCCTTATATCACAGAATTGGCTTACACCGGGCAGTGGCTAACAATGGCGCGTGAACTGAAACACCTGTCGGATCGGTACAATTACAAATTGGGGCCGGCAGTGTGGGGTAACATCTGGCAAAACGGTCTCAAACCGCGAGTTCCTCACCCGGTGCGCCGGTTGCGGCCAAAATTTTTAACCCGAAATCAGCCCGGCGCTCGCCCGGCGCCCATTTTGCGATCAGATTTTGTGCGCGGTCTTAATTTGGAACATCCGGCTCAGGCGGCAGGCCAGATGAACGCGTTCAAACAGGTGCCGGTAGCGCGCTGGAGTCATTACCAGGAATTGAGCGAGGGCATTTTGCCGTTTGCGTTGGAAATAGCCAACAAAACCGCCGCCGCTTTTTCTTTGGAGTTGCGCTATCCGTTTTCTGACAAGCGGTTGATAGAATTTTGCCTGGCGTTGCCGCCCCAGCAAAAGTTGCAGCACGGCTGGCCGCGCTCCATTGTGCGGCGGGCGCTCACCAACCTGCCCGATGAGGTTCGGTGGCGGCCCCGCAAAGGCGATTTGAGCTATAATTTTAAGCAGGGGCTTTTAACCCACGAGAAGCAGCGGTTGGATGACATTATTCTGCGCAATTCTCACGTGCTTGAACCCTACGTAAATTTAAAAACGTTGCGCGGTTTATACCAGCACTTGCTCGATAGCGGCCAACAGGCCAATAATCAATCCATGAGTCAATTGTGGTTAGCTTTTACCCTGGCTTTATGGCTGCGCCATGCTCAACCGGCAGCGCGATCAGCTAAAAATAGCGATGTACTGATTAGTAAGGGGAGTGAAGGGGTTTGGGCCAACCCGCAACCCGTCAGTTGATAGTTGTGCGGTGTTCAAAAAACCCCTTTTAATTAATATAAATTTAGTTGTTCTAGTGTCAGAGAAAGGAATTACCCAATGAAAAAAGCTTATGAAACCCCAAGTCTTACCGTATATGGTGATGTAGCCAAGATTACCCTGGGCGGTTCGGGCGGCATTTCCGACCTCATCATTGGCAATAACAACCCCGGCAGCGATACCGACGGGAATGGTTGCATCAATATCGTTAATGGCAATTACCAAATCCGCGATTATACGTTATGCTCGTATGATATGGGAACCGGGCACTAAACTGTCTTAATTGACAGGGGAACCCCTTCATTCCAACTAAATAACTGTTACCAAACCTAACCTCTCCAGCCGGAGAGACCACCTGATAGCCCCAGAAATAGCAATGCAACGTCGGCGTTGCTTTTTCTGGGGTAAATGTTGTATAGTGCAGAAATTGTACCGGAGTCCGGCGTACCCGGAGACTTACCCGCCAAGAGGAGCGCGTTATAAAAACCATCAACCCCCGCCAAATTATTACCCACCTGGCCTACATTTCGCCCACGTTGCGGCTGGTCTGGCAGGCGTCACGCGGCTGGACGCTGGCCTGGGCCATTCTGCTGGCGTTGCAGGGGTTATTGCCGGCGGCGCTGGTGTATTTTACCCGGCCATTTATTGATAGCCTGGTGCCAATTGTCAACGGCAGCGGTTCCTGGGAGAATGTAAGTTTTACGCTGTTTTTGGCCGGTCTGATTGTTGCAGCCATTTTGCTCACGCAAATTTTGCAAAGTGTTAATAACTGGGTAAGCGCCGCTCAGGGGCAATCCATTGGCGATTACCTGGCCAACCTCATTCACGCCAAAGCCACCGCCGTGGATTTGGCTTTTTACGAATTCCCCGAATACCACGACCGGTTAACCCGGGCGCGGCAGGATGCCGGCACTCGTCCGCTGGCTTTGCTGAATAGCGTGGGCAGCCTGCTGCAAAACGGCATCACCATTGTGGCGTTGGTGATGATGCTAACGCCCTATGGCTGGTGGATACCGCTGGTTTTGGTGGTTTCGGCGTTGCCGCTGTTTGCCGTAATTTACCTGTTCAACCAGAGGTACCACCAATGGTGGGAAAGAACCACTGCCGACCGGCGCTGGTCAGAATATTACAGCACACTGCTCACCCACGTTTTGCCGGCAGCCGAATTGCGGCTGTTTAACCTTTCGCCCTTTTTTCAATCAACGTACCGGCAGTTGCGCCAAGTGTTGCGGACCGAAAGCCTGAAACTCACCCGCGACCAGAGCGTGGCCCAACTGGTGAGCAGCCTGTTTTCTTTGCTGGTAGTAGGCGCGGTAATGGCCTGGATGCTGGCGCGGGTGGTTCAGGGGGCGGCCACGCTGGGCGATCTGGCCCTTTTTTACCAAACCTTTAATCGCGGCCAAACGCTGCTCAACTCGTTGATGAACAATTTAGGCGGGGTGTACAGCAACACTTTGTATCTGGGCAATCTTTTTGAATTTCTCAACCAGCAGCCGCAAATTGTCAGCCCGGCCCAGCCTGCGCCAACCCCGGCGCGGCTGCAAACCGGCATCAGCTTTAATAATATTGCCTTTCGCTATCCAGGCAGCACCCGCTGGGCATTAAAAGACTTTAGTTTGATGATTCCCGCCGGCCAAACGGTGGCGATTGTGGGCGCTAACGGAGCCGGCAAAACCACGCTGCTCAAACTACTCTGCCGCTTTTACGATCCCGAAGCCGGCCAAATTGAACTGGATGGCGTTGACATCCGCCGGCTTGCGGTTGATGACCTGCGCCGGGCCATTACCGTGCTGTTCCAAACGCCGGTTACATACCACGCCACCGCCATCCACAATATTACTTATGGCGATTTCTCCGCCGAGCCGCGCCTGGCCGATGTGGAAACGGCGGCGCGCCGGGCCGGCGCTCACGAAGTGATTGAGCGGCTGCCGCAGGGCTACAACACGCTGTTGGGCAAAGCCTACACCGGCGGCACCGAACTGAGCGGCGGCGAATGGCAGCGCGTGGCGCTGGCCCGCGCCTTTTTCCGGCAGGCGCACATTATGATTTTAGACGAACCCACCAGCGCCCTGGATTCCTGGTCCGAAGCCGATTGGTACGACCGCTTTAGCCAATTGGCCAGCGGGCGCACTTCGATTATTATTACTCACCGGCTAACCATTGCCCGGCGGGCCGATATGATTCACGTGATGGACAACGGCGAAATCATCGAGTCCGGTGCGCACGATGCGTTGATTGCCGCCAACGGCATTTACGCCCAATCGTGGCGCGCGCAGATAGAATCGGCTAGAACCACCGGTTTCGCCGCCGAAAATGTGGAAACTGGCGCAAACGGTAATTCTCCGGGGTCAAAAATTGCCGGCTCCTGGCCCCATCCCATCGAAGACGCCGGCTCAAATTCAACCTGGTCGTAACTATACTATGCAAATCCACCCCATGCGCTTTGGGCGCGACTCGCTGGCCGAAGCCACCCGCACGCTGCTGCTCGATTTTGCGCGGGCGGACATTAACCATCCGCTAACCGTTGTTCAAGCCGATTGGCCGGCTGTGTTTGCGGCGCTCTCGCGCGAAGGGTTGTTGTTTGTGGCCCACCGTTATTTGCAACAGCAGCCCGCCGGCTACCCTCCGCCCGAATTTCGGCAGGCCGTTCAGCGCGCCACTATTTTGTACGGGCCGCAAATGGCCATCATGTACCAAAAAATCAAACAGGTTTTAAGCCATCTCAACCAGGCCGGGCTGGAATATATGGTGGTTAAAGGCCCGGCCACGGCCCACACCATCTACCCGGAACCCGGCTTGCGCCTGTTTGGTGATCTCGATTTGGTGGTGCGCGAGCGGGACTGGACCGTCGCCCATCGGCTGCTCATCGGGTTGGGCTTTTGCCAGATGCAATCATCCGAAGGTGTGACCGAAGTTAGCGCCCCGCCGCCAAAATTTGCGCCCCAGGTTATGATTTATGAACAGCTATATCACCATCCCGCCTGGAAACTGGTGGTTGAAGTTCATTATGATGACATTTTAAACGCCGGGCTGGCGGCGCGAAACCTGGATGGTTTTTGGCAGCGCGCCCAAATCATCAAAATTGATGGCGTCCCGTTGCGGGTGATGTCGCTGGAGGATCAGCTTGTTCACCTTTGCATGCACATTCACTACCACGGGTACAACCGGCTCAACGCCTTGACCGATATTGCCCTGCTGGTGCGCGACCACGCCGGGCAGTTGAATTGGGATCAGGTTTTAAAAACCGTCCAACTCGAAGAGGCGCAGGTGGGCGTGTATTATACGCTCTATTACCTGGAGCAACTTTTGCGCGTAAGCGCCCCGCTCCACGTCATGGCGGCGCTCCGTCCCGACCGCTTTCGGCGGTGGTGGCACGAGTATTATTTGCCCACCGGGCAGGTGCTTTCGCTGGAACCGTTGTGGCGGCCCGATTTTAGCTTTTATTTTATCCCGCTGTTCAAACGGTTGCTGCCCGATTTACTGGTGATGGGCCGCCGCGCCGAAAAGCTGGTTTGTTTGTTGCGTTTGGTGGTTCCGCCGGCAGCGTGGTTGCGGTATTACTACAAACTTGATCGCACCCAAAACGTGGCCCTCCATTACGCGCTGCATCCGGCTAAATTGTTGTACCATTACCTGGGTGAAATAATGAGTTTGCTGCTTCACCGGCAAATTCCGGCAGCGCCGCACACCCAATATCAAACCGTTTTACCCCAATCGCCCCCAAAATCGGCGTGAAAAGGAACTTTGGTAAAAATGGACATCGCTTCTCAACCGCAAGTTGTGGTTATTATTTCGGCCAACACCGAGTGGCGGGCGTTGCAAAAATTTTTTCCGCAGGCCAACCTGCAATCGTCGCCGTTGGGGCAGTGGTTTGTGCACAACCTGCCGCTGGCCCAACGCACCGAGCCGGTGCTGTTTTTTCACGGCGGCTGGGGCAAAATTGCCGCCGCCGCTTCGGCTCAATATGTAATTGATCGCTGGTCGCCCCGGGTGTTGCTCAATTTGGGCACGTGCGGCGGCTTTGCCGGGGAAATTGAGCGGGGCGAGTTGGTGCTGGTAGAGCGCACCGTGGTGTACGACATCATTGAGCAGATGACCGATTTTAACGCGGCCATTGACCACTACGCTACCACCATCAACCTGGCGTGGCTGGCTCAACCCTACCCGCAGCCGGTAAAACGCACGCTGCTCATCTCTGCGGACCGCGATTTGGTGGCCGGTGATTTGCCGGCGCTCAAGAAAACGTTTGGGGCGGTGGCCGGCGATTGGGAGAGCGGCGCTATCGCCTGGGTGGCGGCCCAAAACGGCGTGCGCTGCCTGATTTTGCGCGGCGTTACCGATGTGGTGAGCAGCGATGGCGGCGAGGCGTACAACGGCAACCTGCACGTGTTTGTGGATGGCACCCGGCAGGTGTTTGAGCAGGTTTTGCCGCACCTGTCCGAATGGATTGAGCGGGCGCTGTAAACGGGCAAACAAAAAACCGGAGAGAACACTCTCCGGTTTTTAATTGAGACTATTGATGGTGGTTGTGGGCTATTCTTCGGTTGTTTGGATTTCCCGAACTTCGTCTTCGCTCAGGCGTTCCCGTTCCAAAATGCCACCCAACGGCAATACTTCTACTTTGATGGTGGCCGAAACGTTGATCATCAATTTAATTGGCACTTCTTCTTTCCCCAGGTTGCGGATGGGTTCCGGCAGGGCCACTTTACGTTTGTCAAGGTCAATGCCCGTCTTTTTGGTAATGGCTTCGGCAATGTCCGCCGAAGTTACCGAGCCGTACAACTTGCCCGTTTCCCCTGCCCGCCGTTCAAACAGCAGTTCCAGGCCGGCCAATTGGTTGGCAATCGCTTTGGCGTCTTCCGTTTCACGGGCGCGCTGCTTTTCGGCAGCTTTTCTAATGGTTTCGGCCTGTTTCAGTGCGCCGGGGGTTGCCGGCACGGCCAGCTCTTGGGGAATCAAATAGTTGCGCCCGAAGCCGTTAGCCACAACTTTTACATCACCGGCATATCCCAGGTTGTCAACGTCTTTGATCAATAATACTCGCATCAGTTATCTTCTCCGGTCTCAATTTACAAAATCTCAAGTGTTTGTGCAGGACACACACAAACGGACAGTATAGCGCAATATGCAATATTGTCCAAATTGGGCTTGCTAAATCGCAAGGGTGCCGGGCGATTGTTCTGCGCGGTTAGTTGGTGCTATAATGCTTCGTCTGTGTAATAAATATTTTGGGGGAAGCAGCCCCCGCATTCTGATGAGGAGACTTTTATGTTAACTTCTGCCCTAACCTACGCCCAGAATCACCGCGAAACCGCCCTGTCTGAGCTAATAGACCTGTTGCGCATTCCCAGCATCAGCACCCTACCCGAACACAACGACGATGTGCAACGCGCCGCCGGCTGGCTGGTGGATAAACTCACCGCCATCGGCCTTGAACACGTGCAACTTTTCCCCACGCCCGGCCATCCCGTAGTTTACGCCGATTGGCTGCACGCCGGCAGCAGCGCCCCCACGGTGCTGCTTTATGGCCATTATGATGTGCAGCCGCCTGATCCGCTGGATGAGTGGCTTACGCCGCCGTTTGAACCCACCATCAAGGACGATAAAATTTTTGGCCGGGGCACCGCCGATGACAAAGGCCAGTTTTTTATCCATGTGGCGGCGGTTGAAGCCTATCTTAAATCTGCGGGCAAGTTGCCGCTCAATGTTAAATTTTTACTGGAAGGCGAAGAGGAACTGGGCAGCACTCACCTGCGCCAGTTTATTCTTGACCACAAAACGCTGCTGCAAGCCGATGCGGCGGTGGTTTCGGACACGCATATTGTTGATCCTCAAACGCCGGCGCTGGTTACAAGCGTGCGCGGGCTGGTGTACATGGAAATCACTTTGCGCGGTTCGCGGCGCGATTTGCACTCCGGCATTTACGGCGGCATTGTGCAAAACCCGCTCAACGCTATGGTGCAACTGCTTGCCTCGCTGCACGATGACCAGGGGCGGGTAACGCTGCCCGGCTTTTACGATAAAGTGCAGGAGCTTTCGCCGGTGGAAAAGGCCGCCGTTAACAACAACCGCTTCACCGAGGCGTCCGTTCTGGTCGAAACCGGCGCGCCCATGCTCTTTGGCGAAGCCGGTTACACCCTGATTGAACGGGTGGGTGTGCGCCCCACGCTGGATATTCACGGCATCAAAGGCGGCTTCATCGGCAAAGGCCAAAAAACCGTTATTCCGGCGGTGGCCAGCGCCAAAGTGAGTATGCGGCTGGTGCCGGATCAGGAGCCGGCTGAAGTTGTTGAGCTTTTTACCCGGCATATTGAGGCCATTTGCCCCAAAACGATGGAATTAACGGTTGAAAAGCTGTCGGCGGAGCCGGGCGCGGTGGTGGATATGACCGCGCCGCCCGTTGATGCGGCGGCTCAGGCTTACGAGCAGGTGTTTGGCAACCCGCCGTTTTACGTGCGCGAAGGCGGCAGCATTCCGGTGGTGGGCATGTTTAACCAGCTACTACACGCGCCCGTGGTGATGATGGGTTTTGGCCTGCCGGATGATGGCTTGCACTCGCCCAACGAAAAGTTTTACCTGCCCAACTTTTATCGGGGCATTGAAACTTCAATCCGCTATTTTGATTTGTTTGCGCGGCAAAAATAGCCCGGTTTTGCCTGAAATAAAAAATGGCGGCTTATGCCGCCATTTTTTATTGGGCCACCAGCGATAACTCTGCCACAATCGGCAGGTGATCCGAGCCGACCACGTTGGCCAGCGTGCCGGCGCTGTGGGCAAAAAAGTAGCGGTTGTAAAAAATGTGGTCAATCCGCACCATCGGTGTTACCAGCGGCACGCCTTTTACCGTTGGCCCGTGCGCCGGAAAGCTAAAGCCAAAGCCCCAGCCGGCTTCCCAGTGGGCGTTGCTCAATTGGCGGTTAACCAGCTTGTACATTTCGGATTGGTCGGTGGTGTTAAAATCGCCGCCCACAATCAGCGGCCCGGTTACGCCGGCGATGCCGTCTACCAGGGCTTTGAACTCCTCGCGCTGTTGTTCCCGTTCAATCGGCTGGGTGGTATGCACGTTCCACACCTCAATCCGCCCGGCGGGAGTGTCAACCATCGTTTTTAGGGCGCGGCCCTCCTCGTAGCCAAGGCCCAGCGGCGTTAGCGGGTAACGGCTAAGCGTGGCCTGCTGCGACCAGCGGTCATCAACCAGATACAATTGCTCGCTGGCGGGCAGGCTTTTTTGCCACTCGGCCTGAACCTGGCGCACAATCGCCGGCGTGGCTTCTTGCAATAGCAGAATATCGGGGTTTTCCCGCTGAATCGCGCTGATGGAACTGCTCAGGTTGGGATTGTGCCGCCAGATGTTGTAGCTCATCAGTTTGATGTCCTGGCTGCCCGCCAGTACAAAATTGCTGCGCGGCAAAAATAGCGGGGCGTAATTAATGCCAATGAACGCAGCGGGGATAGCCAGGGTTGCCGCCAGCGCCCAGCGCCGGCCAAACAGGGCTATTGCCAGGCCGGGGAGCAGCCCGATCAGCAGCCACGGCATCAGGTAATTGAAAATTTGAATGGGAAACAGGGTTTCGCCGGGCCAGCGGCGTAGCGGCAGCCAGCAGAGCATGCCCAGCCCAACCAGCCACATGCCGCTCCAGAATAGTTTTAACCCCAGGTTGACCACTTTTAGCAGGTGTGAGTGTAACAAATTGTTGAACATTTATACCGTTAATCCTCCGTACAGGGCCATTGTACTGCCTAAATCTGAGTATTTTATGAAAGAACTGTTTAAATTTTAGTAATCTCTGTAAATAGATAATCTAGGTATAGGCGCAAAATAATTCCCGGCGGCTATCCGCCGGGAAGACAGGTCAAATCAATTAAACCGGCAGGCCGCGCTGCGAGTTGCGGCGCTGAATATGCCGCGCCGCCAGCCAAACCAGCACCGGGTACAGCGTCAATGAAATTGTGGCCAATCCCACCGGAAGTTTGGTGTACAGGATGGTTTGCGTGGTCAGCGTGGTTAAAAAGTAGGCCGGCATTAACTTGGCCGCCAGCTTCATTAACACCACCGCCAGCGCGTAAATCAGTTGGGTTCCAATTAACCCCACCAGCAAATACGCGCCCCGGCGGCTGGGGCGGGCGGCGCGCAGGCTGGCCGCCAAAATCACAATCCACAAAATTGAAAAAGCTGTTTCCAGCCACACAATATTGCCGGGGTAAATACTGCCCGGCCCCCAACCGGTAGTTACCAGTTGATGCCGTTCAAACAGCACCGCAAACGCCAGGTACGTGGTAAACGGGAGTGTGGTTAATGTGGCGTGCGGCCAGCTATCAATTGCCAACAGGGTGATTAAAACCGGAAAGATAATAAAAAACACCCCTTGCGTGTTGTCTACCACGGCCAGCGCCAAAAACAGCCAACCCAGCCAGGCGTACCACCAGGTTGGCCAGCTTCGCTGCCAGGCCAGCGCCGCGCCCACGCTAAAAATCAACAAAAAAGCCGGTAGCGGCATAAATTGCCCCACCAATGCCCAACCCAGGCCGGTAATGCCCAAAATCGGCAGCGCCGCCAGCAGAATATCCGGCCAGTCAACTATGCCCACGGCGCGCCGCCAGGCGTTGCCCACGCTATTCACCGAGCCAAATAGTTCGATGGCTTTGGCTTCGGCTTGCCCCCGCGATAGTCCCTGCTGCTGCCAATCGCGGGCCAGTTCCTCCAAGTGATCTTTTACTTCGGCGCAAATTTCCTGTTGCATGTGACGTGGTACCTTGCGCCGGAGTTGATTCAGGTATTGTTCAATAGCCGTCATAAAATTGTCATCTCCAACGATAACTGTACCGGAAATTGGGGTTGAGGTACAGTGTAATTTGGCGGATGGACGCTACGGTTTTTGGCCTACTCCAAATTAACGGCCGGGGGCCAGCCCGTCCAACAGATTGAGCAGGTGGCGCGAAAAATCGCTCCACTGCTGGGCCGAATTTTCCAGTTCCTGATGGCCGCCGCTGGTAATGTAATAATATTTGCGGGATGGGCCATCTTCAACCACCTCCCACTTGCTTTCTACCAGCCCGTCTTTTTCCAGGCGATGCAAAGCCGGGTACAACGTGCCCTGTTCCAGGTTAAAAAAGCCGTTGCTGCGGGCCTGCAACTCTTTGACAATCTGGTAGCCGTACATGGGCTTTTCGGCCAGCAGGCGCAATATCATTACCGCGGTGCTACCGGTGCGCATATCTAGTTTGCTCAACGCAATCTCCTCTGAGTGTAAATGTCTTTATACCTAGATATTCTACAATAATAAAGCAACGACGTCAAGCCTTTTTTAGTGGTTTCTGCCGGATGGTGTTATACTCTTAGGACTTACGAAAAAAGGCTAAACACGGGTAAAATAGAGCCAATCTAATCCA
>CAZFCE010000052.1:0-27228 GCA_964517605.1 uncultured Caldilineaceae bacterium | reverse complement strand
CCATTCGCGCAGGGTGTAGGGGCCGTTGGTTACAATCAGGCCGGCTTCGGTCCAGTTGTCTTTCCACTGGTCAATGGCGGCTTGCGGTTGCGGGAAAGTAACCCACATGGCGGCAATCGAGGGGAAGTAGCCCGCCGGCGCTTTGAGTTTGAATTCAACGGTGGTGTCCGTCAACCGCTTTTACGCCCACGGCATCACGCATTTTCTGGAAGGCTTCGTCATCGGCTTTGAGCGTGCCGGTGAAGGTGTTAAAGGCTTCGGCACCCTCAATTACGTACAGCACGTAGGCGTAGTCCGAGGCAGTGTTGGGGTCGAGCGTGCGTTTGACGCCGTATTCCACATCTTTGGCGGTTACTTTGCCCAGGTCTTCAAACTTGCCGGTGTTCGAGTCGCGGTGAACCCATTTTACGTCATCGCGCATTTTAAATGTCCAGGTCAGGCCATCGTCGGAAACTTTCCATTCTTTGGCCAGCGCCGGTACCACGTTGGCTTTTTCATCAAAGCCGGTTAGCCCTTCAAACATCTGGCGAATCATAAAAATGGACATGGAATCGGTAGCCAGCGCCGGGTCGAGGCTGGGCGGTTCGGTGCCAACCACGGTGTCGAGTTTTACTTTGTCGGCATCGGGGTCTTTGGGAGCAACCTCAACAACTTTTTCTTTAACTACTTCGACGGTTTCAACTACTTTGGGGGCTTCTTTTTCAACCACAACCGTTTGCACCACGGTTACGGTTTGGGGAGTAGGTTGCGCCCCACAGGCGGCCAAAATCCCCATAAAAATACCTGCAACTACCAGAAACAACACTTTTTTAGAAAACATACAATCTCTCCTCCTGAAACATGTTTGAATTTGGTATTAAAACTTCGTTGTTTTTTAGATATCCAAACCAACTGATAAAAATCAGGTTTACCTCCTTGCCCGGCGAATTTAGCCGCGTTAGCTGTATAAATGGCAGGCAGCCCAGTGATCTGGCTGAATTTCTTTAAATTCCGGTTCAACCTGGCCGCAATCAATGCCTTTTTCCTTTTGCACGCGCTCCCGCGCCGGGCAGCGGGTGCAGAAGTTGCAGCCTTTGGGCGGATTGGCCGGGCTGGGCACATCGCCTTGCAGGATGACCCGCTTTTTAACCCGTTCAATTTCGGCGATGGGGTCGGGGATGGGCACCGCCGAGAGCAACGCCTGGGTGTAAGGGTGCAGCGGCGTTTTGTACAGGCTGTCTTTATCGGTGAGTTCTACAATTTTGCCCAGATACATTACCGCAATCCGGTCGCTGATGTGGCGCACCACGGCCAGGTCGTGGGCAATGAACAGGTAGGTAAGGCCAAACTCGCTCTGTAAATCCTGAAGCAGGTTGATAACCTGCGCCTGAATGGAAACATCAAGGGCGGAGATTGGCTCATCGCACACAATAAAACCGGGTTGCACCGCCAGAGCACGGGCTACGCCAATCCGCTGGCGCTGGCCGCCGGAAAATTCGTGCGGGTAGCGGTTAATAAAATAGGGGTTGAGGCCCACAATGTTTAACAGTTCTTTAACCCGCTCTTGCCGGGCTTTGCCGTTGAGCAGGTTATGCACCTCAAGCGGCTCACCCACAATGCTGCCCACGGTCATGCGGGGGTTGAGCGAGGCATACGGATCCTGGAAAATCATTTGCATATTGCGGCGCATGCGGCGCAGGTTTTCGCCTTTGAGGGCGGTCAGTTCTTCGCCTTCAAATTCAACGCTGCCGGCGGTGGGGCGGTATAACTGCAAAATGGCCCGGCCAGTGGTGCTTTTGCCGCAGCCGCTTTCGCCAACCAGACCGAGCGTTTCGCCGCGCCGGATTTCAAACGAAATGTCATCAACTGCTTTAATATCGCCAACATGGCGCTGAAAAATGACTCCCTTGGTGATGGGAAAGTACATTTTGAGATTTTTTATTTTTAAAAGTGCGTTATTTTTCTTGGTACCGTTGTCTGTCATTCTGGTCTCCCCAATTTCTACAATTCCTGGTAGGGGTGGTCGGTGGTGCGTGACGCGGTGGTTACATCAATAATGCAGGCGGCCTTGTGGCCCGGCCCCACCAACTGCAATTCGGGCAGTTTTTCCAGGCATTGGCCGATGCGGTAGAAACAGCGGGCGTAAAACGGGCAGCCTTTGGGATAATCAATCAAATCGGGCGGCAGCCCTTCGATTGAGATTAGTTTTTCCGGCCGGGTTTCATCAAGCCGGGGGATGGAGCCGAGCAGCCCCAGCGTGTAGGGATGACGCGGATTTTGATACAATTCCAGCACCGGCGCTTCTTCGACAATGGTGCCGGCGTACATTACCAAAACCCGGTCGGCCATACCGGCGACCACGCCCAAATCGTGGGTAATCCAGATTACGGCCATGCCAATTTCGTCGCGCAGCCGCCGCACTAAATCTATAATTTGGGCCTGAATGGTTACGTCGAGGGCGGTGGTCGGCTCATCGGCAATGAGCAGTTGCGGGTTACAACTCAGGCCCATAGCAATCATTACGCGCTGGCGCATCCCGCCGGAAAATTGGTGGGGATAGTTGTCCACCCGGTCGGCGGCGGAGGGAATGCCCACCATTTCCAGCAATTCGATGGTGCGGGCTTTGGCCTGTTTTTTGTCCATGCCCAGGTGCAGTTCCAACGCCTCGCTGATTTGCCGGCCAATAGGAATCACCGGGTTGAGCGAGGTCATGGGATCCTGAAAAATCATGGCAATTTTGTTGCCCCGGATGCTGCGGATTTCGTCTTCGCTCACTTTGAGCAGGTCGCGGCCTTCAAACAGCACTTCGCCGCCCACAATTTTGCCGGGCGGGTTGGGGATCAGCCGCATAATAGACATTACGCCCACGCTTTTGCCGGAGCCGCTTTCGCCCACAATCCCCAAGGTTTCGCCTTCGTTTAGTTCGTAGCTAATGTTGTTTACGGCTTTAACCATGCCATCCTGGGTAAAAAACTGGGTTTGTAAATTTTTTACTTGCAGTAACGGTGCCATTCACATCCTCTCAATTAGGTCGGTTTCTCAAACACGCCCGGCTAAAGGCGCTCTATTTTTCGGCCAGAATTTTTACGTACTGGAATTTTGGAATTTGGATGGGCGGAACCTGAAAGCCCTGAACATACGGTTTAACCAGCCAGTTTTCAACGTTAAAATACAGGGGTACGCACGCCGCATCCGTTAGAATGAGTTGCTCGGCCTGCTGGTAGAGTTTTTCCCGCGCTTTGGGGTCGAGCACGCCCCGGGCTTGCTCCAGCAGTTTGTCAACCTCGGGGTTGCTGTAGCCGCCGTGGTTTTGGGCGCTTTCGGTGTGGAACAGCACCTCAAGGAAGTTTTGCGGGTCGGGGTAATCGGCAATCCAGCCCAACTGGTACATTTGGTACGATGGCTGCGGGCTGTTCAAATCGGACAGGAATTCGGCCCAGGGGGTTTGTTCAACATTGATGGTGACGCCCAAATTATCTTTGTAAGATTTTACAATGGCCTCAATCAGCGGCCCCACCGCGCCGCCTTCGCCGCTGATGGTCAGGGTCACTTCGGGGAGTTTGCTCACATCTTTATAAGCGGATTCGGTAATCAGCCGTTTGGCCTGTTCGGGGTCAAACTCAAAATCGCTGAGATCGGGGTTGGTGTAGTTGGGCATATCAGGAGGCACAATCCCGTTAGCCACCGGCACCGTTCCCTGAAAGATCAGCTTGACCATTTTGGTTTTGTCCAGCGCCAGGCTAAAAGCCTGCCGCACCTTTTTGTCATCAAAGGGCGGCTTGTTTACATTGAACGCCATGTAAAACATGCTGAACGAGTTAAAGGTGTGAAATTCGCGGTTGAGCGCGTTGTTGGGGTCAGTCACCTGCGACATGTTGGACATGCCCACGGGGATGGCATCGTAATTGGCGTTTTCCAGCCCAATCCGGCCCAGATTTTGCACGTAACCATCCAGCGGGTTGATGGGGTTGCCCAGCACAAAAACTATGCGCTCAAGGGTTGGTTGGGGGTCGCGGTAGTAGTTTTCGTTTTTAGCCAGCATAATACCGCCCTGCTCCGGGGCAAAGGTATCAACTTTAAAGGGGCCGCTGCCGTTGGGTTTTTTGTACCAATCCGCGCCGCCGCTTTCTACATTTTTGCGATCCAGCACAAAGGCGGTGGGATAGGTGAGTTTGGCCAGAAAAAAGCCTTTGGGGGCGTCAATGGTGAGTTGCAGGGTGTGGTCATCAATCACCTGCACCCCTTTAACTTCTTTGGCCTCGCCCTGCAATTTAGAGCGACAGCCCACAATATCACCCAGGTAGGTATCGGCGGTATGCGAGCCGGTAGCCCGGTCGCAGGCGCGTTCCATGCTCCATTTGAAGTCGGCGGCAGTGATGGGATCGCCGTTCTGAAAAACGGCATTGTCGCGGAGTTTAAAGGTGTACACCTTGCCGTCGTCTGATACTTTGTAGCTTTCGGCAATATCGGGGTTAAGTTTGAGGTTTTGATCGAAGGCCATGAGGCCGCTAAAAATTTCAACCACGTATTCCGCCGAGTTAGCATCGCCGCTGAGGTGCGGGTCGAGCGTGGGCGGTTCAGCGCCGGGCAAAATCATCACCTGTTTTCCGGCCAATTCACCCGAAAGCTGCGGCTGGGCCGGAGTGGTTTCTGCGCCGGTAGGGGGCGTTGCCGTTGTTTGCGCCGATTTGGGTTGTTCAACCAGTGGGGTATCGCTGTTGGGGTTGGGCGAGGTGGTATTGCCGCTACCGTTCAAATCGCTGGTGGGGGTGGGAGTGCTTTTCAACAGGTTCAACCCGGAAGTTAAGCTACAGGCCAGGTTAAGCCCCAACAACGCCACCAGTACGGCTACCACCAACCTTCGAGTTGTATGTATCTGCATGCACCCTTCTCCACAAAAATAATCACCCTTTTGGAACACAACAGGGGCGAACGGTGTCCGCCCCCACGGCTTTAATTTATCAAAGACAACACCGTCGCTATTTTTTGGCTGGCCCAAATTTTTCGTATTGTACGAGTAATACAGGCAAAAGTCAAACACTTCTCAAAACGGCATCGGGGCCTAAATTGACCAGGCCGTATTACTTGCCCCGCCCCATAATCGTGGTAAAATCGAGGGTGGTCATTGGTTTTAAGCAGTTGTGGTGCATTTACCTCGATTCAACATAAATAACAACTCACCATTAAAAAAGGAAATATACATGAAAAAGATGCGAGTTGCTATGCCCGCCTGGGAAATTGGCCGTATCGGCAGTGGTTTGGGCACTAAAATTGGCGGATTAGGCGTAATTGTAGAAGAGTTACCCGCAGAATTGGTTAAGGCCGCCGCCAAACAAAACATCGAACTTGAGGTAGAAGTTCTTTCGCCATGTTTTGCTCACTACGACAAGAGCAAGCTCACCCAACTTAACCTGCGCCTGCCGGTAACGCTCGATGGGCACACCTTTGATTTTGAGGCGTACCAATATATTTTTCCCGACGGTCAAAAAGTGGTTTATTTTTGGGATGCGTGGCAGCTTAGCTGGACCAACGCCAACAGCATTTATCCCAACGATCCCAACATGGCCCTAAAGTTGTACGCTGCCGTAAACCAGGCCATGGCTGGCTACATTAAACAGCGCAACTTTGATACCGTTCACCTGCACGATTATCACGTGGGGCTGGTGCCCTTTTACTTGGGTGATGACTACCTTAAACACGTACCCGTTCACCTTACCATCCACAACGCCACCTATCAGGGCGTTACTCCGCTGGTCGGCGGCGGGTTCAACTCGCTGGATCGCATCAACCTGCCCGGCTGGAACCTGTTTCACAAATACTTTGATTTCTTTGACAACCTCAACCTAATGAAAGCCTGCATGCTCAAGGTGCATGAAACCGGCGGCAAAATTACCACCGTCAGCGGCGATATTGCCGGCACCTGGGGCTACGCCGCCGAACTCAAAATGGATCACCACACCGTGTGGGGCCGGGCTTACGCCCAAAAAGGCGCTCCTCCCGGCGAAGTATTTGTGCCCAACCGCCACCTCGATTTGTTTGAAAAGCTGCCCGTTGCCGGCATTACCAACGGCATGAGCGATACCAACCGCGCCGAAAACCTGCCCTGGCTCAAAGCCGGCGTGCTGCAAGACATCCAAAAGAAGCGCGGGCCGGATAACCCCATCTTCAAAAACCCGCTCACCCAGGTTGAAATGCTCAACAAGGATCACACCTTTACCGCCGCCACTCTGGACACCAAAGCCGAACTCAAGCGGCTGCTTCACATGGAATGTTTTGGCTCCGAGCCAATGTGGGACCCCATTCTCATCACCGCAGTGGGCCGGCTGGTGGAACAGAAAAACCTGGGTCTGGTTGCCGATATCATTGATCGCACGCTAGCCTACGATGGCGGCGTAAAATTCATCATTCTGGCCTCGGCCCCCGATGGCGACGCCGGCGGCAAAGCCACCGAAGCTCACTTCTTTTCTCTGGCGGCCAAATACCCGGATCGGGTTTACTTTAACAACGGCTTTAACCTGCCGCTTTCAAAATTGATTCTGGCCGGCGGCGACTTTTCGCTTATCCCCAGCCGCTTTGAACCGTGCGGGCTGGTTGATTACGAAGCCTGTTTAGTAGGCAATGTGGTGATAGGCCGGGCTACCGGCGGGCTAACCAAAGTAGCCCACTGCGCCTACCTGTATGATTGGCTCGATATCAGCGACCGTTACGGCGAAGCCAACGCCTTTTTCTGGCAAACCAGAACCGCCATTGATAACTACCGCCGCAACCGCAGCTATCACGATTATTTGGTGCACACCGCCCTCAATATAGATGCCAGTTGGGATAAATCCGCCGCCAAATACATTGAAATGTACCGGTACGGCTTTATCACCCAAAAATGGCTGGCGGCCCGCCAACGCCTGTTGGCCGACTTTAACGCCGAATTGAACAATGACCGCGCCCTGTTTGCCGAATTCTTTATCCCGGCCCGCGATGAATACGCCGACCCCTTTGATTGGGCGCTCAAACGCACCATGGAATAATAGTGAAAATTTGCACAAACAGCCTTTGACTAACCTTTTTACATCGTCTATAATGCGGGTTGAGCAGAAACGGTTCCGCCGGGCGCGGGAGTTATGTTAGCCGGCATAAAATCAACCTTTCGGCTGTTACTCCCCGGCCTTGGCCTGAAACGTTGGTTAATACCCATGTTGATTGGGTTGGTTATTCTGGGGTTGGGCATTGGCCTGTTTCTGCGTGAGCTTTATGCCGAAACCGCCTATCCCCCGGTCATTCGGGCGCTGCTACTGCAAGATTTACCGCGCTGGGTGCGGGGGGCCGTTTTTACGGCTATTGGAATTGGGCTAATTGGTTTAAGTTTTTTTCAACTAAATAAGCTGTTACTCGAAGCCTTTCTGCCAGACCAGGCCGGCGTAAGATACATCGCCGATCAGGTTTACCGTCACCGTCGCCGCCGACGCGACGGCCCCAGAGTAGTGGTTATTGGGGGCGGAACCGGCCTGAGTGTCTTACTGAGTGGGTTAAAACACCATACCGAAAACATTACCGCCATCGTCACCGTCGCCGATGACGGGGGATCATCTGGCAAGTTGCGCCGGGAATTAGGAGTATTGCCTCCGGGTGACTTTCGCAATTGCATTACGGCCCTGGCTAACGACGAATCGCTCACAACCCAACTGTTTCAATATCGGTTTAGAAGTGGCGAGTTAGAAGGACACAGCTTTGGCAACCTGTTTATCACGGCCATGGCCGAAGTAACCGGCTCTTTTGAAGAAGGATTGTACCAAAGCGGGCGCGTATTAAACATTAGGGGCAGTATTTTGCCCAGCACGCTGGAAAATGTAACCCTGTTTGCCGAAGTGGACGAAGGGCTGCAACTCCGCACCGTTGCCGGCGAAAGCGCCATCCCTGCCGCCAAAGCACCCATTGAGCGGGTATACCTGCACCCCGATTCACCGCCAGCCTTTCCACCCGCCGTGCAAGCCATTCTCAACGCCAACCTGATTGTCGCCGGGCCGGGTAGCCTGTATACCAGCGTTATTCCTAACTTGCTGGTTTCAGAAATTGCCGCCGCCATTGAAGCCAGCCACGCCCCTAAAATATACATTTGTAATGTGGCCAATCAACCCGGCGAAACCGATAACTACACCTTGCACCAGTATATGCAAGCCATCGAAGCCCACTCCCGCAGCGGTGAAGCCAGACAAGCTCCGCTATTTAATTACGTGCTGGTAAACAACAACTTAGCCCATCCCATCCCAGAATCGATGCAACATCTCACTCCGGTTCTGCCAACCGCTGCACCACCCAATAGCGGTTATCAGGTAATTGGCGCCGACGTTGTGGATGAACAACAACCCTGGCGTCACAATTCAACCAAGCTGGCCAACCAATTAATGGATTGGTTCAAAAAAACAACCTATAATTAAGTTTTTTGGAGGAAATTCACAATGACGACAAAAGTTGGTATTAACGGATTTGGCCGAATTGGCCGCCAGGTATTCAAAGCTATTCGCGATCTCTACCCAGATACGCTCGAAGTGGTTGCCGTAAACGACATTGGCGATGTGCCCACCATGGCCCACCTGCTCAAATACGACTCGAACTACGGCAAATTCAACGGCACCGTTACCGTGGCCGATGATGGCCTGGTAGTTGATGGCAAAACCGTAAAAGTCTTCAAAGAAACCGACCCCGGCAAAATTCCGTGGGCCTCTTTGGACGTAGAAATTGTGGTAGAATCCACCGGCCTCTTCACCATTAAAGAAGACGGCGTAAACAAAAAAGGTAAAGTGGTGCAAGGCGCGGCCAACCACATTACCAAAGGTGGGGCCAAAAAAGTGATCATCTCCGCCCCGGCTCAAGGCGAAGACCTGACCATTGTGATGGGCGTAAACGAAGAAAAATACGATTCCGCCGTTCACCACGTAGTTTCCAACGCTTCCTGCACCACCAACTGTCTGGCTCCGGCGGCCAAAGTGGTTAACGATAACTTCAAAATTGTCAAAGCCCTCATGACCACCATCCACGCCTACACCAACGACCAGAAAATTCTGGACTTGCCCCACAGCGACCTGCGCCGCGCTCGCGCCGCCGCCATGAGCATCATCCCCACCACCACCGGCGCGGCCAAAGCCGTGGCGCTGGTCATTCCGGACCTCAAAGGCAAATTCGATGGCTACGCCCTGCGCGTGCCCACCAGCACCGTGTCTGTGGTTGATTTTGTGGCCGAAGTAGAAAAACCCACCACCACCGAGGAACTCCGCGCCGCGCTCAAAGAAGCCGCTTCCAAGAGCAAAGTGATGAACTATGTCGAAGAACCGCTGGTTTCCATTGACTTCAAAGGCGACCCGGCCTCCAGCTCCGTTGATGCCCAATTCTGCCAGGTATTGGGCGGCAACCTGGTAAAAGTAGTCACCTGGTACGACAACGAATGGGGCTACTCCTGCCGCACCGCCGACCTGGCCAACCTGATGGCGAGCAAGCTCTAAAACTGTAACATTTACCCAAAAGGGGCTGGCGTATTGCCAGCCCCTTTTTACAACCTATTTCCTAATTGACGCCAAAACTGAAAGATGTTATAATTCGCAGCACAGTTAGAAAAAATTGGGCTTCGCGCCAACACGCGCAATTAATCTCCATTCCCCAATCAAAAAAACCAATATTGCATTTACTGCATTGAAAACAAACCCATAAATTTACATATTATTTTATTTTGCCTCGTTAACCCTACTGGACTAACCAGTTTTTGTAGTACACAATAAAAACACTGTCAAAATTTGATTTTTGCTTCGTTGGGCTTTGCAGTTCCGTACCAACAAGATTTTTTCCGGTTTTTCCAAAAAGAAAATTAGCGCGGATATTTAGGAGTTTTGAACATGAACATGGCTGAACTTGAAGCCAAAACTCTTGAGGAGTTAAGAGCTATCGCCAAAGAGCAAAGCATTTCTGGCTACAGCCGCCTCAAGAAAAGTGACCTGATTTTGCAAATCCTCAAACATCAGGCCGAAGCTCAGGGGTTTATTTTTGGCGGCGGCGTACTAGAAATCATTCAGGATGGCATTGGTTTTTTGCGCTCGGTAGATTTACTCCCCGGCCCGGACGACATCTACGTATCGCAAAGCCAAATCCGGCGGTTTGGCTTACGCACCGGCGATATGGTTATTGGCCAGGTGCGCCCGCCCAAAGAAACCGAAAAATACTTTGGCTTGCTGCGGGTTGAAGCCGTAAACGGCCTGGACCCCGAAACCGCCAAAAAACGCCCCGTCTTCGAGCGGATGACTCCTATCTTTCCGCAAGAACGGCTCCGGCTGGAAACCAAAAAAGATGTCCTCTCCACCCGTTTGTTGGACATGCTGGCCCCCATTGGGCGCGGCCAACGCGGCCTGATTGTATCACCGCCCAAAGCCGGTAAAACTACTATCCTCAAACAAATAGCCAACGGCATCAGCGAAAATTACAACGATGTGCACATGATGGTGGTGCTCATTGGCGAACGGCCCGAAGAAGTCACCGATATGGATCGCTCGGTTGACGCCGAAGTCATGGCCGCCACCTTTGACGACCCCGAATCCGACCAGACCCGCGTGGCCGAAATGGCGCTGGCCAAAGCCAAACGGCTGGTAGAAGGCGGGCGCGACGTAATTATTTTGATGGACTCCATTACCCGGCTGGCGCGGGCCTACAACCTGGTGGTACCCCCCAGCGGGCGCACCCTCTCCGGCGGGATTGACCCGGCGGCGCTGTACCCGCCCAAACGCTTTTTTGGTGCGGCCCGCAACCTGGAAGAAGGCGGCAGCCTCACCATTATTGCCACCTGCCTGGTAGATACCGGCAGCCGCATGGACGACGTAATCTACGAAGAATTTAAGGGTACCGGTAACATGGAAATGCACCTTACCCGCAAACTGGCCGAACGTCGCTTCTTCCCGGCTATTGATATTGAACGCTCCAGCACCCGCCGCGAAGACCTGCTGCTGCCGCCCGAAGACTTGCAAAAGGTTTGGACCTTACGCCGGATGATTACCGCTGTTGGCGGCGGCACCGAAGCCACCGAAATGGTACTGGAACGCTTGCCCAAAACCGATAACAACACCGAATTTTTGGCGACCCTGCACAAAGAAATCTACTAAATCGGGATTTTACCCCAATAATTTGTTAGGTGTCTTTGTAATTTAGCCGGGTTAACGCCCATTTCGGGTAAATCTATATTTGACACAATTTTGGTGGTCAGCTATCATGCTGACCACTTTGTTTTATAGGCGTAAACGCCTACGCATATTTACGTAAACCGGCTCAACCGGGACACTCTATGCAATCATCCGTTACCCAAAAACCAGCGCCCCCTCTCAAAGACTCCACACCGGGGGCCACCGATTCACCTTCCGGTTACATTACGGTGCTGGCGCAATCGGTAAAAAAATTCAACGCCGACGAAAACTTAAAAAATCGCCTGCTTACCCACGCCAGCATGCTGGCGATAGCGTTGCTGGTAATTGGGCTAAGCCGGCTTAGTTTGCCGTGGGGCGCTATCAATGCCATCCGGCCCATTAAATACGATCTCACCTCGCCCACCGCTGCCGAAACACAAGAACTGCCCTTTGCCCCGCCGCCCAAACTGAGCAACCTGTACGATGGCGTGTTGATGCGAAACGCGGTGCCGCGCACCATCATTCCAGATAGAACCAGTCCGGCGGCGGCGCAAGCCGGAGCGGCGACCAATTCCAGCGGCGAAATAAAAGCCTACGAAGTTCAATCCGGCGATAATATTTCTAGCATTGCCTATAAATTTGGGCTAACCCCGGAAACTGTCATTTGGGCCAACCCGGATCTTGAACTTAACCCCGATTTGCTTTCGGTGGGGCAGAAATTAACCATTTTGCCGGTTGATGGCGTGTACCACCAGGTTGGCAGCGGCGACACTGTTAACGGCATTGCCGCCACCTTCCAAACCGATCCGGCGTTGATTATTAACCAGCCTCAAAACAAACTCTCTCCCGATAACTTAACGCTTCAAACGGGGCAGTGGTTGATTGTGCCCGGCGGCACCAAACCGTTTAAACCCCGCGCCGTAACCGCCTACAGTGGCCCCATCCCCGCCGACGCCACCACCGGGACGGGCAATCTGGGCTGGCCGGCTACCGGGTCAATCAGCCAGGGCTTTTCCAGCTATCACCCGGCGCTGGACATTGCCGGCTATCTGGGCGAGCCAGTATTGGCCGCCGACTCCGGTTACGTAATTGCCGCCGGCTGGGATAACACCGGCTACGGCTACAACGTGGTCATTGACCACGGCGACGGTTTTCAAACGTTGTACGCCCACCTGCAAGCCTATTACGTTGATCCGGGCGCTAACGTATCCAAAGGCCAGCAAATTGGCGAAATGGGCAAATCCGGCAATGCCACCGGCCCGCACCTGCATTTTGAAATTCGGCATGGCACCGTGCAGCGCAATCCCTACGGATTTTTGCCGTAATCAACCGGCTTTCTGCAAACTAAAAGAGCCAAAGGCAGCAGCCTTTGGCTCTTTTTTGTTACCGGCTGATGGCGGCCAAGCCAATCAGTCTGTATCCCGCGCCAAATCCTGGGCGGTTTGCAGCATGGTTTCAACGGCGCGGTCGCTGCCGGCTTCGGCGTACAGGCGCAACACCGGCTCCGTGCCCGATGGCCGGATGAGCAGCCAGCTATCATCGGCCAGATGATATTTTACGCCATCGTAGCTATCCACTTTGATGACGGCTTCACCGGCAATCCGGGCGGGCGTGTTTTCTACCAGCCGCTGCACCATCTCTTTTTTGGAGATGAGGTTTTTTAGCCGGATGTCGTTGCGTTTGTAGCAGGTGGGGCCAAATTGCCGCTGCAAATCGGCAATCAATTCGCTCAGCGGCACGCCGGCATCGGCCACAATTTCCATAAGCAGCAGGCCCATCAAAATGCCGTCACCTTCGGGAATGTGGCCTTTAATGCTGATGCTGCCGGATTCTTCGCCGCCCAGCAAAATATCATCTTCCATCATCAATTGGGCAATTACGTCAAACCCAACCGGCGTTTCGTGCACTTGCAGGCCGTATTTTTTGGCCAGCCGGTTGAGCATAAGGGTGCTGCTGATGGTTTTGGCAATGGCTCCGGTTAGCCCCCGGCGCTCCACCAAATACCGCACCACCAGCGACATAATAATATGCGGATTGACAAAGTTGCCCCGGTCATCCACCGCGCCAATGCGGTCGGCGTCGCCATCGGTAGCCAGCCCAAAATGGGCGTTTTCATTTTGCACCGTGGCAATCAACTCCTTGAGGTTGCGCTCCACCGGCTCCGGGTGGATGCCGCCAAAACCGGGGTGCAGATCGTTGTGCAGTTCGTGCACGCGGGTGCGGGTGCGCGACACAATCTCGCGGAAGACGCCGCGCCCGGAGCCGTACATCGAATCGGCCACCACGCGCAGTTCGCCGTTGTGGATTACGTCCATATTCACCAGCGCGGTGGTGAGGTGTTCGTAATAGGGCCAGGCCGGATCGAACCGTTTAATCAGCCCGTTGTCCAGCGCCTTCTGGTAATCCATTAAATTAGCCCCAATCCGGTCGGTTACGGCAAACAGGTTGCGCTCAATGGCCGAAATTTGCTGTTTTGAGGCCGTGCCGCCGTATCCGGCTTTTACTTTAAAGCCGTTGTAGCGCGGCGGGTTGTGGCTGGCGGTAATCATTACCCCGCCGCAGGCCTGTTTATGCACAATGTTGTAGCTGATGGCCGGCGTGGGGGCATCGGCGCGAGCCAAGTGCGCCACAATGCCGTTGGCGGCCATTACCCGCGCCACTTCCATCGCAAAGCGGTCAGATAGAAAGCGGGTGTCAAACCCAATCACAATTTCCGGCTGGGCGGCGGTGTTGGCTTCGAGCAAGTAATCGGCCAACGCCTGGCTAACCAGCCGCAAATTTTCAAAGGTAAAGGTTTCGGCGATAACGGCGCGCCAGCCGTCGGTTCCAAATTTGATGGTCATTTCTATCAATTCTCCTGAAAATAAATAAATCGAGTTCTGTGAGTTTTAGGAGTGTGGTGAGTTTCCTGGGAGTGATAAAGTGAAGTTACTCGCCAAACTCACATCACTTACTTAACTCACAAAACTTACTCAACTCACGAAACTCACCCAACTCACTCAACTTTAAACGAACGGTTATTAATCCCCGGCAGGTACGGGCGAGGCGAGTTGGCCTGCCACTGTTGTTTTAGATAAGGCCGGGTTTCTTCAAATTCCACGGCCTGGGCGGCCACAGTGCCCTCGCGGCCAACCGGAGCCAGCCCGGCTACTTCTTGCCAAAACGCGGCCAGCCGCCCGTAATACAGCGGCAACATCGCTTCGACAATTTGGGCCGGGTCAAATTCGGCAAAATTAAAGCTAACGGCAAAATCAAACACAATTCTGGCCCACAAATCCGCCGGAAAGTAAAAGTAATCGGGCGACAACGCCGCCAACGCCTCAAGTTGAGCCAGATTATCCGGCTGCAACATGTTTAGCCACAAACGCCGGTACTGAATCCACCCCAACGCCAACTCATCGAGCAGCGGCGTAACATCAACCACCGGCGCAACCGTGGGCGGCGTAGCGGCGGCAAACCGGGTGAGGGTTGGCCAGGCAAAAAACTGGTTAACATTTTGCCAGGTGTGGCAATAACGCGCCATCAACCCAAACATCTGGCTTAAAATATCGTGAAACTGGCGGCGAAAACGCGCGCCGGGCTGGGCTGCCGTCCCCGCCGAAAAATAATCATCATCCGGCAGTTGCTTCTCGCTGAGGGCGGTTTGGGCCACGCGCCAATCGTTCACCGTGGCGTAGGTGGCCAACCAGGGCATCAGCCCAAAAGTGGCGGCGGTGGTGCCCCAAATATCCTCATCCAGCACCGCTGTGGCCAACTGGGGCGATATCGCAAAATCCGAGGCCATTGGCTGGCGGGCGCATTTGCCCCACAACGCCCGGAACAACGGGTAAACAATCAGGTCGTTGAGCGCGGCTTCGGGCAAAAGCCATTGCCGGTAACGGGGAAACACCAGGTCGGCCTTGTTTTCTAACACCAAATGGGCCAACCCGGCAATCCAATCGGGCGAGATGCTGTTAACGTGGCTATCCAGCACAATAACGGCTTTGGCATCCAGCGCCAAGGCCGCATCGAGCAGGGCAGCGGCGGCGCTGCCAGGCCCCAACGGCCCGTGATACCGGCCACACACCACCCGGCGGTTGTGGCCGTTGGGTAAAACCTGCGCCAAAACAGCCTGCTGGGATTGCGGGTTTTTGCCGGCATCAACGTTGATGAGCACGGTTCGCAAGCGGGGGTAATGAAACCGAACCCCGGCCAGCGCGGTTTTGGCCACATTAGCCGCCACATGAGGATTTTGGTGGCTGGGCACCCCAATCACCAGATCGGCTTCACCGATTTGTTTGATTTGCTGTTGGGCATCGGCTTGTAGCGTTGGATAATACATCAATAATTGCTACTGCGCCAGAGCGTCCATAGCGGTAGACGCGGCTTTTTCGGCGGTAGATTCGCCGTTGATGACTTGCTCAACCGCTTGCTGTAAAATGCGGCCCACCCGGTCGTAGCCCACAAAACGGGGTTCGGGCTGGGCGGTGTTGAGCAAGCCGGTTAAAAATTGCCAGTAGGAGTCGTTGGCGGCAAGCTGCTGGTAGGCCGTATCGCGCACGGGGATAGAATTGTTGATTTTGTTCCAGGCAGCGTTGTTATCCGTGGACAGGATGGTTTGGATTAATTTGAGCGCGGCATCCTGCCGGGCCTGGTTGTTAGTAACCAGGGCCAGCACCCGCGCGTGCATTACGCTCACCTGCGGGCTATCCAGTTGCAACACCGGCAAACCAATGGGCGATGAATTGGTAAGTTTCTCGCGGTCGGTGAGGTACTGGCTAACGCTGATTTGGGCGATGCCGGCCTTACCCGCCAGGTAATTGGGCCACAGTTCTTCGGTGGTGGCGGCTTGCAATAAATTAGGGTTGATGATGCCGTTTTTTAAGCCGGATTCGTAAAATAGCAGCACGTTGTTCAGCACGCGCTCATCAAGTTTGGGGCGGCCTTCGTCGCTGACTAAGCTGCCTCCTGCCGATAGATACTGCGCCAGGGTGGCATCATTCACCAGGCCGTTTACACCTTTGGCCGGGAAAAGGTAGTGCGTGTTTTTGCTCAGAATATCCGTCCAGGTAATAACCGTACCCGTAAACGACCGGGTGTTGATAACCGCGTGTTCCAGGTTAATTCCCAGCGGAATGCCCACCAGTTTGCCATCCACGGTGCCAACCCGCCGCGCCGCCGGCAGCAAATCCTGCACAATAGCGCGATCCAGTTTGCCATCAAGCGGCAGGATTAGTTTATCAACGCTGGCCTGGTTTAAATCCGTGGCGTCCATCACCACTATATCGGGCAACACTGTGGGCGCAACATCTTTGGCCGTTCGCAAAAAGTCCAGCACGCTGCCTTTGCCGCTGGGCTTTTTTACCAGCACCTGCACTTCAATATCGGGATTAGCCGATTTAAATGTTTGGATGGTTCGGGTTAAAAAATTGGCCACTTTTTTATCTTTGGCCATAAAAGAAATCTCTTCGATGGTCCAAAGGGTTAATTGGGTGGGTGTTTCAACCAGAGTTGGCGCGAGGGTTGGCGTGGCCCGGCTCAATACAGAGTGAGCGGTGGGCGTTGGCAGCGGCGAACTGCTGTTGGGCGTAGCCAAAGCCGTTACCGCCGGCGTGCAGCCGGTAATAAAAAGGACTGCGCCAATCACCGGCAAAATTATCCGTTTTAGTGGCTCAAACTTTAGTTGAAACAAAGCGTTTTCCTGGTTAACCAAAATTCAATCGGTATTATACCACAAACAGGCCATTTAGAGCACTTGCCCATTACCTGGGGTGGTGCTAGAATGAGGCTACCAACCTTCAGCGTAGGAGAAAAATTTTATGGACCTGGCAAGCACTATCAGAAGCGTGCCGGATTTTCCGGTACCCGGCATTTTATTTTACGATATTACCACGCTGCTCAAAAATCCCGAAGCGCTCAAATACAGCATTGACCAACTGACGGGATTTTATCAAGACAAAAAAATTGACTTGGTTGTGGGCATGGAATCACGGGGATTTATTTTTGGGATGCCGGTGGCTTACCAACTGGGCGTGGGCTTTGCGCCCATCAGAAAACCGGGCAAACTGCCGGCCCAAACCATCTCCGAAAGCTATCAACTGGAATACGGCACCAATACCCTGGAAATCCACGTGGACAGTATTCAAAAGGGGCAGCGGGTGCTAATTGTTGACGACCTGCTGGCTACGGGCGGTACCGCCAAAGCCACCTGCAATCTGGTAGAGCGATTGGGCGGCGTTGTGGCCGGCATTGCCTTTTTGGTTGAACTCACTTTTTTAAATGGCCGCAACCAGCTAAAAGAGTACGATGTGCATTCGCTGTTGAAGTACGATTCGTAACCGTTCACAACACGCACAAAAAAACACCCCCGGTTTGGAGGTGTTTTTTTATGAGCTGCTTTTACGCCAGCTTTAAATAGATGGTGCCTAACGGCGGCAATTTTAGCGCCACCGATTGATCGTACCCGTGGAACGGGATAGCATCGGATTGCACGCCGTTGGCGTTGCTCACATTACTGCCCCAATAATGGCCGGAATCGCTATTGAGCACTTCTTTGTAAAGACCGGAGCGGGGTACCCCCACCCGGTAGCCTTCGCGCACCACCGGCGTAAAATTACTGACCACCACAATAAACTCATCACTGTATTTGGCGTTCCGCACAAACGAGAACACGCTGTTGTCGCTGTCGTTGGCGTCAATCCAGGTGAAGCCGGTCCAATCAAAATCATCCTCGTACAGCGCCGGCTCCTGTTTGTAAAGCTGGTTGATGTCTTTTATAAAATTCTGCACCCCCTGGTGATTGGGCGCGTTCAGAGCTGCCCATTCCAGGCTGTTGGCAAAATTCCATTCCTGCCACTGGGCAAACTCGCCACCCATAAACAACAACTTTTTGCCGGGATGTCCCCACATAAAACCGTAATAGGCGCGCAGGTTGGCAAACTTTTGCCATTCATCACCCGACATTTTGTTGATGAGCGAGCCTTTGCCGTGAACCACCTCATCGTGCGAAAGCGGTAGCACAAAGTTTTCGTTAAAGGCATACAACAGGCTAAAGGTCATATCATTTTGGTGGTAGCGGCGGTAAATGGGATTTTTGCTCATATAGTTGAGGGTGTCGTGCATCCAGCCCATATTCCATTTTAGGCCAAACCCCAACCCGCCCATATAAGTGGGCCGCGATACCATGGGCCAGGCGGTAGATTCCTCGGCGATGGTGAGCACGCCGGGGAAGATACCGTGCACGGATTCATTCATTTTGCGTAAAAAGCTGATGGCCCCCAGGTTTTCGCGCCCGCCGTATTCATTGGGAACCCACTCACCGGCTTCGCGGGAGTAATCAAGGTACAACATCGAGGCCACAGCATCAACCCGCAGGCCATCAAAATGGTATTTATCCAGCCAGAACAGGGCGTTGGAAAGCAGGAACACTCGCACTTCGTGGCGGTCGTAGTTAAAAATAAGCGTGCCCCAATCCTGATGTTCGCCCTTGCGCGGGTCGGAGTGGGAGTAGAGGTGCGTGCCGTCAAAATAGTTCAGGCCGGAGCCATCTTTGGGAAAGTGGGCCGGCACCCAATCCAAAATTACGCCGATGTCATTTTGGTGGCACTGGTCAACAAAATACATCAGGTCTTGCGGCGTGCCAAAGCGGCTGGTTGGCGCAAAAAAGCCCAACACCTGGTACCCCCACGAGGCATCAAGCGGGTGTTCGGTGAGGGGCAAAAATTCAATGTGGGTAAAGCCCATCTCCCGCACGTAAGGAATCAACTCGTCGGCCATTTCGCGGTAGGTAAGGTAGCGCAGGCCCCATTCTTCATCGTTTTTTTTGCGCCACGACCCGGCGTGAACTTCGTAAATAGAGATTGGCTGGTCAAAGCCCTGCTTCTGCTTGCGGTTATTCACCCAATCGTGGTCGCCCCACTGGTAGTTTTCCAAATCAGACACCACCGAGGCGGTTTTAGGCCGCTGTTCCATGGCAAAACCGTAGGGATCGGCTTTATCAAACCAATCACCGGTTTGGGCCACCACACGATATTTATAAACGGTGTGTTCGCGCAACCCCGCAATAAACAGGGTCCACACGCCGCTATCGCTGGAGTTCATAACATTTTTTTCACTATCCCACTCGTTAAAATCACCGATAATTGAAACTCTTTGGGCATTAGGCGCCCACACGGCAAAGTGAACTCCGGCCTGCCCGTTCAACTCAGCCAGATGCGCCCCCATTTTTTCGTAGGCTCGTTCAAAGGTGCCTTCGCCCAAAAGGTACTTGTCAAAATCTGTTAGCAATACATCGAGGTTGCGGTCTCTTTTTTGCTCAGCCATCTTTACCTTCTTGAATAATAAAGTTTTTATTGAGTGATTGACCAAAATGTGGCAAAGGAGGTGAAGAAGATACTCAAACTAACCCAATTTACGGTTAGGCGTATGCGCTTTTAGTGTAACACAATCGCCAGTTGTGGGCAATTTGGTAAAAATTTTTACCGGATTTTTAACAAACTCAATTTTGATTTAATCTCAAATTACCTATAATAAGCCAAATGTCGTAAGCGTAGTACCTATGGCGTGAGCCGCGTAGGGTAAGCGTAGGCCAAATCGCCTACTAACAATTGCCAAGCCGTAAGCTATCGTGCTATAATGCTGGTAATTCAATCAATTTTACTTCTTTCTTGGCATACTAGAACATCTTTTGGAAACAAAGGAGATTGTAATAATGACTGTAACAACCCAACAGCGCCAACAAAACCAGCTTGCGCCCGCAACATCTCAACTCCGGCAACGGCAAGAGAAAAAAAGCCAGGCCGCTGGTTCAGTGGTTGCCCCTGGGCTTAAAGCCAGCCTGATTGGCGGCTTTGTCATTTTGATTTTAATGCTGGTTTGGCTGATTCCTTCCCCCGAAAACCTGCCGTTTGTTTCGCTAACGTTTTTAGTGGTACCCGGCTACATTGTGGTGTGCCTGGCTACCGGTTTGTTGGCCGGTATTTTTGCCGGTGACGGCGCTCAAAACAGCCAGCAAGGCGGCAAGGTCGGTTGGATGGCCGGCTTTTGGGCCGGGATTTTTGGCGGCGTGTTGGCTATGTTTTTGGCCGCCTTTGGCGTACTGTTAACCAATTTTGGGCAAGGCATTGTGGCGCAGTTTACTCCGGCTACGCTGGATCAACTGGCTGGCTACGGCCTGACCCCGGTGAACATTGCCTTGGCCGGGCGAGTAATTGCCGCCCTCATTATCTACGGCGTGATTGGCTCGCTGGTGTCCGGGCTGTTCAGTTCAATCGGGGGGATGATTTACTCCAAATTAAACCATCAATAAACCCGGCATTTTGTTAAACGTTACACCTCAAGCTCCCGGCGCTACGGGAGCTTTTCTATTATAGCCAGGTTGACATTTCGGGCGGCTTCACTAATATCTTCGCTATGACGTTTGAAACACCCACTGAAAAATACCAATACGTTAACCACATGTTCGCCCGGATTGCTCCCCGGTACGATCTGATGAACCGGATTATGACCGTGGGGCAAGACATCTACTGGCGCAAACTGCTCATCAAACAGGCCAACTTGCCGGCCAACGGCATCCTGCTGGATATTGCCACCGGCACCGGCGATATTGCATTTGAGGCGCTACGCCAGCACCCCGATTTGCGGCAGGTTATCGGCGCGGATTACACCCTGCCCATGATGCAGGTGGCCCGGCAGCGCGCCGCCGCTTACCCCGGCGGGCAGCCTCGGCTGGGCTGGAGCGGGGCCGACACCCTGCACCTGCCCTTTCCGGCTGATTATTTTGATGCCGTTGCCAGCGGCTTTTTAATGCGCAACGTCATCAGCGTAGCGCAGGCGCTGGCCGAACAGGTGCGGGTGTGCAAACCCGGCGGGCGCGTGCTTGTTTTAGAAATCCCGCGCCCGGCCAGCAATTTGGCCGGCCAACTATTCCGGCTGTACTTTCACAAAGTGGTGCCGGTGCTGGGCGGCCTCATCTCCGGCCAATCCGAAGCCTACCACTACCTGCCGGCCTCTGCCGATGCCTTTTTGCGCCCGGCTGAACTGCAAATTGTTATGGAACAAGCCGGGCTGCGCCAGGTGCATTACCACATGCTCATGTTCAACACCGTTGCCCTGCACGTAGGTACCAAATGACCCTTACCGCCGCCGAATATGCCAAAGCCGACGAACGCGGCGTTCCCAGTCTGGTGTGGCGCGCCGGCCAAAACCGGCGGCTGGCCATGATCACCGCAGCGATGCCGTTGACCCCAACCAGCCGGGTACTGGTTGATGGCTGTGGCGTGGGCATGTATGTTAAAGCGTTGCGCCAGTTTACCCCGCACATTATCGGGCTGGACATTGAGCCGGAGCGAGTGGCCGACAGCCGCGCCCATTCACCGCTGGTCAACGTGGGCGCGGGCGAAGATTTGCCCTACCCCTCAAATTACTTTGATTTGGCGCTCAGCCACGAAGTGCTTGAGCATGTGCAAAACGATGCCCGCACCCTGGCCGAAATGGTGCGGGTGCTCAAACCGGGCGGGCGAGCCGTAATCTTTTGTCCCAACCGGCTGTACCCCTTTGAAACGCACGGCCACTACTGGCGCGGGCAATATCACTTTGGCAACACGCCGCTCATTAACTACCTGCCCAACCCGCTACGCAATCGCCTGGCTCCGCACGTGCGGGCTTACACCCGCGCCAACCTGTGCCGGTTATTGGCCGGGTTGCCGGTAGCGGTGGTGCAACACACCCAAATTTACCCCGGCTACGATAATATTGTCGCCCGTCGCCCCCGGCTGGGGCGCATGCTGCGAACCATCACTTACACTCTGGAACACACCCCGCTCCGCCGTTTTGGCCTGTCGCACCTGCTGGTACTCGAAAAAACGTTGGTCAGGTGATGGGCAAGCGGCGGCTTATCAACTTGCCCGGCGGTTTGCTTTCTGCTACCATGCCGGTTGCGGTAGACTGGCTATAGTCCGGTGTACCGCTTTTAAATGTTGGATACGGGTTGAAAGAGTAAGCAATGCAATCAAACAGAAAAGTAATGATTACCCGCCGCCGCCGGCGACGGGTATTTGAACAAAAACCCAAATATTTACTGTACCTGGGCTACATTGTGGCCGGGCTGGTGGCGGTAGTGGCGCTGGCCATTATTGGCACGTTCTTTACCGCGGTTGGCTCGGCTTACGCCGTGTACGACAGCTTTGCCCAGCAACTGCCCGACCCCACCGCCATCGAAACCGAGCAGGAAGATTTTGAAACCACCAAAATTTATGACCGCACCGGCAAAATCCTGCTGTACGAGTTGTTTGACCCCCATCGCGGCGACCGCAGCTATGTGCGATTGAGCGAAATTCCCGAATTTTGCCGCGAAGCCACCATCGTGCTCGAAGACAAATCGTTTTATGACAACCTGGGATTTGACCCCGAAGGCATTGGCCGTGCCTTTTACCAAAACCTGCGGGGCGGGCAGGTGCAGGGCGGTAGCTCCATCACCCAGCAGCTTATCAAAAACATCCTCATTGATGAGCAGGAACGCACCAAACTTTCTTACACCCGCAAACTAAAAGAGCTGATTCTGGCCTTTGAAATTACCCGGCGCTTTAGCAAAGACCAGATTTTGGAGTGGTATTTTAACACCAACTCCTACTTTAACCTGGCCTACGGCATTGATGCCGCCGCCAGAGTTTACTTTGATAAACCCGCCAGCGCCCTGACCAACGCCGAGTGCGCCATGCTGGCCCCCATTCCGCAATTTCCGTTTCTCAACCCCATCAACAGTCCCGACGAGGCCAAATACCGCCAGTGGATTACCCTGAAGCGGATGGTGGAAGAAAACATTATCACCGAAGCCAAAGCCAAAGAAGTTTATGCCCAGCCCGTGCAGGTGCGGCAAGCCGACGAACAGCGTTTTGATATTAAAGCGCCGCACTTTGCCATGTACGTGCGCGAAGAACTGGAGCGCCGGTTTGACCCCGATCTGGTGTATCGCGGCGGGCTAAAGGTATACACCACTCTGGATTACACCCTCAACGAGAAAGCCCAAGAAATTGCCGTGCAGCACGTTAAAGAGCTGCAAGAAAAAGGCAACAACGCCAGTAACGCCTGCGTGGTTTCCGTTAACCCCAAAACCGGCGAAATTCTGGTAATGGTGGGCAGCGTTGATTACTGGGACAAAGAGAACGACGGCAACGTGAACGTTTGCGCCGCCGATCCGGGGCGGCAACCGGGGTCATCGTTTAAGCCGTTTAGCTACCTGACCATGTTCTCGCAGGGCACGTACAACGCCGCCACCATGATTATGAACGTGCGCCAATCCTTTCCGGATGATCCCAACCCGCCTTACGTGCCAGAAAACTACGACCGCAAATACACCGGCCCGGTGCGCGCCCGTTTTGCGCTGGCGCAAAGTTTGAACATTCCGGCGGTGTGGGTGCTGAACAAAGCCGGCATTAAAAATGTGGTTGCCACCGCCCACCGGCTGGGCATTACCACGCTCAACCAGGATTATTACGGGCTGGCCCTCACACTGGGCGGCGGCGAGGTGAAACCCCTTGACATGGCCTATGCCTACAGCGTTATGGCCAATATGGGCACCATGGCCGGCCAATCGGTGCCAGAGGTTAACCGGCGGCCCGGCCACCGCACGCTGGACCCGGTTTCAATCCTGCGCATTGAAGATAAAGACGGCAAAGTTATTTACGAATACAAACAGCCCGAAAGCGAACAGGTTATCTCGCCGGCGCTGGCCTTTTTAATGAATGATATTCTGTCCGATAACAACGCCCGCGCCGCCGCCTTTGGCGGTAACAGCGTGCTGAAAAAGGATTTTGAAGACCGGCCCATCGCCGCCAAAACCGGCACCACCAACAACTTCCGCGATAACTGGACGGTGGGGTTTACACCCCAATTGGCCACCGCCGTGTGGGTGGGCAACAACGATAACTCGGCCATGAAAGACGTAACCGGCCTGTCCGGCGCAGCGCCCATTTGGCACGATGTGATGCTGTATTACCTCAAAGACAAGCCGGTTGAAGAATGGACGCGCCCACCCGGTTTGACCCTCGCCGGTATTGACGCCGTTTCCGGCTTAAAACCCACCGAACACACGCCCCAAACGGCCTACGAAATGTTTTTAGACGGCACCGAACCCAAACAGCCTGATAATGTGCACCAGGTCTTTAAAATTAACCGCGACAACGGCAAACTGGCCACCGTTTACACCCCGCCCGACAAAGTTGAAGAGCGCGTGTTCGAGGTGTATCCGCCGGTGGCCAACGACTGGGTGCGCGAAAACGGCATCCCGCAGCCGCCCACCGAATACGACGACAGCATTGGCCCGGCTGATACTGCCGGCCCGGTGGCTTTTATCAGCCCGCGCCCGTATGAATACGTTAAAGGCGGCGTGGTCATCTCTGGCAACGCCAAAATTGATGGCTTTCAGTTGTACCGGGTTGAGGTTGGCAAGGGCCTGAACCCCACCGAGTGGAAACAACTGGGCACCGATACCCCCACGCCGGTCGAAGGCGGCCAATTAGCTTACTGGGACACCGCCGCCGAAGAAGAAGGGTTGTACACCCTGCAACTCACCGTGGTGCGCGGCGACCAGAGCTTTGAGCGCCGTTCCATTCAGGTGACGGTGGATAACACCCCGCCCAAAGCGGAACTCATTAACCCGGAACCCGAGACCGTGTACCAGTGGGATCCCAAACCGCTGCTCAACGACTGGGTTAACTACCAGGTTGACGCCAGCGATAACCTCTCGATGAACCGGGTGGAATATTACCTGGACAACCAAAAAATTGGCGAAACCACCGTGGCCCCGTACACCCTGCGCTGGACGGTAACGCTCACCCCCACCGCGGTTCGGTACGAAGCGCCGGTGTGGGACACCACCGTTATCAGCCAGGCCGATGGCATTACCCAAACCGTCCCCATCAGCCTGACTTACGTTACCACGGTTACACAAGTAATCACCGATCCCGCAGAACTGGCCAACTGGCCGACCGGCTACAAACCGGAAAAACTCATCGGCTACCAAAAGGTTTATTCGGGCGGGCACACCGTTATCAGCACCACGCTGGGCTTTACCGAAACCCACCTGGTGCGCATTGTTGCCTATGATTCCGCCGGCAACAAAACCGAAACCGAGCCGGTGCAAATTATGGTCATCCCCAAAAAAGAAGAGGATGAAAAAGACAAACCCAAAAAAGAAGCGGCGGCAGTTCCGCCCGGCAACAGTACCGGCACGGAAAACTAACCCATGACCGAGGCCCAAAAATCTTTAATTTTGATTACCAACGATGACGGCATCGAAGCCCCGGCGTTGCTGCCGCTCAAACAGGCGCTTGCTGCCGTAGCCGAAACCATTGTGTTTGCCCCCGACCACAACTGGTCGGCGTCCGGGCATCCCAAAACCATGCACAAGCCGCTCCGCGCCGACCGCATCAAACTGCCCGATGGCAGCCCAGCCTTTGCTTCGACCGCGCCCCCGCCCGATTGCGTGGCGCTGGCGCTGCTGGGCGTGATTGACCGGCGGCCCAATCTGGTGGTTTCCGGCATTAACCACGGCGCTAACCTGGGCTACGATGTGTACTATTCCGGCACAGTGGCGGCGGCGGTAGAAGCCACCATCGAAGGGCTGCCGGCGATTGCGGCCTCGCGGGAGCGCATTGATGATGATATGGCCCTGGCCGTATCGCGCGGCTACCACGACGGCGAAATTGAAACTGTTGACCACCAGCCGCAATCGGAGTTTGTGGCCCGGCTGGCCGAAAAAGTGCTGACCAAAGGGCTGCCGGTTAACACGCTGCTCAACGTAAATTTTCCGGCGGTGCCGTGGGCCAAAGTGCGCGGCGTGGAACTGACCCGGCTGGGCCATCGCGTTTACCGCGATGAACTGGTGGCTCGCCAAGACCCGCGCGGGCGGCCCTACTACTGGATTGGCGGCCTGCCGCCCAAAGGCGTGGCCGAACACGGCACCGACGTGTGGGCGTTGGAAAATCATCTTATTTCCATTACGCCCATCAATCTTGACCTTACCCACCACCGCATGATTGACGACCTGAAACGCTGGAATCTGGAAGAGTTAGCCTGATGACTTTTCAACCGCACCCTTCCCGCGCCGGCTGGCTGGCACTGGGCGCAACGCTGGTTTTCAGCGCCGCCGCTATTTACATGCTGGGCATATTAAGCCGCCAAACCACTCCGCCCCATATTTTTCAGGCGTTGGTGGCGGCACTGGTAGCGGGCAGTTTGGCCCTGATGACCATGTACTGGGCGGCGGTGGGGCTAAACCTGCGCTACCACCTGGATCGCAACGGTATTGTTATTCAGTGGGGCGTGGCCCGGCAATATATTCCGTTTAACAATATTCTGGAGATTGTGCCCGGCAGCGCCATTACCGCCACGCCCACGTTTAAGGGCATCAACCTGGCCGGGCTGCGCTTTGGCCGGGGCGAACTGCCGGGGTACAGCCGACTGCGCTACCGCACCACCGCGCCGTTAGAGCAAAGCCTGCTGGTAGTAACCGCCCGCATTTCTTATGTGATTTCGCCGCAGCAGCCGGAGCAATTTATCCGGGCCTGGCACAGCCGGCAGCAACTTGGCCCCACTCAGGACTGGATTGAAGGATTGAGCCGCCGCTGGCCCTTTGACACGCCGCTGGTCACGGACCTGCTGGCGTTGTGGCTGCTGGCGCTGGGCGCGATGCTGTTGCTGGCGCTGTTTGGCTTTATTTCGCTCAGTTACGGGGCGTTGCCGGCGGCCTTACCCATCCATTTTGATAGCCTGGGCCGCGCCGACCGCATCGCTCCCCGGATTTTTCTGTTTATGCTACCCGCCGCCGGCGCGATTGTGTGGAGTTTAAACCTGGTTTTGGGCGGCTTTATCTACCGCCGCGAGCCGGTGGGCGCTTACCTGTTATGGGGCAGCACCCTGGTAATGCTGCTGTGTTTGTGGCTGGCGCTGTTCACCATTATCGGCGCATAACCGCACCCCCTAACTAATCACAAAAAACCGGCTACCTAACAGTTTTTAACACGAATGGCGCGAATAAAACGAATGACACGAATGTTGTGATAAAACTCATAGGACTTACGCAAGAGTCATAGGAATAGACGGATGTTTGAGTTGGGCAATC
>CAZFCE010000051.1:0-27779 GCA_964517605.1 uncultured Caldilineaceae bacterium | reverse complement strand
AAGGTTTAGGAAACCTCTGCTCTATCCTCTGAGCTACGGGGGCAATACCAGACTCTACGGCAAAGTTTACCACAGAGTCAGCTTGCGTCAAAGCGATTAAGCGGTGAATATGGGGCTGCAATCGCCAACAAAAAAAGGGGGCGGGTTGCTGTAATTTGACAACAATGCCAGACAATGCTATGGTTTTAGGCGAGTTAGCAGTTGTTCGATTCAAAGTAGGACCTTGCTCTGAAGTTGATTATGAACCTCTGGCTTAACCCAAATTTTAAAGAAAGGAGGCTCATAATCGTGGCAGAACGTGAATTTGGCACTGTAAAGTGGTTCAATTCAACCAAGGGTTTTGGTTTTATTGAACGCGCTGGTGGCAAAGATGTGTTTGTTCACTACAGTGCAATTGGTGGAAACGGTTATCGCTCGTTAAACGAGGGGCAGCGCGTGGAATTCACGGTAGTTGACGGACAAAAAGGTCCTCAAGCAAAAGACGTTATTCCGGCATAATCCGCATAAATCCTTGCCCAATAAAAAAGGCGCCGGCTCACCGGCGTCTTTTTTATTACAATTGCGTTTTTAATTCCTCGGCGGCGCGCCGGTTCATGCCGGGTACCGCCGCCAATTCCTCAATACTGGCGTTGCGAATGGCCTCCAGCGAGCCAAATTTGGCCAGCAGCGCCCGCCGCCGTTTGGGGCCAACCCCCTCAATATCATCCAAGCTGGAACGCACCGCACTTTTGCCGCGCAGGTTGCGGTGGTAACTTACGCCAAAACGGTGCGCCTCGTCGCGGACGCGCTGCACCAAAAACAGCGCCGGCGATTTGCGGGGCAATACCACCGGCTCGGATTGGTTGGGCAAAAAAAGTTCCTCTTCGCGTTTGGCCAGCCCTACAATCGGAATGGCGTCGCGCAGCTCAAATTCATCCAGCACTTCCAGCGCGGCGTTAAGTTGCCCCTTGCCGCCATCAATAATAATAAGGTTGGGCAAAAGCGTCCAGCTATCCTGGTTTTGGCTTTTGGCTTTTGAACTCTGGATTTTGGTAGAATCGGTGTAGCCGCCGGCCTGCATGCGGGTAAACCGGCGGCGCAGCATTTCTTGCATGCTGGCAAAATCATTTTGGCCCGACACGCTTTTTATTTTAAAGCGCCGGTAATCGCTTTTGTGGGGCGTGCCTTTGGCAAATACCACCATGCTGCCCACGGTGTTGGTGCCTTGCAGCGTGCTGATATCGTAGCATTCAATCCGCACCGGCGCGGCGGGCAGGTTGAGCGCCTGCTGCAACTCGGTGATGGCCTCGGTTTGCTTGGTTTCGTCGGCGGACCACTGGGCGCGCAGGTGGTTGAGCGTTTCGGTGGCGTTATCGGTGGCCATTTGCAGCAGCTCTTTGTGTTTACCCCGGTGCGGCACTTTGATGGTTACATCCGCCCCGCGCTTGCTTTTGAGCCAGTCACGGATAATCATCATTTCGTCAATATTTTCCGGCAGCAAAATGCGCGGCGGAATGCTGGCCGCCTGGTCGTAGAACTGTTTTAAAAACGAGGCCATAATTTCGCCGCCGGCTTCGTCGCCGGCACCTTCCAGCACAAAATAATCGCGCCCCACCAGCTTGCCGCCGCGAATAAAAAATACCTGCACGCAGGCATCGTCATCGGCGCGGGCAAAGGCCACCACATCTTCATCCTCGGTGGTGGCGCTGATGACTTTTTGCTTTTCCACAATCAGGTCAATGGCCTTGATTTGGTCACGCAGTTGGGCGGCCTTTTCAAAATCCAGGTTGATGGCGGCGGCGTCCATCTGGCGGCGCAGGTCGTCTACCACCGGGCCAATGTTGCCGCCCAAAAAATCGCACAACGCCGCAATAATATCCCGGTATTGTTGCTGGTTAACCGCGCCAATGCAGGGCGCGGCGCAGCGGCCAATGTGGTAATACAGGCAGGCGCGGGGATCGTGGCCGGTGATCACCCGGTTGCAGGTAAGGTACGGAAACATTTTGCGCACCAAATCGAGCGTTTGGTAGGCGGCCCAGGCGGCGGTGTACGGGCCGTAGTAGCGCGCGCCATCGTTTTGCAGGCGGCGGGTGGTGGTAACTTTGGGGTACGGCTCTTGCCAGTGAACTTTAATGTAGGGGTAGCGTTTGTCATCCTTTAGCCGAACATTGTAGCGCGGCTGGTATTTTTTAATGAGCGTGTTTTCCAGCAGCAGCGCCTCAAGTTCGCTGGCGGCCACAATAAATTCAATATCGGCAATTTCTTCAACCAGCCGTCGGGTTTTGCTGCTGTGCTGCGCCGATTTGTGAAAGTACGAGCGCACCCGGTTTTTTAAATTGATGGCCTTGCCCACGTAAATCACTTTATCCTGCGCGTTTTTGTGCAGGTATACGCCGGGTTTGGTGGGTAAAGTATTTAGAATTTGCTCAATCTTTGGGTTTGACATAGGCTGATATTTTAGCACAAAATTGTTGCGGGTTTGAACCGCCGGCCTGCAATTTGCAATTACACTCAACCCCGGTGAAAAAATGACCGATTCTCCATCGCCATTGCTTGAAGTTGCCCAATTTTTTGTGCGGTTGGGGTTTACCGCCTTTGGCGGCCCGGCGGCGCACATTGGCATGCTGTACCACGAGGTCGTAACTCGCCGCCGCTGGCTCACCGAGCAGCATTTTTTGGATTTATTGGGCGCAACCAACCTTATCCCCGGCCCCAACTCCACCGAAATGTGCCTGCACATTGGGTACGCGCGGGCCGGCCTGGCCGGGTTGATGGTGGCCGGGTTGGGCTTTATCACGCCGGCGGTGTTGATTGTGCTGGCTTTAGCCTGGGCTTATGTACAATACGGCACCACGCCAACGGCAACCTGGCTGCTGTACGGAGTGCAACCGGTGGTTATGGCGGTGGTGGCGCAGGCGTTGTGGGGCCTGGGCCAAAAAGCGCTCAAAGGGCCGCTGACCACCGGCATTAGTGTGGCAGCGTTGGGGCTGTATTTTTTTAACGCCAATGTGGTGGCGGTGATGCTGGCCGGTGGCGTGGCGGTTATGGCGGCCACTCATCTGCCCAAAATCCGCCGGTTGAACGCGGTAACGCTGCTGCCGCCGCTGGCGGGGCTGGGAATACCGGCGCTGGCGGCAGCGCCCTTCAGCTTGATTGGGTTGTTTGGCGTGTTCTTTAAAGTAGGGCTAACGCTGTACGGCAGCGGGTATGTGCTGCTGGCCTATTTGCAAGCCGATCTGGTGCAGCGGTTGGGCTGGCTCTCCGAGCGGCAACTCCTCGATGCCATTGCCATTGGGCAGGTAACGCCCGGCCCGCTGTTTACCACCGCCACGTTTATTGGCTATGTGCTGGGCGGCGTGCCGGGGGCGTTGGCGGCAACCATCGGGATTTTTTTGCCTTCGTTTATTTTTGTGCTGATCAGCAACCCAATCATCCCCAAAATTCGGAATTCACTTTGGGCCGGCAGCCTGCTCGATGGCATCAACGCCGCCGCCGTGGGCCTGATGGCGGCAGTTACCCTGCAACTGGGGCAAACCGCGTTGCAAGACCCGTTTACTATGGCGCTGGCTCTGGCGGCGGCGGTGCTGCTGTTTCGGTTTCGGGTTAACTCAACCTGGCTAATTGCGGGCGGAGCCGCCGCCGGCGCTTTGCTGGGGTGGTTAGCCTAATCCCGGCAAAAAGAAAAAGGCAATCGCAATAATCAAATACACCGCCAGCAGTTGCGCGCCTTCCAGCCAGTTGCTTTCGCCGTCCTGCGCGATAAACGCCGAAATCAACGCCGCCGCCAGCAAGGCAATCACCTCAAAACTGTCAAAGGTCAGGGTGAGCGGGTTGTTCATCAGCAGGCTCACAAACACCAGCAGCGGCGCCACAAACAGGGCCACCTGCAAACTGGACCCCACCGAAATAGCCAGCGACAATTCCATTTTATTTTTGAGCGCCACCTGCACCGCCACCACGTGTTCGGCCACGTTGCCCACCAGCGGGATAATAATAATCCCCAGGAAAAATTCCGTTACGCCCAGTTGAGTTACAACCGGCTCAACCGCCCCCACCAGCACCTCGCTGAGCAAAGCAATTGCCACGGTTGAACCGACCAGCACCAGCACGGCGGTGCGCAAACTCCAGGCCGGAGTGTGGTGCTCTTCCGCTTCGTCCGCCCCGGAGCTGCCAAAGGAAAACACAATGCTCAGCGCGTAAATGATAATCATCACCACGGCCACGCCAATGCTCAGGTACTCCACGGCGTTGTGGTAAACCGGCTCCATTGAATAGCTAAAAAATGATGGCACCGCCAGGGCGATAATAGCCAAAATGAGCATGGTCGCGTTTACGCCGGCCTGCCGCCGATCAAAAAACTGGGTGCCAAATTTAAGGCCGCCCACCAAAATGCTAAATCCCAAAATTAGCAACAAATTCCCAATAATCGAGCCGGTAATAGAGGCCTTAACCAGCCGCATTAACCCCGCCTGCAATTCCGGGTTGGTTACGCCGGCGCGGATAGCCACAATGGTGATGATTAACTCGGCGGCGTTGCCCAGCGTGGCATTGAGCAGCCCGCCCATTTTGGGGCCGGTGTACACCGCCAGTTCTTCGGTGGCAGCGCCCATCAACCCGGCCAGCGGCACCACGCCCACCGCCGCCAAAAAGAACACCAGCACCGGCGACCAGTGCAACCAATCGCCCAAAAAGGCCAAACCCGCAAACACCAACAAGCCGTAATTAATATATTTCATTTCTTACGCCCTTTAGTCTGAATAAAATCGCCCCAAACCACCAGCCACCGGGATTTGATGCCCAGTATAACACAAAATAGAACGTTGCCGCCACATTTTTTAAAAATTGACGATAATTTTGGCCATTGAGCCATCCTCTGGTGTACAAATTTTATTTACAAAATTGTACAAATCATTGACAATAAGTTGATAATGTGATATTATCGCGGTATGAACGCAACGCAACAACTCCCGTTTACCATTGCCCCGGATTTTACCCTGACGGATATTCACGGACAATCCGTCCGGCTGGCGGATTTCCGTAACCGGCAGCACGTGGTGTTGGTCTTCAATCGCGGTTTTGCCTGACCCTACTGCCGCCGGCATTTGGCGCAGTTGCGCCAGGATTATCAGCAATTTGTAAACCACAACGCTCAAATTTTGGTGGTTAGCCCGGAAGACTCGCCGGCTTTGGCCCGGTATTGGGCCAAAGAACAATTGCCGTTTGTGGCTTTGCCGGACCCCACCCATCAAGTAGCTGACTTGTACGGGCAGCAGGTAAAGCTGTTAAAATTAGGCCGATTGCCGGCGGTGCTGGTCATCAACCTAACAGGGCAGGTTTGTTACCGCCACTACGGCGATTCTATGCGCGATATTCCGCCCAACCAGGAAATTTTGGCGGTGTTGGAGCAACTCAACCAAGAAGCTAAACTTTAAAAAGCCCGTAAAAATTAATGAAATTCTAAAAATTCGGGAGTAAAATCCTTCAATTGGGAGTAAGTAATTTTGCATTCAACACGTCTAACTGAAGTGATAGACCATGCTACTGGTAAAGTTGTTGTTTGCGGGGGGATTAAATGAAACAAAAACAGTTAATTTTAATAGCCATCAGCCTGGGGCTGCTTGTGACGGCGCTGGGAGCCGGTATTTATCTAAAACCGCAGTTTAACCGGGAAATTGCCATTACCCCGGCGGCGGTTGATAACCAGGCTATTTTTGTGCGGCTCACCACGCCTGCCGCCAAACCCAACGCTCAATACACGTTGGTTAGCGCCGCGCCCGTCGCTCAAAATCAGGCGGGCAAATGCAGTCTGAGCCAGGAATTTGTAGCGCCGCCGCCGGGAGTCAGTTTGAGCGTGGCCAATGTTCCCGCTCAAAATTCTTCATCCTGGGGTTATTTGGCCAGTTGGTTTGCCGCGCCGTTTAATCCGCAGTATGCCGTTATCGTCTGGTCGCCAACCAGTACGGTTAGCCAGTATCACCTGATCAACATTGATAACACCTCGATTGATACTAACTGCGCGCCCTCGGTTGATGGCGGGGTATAACTTCCTTATCAATTGACGAATCAATGGCCACAACCTCAATCTGGTGGATTCGCCGCGATTTGCGGTTAGCCGATAATCCGGCCCTAACCGCCGCGCTCCAATCCGCCGAGCAGGTGGTGCCGCTGTTCATACTTGATCCGCAACTGCTCAACTCGCCCCACATTGGGGCCAATCGCAAAGCATTTTTATACCAGGGGTTACACCAATTGGCCGCCAGCCTGAAAAACAGGGGCGGCCAATTGCTTGTGCGGCGTGGCCAGCCGGCCCAGGTGCTGCCGGAAATTCTGGCGGCTACCGGAGCCGCCCGCATATTTGCCGAAGCCGACTTTTCACCGTATGCCCGCCGCCGCGATTTGCGCCTGGCGGCGGGGCTGCCGCTGGAACTAACCGCCGGCCTCACCGTGCATTCTCCGGCGGCGGCGCTTAAAGCCAATGGCCAGCCGTACACAATTTTTACGCCCTTCCGCAAAGCCTGGCAGGCGTTGCCCGCACCTACCGTTCACAATGTACTACCGGCTCCGGGCCGCATTAACACGCCGCCCGGACTGCCCGGCGATCCCATCCCCACCGCTCCGGCGCTGCCGGCAAACATCCCGTTCCCGCCCGGCGAGGCCGAAGCCCAACACCGGCTGCAAAGCTTTGTTGAGCAGTCTCGCCTGCACCAGTACGCCAACAACCGCGACCGGCTGGATTTGGACGGCACGGCCCGGCTATCGCCCTATTTGCGGTTTGGCATGCTCTCGGCGCGGCAGGCGGCAGTAACGGCACTGGCCCACCTGGAGGCCGCTCCCCAAAGCGCCGCCGTCTGGCTCAACGAACTCATCTGGCGCGAATTTTACATTGCCATTTTGTACCACTTTCCCCGCGTGCGCACCGCCAACTTCCAGTCCAAATTTGATGACATGCCGTGGGAGAACAATCCGGCTTATTTTGCCGCCTGGTGCCAGGGGCGCACCGGCTACCCGGTGGTGGATGCCGCCATGCGCCAACTGCTCCACACCGGCTGGATGCACAACCGCGCCCGCATGATTGTGGCCTCGTTTTTGGTAAAACATTTACAAATTGATTGGCGTTGGGGTGAGCGTTTTTTCATGCAACACCTGCTGGATGGCGATCCGGCGGCCAACAACGGCGGCTGGCAGTGGGCCGCCGGCACCGGCACCGACGCCGCGCCCTATTTTCGCATTTTCAACCCCACGTTGCAGGGCCAAAAGTTTGATCCTCAGGGCCATTATGTGCGGCGCTGGCTGCCAGAACTGGCCCGCGTGCCCGTCGCCAGTATTCACACGCCGTGGCTGCTATCGCCACGGGAGCAGCAGCAGTTTGGCTGCGTTATTGGCCGGGATTACCCGCCGCCGCTGGTAGACCACGCCCAGGCCAGAAGCCGCGCCCTGGCGGCTTACAGCCATATAAAGGCAAAACGCCAATAACACAACCGGCGCGAACAGAAATGTTTCGCGCCGGTTGTTCATGGACGGTATTCGCGTTGAAATTCTGGGAAAAAGTTAACTCACCCCGATAATGTGGCCCAATTTATCCACATTGAAGCGGTTGCGCAGGTAGTGCGCGTATTTTACCGCCTCGTCAATTTCAGCCTGAGCAAAACCAAAGGCGGTCAGTTCGGTTTGGCCGCCCACCAGCCGCAACAGCGTCGCCAACTCCTGCGGAGAAGGCACCGCCGCCGCAATCCGCTGAATTTCGTCCCAGTTATCGGCGATTTTTTGCTTGAGCTGCTCAAAATCCTGCACCGACAGCGCCAAAAATTTAGCTTGCTCGGCCAGCACTTTATCGGCCATAGTGGGAAAGGCGGCGTGAATAGCCTGAATATGCTCGGCGGCGGGCGTGAGGCTGGCTTTTGCCAGGCGCTCCAGCAACTCGGCCCGGCTTAACCGGCGCACCTGCTCGTACCAGCCGGCGGCAATCACCGAAGCCGCGCCCACTTTGGCCCCGTGCAACACGGCAGGCCGGTGTTCGCGGATGAGCTTCATTTCCAGGTAGTGCGAAATCTGGTGTTCCGCGCCGGAGGCCGGGCGGGAGTTGTTGATAGCCAGCATGCACAAGCCGGATTCAATCAGGCCGTTGAACAGGGCTTGCAACCCATCCGGCGAAGCCTGACCAATCGCCGGGGCGTGGTCAACGCAGCTTTGCAGGGTGGCCTGCATGCGGGCGCAAGTGGGGGCGTCAAATGGCTCATCCCACAGCAGGCGGCCCAACTGCCAATCGGCCAGAGCAATGTATTTGCCCAGCATATCGCCAAAACCGGCGGCGGTCATTACCTGCGGCGCGGCGCTTAGCACGGCCAAATCGCCAAAAACGGCTAGCGGCGAGTGGCAATAAACGGTTTTTTTGAAGCCGGCAATCACCGAGGGCGCGCCGGCGCTGGTAAAGCCATCCACCGAAGCAGCGGTGGGAAAGCTGATGAAGCTAGCGCCGGTGTGAAAACTGACAAAACGGGTAATATCGGTGATAGAGCCGGAGCCAACGGCCACATACGTGCGGGCTTCGCGCCCGGCGGCCAGCATTACCTGCACAAAATAGTGCTCGTCGGCAATGATTTCGTCGCCGGTTAACAACACCGATTTCAGGTTGAAGCCGGCGGCGGTTAACTGTTGAGCCAGCCGTTGGCCGGCGGCGGCGTAGGTATTCTCATCGAACACCAGCATCAATTTAGTGAGGTTATTTTTTTGGCAATATTCAATCAATGAGTCGGTAGCGTTGTGCCCAATATAAACAAAAATATCTTCTGACATGGTTTAAACCTTTCTGAGAGATGATTCTTACCCGATTCTACGCGAGATGCCGGGAAAATCAATGGTTTTGTAAACTCGCTTGCGTGACCAGGTTATGCCTTCTTTTACCACCCGCGCCGGATTACCCGCGATAATAACTCCTTTTTGGGAGAATGGCTTGGTAACAATTGACCCGGTTGCCACAACGGATTCATCCGGGATGTGTACACCTTTTAAAATAGTGCAATGCGCCGCAATCCATACATGATCACCAATAGACACATCCTTTGCATAATTGATGCGTTCCTGGCTGTTGGCATCAATAATAGAGTGAGAATCTCCGGTGCGTACATCAATATCATAGGCAAACATACAGTCGTGCCCAATTTTTATACTTGAACCCGGCTCGGTTACGGCCAGATGAGCATCCTCAAAACTGCATTTGTCACCAATAATTAAAGAACCGCCAGAATCCTCAAACCAGATATTTCCACCCCGAATAAACCTGCTGCCCTCGCCAATATCAATAACGTGGTTATCGCCAAGTATATAGAAGGTAACGGCGTTTAAAACACAAGAACTCTGTATATTTATACTGTTTCCGTTTCCGATAATATCGAATTTTACAGAGGACAGAATTGAGCCTTCATAATTAATGACATTATTTTTGCCGTTGATTTTTTTTGTAACCGTGTCAAATGGTTTTTGATAATAGATACGGCGCGCCAAAGATCCGATTACAGGAAATTTTTGGTTAATAACCTTGTACAATTCCTTTAATTTTGCGTTCATTTATATTCCAGATTAACTCGTTTCCACCTCAAATGAAAATTTTTCAAGTGATTTCTGTTACCAAAAGAAGTTACGCATTTGTTCCCAAACCCTCTTTTAGGGCGATGCCTAAATTGGCCAGCTCATTTTTTACCTGTTCCAGGTGATCCGGGGCCACAACAACCAGCGCGCGGTCAGTGGTTGCAAACGGGGTTAAAAATCCTTTTAGCTCGGGGTGGCGTAGCAGTTCATCCATAACTTCGCGGCTGCTTAATTCTAACAGGGTGATGGTTTCTACGGCGGCATGGCCGTAGTAACCGCCCCATTTTTTCACCATCACTGCCACCGCTTCCGGCAGCTTACCGCGATGCAGTTTTTGCAGCTCTGCCAGCACCTGCTCAACCTTGCGCTTGCTGCCTCCGGCCCGGCGCACCGAAGCGCGAGTCAACCGCCAGCGCCCGTCAACTTCTTCTTCGGCCAGTTGAGCCAGCCGCCCGCGCAAATGCAGGCTGGGCACGGCGTGGATTGGCTCTATCACGCCATCGGCATGCACCCACACGCTCTGGTTGGCGGCCTGCGGGTTGGCCCCACATACCGCCGGCAGCAGCGATTGCTTGAGCAAAGCGTTAACCAACCCGGCCTGTTTTTGGGGGCTAACCAGCGCCACATTATCGGCGACGGGCCGCGCCAAAAAATCGGCGGTGGCCGGTTCGGTGAGCAGCCGGTTGAGCAAATCGGCGTTGGTGGTTTGCAGCAGGCTCACCCCTTGCCTGAAAACAATGCGCTCGTGGTGGCTGCCCCACTCCTCCAGCGAACGCTGCACATTTTGCGGCAAACTGTCCTGGCCGGCCTGCTCAACCAGAAATTTGGTAATGTCCGCCACCGACAGACCCAACTGTTGCGCCTGGTACACCGATTCCCGCGACAGCCGGTATTGAAACGCGCCCCGGTCAACCTGTTCGCGGGCGGCAAACAAATCCAGCCGGGCTAAAACACCCAGTTCAACCGGGCCAATAGCCATTACCTGAAAATTGGGTTGCACCAGCAATTTGCCGGCATGCCGGGCCGAGGCCGGCAGCGGGTTTTGTTTGATGAGATGCTGCGCCAGCGGCGTCAGGCGAAACACAGACCAATTTTGGCCGGGGGTTTTAGAGTTTAACCAGCCCAGTTCGACCAACCCCAACCACGTGAACATCCCGTTAAAACAAGCCTCAACTACGGCTGTTTCCTGCCGATCAAAATTGGCCAGCAGCGTTTTTGGGGGGCCGTAAAAATAATTTAAACTGATGCGGCTGTAGTAATAAGGCCGGTTGCCCGCATTTTCAATGGAACTACGTTCGGGAAAAAGAAAATCGGTGTTTTTAAATCGGAATTCTTCTAAAAATTCGTTCATCTCAACCCAGCGATTGGCCGGTACCGTTTTGAGCGCCGCCACAATGGCCTGCCGGGCGCTAACAAGGTTGCCGCCGTACTGCTTGAGGCCATCACTGGCAATGCCTTGAAAGTCGCTTAATTTTTGCCAGTGCGTCAATAACTGGCTGATTTGTTCGGCTTGAGGTTGTTGCCAGAAGGGCGGGATTTGCAGGGCGTGGCTGCTTGTGGGTTTTAACCGCCCCTGTTCAACGCGCACCAGGCCCAATACCTCTAATAGCTGCCGCAACAAATAGAGCCGCCCGGTTTGGTCTTCGCGGCGGGCCTCGTCCAACAGGGGATCGGCTACCAGCAGGCCGGCGTTAATGGCTTTGAGGGCGCGTTTGCCCACGTGGCCGGTAGCAAGGATGTCAACATCGTTGCGGCGCACAAAATCCCAGTAAAGGTACAAATCCCGCAGAAATTCCGTTGGATCACCCACAACGGTTTTCTCCGGTTGCAAATCCGGGTTTGTTTCCTCAACGGAGGCGGGGATGGGCAGCGCATCACGGATAACCTGGGGAATGTAGACCTCGGCCCCGGGGTGAAAGCGCAGTTTGTAAACGCTGCCGCCCACCGCGATTTCGGATTTACGGCTAAAAACCAGCCCGCGCCAGGTAAGCCGGGCCATAATATCTTCAAATACGGTTGACCCGGTATGAGCCGGGCTACCGGTATATCCCTCGTCGTAGCTGTAATAGCTGGCGGGTTTGGGTTTGGGTTGCGGCGTATCGGTGGCCAGGCCGGCCCGAATGACCTCGCGTTTAAAGCGGCTGGTGGGCGCTTGCCCGCCCCGCAACAACAGCCGGTTGAGCACCGCCAGTTCCGTTTGGGTTAATTGCCGGTACGAGGCCAAAATACGCTCGCGGGTAAAAAACTCCTGGTGAATTTTGGCCAGCAGTTGCTCTTTGGGCAGCTTTTTGCCGTTGGCGTCGAGTATGGACAGGTTGTTGGCTTCGGCCATTTCTCGCAGCGAATTGGCGTTGTATTCATCCAGTAAAACCAGTAGTTCATCCGGCATAGTTTAAACCTTGTCCGCCTGTTGAGGCGTGTAACCGGCTTTTTCCAGCTCGGCGGTGAGGCTGTCCACCGCTTCGGCGGGAATCAGCGCCAGGCGCGGCGAAATTTCGGCAATGAGATGCTGCGCCAGCGAGGTAACGGCTTTCATTTCGGCCAGCGCGTAGTCGTCACTAAATTCAATCACAGTGACGTTTTCATAAAGGCGCACCTGGCCGTAGCCGTGCCACCACTCCTCCAACCGGGCGCGGACGTGCGCCGGTATGGGGTGCGGCATTAATTGCGCCCACTGTTCCACAACTTCGGCCAGAGTAAGGCCGGCTTCAAAAGCGGCGTGAACGGCTTGCGCGTTGAGCGTGTACACAAAACGATCCGGCAGCACTTCATCCAGCCGGGCCAAGCTGTCCAGCAGGCCATGAATCTGGGCGTTAACCGCCGTTGGATTAATGGTGATGGTTTCGCCCTCAATGGTCACCGCTTCGGCGGTTGTAGCAACCGGCTCGCTAAGGGTGGGGTGGGGCGCATCCGGGGCCTCTACCCGATCCCAGTAAAGATCGGCCAGGCCGTGCAACCGGATTTCAAGGGGCTGGCCGTTGCTTTCGTACAAATCCACCAGCCCCAGCCAATACAGCGGCCCGGTAATAAGCTGAATGACAAAGTTCCACTGGGCCAGTTGCCAATCAGCGGTGTTGCCGGGGATAAGCGGATTATCTGAATTACACCGGGCCAAATACCAGCCCGGTTTTTGTTTGGGCGCATAATACGATAACGCCTCCCAGCGGGTTTGGTCAAAGCGTGGCCAAACCACTTGCAGCAGCGGGGCCAAGTCATTGACCTTAATCCAGCGGTTATCCGGCAGGCAAGCCAACAGCCGCAACACCTGGTGCCTAAAGAGAGTTAATTGCACGCGCAGGTAGTCGGGCGGCATATTGGCGTACACCAGCGACCGGCGCAGGTGCAGCGCCGGCTCACGGCGCAACACCGCCCACAACTCGCTCCAGTTGGCCATTACAAAGTAAGTGCGGGCTAAAGTGGCCCGTTGCGCCGGCTCGGTTTGCCGAAAGAATTGCTCTTTAACCTCCGGCCAAACCGTCACCGGGCTGCCCGGCTGAAACACGCCGGCGGCGGTGAGCAGCGCCAGCATAAAATCCAGTTCCGCCGGGCCGCCGGCTACCGGAGCCAACTGCGCCATAGCCTCGTCGGGCAGGATGGGTTCCGGCGGCGGCACGGACAAGGTTAAATCGGTGTGTCCCGTGAGTTTTTGGGTGTTGATGGCAGCCAGTTCGTGCGGGTCGTAATCCCAGTGTTGCAGGGCCGGGTAAAATTTTTCTATTTTGGGACGAGGCAGGGGCGGGCGTAGTGGTGGTGGGTTTTGTTCTAGCATTAAAATAAGCTGATGCGTTTTGCGGACAAAACTCAGCGGGTCGGCCAGGCGCAGGACCGCGTCGGGAATATCGGCGGAAATAACCGCCGAGTTGGCAATAACCGGCTCAAGCGGCGGCGGGCAATTGCGGGTAATGGGCCGGGGCACAAAATCCGGGCGAAGTGGGTAACTCTGCTCCAGATTGCCGGGGATGGCCAGCCCCATTTCGCACAAATGCCCCAGATAGGTGGACAATTGCTTGTATTTGGCCAGCTTGCCCCAGTGCCTGGCCACGCGTTCCATATCTTCGGGGCGCAGGGCGGGATCGCTGCCCTGCAAAATCATGGCCCGGAAAACCTGGGCGTGCTCGGCATCAAGGTTGCGGCTGGCGCGCACCACTTCGGCGGGGTTCAGCAGCGGGCCGATAAGTTGCTGGGCCAGTTCGGCCTTTTTGGTACCTTTAAGGCTCCAGCCCCGTTTTTTAGCCAGATCGCGCAACTCTTGCACTTTGTATAATTCCAGCCAATGCGCCAATTGTTCAGCATCGGCTTGCTGGCGGCTGGCCACGGATGACATAAGCCAAAAGGGGAATTGGTCAGGACGAAAAGTGGGCGGCGGCTTAACCGGCGTCACGTCAATGGGAAAATCCGATTTGGCCGGCGGCGCAGGCTGCGCCTCGGTTTTAACAAAATCGCCGGGCGATTGCACCCATTTAAGCAGCACCGCGCCAATGTGTTTGCAGTAACCGCCCCAATCATACGGGCAGGTGCAGTGGGCGTGAATGCCACGGTCATCCACCTCAATTTCTACATTGTATAGCCGGCTACCGGACACCTGGGCGGACAGGCTGTTGCCAACTCGCTGCGGGTTGCGGATGCGGTGCAGATAGACGCGCCCTTTTTTCAGGCTTTGGGGGTTAACCAGTAGATTAATGTTAGCTTCGGTGAGGCTTTCCAGGGTTGGCATAGTGTTTGGTGAGTTCAAATCACCGGCTACGGGCGACTGATAACTTTGGGTTTATAAGCGGCTACTTCGTCGGCGTAGAGAATGGTGTACTGATAGCCCTGTTCGGTGAGGAAAAGTTGCCGGTTGGCCCCAAATTCCTGATCCTGCGTGTCTTTGGAGACAATGGTGTAAAAATGGGCCAACGAGCCGCCGTTTTCTTTGGGGCGCAAAATGCGGCCCAGCCGTTGCGCCTCTTCCTGGCGGCTGCCAAAAGTGCCGCTGATTTGCACCATCACGTTGGCGTTGGGCAGGTCTACGGCAAAATTACCCACTTTAGAGATAATCAGCCGTTTCAAATCGCCTTCTTTAAATTGCTGATACAACTCACGGCGTTTGTTAACGGCGGTTTGGCCGGTAATAACGGGAAAGCCGTAGCGCCGTTCGACCTGTTGCAACTGTTCCAGGTACATGCCAATGATGAGCACGTGGTCATCGGGGTGCTTATCCAGCAATTGATCCAGCACCCCAAATTTGGCCGGGCTTTCGGCGGCCACGCGATATTTTTGGCGCGGCTCGGCCATGGCGTAGGTTAAACGGTAGTCGTCGGGCAGGGGCGCGCGGATTTCAATCACATCGGCGGTGGCAATCCAGCCCTGCCGCTCCAAATCTTTCCAGGGAACATCATATTTTTTGGGGCCAATGAGCGAGAAAACGTCCTCTTCGCGGCCATCTTCGCGCACCAGCGTGGCGGTTAGCCCCAGCCGCCGGCGCGCCTGCAACTCGGCGGTGATGCTAAAAACCGGCGCGGGCAGCAGGTGAACCTCGTCGTAAATAATCAGGCCCCAATTGCGCTCATCAAACAAATCAAAATGAGGAAACTGGTCGCGGGTGGCCGGGCCGTTGGTGGCTTTGCTGCCGCGCTTGCGGTAGGTCATCGTTTGGTACGTAGAAATTGTAACCGGCTTGATTTCTTTGCGCTGGCCGGAATACTCGCCCACCTGCTCTGCGGTAAGGGTGGTTTTGTCCAGCAACTCGTCAATCCACTGCCGCACCGAAACGGTGTTGGGCGTTAGAATGAGCGTGCTGCATTGCACCGCGTTCATCACCGACAGGCCGACGATGGTTTTGCCCGCGCCGCAGGGCAGCACAATCACCCCGGAACCGCCGCGCGCCGCGCCGCCGGCGTAAAAAATATCACCGGCTTCCTGCTGGTAGTGGCGCAGGCCAAACGGCCGGTTGGCGCGGGTAAGCTGCCGCAGCCCAAACGCCAGCGATTCGCCATCAATGTAGCCGGCCAGGTCTTCGGCGGGATAGCCCAGGTTAACCAGCGTTTGTTTAATGTGACCGCGCCGGGCGGCATCTACGTGCAGGGTGTGAGCGTCAATCCGGCCAATAATGTAGGGTTGCAGCAATTTTTGGCGGGTTAGTTCCACAATTACGGTGGCGTCATCTGAGGTGAGGCGGAGTTGGCCGCTGGCCTGAATCAATTTAACCCGCCCGTAACGGCCAATGTAATCCTGAATATCCACCGCCACATTGGACGGCACCGGGTATTTGCTGTACTGGTTTAGCCCGGCCAGAATGGTTGCGGCGCTGAGGCCGGTTGAGGCGGCGTTCCACAGTGACAGCGGGGTAATGCGGTAGGTATGCACATATTCCGGGCTTTTTTCAAGCTCGGCAAAACGGGCCAGCACATCGCGGGCCGGCGGGTAGTGGGGGTTGTCCACTTCCAGCAGAATGCTTTTATCGCTCTGCACAATCATGGGGTTGTGGGGATTGTAGCTCATGCCGATACCCCGTAGCCAAGCTGGCGCAAATTACGCCGAAAGGCGGCCTCGTTTTCCTGAGGAACAACAATTATACGTTCACCGGCCAGCCAACACAACGAGCGCAGCTTGCCATCGTTGGCAATAATCTGGGCCAGCACCGGGTCTTTGGCTTCGATGAGCAGCGCCTCACCCCGCCGGCTCAGGCCGGCCACCCGCCCGGCGGTTTCGGTGAGCAGCACTTCTACCGGATTGGGCAGCTCTGCGCCGGAATTGGCCCGCAAAAAGGCGGTAATATCGGCCAGGTGCCGCCCGTTTTCCAACGCCTCAATCAGCCGGGCGCGATCAATTTTCCAGACGTTTTCGGCGGTTTGGGTGGTAAATTGCTCTAAAAACAGCCGGTCGCCGGGCGGCAACGGGCCAACCGCCACCACATCGAGGTTGGGCAGCACCTTAAAACTCTGCCGTTGCTCAACCGGCGAGGGCGTGTATTTATCGCTCAGGCCCAGCACCCAGGCTCCCAGATTGTTCAGCCTGAAATAGAGCAGGCCATCGTAGCGGCTCAGGCACGTCAGGTCGTCCGTGCCCCACAGTTTGCCAAAATCGTGCCGGGCGCCGGCGGGGTTAATATAGGCCACATCAATCAGCCCCAGCGTGGCGGCGTATTCAAACAGAAACGCCAGCATGTAGCGCGCCTGCACAATGTGCCAGTCGCTAAAACCTTCGTAGCCCAGGCTGCCGTAATGCGGCTCGGCAATGTAAAAATCCCAAAAATCACGGGCCACTTCAAAAGTATGGCCACTGGCCTGCATGTAACGCGAAAACTCATTAAACTTAAGCCATTGATTAATGTTACATTCGGCCAGCGCGGTGGCAATGACGGCGCGTCGCCCGGAAACAGCGGTGAGTTGGCGTTTACCCTTGCCGGTTTGGCCTTTAATGGCCTCTACCCGGTTAAATTCATCCAGCAGTTTGCTTTTTAGCCACTTTTGCCAGGCGGTTTGAATAGCTTTTTCCGGCGGGTTGCGAAGCGCCTTTTGGCCGGCGGCAGTCAACTCTAATTTTGTGCCGTTTAATTGGGCAAAGCCGGCGCTCTGCAAAATGAGCGGCCAGGCAAAGGCTTTAATGGGGCCAATAAGGGTGTGGTCGTAATCGTCCAGCACTTCATCCGGCGGGTAAAAATCGCCGCCGGCCAAAGCCTGGGTAATGGTTTTTAGCCCGGCGGCGGTAGCGCGATAGGTTTTATCACTAACCTTTATTTGTCCGGCCTCAACCAGGCGCAACATAGTGAAGATATCTTGCAGGGCCGCCCGTTCGGTTTCCAGCCGGGTCAGGGGAGTTTCTACGGTTTGTTTGATGGATTTGCGGGTGTCGGCATCAAACTCGGTGAAAGTTTGGGTAATGGTTTCCGGCAGGTCGCCGGTGTTGAGTTTGACCTTTTGCGGCGGCGGGACAAAAGTTTTCAGTTGGGTTTTCAAATCAAGCGGCAAATAATAGCTGTAAAAAAACAAATCCAAATGCGTTAACTCGTTTTTGTTGGATAAAAGCCCGTAACTATAGCCACCCAGTTTTGGTTTTTGGCCGTATTTGGCTTTAAACTGAGCGGTGTCCAGCCGGGTTTCACCCGAATGAACCACCTCGGCGATGGCGGCTTGCTCCATTTTGTCAAGCAATTGCCATTCCCGGCGCAGGTTATCGGGGGTGGTGAGGTAAGTGTGAATGGCCTCCACCAGATCGGCCTTGCGATTGGGCAAGTCGGAGATCACCAACCCGGCCAACTGTCTCAGTTGCGGCACGGTGTATTGCTGCAAAAATTCGGTTAAGTATTGCGGTTGCGAATTATTATTTGCCATTGGTCTACAGCTTATTTTGGGACCAACCCGGCAAACCGGGCCAGAACCGTTATATTTTGGTTGATCTGTTGCTATTTAAGCCATTGTCCTTCAATTAAATCTGCTGCTAAACCTGCTGCCGGGGCCGGTACTGAATGGCCTCGGCCACGTGGGCAGTGTGGATGTGATCCTCGCCGGCCAAATCGGCGATGGTGCGGGCCAGCTTAAGGATGCGGTGATAGGCGCGGGCGCTGAGCTTCATTTGCTGCATGGCTGCTTTGAGCAGGTTGGTGCCGGTGGCATCAACCTGGCAAAACTGGCGGATTTCCGCCGGCCCCATATCGGCATTAACGTGTAATTTGGTTCCGGTAAAACGTTCTCGCTGGGTGGTGCGGGCTGCCTCAACCCGTGCCTGGATATTGGCGCTCGGTTCGCCGGTGCGTTTATCGCTGAGTTTTTCAAAGGGAACGCGCGGCACTTCTACATAAATATCAATCCGATCCAGCAGCGGGCCGGAGATTTTCTTTTGGTAGGTTTTGACCATCGCCACCGAACAGGTGCATTCTTTTTCGGGGTCGCTGGCAAAACCGCAGGGGCAGGGGTTCATCGAGCCGATCAAAATAAAGTTGGCCGGGTAGGTAAGCGAACCGGCGGAACGGCTGATAGATACCACTTTATCTTCCATCGGCTGGCGGAGCATTTCCAATAAGCGAGTCCCAAACTCTGGTAACTCATCCAGATAGAGGACTCCCCGGTGAGCTAGACTGATTTCACCGGGTTTGGGCCAGTGCCCACCGCCAATAAGGCCGGCATAGCTAACCGTGTGATGCGGAGACCGGAACGGACGGTGTCGCACTAATGGTTCATTGGGCGGAAGTTGATCTGCAACGGAGTAAATACGGGTTACGTCGAGCGCCTCTTCGATGGTGAGTTGCGGCAAAATGCCGGGCACCGAACGGGCCAGTAAGGTTTTGCCAGAACCTGGCGGGCCGTTGAGAAGCAGGTTGTGGCCGCCAGCCGCGGCCACTTCGAGCGCCCGTTTAACGTGTTCCTGCCCTTTGATTTCGGCAAAGTCGGTGGCATACGGCGGCGTAACGCCATCCAGTGAAAAATCAATTAGGTGCGGGCTGAGTTTTTTGTGCCCGCTCAGGTGATCTACCAGTTGCAGCAGCGTGGTAATGGGGTAAACTTGCAGCCCGTCAATCAGCGCGGCTTCGGCGGCATCTTCGGCGGGCACAAACAGGGTGTCAAACCCCTGTTGCCGGGCCAAATGAGCCATCGGCAGCGCGCCGCTGATGTGGCGCACGCCGCCATCCAGCGACAGTTCACCCATAATAATGGCCCGGTCAATGTTGGCCATAAATTGCTCGTTGGCCAGCAAAATGCCCACGGCAATGGGCAAATCGTAGGCGGGGCCGGCTTTGCGAATATCGGCGGGAGCCAGGTTAACCGTAATACGAGCGTTGGGAAACGGCAGGCCGCTGTTTTTAATGGCGGCGCGCACCCGCTCGCGGCTTTCTTGCACTGCCGTATCCGGCAACCCCACAATGGTCATTGAGGGCAAGCCGGTGGCAATGTCTACTTCTACGTTGATTAACACGCCGTCCAGGCCAATAACGGCGCAACTGTTGACTCGGGCTAACATAGGCGGCTGACACCTCGACGGGGCTGGTTATTTTCTGGTGAGAAACAGCATGTACGGCTCTTCAATCATTTCGCACAGGTAATCCAAAAAGCGGGCGGCGGGTGCGCCATCTACCAGCCGGTGGTCAAACACCAGGCTAAGGGTGAGCATTTTGCGGGCCACAATCTGGCCGTCTTTCACCGCCGGCTTGTCGGCAATCCGGCCCACGCCCAAAATGGCGGCTTCGGGCAAGTTGATTACCGGCGTAAAGGCATCAACCCGGTAAATGCCCAGGCTGCTAATGGTAAAAGTGCTGCCGGTCAGGTCGGCGGGGCCGCTTTTGTTGTTTTTGGCCCGGCTGATCAGGTCGCGGTATTCGCGGCCAATTTCTTGCAGCCCTTTTTTATCCAGATCGCGCACCACCGTTACCAGCAGGCCGCGGTCGGTATCTACCGCCAGCCCAATGTTGACGGGTTGCAGGTATTCAATGGCCGCGCCATCGGCGGAGAACCGGGCGTTCATATACGGAAACTGGCGCAGCCCGTTGGCCACAATCATGGCCAGCAGATCGTTGTAGCCGGGCGCAAAACCCCAGGCTTCGGTGTAGCGGCTTTTGAGTTGCTCGCGCAGGTTAACCAGTTCGGTGGCATCAACCTCAGTTACCAGCGTCACGCGGGCTGTGGTTTGCACGCTTTCGGCCATGCGGCGGGCCACCACTCCCCGAATGCCCTTTACCGGCACCCGTTCCAGCACATCGTTGGCGGGAGCGGCGGGCGGCAGCGGCGCGGGTTGGGGAACGGGCGGGGCTGCCGGCTCTGGCCGGGTGGGGATGACGGGGGCCACGGGAGCCGGCGCGGTGGCGTGCAGCACATCGGCTTTGGTAATTTTGCCGTGAACGCCGCTGCCGCTGACGGTGTTTAAATCAACGCCCATTTCGGCGGCCATTTTTTGGGCCACCGGCGTGGTTTTGGGCGCGGCGTCGGCGGGTTCGGGCGTTGTTACGCTAACCGCCGGCGGTTCCGGGGCCGCGACGGCCTCCGCCGGGGCCGCGCCAGAGCCGGGCGAAAAAACGCCGCCTTTGGAGCCGATGGTAGCCACCACCGCGCCAATCGGCACCACAGTGCCGGCGGCGTATGGGCCAAGTTTGATGGTGCCGCTGGCATTGGCCGGCACCGGAATCACGGCTTTGTCGGTTTCAAGTTCAATCACATCGTCGCCGGCGTTAACTTCGGTGCCGTCTGTAACCAGCCAGTTAACAATGGTGGCGTTTTTAACGTTGTCGCCCAGTTTGGGAATTGTAAAATCTACGGCCATAACCTTCCTCGAGTCCAGAGTTTTTAGTCTAAATTTTTTTAAAAGTATACCGGCTTGCCGGTGAATGGGCGAATCCGGCGGTTAATCCAGCTCAAGGTGATGGCGGGCCAGCGCTGCGTGCAACAACGGCTCCAGTTGCGCCCGCAACTGCGGGTTGGCGTAGCCCACCCAGGCCACATTGGTGGTGGTATCCAGCGGCGCGGCCAGCGGTTGGCCCGCCGGCGTGGTAACAATTACGCCCAGTTCGCGGGCAATCAACTCGGTGCAGAGATCGTAAGGGTGAGAGCAGAGCATTTCGGCCCCCAACAGCGGGCGCACATCGGCTACAAACCGGTCGTGGCCGGCCATCAATTCATATAATTGACCGGCGCTGGCAATGTACTGATCCTCAAAACAAAGAGCCTGGCCCGGTTGGGCTGGCCCCAGCGCGGCGGCCACAATTTCATCATCAATGGCGGCCAGTTGGGCGCGAGCGCCGGGGAAAAAGCGCGAAACGGTAACAAAGCCGTGGGCAATGGTGGCGGCCCCGGATGGTTTGAGCCGCAACGGCGCGGACTCGCCGGTGAGCCGGTTGTAGCGGCTGGCCCGCACGCCCTGCCCGGCAATGGCCCACATTTCATCGCTGAGGTGTTGTTTAAGCAGCGGGATTTCGGTTTGCACGGCCAGTTCAATATCGCGCAGGCAGGTGCGCGGGCCACGGTTGGGAGCCACGCCGGTTAAAATCCAGGCGCTACGCTTTTGATACATCAAACCGCGCGTGCCATCAATGGGATCAATTATAATGCGCCAGCGGGCTTCGGCCTCGGATGCGCCGCGCGGCAGCACCATTTGCCCTTCGGCCAGCCCTTCGGCAATTAAAATTATGGGCGCGGTGAGTTCGCGCTCAAAAAAATCAATCAGCACCGCTTCACTCACCCGGTCAATGGCGTAGATGGTGTCATCAATGCCGTGGTGGTCAACCCGGGCCAAATCTTCCAGCGCGGCCTGCTGGCAGGCTTTAATTACGGCATCCCGAATGTGGCGGTGTAACCGCCGGATTACCGGCAAAAGATTGGCGACCATTAGCGGCTCCCGGCAAGTTTGTAGTGAACGGCAGGCAAGGCGCGCAAGCGGGCGGCGGCTTGTTCGGCGGTGAGGTCGCGCTGGGCCTCGCCGAGCATTTCGTAGCCCACCATAAATTTTTTCACCGTGGCGCTGCGTAACAGCGGCGGGTAAAAATGGGCGTGCAACTGCCAGTAATCGTAATGGCCGGGGCCGGTGGGCGCGCCGTGCCAGCCCATTGAATACGGGAACGAGGTTTCAAACAGGTTGTCGTACCGGGTGAGCAGTTCTTTAAGGATGCGGGCCAGCCCATCGCGTTGGGCCGGGTTGAGGCCGGGCAGGCGCAGCGCGTGGGTTTTGGGCAGCAGCAGCGTTTCAAACGGCCACACCGCCCAGTAAGGCACCACCGCCAGCCAGTGTTCGTTTTCGGCCACAATTCGCTCTTGCTGCTCAAGCTCTAAATTAACGTAATCCAGCAGCAACGGCGAACCGTATTGCTCAAAATAGGCCCGCTGATGGGCATCTTCTTTGGCGGGTTCGTTGGGCAGAATGTTGCTGGCCCAGATTTGCCCGTGCGGGTGCGGGTTGGAGCAGCCCATAACCGCGCCTTTGTTTTCAAAAATTTGCACCCAGCGATAGGTTTGCCCCAACTCCGTTACCTGGTCGGCCCACACGCTGATGACGGTGCAAATATCGGCCAGTTCCATTTCGGGCAGGGTCAGGTCGTGGCGGGGCGAAAAGCAAATCACCCGGCAGGTGCCCTGCACGCTTTGCGGGCGCAGCAGCGGGTGCGCCGAGACCTCTGCCGGCGGCGTATCGGCCAGCAGCGAGGCGAAATCGTTGGTAAAGACAAAGGTGCGCTCGTAGGCCGGGTTTTTTAACCCGCCGGCGCGCTCGTTGCCGGGGCACAGGTAGCAGGCGGGGTCGTGGCGGGGCCGGGTGTCTTGCGCCGTTTTTTCTACCTGCCCCTGCCAGGGGCGTTTGGTGCGGTGCGGCGATACCAGCACCCATTCGCCGGTGAGCGGGTTGTACCGGCGGTGCGGGTGGTCGGCGGGGTTAAATTGAGTCATTGGCGGCTATCCTTTCGGCGGGTAAAAATGTTTTGGCCCGTGGTGTTAAAAAAGGGATTGATAACAATCCCTTTTTAGGTGTAGTTTACTAAAAATTTAAAACCGAATGCAATTATGCCAAATGGCCGGCGGTTAATTAAACATCCAGGCAGATGATTTCTTGTTGCAACGGCGTGGTAACGCGCGGGCCGGCGGGTTCCATATACACATTGATTTCTGACCGCACACCAAATTCCGGCAGGTAAATGCCCGGCTCGATGGAGAAGCCCAGGCCCGGCATCAGTTTGCGGGTGTCGTGGGTTTCCAGGTTATCAATATTAACGCCCTGGCCATGCACGTTATCGCCCGGCCCCAGGTTGTGCCCGGTGCGGTGAATAAAGTAATCGCCGTAGCCGGCGGCGGCAATGTGCTGCCGCACCGCGTCATCAACCTGCCAGCCTTCGGCAAGGCGGCCCTGTTCGGCGCAGGTTTGCAGGTAGGCCACGCCTTTATCGCGGGCATCGCGCACAATCTCAAAAATTTCCTGGTGTTTGGTCGGGGGTTGAGCGCCGGCAAAGGCAACCCAGGTGATGTCGGCAAAAATGCAATCTTCATCGGGGCGTTTGGCCCACATGTCCAGCAGAATCCAGTCGCCTTTTTTAATGGGCAGGTGCTTGGTTTCATCGGGCGAGTAGTGCGGGTCGCCGCTGTTGGCGTTAACGCCCACAATGGGCGGGTAGGGCGTAGCCAGGTTTTCGGCGGCAAACCGCTGCATCACAAATTGCTGCACATCGTACTCGGTGAGGGGAGCGCCGCGGCGGAGTTGCGCGGCAATAAAGGCAAAGGCCTCATCTTTGATGGCGGCTACGCGCTCGCAATCTTCCAGGTGAGCTTGCAGCGCGGCGTCGCTCCACACGGCGGCGGCAGCCTGAAACACGTTGGCCGCCGATTTGATGGTTTTGCCCAGTTTTTTGATGTAATCAAACGTGCCGGCATCTATGCGCGAGGCCACCGGCAAGGCGCAGCCGGGCGAGTAATCCAGCCCCACTGCTTGATAGGGAGCCAGCAGAATGGCCAGTTTTTTCTCCATTTCCTGCCAGCTTACGTAAAACTCGGCGCGATAGGGCAACGCCCGGATGGCATCGTTATCAATTTTTGAGCCGAGTAAAACGGGGTTGCCGCGCGCCGGCACAATAAAAAACAATCGCCGCGAAAGAAACTGTTTCAGCGGCAAAAGCTGACGCATGATGGGGTTGGTTTTTTGAAAATCGTAAATTAACCAGCAATCAATATTTTCTTGCCGCATAACGGCCTGGGCGTTTTCTAAATTCATTGGGAAACCTCGTGGGTACATATAAGATTAGTTTGCCGCTACATTTTAAGCCGGTTCCCCGGCATTGGTCAAAATAAACGGAGTTGGCTAGGCCGGCAGTAAATCGGCCAGTTGGCGCAGCACGTAGGTTGGTTTTACGCCCGAGGCGGCCAGCATGGCGGGGGTGGTTGCGCCGGTAAGGGTAAGGGCGGCGGCCATGCCCGCATCCAGCCCCATCAGCACATCGGTTTCAAGGCGATCGCCGGTCATAAGGCATTGGGCCGGCGACAGGCGCAGCAAATCCAGCACCGCTTCGGCCATGTGGTGGCTGGGCTTGCCCACAATGGCCTCGATTTTGGTGTTGGTGCAGGCTTCAACGGCGGCAATAATGGCGGCGGCATCGGGCTGGCCCCCGCCGGGCACCGGGCAGTAGCGATCACCGTTGGTGGCAAAAAAACGCGCCCCGGCCCGGATGGCATCAAAGGCAATTTGCAGCTTTTCGTACCCAAAGGTGCGGTCAAAACTGGCAATCACCACCTCAATGCGGGCCACATCCTGGGTTAACTCAAAACCGGCGGCGCGCAGTTCGGTTTTGAGCGGCTCTTCGCCCATCACAAACAGGCGGGCGGCGGGCAGGCGGCGCTGCAAAAAGTTGACCATCACCACCGAGGAGTTGATTACGTCTTCGGGCGGGGTGGGCAGGCCCAAAGCCGTGAGTTTGGCGGCCTGCTCGGCCCGAAAGTGGGTGGGGTTGTTGGATAAAAAGACGGTGCGTTTGCCCAGCGCCCGCAGTTTGGCAATGGTTTCGCCGGCGGTGGGCAACAAACTGTTGCCCAGGTAAACGGTGCCGTCAAGATCAAAAATATAGGCGTTGTACAACTGGGTTGGGGTAGACATACGGTTGATTCTCTCCAAAAAACTTTGTGGCGCGCGCCCGCAATCGGCACACGCCCCACACAATATACGGGCGGAATTGATTTGTCAAACGTGGGTTTGGCCCGGCCATTGGCCGCTAATTTTCTCAGGCTGAAATTTAAGGGAACAGGAAGTAAGGAGAAGGAAGTAAGTTGTTGGTGACGGTTAAAACGTCACCGGCGGGCTTTATTTTTGACCCGGTCATAATTTTTTTTGACCCAGTCATATTTATTTATGACCCAGTCATAATTTTTTTTGACCTGGTCATATTTATTCTTGACCGGGTTGTGGACAAAAGGCCCACTCAATCATCTTTGTGACCGTCCCGGAGTTGTGGTATGATTCGGGCCACCCAACTACGAGTTACGAATTACGAGTTACGAACGACAAATTCTCGTTCGCCATTCGTCATTCGCCATTCGTCGCTCGTCATTCGTGATTATCAAAGGAGCTAACCCTATGCGCGTAAACCACTGGCTGTTGCTGCTGCTTGGCGTTATTGCCGTAACCGCCTTTGCCGGCGGCCCCACGCCCACCGCGACCCCCGCCGCCTCGCCCACGCCGACCGCCACCCCGGCCCTGCCGGTGCTGATGGGCACACCGGTGCCAATCCCCGCCGAGCCGATTACGCCGGATAATGTTGACCGGCTGCAACAACTGGCCGTGTGGGGCCGGGGCGGGGCCAAACAGATGACCTACAGCCCGGACGGTCGCTTTTTGGCCGTGGGTTCCACGGCCGGTATTTGGCTGCACGATGCCAAAACCCTGGATTTACTGCGTTTCAAATTAACCAATGCCCCTATCGAAGCAATGATCTTTCTGGCAGATGGCGAAACCATAATGGCCCAGGCGGGCGGCAACACCATCATCCGCTGGAACGCAGCGACCGGTGCGGATTTGGGGCGGTGGGACGTGAGCGAACAACCATTAACGTTTATGGCCTTTGCGCCGGATGGCAAAACATTGGCTTCTGGTATGCGCCCCAACAGGATTGGCTTATGGGATATAGAAACGGGCAAGTTAGTGCAGGTTATGGATGGACACCCGGATAGCAAAACGCCAACCGGTTTTGATTTTTCGCCGGACGGCAAATTGCTGGCTTCCGGCGCAACCGACCAGGTGGTTAAAGTTTGGGATGTAAAAACCGGCAAGCTCTGGCGTGACTTGCAGAGTCAAAGCAATCCCCGGGGCATCCTCACCGGTTATGCGGTGAAATTTTCGCCGGACGGCAAGTTGCTGGCCTCGCTGCGGGATACGGAAATCCTTTTGTGGGAAGTTGAAACCGGAAAGTTATTAAGGGTTCTGCAAGGCCATAACTTCAATGCCGCCAGCCTGGCTTTCTCCCCTGACGGTCAACAATTGGCGTCGGGAGCTTACAACACCACGTTGCGGGTGTGGAATGTAGCTACAGGGGAGTTGACGCAGGAGATTACCGGCACTGATGGCGTGGCAGGACTACAATTCTCGCCGGATGGAACGACATTGGCCGTTCCCGTGTGGCGCAGTGGTCAAGCCCAGGTGTGGGACGTGAAATCCGGGACACTCCTGAAGGAACTGGATGAATATGCCGGGCAAAGCATTATCTCCCTGGCCGTGGGGCCGGATAATACCCTTTTTACCGGTCACCTTGACGGCAACATCCGCCAGTGGGATACAACCCAGAGTAGAGTTGTGTGTACCCTGGCGGGACATTCTTCCCCGGTAACGCACCTGGCTATCTCCGCCGACGGGAACACTTTGGCCTCAAGTGAAAAAGAGGGGCAGTCCGCCTGGATTTGGAACCTGACTACAGGCCAACATATTCAAACTTTAGGTAGTTATATGTCTATGTCCCTGAGAGATTTAGCCCTGTCACCCGACGGTATGGTGATGGCCTCGACACAGAGCAGTGTGTTATATATTCACGATGTTCGGACAGGTGAGGAATTGAAAAATTTAATATCACCTAATCGCAGTGGAGCCTTCAACCCAGTTTTTTCGTCTGATGGAAGGCTTGCTTCACGGTCCGGGGGAGAGGTGTATCTACTAAATGCAAAAGATGGGGAATTATTGCAAACGCTTCAAGAGTCTGCGGGTGATCATGGACTGGCCTTTTCACCCGATAATAAAACTCTGGCGGTCGGTCATTATGATGGAACCATAACCCTGTGGGGCGTAGCTAAAGTAGGGCAAAATCCGGTTGATATAGCCGGCCATAATGCCAGGGTTGTTGACATCCGCTTTTCATTCTCTGGTTCAATTTTAGCCGTCGGTTTTGAAAATATTGACACGGCGCGCCCCTGGGATGCCGGAACAATGCTTCTATGGGAGGCGAAGACAAATAAACTGTTGTACGCTACGGAAATACCCGCAATTTGGAAAATGTATTTCACTTCTGATGACAGGATGTTAGTGTTTCAACTGCGAGATGGCACAGTGCAATTTTGGGGCATCCCGCCGCAATAACCTGCCGGGGGCAAAACCTCAATAATCCCTGTCAAAAATTCGTTCCATTCGTGAAATTCGCGTTGAGTTTGGGTGTAGGTCACGTTTTAGACGTGACCTACAATGCTTTGGTCGAGGTTCACCAACGTTTGGTCAGGGTTCACCAACCTTTGGTTGAGGTTCACCAACGTTTGGTTGAGGTTGACCAACCTTTGGTTGAGGTTGACCAACGTTTGGTTGAGGTT
>CAZFCE010000050.1:0-32232 GCA_964517605.1 uncultured Caldilineaceae bacterium | reverse complement strand
ATTTCTTGGATCATCTCTCCATTTTACTCATCACTTACTTTTGCGCCACTACCCATACCTAATTCATCATACAAGTAGGAATAAGGAGTAAGTTTTTTCCCTTACTCCCTACTTCTTACTTCTTACTGCTTGTTGCCGGCTCGCCTTTTTGACAATCCCCCCAAAGCAAGCCATATTATGGCCATGAACACGCAAATTGGCATTGATTACACCTCGGCTATCCACCAATCGGCGGGGATTGGCCGCTACACGCGCGAACTGGTGCAAGCGTTGGCCGCCGAATGGCCCGCCGCCCAGTACCGGCTGTTTGTGGCTAATGCCCGCCGGGCCGCGCTGCCATCGCTGCCGGGCCAAAATTTTAGCTGGCAGCCCACCCGCCTGTCTGAGCGCTGGCTGGCCCGGCTGTGGTACCGGTTGCAGCTACCGCTGGCTATTAACCGGTGGACCGGCCCGCTGCACCTGTTTCACGCCCCCGATTTTTTTTTGCCGCCGGTAGATGCTTCCACCCGCACCATTGTCACCGTGCACGACCTTTCGTTTGTGCGCCACCCGGAGAGCGTTATGCCGGGCATGAGCCATCACCTTAATACCTGGGTGCCGCGCTCGGTGCAACGCGCCAACCACGTGATTGCCGTATCCGAGGCCACCCGCCAGGATTTAATTGAGTTGTACCGCACCCCGCCGGATAAAATCAGCGTGTTGTACCACGGCGTAACGCCAGAATTTGCGCCCGTTACCAGCGCCGCCCGCCTTAACGAGGTGCGGCAAAAGTACAACCTTGGCCAAAACCCTTTTATTTTGAGCGTGGGCACGCTCCAGCCCCGCAAAAATTACCAACGGCTCGTCCGGGCGCTGGCCCAACTTGAGGCCGACCTATCGCTGGTGATTGTGGGCGGGCGCGGCTGGCAGGTTGAGCCGCTTCTGGCCGAAATTGAGCAACGCAAGCTGGCGGCGCGGGTTCATTTGCCCGGCTTTGTGGCCGATGCCGATTTGCCCGCCCTGTACAGCGCCGCCGCGCTGTTTGTGTACCCCTCGCTGTACGAAGGTTTTGGCCTGCCGGCGCTGGAGGCGATGGCCTGCGGCACGCCGGTGATTGCTACCAACCGCTCGGCGCTGCCCGAAGTGGTGGGCAACGCCGGGCTGTTAATTGACCCGTACAACGTAGACGAACTGGCCGCCGCCATTAACCGCCTGCTGCGCGATGCCGATTTGCGGGCGCAGTTGGCCGCGGCGGGGCGGGCGCGGGCGGCGCAATTTACCTGGCCGGCCATGGCCCGCCAACTGGTTGAACTTTACCGGCAAATTATTCAACGCTGAAGGCGGCAATTATGCGCGTTACCATTGATGTGTCACCCACTGTTCAAAAACACGCCGGTTTGGGGCGCTACGCCGGCGAAATTGCCCGCGCCCTGGCCGGTCGGGTTGAGGTAAACCTGTTTTTTAACCGCGCCGGCGGGGAACAACTGCCGGATTACCTGCGCCACCTGCCGCACCGCAGCGTAACCGTGGGCAACAAACCGTGGCGCATGGGCGTGCTGCTATCGCAACTAAGCCGCTGGCCGCTGGACAACACCTTTGGCGCTACCGATATTTTTCACGCCACCAACCATTTGCTGGCCCATTTTGGCCGGGCCAAAACCGTGTTCACCCTGCACGACCTTATTTTTTTGCACTACCCGGCCTACCACCTGCCCTATAACCGCTGGTTTTTAACGCTGGCCATGCCCCGGTTTTTACGCGCCGCCAACATAATTGTCACGCCGTCCGAATGCTCGCGGCAAGACGCCATTAAATTTTACAACCTGCCCCCCGAAAAAATAAAGGTGATTTACGAAGCCGCCGCGCCTCACTTTAAACCGGCCACCAACCCCGCCGACCTGGCCCGCGTTCGGCAAAAGTACAACCTGCCCGCCGATTTTTTGCTTCACGTGGGCACCATCGAGCCGCGCAAAAACCTGTCGCGGCTGCTGGAGGCGTTCCGGGCGGTGCTGGCCGATCAACCCACGCTAAAGCTGGTGCTGGTGGGCAAAAAGGGCTGGCTGTACGACGAGTTTTTTCAAAAAATAAAAACGCTGGGGCTGAACGACCACGTTGTTTTTCCCGGTTTTGTGGACGAAGCCGACTTGCCCGCCTTTTTTCAACTGGCCCGGGTGTTTGTGTACCCCTCGCTGTACGAAGGCTTTGGCCTGCCGCCGCTGGAAGCGATGGCCTGCGGCGCGGCGGTAATTTGCAGCAACAGCAGCAGCCTGCCCGAAGTGGTGGGCAACGCCGGGCTGCTGGTTGATCCCGCCGATACCGCCGAATTGACGGCGGCCCTGCGCCGGGCGCTCTCCGACGCCGACCTGCGCGCCGCCCTGCGGGCGCAATCGCTGGCGCGGGCGGCCCAATTCAGTTGGAGCCGCGCCGCCAACGAACTGGAAGCCGTGTACCGGCGGCTGCTCTCGCCATCAGCTTAAATTAAGCGCAAACCTCCGCCGTTTCTGCCTCCCGTAGCCTGAAACTAAGGTCTTTTTTACGCCGATATAAGCATTTTGCCAATAGTCAGCGTAAACCGGATTCTGTATACTCGTAAAAAAGAACAGGCTACACAAGGAGGTGATGCGCATACGTAAGCCCCACAAACCCCACCCAATTTTCTCTGGTTGTACCCAAAATGGCCGCGAGCCTGACTCCAGGCCGCGCCGCCCAATCGCCCCATAACGTTCAAACTTTGCCGGTGGCAATTTTTGAAGTTATGGCTTTTAAGCGAACACAAAAAAAACTATCAATACCCAAAGTTTGTTGCATTAGTATTCAAGGAGTGAAGAAGAATGTCTTACAAACGGCTAATCGCCTTTGCTTTACTGGCAGTTTTAATGGTACTTATGGCGGCTTGCGGCGGATCTGCGCCCGCTCCGGCTGAAAAACCGGCGGAAAAAGCCGCCCCGGCCAAAGAAGAAGCCGCTCCCGCCGAAAAAGCCGAAAAGTCCGAACCGGCTAAAGAAGCGGCTGCTCCGGCTAAAGAAGCCGCCAGCGGCGAAGTGATTGTTGGGTTGATCACCAAAACCGAAACCAACCCCTTCTTTGTGAAGATGAAACAAGGGGCGCAAGCCAAAGCCGACGAACTGGGCGCCAAACTGCTCACCGCCGCCGGCAGCTTTGACGGCGACAACGCCGCTCAAGTCACCGCCATTGAAAATATGGTCAACGCCGGGGCCAAAGGCATCCTCATTACCCCCAGCGACACCAAAGCCATTGTCCCCGCCATCCAAAAAGCGCGGGACGCCGGCGTCATCGTCATTGCCCTTGACACCCCCACCAGCCCTATGGAAGCCACCGACGCCCTGTTTGCCACCGACAACTTCAAAGCCGGCCTGCTCATTGGCCAATACGCCAAAGCCGTCATGGGCGATAAACCCGTCAAAATCGCCACCCTCGACCTGGCCCCCGGCATCACTGTTGGTGTGCTCCGCCACAACGGCTTTATGGCCGGTTACGGTTTGGCCAAAGTCGACTCCACCGCCACCGACAACGTGATGACCCCCGAAGTGGTGTGCAGCCAGGATACCCAGGGCGACCAGGCCAAAGGCCAGACCGCCATGGAAAACTGCCTCACCAAAGAACCCGACATCAACCTGGTTTACACCATCAACGAACCGGCGGCCTTTGGCGCTCACACCGCCCTCAAGAATGCCGGCAAAGACAAAGACGTCCTCGTCGTCTCCGTTGACGGCGGCTGCGTCGGCACCCAGGGCGTCAAAGACGGCCAAATCGGGGCCACCTCGCAACAGTACCCCTTGAAAATGGCCCAGATGGGCGTTGAAGCCGTGGTCAAATATGCCAAATCCGGCGAAAAACCCTCCGGCTACACCGATACCGGCGTTACCCTCATCACCGATAAACCTCAAACCGGCGTTGACAGCAAAGACACCGTCTTTGGCCTGGATAGCTGCTGGGGCGATAAACCGGCGGCGTCCGAAGCCGCTCCGGCTCCCGCTAAAGAAGAAGCCGCTGCTGGCGAAACGATTGTTGGGTTGATCACCAAAACCGAAACCAACCCCTTCTTTGTGAAGATGAAACAAGGGGCGCAAGCCAAAGCCGACGAACTGGGCGCCAAACTGCTCACCGCCGCCGGCAGCTTTGACGGCGACAACGCCGCTCAAGTCACCGCCATTGAAAATATGGTCAACGCCGGGGCCAAAGGCATCCTCATTACCCCCAGCGACACCAAAGCCATTGTCCCCGCCATCCAAAAAGCGCGGGACGCCGGCGTCATCGTCATTGCCCTTGACACCCCCACCAGCCCTATGGAAGCCACCGACGCCCTGTTTGCCACCGACAACTTCAAAGCCGGCCTGCTCATTGGCCAATACGCCAAAGCCGTCATGGGCGATAAACCCGTCAAAATCGCCACCCTCGACCTGGCCCCCGGCATCACTGTTGGTGTGCTCCGCCACAACGGCTTTATGGCCGGTTACGGTTTGGCCAAAGTCGACTCCACCGCCACCGACAACGTGATGACCCCCGAAGTGGTGTGCAGCCAGGATACCCAGGGCGACCAGGCCAAAGGCCAGACCGCCATGGAAAACTGCCTCACCAAAGAACCCGACATCAACCTGGTTTACACCATCAACGAACCGGCGGCCTTTGGCGCTCACACCGCCCTCAAGAATGCCGGCAAAGACAAAGACGTCCTCGTCGTCTCCGTTGACGGCGGCTGCGTCGGCACCCAGGGCGTCAAAGACGGCCAAATCGGGGCCACCTCGCAACAGTACCCCTTGAAAATGGCCCAGATGGGCGTTGAAGCCGTGGTCAAATATGCCAAATCCGGCGAAAAACCCTCCGGCTACACCGATACCGGCGTTACCCTCATCACCGATAAACCCCAAGCCGGCGTTGACAGCAAAGATACCGTCTTCGGTCTGGAAAATTGCTGGGGTAAATAGACTTTTTAGCTAATTGGGGCGGCGGTGCGGGGAAACCTGCACCGCCGCTGCCTTAATGAGGATTATTTATGAGCGTAATGAATGTAAGCAAAACCAACAAAGGCCGCTTTGGCTTTTTGAATGTACTTTTTGCGTCGCCGATTATTGGCCCGATAGCGGCGCTGGTGTTAGCCAGTATTTTCTTTGCCACCCAAACTGACCGGTTTATGACCGGCACCAACTTATCGCTGATTGTGCAGCAGGTGATGGTGGTGGGCACGCTGGCGATTGGGCAAACGCTGGTTATTTTAACCTCCGGGATTGACCTGTCGGTGGGCGCGGTGATGGCGTTGGGGTCCATTGCCATGACCAGCCTGGCCGTTGATTTTGGCGTCAACCCAATTTTGGCAATTATGCTGGGCTTTTTGGTCTGTATTACCTTTGGCGTGCTGAACGGTGCGCTGGTTACGTATATCCGGCTGCCCCCGTTTATTGTTACGTTGGGCACGCTCAACATTGCCTTTGCTATTACCCGGATTTACACCACCCAAACCGTAACCGGGCTGCCGACGGCGTTAACCTTTTTTGGCAACACCTTTAAACTGGGCAACACCGCCATTACCTACGGTTCGGTGTTGGTGTTTTTGCTGTACCTGCTCACCTGGTTTGTGCTGCGCTCAACTCCGCCGGGGCGCTACCTGTACGCCGTGGGCGATAACCCCGAAGCGGCTCGGTTGGCCGGTATTTCAACCACTAAAGTCCTCATTAGCGTGTACGCCATCGCCTCGATCACTTACGCCATTGCCGGGTTGTTGCTGGCAGCCCGCACCGGCGTCGGCGACCCGCAAGCCGGGCAGGACTCCAACCTGGAAAGCATCACCGCGGTGGTGCTGGGCGGCACCAGCCTGTTTGGCGGGCGCGGCAACATTTTGGGCACGCTGGTGGGCGCGTTGATTGTGGGCGTGTTCCGCAACGGTCTGCAATTGATGGGCGTTCCTTCGATTTATCAGGTGCTCATTACCGGTATTCTGGTTATTGTGGCCGTTTCGATTGACCAGCTTTCACACCGGGGCAAATAGCCAATAGGAGGCGTGCAGCTATGAGTCAATCTTCTGGTAAAATTCTGCTCGAAATGAAGGGCATCGGCAAAAGCTTTCCCGGCGTTAAAGCCCTGGAGGGCGTTAACCTCACGGTGCGAGAAGGCGAAGTTCACGCCCTGCTAGGCGAAAACGGCGCGGGCAAATCTACGCTGATTAAAATTCTGTCGGGAGCCTACTCCAAAGACGAAGGCCAAATTTTGTGGGAAGGCCAGCCGGTTGAAATTAAAAACCCGCAAGATGCTCAGGCGTTGGGTATTTCTACCATTTATCAGGAATTTAACCTGGCTCCCCACTTAACCGTGGCCGAAAATATTTTTTTGGGCCACCTGCCCACCAAAGGCGCGCTGATTGATTGGGCGCAGGCGCGCAAACGCGCCGCAGAAATTTTAGATAGCCTGGGCGTGTCGCTATCGGTTGATACGCCCGCGTCAACGCTATCGGTGGCCGAACAGCAGTTGGTAGAAATTGCCAAAGCGTTAAACCGCAAAACCCGTGTGCTGATTATGGATGAGCCATCGGCGGTGCTGGGCGAAAAGGATTTGGAAAAGCTATTTGATGTAGTGCGCTCGCTGCAAGCCAACGGCATTGGCATTATTTACATATCGCACCGCCTGCAAGAGATTTTTGAACTGGCCAACCAGGTAACGGTGCTCAAGGATGGCCGTTACATTGATACCCGCACCGTAAGCGAAGTGACTATGGATCAACTGGTGCGGTTGATGATTGGGCGCGATTTGCAGGATGTTTACCCCAAACGCACCCCCAAACTGGGCGAAGTGCTGCTGGAAGTAAAAAACATTTCGCGGCCCAAAATTCTGCACGATATTTCCTTTCAACTCCGCGCCGGCGAAATTGTGGGCTTTGCCGGCATTACCGGCTCCGGGCGCACCGAACTGGCCCGCGTGATCTTTGGGGCCGACCCGTACAGCGGCGAAATGTGGTTATCCGGGCAGCCGTACAAGGCTCACTCACCGCAGGATGCCATTCGCAACCGGGTGGCGCTGGTCACAGAAGACCGCAAAGCTCAGGGCTTGTTCCTAAAACTTTCGGTAAAAATCAACACCACCATTTCGGGGTTAAAAGACCTGTGCCGGCTGGGGGTCATCAAGCTGCGCGAAGAAGTTGAACAGGTGCAGGGGTTAATCAAGCAACTGAGCATTAAAACGCCCAGCACCGAGTTTACGGTAGTTAATATGAGCGGCGGCAACCAGCAAAAAGTGGTGCTGGCCCGCTGGCTGAGCATTGGCACGCGCATTTTTATTTTAGACGAACCCACCCGCGGGATTGACGTGGGCAGCAAATCCGAAATTTACCAAATTATGGCCGAATTGACCGAACAGGGTGTAGGCATTATCATGATTTCATCGGAATTGCCCGAAGTTTTGGGCATGAGCGACAGGGTAATGGTAATGCGCGAAGGCCGGTTGGTAAAAGAACTGCCTCGCGCCGAAGCCAGTGAAGAAGCTATAATGTTATACGCAGTTGGTGGAGCCGGGAGTGCGTAAAGGTAACTACTCACCCTTTCTCCACGTTACTGCCAGGGTGAGTAGTTAAACCATATATTTACAGGAGGCGGTAATTATGGCAATTGTTACAATTTCTAGAGAATTTGGTAGTGAAGGGTTGAGCATTGGCCAACGGGTGGCCAAAGGACTGGGGTATCAGTTTGTAGATAAAGACACCATCGAGGCGGTGCTGCTGCAATACGGGTTTATCCAGTTTAACGAGTTGTACAACTCAACGCCGGGCTTTTGGGCGCGGATTAACCAAACCAACCTGCAACTCATTTCATTGTTAAATCAAACGTTGCTGGCGCTGGCCAAACATGGCCGCCTGGTAATTTTGGGCCGGGGCGGCTTTTTTACCCTGCGCGATTACGCCGATGTGCTCAACGTGCGGGTTCAGGCTCCCTTCCCCCTCCGGGTGCAACGTATGATGGTGCGAGAAAACCTGGCTACCCTGCAACAAAGCGAAGAACTGGTGCGAGAAACCGATAAGCAACGCTCCGCTTTTTTTCAGGGATTTTTTGAACGACGCCAGGACATTGCCACCGATTTTAACCTGATGATTGACACCGGCACCATCTCGCCGGATATGGCCGTAAACTGGATTATTGAAGCCACCAAATTGCTGGATCAGCAAACATTCGACGCCGCCGTTGCCACCACCCGGAACATCGAAGTAGACCCCGTTCTGGCCGACGCCGTGAGCAATGTTTTAAAACAGCAGGCTTCAAGCTAACTAAACACGCCCCCGCCAGCGATCATGGCGGCTCAAATTTAAAACCCGTGGAGACCCAATCATGCAAGTTTTTGGCGGAATCGAGGCCGGCGGCACCAAATTTGTGTGCGCCGTTGGAACCGGCCCGGATGATTTGCGAGCGGAAACAAGTTTTCCCACCACCACCCCGGCAGAAACCATTGGCCGCGCCATTGCTTTTTTTGCCGAACAACAGCAAAAAACCCCGTTAAAAGCCATTGGGATTGGCTCGTTTGGGCCGGTTGACCCCAACCCCAAATCGGCCCGGTACGGGTACATCACCACCACGCCCAAACCGGGCTGGCTCAACACCGATTTTGCCGGAGTGATTGCCCGCGAGTTGCGGCTGCCCGTTGGTTTTGATACCGATGTGAACGCGGCGGCGCTGGGCGAATATCGCTGGGGCGCGGGGCAGGGGTTGGATGTGTTTATCTATTTAACCATTGGCACGGGCATTGGCGGCGGCTGCCTGGTGCATGGCCGGCCCGTGCACGGCCTGATGCACCCGGAAATGGGGCACATTCGCCTGCCCCGCGACCCCAGCCGCGACGACTTTGCCGGCGCGTGCCCCTTTCACGGCGATTGCCTGGAAGGGCTGGTTTCCGGCCCGGCAATTGAAAAGAAGTGGGGGCAAAAGGGCTACACCCTCCCCGCCGACCACCCGGCCTGGCCGCTGGCTGCCGAATACCTGGCGCTGGCGCTGGCCAATTACATCTGCACGTTAATGCCGCAACGGTTGATTATGGGTGGCGGGGTAATGCAGCAGGCGCACCTGTTCCCGTTAATCCGGCAGCGGGTGCAACAACTCCTCAATAACTACCTGGAAGTTCCCGAAATACTGGAGCACATTGATGAGTTGATTGTGCCGCCGGGGCTGGGCAACCGGGCCGGGGTGCTGGGAGCCATCGCTTTGGCCGAACTGGCGCTGGCCCAAAACTAACCCGCGCAAAAATGTTGCACGCCCATGAACCAGGAAACAGGCCACGATTCTAAATACAATATCCTGATTGTGGATGACACGCCGGTTAACCTGGGGGTAATCGTTCAATTTCTGCAAAACTCCGGCTTTGGCATCAGAATCGCCCGGAACGGCGAAAGCGCTCTGAAGCGGGTGGAGTACGACAAACCCGATGTCATCTTGCTGGATGTGCTTATGCCGGGCATTGACGGCTTTGAAACCTGCCGCCGGCTTAAAGAAAACGCCGCCACCCGCGATATTCCGGTAATTTTTATGACCTCGCTGACCAGCGCCGAGGACAAAGTGAAAGGCTTTGAGGCCGGCGCAGTGGATTATGTAACCAAACCGCTGCACCAGGAAGAGGTTTTAATGCGTATTAAAACCCACCTGCGCCTGCGCGACCTGACGCTGAGCCTTCAGGCTGAAAACAAACAGCTAGAAACCAGCAGCCAGATTGAGCGCAACCGGCTGTTTGAAGCCATCAGCCAGCAACGCCAGCAACTTCGCGCCCTTAACCGCAAGCTCACCGAGGTGCAGGAATCCGAACGCAAACAACTGGCCCGCGAACTCCACGACGAAATGGGGCAGGCGCTCACGGCCATCAGCATTAACCTGGCGGCCATTGCTCAGGAAATTCCGCCCCACAATGCTACCGCCCTCCGCGAGCGGCTGGAAGAGGCCCAACTGCTCACCGACCAAACGCTGGAAGAGGTGCGCGAATTGGCCTTTAACCTGCGGCCCGCCATGCTCGATGATTTGGGGCTGGCACCCACGCTGCGCTGGTACATTAACCGGTACGCCAAACGGGTTAACCTCAAAGTTGAACTTGAGGTGTTTGACCTGACCGAACGGCTGCCCGCCGCCGTTGAAACGGCTCTGTACCGCATTTTTCAGGAAGCCCTCACCAACGTGTCCAAACACGCCCAGGCCAGCACCGTTCATTTGCTGCTGCGCCGCCGCGACACGGATGTCATTGCCCTCATTGAGGATGATGGCCGGGGCTTTGATGTGGCCAAAGTTTTGGCGCGGGAGTTCCCGGAAATTGGCACCGGCCTGTTGGGCATGCGCGAGCGGGTGGTACTGTTGGGCGGCAACTTCTCCATTCAATCCGAGCCGGAACAGGGTACCCGTATTTCGGTTGAAATTCCGCTGGAGCAGGGCGCGTGAGCAAAATAAAAGTGCTGCTGGCCGAAGACCACACCATTGTGCGCAAAGGCATTCGCTCGCTGCTGGATGCCGAAGCCAACATTACCGTGGTTGGCGAAGCCGAAGATGGCCGCCAGGCGTTGCAAAAAGTTGAGGAACTGTTGCCCGATATTGTGCTGATGGATATTACCATGCCGCACCTCAACGGCCTTGAAGCCACCCGCCAGATTAAAAAACTGTTTCCGCAGGTCAAAGTCATCGCCCTGACCATGTACACCAACGAAGAGTACGTCTCGCAGGTGTTACAGGCCGGGGCGGCGGGCTATCTGGTAAAACAGGCCGCTCCCGCCGAACTGGTTTCGGCCATTCAGGCGGTGTACCGGGGCGATTCCTTTCTCAGCCCGGCGGTGTCCAAAACGCTCATTGAGGAATACCTGAAGCACACCGACAAGGCCAGCCGCGAGGACAATTTTGACAAACTGACCGACCGCGAGCGCGAAGTTTTGCAGTTAATCGCCGAAGGCTACTCCAACCGGGAAATTGCCGAGGCGCTGCACCTGAGCATAAAAACGGTGGGCGTGCACCGCACCAACCTGATGGAAAAACTCGATATCCACAACACCCCCGAACTGGTAAAATTTGCCATCCGCAAGGGTATTATCAAGCTGGAATAAGTAGCGCCGCCATGTTTAAAACTACGGCTTTAGGTATTTTGGGGCTGATGCTGTTGGCGTTGGGCGCGTGCGCCCCGGCAGAAGAACTACCGCCGCCAACCGCCACCCCGCCGCCAACTCCGGTGATTGCCGCCACTCCCACCGCGCCGCCGGCGGCGGCCTCGGTGGTTGATGTGGGCAATATTGTGCCGCCGCTGGTAGCCACACCCTGCCCGCCGGGCAAATGCCCGTTTTCCGGCCAAACCGTTACCGTTATTGTTAACGATATTGCCGGCGCTACCGGCCCCATTACCGGCCCGCTCTACGAAATCCGCCACGAATTTGAGGCCGCCACCGGCGCTAAGCTGGAAATTGTAGAAAAACCGCTTGATGAGCACTTTGCCTACCTGATTACAGACCTCACCACCGGCTCTGGCCGGTACGATGCCTCGATTGCCGGAGCCTGGTGGCTGGGCGATCTGGTCAGCCAGGATTTTATCATTCCCTACGATGCCTATTACCACGACCCGCGTTTTCCCCAATGGGATATTGATGATGTACAGCCGGCTCCCCGCGCCCTGCTCACCTACGATGGTCGCAAGTATATGGTGGCCAACGACCACGACGGCCAGGTGATGTACTATCGCCGCGACCTGCTGGCCAACCCGGCGCACCAGGCCGCTTTTTTGGCGCAATACGGCTATCCGCTGGGCGTGCCCCAAACCTGGAATCAATTCAGGGATGTGGCCGAATATTTTGACGGCCAGGATCTCAACGGTGATGGCACCCCGGACGACGGCCTGACCATGCACTTAAAAGTGGGCGAGCAGGGCATGTTCCACTTTATCTCTTTTTCCGGCCCGTTTGTGATTGGCCCGGACAACCCCAAACTCTACTGGTTTGACCCCGCCACCATGCGCCCGCTACTCGATAGCCCCGGCCACATTCGCGCCCTGGAAACCATGATTAACCTAATTCGCTTTGGCCCCAAACAAATGCTCGATTGGAACCTGGGGCAAAGCTGGGATCACTTTTTGCGCGGGCGGGCCGCCCTCACCTTTACCTTTGGCGATTTGGGCGCGCTGGCTCAACAGGAAGGCAGTCTGGTCAAAGGCAAAATTGGCACCGCGCCCCTGCCCGGCACCACCGAATATTTCAACATCAACACCGGCCAATGGGTGCGCACCCCCACGCCCAACCGGGTGGGCAACACCAGCGGCGGCTCGTGGGCCGGGGTCATCTCCAAATTTTCCGATGCGCCCGAAGCCACCTATTACCTGCTGGCGCTGCTGGCTACCAAACAAAAATCGCTTATTTACGCCGCGCGTGGCTGGGATGGCGTTGATCCGGGCCGGTTTAGCCACTACCTGCCGCCTCAAGGCAACGCCAATATCAATGATTACCTGGCGGCCGGCTGGAACGAGCAGGATGTGCGCGATTACACCAGCGCCTACTTTGAAAACTACAACAACCCGTTGCAGGTGCCTTATTTGCGCATTCCCGGCACGTTTGGCTATCTCACTGCGCTCGATATTCATTTGTATGAGGCCGCGCAGGGCCAGCTTACCCCCGCCGAAGCCCTGCGCGAAACCGCGCTCGATTTTGAAGAGCTAACCAACCGCCTGGGCCGGGACAAACAGGCCGAAATTTACCGGGCCTCGTTGGGCTTGCCGGAGTCGCCTTAAAAATGCACCTGCCGGGCATTAAATTCCTCAACAAACTCAGCATTGGCCAAAAACTAAACCTGGGGTTTGGGCTATTGGTGGCGCTAACCCTGCTGGTGGTAATTTTTAATGCCATTGGCAGCCGCCAGGCCACCCAATACATTAACCAAACCGGCGATTTGCGGGTACCGGCGGCGCTGGCGGCGGCCCAGGCGCAAGCCAGCTTGCTGGAAATGGTGGCCAAAGTGCGCGGCTATCTGGTATCGGGCAACGCCAGCCAGATTGAGGATTATCGCGCTGCCCGGCAAACCTTTGAAGCCAACCTGGTTGAAATGGAGCGGCTGGCGCAAGTTTCGGCAGACCCCGACAGCATGAATCAACTGGTAAAGCTGCGCAGTATTTTTGCCGATTGGGCCGCCCTGTCGGAGCAGATGTTCCGGCTGCACGACAATCCCTTTAACAACCAGCCGGCGCTGCGCCTGTACCGCGCCCAGGTGCGCCCGCTCAGCGTTTCTATTTTGGGCGATACCGCCCGCATTATCCAAATACAACGCGAGCGGTACACCTCGCTGGAAAACAGCGATTTGCTCAATAACATGGTTGATTTCCAAACCTCGTTTGATGCTATGATGACCAGCCTGCAAGGCTACGCCATGGTAGGCGACCTGAGCTTTAAATCCGGCTACATGACCCGCCTGCCGCTCAACACCGCCGCCTGGGAAAATCTGCACAAAAAACGGAAACTGCTCACCGAAGAACAACAGGCCAAGCTGGATCACATTGCTCCGGCCCGCGAAAAATTGTTCAGCTTGCCGTTTCAAATCTTTGAAGAGATTGAAAGTGAACACGCCTACGAGGATTTGTACCTGTTTAAAACCGACAGCGAGCCGCAGGCCGAGGAAATGCTGCGGCTGTTAGGCCAAATGACCAGCGACCAGCAGTGGCGGTTGCAAGCCGATTTAACCCGGGGCCGCTACGGCCTGGCCAACGCCCAAATTCAATCCTTTACCGGCGGCTTGCTGGTGTTAGTTTTGGGGCTGGGCATGGCCTTTGTGTTCCGGCAAACTATTGTGGGGTCAATCCGGCGGCTCACCGCCACCGCCGAAAATATTGCCGGCGGCAACTTGCAAGCCTACGCCACCGTTGAATCCGGTGACGAAATTGGCCGGCTGGCCCTCACTTTTAATATTATGACAACCCGGCTGCGCGAAACCATTGGCAGCCTGCAAAAGCAAACCCAACAGCTTGAAACCGTGGTTGAAACCAACCAGCAATTGGCCGGCAAGCTCAACGTTAACGAGTTGGTTGAAAGCATTGTGCGGCGCGTGCAAACCGAGTTTCATTTTTACCACGCCCACATTTACTTGCTGGATGACACCGGCCAACAACTGGTGCTGGCCCACGGCACCGGTTTGGCCGGGGCGCAGATGAAGGCGCAAGCCTACCACCTGCCGCTGCACACCGAAAAAAGTCTGGTGGCGCGAGCGGCGCGCACCGGCCAAACCGTGCTGGTGAATGACGTGTGGCAAGTGCCCGATTGGCTACCCAACCCGCTGCTGCCGCAAACGCGCTCGGAGATGGCCGTACCGATTATGGTTAACACGCGGGTGGTGGGCGTGCTGGATGTGCAGGACAACAAAATTTCCAGCTTTGATGAAGGCGACGCCAAACTGATGCGGTCGCTGGCCAACCAGGTGGCGGTGGCGCTCACCAACGCCACGCTGTTTGAGCAAACCCGCCAGCGCAGCATCGAACTGGCCCAGGCCAAAGAGGCCGCCGAAGCCGCCAACCTGGCCAAAAGCGAATTTTTGGCCAACATGAGCCACGAACTCCGCACGCCGCTCAACGGCATTTTGGGCTATGCCCAAATCCTCAACCGCGATGAACAACTCACCCCGGCCCAGGCTCACGCCGTGGGCATTATTCAGGCCAGCGGCGAGCACCTGCTCACGCTCATCAACGATATTCTGGATTTGTCCAAAATCGAAGCCCGCAAAATGGAGCTGTACCCCACCGATGTGCACCTGCCCCGTTTTCTGGATAGCATTGTGGGTATGTTTCAAATCCGGGCGCAGCAAAAAGGGAGCGTGGCCTTTACCTATGATAAAGTTACCCAGCTACCGCCCATCATCCACGCCGATGAAAAACGCCTGCGCCAAATTCTCATCAATTTGCTGGGCAACGCCCTGAAATTTACCAACCACGGCGAGGTGATTTTTCGGGTGGGGCTGGTTAATCCGGCCACGCGGCTGTTTTTTACGCCCGCCACCGCCGCCAACCTGGAAAATATGGCCGCCTGCCGCCTGCGCTTTGAGGTGGTTGATACCGGCATTGGCATGGCCCCGGAGCAGTTGGAGCGCATTTTTTTACCCTTTGAACAGGTGGGCGACACGCCGTACCGGGCCGAAGGCACCGGGCTGGGGTTGGCCATCACCAAAAATCTGGTTGAGGCGATGGCCGGCCAGCTTGAGGTTGAAAGCCAGCCGGAACAGGGCAGCACCTTTAGGGTTGATGTTGAAATTCCGGTGGTGTGGATGGCCGCCAGCCGCGAGGCGCTCCCTGACCGCGAAATTATTGGCTACGCCGGGGCGCGGCGCAAAATTTTGGTGGTAGATGACGAGCCGCACAACCGCTCGGTGCTGGTAAATTTGCTGGAGCCGCTGGGGTTTGAATTGTTCGAGGCTAGCAGCGGGCCGGCGGCCATTGAGCAAGCGGAAACCCTGCACCCCGATGTTATTTTTATGGATTTGCTTATGCCCCACATGAGCGGGCTGGAGGCCGTGCGCCGGCTCCGGCAAATTCCGGCGCTCAATTCAACCGGGCGCACCATTATTATCGCCGCCTCGGTGAACACGTTTGAGCAGGATATTTTGCAGAGCATGCTGGCCGGCTGCGACGCTTTTTTAACCAAGCCGATTGAAGTAAAAAAGCTGTTCGCGTTGCTGGAATTTCACTTAAAACTGGAGTGGTTGTCCAAAGAACCGCCGGCGCAGCCGCAACCCGGCCCCGAAACCGGCGTCATCAATTTAGTGCCGCCGCCGCCCGCCGAAATGGCCGTGCTTTACGATTTGGCCATGAAAGGCGAGTTGCCCCACCTCAGCCAGCGGGCCGACCAGATTGAGCAAATGGGCGCTCAATACCAGCCGTTTGCCCGCAAATTGCGCCAACTGGTTGAAGAATTTGACGAAGACCGGATTTTGGAGTTGGTAGAACGTTACCGGCGTTAATCCCGATCAGAAAAAAAGAAAGGGCAGGTTTTTATGCCTGCCCCAATTTTTTACAGAAAATCCGGCATTACTTTACTTTGGTGCCGCATTCCGGGCAGAATTTGGCTCCCGGCGATAGTTTGGTGTTGCATTGCGGGCATTGATCACTGGAGATTTTGGTGCCGCACTCCGGGCAGAACTTGGTATTTTTGGCCAGCGGCGCGTTGCAACTGGGGCAGGTGGCTCGCACGGCTTCTTGCCAGCTTTCTTCTTTGAGCATGCCTTTGTGCTCTTCGGCCACCTGCGAGCTTGACCAGATTTCGCCCACGGTCCGGCTGGATTGCGCCGCCGACATTTCAACCCCCAAATCGGGGGCGCAATTTTTGCACAATCCGCGCTCAATATTCCAGCAGCTTTTGCGGCAAACCCAGCTTGAACAACGCGGACACTGCACAAAATCCGGGCGAATTTCCTCGGCGGCGGCGATAAACGCCTGGTCGTGGGCGCTTTCCCATGCCGCCGAACGCGCCCGCTCACTCAAATCGGCGGCGCGGCCAAAAATACCGCCAAACATGCTGTTGGCCGCATCCATCGCCCCGGAAATCATCCCCAGCGTGTGCGGCGAAAACTGCGTGCGATACCCGTTGCCGCAGCGGTTACAGTAAAACTCAAATTGAAACCCCTGGTTGGTACTGTGATCCGTGTAGTTTCTGGTAAATTCAATTTTAGTGCTCATTGATTTTTTCTCCGTTTGAAATATGTTTGGGGGGCGTTTTGGCAACTTCGCCGCCCCCGCCAATTATAATGTTGCTTTTAACCAGGCCAGGATCATGGGTTGCAGCCCGGCCTGGGCCGCAAAAAGATCGGTGCCGTGATCGCTGCCGGGGTAAATTTGCAGTTGATGCCGTCCCAACGCCTGGCTGTTGAGCGTTTGGGCCGAGGTGGCAGCGTAGGTATCGTTTTCGGCGGCAACCAGCATAATGGAACGCTGCCCGTAGGCCGCCAACGCCTCCAGGGTGCCAAGGCCGCGATAATCCAGCCCTGCCGAAAGCAACACCAGCGTTTTCACTTCGGGGTGACGGCTGCCCGCCCGCAACACCAGGTTGGCCCCAATGCTGGCTCCAACCGCGCCCAGCCGGGTTTTATCCAACTCCGGGCGAGCCAGCAGCCACGCCAACGCCGTGTCAAGGTCATCATCCATTAAATTAAATTGAAAACCGCGCCCTTTGCTTTGGCCGTGGCCGCGCAAATCAATGGCCAGCACGGCGTAGCCGGACTGTTGGGCGGCGGCGGCAAATTTTTGCCAGGATTCCTTGTTGCTGTTGAGCATGTGAACCAGCACCAGCGCCGGCGCGTTGGCTGTTCCCGCCGGGTAGTACGTGGCCGCAAGTGCCGTTTCATCGGTGGTTTTTAATTCAACCGGCTTGGGCGATGTGTCGGCGGTCAGCGAGTCAACCGTAGCCGGCGGCGGATTAATCGCCGGGCCGCACGCGCTCAAAAACAACGCTAACAATACCAGCCCCATTGTTAATCTGGTGAACATGGCCTTTATCCTTATTGTTTTGAATTGGCTGATGGCAAGGTAAAACTGAAGGTACTGCCCTGGCCGGGAGTGCCATCGCTGGCTACGCCAACTTTGCCGCCCAGTTTTTCAACAATGCGGCGCACAATTGATAACCCCAGCCCGTGCCCCTGCACGTTAAGTTTGCTCAGTTGGGTAAACGGGGTAAATAACCGGTGTTGTTCGGCGGCGGTTAAGCCGGAGCCGTTGTCTTTTATCCAAAATCTAATCTGACCGTTGGTTTCGGCGGTAGCGCCCAGTTGAATGAGCGGCGGACGGCCCCCATATTTTATAGCGTTGCTCAGGTAATTTACCCAGATTTCCTCAACCCACGGCGCGTAGCCTATTGCCGCCGGCCAGGTTGGCGGCAAAATAATCTGGGCCTGGGTTTCTTCAACCATGTTGGCCACCCGTTGCTGGGCTTCGGTGACAATGGCAGTCATATTGTTAATGGGTTCGGTTACCACTTCTTGCTGGCGCACGCTGGCCAGCGTAAGCAATTCCTGCACAATGTTGGTGGCTTTGCGGCCACTGCGAGTAATAATTTCAAGGTATTTTTTCATTTCTTCGCGCGGCATGGTGGCGTAATCCAGAGCCAACAGGTAGGCAATGCCGGTGAGCGCGTTGAGCGGGTTTTTCAGGTTATGGGCCACGGTGTGGGCAAAGGCATCCAACTCCTCATTTTGGGTTTGAAGCTCGGCGGCGTATTCGCGCAGCCGCTGCTCAATTTTTTCGCGTTCGGCAATTTCATTTTCCAGGTTTTTTTGCAGCCGCCGCAACGTGAGGTGCGTGTTAATCCGGGCCAAAACTTCTTTGCGTTCAAACGGCTTGGTCACGTAATCCACCGCGCCCATTTCAAACGCCTGAACTTTGTTGTCCACGTCAACCAGCGCCGTCATAAAAATAATGGGGATGTCTTTGGTAGAGCTTTGCACTTTGAGCCAGCGGCAGGTTTCAAAGCCATCCATCTCCGGCATCATCACATCCAGCAGCACAATATCGGGGTGAGCGGTTTGGGCCAGCACAATGGCTTCTTTGCCGCTTTGGGCCACCAGCACTTCAAAGCCGGAACGGGAGAGATATTTAAAAAGCAAATCAAGGTTAGTGGGAGTATCATCAACAATCAGAATGGTGCCTTTACTTTGTTCTGTGCTCATTAATGCCTCTGACAGAGGAATGTTGGGCCAAACCCACCCAAACATTATATCTCGCAACTGCCGACTATGCCACTTGCGACGGTTATAAAAAAATCCCCTCACTGAGTTGAGGGGATTTTTGGGGTTAGTTAGCGGGTTGTTGGGCTGCCGGCGCAGATGGCGCAGCGGGCGGCGCTCCGGGTTGAGCGGTTTTGGGCTGCGCGGCGCTGGCGGCGGGAATTTTGCCCAGGTACAGGTTATTACTATCCAGCACAAACAACCGCCCGCCAATTTCGTCCACGTAAACATCTTGCAGGTTGGCAAACGTAACCGGCTCGCCAATTTGCGGTTTGAACTGCCGCACAAACTTGCCATCTTTGGTAAGCTGCACAATGCGCTGGTTGCCGGCATCGGCAATGTAAAGGTGCTGCACCTGCTCATCCGGCAAAGTAAAAATGGCCACCGGCTTGGACAACGGCACATCCAGCCCGGTCAGGTTGAATTCCGCCTGCTGACCGCTCAAATATTTTTTAATCTGGCCGTCTTTAAACAGAATGTAAACCGCGCCGTCAATGGCCACATCCACGGCGTTGGCCAGGTTTACCGGCTGGGCGGCGGTAAAATAGCTCTGCGGGGTTGAGTTGTAACCGTCGGCGGTGGGTAGGTAACGCAACAGGGAATTAGCCTGCGCGTCGAGCACATAGAAGTTGCCAAAATAGCTGGCTACCGCCGTGGGTTTTTTAAGCGTTTCAACCCCGGCCAGTTTGGCCGTGGTAATGCCCCAACTGGGATCGTATTCCAGCATGCCGGCGCTGTTGAGAATCACCAGATCGCTGGTTTGGCGGCTGCCGCCAATTGGCATCCAGGCCATTCCCAGCATGTCGCCCACGGTAATGTTATCTACCTGCTGGCCTTTGGCGGTCATCAACACGGTTTCGGTATCAGGCAGCAGCGCATCACCGGCGGCATTTAGCCGATGGTGATAAACGCGACCGTTGCCGTTATCCAGCACGTACAATTCCACGCCCTGCACCACAATATTTGCGGTTTGAGTGCCGGGGTCGGTGTAGCGGCGCAGTTGCGGAAAATAATCCAGCCGGTAAACGTTGCCCACTTTGTCTACCTGGCCGGCCATTTGCTGGCGCAACTCGGAGATTTCGGGCTGGCTGGGTTTGATTTTTTCGGCTTGCACCAGCAGCGTCTCGGCTTCGGACATCAACGCCCGCGCCGATTGGGGATCAACTGACTGGGTTTGCTCTACTTTATTTTTGGCCGAGGTAAAATAATCCTGATATTCGGCTTCGCGCAGCCGCCCTTTTTGAATGTAGCTGATGCCCACAATGATGGCCACCACCAGCGGAATAAAAATGGCAATGGTGCGCAGCGTTTTCCAGGAAAAACCCGCCGCCGAAGCGCGGGCCTGCGTGCCGGCCTGGCGCGGCTGGTCATCGTTATTGCTGCCGCCAAACATACCCAGCACGTGGCGCAACCCGCCGCCAATGGCGGCTACCAGCGCCAAAAACAGAGCGCCCACCCGGTTTAACAGCCCCGGCTTCTGGCGCGATTCGGCGGGCCAATCGTCATCATCGGTTTGATATGCGGCGTGGCGGGCGTCATCTTCCGGTTCTGGCGGGTAGGCCGGTTTTTCCGGCCCAAACCAGCGTTCGGTATCAATTTTGGGCGCGGGCCGGAGTTCCGGTATTTCCGGTTGGGCCGGCTCCGGCGCTTTGGCGCGACCGGTAAAATTGCCCAGCCAACTAAGCGGGCGCTGCATTACGGCGGCGGTGCTGGCAAATACGGCGGTATTTTTGGGCGCTTTGGCCCCGGCGACAACGGTTTCCGGCTCCGTTTCCGCTTCGGGTTCCGGCTCGGTCTTTTTGCCCAGCCTGGCTTTGGCCCACAATTTGCCCAGTTGCGGTGGCGGCGCTATTCTGGCCGAGGCTGAAGCCGGAGCGGTTTCGGTTTTTTGGATTACTTCCAGCACCAGCGCCGAGCCGGTTCGGGTTTGCGCCACATCGCCCAGATTTTTCACGGTGGCTTTGATATCGCCGGTGTTAACCGCCCGCACCACCTCTTTGAGTGGCAATTGCCCGGCCAACCGGCTATCGGCTAAAATTAACACGTCTTCGGCCACCACCCGCAGGTGATGCACGCCCGGTTCAACCACTCGGTTTAGCCCCAACCCCGAAACCGCATCCTCCGGTTCCGGCCCCAGCGCCTCATCAAGCCACACCGAACGCTGCGGATACCGCCGGATGTGATCGCCCAGAATGGCAAAAAACGCGGTGGGGCCAATCTGCGCCACAAAAACATCCTCGTTGCTCACCGCCATTGCCGCCACGCCGCCCACCACGCGCTCTTCAACCGCCACTTTTTTGTTGCGGTTATATAACAAATCGCTGCCGGCCTGAATTGCCCGGCGCAAGCTGGCCGTAATCGAGCCGCGAGCCAAGTAATAGCTATCGCGGATAGCCTGCGCCAGTTTGGCTTCCATTTCCTCCAGATTGTCGCCATCACCCTGAATTTCGGTGATGATGAACAGGTCGCCTTTGCCCGCGCCCGGCGCGTCGGCGGCTTTTGGCTCGCGCACGGCCACCTGGTTGGGAGCATCGCTGCGCCATTTGCCGTCGCTAATGCTCAACTGGCCAATTATGGTTGTAAACTCGGCATTCATAGGTGACCACTCCTTCCATTTACGATTGACGATTGACGATTTACGAACTGCGTTCCGTAAATCTGAAATCGCCAATCCAAAATCGTTATTCCCACTCGATGGTGGCGGGCGGTTTGCTGCTAATATCGTACACCACGCGGGTTACGCCGGACACCTCGTTCACAATGCGGTTGCTCACGCGGGCCAGCAGGTCGGCGGGCAGCCGCGCCCAGTCGGCGGTCATAAAATCATCGGTGGTTACGGCCCGAATAGCCGCCACGTTGCCGTAAGTGCGGTAATCGCCCATTACGCCCACGCTTTGCACCGGCAACAGCACCACAAACGCCTGCGAAGTGCGGTGATACCAATCGGAACGCCACAATTCTTCGATAAAAATGGCGTCGGCGGCGCGCAGGGTTTCTAACCGTTCCCAGGTTATCTCGCCCAAAATACGCACAGCCAGGCCGGGGCCGGGGAAGGGATGCCGCCACACAATTTCTTTGGGCAGCCCCAACGCTTCGCCCACGGCCCGCACTTCGTCTTTAAACAGGTAACGAAGCGGCTCAACCAGCTCGAATTTCATATCTTCGGGCAGGCCGCCCACGTTGTGGTGAGTTTTTATTTTGGCCGCAACGGCTTGCTCGGTGCGGCTGGCGCTTTCTATCACATCGGGGTAAAGCGTGCCCTGCGCCAAAAAGCCGACATGGCCCAGTTTGCGGGCTTCGGCTTCAAAAATACGCACAAATTTTTCACCGATGATTTTGCGCTTGGCTTCGGGGTCGGTTACGCCGGACAGGGCGCTCAAAAAATCTTCGGTGGCGTCAACGGCAATCAATTTGGCGTGCATCTCTTTTTCAAAGGTTTGCACCACCTGCGCGGATTCGTTCTGGCGCATCAGGCCGGTGTTTACAAAAATGCAGGTAAGTTGATTACCAATGGCCTTGTGCAGCAGCGCCGCCACCACCGCCGAATCGACGCCGCCGGACAAGCCGCACACCACCTGGCCGCTGCCCACCTGCGCCCGCACCTGCGCCAAACTCTCTTCGATGAAGTTGCCGGGCGTCCAGCCGCCATGACAACCGCAAACATCGTACAAAAACGCGCGCAGCAGGTCTTTGCCCTGCGGCGTGTGGGTTACTTCGGGGTGAAATTGCAGCCCGTACAGGCCGCGCTCCGGGTTGCCAATGGCGGCAAACGGCGAGTTTTGCGATTGCGCCAGCGGGTGAAACCCCGGCGGCAATTCCGTTACCCGGTCGCCGTGGCTCATCCACACCGGCAGTTGGGTTGCCGGCAGTTTTTCAAACAGCGGCGCTTTGGCGTCAACAATTTCGATGTCGGCGGGGCCGTATTCGCGCTCGGTGCCGGGGTTAACCTTGCCGCCCAAATGATGGGTGAGCAACTGCATCCCGTAGCAAATGCCCAGCGCCGGCAGCCCGCTTTGCAGCACAATCCCCGGCAATTTTGGCGCGCCGGGGGCGTACACGCTGGCCGGCCCGCCCGACAGGATGTAGCCGCGCGGATTGAGCCGGGTAATTTGCTCAACCGGGGCGTTGTAGGGAACCAGTTCGCAGTAAACCTGCAACTCGCGCACCCGGCGGGCAATAAGCTGGCTGTACTGCGAGCCAAAATCTAAAATAACAACTGCTTCTCGCGGCGTTACACTCACGGCGATACACCTTCGGCAAAAATAATTTCGGTGTCGGTCATGGCGGTAATCACCGCCAGCGATCGCACCCGCAGGCCCATTTTTTCCAGCGCGGCCCGGCCACCTTCAAAGGATTTTTCAATCACCGCGCCCACGCCCACCACTTCGGCGCCGGCATCCTGCGCCAGCCGCACCAAAGCCATAATGGTATGACCGGTGGCCAAAAAGTCATCAATCACCAGCACTTTGTCATTGGCCCCCAAAAATTCCGGCGAAACCATAAGCTGCACTTCTTTGCCTTTGGTGTGCGACGGAGCCGTTTGTATATAAATATTCTCCGGCATGGTGATGGGTTTGGTTTTGCGCCCGTACACCACCGGAATACCCAACGCCAGCGCCGTGGTCAGCGCCGGCGCAATCCCCGAAATTTCGGCGGTGAGCACTTTGGTAATGCCCAACGCCCCAAAATGAGCGGCCAGCGCGCCGCCCACCGCCAGCATCAATGCCGGGTCAACCTGATGGTTGAGAAAACTATCAACTTTGAGGATGCCATGCCCCAGATTTTTACCTTCAGTCCGAATACGCGCTTTTAAAGCTTCCATCTTTCTCCCTCTGTACATTATGGCAATGTACATTCTAACACGGCCAGGCCAGATAGCCAAATATTATGTGAATATTTTATGGAAATTCATCAAGATATAGGGGTTTGGTTTTAATTATACCACAATATATAGTATTTGAGCCGACTAATTTAACCCAAATTTAAAAATACCGCGCTTTTGCCCATCTGCCGGCGGCGGAGTAAAATTTATCTTTTGCAACAGAGGTGAGCATGGTTTGGTTAAAGAATTTGCTGGTTATAATCGGCCTGGCCTGGGGATTGGTGGCGTGCGCGCCGGCGGGTTGCCCGCCAACTTGCGCCAACGCCAACCTGAGCGGACTGGATTTGCGCGGCTACCCCCTGACCGACGCAGATTTGCGCGGTGCTAATCTGCGCGGCGCGCGCGTGGGCGAGTCGCCGGTGCAGCCGGTTGACGTGAGCGGGGCCAACCTGACCGGCGCGGATTTGCGCGGCGCCAACCTGGCCGGCGTTGATTTGAGCGAGGCTAACCTGACCGGTGCGGATTTGCGCGGCGCGGATTTGCGCGGCGCGGCGCTGCGGCAAACCACCGTCACCACGGACACTCAGCTTGAAGACAAGTGGCGGCGGGTGTGGGAACTGCTCAACCGGGGCGAGGCCAACCCAAACCTGCCCAACACCGATTTGAGCAAAGCCAACTTGTGGGGCATTGATTTGCGCGGCGCTAATCTGAGCGGCGCTAATTTGGATGGGGTTAATCTGGAGCAGGCTAATTTGGCAGGAGCCAACCTGAGCGGCGCGTCGTTGTTCAAAGCCAATTTGCGTGGGGCCAACTTAACCGGAGCCAACTTGAGCAGAGCCAAATTGCAGTGGATCGATCTTCGCAACGCCACTTTAAACAAGGCCAACCTGAAACGCGCCGACGCTCGTGGCGCGTGGTTGGCCAACGCCAAACTGGATCAGGCCCGGCTGGATAAAATCCGGCTGGAAGGCGCAATTCTACCGGATGGCAGCCGCTCCCAGTAAATTTTAGGCCGCCCGCCGGAATTGTGATTGTAATTGCGGTTGTTCCGGCGCTGATTGGTCGGCCACAAAACTCTGAGCCTTTTCGTACCGCTTTAAAAGTTGTTTATCGTTGCCTTTAAACCCGATCACGGTTTGTTTGGCGCAGGAGGCGCAGCCGCGCTGGGCGCGGTAGCTGTCCATCTCGCACGGCAAACAGCCGCCCAGATTAATCATCATCACCGCAAAGGCAATGGCGTCCGGGTGGGTTTCGGGCAAAGGAGCCAGATAATCAATTAACTGAGTCCATTCATCGCCGCGTAAATTGCGCAACTCTGGAATCAGGTTGGGGGTAAACAGCAATTCGTACTTTCGGTACACCTGCGGAAGGTTATTCATGGCTAACCCGCTTCTATAATATTGGGTGGCAAAAGGCAATGGGACAGGTTCATTATAATAGGGGGGCAGGTGCATGTCAATAATGTGTTTTTTACATAACCTGCCCGCCCCAACCGTTCATCACCCGCCTTATTTTAACACCACCGGCAGGTAACACTTGAGCCAGCCGCCAAACAGGCTGGCGGTGTAAGCACTGCCGGCGTTGTGGTTAACGGTCAGCGTGCCGCTCACCCCGCTCTGGGCCGAGGTAAAACGGATGGTAATGGCGCAGGTGGCGTTGGCCGCCAACGTGGAGGGCGAGTCCGGGCAGGTATCGCCGGTAATGACAAAGCCGGAGGTAACGCTCAACCCGGTTAGCGTTAGCGGGCTGCCGGTAATGTTTTTCAAACTGATGGTCTGAGCCGGGCTGGCCGAATTATCGAACGCCAGCTTCAATGGAGCCAGCGCCGTTTCGCCGTTGTCAATCAACACCCGCGAGGTGAACGGAGCCAGGCTAAGGCTACCGGTTACTTCCTTCTGATCCAAATCCAGATATTTTCTGTGGCCCAAATCAATCACCTGCGTGGTTTTGGTATCGTTGTAAAAAATAACCGAATTGGTCGGGTCGCCGGCAGCCAGGTTAAACCAGTGGCTTTTAGAGTTGGCATCCATCCCGCTGTAGCTTTGCCACTGGGCCAGAGTTTTGGCGCTCTGCACGTAGATACTGCTGTTCTGGTAGGGGTTAAAAAAATAGTTGTTGTTTGAGCCGCTCACCCGGCTGAGGCTATCGGCCAGCAGGGTGCGGCTGTCGCCGCGCAGGGCGTACAGGATATTGCCGGTAAAGGGCTGCACCAGCGCCGGGGCGGAGGTTATATCCACCTGCCCGCCGCTCATTGTGCCCAGATTGTTGGCGTACAGGGTATTGCCGCTCATCTGGCCGGTGGAATTTTGGTACAACGCCCCGTGCACGGTAGAACTGATAACCGTGTTGCCGGTCAGTTCAATGGCGCGGGAGTAGTGGTCAATATAAAAGCCAAAACCAAACGGGGCCTTGTAGGTTGAGTTGGCCCCGTCGGTGTTGCCGGGCGTGTTGATGATAAGATTCTGGCGAAAAACCAGATCATGCACAGCGGTATCGGCCAGGCTGCTGCCGCCAAAGGTGCGCACCCCGCCGCAATCACCTTTGGATGAGCAAGCCGCCTCAATTACGTTGTATTCCACCGTGTTGCCGTAGCCAAAAACATCCAGGCCGTTGTAACCGGTTTTTGCCAGCCGGTTGTAGCGCAGAGTGTTGGTGTTGCCCGTATCGGCAGATTCATAAACCTTAAGCCGGAAGCCGTCGCCGTCCTCGGTGCAGGAGCCGCCGGAGGCGTCAACCGCGCAGCCCATTCCGGCTTTGCCCAGGTTGGAGATGAGCGCCACGTTGCGGATAATGTTATCGGTAAAGGCGGAGTTGCGGCTGTAGGCGTCAATCCCCCGCTGATTGGCCGTGTTGATGGTGTTGCCGCTAACGGTCAGGTTGTAGCCGCCGCGCCAGCCATCGGGCCGGCCATCCTGGGCGCTATAAACCCAGGCCGCCAGGTTAATGCCGGTGCCGTCAACATCGCTGATGGCGTTGTTTTGCAAGGTCAGGTGATGGTTCTCGTAATGAGCGTGGTTGGTGGGTGTGGCAATGCCGTGCCTGAACCAGCGCTGAATGGCCAGGTTTTCAACCGTTACGTAGGCAACGCCACCGGCATAATCGGCCCCCAATAAAACCCCGCCCCAACTGCGGTCATCATTTTGGAGAATAACCGATCCCTCAATGCCGCCGGGCGCGCCGCCGGTGGTGTAAAGGTAAAGTTTGTGGCCGGCGGCGTTGTAGTACCACTCGCCTTCCTGGTCGAGCGTGGCCAGGTGGTTATCCAGCCAGTAGCCCCAGCCGGCGCAGTTGCCAGCCCAACAATCGTTGTTGGCGGTAAAGGTAAGCGTAGTGTCGCTGCGCCCGCTAACCTGCCGGTTAAGAATGTACCAGCGCATTCCCTTGATGTGGGCAATGGCCCCGCTCCAGTCTACCGCCGGCAGGTCATCATCCCGAATCTGGGCGCTGCCCGGCTGGCTTTCTATGGTGGAGTAGCCGTGGTCGTATTGCTCAAGGTTGGGCCAGCGGCCAAAAGGCAGGCGTTGCTCGTTTTTAAAAAGCTGATTAACGCCGTTGGCAAACTTGCCGGCGTTGGCTCCGGCGGTCAAGTCGGCCACGTAAATGTTGCCGGAGTAGACACTCCAGCCGCTAACGGGCTGCGCCCCGGACAGCACGGGCCGGTTGGCGCAATTGGCGGCAGGGTAAGAGCCAAAAGTGATGGGGCTGCCCGCCGCGCCGGATTGGTCAATCACCAGCATTTCGGCCCGCCAGGTATCGCCGCATTTGAACAAAACGCTATCGCCCGGCTGCAAGGTGAGGCTGTTAATTTTGGCAATGGTTTTAAACGCCGCCGAGGTTGACAAACCGGTGTTGCTGTCCGCGCCGTCGGTCATTGAAACGTAGTAGGTGCTACCGGCAGCCCGGGTTGGCCCGGCGCCAAACCACAGCAGCGCCAGCCCGGCCAAAGCCAGGCCAATCAAAAAACGGTTAAGCGGCACAATCTTCCTCCCCAAACAGAATTACAAGTGACCGGCACTTATCAAAGTGCCGGTCACTTTATTGGTCACTTGTGTATGTCTTTGGTTTAGGGCTAAAGGTTACGAAGAATGCGCGGAGGATTGAACTTTAGCCGGCAGGCGTTTGGCCCACACCAGCCCGCCAATGAACAGCGCCATCGGCAGCCAGCCGGCCACGCCCAACGCCAGCCCCGCCAGCGCCGTATCAAAACCGGGCTTTAGAAAAAACATTGCCAGGCCGGGCGAGGCGTTAAAGGCTCCGTGCGCCAGCGCCGGCGTCCACGGGCTGCCGGTGCTCAAATACAACCACGAGAAAATCGCGCCCAACAACGCGCAGCCCACCGTCATCACCAGCACGCCCACATAAGGGTGCTGCGGAAAGTTATAGCCGTGCAGCAGCGTGGTGGGCGCGTGCCACACCCCCCAAATAACGCCGCTGAGAAGGATGGCCTTGCCCTGCCCCAACGGCATTAACTCCGGCAGCAAAAAGCCCCGCCAGCCAAGTTCCTCACCCAGAGCAAAAATCAAATTGATAAAAGGAGCCAGCAGCAGGGCCAAAGCCAGTTGCGCCGCCACCACTATCTCGACCGGAGGCAGTTGGGTGCCGGCGGGAGCCTGCGCCAGCGCCTCGCGCATCATTGTCAGGTTGGGGTCAAAAGTGCCGGTGCCGGCAAGCAGGGTCACTCCCAACGTGGCCAGGGTTAGCGCCGGCGGCAAAAACCAGGCAATCAGATAAAACCGTTTGGGGCCGAGTTTGGCCAGCCCCAAAGACCGGAAGGGCTGTTTTTTCACCAGCAACGTGGTCACAATGGCGGCCAACCCCGGCGCCCACATGGCCGCGGCAAAACAAAGCTGCATAGCGATGGCGTAACGGGCGGGATCGGCTTTAAACGCCACCGGCGCGGTAAACAATCCCCAGGCCAAGCCAAAACTAATCAGCAGAAACCAGAACAACGCTTTTCGATTCATTTTTCACGTTCCAAAGTTAAATCTCGCCAGGATGATGGCGAACCCCGACGTTAATATTCCTGGCAAAGCCGGTACAACTGCGCAATGGCCGCCTGGTCGGTAGCAAACCGGCACGGGGTGGAGCGGCACTGCTCAAAATATTGGCCGGTCAACGCCTGCCCCGCCGGGTCGGTGGCCAGCCAAACCGGTGTCCGCGCCCCTTCATCCGGCGATTGAGAGCCGCCAAACCCCAGGTTGTTGCTGAGTGTGGAGTTAACATCACCCGGATGGCAAACGTTAACGCTGATGCCCAAGGGAGCCAGCCGCTCGGCTAAAGCCACCGTGAGCATGCGGTTGGCCTGTTTTGATTGCCGGTAGGCCGCATCGTTGCGATAGGGCCGCCGTTTAAACTCAACATCGGTCAGGTCAAGGTCGCCGGCCCAATAACTGGCCACATTAACCACCTGCGCCGGGGCCGACTGTTGCAGGATGGGAGCAAAAGCCTCGGTGAGCCACAAGTAGCCCAGCACATTGGTGGCCCATTGCAACTCGATGCCTTCGGGCGTTTCCTGCCGGCTGCGGGGCGTGATGGCGGCGTTATTGATTAGCCCGTGCAGCGGCCCCGACCAACGTTTGGCCAGCGCCTCAATCTCCGTCCGGCGAGAAACATCGGCCAATTCATAGCTAACCCCGGCATTGCCGGTAACGCGGCGAATGCCGTCTACGACGGCTCTGGCTTTGGCTTCACTACGGGCCAGCAACACCACGCGCTGCCCAGGGTGTTGCGCCAATTGCCGGGCAATGGCCAAACCGATGGCTCCGGTTGCGCCGGTAACTAAAAAAGTGCGAGGTTGGGCCATGATTCACCTCCTGATGGCCTTCGATTCGGCCAATAATAAAAAACTGCTACTGAAAAATCAGTAGCAGTTACAAAATTGTGGACGGAAGCGATGGGCGTGACATCTTTCACAAGAAATTTGTCAAGACACATAGTCATCACCCGTTCAGCACTGTGTTACAGCAAATATTTTAGCACAGCTCGCCCAATCTGTAAAATATCGCGCTAATTTTAATGTTTCGGCCGTAGCTCAACCAATTTGGTTGGGCTTTTTTGTTGTGTTTTTCAGACCGCCCAATCAACCGGCGGTCTTTTTATTTCAATTTTAGTTCAGGTTACTTGGAGGATAACACCATGCAGCAAGCAAAAACCAATTTTAAGACCCCCCATATTCCACACGAGTCCAAACTCTACACTACGGCAGAAACGGCGGCGATTTTGTCGGTCAGTCTCAGAACGGTCCAGGCGTGGATCAGAGAGGGAGCAATCCCCTGTATTCGGCTAGGTGACGGGCACAGATTGGTCCGGATCCAGGGGAGAGCTATTGATGATTTTATTCGCAGTGGGATGCAACGTCGTTGATACGCTCCGTTAATTTCCCTGGCCGGAGGGGTAATGGTTAGCTGTGGCATGAGACGAATACCATCGTCGGGGACAGTAGGAATAGGGTTAATCCTGGGATTGATTCGTCGGCGTTTCAGGCTGGCTGTCCCGCCGGGCGGCCGCTTGCAGCTGTTGCCACCAGGCGTTAACCTCGGGCCCCAGTTGCCTTGCCTGCCGGGTAATAACGGCCTCATCGAAATCACTGCCCGGCTCCAGGTCAAGGTACCGAAACAAAAGCATTTCGTAGATGTCCTGTTCGTGTTTCCGGGAACGGCCTTCGGCCCAGGCCAGGAGTTTACCAATGATAACGTCTTCAAAGCGGGCACACCAGATTTCAAACGAGTTCCCTCCGGCCAACAAAACGGTTTGTCGGATCCGACGGTTGAAGGCGGCCCGATATGGAGAAGTGGGCGTCAGTGGCAACAGATCGGCTTTTTCGCCCCGGTTGGTGTCGATAATATTGAACATCAACCCCCGGGCGGCGGAGTCCCGCATCTGGTCCGCATCGGCATAGTAGCGTGGCGGCGGATAGGCGGTGCTCAACAGCCGTATGTGATCATCCTTCAGGTCAACTACCAGATCGATGTCATAAGTGACCCGGGTGCTGCCATAGAGGGTGGCCGCGAAGGCCCCAATAATCATATATGGCGCGTGGTATCGCTCCAGGGTCTGCAAGATATCAAAAAAGAGACTAAGGTCGGCTGTCGGTTCGTTGGACATAAGCCAGTTCATCCAGGAGTTTAAGATTGAGGTCACGAATGGATAATTCGGGGAATTGGCGGTGGAGGCGACCGCGTTTGAGACTAACCGCCAACTCCCGGGCCGCCAGCATAGTTTGCAATCGCTGGCCCGGTGATAATTGGGCCAGTAGTTTCATCTGGATCAGATCAACGGCGTCATACTCCGGGTGCATACTCACCTCCATTAATAGTGTGGGTATTATACCACAGCTTTGGGTTGAACGTCGGTCTCAACCTATGGTCCGGGGGGCATTTATGCGAACACGAAGCAATTTATCTCAGGAGAAAGGTGATGACCCCACGCACGACCACCCTGGCCGTCACTGCGGTGGCGGTCTACCTCAGTTTAAGTATTGAAGTTCGTGATGATCGGCGGGGGACAGCGCTCTTTACCTATCCGCTGGTGATGTTGACCGGGTTGGCGATGTGGGGGTGGGCTTGGCTTGGGTGGGGGCAACAGGTCTGGGCCGGGATATTGGCTCGATGCGAACAGGTTTATGTGGCGATGGTGTTCGCCGGCATCGGCTGGCGGGCGCTGTGGTTTGGGCTGGGAGTGGTGAATTGAAATGAGCAAAGATTTTTGGGCGAAATGCCCATATCGGCCAGAAATTTCATCAAGCCGCCAGATCAAGGGGATGGACCTGTTCTTCACTGAGCCAGGCGGCATACTGGAGAGACTGCTGGATATCCGCCGCCTCCAGGTAAGGATACGCCTCAATGATTTCAGCCGGGCTGGCCCCCGTCGCCACCAGATTAAGAATCAATGACACGGTAATCCGCATGCCTCGGATACAGGCCCGCCCGCCCATCACCTGGGGGTCAAAGGTAATCCGATCCAATGCTAACATTTCAGACTCCTTAAAGATACGATCAGCGCCAACAGTTGCTGACATTGTACCACAATTCCGAAATTCAGGTTAAGGGAGGATCACCGATGCAGCGATTATGGGGATGGGCCGGGGTGAGCGTGTTGATTTTTCTGGTCGCCGGATACCTGTTCGCCTCCGACGCCACCCGCTGGTGGGCCGAGGTCTTCTGGTTAGCCTGGATCGGCGGGGTACTGTTGCTATCGCTGGGGAGTGGGGCGATCTACGCCACTATGCTGGTGCAGGCCAAACGCCACCGGCCCATTTTCCCAGACGATAACGGCAATCTGCCGTTGTTCAAAGAGAGGGGCCGATGGGTCAACGGGAATTTGGTGGGAGTGGATCACCACCCGCAGGCCTGGGCCATCTGGCAGGCGACCAACAACCGGAGCCTGGGCAGCCCGGCCCGGGAACTGTTCCGCCCACTGGACGAACCGCTGCGGTTGGGGCCGGGCGAACCGGGGTTGCCGCGAGTATCGCGCCGGGGGCAGAGTCAGGTTATTGATGCGGTGGCCGAGGAGTTATGAAAAATCACAGACTGGGTTCAATGTCGTGGAGCAAGAACGGGTCAACCAGGTCTGATAAACGCTGGCCCATTCGGAGAAATCAAGTACCCAGGTCTCCTCTTCCGGCTCTTCACCGGAGACGTAGGCTGCATAAAAAGTTTCGGAGCGCACTCCATATTTACGTTCAAAGGTAAAGGTAGTGGTTACAAAGTAAGTGATAAATTGTAGTCAAAGATAAACCATTTCGTG
>CAZFCE010000049.1:0-32865 GCA_964517605.1 uncultured Caldilineaceae bacterium | reverse complement strand
GATTGCCCAACTCAAACATCCGTCTATTCCTATGACTCTTGCGTAAGTCCTAAATGTTTGAGTCTTCGGCCATTGTGGTGCCGCTGCAATTAACCCACTCCACCTACGCCGACCGGGTAACTTTTTATACCGAAAACGTTCCGTTTATTGCCTGCGGCGCGTTTTCCGGGTTTCAAAAACTGGTTGATTCCCGGCAGGGCGAGCCAAACCTCGGCTTTAAGGCCAAAGGCGGCAGAACCACGCGGGCGGGCGTTTCGGTGCCGCTAACCCGGGAGGATATTGAAAAAGCCGCCAATTTTGAGCTATACGGCATCAAACCGGAGTTGATTGGCCGTTTTTCGCGTATTATTCCCTTTAACCCCTTAAGCCCGGCGGATTTAAAGGGCATTCTCTACCAAAACACCATCCAAAAATACGAGCACGAACTCAAACTGGATGGCATTGGCCTGAAAATTGAAGAGGATGTGTACCAGCTTATTGTTGACGAATGCATCAAAAAAGAAACCGGGGCGCGGGGGTTAAAATCTTTGGTGACGGAATATTTGGAAGACGCCTGCTTTGAGGCGTATTCGGCCAGAGATCGCAAAAATATCAGGTTGTTTGTGGAAAATAAAAAAATTCAGTGGCAAACATATTGATGGTTTCAAAGGGATGGTGTTTTATGAACCCGGAAGAGCATTTGGCGCGTATCAAAACGGATTATCAAAACTCAGCCGGCGATTCCACCCGGTTGTTCCAAACCGTGCTGGCCGCAGCGGACGAAATCGGTTGGGATGAGGCGTTGGCCGGCCTGGAACAGTGCGTCACCGAAAAAAGGCTGGCGTGGCTGGCCCACAACCCAACCGCCCGGCCAACCACCGACGATTGGGTTTTTGAAGGCTACCGGCTGTTTTACGAAGCCTATTTGGGGGTTTCCGTTCCAAAGGACGGCGAAATTGTAGAACGCACCCGGCAAAGAATCGTTACCCGGTGGTGGAATCGCTGCCCCACGCTGGAAGCGTGCCAAAAGTTGGGGCTGGACACGCGCGAAATTTGCCAAAAGGTTTATCATCAGCCGGTGCAGGTAATTCTGGCCAAAATCAATCCCCGGTTAAAGTTTAGCCGAAACTATGCGGCGCTAAGGCCGTATTGTGATTATTGCGAGGAAACCATCAGTTTGGAGGAGTAGCGCAACCATGTCGCCATTGAATGTGATTGACCATCCCCATAATCGCCAGGTTGTTGCCGCACTGCGGGCGGTTTATTACGTGTTTGCCAAATCCTGGGGCCGAGACCGCGACGCCGTTCCCGTCTTTTCCACGGAGCTTGACCTGGGCGAGTTGCGCACTCACCCCGACCTGGGGAGCGCGTTGAACATGGCCGCCATTGGCTTGCCCCATACCTTCGGGCTGATTTTGGGGTATCAGGTGATGGTCAATGCTGCCGGCATTATTTTTGCTCTGGCCATGAGCATGGGCTTTTTGGCGGTGCGGTTGCCGGCGACAGGCCCCAAAAAGACCGTTAACCCCATCCCCGGCGGGCCGGATATTGATTTGGGCGCGGATTGGGTTACGGCCAATCCGTGGAACCGGGAAGCCCTGCACCAACTGCTGGCCGATTCTCTGGCGTATGTCAATGGGTTGGCCGAAGAAGCGGAAACTGTGGCGTAAGAATTTTCTGGCTTACCGGCAGGTGAATAAAAGCGTTGGGCAGAAAAAGGCTGATGAACAATTTACCGTTTTGGCCTGTTTGTGCTATAGATAAACACTAATCTAAATTCTATCGGAACATAAAAAGGAGTGGGGCATGTTATTTGATTTTATTTTGATGAGTTTGGGGTATCTGGCGTTGTTGGTTCCCGCCGGCATCCTGTTGCTCATTCTGTTTTTTCAGACCGTGGTGATTGTTGGCGGCAATGAGATTGCCTTGATTGAGCGGCGGTGGTTTGGCAAAAAAATGCCTCAGGGCCGGGTAGTGGCTTTGGGCAACGAGGTTGGCATTCAGGCCCGCACGCTTGGCCCCGGCCTGCATTTTCTGATTCCATTTATTTACAAGGCCCGCAAAAGCGTTTTCACCGAAATACTGGAGAATGAAATCGGACTGATCGAATCGGTGGATGGGTCATCCATCCCCACCGGCAATATTTTTGCCGCGGTGGTCACTGGCCACAACTCCTTTCAGGATGGCGAGGCGTTTATCAGGAATGGCGGCCAAAAAGGGCCGCAAATCGAGGTGCTGCCGCCCGGCAAATACCGGATTAATCCCTATTTGTTTAAATTGACCAAAGGCAGCATTACCGAGATTAAGGATTTTGAAATTGGGCTGGTGGATTCGGTGGACGGCGTGGCCATCCCCGAAGGCAAAATCTTTGCCCAGGCCGTTGAAGGGCACTCCTCCTTTCAAAACGGCGAGGCGTTTATCAAAAATGGCGGCCAAAAAGGGCCGCAGATCGAAATTATTCCGCCGGGTAACTACCGCATCAACCCCTACCTGTTTAAAGTGACCAAAAGCACCGCCACCAAAATCAGCGAGGGGGAAATTGGGCTGGTTGAATCTGCCGACGGTTCGGCTATTCCGGCCGGGCGCATTTTTGCCAATGTAGTCACCGGCCACAACTCCTTTCAGTCCGGCGCTGATTTTATTAAAAATGGCGGGCAAAAAGGGCCGCAAACAGAAATTTTGCCGCCGGGGGTGTACCGTATTCATCCCAACCTGTTTAAAGTGACCAAAGCCGCGGCGGTGGTTATTGCCAAAGGCGAGGTGGGCATGGTGACGGCGCAGGATGGCGCGCCCATTCCAATGGGGCGGTTGCTGGCGCAGAGCGTGCCCGACCACTCAAACTACGAAAACGGCGAGGCTTTTTTGAAAAACGGCGGGCAAAAAGGCCCGCAGATAGATGTGCTGTTGCCGGGTACTTACCGCATCAACCTGAACCTGTTTAAAGTGCAGATAGCCCCGGCGGTGGTGATTGAGGCCAACAAGGTGGGGCTGGTCACGGCGCTGGACGGTATTCCGCTGCCGGAGCGGGAATACGTGGCCTCGCCCATTACCGGCCACAACGATTATCAGGATGGCTCCGCCTTTTTGAGCAAACAGGGGCAGCGCGGCCCGCAACTCGATGTGCTGCGACCCGGCACGTATTACATTAATCCGTTTATGTTCAGCGTATCCACGGATGATGTGGCCGTGATTGAGCGCGGCCAGGTTGGGGTCATTGTGTCAAACGTGGGCGAGGACCCCACCGAAGAGATGAAAAAACGGCTCGGCTCATCCCAACTCAACGCCTCCGAGGAAGAAGGCAAAGAAAAATACGTGGTGCCCAAGGGCTTTCGCGGCATTCAGGAGGAAGTGGCCGGGCCGGGCCGCTATTACCTCAACCGGCGGGCGTTTATGGTGTACATTATTGACACCACCAACATCACCATTGACTGGGACGACCAAAAGGATACCCGCTTTGACCAGTTGAATGTTATTTCCAAGGATGGTTTTCCCATTCAGGTTGCGGTTAAAGTGGTGATTCGCGTGCGCCCGGATCAGGCTCCTTACATGGTGGCCAAAGTTGGCTCCATTGATAACCTGATTCAGCATGTTATCCACCCGATGATTGACTCCTCCTTCAGAAATCAGGCGTCTACCGCCTCGGCCATGAATTTCCTCCAGAGCCGCTCCGAGGAGCAGGCCAAGGCCGAAACCAGGGCCAGAGCCGACCTTGAGCGATATCACGTGGAATGCGTGTCGGTGTTGATTTGCCAGATTCGTCTGCCCGAAGATTTGATGCAAACCCAGACCAAACGGATTATCGCCGAGCAGCAGCAGGAAATGTACAAAATGGAGCAAAAGTCTCAGGCGGAACGCACCGAGATGGAAAAAATGCGCGCCACCGCCGACCAGCAGCCCACGCTGGTGGCCTCGGAAATTGCGGTGAAAGTGGCCACCCAGAAAAAGGCCGAGATGATTACGTTGGCCGAAGGCACTGCCGAAGCCAAGGCGCTGGAAGGCGCGGGCGAGGGCAAACGGCTAAAAGCCATTGGCGATGGCGAGGCTTCTAAAATTGCCGCCATTGGCGAGGCCACCGCTCAGGCTTACAGCAAGCAGCAGGAGGCCATCGGCGAGGATGCCATCAAGCAAATTAAACTGGTGGAGCTGATTTCAACCGCTGTTGAAAAGGGCAACATCAAAATTGTCCCGGATGTGCTGGTGGCGGGCGGCGGCAACGCTACCGATGGGCTGATGGGCATGCTAACCAAACTTTTGCCGGGGATTGATTTTTCTGCCCTTTTGAAGAAATCGGCTGAGGCCGGCCCGGAAATGCCCCGGAATCAGTAGCTCATCTAAAGGCATTATGAAGCAATCCATTGTGCACGTGGCTTTGGTTGTTAAAGATTACGATGAGGCGATTGCGTTCTACACCCAAAAACTTAACTTTGAGCTCATCGAGGACACCTATCAGCCCAAACAGGATAAACGTTGGGTGGTGGTTGCGCCGCCCGGCTCCACGGGCGCAACCGTGCTGTTAGCCAGGGCGTCCAAACCGGAACAGGAGCCGTTTATTGGGAATCAAACCGGAGGCCGGGTATTTCTGTTTCTCAATACCGACGATTTTTGGCGTGATTATCACGCGATGACCGCCAAAGGAATTAAGTTTGTGCGGGAACCCCGGCAAGAAGAGTATGGGCTGGTCGCCGTATTTGAGGATTTGTATGGAAACCGGTGGGATTTGCTGGAGTTAAACCAGCATCACCCGGCTTCCAAACGATCCGGATAACGGGTTGATTGCCGGAACGGTGAATGGGTAGCCGGTTGGCTTTAGGGATTTATGTCAAACCAAAAAACGCTCTACATGCTAATTGGCCCCAATGGGGCGGGTAAAACCTATATTGGTAAGCTCATCCATCAACACACCGATATCGCGTTCCTTCAGGTTGAGCCAATCTGGTTGGGGTTGCAACCCGGCGAAGACGGTTGGAAAAAAGTTGAAACGGCCATTGATGCGATGTTTCAAACCTACCCCAAGATAATGATTGAGAGCCTGGGGGCTGGCGAGGGGTTTTATGGCCTCCATAACGCCCTCGCCAACAAATATTCCATCAAGCGGGTTCGGGTGTATGCCGATCTAGAAACCTGCCTCAGCCGGGTAAAAACCCGAAATAAGGTTGACCATATTGCCGTTTCTGATGACAAAGTCATTGAATACAATAAAATCGCGGCTGCCGTAACCTGCAATTGGGATCTGGAACTCAACAACAACCTGCCGGCTTCAGAGGCTGATATTCTGGCTGCAATTGAAGCCATCGGCGCGGTGCGGCGTAAATAAGCGTGGCTCGGATCCGGCGCGTTCTGTCGGAACGACTGGCGCATTCAGCCAGAGTTGGTAGCCTTATACAGCAGTTGTGGTTTTCAGAAACCAAAAGCCGGAGAAAATTTCTCCGGCTTTTTTGTTAGCCCGGCAAAATTTAGGTTATAATTTTGCCCTTAAATTACCAGCCAGAGATTGCCTGTATGCGTATTCTAATGCTTGATAACGAATTTCCTCCTTTGGGTGGTGGTACCGGCGTGGTCAACTATCATTTATTGCAAGAGTTGTCCCAGTATCCCTTCATTTCGGTTGATTTAATTACCTCCTCCCGCAACCGGAAAGGCCGCGAATCTGAACGGCTGACTGAACGCATTATGATTTACAAGGTTCCGGTGGATAACCGGAACATTCATCATGCCACTAACCGGGAACTGTTGCGCTACACCCGGCGAGGTTTTTGGCTGGGGCGAGCCTTGTTAAAGCAACAAAAGTACCACCTGAGTTTTGCTTTTGCCGGCGTTCCGGCGGGGGGAATCAGTTATGCCCTAAAAAAACTTACCGGCCTGCCCTACCTGGTATCGCTTCAGGGGCCAGATGTGCCCGGTTTTGAAGCCCGGTATAACTATCTTTATCCTGTTTTAAAACCGGTATTGCGCCGTATCTGGAGCCAGGCGGCGGTAGTAACGGCCTTGAGCAAGCATCATCAAGCCCTGGCTCACCAAACCATGCCGGGGTTAAATATTGACATTATCCATAACGGGGTAGACCTTTCTAAATTTTATCCGGCAGTTACCTCCCCACAGAACGCCGCCATAAATATTTTATGTGTGGGCCGCTTGATTGAGCGTAAGGGCCAACAATACCTGCTACACGCTTTGGCCCGGTTACAGACCGAGGGGTATTCGGCGCACCTGACCCTGGTTGGCACAGGTGATGCCGAAGCCGAGTTGCGGTATTTAGCGGCTACTCTGGGTATTTCAGAGGCGGTTACGTTTACCGGCTATGTTCCTCACCATGAAATGCTGGCGCTTTACCATCAGGCTGATATTTTTGCGTTACCATCTCAAAATGAAGGGATGTCCATTGCCCTGTTGGAGGCAATGGCGGCAGGCTTACCGGTTATTGTTACCGCTACCGGGGGTACAACCGAGTTGGTGCAGCCGGGCCAGAACGGGTATGTGGTTCCCTGGGCCAACGTGCCGGAATTAACGACGGCTCTGGGGATGCTGGGGCAAGATGCTTGTGCTCGCCGGCGCATGGGCCGCGAGAGCCAACGTCTGGCGGCTCAGTTTAGCTGGTCAACCCTCGCTCATGAATATGTAAAATTGTGCCGCCAGATTGCCAATCAGCAGGATACCCCTTGAAAAAACAGCCGCACGTAGCAATTCTAACCAGCCAATATTTTGGATGGGGCATTTATGGCGGCTTTGGCAGCATGTCGCGCCAATTGGCCGAAAATTTGGTTCAGGTGGGCTACCGGGTAACGGTGATTGTTCCCCGGCGGCAAAACCAAAAGCCGCTGGAACAGATTAACGGGGTTGAGGTCCACAGTTTTAGCCCGCTGGATATCAGAACCGCTTCCCGGCTGATTTCCACTTCGTCGGCGGATATTTTTCATTCTCAGGACCCCACTCTGTTAACCTACCTGGCCCAAAAATTGTTGCCAAACCGCATCCACCTGATCACCTGCCGCGACCCCCGCGATTGGCGCGACTGGTGGCTTGAGTTTTATTACGCTACTCACCGCCGCCGGTTGCTCACTCCATTTAACTATTTAACCGAGGCCGGCTTTTTGGTGAGCCGGGCGGTGCGGCAGGCTCACGGGGTTTTTTGTCCGGCTTATTTTTTACGTCCAAAAATAAAGCGAATGTACCGATTGGCCGAGTTGCCCGGCCTGTTGCCTAATTTGATTCATGTGCCGGCCAAAATACCGGCCAAACATTCCTGTCCTACCTTTACTTTTATCGCCCGGTGGGATAAACGCAAGCGGCCCCAGATATTTTTGGAACTGGCCAAAGAATTTCCCCAATATAGGTTTGTGGCAGTGGGGCAGGGCAGCGCCTCGGCTGAGGCCGGATACGATACCTGGCTGCGGCGGCAGTATGCTCATTTGCCCAACCTGGAATTGCCGGGGCTGGTTAACCGCTTTGAAACTCCGCAGCGCCTAAACCAGATTTTAGCCGAAACGTGGGTGTTGGTTAACACCGCCGCCCGGGAGGGTTTGCCGTTAACCTTTTTAGAGGCGGCGGCTTACGGCTGCGCCATTGTAAGCGGCGTAGACCCGGACGGCTTTGCCACCCGCTTTGGCTGGCGGGTTGAAAATGATAATTTTGCGCCAACCATCCGGGCGCTGCTGGCCGAGTCACCTTTGGAAAAGGGGCAGGCGGCGCATCAATATGTTAAAGAAACGTATGAACGGGCTAAAGCTTTAGCCGCCCATCTTGAACAGTACCGGGCTTACGTGGGATGAAATCATCGCTTTCAGTGCCACAGGCTATTGCCAAAGGTGTGTTGGCTGCCGCTACCGGCAATATGGCAAAAATTGGCGCGTCGGCACTCGCGGGCCTGGTGTTGGCCCGGGTGTTGGGGCCGTCTGGCTATGGCCAATACGCCTTTTATCTGGCGGTGATGATGTTGGCTTCTCCCCTGGCTAACCTGGGAGCGGTATCAGTTTTAATCAAACATATTGCCGAACGCCCTCACAATGTTGCCTGGCGCAACCGGATTATCGGCCTGGCAACCATTCTGAATATCGGTGGGCTGGGGGTAACAGTCACCGGAATAACGCTATTCATTTGGCCGGCCCCTGCTCAGGCCGGTTTCCCGGCGGCGTTCACCGTGGTGCTGGTCATTGGCATTATCATCCTTGACCAGATTTTGCTCTTTAGTCGGGGCGTTTTATACGGACTAAAATGTGAGGAGTTGGTTAACCTGCCGGCGGCACTGGGGTTTATTGGTGCGGCAGTTTTGAGCATAATTCTGGCGTTGGCCGGGTGGGGGCTAACCGGGGTTATTCTGGGTATTTTTATAGCCCGGCTGGGGGTGGCGCTGGTTATGGTTTATTACCTGGGCCGGACTTTGGGTAATTCGGTTGGGTTAAAAAGTTTTTTCCCCATAATTGATTTTAACATGCTTGGTTTTGGCCTGGGCATATGCCTGTTTCAGTTTTTGAATATGGCGTTATACCGGGTGGATGTTCTGTTAATTCGCCACTGGGCCGGGGCCGAACCGGCCGGTTTGTACGCTGCCGCCACGCAGTGGACTGAATTTGTTTGGTTTGCCTCAACCGCGGTGCAGGCGGTAATGATGCAAACCACCGCGCCGCTCTGGCTTGAGCAGCAGCCTGCGGAAATAACTGCTGTTTTGAGCCGGTTGTTGCGGTACGTGGCTTTAGTAACGGCGTTTTTGTTGATTATAGTGGGGGTGTTTGCTGGCCAGATTTTACGGCTTTATTATGGGCCGGATTTTGTAGCAGCGGTTTCGGCCCTGCGCATATTGGCCCCAGGCGTGTTCAGTTTAGCTATGGCCCGGTTGCTCTGGCCGGTTATCCAGGCTCGCGGCCAGGTTTTTAGTCTTATCATTACAAACGCAATGGCGGTAGCCGCCAATATAGCTCTCAATTGGGTACTAATCCCTCGGTGGGGAGCAGTGGGCGCGGCGGCGGCCAGTTGCATTTGTTATGGCAGCCTTATTTTTGTTTATGTGGGCATTCTGCATGGTTGGAAAGTGCGCCCTTTTAAAGCGTGGCCCGGTGGTCGGCTGGCGCTGTTGAGCCTGGTTACTGTCGCGCTCTTATTGCCGGTGGCCCGCTGGGTATCGCCGGCGTGGTTGGCTGTTGGCGTGGGTGGTTTGGGCGGAGCCGTGGTTTACAGCCTGGGGGCGTTGTGGTTGGACTTGTTTCGGGTGGATGAATTGCGCCGGATAATGACCGTTTTACCCGGCCCAATGCGCCGTTCTATTACCGGCATATTTGAACAACTATTGGTGAGGTTTACATGGTAGAAAATCTGGTGGTTACAACTGTACACCGTAATACGCCCCCCGGTGAGCCGGGCGGCAAAATTTACACTATCAATTTAGCTCGCCGCCAAATAACCGGACAGTGCGATGTTATCCCTCCGCCCTACGCTAATCTGAATCCCAATCCACGCGGCGGGCTGCGCGGGGGCCGGGGTATAGAAGTAACGGCGGAGCAACTATTTATTGCCAATTACAGTGTTATTTATTGTTTTGACCGGAACTGGCAGACGGTTAGAACAATAACTCACCCGGCCTGCGCTAATATCCACGATATTCTGCTTCACAATGGGCATTTGTGGGTTAATTCAACCGTCAATGATATCATCCTTGAATTTGACCTCCAGGGGGAAATACAAAGTTTAATCAACGTTCAAAATTTGCCCGAAGTTAAGGTTTTTACCGGACGGCGGCGCTCGAATTTGTTACCAGACGATCAAATTCTGGCCGGGCAGGTTGATTTTCGCCACCCACAGGCATTAAAACGGGGATTATACGATTGGCTGCACGTGAACAGCATGTGCTTTTTACCCAATGGCGATATGATTATTCTGTTGGGCCTGGTGGGGAATTTTTCATATAATGCTATTCTGGATTTCAAAACATGGCTGCAAAATAAAGGCGTCTGGCCCTACCTGGTTGGCCTTAATCAATGGCTCATCCGCGCTTTGCGGCTTAAACCGGCCATAAATACCCACATGGTAACTCATACCACATTCGGCCAGGCGGCCCTGCTGCGATTGGACAAAAATCGTCAGGTTAGCATCCCTCTGATCTTGCCCAAAGTTAATACCCCCGTTCACAGCCTGTTAGCCAACCCGGATAATACCCTCTGGTTTAACGACAGCAGTTCCGGCGAGATTGTTCACTTTGACCTCATCAATGGGCAACAATTAGCCAGAATCAAGGTGACAAATGACTTCCTGCGTGGCTTAACCCGGCTAACTGACGATCTGGTAGTGGTGGGGGCCGGGCGTGAGATTTGCTTGGTTGACCTGCCCCGCCAACAGGTAGTAACCCGGATACACCTTTCAGACTTCCCGGATGCGATAGTGTATGATGTAAAAATTTTACCGGCGGGGTTTGAGCCAGTGCCCCATAAACTGTATGACCGACAACTATGCTAAAAAATACCCCGCCTACCGTCTCCGTTATTATTCCCACCATTGGCCGTAATACCCTGGCCGAATGTCAGGCGGCGCTGGCCCAACAAACCCGCCCCCCGGACGAGGTTATAATTGTAATTGATGAGGCCCGGCGTGGGCCTGGCTGGGCGCGCAACGAGGGTGTCAAACGCGCCACCGGGAACTTGATTGCGTTTACCGACGACGATTGTATTCCCCCCGCAGATTGGCTGGAGCAATTGGTAAAGGTTATCAATGATTATCAGGCTGCCGGGGCCGGCGGAACCTATTTGGAAACCGACCCGTTTCTCAACCAGATTCGTCAACGCCGCCAGATACCCGAAACCACCCAAATTGATACGGTGGGATGGGTGGGAACGGGGGGAAACATTATGTATCGTCGCGCCTGGTTAGATCAATGCGCCGAAACTGACGGCTATATCTTTAACGAGACATTTAGACATTTTGGGGCCGAAGATTTTGAGCTGGCTTGGCGTTTGCGCCAACGTGGTGGACGGTTGGTGTTTGTGGCCAACAAAATAACCCATCTCCGGCGAGTTACGCCTTTAAGTTACTTGCGGCATCAGTTTAACCGCGGGGTGGGGGTTGCCAAGCTCTTTAAAATTCAAAAAAATGCCAATACCTCCATTTCGCCTCAACCCAGCCTCATTTGGGGGCAGCCAACCGGGCCGCGCTGGTTAACCGCGGTGTGGTCAAAAGCCATTGGCCCGCTGGATATAAAAAGCTTTACCACCCCTCGCTATTTTTGGTTGTTCTGGCTGGGAGAAAAAAGTCAAGGGCTAGGATTTTTGTGGGGGCTGCGATGATGCCTTCAAAAGCGCCCCCCGAATCAGTGCGGATACTCCTGTTGGCGGCGGCCCTGGTTTCTTTTCCGTTTGTTTTATTTGGCCGGGTTGGCCTGAGCCTGGCCGACGAGGGCAATTTGTGGTACGGAGTTATCTACACCGCCCAGGGACAAATGCCCGGAGTTGATTTTATGGCGTATGACCCAGGCCGGTATTATTGGGCCGTTCCCTGGTTAACCCTTTTTGGAACAGGGATTGTGGGTGTGCGCCTTTCGATGGCTTTGTTTCAAGTAGTTGGCCTGGGGGCGGGGTTGTTGGCCGCCCGGCGAGTAGTTACCAACTGGAAGTATTTGGGGCTGATTGGCGTACTACTGCTGGCCTGGATGTTTCCCCGCGAAAAACTGATTGAATCCAGTGTGTCCCTGCTGGCGGTTGGTTTTGCTACCGCCCTGATAACCCGGCCTACTTACCGGCGCTACTGGATAAGCGGCATTTTTGTTGGGCTGGCTGCTTTTATGGGGCGCAACCACGGAGTTTATAACTTTTTGGCCTTCTTTTGCCTGATATTGCTCATCCAGCTCAAGTTTAGACCGGGGGCGCTGGTTAAACGGCTGGGCGTGTGGTTGAGCGGAATTTGGGTAGGCTACCTGCCAATGTTAATCCTGTTGGCTTTTAACTCCAACCTGGTGACAACTACATTTAAACGGGTTGTTGGCCCCGTTGCTAATAAGGGCGTAACCAACCTGCCCCTGCCCATACCGTGGTTATGGGCAATCAATTACACCCAACCGGATATATCTATTATGGTGATTAAGTTTTGGGTGAGTCTGGGGTTTACCCTGATACCGCTCTTTTATTTGGCCGTTATTTTCCAGTCACTGTTCCTTAGCCGGGAAAAACTACAACGCCGGGCGTTGCTGGTTGCCTCGGTGTGGGTGGGGCTGTTTTATATGCACCATGCCTTTAGCCGGGCCGATTTGCCCCACCTGGCCGAGAGTATTCATCCTTTTCTTTTGGGGGTGGCGACGTTGCCTTACACCTGTGCGTTTGAGCGCCGTCGCTCCCCGGTAACAGCCACAACCATTCTTTTAGTGGGATTGACTCTTTTTGCCATTAGCTTTCAAACCAGCCCTTTTCTTTACCTGCGCCGGTTGTGGCAGCAGGAGGCGCTTGTTCCGTATGAAGTAGCCGGAGACCGGCTCTGGCTCTGGCAAAACCAGGCGGCCTATCTGCAAGCCGTCAGCCAGTTTGTAAACCAATCGGTTAAGCCGGAAGAAGGGTTATTTATTGCGCCCTATTTACCCGGCCTGTACCCGGTTCTGCACCGTCAATCACCTACCCGCCACACCTACTTTCTGTTCCCCATGACCCCCGAACAGCAAAACCGGGTTATTAACGATTTGATTGACCACAACGTTAATTGGGTTTTATTGGCCAATACCACTATGGATGAGCGGGATGACCTGTACCTCCGTTATACTTCGCCCCGGATATGGCAATATATCATCACCCATTTCAAGCCGGTAGCCGCGCCCGGCCTGCCGCCAGATCAACAGTTTCTCCACCGGCAATAAAAAACATCAAGGTAACGCCGCTTTCGGGCCATCTCCGGGCTGTCATTTGTCACTTTTGAACAGGCTATGCTATTAATTACCACTTCGCACCGATTGGGTGAGCCGGGCGGCTAATGCGCAACTGCCCGGTTTTTCAAACTAAAGATGACCAGCCCGATGCCTTTTTGGAGGAAGTATGAACCCACGCTTTGATTATGTTCGCCCGGCCACGGTGGCCGAGGCCACCCGCCTGCTCACCGACCCCGGCCATTCCTGCCGGGTGCTGGCCGGCGGCACCGATTTGATGGTGCACCTGCACTATCACGCTCCCAAATTTGACCGCATTATAGACATCAGCCTGCTGCCGGAATTAAAAAGGATTGACCGCCAGGGCGAAACCATCAGCCTGGGCAGCGCCGTAACCTTTGCCGAAATTACCGAAAGCGACTTGCTTTGCCGGGCCGTGCCGTTTATGGTTGAAGCCTGCTCCCAGGTTGGCGGCCCGCAAATTCGCAATATGGGCACGCTGGGTGGCAACGTGGTTAACGCCGCATCCTGCGCCGATGGCCTGCCGGCGCTGGTTTGCCTGGATGCGCAGGTGCATTTGGCCGGCGCTCGCGGTGAGCGCCAACTGCCCATTGCCGATTTTATGCTCAAACCGGGCCACACCCGCATCCAGCCAGATGAAATTTTAACCCACTTTAGCTTTGTTGCCCCGCCGCCGGGAGCCAAAACCGCCTTTGTAAAACTAGGCCGGCGCAACGCCCAGGCCATCTCCCGGCTGGTGATTACCGCCATTGGCCGGGTTGACGCCGCCGGGCTGATTGATTTTGCCCGAATTACCCCCGGTGCGGCCACGCCCCGGATTGTGCGCTTTACCGCCGCCGAAGAATTGTTGCTGGGGCAACGCCCCACCACCCAACTTTTGGCCGAAGCAGGCCGCAAAGTGGCCGAAATTATGATTGGCATAACCGGCCGGCGCTGGTCCACCGAATTTAAAGAGCCGGTCATTGCCGCGCTCACCGAACAAACCCTGCGCCGCATTTTTGAGATAGGAGATTGAACAATGCAACTTGATTTTACCCTTAACGGGCAGGCCGTGACTGTTGACGCCCCGCCCGATATTTCGTTGCTGGCGCTGCTGCGCGACCATCTGCACCTGACCGGCACCAAAGAAGCCTGCGCGGTGGGCGAGTGCGGTGCGTGTTCGGTGCTGCTGGATGGGCGGCTGGTGAATAGCTGTTTGGTGCTGGCCCCGCAGGTGGCCGGGCGCGTCATCGTCACCATCGAAGGGGTGCGCGACGCCAACGGCGGCCCCAATGATTTGCAGCAAAACTTTATTGATTACGGCGCGGTGCAATGCGGCTACTGCATCCCCGGCATGGTGCTGGCCGGCGAGGCGCTGCTGGCCAAAAATCTCCAGCCCACCCGTCCGGAAATCCGCACCGCGCTGGCCGGCAATTTGTGCCGCTGCACCGGCTACCAGCAAATTGTTGACGCCATTGAAGCCACCGCCCGCGAGCGGCTGGCGCAAACCCAAAAGGAGCCAGTCCGATGATGAGACATCTTGATTACGTAGGTAAACCGGCCCGCCGCGTGGATGCGCTGGAAAAAGTAACGGGCGCGGCCAAATATGTGGGCGATATGACTCTGCCGGGCATGCTGTACGCCCGCGCCCTGCGCAGCGCCCAACCGCACGCCCGGATTGTGCGGCTGGATGTCTCGCCGGCGCTGACTGTGCCGGGGGTCAAGGCGGTCATCACCAGCGACGATTTTGTGGAGCACGGCCTGTACGGTTTTCCGGTGAAAGACAAATACATGCTGGCCTACCAAAAAGTGCGCTACGTGGGCGAGGCCATCGCCGCGGTAGCCGCTGATTCGCCGCAGGCCGCGCTGGCCGGCATCAACGCCATCATCTGCGAGTTGGAGCCGCTGCCGGCCATTTTTGACTCCGAGCAGGCGCTCAACCCGGACGCGCCGCAGGTTGGCCCCACTCGCTCCGACGGCCAGCACCCCAACTTTTTAGACCGCTCGGTGGTGCGCAAAGCCAACGCCGAAACGAAGCTGGCCGAGTGCGCCATAGTTGTCGATCAGCATTACAGCGTTTTACCGCAGGAACACGCCTATTTGGAAACCGAAGGGGCGCTGGCCCTGCCCACCCCGGAAGGTGGCGTCACCGTTTACTGTTCCAACCAGAGTCCGTTTGTAAACCAGGGAAATCTGGCGCTGGTACTGGGGCTGCCGCCGGAGCGGGTGCGCAGTATTCAGCCGCCGGTGGGCGGTTCGTTTGGTGGTAAGGATGATTTGAATTACGAGTCATCGGCGCAGGTGGCGGCGCTGGCGCTAAAAACCGGCTGCCCGGTGCGGATGACTTTTTCCCGCGACGAATCGATGGTGGCCAGCTACAAGCGCGATGGCATGAAAATGCGCGTGCAACTGGGCGCAGATGCCGATGGCACGCTGCGGGCCTGCAAATTCTTTGGCCTGCTCGATTCCGGGGCGTATGCCTCGGAAAGCCCCTTTACCGGCTGGCGGGCTTCCATCCACGCGATGGGCAGTTACCGCTACGATGCCTGCGACGTGGATATTACCAGCGTGTACACCAACAACGGTTACGCCGGGGCATTCAGGGGCTTTGGCAACACCGAAGTCTGCCTGGCCATCGAGCAGGCCATTGATGAACTGGCCGCGGCGGTGCAACAGGACCCCATCGAATTCAGGCTGAAAAATGGGCTGCGCCTGGGCGACACGCTGCCGCACGGCCAGCATTTGAGCGAGTCGGTGGGGCTGGTAGACTGCCTGATTGAAGTGCGCCGGCGCTCGGAGTGGGACCGCAAGCGGCGCGAATTTGCGGCGCACAACGCCCAATCGGCCCGCAAAAAAGGCATCGGCGTGGCGGCGCTGTTCCACGGCATTTCGCTGGGCGCGGAGGGGCTGGACAAAGCCTCGTCCACCATCGAGGTGAACCTGGATTACCGGGTAACGCTCACCTCCGGGTTAACCGATTACGGGCAGGGATCGCGCACGGTGTACACCCTGCTGGCCGCCGAAATGCTGGGCGTGGCTCCGGCGCGGATTAACCTGTTACGCCCCGACACCAACACCGCCATCGATTCTGGCCCCACCGTGGCCAGCCGCACCACCGTGGTGGGCGGCAACGCGGTAAAAGTGGCGGCAGGCAACCTGGCGCACACGCTCAATTTAGCCGCGGCCAACCTGCTGCGCTGCCAGGTTGACCAACTGGTGCGCGCCGGGGAGTCGTTCATCGGCCCGGATGAAGAGCCGGTACGGTGGGAACAGGTGGTAGACCACGCCCGGTTGCTGGGGCTGACGCTATCGGCGCACGGCGCGTGGCAAGCGCCGTCCATTGAATGGCACCACCACGCCGGGCATGGTTCGCCCTACTTTGCCTATCACTTTGGGGCGCAGGTGGCCGAAGTAGAGGTTGACCCCGCCACCGGCAAAGTGGCGGTAACGGGCATTTGGGCGGCGCACGATGTGGGCAAAGCCATATTTCCGCAGGGCGCTTACGGCCAGGTGTACGGCGGTATTGCGCAGGGGTTGGGGTATGCGCTGTTTGAGGGCGTTGACTACGACAACGGTTATATTCAAAACCTTAATTTTGACCAATACCTTATCCCCACGGCGGTGGATGTGCCCGAAATTGAAGCCGTGCTGGTAGAAAAGCCGCTCTCGTATGGGCCGTTTGGGGCCAAAAATATGGCCGAACCAACAATGGTGCCCACCGCGCCGGCTATTCTCAACGCCATTGCCCACGCGCTGAGCCGGCGCATCCGCGACCTGCCGGCCAACCTGGAACGGGTGGCGCTGGGGCGCAACCTGCGCCAGCCCGGCTCCGGTGAAGCCGCCAGTCGGGGGCTACTGACGCTTTAGAACGTAAAAAACCTTCCCGGAAGCTATTTTCATCGGTTTAAATCTTCCGGGAAGGTGTGGATTGTGCAAATTTTTCCTGTATTTGCTTAGGGGCAATTTCAATTTGCTTCGGTTAATATTTGGAATATAATTGCGTCAATTAATCAACCTGATTTTTATTAAGCTTGGTATAAACAAAGGTAGTTTTGAGGTGTTGTTTTTTTATTACTTCTGGCAATGTTGTTGCCCCTGTATTGGCAGGGATGGTGGCGCATATCTCTGTAACAGGATTTTACCAGTGTCATAACCTGTTATTATTGCCCACCAATCTATTTCGGTGATCCGGTGGGCTATTTTGATGACAGGGGCTTCAATGAACTCAGTCATAACCAAACCCTAAAATACCGCTGGATATGATCCGGCGGTATTTTTTTATTCTACGGAATATGGATTTTTGGAAGGCGGGTCCGGGCATCGGCCCAAAAGCGGCAGCAACTTTCTGCGCCGACCTGAGCCTGACCACCGCCTCTTGAATCAAAAATGCGGTAGTGGCCAAGTTGCAAGTGACGGCATGCCATTTCGAGTGCGGATAGGCACGAGAAATCTCTGAAACGTCTGTTTGTAAGCATAATTTTCGGGGGTTTCTCGACGCTTCGCGTCTCGAAATGACTTATTTGTCACTTACTTTTGTACCACTACCCAAAATTCAGGCGTTAGGGAGGTGTTTATCGTTAAATTTTTCAAATGATAAAAAATTTTTACACACCTGACGATACAGCGGCGTACTCGTTGCCACAGTTATTCATTTTGAAATCAGTCCATTCAGTCAAAAGGGAGGAATTCTGTGAAAACTAAATCTGTCTTTAGTGTCTTGTTCCTGACTGTAATATTGAGTTTGCTGGCTGCCTGTGCCCAGGCGCAGCCTCAGACAATTAAGATTGGCCACGAAGTGGCGCTGACCGGGCCTAATGCTACCTGGGGCCAATCCGAGGCTAATGCCGTTAAAATGGCCGTGGAAAAAGTTAATGCTCAGGGCGGCGTTTTGGGCAAAAAGTTTGAAATTGTCGCTTACGACAACCGGGCCGACAAGTTGGAAGCGGTGAATGTGGCCAAGCGCCTGGTAGAACAGGATGGTGTGGTGGCGATTATTGGCCCGGCCCAAAGCGGCGTTGCCAACGCCATCCGTGAAGTGAATAACTCGGCCAAAGTACCCGTTATTGCCACCACGGCTACCAACCCCAAAGTAACGGTTAATGATGATGGCACGGTGGTGCCCTACACCTTTAGGGTTTGCTTTATTGATCCGTTCCAGGGGACGGTGGCGGCTCAATTTGCCGCTAAAGATTTGAAGGCCAAAACTGCCGCCGTGTTGTATGATGTAGGCGATGAATATTCGCAATTTTTGGGGCAGTATTTTACCGAGGCCTTCCAAAAATCCGGCGGAACGGTTACCACCTCCGAAGCGTTCCGGTCGGGTGAACTGGATTTCCGCGCCCAGCTTGGCAAAATCAAAGAAACAACCCCCGACGTTTTGTTTATTCCCACCCAGCAAAAAGAAGCCGCTCTGGCGGCCAAACAGGCTCGTGATTTAGGCATTAAAGCAACCCTGCTGGGCGGCGATGGCTGGGGCAGCCCCGATATCTTTGATCTGGCCGGGCCGGCAATTGATGGTTCGTACTTTGTTAACATTGCGGCTCTGGAAGACCCGACCATTCAGGATTTTATCAAGGAATACCGCGCTCAGTATAACCAGGACCCGGTGTTGCCCAACCCGGTATTGGCTTACGATGCCGTATTGTGGCTGGCCGATGCCATTAAGCGGGCCGGCACTACCGACGGCGAAAAATTAAAGGATGCCCTGGAGCAAACCAAAGACCTTCAGGTGCTTACCGGCAAGTTGTCGGTTGACCCCAAAACGCATAATCCCCTCAATAAACCGGCGGTCATTCAACAACTCAAAGATGGCAAGTTTACGTTTGTTAAAAACTTTGTAACGGTTGACTGATTCTAAGACCGAGCGGTGGCAAGGCAGTTAATCCGCCTTGCCACCGCTTTTGCAAATTGGGGTGGGTATGCTACTACAAACAATCATCACCGGCCTTTCGATTGGCAGTATTTATGCCTTAATGGCCGTAGGTTATTCTCTGGTTTTTTCCGTTCTCAATTTCTCCAATTTTGCCCACGGAGCCATCATCACCCTGGGCGCGTATGTGGCCTGGGCCTTGATGGTTCAATTTTTCCACATGCCCTTTTTACCGGCCTTGCTGTTATCCATTGCCGGGGCGGGTTTTTTGGCTTTTTTAAACGAGCGGCTGGCCTACAGCACCCTGCGCCACCGCCACGCGCCTTCGCTGTACCTTATGATTAGCGCGATGGGGGTGGCGATTGCGCTGCAAAATATTTTGTATGCCACCATCGGAGCCAAACTCTATGCGCTGCCGCCTGTCTTTGCCCAGGATGTCATCGAAATTGGCGGCGCGACTATCAGCAAAATGGACATCTTTGCGCTGGTTTTCTCCATTGTTGCCATCGGTTTGTTGCATTTTGTTCTCACCTACACCAAAGTGGGGATGGCAATTCGGGCGGCCTCTTACGATATGGAGATGGTTTCGGTTTTGGGGGTAAACCTGGATATGCTGGTGGCGGTGCTGTTTCTTATCGCCGGGGGATTGGGCGGCATGGCCGGGGTGTTTATGGGGGTTAAATATATGGTATATCCAAGTATGGGCTGGATTACCAACAAAGCCTACATCGGCGCGGTTATTGGCGGGTTAGGCAGCCTGCCCGGAGCGATTGTGGGCGGTATTTTGCTGGGTCTTTTAGAAGCGCTTGTTTCGGTAACAACCATCGGCTCGGTGCATTTGTCTACCTACCGGGATGTGTTCAGTTTTGGTATTTTGGCTATTTTGCTGGTGGTGCGACCAACCGGGTTATTTGGCCGGCTCGTTGAAGAGAAACTTTAGGGGGCGGGCATGGCATACGCGCAAGCAATTTTCACCAATTCGGCCATCTACATCATTGCGGCGATGGGGTTGGCAATTTTTACCGGTTACACCGGGTTGTTCAGCCTGGGCCATGCGGCGTTTATGGCTCTGGGAGCCTACACGGCAGCGATTCTTACCTACTTTTTTCACTGGCCTTTTGTGCCGGCACTGCTAATGGGGATGGTGGTGGCCGTGCTGGTTAGCCTTTTGGTGGGGTACCCAACCCTGCGGGCCAGGTTGCGCTCGGATTATTTTGCCATTGCCACCCTCGGCTTTGGCGAGGCCACCAAAGTTATTCTGGAAAACCTGACCATTACCCAGGGCGCTCGCGGGTTGCCCGGCATTCAAAAACTGGCCGATCCCTTTAACACCGCCATATTTATGGTGTTGACCATATGGTTGTGCCACAATTTTTTACGCAGCACTTATGGGCGAAAAATCATTGCCATTGGGCAAGACCCGGTTGCCGCCGAAATGATCGGCATTCGGCTTTTGCCTAACCAAATGCTTTCTCTGGCCATTAGCGCCGCCTTTGCCGGGTTGTCGGGTGGATTGCTGGCTCATTACACCACGTTCATCCAGCCCTCAATTTTTAATATGGATTTATCGAGCTTGTTGACCGCCGGGGTGGTTTGCGGCGGAATGGGCAGCCTGACCGGCCCTTTTGTGGCGATTGCCCTGTTTGTGGTGGTGCCGGAACTGTTTCGCGGGTTGGCGCTGTGGCGATTGGTTTTGTACGGCGTGCTGTTGGTTGTGATTATGAATTTGCGGCCCAAAGGTTTGTATGGGCACGAAGAGTTGAATTTAAACAATTTGCCCAAATTGTTTGTTATTGTGGGCCTGGCGGTGGGGTTAACCGTAGGTTCCAGCCTTTACAATAATTATGTCTCGCTGTGGGGCGCGGTTCCGGCCATGTTGCTGGCCGCCGTTGTGGCGCTGATGGTCAGCATTGGGGTGGGCTACGCCGGACGGGGCCTGGCCTGGGGGCTGCGTTTTGTTCTGCCCGGCATTACCGGGCCGTGCCGGCAAGGGTTTAACCGTTTGGTGCATCGCTTTGATGGCGTTCTGACCCCCAAAGGCCCTGCGGCTGAATTCAGCCGGGCTAAAGCGCGGGCAGACCAACCGCTCTTAAACATTCGGAGTTTGAGCAAACACTTTGGGGGCGTGCTGGCGGTAGATGGCGTGGATTTTGAGGTATGGCCGGGGCAGGTGGTGGGCCTCATCGGGCCGAATGGTTCCGGCAAAACCACCATTTTTAACCTGGTCAGCGGGGTTTACCCGGTTGATTCGGGGTCGGTGCAGTTTGCCGGGCGAGAACTGGTTGGCCAGTCGCCCACCAACATTGTGCTGGGCGGTATTTCGCGCACCTTTCAAAACATCCGGCTTTTTCCCAACATGACCGTTCTGGAAAACGTGCAGGCGGCGCTCCACATTGCCAGCGATTACAGCCTGGCGGCGGCATTGGTGCAATGGCCCTGGACGGTTTGGGCCACCGAAAAACGGCTGCAAGAAACCGCGCTGGAATTGCTCAGGTTGGTTGACCTGGAGGAATATGCTCCCCGCGTGGCCGGCACATTGCCTTACGGCTTGCAGCGCAAGCTAGAAATTGCCCGCGCCCTGGCCTTGCAGCCCACCCTGCTTTTACTCGATGAACCGGCGGCGGGCATGAATCCGCAGGAATCTCTGGAACTGGTGGAACTCATTGGCCGTATCCGGCAGCGGATGGAATTGAGCATCATTTTGATTGAGCATCATATGGATGTGGTGATGAACCTGTGTGAACGTATTACCGTGCTCAACTTTGGCAAAAAAATCGCCGAAGGCACGCCCGACGAAATTCAGGCCAATCCGCTGGTAATGGAAGCCTACCTGGGAAAGAAGGTGGAGTATGCTGCTATCGGTTGAGCGACTGAATTATTATTACGGCGAGGGAATCCACGCGCTGCGTGAAGTAAGTTTTGAAGTTGCGCCGGGAGAGATTGTTTCTATCATCGGGGCGAATGGCGCGGGCAAATCTACCTTAATGTGGACGTTGGTGGGCCTGCTCAAACCCAAATCCGGCACCATCACCTTTAACGGCCAGGTGATGAAAGCCATCCCGCACCAGGCGGTGGCTTCGGGCATTGCCCTGGTACCAGAACGACGCCGCCTCTTTCCCAACCTCACCGTCCGCGAGAATTTGGCTCTGGGCGGTTATCGGCGGAACGACAAAGCCGGCATCGCCCAGGATGAACAGTACGTTTTTTCGCTTTTCCCGGTGTTAAAGGAGCGGCTTGGCCAATACGCCGGCACGCTCTCCGGTGGGCAACAACAAATGCTGGCAATTGCCAGGGGCTTAATGTCGCGCCCCAAATTGTTGCTGCTGGATGAGCCATCGTTAGGACTGGCTCCGGTTTTGGTGCAACATGTGTTTGACATCATTCAGGAGATTTCGCGCCAGGGCACAACAATTTTATTGGTTGAACAGAACGCCCTCAGGGCGCTGGAGATTTCGGCCCGCGCCTATGTTCTGGAAGTGGGCCAGATTGTTTTACAGGGTTCTGGCCAGGAACTTTTACACAATCCGGCGGTGCAGGCGGCTTACCTGGGGGTTCGCCAGCGTAAAGAAGTTATTCTGGAGGAAAAATCGCATGCTCACTGACCATTTGCCGCGCTTGCACTTAGGTTTTTTGCCTACGCCGTTAGAGGAACTTCCGCGCCTGACTCAGGCTTTGGGCGGGCCGCGCCTGTTCATCAAGCGGGATGATCAAACCGGCCTGGCTTCCGGCGGCAACAAAACCCGCAAACTCGAATTTTGCGTGGCCGACGCCCTGAAGCAAGGCGCCGACACGCTGATCACCTTGGGCGGGGTGCAATCCAACCACACCCGGCAAACCGCCGCTGCCGCCGCCCGGTGCGGCTTACGGTGCATTATGGTGTTGCGCGGCCACGCCCCTTCAACCTGGAACGGCAATTTGTTGCTGGATCATCTGTTGGGGGCGCGGGTGGTTTTCTCCGGGGATCGCACCCGTGAAGAAGTGGCCGCCGAAATTGTGCAAGAGCAACAGGTTGCCGGGCGTCAACCTTACCTCATTCCGGTGGGCGCGTCGAATGAAATCGGCGCAATGGGGTTTGTGGCAGCTATGGAAGAGTTGGCCGGCCAGTTAAAGGAACGCCAGCTTCTGGCAGACCGGATTGTTTTTGCCAGCAGTTCGCTCGGAACACAAACCGGGCTGTGCGTGGGGGCCAAAGCCATTGGCTTCAAAGGCCAGTTGGCGGCCATCGCCATTGATAGCCAGAAAGAAGAAATTCAGGCTGGTGTTGCCGGTTTGGCTCAGCCCACCATTCAGCGGTTGGGGTTGAATTTGTCGCTCACCCCCGAAGAAGTCATCGCTTACGATGGCTACCTGGGAGCCGGATACGCCATTATGGGCGAGCCGGAAAAAGAAGCCATCTATCTGGCCGCCCGGTATGAAGGCATCTTGCTGGACCCGGTCTACACCGGGCGAGCGATGGCCGGGTTGATTGACCTTGTTCGCCGTGGCGAGTTTGGCCGGGATGAAACCATTGTCTTTTGGCACACCGGCGGTTATGCCGCCCTGTTTGCTTATGCGGAACAACTGATGCTTCCTTGAAAAGGTGACATATTATGCAGATGATTCCCTTTACAAAAATGTCGGGCGTGGGTAATGATTTTATTATTGTGGATAACCGCTCCGGTATTCTGGCCGGGCTGGATATTCACCAACTGGCCCGCCAGCTGTGTACCCGGCGGCTTTCGCTGGGCGGCGATGAATTGATGGTTATCGAGCCGCCCACTTCCGGCGGCGACCTTTTTATGCGCACCATCAACCCCGATGGAACCGAAGTTAAAATGTGCGGCAATGCCTCGCGTTGCGTGGCGCGTTACGCCTACACTCACGGCCTTGCCGGGGCAAAAATGACAATTGAAACGCCGGGCGGCCCGGTGTATGCCTGGATTGAGGGCGATGCGGTAAGAGTTAAATTACAGCTTACCTCGCCCATCAAGTTGCACCATACCCTGCGGGTTGGCGAAGAAACGTACACCGCTCATACGGTAGAAGTTTCCGGCGCGCCGCACGTAATGATTTACCTGCCCCAGGTTGCCGAAATCCCTGGTGATACCATTCACCGGCTGGGCGCGGCCATTTGCCACCACCCCGATTTTCCCCAGGGCACCAATGTCAACTTTGTTCAGGTGATGGATCGGCACACCCTTTGGCAACGCACCTTTGAGCGCGGCGTAGAAGGTGAAACGCTGGCCTGTGGCACCGGCGCGGCGGCGTCCAGCGTTATCAGCGCCTTGTTGGGTAATGTGGACGCGCCTGTTCATCTGCACGTGTTGGGGGGCAACCTGAATGTTGCCTTTGAACGACAGGGAGAGGCATTCCGCGAATTGTTTTTGGGCGGTGATACCCGGTTTATAGCCGAAGGCACCCTGCACCCCGAAGCGTGGCTGTGGACGTAGTTCAGGACAACCGCCCAGATGATGACAATGAGGTCAGGACTTTGGGCCGATTGTCACCAGCTTAAAAACGCGCCGGGTTCGTGATAATTATCAAACACAAAGCCCGGCGTGTACCGTTTAATCATTTTTTCATCTTCCCAACACCCCAAATCCTGTAACACCGAGTTGGGCACCCCGGCTGTAGTCAGCGACACTGCCCCGGCCCGCTTGCTCAATTTGGCAATCTTTTTTGAGATACCGCCGGGGGTTGGCCGGGGTCACGCCGCCCACACGGGCGAACAGGCTATGCACGCCCGGCGCGGCCAGCCGCACCCGCAACCAGAAAATGCTTCGCTCTTTGGTGGTTTCACCAAACCAGCCGGGCTTCTGATCTCCGCCTTTTACCACCACTCTAATTTTCCTGTTTTCCAAACCCACGTCCAGTAGTTGCAGACTGCATAACTCCGCTATCCGCAGGCCGTTGTCCATCAACGCCCCGCAAGAAAAACGGGCGCAACCCGCGCTGGGCCATCGTCACCCTGGAGATTGCCGCGCTCAGTATACAAATCCTTATTGGGGTGATACCCCGTAGCTTGCTGCGGGCAGCATTCATTCCGGCTGATGAATGTCACTTTAAAAAGTGACATTTGATATTATCCAGTTTACCCGGAATGTGCTATGATGGGGCCTTGAAAATATCTGGCCGATAATATACCGATTTCCTGACAATAAAATATCCCGGCGGCCCGCCCCAGGTATTCCTTTAAAGGAATACCTCAACGCGGCAATCCACGGTTTGACAAAGCAAGGGCGGTGTTCCCTCCATTCCCGGGGATATTGCCTTGTTTACAGCGGGCCGCCGGCAACTCTTTCAATAGCGCGAGTTTTGCTACCGGTTGCTGCTGAAAAGCAGCGTTGGGCGGCTGGATACTCATACCCTATCAAAATGACCCGGAGATTATTTGTGAAAATTCTCAAACTCTTAGCCCTCATTGGCTTGGCCGGCTTATGGCTGATGGTTGCTCCAACCGGTTCGCCGGTGCAGGCGGCCCCGGCTAAACAGGTTCTACTGACGCCTTTGCGAAACATTACCGCCGTTACCGGTGGGTGGGATCACACCTGCGCTCTGACCGCCACCGGCGGGGTTAAATGCTGGGGGAACAATGATTATGGGCAACTGGGTGACGGAACGACGACTGACCGGCTGACCCCGGTGGATGTGCCTGGCCTGACCAGTGGCGTAACCGCCATCACTGGCGGCGGTAATCACACCTGCGCCCTGACCGCCGCCGGCGGGGTCAAATGCTGGGGACGCAATTATTATGGGCAACTGGGCGATGGAACGACGACCACCCGGCTGACGCCGGTGGATGTGCCTGGCCTGGATAGCGGCGTGACCGCCATTGACGCCGGTGGTTCTCATACCTGCGCCCTGACTGCCGCCGGCGGGGTTAAATGCTGGGGCTACAATTATTATGGGCAACTGGGCGACGGAACACAAACTAACCGATTAACCCCGGTTGCCGTGAGCGGCCTGGGCAGCGGCGTGACCGCCATTGCCGCTGGGGAGTCTTACACCTGCGCCCTGACCGCCGCCGGTGGGGTTAAATGCTGGGGCTACAATTATGATGGGCAACTGGGCAACGGGACACAAACTAACCAATCAACCCCGGTTGCGGTGAGCGGCCTGGGCAGCGGCATTACCGCCATCACCGCCGGGTGGTCTCACACCTGCGCCCTGACCACCGCCGGCGGGGTCAAGTGCTGGGGCTACAATTATTATGGGCAACTGGGCAACGGGACACAAACTAACCAATCAACCCCGGTTGCCGTGAGCGGCCTGGGCAGCGGCGTGACCGCCATTACTACCGGGTTGTCTCACACTTGCGCCCTGACCACCGCCGGCGGGGTCAAATGCTGGGGAGATAATTATAGTGGACAACTGGGCAACGGGACGACGACCAATCGGTGGACGCCGGTGGACGTGCCTAGCCTGACCAGCGGTGTAACCGCCCTTGCCACCGGGGGTAGGGATCACACCTGCGCCATGACCACCGCCGGCGGGGTCAAATGTTGGGGGGGCAATTATTTTGGGCAACTGGGCGACGGAACCGCCGGCTACCAGCCCTGGCCGATAGACGTGAGCAACCTGACCAGCGGCGTGACTGCCATTGCTCCTGGGGAGGGGAGCACTTGCGCCCTGACCGCCGCCGGCGGGGTCAAATGCTGGGGATATAATCGCTATGGGCAACTGGGCGATGGGACAACAACTGACCGGTGGACGCCGGTGAATGTGAGCGGCCTGACCAGCGGCGTAACCACCATCGCTGCCGGGTGGTCTCACACCTGCGCCCTGACCGCCGCCGGCGGGGCCAAATGCTGGGGAGACAACAATTATGGGCAACTGGGCGACGGAACACAATCCAACTGGCGGTTGACGTCGGTGGACGTGAGTGGCCTCAGCAGCGGCGTGGTCGCCATTACTACCGGGTGGTCTCGTACTTGCGCCCTGACCGCCGCCGGCGGGGTTAAATGCTGGGGCTACAATAGTTATGGGCAACTGGGCGATGGAACGACGGCCAGCCGGCTGACCCCGGTGGACGTGAGCGGCCTGGGCAGCGGCGTAACCGCCATTGCCGCCGGGTATATGCACACCTGCGCCCTGACTGCCGCCGGCGGGGTCAAATGCTGGGGCTACAATTATGATGGGCAACTGGGCGACGGGACAACGACCACCCGGCTGACCCCGGTGGACGTGAGCGGCCTGACCAGCGGCGTGACCGCCATTACCGCCGGAGACGGCCACACCTGCGCCCTGACCGCCACCGGCGGGGTCAAATGCTGGGGCTACAACAATTATGGGCAACTGGGCGACGGAACAACGGCCACCCGGTCAACGCCGGTTGCGGTGAGCGGCCTGGCCAGCGGCATTACCGCCATCACCGCCGGGTATTATCACACCTGCGCCCTGACCGCCGCCGGCGGGGTTAAATGCTGGGGCTACAATGAGTATGGACAACTGGGTGACGGGACGACGACCAACCGGTGGACGCCGGTCGGGGTGAGCAGCCTGGGCAGCGGTATTACCGTCATTGCCGCCGGGGACGGCCACAACTGCGCCCTGACCACCGCCGGCGGGGTCAAATGCTGGGGGCTCAGTTATTTTGGAGAACTGGGCAATGGAATCGCTGGCTACCGTCCCTGGCCGGCAGATGTGGTCGAGACGCTTCTCACGTTTACCATCTCCGGCCAGGCGATGGACAGCAGCCACACCCCGATGGCCGGCGTGACCATCTCCGCCGGCAACGGCTTCACCACAACCACCACGGCGGGGGGATACTACACCGTCACCGGCCTGATTTCGGGGACGTACACCCTGACCCCAACCCTGAGCGGGTACGCGTTCACGCCGCCGGCGCGGACAATCAGCGTGCCGCCCGACCGGAGCGGGCAGGATTTCACGGCAGCCGCCATCACCTACACCGTCACCGGGCGGGTAACCGGGGACGCTCTGGCCAATGTGGTTCTGGTTGCCGGCAACGGCTTCACCACAACCACCACGGCGGGGGGATACTACACCGTCACCGGCCTGATTTCGGGGACGTACACCCTGACCCCAACCCTGAGCGGGTACGCGTTCACGCCGCCGGCGCGGACAATCAGCGTGCCGCCCGACCGGAGCGGGCAGGATTTCACGGCAGCCGCCATCACCTACACCGTCACCGGGCGGGTAACCGGGGACGCTCTGGCCAATGTGGTTCTGGTCGCTGACAACGGGATTACGGCCACCACCGATAGCACCGGCAATTACACCGTCACCGGCCTGATTTCGGGGACGTACACCCTGACCCCAACCCTGAGCGGGTACGCGTTCACGCCGCCGGCGCGGACAATCAGCGTGCCGCCCGACCGGAGCGGGCAGGATTTCACGGCAGCCGCCATCACCTACACCGTCACCGGGCGGGTAACCGGGGACGCTCTGGCCAATGTGGTTCTGGTCGCTGACAACGGGATTACGGCCACCACCGATAGCACCGGCAATTACACCGTCACCGGCCTGATTTCGGGGACGTACACCCTGACCCCAACCCTGAGCGGGTACGCGTTCACCCCGCCGGCGCGAACGGTCAGCGTGCCGCCCGACCGGAGCGGGCAGGATTTTAACGGTATTTTGAGTGAGCCTCCGCTGAAAACGGTCTATCTGCCGCTTGTTATCAAAAATAATTAGTAGCTGCCACCATCTTTGGGCCAGTTGGGGGGCCATCCAAATAGCAGAATTGGAAGAAACGTGGTTGCACCACGATTATCTATAAAATCATTCGGGAGAGAATACAAATGGAATCTGCAAAACAAACAACATCCAACAAAGAAAAAGGTCAGGGATTGGTAGAATATGCCCTGCTGCTGGTTCTGGTGGCCATTATCGTCATCGGTGTTTTGGGCCTGTTGGGCAACCGGATTAAGCTGGTTTACGGGACTGTTACCTGCGCCCTGGATTTGGGCAGCGACATAATAGGCGCGGGCGTGAACTCGGTGGGCGGGAATATGGTCGTTGACGTTCGGGCAAGACGCAACACCACCATTACCATTAGTGGCGATGTCAGTGGCGGGGGTGCCTGTACGGCCCCATCGTGCAGTTTTACGTTGGGAGGAGTGCCGGCTAAGGGGTCGCTTAAAATCACGGCCAGTAGTGGCAGGTGTGAGATTATTCATTCGTGGTAACCCGGCAACAAGATGACTATTGATTCCGCCCATAAAAGTCGCTGGAGGATCGGCGAAATTGTTTTTGGAGTTCCCTTTCTGGCCAGCCTCGCCTTGCAATTTGTAATCCCGGTTTCATTACCTCCGGGCATTCTGCGACAAGCCCTTGTTCCGGCGGGCATCGCCCTTATGATTATCGGCCTGGGGTTTATCGTTTTGGCCCGGCGCGAGTTTGCCCGGTATGGTCAACCCACAGACCCCGGTCAGCCAACAAGCCGGGTTGTTACAACAGGCGTGTTGGCCGTATCGAGAAATCCGCTTTACCTTGGAGCCAGCGGTGTATTGCTGGGGATTGCCTTGATGCTGAATACACCGTGGACAATAGGTATGCTGCTGCTTTCAATGATTATCTGCCATTATGTCCTGATAATGCCCGAAGAGCGCTACCTGGCCACGAAGTTCGGCAATGAATACGAGGCCTATACGGCTTCTGTTCGCAGGTGGCTGGGCCGTAAGTGACCCAGGTTATATCAAAGCGCCTTGCCGTCCGGCTGCCACTGAAAAGCAACGTTGGGTGGCTGGATACTCATACCCTATCAAAATCAAAATGCCCCGGAGATTATTTGTGAAAATTCTCAAACTCTTAACCCTCATTGGCTTGGCCGGCTTATGGCTGATGGTTGCTCCAACCGGTTTGCCGGTGCAGGCGGCCCCGACTAAACAGGTTCTACTGACGCCCTTGCGAAACATTACCGCCGTTACCGGTGGGCAGTGGCATACTTGCGCCCTGACCACCGCCGGCGGGGTTAAATGCTGGGGCTACAACGGTGACGGGCAACTGGGCGATGGAACAACGACCGCCCGGCTGACACCGACAGAGGTGAGTGGCCTGGGCAGCGGCGTAACCGCCATCGCTGCCGGATATACGCACACCTGCGTTCTGACTGCCGCCGGCGGGGTCAAATGCTGGGGACACAATGGTGGTGGACAACTGGGCGACGGGACGACAGACCACCGGTTAACGCCGGTGGACGTGAGCGGCCTGGATAGCGGCGTGACCGCCATTACCGCCGGCGGGCTTCACACCTGCGCCTTGACTGCCACCGGCGGGGTCAAATGCTGGGGGAATAATGATTATGGGCAACTGGGCAGTGAGGCAACGACAGAGGATGGCCAGCCGACGCCGGTTGATGTGTTCGGATTGGACAGCGGCGTGATTGCCATTGCCGCCGGGCTGTATCACACCTGCGCCCTGACCGCCGCCGGCGTGGTTGTATGCTGGGGTGATAATGATGACGGGCAATTGGGCGACGGGACAACGACCAATCGGTGGACGCCGGTTGATGTGAGCGGCCTGACCAGTGGCGTAACCGCCATCACTGGCGGCGGTAATCACACCTGCGCCCTGACCGCCGCCGGCGGGGTCAAATGCTGGGGGTATAATGGTTCTGGACAACTGGGCGATGGGACAACGACCCGCCGGTTAACGCCGACAGACGTGAGCGGCCTGGACAGCGGCGTGACCGCCATCGCCGCCGGTGGGTCTCATACCTGCGCCCTGACCGCCGCCGGCGGGGTCAAATGCTGGGGAGGAAATTATTATGGGCAACTGGGCGACGGAACGACGACTCGCCGGTTGACGCCGGCAGACGTAAGCGGTTTGGACAGTGGCGTGACCGCCATTACCGCCGGCGGGCGTCACACCTGCGCCCTGACTGCCGCCGGCGGGGTTAAATGCTGGGGGAACAATAGTGGTGGGCAACTGGGCGGCAGGATCGCCAACTACCGCCCCTGGCCGGCAGACGTGAGCAACCTGACCAGCGGCGTAATCGCCCTCAGCGCTGGGAATCCCACCTGCGCCCTGACCGCCGCCGGCGGAGTCAAATGCTGGGGCTACAATGAGTATGGGCAACTGGGCGATGGGACAACGACGGACCGGCTGACCCCGGTGGATGTGCCTGGCCTGGCTAGCGGCGTCACCGCCCTTGCCGCCGGCGAAAATCACACCTGCGCCCTGACTACCGCCGGCGGGGTCAAATGTTGGGGAGAAAATTATTATGGGCAACTGGGCGATGGGACGACAGACCACCAGACAACGCCGGTTGCGGTGAGCGGTCTGGACAGCGGTATTACCGCCATTACCGCCGGGGATATGCACACCTGCGCCCTGACTGCCGCCGGTGGCGTTAAATGCTGGGGGAATAATGGTTCCGGGCAACTGGGCGATGGGACGGCGACCAACCGGTGGACGCCAGTGGATGTGGGTGATCTCAGCGGCGTGACCGCCATTACCGCCGGCTGGTATCACACCTGCGCCCTGACCACTGCCGGCGGGGTTAAATGCTGGGGACACAATGGTTATGGGCAACTGGGTGATGGGACGGCGACCGATCAATGGACGCCGGTTGCGGTAAGCGGCCTGGATAGCGGCGTGACCGCCATTGCCGCCGGTGGTGCGCACACCTGCGCCCTGACCACCGCCGGCGGAGTCAAATGCTGGGGCTACAACAATTATGGGCAACTGGGTGACGGAACGACGACCGATCAATGGACGCCGGTTGCGGTGAGCGGCCTGGCCAGCGACGTGACCACCATTGCCGCCGGTGGTTCTCGCACCTGCGCCCTGACCACCGCCGGCGGGGTTAAATGCTGGGGCTACAACAATTATGGGCAATTGGGCGACGGAACGACGACCGACCAATGGACGCCGGTCGCGGTGAGTGGACTGGCTAGCGGCGTGACCGCCATTGTTGTCGGTGGTTCTCACACCTGCGCCCTGACCACCGCCGGCGGGGTTAAATGCTGGGGGTACAATGAGTATGGGCAACTGGGCGATGGAGCTGCCGGCTACCGCCCCTGGCCGGCAGATGTGGTCGAGACGCTTCTCGCGTTTACTGTTTCCGGTCAGGCGATGGACAGCAACCACACCCCGATGGCCGGCGTGACCATCTCCGCCGGCAACGGGATTACGGCCACCACCGATAGCACCGGCAATTACACCGTCACCGGCCTGATTTCGGGAACGTACACCCTGACCCCAACCCTGAGCGGATATGCGTTCACCCCGCTAACCCGGACAATCAGCGTGCCGCCCGACCGGAGCGGGCAGGATTTCACGGCAGCCGCCATCACCTACACCGTCACCGGGCGGGTAACCGGGGACGCTCTGGCCAATGTGGTTCTGGTCGCTGACAACGGGATTACGGCCACCACCGATAGCACCGGCAATTACACCGTCACCGGCCTGATTTCGGGGACGTACACCCTGACCCCAACCCTGAGCGGATATGCGTTCACCCCGCTAACCCGGACAATCAGCGTGCCGCCCGACCGGAGCGGGCAGGATTTCACGGCAGCCGCCATCACCTACACCGTCACCGGGCGGGTAACCGGGGACGCTCTGGCCAATGTGGTTCTGGTTGCCGACAGCGGGATTACAGCCACCACCGATAGCACCGGCAATTACACCGTCACCGGCCTGATTTCGGGGACGTACACCCTGACCCCAACCCTGAGCGGATACGCGTTCACCCCGCTAACGCGGACAATCAGTGTGCCGCCCGACCGGAGCGGGCAGGATTTCACGGCAGCCGCCATCACCTACACCGTCACCGGGCGGGTAACCGGGGACGCTCTGGCCAATGTGGTTCTGGTCGCTGACAACGGGATTACGGCCACCACCGATAGCACCGGCAATTACACCGTCACCGGCCTGATTTCGGGAACGTACACCCTGACCCCAACCCTGAGCGGATACGCGTTCACCCCGCTAACGCGGACAATCAGTGTGCCGCCCGACCGGAGCGGGCAGGATTTTAACGGTATTTTGAACGAGCTTCCGCTGGAAACGGTCTACCTGCCGCTTGTTATCAAAAATAATTAGTAGCTGCTCATAGATTTGGGCCAGTTGGTAGGTTGCGCCTGTTTTAATTTCAGGATGCCACCCATTATTAATGCAGGAGACAAACTCAGCCGGCGGCAGCGCCCCGATGAATGAAAATGCCTTTCAGACATCTGGCAATTTGCCACCAGATAACATTCACAATAAGTAAAAGCGGTGTAAAATAGATAAATGATCTTACAAT
>CAZFCE010000048.1:0-34220 GCA_964517605.1 uncultured Caldilineaceae bacterium | reverse complement strand
GCTCAAACTTAACACGAATGCCACGAATAAACCAAATATCTCGAATTTTTCTATTCGGTTCATTCGATTATTCGCGTTATTCGCGGTTGGCTTTTGGCCGTTACCTTATTTTAGGTTGAGTTGGCGTAGCAGCCGTTGCAACGCAATGAGCAGTTGGCCGCGCTGCTCGTAGCCTTGCTCGCTGATTTCGGCGTTGGTAATAAAAATGTGGCGGCGACAGCGGCGAGTTAACCCCAACACCAACCGGGCCAGCCGGTCGTGCTGGGCAGCCACTTCATCGTCGTCAGTCCAAAGGCGGCCCGGCGGCCAATCGGCGGCCAGCACGTAGGGGTGGGTTAACGGCTGGGCGATGCGCTCCCACCAGCCGCTACTACCGGCATCAAGCCAAAATTGATACTCCACCGGGCGGTTGCTCATTAAAAAAGTGGTGGCCGGGGTAATCAGCACCGCGCCGGCCTGAGCCGCGTCAACCTCCCAACTGCGGGTGTACTGCGCCGCCGCAATGCCCTGCTCGATGGTTTCCAGGTAGGCCCGGTTGAGTTGGGCGGCGGTGGGCTTGTCATCGCTGGCGGGCAACAGCGGCACCTCGCCCGCCACCCGCCGGAACTCGCGGGCGGAGTCAATCAAATTGGCAATGATTTCGCCGGCCTCGCGCTGTTGATGAAAGCCAAAGCCCGGCTGTGACAGCACTTCGCCAAACAGCCGGCCCCAGAAATGGTCTAAAAACGGAACGGGGCCGGCCTCGGCCTGGAATTGTTGCAGCCACGTCCGCAGCGCATCAAACCGGCCACCGATTTCGTAGGTGATGCGCTCGCGCACCGGGCCATCGAGTTGTTCAAAAGCGGCCAGCGGCGGGGCGATGGCAGGCCGAAACACCACCTGTGTGAGCAGGTTGGCCCGGATTAAATCCAGCCCGCCAATGGCCTGGCTGAACGCCTGGGCCACATCAAACGGCTCCGGCAGGGCCGCCAGCGCCGGAAAGGCCAGCCGGGCCAGCGTGAGCGCGGTTTTGGCCGCCGGTTCCTCGTTGAGCGGGCGCGAGGGGCGGTGCGAACGGGCCGGCAGCCCGCGCGCCTGCATGCGCTGCCCAAACGAAAAACGTAGCGCGTCGCTAACAAAGGGAGCCAGCACCACAATTTCGGCGGGCGGCGTGCCGGCGGCAAGCAGCGCCGCTACCTGCTCAATCACCCAATCAATCATTTGGGGATAAAAACGTTTTTGCTCAAAGGTGATAACCCGGCGCGGGTCGGCGGCGGCGGGCGGCGGGGCGAGACGCTGACCGGCCTGCGGATAGCGCAAAATATCGGCCAGATGCACGCCCAACGCCAGCACATCGGGCGCAGCCGAATGCGCGGCGGCAACGGTTTCGATGTGGTCGCCGGCGGCGGCCAACGTTTGCGCCGTGCGCCAGTTGGCCCCCAGAAAAATGCGGTAGCCGGCATCTTCATCGTGGATTAACAGCGCCGATGCGGCGTGCGGCAGCCAATCGCGCAGGATGGCGTGGGCAAAGGGGGTGTCCTCTTCGATGTTATCCACAATGAGGTGGCGGTAGCGGTTTTGCAAAAACTGACGAACACCTTTAACCGGCCACAAATGGTTGGCAAAGGTTTCAATCCGCAACGAAAAATCCAGCAGGTTGCGCTCCAGGCAATATTGCCGAAAGTGATTAACGCACGCCTGGGTGTGATCCAGCGCCACGCGGCTGTGGGGTTCCAGCGCCAGCGAGGCCGCCAGCCGCCCGCCAACCTCGGTGTGCGGCAGGCCGGTGAGCGCGGCCTTGTTGAGGTTGTCTAAAATCTGGCTCATCAGCCGGGGCAACGAAATGGTGATGGGCACCACCTGGGGATCAAAATAACCCTGGCGCAGCAGCGGGCTAATGGCCTGCCGCAAATAATACTGGGCGGTTTCAATGGTGAGAAAAACCGGCTGCGCGTGCGGGCGGCCAAATCCGCTGGAAACCGCGCCCAACGGCCAGAACAGGCTGATGGTTTTTTGGGCCAGCCCGTTAAGGGTGAGTACCTCAACGGGGCCGCCGCCGGGCAAATCGGGTTGGCGCAGCAGTTGGCGGTAGGGGTGAGCCAGCGTTTGCTGCGGCGTTAGCACCAAAATGGTATTGGCCGGCACGTTACTGGCCAGCAATTGGCGTAGATGTTGCACGGCGCGGGTTGTTTTACCGCTTCCGGCGGGGCCGGTGAGAAAAGTAACGGTCACGGGCTAAACCTATGGCGTGGGATGCCTTAATTTTAGCACACATGAGCGAGGTTGAGAAACGGAGCGGTTAACTCCGTTTTATTTTTTGCATTTCCTGGTTTAAACAGTTATCGCAAATGCTGTGGGTAACTTTGGCCGAGGAGTGTTCAACAATGTAGCGATCCAGCGGCTGCCACTGGCCGTTATCGCCCATAATTTTTTTGCCGCACCAGGCGCAAATAGGCAACATTCCCTTGAGGCGCTTCATTTCGGTAACGTTGCGGGCAATGGTGGCCACAGAAGTAATCTGGCCGGTAACATCTCTGAGGGGATAGATGTGCAGGTTAAACCACAACTGCCGGCCCCGCCAGTTTACTTCAATCTCGGTGGTGGTGCCTTTGCCGGTTTGCATAACTTTGGCGTGGTGCACATCCATCTCGGCAATAAATTCGGGCGGAAAGAAATCGCTGGGGAGTTTGCCCACGGGAACATCGGTGTTGATGCCGTATTGGGCGCTGCCGTGCACGTACAAATAGCGGCGGTTCAAATCCTGCACCAAAATCACATCCTCGGTGCTTTCGATGAGCAACCGCAGCCGTTCCTCGCTTTGGCGCAGCTTTTGCTCCATTTCGTGCTTGTACAGCCCCATTTCGATGGCAATATTCAGATCGCGCAGTTGAAAAGGTTTGATCAAATAACCAAACGGGTCGGTTACTTTGGCCCGCTGCAAGGTTTGGTCATCGGTGTGGGCGGTGAGAAAGATAACCGGCAGGCCGTAGCGGCTTCTGATTTGCCCGGCGGCTTCGATGCCATCCATTTTGCCCCGCAAAATAATGTCCATCAGCACCAAATCGGGCCGGTGCCGCCCGGCAGCTTCGATGGCCTGCTCGCCCGACACCGCCAAATCAACCACGTTGTAGCCCAAATCGGCCAGGTAAATTTTTAACTCCAGCGCGATAATGCTTTCGTCCTCAACAATCAAAATTCGTTTTTGAGCCATTTTACCGGCTTCCCGTTAAAAATTAAAAACTCCGCAGAACTCATTTTGCCCCATCCCCCTGGCCCCCTTCCCAATGGGAAGGGGGAAATTTTATGGAAATGGTGTCAATTTTGGACACAAAGCGTCCAAAATTGACACCAAATTCTCTTTTTCCCCTCCCCCGTGTTTACGGGGGAGGGGCTAGGGGAGGGGGTAAAAAAATAATTTCTATGCGTTTTCGGTTGCTCAAATATTTCGGCGGAGCTTTCAGTAAAAAATTAATCTATGCCAAAAGCAACCACGTGGCTGGGTTCCAGTTTAAAGATAACCCGCGTTTCATGCGCGGCCCACTCGGCTGGGGCAAACTCGCCGTAATAACGCTTGCCCGTATATTGCTCCGAAAGCTGGTGAATGTGCTCCACCGCACCGGCTTCGGTGGCTTCGGCTACGGCGCAGCGCACCTCAATGTACCGAAAGGGCATTGCCGGGTCAACCGCCAGCACCGTGGCCTGGGGCCGGGCGGTGAGGTTTTTATCTTTTACCCGGCCTCGGGCCGTATTAATCCAGATGTAGCGGCCATCAAAACTGCACCACACCACCGATAGTTGGGGCTGGCCGTTGGGCATTACCGTGGCCAGAGTGACATAAATCGGCTTTTCCAATAAATCTTTATGCGAATCCGGAATTATGGCTGACATGGTTTCTCCTTTGCAGCTAATTTTTATAAGTGGGGAACACAATTTCCGTGGCAAGGGTTGGGGGCAGGCGGCGTTTAAACCACCACCTGCCAGCAGGAGAGATTATAGCAGCCTTACCCAAAATAAAAAGTAAATTTTAAACTGATTTTTCTGCGCCGGTGCGGCCTAGCGGCTGGCAGCCATAATTTCGCGGTTGAGCGGAATATCGTTGAGGAAATTGAGCCGGAGTTGTTCAACCGATATAAGGTTGGCCCGCCGCATTACATCGGCGTGAGCTTTTTGCAGGTAGCGGCGCGAGGTATCGGCCTGGCCCAGCGCCCCGGTGATTTTACTGTGGGTGTAGAACACCTCGGCGGCGGTGATTTTGGGCGATTCCAGGTATTGAAGCTGCTCAAACTGGCCCACCGCCCGCGCCGAACTGGTCACGGCCTCCGGCAGATTACGCAACTGCAAAAACCCCGCCGCCCGCAGGTGATAACCCAGCAGTTCGTGTTCCAGGTTTTTTTCTTGCGCGGCCAGTTTGATAATGCGGTTACTCAGCCGCACCGAACTGGTTAAGTTCTCTTCGTCGCCCAGCAGCCGGTAGTAGTTGGCCTGCGCCTGGTAGCTGCGGAACATCAGGCCCCAATCTTTGTGCTCTTCGGACTGGCGCACGCCTTCTTCTATGTAGGCGGCAGCCGGCTCAAGTTGGCCCAGCGCAGTTAGCGCCACACCCAACGAAATCGCGGCGCGGATTTCGCCGCGCGAGTGGTGCGCCTTTTCAAAAATAGTGCGGGCCTGTTGAAAATGGTCCAACGCCTGCTGGTAATCGCCCAGGTTAAACCACACATCGCCAATGTGGTAAATATCCCAACCCACTTGTAGCGTTGCGCCAATATCCTGGGCCAATTTTTGAGCATCAAGCAGGTATTGCCGGGCCTGCACGTAATTATCCACCAGCATGGCCATGCCGGCCATGCCCCACAGCGTCCAGGCTTCTTCGTAGGGATTGTTGGTTTCGCGGCAAATTTCTATGGCCTGGTTAAAAAAGATGGCCGCCCGGTCGGGGTCGCGCAGGGTATCGGTGTAGATGTTGCCAATAAGGGTGGTTAACCGGCCCTGGCGCGAGCGGTCGTTTAATTTTTGGGCTAACTCCAGCGACAGCGAGGCAAACTCCATGGCCCGGCTATCGCGCCGGGTCCACAACACGCGGGCAATGCGTTCCAGCGCGTACTGTTCGCCGCGCTCATTGTGGTGGTCGCGGGCCACCTTTAAGGCTTTGCGGGCGGTTTCTTCGGCCTGATCCAGCCGGCCCACGTGCCAGTAATAGGTTGACAGGCGCGACATCACCTCAACCCAGCGTTCCCGGTCGGCCATAGTTTCGGCCAACTCTTGCAGCGATTGCAAAATAGCAAACTCGCGGTCGCGGTCGCCCATCATATTGCAAACGTTACGCTGCCAGCTTAACAGATCAAACTGCTCGCGCAGGTTGGCCTGGCGCTCCTCACCCAGCAATTCCGGCGCAACATCCCTTAAAATATCCACCGCCTGGCTGAGATAATCCACGGCGTCGTCGTTGGCAAAAACCTGGTAGGCGCGCTCACCGGCCTGCCGCAGATAGGGCACCGCTTTTTCATCCTGCGCCCCGTCAATAAAATGTTTGGCCAGCACCGCCGGGTTGCTCACCGGCTGGATTCCGGCCAGTTTTGCCATTGCCGCCGCCACCCGCCGGTGAAGCTGCCGGCGGCGCAACGGGCGCAACTCCTCGTACAGCGTTTCACGGATGAGCGCATGCTGAAACTGGTAATAAATCACAATGCCGGTTGTCGCTGCCGCCGGGTGGTCTTCAATTTTTTCCACTTCGATTAACTGCGCCGCCAGCGCCTCTTCAATGGCCCACTGAATCACGTCGTCGGTGTAAGGGCTGGCTTCAACCAGCAGATTCAGGGCAAAGCTGCGGCCAATCACCGCGGCTAACTCCAGCAGTTCCAGCGTTGACTTTTTAATAAAATCGAGGCGCTTGCCCAGCACCGCTTTAATACTGCCGGGCACGTGGATAATGTGGGTATCGCGCTGCTCCCAGCGGCCTTCGGCCAGCCGGATTTGCCCGTCAACGGCCAGGCTTTTGATGGTTTCTTCAATAAACAGCGGGTTGCCTTCGGTGGCCTGGTACACCGACGACATAAACCGCTGGCTAACGGCGTTGCCCAGCAACGCCTCAACCATTTGTTTAACCACTTCCGGCGACAACCGGCGCAGCGGCACCCGGTAAACCAGTTCGGCGGCTTCAAGGGTAACAATCAGCCGGTTGGCCGGGTTAGAGTAGCTAAGGGCCACATCGCGGTACGCGCCGGCCACCAGCAGCGAAGTGCCCCGCGATTGCCGCAGCAACATCTCCAAAATGGCCAGGCTACCGGGGTCGGCAAAATGCACATCATCCAGTAGCAACAGGGTGGGTTGCTCGTAGGCCATGTTCAGCAAAAAGTTGGTGATTTGGTCCAGCAAACGGGCGCGTTCGGCGGCGGGTTCCAGCGGCGGGTTAGGCGGAATGTAACCCAGCTTTTCGGCCAGTTGCGGGGCCAGTTTAACCACCTCGCCGGCGATAGCGCCGGGCATTTGCTTGCGCAGCACCTCCGCCGATTGCTCGCGGATGTAGTTGCGCAAAATAGAGGCCACCACCACATACGGCGTACCCACATCCTGCTCGTGGGCCACCCCGTGCAACAGGTAGCCATCGCGCAGTTTGGTGTAAACTTCCAGTTCGCGCAGCAGCCGGGTTTTGCCAATGCCCGCCTCGCCGGAGATGAGCAGCAGCGGCTCCACGCCCGGTTCGCCCAGCCGCACCAAATCCCAGCGGCGCTTCAACTCGGCCAGTTCTTTCTCCCGGCCAAACATTTTGCCCCGGCCAATCCGCTCCAGCACGGTTTGCGGTGCGGCCTGCGGATCGAGTTCCGTCACCGGGAGGGGCGGCGGCGCGGACAGGCCGGCGGCATCGTTTTTAAGCCGTAGCAGAACGGGCGCCAAATCCTGGCGCACTTTGGCCGCGGTGGCGTAGCGGTCATCGGGGCGTTTGATCAGCAGCTTTAAAACAACGTTTTGCAAATCATCGGGGATGTTGGGGTTGTAGTGTTGCGGCGGCACCACCGGGGCGTGAATGTGCTGCGAAATCACCGTGAGCGGGTCGTCGCCGGAAAAGGGGCGGCGGCCGGTGAGCAGTTCGTACAGCATTACGCCCACGGCGTACAAATCGGCGCGATGGTCGCCCGGTTCGCCCAGCGCCAGTTCCGGGGCCAAATAGGCGGCGGTGCCGGCCACCAGGCCATCCTGCGTTAACCGCGATTGCCCCTCAATGCGGGCCAGCCCAAAATCCATCACTTTAACCTGATTGTCGGGGGTGATCATCACATTTTCCGGCTTGAGGTCGCGGTGAATCACCGCGTGGGCGTGCGAGTAGTCCAATGCCGCCAGAATATCATCAATAATCGGCGCGGATTTTTCAAACGGCATCAGGTTGGGCGCGTAGCTGTTATCCAGCTCCCACAAATCCTGGCCGGGGATGTACTCAATCACCAGATAGGGGCGGCCCTGCTCTTCGGCGTAATCATACAAGGTGATGATGTTGGGGTGGTTAAGCCGGGCCACCGAGCGGGCTTCGCTGCGAAACCGTTCCAGCTTTTCGGGGGCCATGTGGCCTTCGCCCAGCAAAATTTTAATGGCCACAGTGCGGTTAAGCTGTTTGTCTTCGGCTTTATACACAATGCCGGCCCCGCCTTCGCCCAGTTGTTGTTCCAGGCGATAGCGGTTGTTCAGTATTGACCCCACCGTAATGATGGGAGCTGGATGGTGTCGTTTAAACATTTTAATCCCCGGTGTGTGAGTTGGCTGCCGGTAAGGTTAACATTAATGCCGCCGGTAAAAACTTTTTTGGCCCGACTGCGTAAATTATAACACAACCCCGTTATTTTTTGCGGAAAATTAAGGGCCGGTGTTACAAACCTTTTTTGACAATTCTTTGGCTTGTGCTATATTTGCTACCGGTAATTATTTGTCGGTAAATATTTAGTGTTAAATATATTTTGCAACACTAAATATATTTTAACAACAGATTAAATGCGATATTATGTTGACCAAAACAGAGCGTATTAAGAAAATTCACGACTCCTTTTTTATTTTGGGGCAAACCTCAAAACGATGGTTTATCCAACGGCTGCAAAACCACGGGTTGACCCTGCCCCAATTTATGGCGCTGGCTGCGCTGGCTTCGCACAAGCAACCCTGCACCATGTCGGACCTAACCAACGTTTCCTTTCACGATCCACCTACCATGACCGGTGTGATTGATCGGCTGGTAAAAATGGAACTGGTTGAGCGCACCCGCAGCCAGTCTGACCGGCGGGTAGTGCTGGTAGAAGCCACGCCAGCCGGCATTGAGTTGGTATCCAAGATAGAAACCACCCTAACCCAGGAAATTGCTGCCACCTACGAAGCACTCCCCGATGAATACCTTAATCAACTGGAATTGATAATAGGTTATTTATTGCGCATCCACCTGAAAAAGTACACGGCAATAGCGGATGCGGACATAGAAAACGAAATTGAACACCTGGAAAAGTTTATGCAGGACCCCATCTGTTACATTAAGTCAGAAAACGGTAAATCGTTTTAGTTGTTACAAAAAAACCTGGAGGAAGTTCACCGTGAGAAAATTATCAATTATTTCCGTTTTGTTGCTGGCCGGAGTGCTGCTACTAACCACCGCGTGCAACTCCAGCGCCGCCAAATCAAAAGATCAGGTTGCCCAGGCCGCCTCGCTCAGCACTGCCACCGATGAAAAAAGCGTGCCGGTTGAAGTGGCCCTGATTGAAACCGGCGACATTTCGCTGGTGTTTGATTACTCCGGCAGCCTGCAACCCAAAGACGATTTGAGCCTGATTCCCGGCGCGGCTGGCCGGATTGATTCGGTTTTGGTCAAAGAAGGCGATGCCGTAAAAGCGGGCGATCCGATTGCTACCATCGAAACCGACACCTACGAAACCGGCGTAAAACAGGCCGAAGCGGCGCTGGCGGCGGCCAAAATTAACCTGGCCAAAATGCAGCTTGGCTCGCGGCCCGAAGAAATTGCGGCGGCGCAGGCGGCGGTAAAACTGGCCAAAGCCAGCCTTAACGACGTGGCCAATGTAGACACCGACGAGCGCACCCAGGCCGCCTCAACGCTGGCCCGCACCCAGTCCGAACTCAAACGCGCCCAAAGCGAATACGATAAAATTGCCTGGGCCGGCAACGTAGGCTCCACGTCGCAAGCCATCGCCCTGGAAAATGCCACCATCAGCTACGAAACCGCGCTGGCGGCCTACAACAAACAAACCAACCCCGGCGATTCGCAGTTGGCCCCGCTGATGCTGCAAGTGGCCCAGGCCGAGCTAAAACTGGCCCTCACCACCGAACCCTACCGGCAGGTAGATTTTGCCGCCGCTCAGGTTGCCATCAAACAAGCCGAATCCGGGCTGGAAGCGGCCAAACTCAAACTGGATGAAACCACCATCCGCGCCCCGTTTGATGGCGTGGTGGCCAAGTTAAACATTACCAAAGGCAGCCAGGTTAGCCAGCAGGCGGCGGTGGCCCGGTTTATTTCCAACCAGCTCGAAGCGCAGGTTGGGGTGCAAGAAAGCCTGATTAGCCAGGTAAAAACCGGCCAAAGCGCCTCGCTGCAAGTAACCACCTTTCCCGGCCAGGATTTTCCCGGCGTGGTGAGCAGCATTGCCGCCGCCGCCGACCCCGACTCGCGCACCTTTTTGGTAAAAATCACGCCCACCAAGGGGCAAGACAAATTGCGGGCCGGCATGTTTACCAATGTATCAATTTTGGCGCAAGAAAACAAAAACACCATTCTGGCCCCCAAAGAGGCCATTGTCTCCGGCGATAAACCGGCGGTGTTTGTGGTTAACCAGGATAACACCGTAGAAAAACGCACCATCACCACCGGCCTGTTTGATAAAACCCGCATCGAAGTGCTGGATGGGCTAAAAGCCGGCGATGTGGTGGTAGTGGCCGGCCAAAACAACCTGCAAGACGGCACAAAAGCCGAAGTGACCAACGACCCGCGAGTGGCCCAATAACCAACCGTTTCTATTTGGGGCGGCGCAACCGGCAGGCCGCGCCGCCCCTACCCGAAAGGTATAACCTATGGCATTAACAAGATTGGCCCTAAAAAGACCGCTGACCATGCTGATGATCATCCTTACGCTGGTCATTATGGGCTGGCAGGGCTACAACCGGCTCCTGCTCGACCGCTTTCCGGCGGTGAACTTTCCTTTTGTCAGTGTAACGGTAGTTTTTGCCGGCGCTTCCCCCGAAGACGTGGAAGACCTGATTTTAAAACCCCTGGAAGACTCCATCTCCACCATTTCCGGGATTGATACCCTAACCGCCACCGCCTCCGAGGGCGTGGGCACCATTGTGGTGGCCTTTGTGGAAGGCACCGATGGCAACGCCGCCGCCATTGACGTGGAACGGCAGGTTTCGGCGGCGCGCGGCCAACTCCCCTCAGAAGCCGAGGACCCGGTGGTGGGCAAGTTTGATCTGAACGCCATCCCGGTGGTAATTATGTCGCTCAACGGGCCGCAAAACCAGGCCGAGTTGTTTGATATGGCCGATACCGACATCAAAACCCGGTTGCAAGCCGTGCCGGGCGTGGCCTCGGTGAGCATAGCCGGCGGGCGCGAGCGCGAAGTGCAAATTTTTGTAGACCCGGCCAAACTGGCCGGCTTTGGCCTGTCGCTTGATGATGTGCAATCAAAATTACGCCAGAACAACCTCACCTTCCCCGGCGGCTCGGTTGAAGAAGGCCGCCAAAAAGTGGCCATCCGCTCCGTGGGCGAGTTTAAGAACCTGGAAGATATTGAAAACCTGGTTATCCGCGAAAGCAGCGGCAAGGTTTACCTGCGCGATGTGGCCACCGTGCAATTTGGCCTCAAAGACCGGGACAGCATTCTGCGGTACAACGGCAAAGAAGCGGTGAGCATCTCGGCGGTAAAAGCCAGCGATGCCAACACCGTGCAGGTGGTGGATAACGTTAATAAAGTGATTACCCAGATTAACAAGGATTTGCCGCCCGGCGCGCAGCTAACCGTAGTGCTGGATAACGCCCAGTTCATCCGCGATTCGGTGGCGGCGGTGCTGGAAGACCTGGTGCTGGCGGTGGTTATTACCGGGCTGGTAATTTTAATCTTTCTGCACAACGTGCGCAGCACTTTTATTGTTATTCTGGCGGTGCCTACTTCAATTATCAGCACCTTTTTGGTAATGTGGATGCTGGGCTTTAGCCTTAACCAGCTTACCCTGCTGGCCATGACGCTGGTAATTGGTATTTTGGTAGACGACGCCATTGTGGTGATTGAAAACATTGAGCGCCACCTGGAAATGGGCAAACCGCCCATGCAAGCCGCGCTCGATGGCCGCACCGAAATTGGGCTGGCGGCGCTCACCATTACGCTGGTAGACGTGGTGGTGTACCTGCCGGTGGCCTTTATGAACGGCATCATTGGCCAGTTCTTCTATTCCTACGGGGTAACTATTGCCGTGGCGGCGCTGGCTTCGCTGTTTATTGCTTTTACCCTCACCCCCATGCTGGCCGGCTACTGGCTAAGCGACCCCCACGCCCCCACCGAAGCGCCCACCGGTGTTCGCAAAGTGGCCGGTATGATCATCAAACCGGTAGAATGGCTGTGGCATGGCGCTATTGTGGTGTTTGAATGGGGCTTTGAGCGGATGGCTCACTTTTACGAGCTAACTGTTCGCTTTTTCCTGTATCGCTGGTACACCCAACTGCTGGCCGTGTTGATTGCGGCGCTGGCGCTGGCCAGCGGCTTTTACCTGGTGGTCAGCGGCTCGGTGGGGAGCGAGTTCTTTCCGCAAGAAGACGACGGCCAGATTAGAATTAGCATTGAAATGCCCGCCGGCACCAACATGGACGCCACCGACCGGGTAGCTCGCCAGGTTGAAAACATCATCCTCAGCGAAGTGCCCGAAGTCTCGGCTATTCAAACCCAGGTTGGCACCAGCGGCAGCAGCGGCATGGGCGGCGGAAAAGCGGCCAACGCGGCTACCATCAACCTGATTTTGGTAGACAAACAAAACCGCCACCGCACCACCACCGGCGTTATCGAGGCGCTCCGCCCGCTATTTACCAAAATTCCGGAGGCTACCATTGCCACCTCGTTGAACACCGGCATGGGCGGCGGCGGCAGCGCCATTCAGGTGCGCGTGTTTGGCCCGGATCAAAACACGCTCATCAAACTATCCAACGAAGTTGAAACGGTGATGCGCTCGGTGCCCGGCGCGGTTGATATTAAAAACACCGATGCCGCCCGCTCGCGCGAAACCCAGCTTATTGTTGACCGCGAACAGGCGCTCGATTTGGGGCTAACGCCGCAACAGGTGGCTACCGCCCTGCGCACGGCGCTCAGCGGCAGCCAGGTGGGGCAGTACGACCCCGGCGACGGCGGTAACAAAATAGATATTACCGTGCGGTTCAACGAAACCGCCCGCAACGATGTGAACCAACTGCTGCAAATTCCCATCAAATACAGCAAAGGCCAACCGCTGGAACTGGGGCGGGTGGTTTCGCAGGCATCCAGCCAAACCCCGGCCAAAATTACCCGCGCCGACCGGCAGCGGGTGCTAACCGTTGGCAGCGGGGTGGCCGGTGGGTACGCCGCCGGTGACGTAACCAACGCCATCGAAGCGGCCATCAAAGAAAAGGTGCAGTTCCCGGCCGGCTACGGGTTTAAATTTGTGGGGTCATCGGAACAACAGCGCGAGTCGTTTTCGCAGTTAGGCAACGCCATTGTGCTGGCCATTGCGCTGGTGTACATTTTGCTGGTGGCGCTGTACCAAAGCTGGCTGCAACCGCTGGCCATTATGTTCTCGCTGCCGGTAACGCTGGTGGGCGCTTTTGGCGGCCTGTGGCTTACCAACAACACGCTCAACATTATTTCGCTGTTGGGGATTGTGCTGCTGGTTGGGGTTGTGACCAAAAACGCCATTCTGCTGGTAGACTTTACCAACCAACTCCGCGAAGAAGGCGTGCCGCGCAAAGAGGCGCTGGCCCGCGCCGGGCGCATGCGCCTGCGGGCGGTGCTCATGACCACCGCCACGCTGGTGTTTGCGCTGATGCCGCTGCTGTTGGGCACGGGCGCCGGCTCAGAAAGCCGGGCGCCGCTGGCGGCAGTGGTGATTGGCGGTTCGGTGTCATCAACCCTGCTCACACTGATTTTGGTGCCGGTGGTGTACAACTTCTTTGATTTTGGCAGCGGCGCGCTCTCCGGGTTGCTCCGGCGCGTGCTGGGCCTTAAGAAAACCGTCCGGCTCCTGCCGCCAGAATTGCAAGATAAACCTATGGCGTCGCCTGCGCCACAAACCGGCCCGGCCATCTCCTTTACCGAACCCGGTTCTGAAACTGCCTAAATACCTGGAAAACAAAGGTTGCATATTAATTATGAAAAAATACCTTTCAACACTCTTGCTTCTGCTCATTAGCCTGACGGCCCTGAGCGGTTGCGGCCTTAATTTTGAACCCGAAAAAGAACCGCGCCAAACTCTAGATGTTTCCCAGTGGCCGTCGCCGGTGCCGCCCACCGACACGCCCAAGCCGACGCCATTCCCCAAAAGCACGCTGCCGGCACAAGCGCCATCGTCCAGCGTTGAGCCGGCGGTGATTACTCCCACCGCTCAGGCCGAACTGGACGTGCAGCAATTTTTAACCGATACCACCGCGTTAGCCGGCCTGGATTTAACACAGCTTTCCAAAGAGGATGCCAACAGCATGTTGGCCGGCCTGGGGCTGGGGCAGGTTTCTAATGACGACGCCACCAATTTAATGGCCGATTTAAACCTGAGTCCCGTTACCGCCGGCGGCGCTACCACCAACCTGCTCAACCAGGCCAACGCTCTCAGCGGGCTAGAGCCGGTAGCGGTGCTTAAAACCAGCGCCGCCAAAACCTCAATCCGGCAGGGACCGGGCGAAACCTACGGCGTAAAAACCGTGGTAGACCAGGGCGAACTGGCCGCGGTGCTGGGGCAGGATGCCAGCAACAAGTGGCTGTATGTCATCACCCTTGAAAACGTGATGGGCTGGCTGCCCCTGAGCGATGTACACATTGTGGGCACGCTCGATAAAGCGCCGGTGCTGCCGCCCAACCCCAATCCCCAGCCGGTGGCCAAAGCCGGAACGAGTACCGCCGCCGGCGCTGCCGCCAATGCCCCGGCCAAAGCCAGCGCCGTCAATTTAAAAGATGTCACGCCGGTGACGACCGCCCGCGTTGGCCGCAATGAAGTAAGCCTGCGCCAGCGCCCCGGCCCTGACTTTAAGCTGATTGGCACGCTGCCCACCAACACCGAAGTTGCCGTGCTGGGCGTTAACCGCGACGGCCTTTGGGCGCTGATTACCGCCGCCGGCGGCAAAACCGGCTGGGCCGCGCTGGACTTTTTGGATGTAACCGGCTCGCTGGCCGCCGCGCCGGTGTACCGCACCCTCGATCCGCTGCCGGCCCAACCCACCGACCAACCGGCACCGGTAGTGCTGGCCGGCGGCAGCGCCGTTACCACCAGCGTTACCACGGCGGCGACCATTGCCACCACCCAACCGGCGGCGGAGGCAACGACTCAACCGGCGGCCAACACCAACGCCATCCCCGGTGATAAAGCCTTTGCCACGGCGGCCACCGCCCGGATTACCGAAAAAACCGATCTGCGCACCGGCCCCGGCCCGGAATTTGGCACGCTGGCCGAAACCGTTATTGGCCAGGATGTAACCGTGCTGGCCGTAAACCCGGCCCGCGATTGGGCGTTTGTCCGCACCCCGCTCTCCAAATACGGCTGGACGGCGGCAAGTACCATCAACGTAACCGATGGCGCGCTGGCCAACGCCAAACCCGTGACTACGGCGTTAGTCACCAGCGATAACCTCACCGTGTCCGGCGGCCCCGGCATCTATTTTGAGGCCGTTGGCGCGGTCGCCCGCAACGAATTTGTGGCGGTGCTGGGCGTTAACCCGGGCCGCAACTGGGCGCTGGTAGAAACCGTGGGCGGCGGGCGCGGCTGGCTATCGCTGCGGCTGCTCAAAGTGAGCGGCCTGGCGGCGGAGTTGCCCTTAGCCCCCGAACCGGCGGCCCCCGCCGAATCGGCCCAGGTGGCGGCAGTGCCCGCTCCCAGCGGCCCGCCCGCCGGCAAGCTGATTTTCCAAACTTCCAGCGGCGGTGATATTATGGCTATTAACGCCGATGGCTCCGGCCTGCGCCGGGTTATCAGCGGCGGGATAGACCCCGTGCTTTCGCCCGATGGCAAGCAGATTGCCTTTACCCGCTGGCAGGGCGATACGGGCACGTTGTGGGTAGTCAACACTGATGGTTCCGGCGAACGCGCTGTGCTGGGCGAAATGCGCAAAGCCAAAGGCCCGGATTGGTCGCCCGACGGGCAGCGAATTGTGCTCAACTTTCAACAGGGCGGACGCGAAGACGATAAAAACGTGTGCCACCCGCTCGGTTCCGATGTGCCGTATGGCCGGGCCACCAACATTCGGGTGGTTAAGGCCGGCAAGGGCAAATACCTTATTTGCTACACCCTGCAAGCCGATCCGCACTGGACGTTGCGGCTGATCAACGTGGCCGATGGCAAGTTTGAAGAAAAATACGGCGGGCAATACGCCTTTCGCCCGGCTTGGGACCCGGCGCAAAAGTGGCGCATTGTTTCTGCCGCCGGTAACGGCCTGCTAGCCGTTGACGTAAACAACGCCGATTACCGCCAGCAACTCACCACCATCATTGGCGATGGCTCGCCGGCTGTTTCACCGGATGGCCGCTTTATTGCCGTTACCACCAAAAACACCAGCGGCAACGATATTTACCGCCTCAACGCCGATGGCAGCGGGCGGGTGCAGCTTACCCAAACGCCGCTGTGGGAAGGCGTAAAACCGGATCAGGACTCAAAACAGTGGCACAACGTGGCTCCGATCTGGTCGCCCGATGGCTCGCGCCTGGCTTTCCTCACCGACCGCGCCGGTCGCTGGGAAATTTGGGTAATGAACGCCGATGGCTCTAACCCGCAGCCGCTCTTTACCCCGGCGGTTAACGATCAGTTAAAACTTGAGTATAATTTTGTAGACGAGCGCGTTTTTAGCTGGCGCTAATCCCATCAGCATAAACAACCGGCGTTTGCCGTAAAGCGCCGGTCACGTTACACTTGTATAAAATCTCCAGCGCAGCCGGCCCGGTAAAATCAGGCCGGCTGCGCCCAATCTTTTCCAAAGAACTATGCGCGTTATTACCGGCTCTGCCAAAGCAAAAAAATTAAAAATGGTGCCGGGCGATACCACCCGCCCCATTACCGACCGCACCAAAGAAGCCCTGTTCAGCATTCTGGGCAACTGGATTATTGACGCCCGCGTGCTGGATTTGTTTGCCGGCACCGGCGCGGTGGGCATCGAGGCGCTCAGCCGCGAGGCCGCCCATGTAACATTTTTGGACACCAGCCCCGAAGCCACCCGCACCATCGGCGAGAACCTGCGCCTTACCGGGCTGGCGGCGCGGGCCGTGGTTAAACGCAAAAACGCCTTTAACTACCTGCAAAGCCCTGCGCCCGAGGTGGAGCCGTTTGACCTGATTTACGTGGCTCCGCCCCAATACCAGGATATGTGGGTTAAAGCCATTCAGCTAATTGATGCCCAACCAACCACCTGGCTGCTGCCCGATGGCATTGTCATTGTGCAAATTCACCCCACCGAATACCGGGAGTTGCCCCTGCAACACCTGCGCCTGTACGACCAGCGCAAGTACGGCAGCACCCTGCTCTGCTTTTTTGAGCAACCTGCCGGGCAGTAAGTAAATTTGGCGCGGTTGCCAGCCCCCAAAAAACTGGTGTATAATCAACCATCAATCTTAACAAAGCTGCCGCAACAACAGCTACAGGGGAGGCTGGCAATGGACAGAACTTGCCGCGTAGGGCTGCATGGCCGCAACGACGCAGACTTTCAGGAAGCCGATTTCCGCGTTATCACCGAAGCCAAAATAGAAACCGTAAAAATGGTAAGCCTCACCCGGGTTGAGCATTTTCAGCGGCTCAAGCAACTCCGGCCCGATGTGGAAATCATCACCCGGCTGGCCGATGATCGCTTTGGCAACCGCCGCCGCCCCACCCCGGAGCAGTTTGCCGAACGCGCCATTCCGGTTATGCGCCAGCTTCAACCTTACTCGGTAAAATTTGAGCTGCATAACGAACCCAACCACATGGACGGACTGGAAGGCTGGGGCGATACCGACGCCGACGCTCAGGATTTTAACGCCTGGTTTTTGCGCGCCGCCGCCATTTTAAAAGCCTACTGCCCGTGGGCGCGGCTTGGCTTTCCGGGGTTGGCCATTCCGCACCGCGATTTGGAGTGGGTTGAAGCCTGCCGCCCCGCCGTAACCCAGGCCGATTGGCTGGGCGTGCATTGCTACTGGCAAACGCCGGGCCACGAAATGCACAACCACTTGTCCGATTTTTGGGGGCTGCGGTTTAAGTATTACCACCAAAAATTCCCCGGCAAAATCATTGACATCACCGAAGCCGGCAACGCCAACGGGCAAACCGGTCTGCCGTTTACTGAAGAAACCCAGGCCCGCGAATACACCGAATACCTGACCGAATGTTTTCGCTACCCCTTCCTCAATTCGGTGTCGTTTTTTATTGTGGCGGCGAGCAACCCCGGCTGGCAAAGCTTTACCTGGCGGGCCGAAGATGGCCGTCCGCACAAGGTGGTGTGGGCCGTGCGCGATATGCTCCGCCCTCACTACCGCCCGGCCCAACAGATGCCGGCTCAACCCGCGCCAACGGCCACGCCCGCGCCGCAAGTGGCGGTAGCCGCGCCGCTGGTGCAAAACATTATTGCCCAACTGCCAAGCAACCCGGCGCAGCCGTGGCCGCAGCGCCCGCTCAACCAGGTTGACCGGATTATTGTGCATCATTCCGCCGTGGCTTCCACGGTCAGCGCCAATCGCCTGGCCGAAATTATGGTTAACCAGCACCAGCGGCCCGGCCTTAGCTACCACTACTTTATCACCGCCGATGGCCTGATTCAGCAAACCAACGAGCTGACCGCCGTTACCCTGCACAGCGCCCCGGAACTCAATATGGTTTCGATTGGCGTTGGCTTTGCCGGTAATTTTACCCAAACCGCGCCCACGCCGGCCCAGCTAGAGGCCGGCGCACGCCTGATGGCCTGGCTGGTGCAGCAGTTCCGGCTGCCGCCGCAGGCCGTTTACGGCCACAAAGAACTGGCCAACACCACCAGCCCCGGCGCTCAGTGGGATGCCGGCGCGCGGTGGGGCGACCAACTGCGCCAAAAAATCGCTGCCTACCTTACAGGAGCCGCTCAGTGACCGTTGCTTTTACCGTCGAACCGAACATCGAACCGCATGAAGCGGAACTTGCCGCCGACTTTAACACCTACGAAGTGGATTTGCCCGCGTTTCAGGGGCCGCTGGATTTGCTGCTAAACCTGATTGAGCAGGAAGAACTGGACATCACCAAAATCTCGCTGGCCCGCGTTACCAACCAATACCTGGGCCGGCTGGAAATCATTAAACAAACCGACCCCGACGACCTGACCGATTTTCTGGTCATTGCCGCCAAGCTCATCCTCATAAAATCCGAGGTGCTGCTGCCGCGCCCGCCGCCCATTCTGGCCGAAGATGACGAAGAAGACGTGGGCGATGAACTGGCCCGGCAATTGCTCATTTACAAACATTTTAAAGAGGTGGCCGCCCAACTACGCCAGATTGAGGACCAGCACCGGCGCAGTTTTGTGCGGGTAGCGCCCAAAATAAAAATCGAGCCAAAACTACTGGCCGGCGAAGGCAACCTGCTGCAACTACTGCAAGCGGCCCGCAACGCGCTGGCCATCAAAGCCCAAGACCCGGTGGTGGACGAAGTGGTTTCGCCGGTGGTTGTAACCATTGGCCAGCAAATGGTTAACATCTGGAAAGAAGTGGCTTCGGGCCGCCCGGCCTCGTTTACCCACTTGCTGGCCCACTCCAGCAACAAAATCGAAGTGATTGTAACCCTGCTGGCGGTGCTGGAACTGATCAAACGCCGCATGGTTACGGTGTCGCAAACCAACCACTTTGGCGATATTTTCATCCACAAGCGGGAAATCACCGCTAACGCCCTCAAAGAAACCGACTGGGAAAACCTGCAAGAAATTACCGAAATTTCATAACACGACCAACGATTAGCGAATCAGCGAATTTTTGACAGGAATTATTCGCGTTATTCGGTCATTCGGGCTATTTGGATTGATGTTTTGCGCCCCGGAATTTGTAGGTTACGTTTAAAACGTGACCTACAGCCACATTTTCCACATTTTTGGATTAAAAATTGATAAAATCAGCTCATTTAATTTTTGAATATTTTCATTTACTTGTTGTTGTTTTCGATTTATTTCTTAAATGACCTCATTTAGAATCTAAATGAGCTGATTCAAAAGTTAAATGAGGTGATTCAAGGGTTAAATAAGCTGGATATATCTTTGAATCAGCTGATTCATGGTTCGAATCGAGTGGTGACTAAAACAAAAAACGCTGCCCAATTAACCGGTCAGCCTGCGCTTTTTATACCTCCCGCCGGAAAACGGGGGAAAAACGTAAAAAATCAATGTTCAACAAATCAGATGCGTTTATCTGGCTGTAGCTATTGACACCCAGGTTTCAATTCCGCTATAATCAAACCATTCCGAAAGGTATAATCAAACAGGCGTAGACATCAGGCAAGATAAAAACTGCCTGGGTAGAAACCATTTTTAACCCACAGCTTTTAGCAAACAATTAAGGAGATTGCCATGTACAAAAATCGCGCCGATGTAATCAAAAACCGATTATATGTTACCTTCAAAGGAAAAATGGAGTTGGACGAGATTAAAATAGCCTGCGCCAACGCCCACCAGGAGGCCCGACGGCTGCGGGCGGGCTTTGGCGTTATTTCGGATGTGAGCGAGTTCTTTCCGGCAACCGAAGATGGGCGGCTGGCCATGCAACAAACCATGAAAACCCTCAATGAAATGGGCATGGGAGAAGTGGTGCGGATTGTGCCGTCCAACGCCCAGGTAGCCGGCAACCAGTGGCAGCGCACCTCGCGGGCGGTGGGGTACGTGGCTCACCAGGTGCCAACTCTGGCCGAGGCCGAAAAGCTGCTGGATAACCTGGAAAAGAAATAACCCCAAATCCGCGCGAATATGCTCTCCAACCGCCGCGCCGGTCAATACCGGCCCGGCGGTTTTTTATTAGCATTCGGGCCGGATGGGGCCTGACCGAGCCTTATTATTATCAGGACGTGAAAAATTTTTTCACGTCCTGATAATTTTTTTTCACGACGTGATATTTTATTTTGACGACGTGATAATTTTCCCTGCGCCGGGGCAACGGCAGGGGCCGGCGTTGAATATGAAGTGTCGAAACACAAAAGTCCCTTTCTATAACCAACAACGGTGGTATAATATTTTTAGCTGCATCCTTCAAAACACCACGTTGTGTTTTAGCCCGAGGTAACGATGAGCTACAACCCCCTAACCTGGCCAATGTTAATGGCTGCCATTGTTTTGATGGGCCTGGCCCTGTACGCCCGCCGCTTTCCCGACGCGCCGGCGGCCCGGCCATTCAGTATGTTGATGGGGTGGGGCGCGGTTTATGCGCTACTTTCGGCGCTGGCAATAGCGGCGGTGAATTTTGAGTTGCACGTAACGTTTTTTTTGCTGCGGTATGCGCCGCTGGTGCTAATGCCCCCCGTAATGCTGTTACTGGCGCTGGAATACACCGGCCACGCCGATTGGCTCACCCGGCGGCGTTTACTGTTAATATTCACTGTGCCGGTTGTTGGCCTTATTCTGGCGCTAACCGGCAACTACCATCACCTGTTCCGGTATAATTTTCGGCTGGATTTAACCGGCCCCCTGCCAATTTTTACCGCCAGCCGAGGCCCCCTGTTCTGGGTGTATTACGTTTATCAGATTGCGTTAATGCTCGGCACCTTTACCATTTTACTGACCGCCTTCAAAGTTGGCACGCGCTATTTTTGGAATGCCCTTCTGGTGGTGGTGGGCATGCTGCTGCCCTTGCTCACCGATTCTTTTTTTATTTTTGGCATCACCCCTATTCCCGACTACAACCTTGCGCCCGTTATGTTTATTTTCACCGGGGCCTTGTACCTGTGGGCCACGCTGCGCCAGCAAATATTTGCCATCGCGCCGGTGGCGTGGGGGGTAGTGATGGACAACATTGAAGACGCGGTGATTGTGCTGGACACATACGGGCATATTGTGGGCTTTAACCGCGCCGCGCAAACCGTTTGCGGCCTTTCGCCGCGCTCGATTGGCGCTACCGCCGCCGCCCTGCCGCCGGAACTGGCTAACTGGAGCCAGCCCGCCGACAAATCTGTAGTAACCCTGGGCAACCGCAGTTACAACCTTACCAGGTTGCCCCTGCAAAACCAGCGCCGGCGCCACCTGGGGCAAATTCTGCTGTTGCACGACATTACCGAGCGCCAACAGGCCGAAATCGCCCTGCGCCAAAGCGAGGAACGCTTTAAGCTGATTGCCGATGTGGCCCCGGTGCCGCTGGTGATGACGCGGCTGCGCGACAACATCTATCAATATGTTAATTCGCTGGCGGCTCAAATGGTGGGGCTGCCGTTAGCCGAAGCCGTTGGCCAAAAAGCGGTTGATTTTTGGGTTGACCTTAACCACCGCCAGGCCATTGTTAAGCAAATTATCCGAGAGGGCGCGGTTTACAACATAGAAGCGCAACTAAAACGGGCCAACGGCCAACCGTTCTGGGCTTTGTTTTCGGCGGCGTTAACCAGCCTCAATAACGAACCGTTTCTTTTGGCCGGCATCACCGATATCAGCGAACGCAAAAAAACAGAAAACGCGCTCAGCGAAAGCGAAAAACACTACCGGCTGCTGGCCGAAAATATGCACGATGTGGTTTGGATTTTAGACACGGAAACGCTGTACTTTAAATACGTTAGCCCGTCAGTGGAGCAGTTACGCGGCTACACACCCGCAGAAATTATGGCGATGCCGGTTGACCATGCCTTAACTCCCCAGGCCAGAGAGGCGTTGGTTAATTCCATCCGCCAAACCCGCAACGCTATTTTGGCCGGAGGAGAAGCACCCGAACAATTTCACGGTATCACCGAAGTGGAACAACCCCGCAAAGATGGCTCAACGGTGTGGACGGAAGTTGTAACCCAATATTACCTTAACCCCGATACCGGGCGGGTGGAGCTGCACGGCGTTACCCGCGACATCACCGAGCGCAAACAGGCCGACAAAATTCTACGCGAACGCACCCGCGAACTGGAGCAGCGCAACCAGGAATTGCAAGCCGCTCTGAACGCCATCAACACCCTTAGCGGGCTGGTGCCTATTTGCGCCTGGTGCGGCAGCAAAATTCAGGATGATAACGGCCAGTGGGTTAGGGTAGAGGCTTACATTCAGGCCCATTCAACGGCAGAATTTACGCACGGCATTTGCCCGGATTGCTCGCAAAAATTTGCCAGCGAAGCCGGCAGCCTGGCCTCCAACCACAAAACATTGGACCACTAACCTAATCGGGGAACGTTTTTTAGGCGTGCCCAAGCCGCAACGGATACCGGGCGGTAAAGGTGGTGCCGCCCTCCGGTGACGTGGTAAACCAAACCGTGCCGCGCAAATACCGCTCGGTGAGCAGTTTTACGCTGTATGTGCCCAGTCCCCGCCCCTGCCCCTTGGTTGAAAACGAGCGTTGAAAAATTTGCAACTGTGTGGACCGCGCCATAGCCGTGGGGTTATATACCCAAAAATCAATGGTTTCGGCGGCGGCGCGACAGCCCACCATTACCGTGTCGCCGGGGTTGCAGGCTTCGAGCGCGTTTTTTAGCAGGTTGCCAATTACCCGCCCCAACAACGTTTTATCGGTAACAAACTCTACATCAACGGCGTCGGCGGCAACCACCAGGTGTCGCAAAGCGGCCACTTCGTGATTTTTATAAGAACTCACAATATGGTACAAAAATGGCAGCGATTGAACCGTCCCCGGCGTAACCTGCAAATCATCGTTTTCGGCAGCCGACAGCACGCGCTGGGTTTGAATTTCGTTCACCAGCCGGTCGGCCAGGCTGTAAACCATCCCCTTTAGCTCATCCAGTTCTTCCAGCGAGGCATTTTGCAACAACTCCGATACCCCTTGCAACCCACCGACGGTATTCATGATATCGTGAAAAAAGAGGCGTTCCAACACCTTGCGGCGTTTTTCGTGGCTAATGTCGTGCACGGCAAATAACGAGTAAATGTCGCCATTCCACTCCAGCGGCGTGGCCCACACCCGCAAATCCAGCGAATTACCGTTCTGTTGCGTAATCCGGCACTCTTGCACGGTTTCTTTGCCGCGTAAACTGGTTAATATAGCCTGAACTGCACCGCAGGTTTTGCAAAACTCGGTGGTACCGCAGCCGCCGTCGCTGGCGCAGGCGTGAACGCACCCCAATGCCTCGCCGGGGCGTTGGCCATACACCTCCCGTTTATCGGCAACCCCCAATAGTTTAAGCGTTGCTTTGTTGGCAAAAACTACCTGACGCTGCTCGTTCAAAATTAAAAAAATATCGGGTACGGCGTTAATAAGTTCGTGGATCAGGTTAAAATCCGCAAAATGGTTAACCTGCTGTTCAAGTTCTTCGTCTGAGGCTCGCTCGGCGGGCGCAAATTCAGTAAACAATAATGTAGATATAGACATTTTTCCCTCTGTTTCAAAAATCAACAGCAACTATTAATTTTGTTCAAGTTTAAAAACAGTTGTCACCAGCCAGAACCTCCAGAAATTTCGCAATGCGTCGCTCGTAGTTGGTAATTCGTTATTAATGCTTTATTTATCGGTTACATGAACAAATTCTTTAAGAACTGCCGCCATTTTACCGGGCCAGAACAATTTCACAGGAACAAAACCGATACCGTGTGAATAGCCAATCCCACCAGGCCGCCCACAATAGTGCCGTTAACCCGGATATATTGCAAATCTTTGCCCACCTGCAACTCAATTTTCCGCGAGGTCGCCTCGGCGTCCCACTCCACAATGGTGGTGGTAATCAGCTTGCCCACCTCGTGCCCATACTCGCGGATTAAGTAGCGGGCCGCGGCTTCGGCCCACCGGTTAATTTTGTCCAGCAACACCGGGTCGTGTTGCAGCGACTCGCTGAACTTGCTCAGGCTGCGCTGAATGGTTTCGCGGAGCCGGATATTCTGCTCAGAACTGCGGTCCAGCAGCCAGGTTTTTACATCCAGCCACAGCGATGACGAGAACTCGCGCACCGCCGGCGAGGCCAAAAAGTCTTCCTTCCAGGCTTCGCCCTGGGCCGCCATCTCCGGCGATGTTTTGAGCTGCTCGATAAAATCTTGCAGCAGCGCATCAAATTTGGCGTGAAACGGGTGCGCCGGGTTTTTATCCACTTCCTGCAAAGTTTCCTCAAGTGACCCCACAAAACGCTCGTAAATTTTGCGGTCAACAACTTTGGGCAGCCACCACGGCGTTTCGCTGCTGATGTACGCCTGGATAACGGCGCGGTTTTCTTCCAGCAAATGGCTTAACAGCTTAACCACCCCCAGCCGCACATCATTTTGCCGGTTGCCCGCCGCCAGCATAGCCAGCAAATTGCCCAGCGCCGGCGTAACCGGGGCCGACCGGATTTGCGCCACCAGGCTGTGTTCAATCACCGGCTGCACCTCCTCATCCCGCACCACCTGCAACACGCCTTGCAACGCCGCCGCGCTCAGTTCGGCCACAAACTGGCTGTTTTCCGGCAAAACCAGCCAGCGCGCCGCCGTTTGCGCCACGCCAAGTTGATGCAACCGGGTGGCAATCACCTGCTCCGACAGAAAGTTATTTTGCACAAACTCGCCAAAACTCCGGGCCAGGCTGTCTTTGCGGCGCGGAATAATGGCGGTGTGCGGAATGGGCAGCCCCAACGGATGCCGAAACAGCGCCGTTACGGCAAACCAATCGGCAATAGCGCCCACCATGGCGGCTTCGGCGGCAGCCCGCACAAAGCCCACCCAGCCGTACTGCTTTTCAAAAATAGAAGCCACCACAAAAATTACCATTGCCAACGCCAGCAGCGCCGTGGCCATTATTTTGGTGCGACGGAGTTCGGCCACTTTGTCATCGCCATCTACCGCCAAAAAACCACTCAAATCCGGTTGCGCTTGCATAATCACCTGTTTAACCAAAGAATACGGAGTAAGGAATACGGAATATGAAGTATGCTTACTGCCTACTCGAAAAGATAGCCACTCCGCGCCAAAATGTCAATGCGCCGGCAACAGGGCCTAAATTCCTATTTTTCAGCCCACCAAAGTACGGTATCTTTAGAGTGTTAAAATTGTAAATTAACAACCCACCGGGCCATGCTGATGAAAAGTATTTTGCTTGTTTGCGACCGCGCTAATATTGACCGCCCTTTACGCCGTAGCCTGGCGCACCTGGTCAACTCGTGCCAGATAGAAATTGCCGCCGATGGCTATTTAGCCTTTAAAGAACTGAGCGAACGGGCCTTTAACCTGGTGATTATTGACCTGGAGATTGGCAGCATGGATGGCCTGGAACTGGCCGAGAGCGTGGCCCATATTGACCCCGACGTGCCGGTAATTTTAATGCTGCAACAATCGCACAGAGTAATGTGGGGCGAAGCCCGCTCACTGAACGCCAACCCCATTTTGCGCCCCTTTAAACCGCTCACCTTTTTGCGGCTGGTGGATACCCTGCTGCACCAACACCTGGAACGGTTCCGCGAACTGGCCGACGCGCTCCAAACGGTACTGCAAACCCTTATCACCACGCCCGGTATTACCGGCGCTTTTCTGGCCGAAACTACCGGCCAGGTTTTGCTGGCGGCCAACCCGCCCGAAAATGACCGGCTGGCGGCGTTGGGGCATTTGGCGGCGGCGCACGTTGCCCCCACCGGGCTGGCCCAATCGCTCAGCGCGCACCTGCTGGCCGCCAACCCCGCCGACCAGGATCACGAGTTATTGGTAACGCCGGTGCTGGAAAATTTAATTCTGGCGGCGCTGGCTCAACCGGGCCACCCCGCCGAAATCTGGCCTCAAATTGATGGACTAATCCGGCAAATGCAGCAGGCCATTTACCTGCACACCGCCGCCCAACCCACCGAGACCGAGGCCGCGCCGCCGGCAGAAGCCGCCCCGGCCCGGATTATTATCCCGGTGCGGCTCAACACCGGCCTGCCGCCCGCCGCCCCCGAAACTCCCCCCGATGATGAAGTGGCCGTCAACTGGGCCATTCTCACCGATAACGCCAACACGCTCAACCGGTTGCAGGCCATTTTTGCCCGCTAACGGACCTCTCAGTTTCTCAGGCTGAAATTTATTTTTCTCAGGCTGAAAAACTTTTTTCTCAGGCTGAAATTTATTTTTGAGCCGGTATAACGCCTGCCCCCGTTTCTCGGTTTTTAGTCGGTCAGGTAAAATACCGGGGGAGTAAAACTATGAACCGACTTGTTTTATCAATTTTAGTTTTTATGCTGATGTTCAACGCCCTGGCTTGCAACCTGCCGGGGCTAAACTCAACCCCGGCCAATACCGGCAACAAGCCATCGGTAACAATTTCAAACCCGGCGGCCAACGCGCAGCTTGCCGCCGGCCAGGCCATAACCGTGACCTCCGCCTCGATTGACCCGGCCAGCGCAGTGGCGCGGGTAGAGCTGGTGGTTGACGGGCAGGTGGTGTATGTGGATGCCAACGCCAACCCCAACCCCGGCCAGCCGTTTATTGTGGCCCAACCGTGGACTCCGTCCGGCCCCGGCCCGCACACCATGCAGGTAAAAGCCTACAACCAAAACAACGCCTCCGGCGAATCGGCGGCGCTGCCGGTGCAGGTGGTCGCGGCGCAGGCCGCCCTTACGCCCACCGCTGCCGCTACCAAAGTGGGGGCGCTTACGGTAGCCGAAACCACGCCCGCCGTCACGGCGGTATCAACGCCAACCGCCGCGCCTACGCCCACGTTTCCACCCGCGCCGGCGCTGCCCGGCCCCACGGCCACAATCAACTTAACGCCGACCGCCACCCCCGCGCCGCAAAAATTTAGCCCCACCGGTTTTAAACCCGAAGGCCAATTCAAAGACATCTGGCTGGAACTGGATGCGGGCAACAGCCGCCTGGGCTACCCGCTGGGGCCGGAAATCGCGGATCGCAACTACGCCCAGCAGCGGTTTGAGCGGGGGCTGATGTTCTGGTGGGACAACCCGGAAACGCCGGATTACATTTGGGTCATCAGTTCGCCGGCAGAGGATTTAAGCAGCGGCAAAACCTCAAACCTGTACGCCGATACCTGGCAAGAAGCCCAGGGCGAATACGCCTGCCCGGCGGCCAACAACGGCGGGCCAATCCGGGGGTTTGGCAAAGTGTGGTGCAACCACCCGGAACTGCAAACGCGCCTGGGCAAACCGGTTGAGCCGGAACGCGGTTCGGGCGGGCTGCCGCCCTTTGCCCGGGTTCAGTTTTTTCAGGGCGGGGTAATGGTGTACAACCCGGTGGGCAACGAAGCCTTTGTGCTGTTTGCCCAGGGCGATTGGCTGCGGATTGATTACAACAACTAACCGGATAAAAGAAAATGGCCGGCACGTTTAATGAGTGCCGGCCATTTGGTTTACGCCTGATATTTTAAGCGAGCAGGTCTAAATTCTTGGTGGTGGCACAAAAGTAAGTGACAAATAGGTCATTTCGAGACGCGAAGCGTTGAGAAATCCCTAAAATTAGGCTTGCAAACAGACGTTTCAGGGATTTCTCGCGCCTATCGGCACTCGAAATGACATGCCGTCACTTACAACTTGGTCACTACCAAATTCTTAACACAAATAGCCCGAATTGGGCGAATATTACGAATTTTTCAAGAAGTTCATTACACCACAATTCGGGCTGTTCGGTTTATTCGCGCCATTCGCGTTAAAAGTCAGCTTGAGGTTTAAGCGGCGGGGTTGCTATCGGCCAGTTGTTGCCCGGCTTTTAGCTCGCTGGCGGATAAGCCTTCAACCATAAAGCTGATCACGCCGGCGACCACTTCCGGGCCAAACTGCGACAGGTGAATGAGAATACTGGCCGCCGCCACCTTTTCCTGAAAATCGGGGGCTACAGCCAGCCCGATAAAGGTGGTATCAAGGGTGAGCTTAACCGCAAACTGAACCAACCCCACCCCGCCCGGCGCGCCGGGAATGGTGAGCGCCAGCGCCATCGCCGGCAGCATTAAAATAGCCGCTCCCCACGGTACCGGCGAGCCAAAATCAAACGCCAGCAGCGCAAAATAAAACGAGACAGGAATCGCTATCCAGGTAAAGGTGTTGTGCAGCAGCACCATCCCCAAATACCGTGGATTTTTTAGCACGGCCAGCCCGCTGGTAAAGCCATCCAGAATATCCAGGGCCAGATTGGCCAGTTTTTGCGGCAGCAGCTTGTGAATGAGCCAATCGGCCCAATGGCGCTGGGCCATAAACACCACCAGCGCCGCCAGCGCCCCCAGATAAAACACCGCGCCCAGCATGCCCGCCCGTTGCAAATCCTGGTTGCGCATGCCAAAAATAATCACCGCCAGCAGCACCAGCAGCACCGTCAGGCCATCAAAAATGCGCTCAACCACCAGCGTGGCAAACGCGCCGGTTTTAGGCACGCCGCCGGAGCGCCCAATCACATACGCCCGGATAAACTCGCCGGCGCGGGCGGGCAGCACGGCGTTGCCGGTAATGCCAATGGTCAACGCCCGGAACGCCGGCCAAAAGCGCACTTCGCCCATGGGTTTGAGCAACCACTGCCAGCGCAGCGTTCTAAAATACAGGTGCACCAGCAAAGACAGGGTGCAGGGCACCAGCCACCAGTAATTGGCCTGCAACAACGCCTGGGCAAATTTATCCCATTCAATTTCGGCAAACACAAAATCCAGAAAAAACAGGCTGATGCCCAGATTGAGCAGCACATTTTGCCAGCGCGCCGGCAGCCGGTTGATAAAGCTGAGCAGCCCCGCCAGGCCAAACAACGGCACGTAAATGTAGTAGATGCTGTTGCCCAGCAGCGAAAATCTGTAGCCAAAAAAGCCGGCCACGGCCAGCAAAACCGCGCCCCTGATGAGATTAGCTCGCTTCATAGCGTTCCTTTCACGCCGGCTTTTGAGCCAGGCAAACCAAACTGCTGCCCACCGGCAGGCTGTGGCCCTGGCGCAGCCAACCGGCTTCCAGCCCGCGCACCTGGGTAAGCAGCCAGTTAAACCACTCCGGAAAGGTGCCTTGCCGGTCAATATCGCCGGTCACGGGCAACCAATCCATAGTTAGCCGCACCAGCAGAAAAATTGGCAGCAGCAAAAAATTGGCGTAAGAGCCAACATGCTGCACAAAACCAACCTGTTCCAGTTTGGCCTGCATTACCTTGAGCGTGTAGCGCTGGCGGGCGTAATACATCTCGTCGTGGGCGCTCCACAACGCCGGCAACGCCGAATCGGTGAGCAGCAGCCAGCCGCCCGGTTTGAGCACCCGGTACAGTTCGTTCAGCGCGGCGGCGTCATCAACAATCCAGCGGTGGTACAGCACATCAAAAATTGTTACCAGTTCAAAGGTGTTATCCGGGTACGGCACGGCCAACCCCGATGCCTGCGATAACTGCGGCAGCGGGCGCAGCCGGGCCAGGCTAACGGCAATCGGATTAATATCAAGGCCGTGCGCCTGCCCGTACCCGGCCAACGCCTGCAAGTTGCCGCCGGTGCCGCAACCCACATCGAGCAGGCGCGCGCCGGGCTTAAATTGAATGAACTGGTCAATCAAGGCCAGAGCCAGTTTGCGGCGGCCAACAAACCACCAATGGCTGTCTTCCAACTCAAACATCGACTCATATTCTGGCCGGTTCATTTAGCGGTTTGCGTCCTGATATGCCTGTTTGACCAGGCTGCTGATGTACTGAATATGCCCGGCGCTCAGCGACGATGCCGACGGCAGGTAAAAGCCGCGCTGGCAGAGCATTTCGGCGACCGGGTAGCGCTGGCCCTTAAAATCATTGTAGTAAATGGGCTGCAAGTGCATGGGGATAAAGAAGGTGCGGGTTTCTACGCCGTGTTTGGCCAGGTAAGCCCGCAACCCGTCGCGGGTCATGCCAAATTCATCCTCAACCAGCAGCGAGTACATCCAGAACACATTTTTAATGCCGGCGGCTTCGGGCGGGGTCACAATCCCCGGAATTTGGCTGAGGAGTTGAGTGTACTGCGCCGCGTTGCGCCGCCGGTTTTCAACAAAGCGGGACATTTGCTCTACCTGGGCCAACCCCACCGCCGCCTGCAAGTTGGTCATGCGGTAGTTAAAGCCGATGAATTTGTGCCAGAAGTGGCGCTCGGTAGAAAAGGCGTGGTCGCGCAGGTTTTGGGCCAGTTCGGCCAGCTTGGCATCGTTGGTGGTAATCATGCCGCCTTCGCCGGTGGTGATGATTTTGTTGGCGTAAAAGCTAAAGGCGGCGGCATGGCCCAGCCCGCCGGCCCGCCGGCCTTTGTACTCGGCTCCGTGCGCTTCGGCGGCATCTTCCAGCACAAAAATGCCGTGCTTGTTGGCCAGTTCCAGCAGCGGATCCATATCAACCGGATGGCCGTAAGTATGCACCGGCATAATGGCTTTGGTGCGTGGCGTAATTTTGGCGGCAAGCTGGGTTACATCCATGTTCCAGGTGTGCGGCTCGGAGTCAATCAGCACCGGCGTGGCCCCGGTGTATGTGACCGCGTTGATGGTGGCAATCATGGTAAAGGTGGGCAAAATCACCTCGTCGCCGGGGCCAATGCCCAACGCCGCCAGCGCCAAATGCAACGCGACGGTGCCGTTGGCGCAGGCCACGCCGTATTTGCAGCCGCATTCGGCGGCAAATTGCTCTTCAAACAGCGGAATAAACTTGCCCGCCGATGAAATCCAGTTGGATTCCAGGCATTCCTGCACGTATTTGGCTTCGTTGCCGCCCAAAGTTGGCTCGCACACCGGAATAATCTGGCTGCTAATATCCAGTTGCGATACCGGGATGCGTTTTATAGACAGCGACAACTCCGGGTCTTTGCCCGGCACCACTGCCGCGAGGTCATCGCCCAAATCTTGCGGGGTAATATTTACGGGTTGTAACATAACTCTCTCCCAAACTTAATAATTGCCGCCGGTTGATTGGCCGGCGACGGGTTTATTTACCTGAAAAAATTATAGCCGCTCGGGGCGGTTGCGCAACCACGCGCTACCGGGTTGTGGCGCTGTGGCGCATGGCCCACAAAAACATTACCACCGCCACCACCGAAAACACCGCCGCCGCCATTCCGGCGGCCAGCATGCCGCCCCACAACCACAGCGAACTGCCCAGCAGCGCCCCCACCACCCGGCCCAGGCCGGAGGTAGCCAGCAGCGCCGACATCATGGTGGCTCGCGCGCCGGGCAGCACCTCGGTAAGCAGCGAAACGGTGGTGACAATAGTAAACTCAAAGGTGACAAATGTAATAAACAACGCCGCCAACGCCAGCGGCAGCGATTGCCCCAGCACCGGCAGCAGCGCGTAACTTGCCGATGACAGCACCACGCCAATCAGCGTGGCGCGTCTTAAACCCAGGCGGTCGGCCAGAGTAGCGGTGAGCGTTTCGCCCAAAAGCTCGGCCACGCCAATAACAGTGGTAGCCGAGCCAACCGCCACCAGCCCCAAGCCAAAATCGTTTTCCAGCCAGGCCCCGTACACCGAAAAAACGGTATCGTTGGCCAGGCTAACAAAAAAGCCAAACAACAACACGCCCACCACGGCGCGAGATTGGCCCAGCACCCGCCAGGCTTGCATCAACCCCGGCCCGGTTGCGCCGGCGGCTGCCGGGCGGCGGTCTTCAGCCGGAATAATCCAGCCCAGCGCCACCGCCGCCGTTAACGCCAGCCCGCCCAACGCCACAAACGGAGCTTGCCAGCCCAGCCGCTCCAGCAGCACCGCCACCAGCGGAATGCCCACCAGCGCCGAACCGGCCCAACTGGTTTCAATCAGCCCCACCACCAGCCCCCGCCGCGAATACGGCACGCGCTCGCCCATATACGCCTGAAGCGCCGGGTCAAACAAGCATTTGGCCAGCCCGCCCAAAAAAACGCCCACCACCAGCGCGGCGTACAACGGCAAAAACCCAACGGCAAACATGCCGCCGGCCAGCAGCCCCAGCCCGGTGAGCATCATGGCCCGGTAGCCCCAGCGGTCACCCAGCGGGCCAAACAACGGGCTGAGCAGGCCGGTAAACTGGTTTACCGCAATCACCGAGGTTATCGCCGGCAGGGGTACCCCCAGCCCCCGGCTGAGCGCCGGCGCAAAGGGGTACAAAAATCGCCGCGAGGTGTTGATGACCAGCCGCGCCAGCGCCGCCACAGTCACCTGCGCCGGCAAATTTGGGGTTGAAATTACAGTGGAAGTTGAGGCCATATTTACACCTGCCGTTATCAAAACAAAAGGCAATTCTAGCCCTAACTGAAAATTCCGGCGAATTTACCCGGCGGCCATAACTCTGCCATCACTTTAGAGTGTGTTTCTTAAGCGTCATTCCGAGAAGCGAAGCGACGAGGAATCCCCGAAAACGCCTCTGGCAAGCAGCTGCTGCGGGGACTCCTCGCGTCCGTTGGTTGCTCGGAGTGACGTGCCGGAGCTGATTTTCAGCCGGATATGCGTTAAAAACGCTCTCTTTAATTGATTGACGGCACTAGGGCGATATGTTATACTCTAGCGCCAACTCATCCCAACGTGGAGGCCCTTATGGACACAATAAAATATCTTTTAAGCGAAGACCAAATTCCCAAGTTTTGGTACAACATTCAGGCCGATTTACCCCAGCCCGCCCCGGCGGTGCTACACCCCGGCACTTGCCAGCCCATCACGCCCGATGACCTGGCCCCGCTCTTTCCGATGGAACTCATCCGGCAGGAAGTATCGCAGGAACGCGAGATTGAAATCCCCGAACCCGTGCGCGATATTTACTACCAGTGGCGGCCCTCGCCGCTATACCGGGCGCGCCGGCTAGAAAAAGCGCTCGATACCCCGGCCCGCATTTATTACAAATACGAAGGCGTTAGCCCGGCGGGCAGCCACAAGCCCAACACCGCCGTGGCCCAGGCCTTTTACAACAAGCAAGAAGGCATTAACCGGCTCACCACCGAAACCGGCGCGGGGCAATGGGGTTCGGCATTGGCTATGGCCTGCGCCTTCTTTGATATGGAATGCAAGGTGTTTATGGTGCGCGTTAGCTACGACCAAAAACCCTACCGCCGCGCCCTGATCGAAGCCTTTGGCGCATCGGTTACGGCCAGCCCCAGCACCGAAACCGCCTACGGGCGCGCCGTTTTAGCCCAAAACCCCAACGCCAGCGGCTCGCTGGGCATTGCCATTTCCGAAGCCGTAGAAATGGCCGTGCAAATCCCCGGCACCAAATACAGCCTGGGCAGCGTGCTTAACCACGTGCTCATGCACCAAACCGTCATCGGGCAAGAGGCGCTGGCCCAGTTTGAACTGGCCAACGATTACCCCGACGTGATTTTTGCCCCCACCGGCGGCGGCTCTAACTTTGCCGGCATCGCCTTCCCCTTTATGGGCCGCAAACTGCGCGGCGAGCAGGATGTGCGGATAGTGGGGGTTGAACCGGCGGCCTGCCCCAGCCTCACCCGTGGCAAATACGCCTACGATTTTGGCGATACCGGCCACATGACGCCGCTGGTAAAAATGCACACGCTGGGCAGCACCTTTATGCCGGCGGGCATTCACGCCGGCGGGCTGCGCTACCACGGCATGGCCCCAATGGTTAGCCACACGCTAAACCTGGGCCAAATGGAAGCCATAGCCATTGACCAGCTAGAAACCTTTGCCGCCGGCATGCAATTTACCCGCACCGAAGGCATTGTTCCCGCGCCCGAATCCAACCACGCCGTGGCTGCCGCCATCCGCGAGGCGCTCAAATGCAAGGAAGAAGGCGTTAGCCGGGCCATTCTCTTTAACCTGTCGGGCCACGGCCACTTTGATATGCAGGCTTATCTGGATTATCAGGCCAACAAACTGGTGGCCTACGAATACCCCGAAGAAGAAATTGCTATGGCGCTGGCCGGCCTGCCCAACATTTCCTGAGTTGTTACCCACCCCAAAGCCCCGGCGCGCGCCGGGGCTTTTTTATTTTTTGCGCAACCGTTGCAGACCCCTGCGCGACCGTTGCAGACCCCTGCGCGACCGTTGCAGACCCCCGCGCAACCGTTGCAGACCCCTGCGCGACCGTTGCAGACCCCTGCGCAACCGTTGCAGACCCCTGCGC
>CAZFCE010000047.1:243-34429 GCA_964517605.1 uncultured Caldilineaceae bacterium | reverse complement strand
GCGCAGGGGTCTGCAACGGTTGCGCAGGGGTCTGCAACGGTCGCGCAGGGGTCTGGAACGGTCGCGCAGGGGTCTGCAACGGTTGCGCGGGGGTCTGCAACGGTCGCGCAGGGGTCTGCAACGGTCGCGCAGGGGTCTGCAACGGTTGCGCAAAAAATAAAAAAGCCCCGGCGCGCGCCGGGGCTTTGGGGTGGGTAACAACTCAGGAAATGTTGGGCAGGCCGGCCAGCGCCATAGCAATTTCTTCTTCGGGGTATTCGTAGGCCACCAGTTTGTTGGCCTGATAATCCAGATAAGCCTGCATATCAAAGTGGCCGTGGCCCGACAGGTTAAAGAGAATGGCCCGGCTAACGCCTTCTTCCTTGCATTTGAGCGCCTCGCGGATGGCGGCAGCCACGGCGTGGTTGGATTCGGGCGCGGGAACAATGCCTTCGGTGCGGGTAAATTGCATGCCGGCGGCAAAGGTTTCTAGCTGGTCAATGGCTATGGCTTCCATTTGGCCCAGGTTTAGCGTGTGGCTAACCATTGGGGCCATGCCGTGGTAGCGCAGCCCGCCGGCGTGAATGCCCGCCGGCATAAAGGTGCTGCCCAGCGTGTGCATTTTTACCAGCGGCGTCATGTGGCCGGTATCGCCAAAATCGTAGGCGTATTTGCCACGGGTGAGGCTGGGGCAGGCCGCCGGTTCAACCCCCACTATCCGCACATCCTGCTCGCCGCGCAGTTTGCGGCCCATAAAGGGGAAGGCGATGCCGGCAAAGTTAGAGCCGCCGCCGGTGGGGGCAAAAATCACGTCGGGGTAATCGTTGGCCAGTTCAAACTGGGCCAGCGCCTCTTGCCCGATGACGGTTTGGTGCATGAGCACGTGGTTAAGCACGCTGCCCAGGCTGTATTTGGTGCCGGGGATTTGCACGGCCATTTCTACGGCTTCGGAAATGGCAATGCCCAGCGAGCCGCTGGCGTTGGGGTTTTGGGCTAAAACGGCGCGCCCGTAGGCGGTTTCGGTGCTGGGGCTGGCCGTAACCGATGCGCCAAAGGCTTCGATCAGGGCGCGGCGGTAGGGTTTTTGGTCGTAGCTAACGCGCACCATAAACACCTTGCATTCCATATCAAAGAAGGCGCAGGCCATAGCCAATGCCGAACCCCATTGCCCCGCGCCGGTTTCGGTGGTGAGCCGGTTAATGCCTTCTTGCTTGTTGTAAAAGGCCTGGGCCACGGCGGTGTTGGGCTTGTGGCTGCCCGCCGGGCTAACGCCTTCGTATTTGTAATAAATGCGGGCCGGGGTATCGAGCGCTTTTTCTAGCCGGCGCGCCCGGTATAGCGGCGAGGGCCGCCACTGGTAGTAAATATCGCGCACGGGTTCGGGGATTTCAATCTCGCGTTCCTGCGATACTTCCTGCCGGATGAGTTCCATCGGAAAGAGCGGGGCCAGGTCATCGGGCGTGATGGGCTGGCAAGTGCCGGGGTGTAGCACCGCCGGGGCGGGCTGGGGTAAATCGGCCTGAATGTTGTACCAAAACTTGGGAATTTGGTCTTCGCTTAAAAGATATTTTATTGTGTCCATAAGGGCCTCCACGTTGGGATGAGTTGGCGCTAGAGTATAACATATCGCCCTAGTGCCGTCAATCAATTAAAGAGAGCGTTTTTAACGCATATCCGGCTGAAAATCAGCTCCGGCACGTCACTCCGAGCAACCAACGGACGCGAGGAGTCCCCGCAGCAGCTGCTTGCCAGAGGCGTTTTCGGGGATTCCTCGTCGCTTCGCTTCTCGGAATGACGCTTAAGAAACACACTCTAAAGTGATGGCAGAGTTATGGCCGCCGGGTAAATTCGCCGGAATTTTCAGTTAGGGCTAGAATTGCCTTTTGTTTTGATAACGGCAGGTGTAAATATGGCCTCAACTTCCACTGTAATTTCAACCCCAAATTTGCCGGCGCAGGTGACTGTGGCGGCGCTGGCGCGGCTGGTCATCAACACCTCGCGGCGATTTTTGTACCCCTTTGCGCCGGCGCTCAGCCGGGGGCTGGGGGTACCCCTGCCGGCGATAACCTCGGTGATTGCGGTAAACCAGTTTACCGGCCTGCTCAGCCCGTTGTTTGGCCCGCTGGGTGACCGCTGGGGCTACCGGGCCATGATGCTCACCGGGCTGGGGCTGCTGGCCGGCGGCATGTTTGCCGTTGGGTTTTTGCCGTTGTACGCCGCGCTGGTGGTGGGCGTTTTTTTGGGCGGGCTGGCCAAATGCTTGTTTGACCCGGCGCTTCAGGCGTATATGGGCGAGCGCGTGCCGTATTCGCGGCGGGGGCTGGTGGTGGGGCTGATTGAAACCAGTTGGGCCGGTTCGGCGCTGGTGGGCATTCCGCTGGTGGCGGTGCTGCTGGAGCGGCTGGGCTGGCAAGCTCCGTTTGTGGCGTTGGGCGGGCTGGCGTTAACGGCGGCGGTGGCGCTGGGCTGGATTATTCCGGCTGAAGACCGCCGCCCGGCAGCCGCCGGCGCAACCGGGCCGGGGTTGATGCAAGCCTGGCGGGTGCTGGGCCAATCTCGCGCCGTGGTGGGCGTGTTGTTGTTTGGCTTTTTTGTTAGCCTGGCCAACGATACCGTTTTTTCGGTGTACGGGGCCTGGCTGGAAAACGATTTTGGCTTGGGGCTGGTGGCGGTTGGCTCGGCTACCACTGTTATTGGCGTGGCCGAGCTTTTGGGCGAAACGCTCACCGCTACTCTGGCCGACCGCCTGGGTTTAAGACGCGCCACGCTGATTGGCGTGGTGCTGTCATCGGCAAGTTACGCGCTGCTGCCGGTGCTGGGGCAATCGCTGCCGCTGGCGTTGGCGGCGTTGTTTATTACATTTGTCACCTTTGAGTTTACTATTGTCACCACCGTTTCGCTGCTTACCGAGGTGCTGCCCGGCGCGCGAGCCACCATGATGTCGGCGCTGCTGGCTACCTCCGGCCTGGGCCGGGTGGTGGGGGCGCTGCTGGGCAGTTCGCTGTGGTTGTGGGGCGGCATGCTGGCCGCCGGAATGGCGGCGGCGGTGTTTTCGGTGGTGGCGGTGGTAATGTTTTTGTGGGCCATGCGCCACAGCGCCACAACCCGGTAGCGCGTGGTTGCGCAACCGCCCCGAGCGGCTATAATTTTTTCAGGTAAATAAACCCGTCGCCGGCCAATCAACCGGCGGCAATTATTAAGTTTGGGAGAGAGTTATGTTACAACCCGTAAATATTACCCCGCAAGATTTGGGCGATGACCTCGCGGCAGTGGTGCCGGGCAAAGACCCGGAGTTGTCGCTGTCTATAAAACGCATCCCGGTATCGCAACTGGATATTAGCAGCCAGATTATTCCGGTGTGCGAGCCAACTTTGGGCGGCAACGAAGCCAAATACGTGCAGGAATGCCTGGAATCCAACTGGATTTCATCGGCGGGCAAGTTTATTCCGCTGTTTGAAGAGCAATTTGCCGCCGAATGCGGCTGCAAATACGGCGTGGCCTGCGCCAACGGCACCGTCGCGTTGCATTTGGCGCTGGCGGCGTTGGGCATTGGCCCCGGCGACGAGGTGATTTTGCCCACCTTTACCATGATTGCCACCATCAACGCGGTCACATACACCGGGGCCACGCCGGTGCTGATTGACTCCGAGCCGCACACCTGGAACATGGATGTAACCCAGCTTGCCGCCAAAATTACGCCACGCACCAAAGCCATTATGCCGGTGCATACTTACGGCCATCCGGTTGATATGGATCCGCTGCTGGAACTGGCCAACAAGCACGGCATTTTTGTGCTGGAAGATGCCGCCGAAGCGCACGGAGCCGAGTACAAAGGCCGGCGGGCCGGCGGGCTGGGCCATGCCGCCGCCTTTAGCTTTTACGCCAACAAAATCATCACCACCGGCGAAGGCGGCATGATTACCACCAACGATGCCAAGCTGGCCGAACTGGCCCAAAACCTGCGCGACCACGCCTTTTCTACCGAGCGCCACTTCTGGCACAAATTCATCGGCTTTAACTACCGCATGACCAACTTGCAGGCGGCGGTGGGGTTGGCCCAGGTAGAGCAAATGTCCCGCTTTGTTGAAAACCGGCGGCGCAACGCGGCGCAGTACACTCAACTCCTCAGCCAAATTCCGGGGATTGTGACCCCGCCCGAAGCCGCCGGCATTAAAAATGTGTTCTGGATGTACTCGCTGCTGGTTGAGGATGAATTTGGCATGACCCGCGACGGGTTGCGGGCTTACCTGGCCAAACACGGCGTAGAAACCCGCACCTTCTTTATCCCCATGCACTTGCAGCCCATTTACTACAATGATTTTAAGGGCCAGCGCTACCCGGTCGCCGAAATGCTCTGCCAGCGCGGCTTTTACCTGCCGTCGGCATCGTCGCTGAGCGCCGGGCATATTCAGTACATCAGCAGCCTGGTCAAACAGGCATATCAGGACGCAAACCGCTAAATGAACCGGCCAGAATATGAGTCGATGTTTGAGTTGGAAGACAGCCATTGGTGGTTTGTTGGCCGCCGCAAACTGGCTCTGGCCTTGATTGACCAGTTCATTCAATTTAAGCCCGGCGCGCGCCTGCTCGATGTGGGTTGCGGCACCGGCGGCAACTTGCAGGCGTTGGCCGGGTACGGGCAGGCGCACGGCCTTGATATTAATCCGATTGCCGTTAGCCTGGCCCGGCTGCGCCCGCTGCCGCAGTTATCGCAGGCATCGGGGTTGGCCGTGCCGTACCCGGATAACACCTTTGAACTGGTAACAATTTTTGATGTGCTGTACCACCGCTGGATTGTTGATGACGCCGCCGCGCTGAACGAACTGTACCGGGTGCTCAAACCGGGCGGCTGGCTGCTGCTCACCGATTCGGCGTTGCCGGCGTTGTGGAGCGCCCACGACGAGATGTATTACGCCCGCCAGCGCTACACGCTCAAGGTAATGCAGGCCAAACTGGAACAGGTTGGTTTTGTGCAGCATGTTGGCTCTTACGCCAATTTTTTGCTGCTGCCAATTTTTCTGCTGGTGCGGCTAACTATGGATTGGTTGCCCGTGACCGGCGATATTGACCGGCAAGGCACCTTTCCGGAGTGGTTTAACTGGCTGCTTACCCAGGTGCGCGGGCTGGAAGCCGGTTGGCTGCGCCAGGGCCACAGCCTGCCGGTGGGCAGCAGTTTGGTTTGCCTGGCTCAAAAGCCGGCGTGAAAGGAACGCTATGAAGCGAGCTAATCTCATCAGGGGCGCGGTTTTGCTGGCCGTGGCCGGCTTTTTTGGCTACAGATTTTCGCTGCTGGGCAACAGCATCTACTACATTTACGTGCCGTTGTTTGGCCTGGCGGGGCTGCTCAGCTTTATCAACCGGCTGCCGGCGCGCTGGCAAAATGTGCTGCTCAATCTGGGCATCAGCCTGTTTTTTCTGGATTTTGTGTTTGCCGAAATTGAATGGGATAAATTTGCCCAGGCGTTGTTGCAGGCCAATTACTGGTGGCTGGTGCCCTGCACCCTGTCTTTGCTGGTGCACCTGTATTTTAGAACGCTGCGCTGGCAGTGGTTGCTCAAACCCATGGGCGAAGTGCGCTTTTGGCCGGCGTTCCGGGCGTTGACCATTGGCATTACCGGCAACGCCGTGCTGCCCGCCCGCGCCGGCGAGTTTATCCGGGCGTATGTGATTGGGCGCTCCGGCGGCGTGCCTAAAACCGGCGCGTTTGCCACGCTGGTGGTTGAGCGCATTTTTGATGGCCTGACGGTGCTGCTGGTGCTGCTGGCGGTGATTATTTTTGGCATGCGCAACCAGGATTTGCAACGGGCGGGCATGCTGGGCGCGGTGTTTTATCTGGGGGCGCTGGCGGCGCTGGTGGTGTTTATGGCCCAGCGCCATTGGGCCGATTGGCTCATTCACAAGCTGCTGCCGCAAAAACTGGCCAATCTGGCCCTGGATATTCTGGATGGCTTTACCAGCGGGCTGGCCGTGCTAAAAAATCCACGGTATTTGGGGATGGTGCTGCTGCACAACACCTTTACCTGGATAGCGATTCCTGTCTCGTTTTATTTTGCGCTGCTGGCGTTTGATTTTGGCTCGCCGGTACCGTGGGGAGCGGCTATTTTAATGCTGCCGGCGATGGCGCTGGCGCTCACCATTCCCGGCGCGCCGGGCGGGGTGGGGTTGGTTCAGTTTGCGGTTAAGCTCACCCTTGATACCACCTTTATCGGGCTGGCTGTAGCCCCCGATTTTCAGGAAAAGGTGGCGGCGGCCAGTATTCTCATTCACCTGTCGCAGTTTGGCCCGGAAGTGGTCGCCGGCGTGATCAGCTTTATGGTTGAAGGCTTATCCGCCAGCGAGCTAAAAGCCGGGCAACAACTGGCCGATAGCAACCCCGCCGCTTAAACCTCAAGCTGACTTTTAACGCGAATGGCGCGAATAAACCGAACAGCCCGAATTGTGGTGTAATGAACTTCTTGAAAAATTCGTAATATTCGCCCAATTCGGGCTATTTGTGTTAAGAATTTGGTAGTGACCAAGTTGTAAGTGACGGCATGTCATTTCGAGTGCCGATAGGCGCGAGAAATCCCTGAAACGTCTGTTTGCAAGCCTAATTTTAGGGATTTCTCAACGCTTCGCGTCTCGAAATGACCTATTTGTCACTTACTTTTGTGCCACCACCAAGAATTTAGACCTGCTCGCTTAAAATATCAGGCGTAAACCAAATGGCCGGCACTCATTAAACGTGCCGGCCATTTTCTTTTATCCGGTTAGTTGTTGTAATCAATCCGCAGCCAATCGCCCTGGGCAAACAGCACAAAGGCTTCGTTGCCCACCGGGTTGTACACCATTACCCCGCCCTGAAAAAACTGAACCCGGGCAAAGGGCGGCAGCCCGCCCGAACCGCGTTCCGGCTCAACCGGTTTGCCCAGGCGCGTTTGCAGTTCCGGGTGGTTGCACCACACTTTGCCAAACCCCCGGATTGGCCCGCCGTTGTTGGCCGCCGGGCAGGCGTATTCGCCCTGGGCTTCTTGCCAGGTATCGGCGTACAGGTTTGAGGTTTTGCCGCTGCTTAAATCCTCTGCCGGCGAACTGATGACCCAAATGTAATCCGGCGTTTCCGGGTTGTCCCACCAGAACATCAGCCCCCGCTCAAACCGCTGCTGGGCGTAGTTGCGATCCGCGATTTCCGGCCCCAGCGGGTAGCCCAGGCGGCTGTTGCCCGCATCCAGTTCCAGCCAGATGTCTTTGAATTGGCCTTCGGGTTTAAAACCGGTGGGGCTAAATTTTTGCGGCGCGGGGGTGGCGGTCGGCGTTAAGTTGATTGTGGCCGTGGGGCCGGGCAGCGCCGGCGCGGGTGGAAACGTGGGCGTAGGCGCGGCGGTTGGCGTTGATACCGCCGTGACGGCGGGCGTGGTTTCGGCTACCGTAAGCGCCCCCACTTTGGTAGCGGCAGCGGTGGGCGTAAGGGCGGCCTGCGCCGCGACCACCTGCACCGGCAGCGCCGCCGATTCGCCGGAGGCGTTGTTTTGGTTGTAGGCTTTTACCTGCATGGTGTGCGGGCCGGGGCCGGACGGAGTCCACGGTTGGGCCACAATAAACGGCTGGCCGGGGTTGGGGTTGGCGTTGGCATCCACATACACCACCTGCCCGTCAACCACCAGCTCTACCCGCGCCACTGCGCTGGCCGGGTCAATCGAGGCGGAGGTCACGGTTATGGCCTGGCCGGCGGCAAGCTGCGCGTTGGCCGCCGGGTTTGAAATTGTTACCGATGGCTTGTTGCCGGTATTGGCCGGGGTTGAGTTTAGCCCCGGCAGGTTGCAAGCCAGGGCGTTGAACATCAGCATAAAAACTAAAATTGATAAAACAAGTCGGTTCATAGTTTTACTCCCCCGGTATTTTACCTGACCGACTAAAAACCGAGAAACGGGGGCAGGCGTTATACCGGCTCAAAAATAAATTTCAGCCTGAGAAAAAAGTTTTTCAGCCTGAGAAAAATAAATTTCAGCCTGAGAAACTGAGAGGTCCGTTAGCGGGCAAAAATGGCCTGCAACCGGTTGAGCGTGTTGGCGTTATCGGTGAGAATGGCCCAGTTGACGGCCACTTCATCATCGGGGGGAGTTTCGGGGGCGGCGGGCGGCAGGCCGGTGTTGAGCCGCACCGGGATAATAATCCGGGCCGGGGCGGCTTCTGCCGGCGGCGCGGCCTCGGTCTCGGTGGGTTGGGCGGCGGTGTGCAGGTAAATGGCCTGCTGCATTTGCCGGATTAGTCCATCAATTTGAGGCCAGATTTCGGCGGGGTGGCCCGGTTGAGCCAGCGCCGCCAGAATTAAATTTTCCAGCACCGGCGTTACCAATAACTCGTGATCCTGGTCGGCGGGGTTGGCGGCCAGCAGGTGCGCGCTGAGCGATTGGGCCAGCCCGGTGGGGGCAACGTGCGCCGCCGCCAAATGCCCCAACGCCGCCAGCCGGTCATTTTCGGGCGGGTTGGCCGCCAGCAAAACCTGGCCGGTAGTTTCGGCCAGAAAAGCGCCGGTAATACCGGGCGTGGTGATAAGGGTTTGCAGTACCGTTTGGAGCGCGTCGGCCAGTTCGCGGAACCGTTCCAGGTGTTGGTGCAGCAGGGTATCCACCAGCCGCAAAAAGGTGAGCGGTTTAAAGGGGCGCAAAATGGGGTTGGCGTTCAGTGAGCGGGCTTCGCCCCACATTACTCTGTGCGATTGTTGCAGCATTAAAATTACCGGCACGTCGGGGTCAATATGGGCCACGCTCTCGGCCAGTTCCAGGCCATCCATGCTGCCAATCTCCAGGTCAATAATCACCAGGTTAAAGGCCCGTTCGCTCAGTTCTTTAAAGGCTAAATAGCCATCGGCGGCAATTTCTATCTGGCACGAGTTGACCAGGTGCGCCAGGCTACGGCGTAAAGGGCGGTCAATATTAGCGCGGTCGCAAACAAGCAAAATACTTTTCATCAGCATGGCCCGGTGGGTTGTTAATTTACAATTTTAACACTCTAAAGATACCGTACTTTGGTGGGCTGAAAAATAGGAATTTAGGCCCTGTTGCCGGCGCATTGACATTTTGGCGCGGAGTGGCTATCTTTTCGAGTAGGCAGTAAGCATACTTCATATTCCGTATTCCTTACTCCGTATTCTTTGGTTAAACAGGTGATTATGCAAGCGCAACCGGATTTGAGTGGTTTTTTGGCGGTAGATGGCGATGACAAAGTGGCCGAACTCCGTCGCACCAAAATAATGGCCACGGCGCTGCTGGCGTTGGCAATGGTAATTTTTGTGGTGGCTTCTATTTTTGAAAAGCAGTACGGCTGGGTGGGCTTTGTGCGGGCTGCCGCCGAAGCCGCCATGGTGGGCGCTATTGCCGATTGGTTTGCCGTAACGGCGCTGTTTCGGCATCCGTTGGGGCTGCCCATTCCGCACACCGCCATTATTCCGCGCCGCAAAGACAGCCTGGCCCGGAGTTTTGGCGAGTTTGTGCAAAATAACTTTCTGTCGGAGCAGGTGATTGCCACCCGGTTGCATCAACTTGGCGTGGCGCAAACGGCGGCGCGCTGGCTGGTTTTGCCGGAAAACAGCCAGTTTGTGGCCGAACTGAGCGCGGCGGCGTTGCAAGGCGTGTTGCAGGTGGTGCGGGATGAGGAGGTGCAGCCGGTGATTGAACACAGCCTGGTGGCGCAAATCCGGTCGGCCCCGGTTACGCCGGCGCTGGGCAATTTGCTGGCTATGCTGGCGGCGGGCAACCGGCAAAATGATGTGCGGCTGGGGGTGGTTAAGCTGTTAAGCCATTTGCTGGAAGAAAACCGCGCCGTTATCCAGGCGTACATCAGCAGCGAAACGCCGTGGTGGCTGCCCAAAGTTGTTGACCGCAAAATTTACGAGCGTTTTGTGGGGTCACTTGAGGAAACTTTGCAGGAAGTGGATAAAAACCCGGCGCACCCGTTTCACGCCAAATTTGATGCGCTGCTGCAAGATTTTATCGAGCAGCTCAAAACATCGCCGGAGATGGCGGCCCAGGGCGAAGCCTGGAAGGAAGACTTTTTGGCCTCGCCGGCGGTGCGCGAGTTCTCGTCATCGCTGTGGCTGGATGTAAAAACCTGGCTGCTGGACCGCAGTTCTGAGCAGAATATCCGGCTCCGCGAAACCATTCAGCGCAGCCTGAGCAAGTTCAGCGAGTCGCTGCAACACGACCCGGTGTTGCTGGACAAAATTAACCGGTGGGCCGAAGCCGCGGCCCGCTACTTAATCCGCGAGTATGGGCACGAGGTGGGCAAGCTGATTACCACCACCATTGTGGAGTGGGACGCCGAGGCGACCTCGCGGAAAATTGAGTTGCAGGTGGGCAAAGATTTGCAATATATCCGGGTTAACGGCACTATTGTGGGCGGCCTGGTGGGATTGGCTATTCACACGGTATCGGTTTTGTTCCTGTGAAATTGTTCTGGCCCGGTAAAATGGCGGCAGTTCTTAAAGAATTTGTTCATGTAACCGATAAATAAAGCATTAATAACGAATTACCAACTACGAGCGACGCATTGCGAAATTTCTGGAGGTTCTGGCTGGTGACAACTGTTTTTAAACTTGAACAAAATTAATAGTTGCTGTTGATTTTTGAAACAGAGGGAAAAATGTCTATATCTACATTATTGTTTACTGAATTTGCGCCCGCCGAGCGAGCCTCAGACGAAGAACTTGAACAGCAGGTTAACCATTTTGCGGATTTTAACCTGATCCACGAACTTATTAACGCCGTACCCGATATTTTTTTAATTTTGAACGAGCAGCGTCAGGTAGTTTTTGCCAACAAAGCAACGCTTAAACTATTGGGGGTTGCCGATAAACGGGAGGTGTATGGCCAACGCCCCGGCGAGGCATTGGGGTGCGTTCACGCCTGCGCCAGCGACGGCGGCTGCGGTACCACCGAGTTTTGCAAAACCTGCGGTGCAGTTCAGGCTATATTAACCAGTTTACGCGGCAAAGAAACCGTGCAAGAGTGCCGGATTACGCAACAGAACGGTAATTCGCTGGATTTGCGGGTGTGGGCCACGCCGCTGGAGTGGAATGGCGACATTTACTCGTTATTTGCCGTGCACGACATTAGCCACGAAAAACGCCGCAAGGTGTTGGAACGCCTCTTTTTTCACGATATCATGAATACCGTCGGTGGGTTGCAAGGGGTATCGGAGTTGTTGCAAAATGCCTCGCTGGAAGAACTGGATGAGCTAAAGGGGATGGTTTACAGCCTGGCCGACCGGCTGGTGAACGAAATTCAAACCCAGCGCGTGCTGTCGGCTGCCGAAAACGATGATTTGCAGGTTACGCCGGGGACGGTTCAATCGCTGCCATTTTTGTACCATATTGTGAGTTCTTATAAAAATCACGAAGTGGCCGCTTTGCGACACCTGGTGGTTGCCGCCGACGCCGTTGATGTAGAGTTTGTTACCGATAAAACGTTGTTGGGGCGGGTAATTGGCAACCTGCTAAAAAACGCGCTCGAAGCCTGCAACCCCGGCGACACGGTAATGGTGGGCTGTCGCGCCGCCGCCGAAACCATTGATTTTTGGGTATATAACCCCACGGCTATGGCGCGGTCCACACAGTTGCAAATTTTTCAACGCTCGTTTTCAACCAAGGGGCAGGGGCGGGGACTGGGCACATACAGCGTAAAACTGCTCACCGAGCGGTATTTGCGCGGCACGGTTTGGTTTACCACGTCACCGGAGGGCGGCACCACCTTTACCGCCCGGTATCCGTTGCGGCTTGGGCACGCCTAAAAAACGTTCCCCGATTAGGTTAGTGGTCCAATGTTTTGTGGTTGGAGGCCAGGCTGCCGGCTTCGCTGGCAAATTTTTGCGAGCAATCCGGGCAAATGCCGTGCGTAAATTCTGCCGTTGAATGGGCCTGAATGTAAGCCTCTACCCTAACCCACTGGCCGTTATCATCCTGAATTTTGCTGCCGCACCAGGCGCAAATAGGCACCAGCCCGCTAAGGGTGTTGATGGCGTTCAGAGCGGCTTGCAATTCCTGGTTGCGCTGCTCCAGTTCGCGGGTGCGTTCGCGTAGAATTTTGTCGGCCTGTTTGCGCTCGGTGATGTCGCGGGTAACGCCGTGCAGCTCCACCCGCCCGGTATCGGGGTTAAGGTAATATTGGGTTACAACTTCCGTCCACACCGTTGAGCCATCTTTGCGGGGTTGTTCCACTTCGGTGATACCGTGAAATTGTTCGGGTGCTTCTCCTCCGGCCAAAATAGCGTTGCGGGTTTGGCGGATGGAATTAACCAACGCCTCTCTGGCCTGGGGAGTTAAGGCATGGTCAACCGGCATCGCCATAATTTCTGCGGGTGTGTAGCCGCGTAACTGCTCCACTGACGGGCTAACGTATTTAAAGTACAGCGTTTCCGTGTCTAAAATCCAAACCACATCGTGCATATTTTCGGCCAGCAGCCGGTAGTGTTTTTCGCTTTCGCTGAGCGCGTTTTCTGTTTTTTTGCGTTCGCTGATATCGGTGATGCCGGCCAAAAGAAACGGTTCGTTATTGAGGCTGGTTAACGCCGCCGAAAACAAAGCCCAGAACGGTTGGCCGTTGGCCCGTTTTAGTTGCGCTTCTATGTTGTAAACCGCGCCCTCTCGGATAATTTGCTTAACAATGGCCTGGCGGTGGTTAAGGTCAACCCAAAAATCAACCGCTTTTTGGCCAACGGCTTCGGCTAACGGCAGCCCCACCATTTGAGCCGCCAGCGAATTAACATATTGATAGATGTTGTCGCGCAGCCGCGTCATCACCAGCGGCACCGGGGCCACATCGGCAATCAGCTTAAAGCGTTCCTCGCTTTGGCGCAGGGCGATTTCGGCCTGTTGGCGCTCGGTAATGTCGTGCAACAGCAGAATTTGCCCCAGGTGGCGCCGGCGCTGGTTTTGCAGGGGCAACCTGGTAAGGTTGTAACTGCGGTTGCCCAGGGTTACTACAGATTTGTCGGCGGGCTGGCTCCAGTTAGCCAGTTCCGGCGGCAGGGCGGCGGCGGTAGCGCCAATCGAGCGCGGCGAAAGGCCGCAAACGGTTTGCGCGGCGCGGTTAAAGCCCACAATATGCCCGTATGTGTCCAGCACAATCACCGCGTCTTCAATGTTGTCCATCACTACCCCCCACGCCACCGGCGCGATGGCAAATATTTGCTGGCGCAGCGTGGCCCACAGGTACAAGGCCCCGGTGAAAATAAACATAACGGGCGCAAGGTTGTAGTCGGGAATAGGGGTGATGCCAAAAATAAAAAAAGAATCGGTGAGCAAGGGCAGCAGCATGCCCACCACCACCAGAAGGGCATTCCAAAAATAGCGCGTGCCAACTTTGAAGGCGGTCAGTAAAATGGTAAAGGTGCCGAGCATTAACGCAATCTGATAAACGTAATACACCCAGAACAGGGGGCCTCGGCTGGCGGTAAAAATTGGCAGGGGGCCGGTTAAATCCAGCCGAAAATTATACCGGAACAGGTGATGGTAGTTGCCGGTTAGCGCCAGAATAAGGCCAACAACCGGCACAGTGAATATTAACAGTAAACGCCGCCGGGTGAGCCAATCGGCGTGGCCGGTGTATTCCAGCGCCAGTAACAGCATTACGGGGGGCATTAGCACCAGCGGCGCATACCGCAGCAAAAAAAACGTTACGTGCAACTCAAAATTCACCGCCGCTATTGCCAGCGCCGAAAGTAGCGCATAAACCGCGCCCCACCCCATCAACATACTGAATGGCCGGGCCGCCGGCGCGTCGGGAAAGCGGCGGGCGTACAGGGCCAGGCCCATCAAAACAATGGCAGCCATTAACATTGGCCAGGTTAGGGGGTTGTAGCTCATCGTTACCTCGGGCTAAAACACAACGTGGTGTTTTGAAGGATGCAGCTAAAAATATTATACCACCGTTGTTGGTTATAGAAAGGGACTTTTGTGTTTCGACACTTCATATTCAACGCCGGCCCCTGCCGTTGCCCCGGCGCAGGGAAAATTATCACGTCGTCAAAATAAAATATCACGTCGTGAAAAAAAATTATCAGGACGTGAAAAAATTTTTCACGTCCTGATAATAATAAGGCTCGGTCAGGCCCCATCCGGCCCGAATGCTAATAAAAAACCGCCGGGCCGGTATTGACCGGCGCGGCGGTTGGAGAGCATATTCGCGCGGATTTGGGGTTATTTCTTTTCCAGGTTATCCAGCAGCTTTTCGGCCTCGGCCAGAGTTGGCACCTGGTGAGCCACGTACCCCACCGCCCGCGAGGTGCGCTGCCACTGGTTGCCGGCTACCTGGGCGTTGGACGGCACAATCCGCACCACTTCTCCCATGCCCATTTCATTGAGGGTTTTCATGGTTTGTTGCATGGCCAGCCGCCCATCTTCGGTTGCCGGAAAGAACTCGCTCACATCCGAAATAACGCCAAAGCCCGCCCGCAGCCGTCGGGCCTCCTGGTGGGCGTTGGCGCAGGCTATTTTAATCTCGTCCAACTCCATTTTTCCTTTGAAGGTAACATATAATCGGTTTTTGATTACATCGGCGCGATTTTTGTACATGGCAATCTCCTTAATTGTTTGCTAAAAGCTGTGGGTTAAAAATGGTTTCTACCCAGGCAGTTTTTATCTTGCCTGATGTCTACGCCTGTTTGATTATACCTTTCGGAATGGTTTGATTATAGCGGAATTGAAACCTGGGTGTCAATAGCTACAGCCAGATAAACGCATCTGATTTGTTGAACATTGATTTTTTACGTTTTTCCCCCGTTTTCCGGCGGGAGGTATAAAAAGCGCAGGCTGACCGGTTAATTGGGCAGCGTTTTTTGTTTTAGTCACCACTCGATTCGAACCATGAATCAGCTGATTCAAAGATATATCCAGCTTATTTAACCCTTGAATCACCTCATTTAACTTTTGAATCAGCTCATTTAGATTCTAAATGAGGTCATTTAAGAAATAAATCGAAAACAACAACAAGTAAATGAAAATATTCAAAAATTAAATGAGCTGATTTTATCAATTTTTAATCCAAAAATGTGGAAAATGTGGCTGTAGGTCACGTTTTAAACGTAACCTACAAATTCCGGGGCGCAAAACATCAATCCAAATAGCCCGAATGACCGAATAACGCGAATAATTCCTGTCAAAAATTCGCTGATTCGCTAATCGTTGGTCGTGTTATGAAATTTCGGTAATTTCTTGCAGGTTTTCCCAGTCGGTTTCTTTGAGGGCGTTAGCGGTGATTTCCCGCTTGTGGATGAAAATATCGCCAAAGTGGTTGGTTTGCGACACCGTAACCATGCGGCGTTTGATCAGTTCCAGCACCGCCAGCAGGGTTACAATCACTTCGATTTTGTTGCTGGAGTGGGCCAGCAAGTGGGTAAACGAGGCCGGGCGGCCCGAAGCCACTTCTTTCCAGATGTTAACCATTTGCTGGCCAATGGTTACAACCACCGGCGAAACCACTTCGTCCACCACCGGGTCTTGGGCTTTGATGGCCAGCGCGTTGCGGGCCGCTTGCAGTAGTTGCAGCAGGTTGCCTTCGCCGGCCAGTAGTTTTGGCTCGATTTTTATTTTGGGCGCTACCCGCACAAAACTGCGCCGGTGCTGGTCCTCAATCTGGCGTAGTTGGGCGGCCACCTCTTTAAAATGTTTGTAAATGAGCAATTGCCGGGCCAGTTCATCGCCCACGTCTTCTTCGTCATCTTCGGCCAGAATGGGCGGCGGGCGCGGCAGCAGCACCTCGGATTTTATGAGGATGAGCTTGGCGGCAATGACCAGAAAATCGGTCAGGTCGTCGGGGTCGGTTTGTTTAATGATTTCCAGCCGGCCCAGGTATTGGTTGGTAACGCGGGCCAGCGAGATTTTGGTGATGTCCAGTTCTTCCTGCTCAATCAGGTTTAGCAGCAAATCCAGCGGCCCCTGAAACGCGGGCAAATCCACTTCGTAGGTGTTAAAGTCGGCGGCAAGTTCCGCTTCATGCGGTTCGATGTTCGGTTCGACGGTAAAAGCAACGGTCACTGAGCGGCTCCTGTAAGGTAGGCAGCGATTTTTTGGCGCAGTTGGTCGCCCCACCGCGCGCCGGCATCCCACTGAGCGCCGGGGCTGGTGGTGTTGGCCAGTTCTTTGTGGCCGTAAACGGCCTGCGGCGGCAGCCGGAACTGCTGCACCAGCCAGGCCATCAGGCGTGCGCCGGCCTCTAGCTGGGCCGGCGTGGGCGCGGTTTGGGTAAAATTACCGGCAAAGCCAACGCCAATCGAAACCATATTGAGTTCCGGGGCGCTGTGCAGGGTAACGGCGGTCAGCTCGTTGGTTTGCTGAATCAGGCCATCGGCGGTGATAAAGTAGTGGTAGCTAAGGCCGGGCCGCTGGTGCTGGTTAACCATAATTTCGGCCAGGCGATTGGCGCTGACCGTGGAAGCCACGGCGGAATGATGCACAATAATCCGGTCAACCTGGTTGAGCGGGCGCTGCGGCCACGGCTGCGCCGGGTTGCTTGGCAGTTGGGCAATAATGTTTTGCACCAGCGGCGCGGCTACCGCCACTTGCGGCGCGGGCGTGGCCGTTGGCGCGGGTTGAGCCGGCATCTGTTGGGCCGGGCGGTAGTGAGGGCGGAGCATATCGCGCACGGCCCACACCACCTTGTGCGGACGGCCATCTTCGGCCCGCCAGGTAAAGCTTTGCCAGCCGGGGTTGCTCGCCGCCACAATAAAAAACGACACCGAATTGAGGAAGGGGTAGCGAAAACATTCGGTCAGGTATTCGGTGTATTCGCGGGCCTGGGTTTCTTCAGTAAACGGCAGACCGGTTTGCCCGTTGGCGTTGCCGGCTTCGGTGATGTCAATGATTTTGCCGGGGAATTTTTGGTGGTAATACTTAAACCGCAGCCCCCAAAAATCGGACAAGTGGTTGTGCATTTCGTGGCCCGGCGTTTGCCAGTAGCAATGCACGCCCAGCCAATCGGCCTGGGTTACGGCGGGGCGGCAGGCTTCAACCCACTCCAAATCGCGGTGCGGAATGGCCAACCCCGGAAAGCCAAGCCGCGCCCACGGGCAGTAGGCTTTTAAAATGGCGGCGGCGCGCAAAAACCAGGCGTTAAAATCCTGAGCGTCGGCGTCGGTATCGCCCCAGCCTTCCAGTCCGTCCATGTGGTTGGGTTCGTTATGCAGCTCAAATTTTACCGAGTAAGGTTGAAGCTGGCGCATAACCGGAATGGCGCGTTCGGCAAACTGCTCCGGGGTGGGGCGGCGGCGGTTGCCAAAGCGATCATCGGCCAGCCGGGTGATGATTTCCACATCGGGCCGGAGTTGCTTGAGCCGCTGAAAATGCTCAACCCGGGTGAGGCTTACCATTTTTACGGTTTCTATTTTGGCTTCGGTGATAACGCGGAAATCGGCTTCCTGAAAGTCTGCGTCGTTGCGGCCATGCAGCCCTACGCGGCAAGTTCTGTCCATTGCCAGCCTCCCCTGTAGCTGTTGTTGCGGCAGCTTTGTTAAGATTGATGGTTGATTATACACCAGTTTTTTGGGGGCTGGCAACCGCGCCAAATTTACTTACTGCCCGGCAGGTTGCTCAAAAAAGCAGAGCAGGGTGCTGCCGTACTTGCGCTGGTCGTACAGGCGCAGGTGTTGCAGGGGCAACTCCCGGTATTCGGTGGGGTGAATTTGCACAATGACAATGCCATCGGGCAGCAGCCAGGTGGTTGGTTGGGCATCAATTAGCTGAATGGCTTTAACCCACATATCCTGGTATTGGGGCGGAGCCACGTAAATCAGGTCAAACGGCTCCACCTCGGGCGCAGGGCTTTGCAGGTAGTTAAAGGCGTTTTTGCGTTTAACCACGGCCCGCGCCGCCAGCCCGGTAAGGCGCAGGTTCTCGCCGATGGTGCGGGTGGCTTCGGGGCTGGTGTCCAAAAATGTTACATGGGCGGCCTCGCGGCTGAGCGCCTCGATGCCCACCGCGCCGGTGCCGGCAAACAAATCCAGCACGCGGGCGTCAATAATCCAGTTGCCCAGAATGCTGAACAGGGCTTCTTTGGTGCGGTCGGTAATGGGGCGGGTGGTATCGCCCGGCACCATTTTTAATTTTTTTGCTTTGGCAGAGCCGGTAATAACGCGCATAGTTCTTTGGAAAAGATTGGGCGCAGCCGGCCTGATTTTACCGGGCCGGCTGCGCTGGAGATTTTATACAAGTGTAACGTGACCGGCGCTTTACGGCAAACGCCGGTTGTTTATGCTGATGGGATTAGCGCCAGCTAAAAACGCGCTCGTCTACAAAATTATACTCAAGTTTTAACTGATCGTTAACCGCCGGGGTAAAGAGCGGCTGCGGGTTAGAGCCATCGGCGTTCATTACCCAAATTTCCCAGCGACCGGCGCGGTCGGTGAGGAAAGCCAGGCGCGAGCCATCGGGCGACCAGATCGGAGCCACGTTGTGCCACTGTTTTGAGTCCTGATCCGGTTTTACGCCTTCCCACAGCGGCGTTTGGGTAAGCTGCACCCGCCCGCTGCCATCGGCGTTGAGGCGGTAAATATCGTTGCCGCTGGTGTTTTTGGTGGTAACGGCAATAAAGCGGCCATCCGGTGAAACAGCCGGCGAGCCATCGCCAATGATGGTGGTGAGTTGCTGGCGGTAATCGGCGTTGTTTACGTCAACGGCTAGCAGGCCGTTACCGGCGGCAGAAACAATGCGCCACTTTTGCGCCGGGTCCCAAGCCGGGCGAAAGGCGTATTGCCCGCCGTATTTTTCTTCAAACTTGCCATCGGCCACGTTGATCAGCCGCAACGTCCAGTGCGGATCGGCTTGCAGGGTGTAGCAAATAAGGTATTTGCCCTTGCCGGCCTTAACCACCCGAATGTTGGTGGCCCGGCCATACGGCACATCGGAACCGAGCGGGTGGCACACGTTTTTATCGTCTTCGCGTCCGCCCTGTTGAAAGTTGAGCACAATTCGCTGCCCGTCGGGCGACCAATCCGGGCCTTTGGCTTTGCGCATTTCGCCCAGCACAGCGCGTTCGCCGGAACCATCAGTGTTGACTACCCACAACGTGCCCGTATCGCCCTGCCAGCGGGTAAAGGCAATCTGCTTGCCATCGGGCGAAAGCACGGGGTCTATCCCGCCGCTGATAACCCGGCGCAGGCCGGAGCCATCGGCGTTAATAGCCATAATATCACCGCCGCTGGAAGTTTGGAAAATCAGCTTGCCGGCGGGCGGGCCGCTGGGAGCGGGCACTGCCGCCACCTGGGCCGATTCGGCGGGGGCCGCCGGTTCGGGGGCTAAGGGCAACTCCGCCGCCAGGCCGCTCACTTTGAGCAGCCGCAGCGATAGCCAGCCGCGCCCGCCGCCCACGGTTTCTACCAGCGCCCAGTTGCGGCCCGGGTTAACGCCCAGCACCGCCACAAATTCGTTGCGGGCGACCGCGCCAACGGCCTCAAAATAGATGCCGGGGCCGCCGGACACGGTGAGGTTATCGCTGGTGACTAACGCCGTAGTCACGGGTTTGGCGTTGGCCAGCGCGCCATCGGTTACGTTGATGGTACTTGCCGCCGTCCAGCCGTATTTGGAGAGCGGGGTGCGGACAAACGCCCAATCGCGGGCCGGGTTTACGGCCAGCACGGTTACATCCTGGCCAATAACGGTTTCGGCCAGCGTGCCAAATTCCGGGCCGGGGCCGGTGCGCAGATCGGTTTTTTCGGTAATCCGGGCGGTGGCCGCCGTGGCAAAGGCTTTATCACCGGGGATGGCGTTGGTGTTGGCCGCCGGTTGAGTCGTTGCCTCCGCCGCCGGTTGGGTGGTGGCAATGGTCGCCGCCGTGGTAACGCTGGTGGTAACGGCGCTGCCGCCGGCCAGCACTACCGGTGCCGGTTGGTCGGTGGGTTGGGCCGGCAGCGGATCGAGGGTGCGGTACACCGGCGCGGCGGCCAGCGAGCCGGTTACATCCAAAAAGTCCAGCGCGGCCCAGCCGGTTTTGCCGCCGGCGGCGGTAATCAGCGCCCAAAGGCCGTCGCGGTTAACGCCCAGCACGGCAACTTCGGTGTTGGTGGGCAGCGTGCCAATCAGCTTAAAGTCAGGGCCGGGGCGCTGGCGCAGGCTTACTTCATTGCGGCCAACGCGGGCGGTCGTCACCGGCGTGACATCTTTTAAATTGACGGCGCTGGCTTTGGCCGGGGCATTGGCGGCAGCGCCGGCGGCGGTACTCGTTCCGGCTTTGGCCACCGGCTGGGGATTGGGGTTGGGCGGCAGCACCGGCGCTTTATCGAGCGTGCCCACAATGTGTACATCGCTCAGGGGCAGCCAGCCCATCACGTTTTCAAGGGTGATGACATACAGCCACTTGTTGCTGGCATCCTGCCCCAGCACCGCGGCCAGTTCGCCCTGGTCTACCACGGTTTTTACGCCGTAGGTTTCGCCCGGTCCCTGCCGGATTGAGGTTTTGGCGGCGCTGGTTTTAAGCACCGCTACCGGCTCTAGCCCGCTGAGAGCGTTGGCCTGGTTGAGCAGGTTGGTGGTAGCGCCGCCGGCGGTAACGGGACTCAGGTTTAAATCGGCCATTAAATTGGTGGCGTCGTCATTAGAAACCTGCCCCAGCCCCAGGCCGGCCAACATGCTGTTGGCATCCTCTTTGGAAAGCTGTGTTAAATCCAGGCCGGCTAACGCGGTGGTATCGGTTAAAAATTGCTGCACGTCCAGTTCGGCCTGAGCGGTGGGAGTAATCACCGCCGGCTCAACGCTGGACGATGGCGCTTGTGCCGGCAGCGTGCTTTTGGGGAATGGCGTCGGCTTGGGCGTGTCGGTGGGCGGCACCGGCGACGGCCACTGGGAAACATCTAGAGTTTGGCGCGGTTCTTTTTCGGGTTCAAAATTAAGGCCGCAACCGCTCAGGGCCGTCAGGCTAATGAGCAGAAGCAAGAGTGTTGAAAGGTATTTTTTCATAATTAATATGCAACCTTTGTTTTCCAGGTATTTAGGCAGTTTCAGAACCGGGTTCGGTAAAGGAGATGGCCGGGCCGGTTTGTGGCGCAGGCGACGCCATAGGTTTATCTTGCAATTCTGGCGGCAGGAGCCGGACGGTTTTCTTAAGGCCCAGCACGCGCCGGAGCAACCCGGAGAGCGCGCCGCTGCCAAAATCAAAGAAGTTGTACACCACCGGCACCAAAATCAGTGTGAGCAGGGTTGATGACACCGAACCGCCAATCACCACTGCCGCCAGCGGCGCCCGGCTTTCTGAGCCGGCGCCCGTGCCCAACAGCAGCGGCATCAGCGCAAACACCAGCGTGGCGGTGGTCATGAGCACCGCCCGCAGGCGCATGCGCCCGGCGCGGGCCAGCGCCTCTTTGCGCGGCACGCCTTCTTCGCGGAGTTGGTTGGTAAAGTCTACCAGCAGAATGGCGTTTTTGGTCACAACCCCAACCAGCAGCACAATCCCCAACAGCGAAATAATGTTGAGCGTGTTGTTGGTAAGCCACAGGCCGCCAAAAGCGCCCACCAGCGTTACCGGCAGCGAGAACATAATGGCCAGCGGTTGCAGCCAGCTTTGGTACAGCGCCACCAGCAAAATGTACACCAGCGCAATGGCCAGCACAATGGCGTTGCCTAACTGCGAAAACGACTCGCGCTGTTGTTCCGATGACCCCACAAATTTAAACCCGTAGCCGGCCGGGAACTGCACCTTTTCTTTGATGGCCGCTTCGATGGCGTTGGTTACGTCACCGGCGGCGTACCCACCGGCCACCCCGCTGCCAACGGTTAGCACCCGCTGCCGGTCGGCGCGGGTAATTTTGGCCGGGGTTTGGCTGGATGCCTGCGAAACCACCCGCCCCAGTTCCAGCGGTTGGCCTTTGCTGTATTTGATGGGAATTTGCAGCAGTTGGTTCACATCGTTGCGGGCGGTTTCGTTGAACCGCACGGTAATATCTATTTTGTTACCGCCGTCGCCGGGGTCGTACTGCCCCACCTGGCTGCCGCTGAGCGCCGTGCGCAGGGCGGTAGCCACCTGTTGCGGCGTTAGCCCCAAATCGAGCGCCTGTTCGCGGTCAACAATAAGCTGGGTTTCGCGCGAGCGGGCGGCATCGGTGTTTTTAATATCAACCGCGCCGGGCACCGAGCGCATCACCGTTTCAACTTCGTTGGATAGTTTGATGAGCGTGTTTTGATCCGGGCCAAACACGCGCACCTGAATGGCGCTGCCGCCGCCGCCCATGCCGGTGTTCAACGAGGTGGCAATGGTAGCCTCCGGAATTTTGGTAAATAGCGGGCGGAGCGCCTCGATAACGCCGGTGGTGGTGCGGTGGCGGTTTTGTTTGTCTACCAAAATCAGGTTGATGGTAGCCGCGTTGGCCGCTTTTCCGCCGCCCATGCCGCTGCTGCCGCTGGTGCCAACCTGGGTTTGAATAGCCGAGACTTCGGGCACTTCGCTGAGGATGATGTTTTCAACCTGGCGAGCTACCCGGTCGGTGGCGTCCATGTTGGTGCCGGCGGGCATTTCAATGCTAATTCTAATCTGGCCGTCGTCTTCTTGCGGAAAGAACTCGCTCCCCACCGAGCCGCTGACCACCAGGTAAAAGCCGCTGGCCAGCGCCAGCGCCGCAATCAACACGGCCAGCAGTTGGGTGTACCAGCGATACAGGAAAAAGCGAACAGTTAGCTCGTAAAAGTGAGCCATCCGCTCAAAGCCCCATTCAAACACCACAATAGCGCCATGCCACAGCCATTCTACCGGTTTGATGATCATACCGGCCACTTTGCGAACACCGGTGGGCGCTTCGGTGGGGGCGTGGGGGTCGCTTAGCCAGTAGCCGGCCAGCATGGGGGTGAGGGTAAAAGCAATAAACAGCGAAGCCAGCGCCGCCACGGCAATAGTTACCCCGTAGGAATAGAAGAACTGGCCAATGATGCCGTTCATAAAGGCCACCGGCAGGTACACCACCACGTCTACCAGCGTAATGGTGAGCGCCGCCAGCCCAATTTCGGTGCGGCCATCGAGCGCGGCTTGCATGGGCGGTTTGCCCATTTCCAGGTGGCGCTCAATGTTTTCAATCACCACAATGGCGTCGTCTACCAAAATACCAATTACCAGCGTCATGGCCAGCAGGGTAAGCTGGTTAAGGCTAAAGCCCAGCATCCACATTACCAAAAAGGTGCTGATAATTGAAGTAGGCACCGCCAGAATAACAATAAAAGTGCTGCGCACGTTGTGCAGAAAGATTAAAATTACCAGCCCGGTAATAACCACCGCCAGCACCAGGTCTTCCAGCACCGCCGCCACCGAATCGCGGATGAACTGGGCGTTATCCAGCACTACGGTTAGCTGCGCGCCGGGCGGCAAATCCTTGTTAATCTGGGTAATCACTTTATTAACGTTATCCACCACCTGCACGGTGTTGGCATCGCTGGCTTTTACCGCCGAGATGCTCACCGCTTCTTTGCCGTTGTACCGCAGAATGCTGTCCCGGTCTTTGAGGCCAAATTGCACGGTGGCCACATCGCGCAGGTAAACCTTGCCGCTGCTTTCGCGGATAACCAGGTTTTCAATATCTTCCAGGTTCTTAAACTCGCCCACGGAGCGGATGGCCACTTTTTGGCGGCCTTCTTCAACCGAGCCGCCGGGGAAGGTGAGGTTGTTCTGGCGTAATTTTGATTGCACATCATCAAGCGACAGGCCAAAGCCGGCCAGTTTGGCCGGGTCTACAAAAATTTGCACTTCGCGCTCGCGCCCGCCGGCTATGCTCACCGAGGCCACGCCCGGCACGGCTTGCAACCGGGTTTTGATGTCGGTATCGGCCATATCAAACAACTCGGCCTGGTTTTGCGGCCCGTTGAGCGACATAATTACCACCGGGATGGCGTTCAGATCAAACTTGCCCACCACCGGGTCCTCGGCTTCTGAGGGGAGTTGGCCGCGCGCCGCCGAAACCTGCCGTTCCACGTCAATGGCGGCGGCGTTGCCATCGGTGCCTTCCACAAAGGCCACCACAATGGTGCCCACGCCCTCGGAGGCGGTGGCGGTTAGGGTATCAATCCCGGAAATGGTGGAGATGGAGTCTTCCAGGGGTTTTAAAATCAGGTCTTCCACGTCTTCGGGGGAAGCGCCGGCAAAAACTACCGTTACACTGACAAAAGGAAAGTTCACCGCCGGAAAGCGGTCGAGCAGGAGCCGGTTGTAGCCCTGCCAGCCCATAATGACCAGCGTAAGGATGATCATCAGCATGGTCAGCGGTCTTTTTAGGGCCAATCTTGTTAATGCCATAGGTTATACCTTTCGGGTAGGGGCGGCGCGGCCTGCCGGTTGCGCCGCCCCAAATAGAAACGGTTGGTTATTGGGCCACTCGCGGGTCGTTGGTCACTTCGGCTTTTGTGCCGTCTTGCAGGTTGTTTTGGCCGGCCACTACCACCACATCGCCGGCTTTTAGCCCATCCAGCACTTCGATGCGGGTTTTATCAAACAGGCCGGTGGTGATGGTGCGTTTTTCTACGGTGTTATCCTGGTTAACCACAAACACCGCCGGTTTATCGCCGGAGACAATGGCCTCTTTGGGGGCCAGAATGGTGTTTTTGTTTTCTTGCGCCAAAATTGATACATTGGTAAACATGCCGGCCCGCAATTTGTCTTGCCCCTTGGTGGGCGTGATTTTTACCAAAAAGGTGCGCGAGTCGGGGTCGGCGGCGGCGGCAATGCTGCTCACCACGCCGGGAAAATCCTGGCCGGGAAAGGTGGTTACTTGCAGCGAGGCGCTTTGGCCGGTTTTTACCTGGCTAATCAGGCTTTCTTGCACCCCAACCTGCGCTTCGAGCTGGTTGGAAATAAACCGGGCCACCGCCGCCTGCTGGCTAACCTGGCTGCCTTTGGTAATGTTTAACTTGGCCACCACGCCATCAAACGGGGCGCGGATGGTGGTTTCATCCAGTTTGAGTTTGGCCGCTTCCAGCCCGGATTCGGCTTGTTTGATGGCAACCTGAGCGGCGGCAAAATCTACCTGCCGGTAGGGTTCGGTGGTGAGGGCCAGTTTTAGCTCGGCCTGGGCCACTTGCAGCATCAGCGGGGCCAACTGCGAATCGCCGGGGTTGGTTTGTTTGTTGTAGGCCGCCAGCGCGGTTTCGTAGCTGATGGTGGCATTTTCCAGGGCGATGGCTTGCGACGTGGAGCCTACGTTGCCGGCCCAGGCAATTTTATCGTATTCGCTTTGGGCGCGTTTGAGTTCGGACTGGGTGCGGGCCAGCGTTGAGGCGGCCTGGGTGCGCTCGTCGGTGTCTACATTGGCCACGTCGTTAAGGCTGGCTTTGGCCAGTTTTACCGCCGCCTGCGCCGCCGCAATTTCTTCGGGCCGCGAGCCAAGCTGCATTTTGGCCAGGTTAATTTTGGCCGCCGCCAGCGCCGCTTCGGCCTGTTTTACGCCGGTTTCGTAGGTGTCGGTTTCGATGGTAGCAATCGGATCGCCCGCTTTTACGGCATCGCCTTCTTTGACCAAAACCGAATCAATCCGGCCAGCCGCGCCGGGAATCAGGCTCAAATCGTCTTTGGGTTGCAGGCTGCCGGAGTAATCAAACACCAGCGAAATGTCGCCGGTTTCAATCAGGGCCACTTCAACCGGCACGCTTTTTTCATCGGTGGCAGTGCTGAGCGAGGCGGCCTGGGCAACCTGATCTTTTGATTTGGCGGCGCTGGAGTTGCACGCGGTGGTTAGTAGCAGCACTCCGGCCAGCAACAAAACGGAAATAATTGATAATTTTCTCACGGTGAACTTCCTCCAGGTTTTTTTGTAACAACTAAAACGATTTACCGTTTTCTGACTTAATGTAACAGATGGGGTCCTGCATAAACTTTTCCAGGTGTTCAATTTCGTTTTCTATGTCCGCATCCGCTATTGCCGTGTACTTTTTCAGGTGGATGCGCAATAAATAACCTATTATCAATTCCAGTTGATTAAGGTATTCATCGGGGAGTGCTTCGTAGGTGGCAGCAATTTCCTGGGTTAGGGTGGTTTCTATCTTGGATACCAACTCAATGCCGGCTGGCGTGGCTTCTACCAGCACTACCCGCCGGTCAGACTGGCTGCGGGTGCGCTCAACCAGTTCCATTTTTACCAGCCGATCAATCACACCGGTCATGGTAGGTGGATCGTGAAAGGAAACGTTGGTTAGGTCCGACATGGTGCAGGGTTGCTTGTGCGAAGCCAGCGCAGCCAGCGCCATAAATTGGGGCAGGGTCAACCCGTGGTTTTGCAGCCGTTGGATAAACCATCGTTTTGAGGTTTGCCCCAAAATAAAAAAGGAGTCGTGAATTTTCTTAATACGCTCTGTTTTGGTCAACATAATATCGCATTTAATCTGTTGTTAAAATATATTTAGTGTTGCAAAATATATTTAACACTAAATATTTACCGACAAATAATTACCGGTAGCAAATATAGCACAAGCCAAAGAATTGTCAAAAAAGGTTTGTAACACCGGCCCTTAATTTTCCGCAAAAAATAACGGGGTTGTGTTATAATTTACGCAGTCGGGCCAAAAAAGTTTTTACCGGCGGCATTAATGTTAACCTTACCGGCAGCCAACTCACACACCGGGGATTAAAATGTTTAAACGACACCATCCAGCTCCCATCATTACGGTGGGGTCAATACTGAACAACCGCTATCGCCTGGAACAACAACTGGGCGAAGGCGGGGCCGGCATTGTGTATAAAGCCGAAGACAAACAGCTTAACCGCACTGTGGCCATTAAAATTTTGCTGGGCGAAGGCCACATGGCCCCCGAAAAGCTGGAACGGTTTCGCAGCGAAGCCCGCTCGGTGGCCCGGCTTAACCACCCCAACATCATCACCTTGTATGATTACGCCGAAGAGCAGGGCCGCCCCTATCTGGTGATTGAGTACATCCCCGGCCAGGATTTGTGGGAGCTGGATAACAGCTACGCGCCCAACCTGATGCCGTTTGAAAAATCCGCGCCGATTATTGATGATATTCTGGCGGCATTGGACTACTCGCACGCCCACGCGGTGATTCACCGCGACCTCAAGCCGGAAAATGTGATGATCACCCCCGACAATCAGGTTAAAGTGATGGATTTTGGGCTGGCCCGCATTGAGGGGCAATCGCGGTTAACGCAGGATGGCCTGGTGGCCGGCACCGCCGCCTATTTGGCCCCGGAACTGGCGCTGGGCGAACCGGGCGACCATCGCGCCGATTTGTACGCCGTGGGCGTAATGCTGTACGAACTGCTCACCGGCCGCCGCCCCTTTTCCGGCGACGACCCGCTCACGGTGATTTCGCAGCACATTCACGCCCCGGTGGTGCCGCCGCAACACTACAACCCCAACATCCCCGATGATTTGCAAAACGTTGTTTTAAAGCTGCTGATCAAACGCCCCGATGACCGCTACGCCACCGCGGCCAAAGTGCGCCAGGATTTGGCGCCCGTTCTGCTACGGCTTAAAAACGATGCCGCCGGCCTGTCCGCGCCGCCGCCCCTCCCGGTGACGGAACTCGATCCGCAGGCCGCACCGCAAACCGTGCTGGAGCGGATTGGCCGGGGCAAAATGTTTGGCCGGGAGAAAGAACTGGCCGAGTTGAAGCGCCGCTGGGATTTGGTGCGGCTGGGCGAACCGGGCGTGGAGCCGCTGCTGCTCATCTCCGGCGAGGCGGGCATTGGCAAAACCCGGCTGCTGCGCGAACTGGAAGTTTACACCAAACTGCGCGATGGCTACCTGTTGCACGGGGTGGCCCACGAGCAGGATGTGGGTACGCCGTATGTGGTGGTGGCCTCTATTTTGCGCAACTACATCCGCGAGCAATCGGCGGAGGTGCTGCGCAAGCAAATGCCCGGCGCTATCGCCGGCGAGGTGGTTAAACTGGCCCCGCAACTGGCCGAAAAGCTGGGTTACATTCCGCCTAACCCGCCGCTGGAACCCGCCGCCGAACGCGCCCGTTTGCTGGACCAAATCACCAACTTTTTGCTGAACATGGCCTACGAGCAACCCACCCTGTTGCTACTGGATGATGTGCATTTTGCCGACCCCGGTAGCCTGGCCATTTTGGAGATGTTGCTGCGGCAATCGCGGGGCACTTCGCTGCTGGTGGCCGGCGCGTACCGCGATGTGGCCCTTAGCTACTCTAACCCGGCCAACCGGCTGATTGTTACCCTTGAAGCCGCCGAACTGGTTTACCGGGTGCCGCTGCGCCGGTTGTCGCCGGAAGTGGTTAAACAAATGGTTGAGGCGTTGCTGGGCAACGCCGTTAGCCAGCGGTTTATGTCGTCGGTGTACCAGGCCACCGAAGGCAACCCGCTGTTTATTGAAGAAACCATCAAAAGCCTGGCCGTTGACGGGCAAATCCGGCTGGCCGAAGGCCGCTGGGAGCAGCGCGATACCCACATTATCCACGTGCCCGGCAGTATTAAAGCGGTGCTGGGCAAGCGCCTCGATTTTATTAAAAAGTCAACGCTGGAACTGCTGGAGTTAGCCGCGGTGATTGGCCGCAGCTTTGCCCTGAATCTGCTGGTTGAAGCCAGCCCTTACACCGACGACGTGATTCAGTGGGCCATTGAAGAGGCGCTGGCGGCGCAGTTAATCGAAGTGGAAAAAATTGAAGACCACCCGGCGGCAGCGACAACCGGCATTGTGATTTATTACCAGTTTCAGCATGCGCTCATCCGTGAAACGCTGTACGAGGAGTTGCGCCCGTTGCGCCGCCGGCAGCTTCACCGGCGGGTGGCGGCGGCAATGGCAAAACTGGCCGGAATCCAGCCGGTGAGCAACCCGGCGGTGCTGGCCAAACATTTTATTGACGGGGCGCAGGATGAAAAAGCGGTGCCCTATCTGCGGCAGGCCGGTGAGCGCGCCTACCAGGTTTTTGCCAACGACGACGCCGTGGATTATCTCAGCCAGGCGGTGGATATTTTAAGGGATGTTGCGCCGGAATTGCTGGGTGAGGAGCGCCAGGCCAACCTGCGCGAGCAGTTTGATCTGTTAAGCTGGCAGCGTAACGTTTGCAATATGATGGGCGACCGCGACCGCGAGTTTGCTATTTTGCAATCGCTGCAAGAGTTGGCCGAAACTATGGCCGACCGGGAACGCTGGGTTGAGGTGATGTCGCGCCTGTCAACCTATTACTGGCACGTGGGCCGGCTGGATCAGGCCGAAGAAACCGCCCGCAAAGCCTTAAAGGTGGCCCGCGACCACCACAATGAGCGCGGCGAACAGTACGCGCTGGAACGCATTGCCCGCGTGTTGTGGACCCGGCGCGATAGCCGGGCCATGGAGTTTGCCTCGCTGTCGCTGGAGTTAGCCCAAAAATTAAACGACCGCTCGCGCCAGGGCCGGTTAACCACCCTTATTGGCAACATCTACACCGATACCCTGCGCGACCCCGACCGGGCGGCCATCTTTTTTAACCAGGCCATAGAAATTTGCCGCGAAACCAACAATCCCTACGAAGAAGCCTGGACGCTGTGGGGCATGGCCGGCATGGCCATGCTGGTGGATAATTACGTGCAGGCCCGGCAATACCTGCTTGATGCTCAAAAATTGGCCCAGGATATTGGCGCAACGCTACAAGTGGGTTGGGATATTTACCACATTGGCGATGTGTGGTTTAACCTGGGCGATTACCAGCAGGCGTTGGACCATTTTCAACAGGCCCGCACTATTTTTGAAAAGGCGCACCACTCGCGCGGCGAAATCCGCGCCGCGATTTCGTTGGGTGTGGCGCTAACTGCGCTGGGCCAACTTGAGCCGGCTGCCGCCTACATAGAAGAAGGCGTGCGCCAGTCCGAAGAGCACAAAGATTGGGGCCTGATGTTCCGCAGCTACCAGGCGCAGGCCAACTACTACCGGCTGCTGGGCGACGAAGAGAACTTAACCAGTTCGGTGCGGCTGAGTAACCGCATTATCAAACTGGCCGCGCAAGAAAAAAACCTGGAACACGAACTGCTGGGTTATCACCTGCGGGCGGCGGGGTTTTTGCAGTTGCGTAATCTGCCGGAGGCCGTGACCAGTTCGGCGCGGGCGGTGGGCCAGTTTGAGCAGCTTCAATACCTGGAATCGCCCAAAATCACCGCCGCCGAGGTGTTCTACACCCACAGTAAAATCACCGGGGCGCTGGGCCAGGCCGATACCTCGCGCCGCTACCTGCAAAAAGCTCACGCCGATGTAATGCGGCGGGCCAACCTTATATCGGTTGAACAACTCCGGCTCAATTTCCTCAACGATATTCCGCTCAACCGCGAAATTATGGCTGCCAGCCGCTAGGCCGCACCGGCGCAGAAAAATCAGTTTAAAATTTACTTTTTATTTTGGGTAAGGCTGCTATAATCTCTCCTGCTGGCAGGTGGTGGTTTAAACGCCGCCTGCCCCCAACCCTTGCCACGGAAATTGTGTTCCCCACTTATAAAAATTAGCTGCAAAGGAGAAACCATGTCAGCCATAATTCCGGATTCGCATAAAGATTTATTGGAAAAGCCGATTTATGTCACTCTGGCCACGGTAATGCCCAACGGCCAGCCCCAACTATCGGTGGTGTGGTGCAGTTTTGATGGCCGCTACATCTGGATTAATACGGCCCGAGGCCGGGTAAAAGATAAAAACCTCACCGCCCGGCCCCAGGCCACGGTGCTGGCGGTTGACCCGGCAATGCCCTTTCGGTACATTGAGGTGCGCTGCGCCGTAGCCGAAGCCACCGAAGCCGGTGCGGTGGAGCACATTCACCAGCTTTCGGAGCAATATACGGGCAAGCGTTATTACGGCGAGTTTGCCCCAGCCGAGTGGGCCGCGCATGAAACGCGGGTTATCTTTAAACTGGAACCCAGCCACGTGGTTGCTTTTGGCATAGATTAATTTTTTACTGAAAGCTCCGCCGAAATATTTGAGCAACCGAAAACGCATAGAAATTATTTTTTTACCCCCTCCCCTAGCCCCTCCCCCGTAAACACGGGGGAGGGGAAAAAGAGAATTTGGTGTCAATTTTGGACGCTTTGTGTCCAAAATTGACACCATTTCCATAAAATTTCCCCCTTCCCATTGGGAAGGGGGCCAGGGGGATGGGGCAAAATGAGTTCTGCGGAGTTTTTAATTTTTAACGGGAAGCCGGTAAAATGGCTCAAAAACGAATTTTGATTGTTGAGGACGAAAGCATTATCGCGCTGGAGTTAAAAATTTACCTGGCCGATTTGGGCTACAACGTGGTTGATTTGGCGGTGTCGGGCGAGCAGGCCATCGAAGCTGCCGGGCGGCACCGGCCCGATTTGGTGCTGATGGACATTATTTTGCGGGGCAAAATGGATGGCATCGAAGCCGCCGGGCAAATCAGAAGCCGCTACGGCCTGCCGGTTATCTTTCTCACCGCCCACACCGATGACCAAACCTTGCAGCGGGCCAAAGTAACCGACCCGTTTGGTTATTTGATCAAACCTTTTCAACTGCGCGATCTGAATATTGCCATCGAAATGGGGCTGTACAAGCACGAAATGGAGCAAAAGCTGCGCCAAAGCGAGGAACGGCTGCGGTTGCTCATCGAAAGCACCGAGGATGTGATTTTGGTGCAGGATTTGAACCGCCGCTATTTGTACGTGCACGGCAGCGCCCAATACGGCATCAACACCGATGTTCCCGTGGGCAAACTCCCCAGCGATTTCTTTCCGCCCGAATTTATTGCCGAGATGGATGTGCACCACGCCAAAGTTATGCAAACCGGCAAAGGCACCACCACCGAGATTGAAGTAAACTGGCGGGGCCGGCAGTTGTGGTTTAACCTGCACATCTATCCCCTCAGAGATGTTACCGGCCAGATTACTTCTGTGGCCACCATTGCCCGCAACGTTACCGAAATGAAGCGCCTCAAGGGAATGTTGCCTATTTGCGCCTGGTGCGGCAAAAAAATTATGGGCGATAACGGCCAGTGGCAGCCGCTGGATCGCTACATTGTTGAACACTCCTCGGCCAAAGTTACCCACAGCATTTGCGATAACTGTTTAAACCAGGAAATGCAAAAAATAAAACGGAGTTAACCGCTCCGTTTCTCAACCTCGCTCATGTGTGCTAAAATTAAGGCATCCCACGCCATAGGTTTAGCCCGTGACCGTTACTTTTCTCACCGGCCCCGCCGGAAGCGGTAAAACAACCCGCGCCGTGCAACATCTACGCCAATTGCTGGCCAGTAACGTGCCGGCCAATACCATTTTGGTGCTAACGCCGCAGCAAACGCTGGCTCACCCCTACCGCCAACTGCTGCGCCAACCCGATTTGCCCGGCGGCGGCCCCGTTGAGGTACTCACCCTTAACGGGCTGGCCCAAAAAACCATCAGCCTGTTCTGGCCGTTGGGCGCGGTTTCCAGCGGATTTGGCCGCCCGCACGCGCAGCCGGTTTTTCTCACCATTGAAACCGCCCAGTATTATTTGCGGCAGGCCATTAGCCCGCTGCTGCGCCAGGGTTATTTTGATCCCCAGGTGGTGCCCATCACCATTTCGTTGCCCCGGCTGATGAGCCAGATTTTAGACAACCTCAACAAGGCCGCGCTCACCGGCCTGCCGCACACCGAGGTTGGCGGGCGGCTGGCGGCCTCGCTGGCGCTGGAACCCCACAGCCGCGTGGCGCTGGATCACACCCAGGCGTGCGTTAATCACTTTCGGCAATATTGCCTGGAGCGCAACCTGCTGGATTTTTCGTTGCGGATTGAAACCTTTGCCAACCATTTGTGGCCGGTTAAAGGTGTTCGTCAGTTTTTGCAAAACCGCTACCGCCACCTCATTGTGGATAACATCGAAGAGGACACCCCCTTTGCCCACGCCATCCTGCGCGATTGGCTGCCGCACGCCGCATCGGCGCTGTTAATCCACGATGAAGATGCCGGCTACCGCATTTTTCTGGGGGCCAACTGGCGCACGGCGCAAACGTTGGCCGCCGCCGGCGACCACATCGAAACCGTTGCCGCCGCGCATTCGGCTGCGCCCGATGTGCTGGCGTTGGGCGTGCATCTGGCCGATATTTTGCGCTATCCGCAGGCCGGTCAGCGTCTCGCCCCGCCGCCCGCCGCCGCCGACCCGCGCCGGGTTATCACCTTTGAGCAAAAACGTTTTTATCCCCAAATGATTGATTGGGTGATTGAGCAGGTAGCGGCGCTGCTTGCCGCCGGCACGCCGCCCGCCGAAATTGTGGTGCTGGCTCCCTTTGTTAGCGACGCGCTACGTTTTTCGTTTGGGCAGCGCATGCAGGCGCGCGGGCTGCCGGCCCGTTCGCACCGCCCCTCGCGCCCGCTCAACGAGGAACCGGCGGCCAAAACCGCGCTCACGCTGGCCCGGCTGGCCTTTCCGGCGCTGGCGGCCCTGCCGGAGCCGTTTGATGTGGCCCAGGCGTTCAGCCAGGCCATTGGCGGGCTGGATTTAATCCGGGCCAACCTGCTCACACAGGTGGTGTTTCGGCCTGCCATCGCCCCGCCGCTGGCCGCTTTTGAACAACTCGATGGCCCGGTGCGCGAGCGCATCACCTACGAAATCGGTGGCCGGTTTGATGCGCTGCGGACGTGGCTGCAACAATTCCAGGCCGAGGCCGGCCCCGTTCCGTTTTTAGACCATTTCTGGGGCCGGCTGTTTGGCGAAGTGCTGTCACAGCCGGGCTTTGGCTTTCATCAACAGCGCGAGGCCGGCGAAATCATTGCCAATTTGATTGACTCCGCCCGCGAGTTCCGGCGGGTGGCGGGCGAGGTGCCGCTGTTGCCCGCCAGCGATGACAAGCCCACCGCCGCCCAACTCAACCGGGCCTACCTGGAAACCATCGAGCAGGGCATTGCGGCGGCGCAGTACACCCGCAGTTGGGAGGTTGACGCGGCTCAGGCCGGCGCGGTGCTGATTACCCCGGCCACCACTTTTTTAATGAGCAACCGCCCGGTGGAGTATCAATTTTGGCTTGATGCCGGTAGTAGCGGCTGGTGGGAGCGCATCGCCCAGCCGTTAACCCACCCCTACGTGCTGGCCGCCGATTGGCCGCCGGGCCGCCTTTGGACTGACGACGATGAAGTGGCTGCCCAGCACGACCGGCTGGCCCGGTTGGTGTTGGGGTTAACTCGCCGCTGTCGCCGCCACATTTTTATTACCAACGCCGAAATCAGCGAGCAAGGCTACGAGCAGCGCGGCCAACTGCTCATTGCGTTGCAACGGCTGCTACGCCAACTCAACCTAAAATAAGGTAACGGCCAAAAGCCAACCGCGAATAACGCGAATAATCGAATGAACCG
>CAZFCE010000047.1:0-143 GCA_964517605.1 uncultured Caldilineaceae bacterium | reverse complement strand
AATAGAAAAATTCGAGATATTTGGTTTATTCGTGGCATTCGTGTTAAGTTTGAGCCGGCAGTAACGGCCAAAAACCAACCGCGAATAGCGCGAATAATCGAATGAACCGAATAGAAAAATTCGAGATATTTGGTTTATTCGTG
>CAZFCE010000046.1:0-34512 GCA_964517605.1 uncultured Caldilineaceae bacterium | reverse complement strand
ATTTCTTGGATCATCTCTCCATTTTACTCATCACTTACTTTTGCGCCACTACCCCGTTTCTGGTTCCAGTTACGCAAAACTTCTACCAGAGTGCGCACCGGCACGCCGGTAGCCCCTTTAACCACGTAACTGCGGGGGGTATCTTCGGGGCTGGCGGTAAAAAACTCGCCGCTGGCAATATCCAGGTGTGCCCACGGCCAATCGCCAACAAAGTGAGCCAAAAAACGGGCCGCCGTAATAGCCGAGCCGCACCGCCCGCCGGTGTTCTTTAAATCGGCCACATCACTTTTAAGTTGGCGGTCGTAGGCCGGGTCCAGCGGCATTTGCCACAGCGGTTCGCCCACTTTTTTGCCGGCGGCAACCAAATGCCGCACCAGCGGTTCGGCCAGTTCGTTCACAAACAGGGCGCTGGTACGGTTGCCCAACGCCACCGTTTTACCGCCGGTGAGCGTGGCCACATCGAACACGGCTTCCGGGGCAAAATCATTGGCGTAGCATAGGGCATCGCATAAAATAAGGCGGCCTTCGGCATCGGTGCTCATAATTTCTACGGTAACGCCGTTGCGGGCGGTGAACACATCGTTTAGCTTGTAGGCCGCGCCGCTGATCATATTTTCTACCGATGGCGCCAGCGCCACCAAATGCAGCGGCAGGTTGAGCCGCGCCGCCGCCTGCATTACGGCAATCACCACCGCCGCGCCGCCCATATCGCCCTTCATGTCCGACATTCCGGCTTCGGTTTTAAGCGAGTAGCCGCCGGTATCAAACGTTACGCCTTTGCCCACCAGCACTATCGGCCCGGCCAGGGCGTGGGCGGGTTTGTATTCCATAATGATAAATTGCGCCGGTTGGGCCGACCCCTGCGCCACGGCCAGCAGCACATTCATTTTTTCGGCCCGCATGGCTTCGGCGTTGAGCACCCGGCACTCCAGGCCGGCAGCTGCGGCCACGGCTTGCGCCGTTTCGGCCATGCGGGCGGGCGTCATGTGGTTGGGCGGCGTGTTGACCATAGTCCGCGCCAGTTCTACCGCTTCGGCAATGATTTGCCCGGCCTGCGCTCCGGCCTCGATGGCCGCAATTTTGGCGGCCTCAAACTCCACCAGCGCCAGCGATTCAATCCGGTTGGCCGGTTCGTCGGTGGGGGTAACGCGGGGGGCGTTGTACCGGTACAGCGCCAGCAGGCTGCCCTCAACCACGGCCTGCGCCGCCTCGGTGACATCCAGCCCGCCAATGCCGCCGCCGTGCACAATGGTGGCCACGCTGGTTGCGCCTACCTGCCGCGCCTGTTTGATGGCCGCGCCGGCGGCCTCGCGCACGGCTTCCAGATTAAATTTATTGGCCGGCCCCAGCCCCACCACAATTACCCGCCGGGCCGGGATTGCGCCGCGCGGGTACAGCACCACCGTTTCACCCAGCTTGCCGCGCAGGTCGCCGGCGGCAATCACCTCGGAAATGAGGCCGCCCAACGCCCGGTCTATCGCTCCGGTTGCGCCGGCGGGGTGGGTAACGCCTTCAAACAGATTAACAATTATCGTCTCGGCGGGGTTTTGTTGCAGCCCGCCCTGAATCACAGAAATTTTCATAACTTCTCCTTTTGAAATAGCGAACAACGAACAACGAATTACGAACGACGAATGTCGCTCCGGGGGCGTAACGACTGTAGGGGCGACCCTGACCAAAGGTTGGTGAACCTTGACCAAAGCAATGTAGGTCACGTTTGAAACGTGACCTACCGCTACCGCTCAAACAAACGCGAATTTCACCAATAAAACGAATGGTACTAATTTTATAAAATTATTCGCGGTATTCGGACAATTCGCGCCATTCGCGGTGATGTTTTGCGCCCCAAAACCGGCTCAAACTAACGCGAATTTCACCAATGAAACGAATGGTACGAATTTTATAAAATTATTCGCGGTATTCGGACAATTCGCGCCATTCGCGATGATGTTTTGCGCCCCGAAGCCCGCTCAAATAAACGCGAATTTCACCAATAACCGAATGGTACGAATTTTTGACAGGGACTCTCCGCGTTCTCCGCGTCTCTGTGGTGAAAAGTTTTGCACCCCAAAACCGGCTCAAACCAACGCGAATAAAACGACCGGGCGATTGCAAGGCGGGCCTCGCGGTGGCCCATCGCCAAAATAAAAAAACGTGAGCCGTATGGTAGCACGGTTCACGTTTTTTATAAATTATGGCGGGTAAAATTAGCCCTGTTCCACCTCAAACGAGGTTTTGATTTCAACCTTGTTTTGCAGCGTTTGGCCGACCATGCAATATTTGGTTTCGCTCAGGTGAATGGCCTGCGCCACGGCTTCGGGGTTGATGTCTTCGCCTTTAACCACAAATTTCACTTCAATCACCTGGTAGGGCCGGGGGTATTCATCGGGGTTGTAGCCGGTAATAAATATTTCAAGGTCGGTGACTTTTTGGCGTTTCTTTTCCAGAATACTCACCACGTCCATGCCGGTGCAGCCGGCCAACCCCAACAACAGCAAATTAGAGGGCGACGGGTCCAGGCCGCCCATCGAAATTTTATTACCTTTAGTGTCGGTGCCCACAAAGTTGTGTTCTTCACCCGTCCAACGCGCCGATACGTTTGTTACGCCCATTAAAATATTCTCCTGTATGGTAGATAAGGTTTGGTAATTCGCTTTTCAGACGCGCCAACCCGGCCATTTCATACCAAATCACCGGCCCGGTTTTTAAATTGGTTGATTTTTGCCCAATGACCACGTATAATACTACCGTTTGATTTCAATTGAGGTGATTTTTTTGACTCTGGATGCTGATATAATCCCGCTCACCCCCAACGCCGGCGCGCCGGTTAACTGGTACGTTGAGCCGTTTACCAAACGCACCGCCTGCCACACCCCCGGCCAATGCAGCGATGATTGCGGCTGCAACTGCACCTACAACACCATGACCAAAGTTGACCAACTGCCGCTGATTGATGACATTGCCCGGATTTTTCCCGATGAATGGCTGGCCTTTATCATTCCGTCCGCCGAGGATGACGACCTTTACCCCGCCCACGGCAAACTGATTGCCCACAGCCCCAACCCCGACGAGGTTCACGACGCCGTAAACACCGTGTTGTGGAATCAGTGCGTGTACGTGTTTTTTAACGGCGCTTTCGAGGCGCTCAAAACCAGCTACGGCCCGGCCTGGCAAACCCAGCCAGAGGCCGCGCCGCGCCCGCCAACGGCTGCCGCGACCACAACCCCCAAACCGCCCGAAAAATTGCTCGATTTGATTTACAGCGCCGTTGACCTGCTGTACACTCAGCCGGCCAACCTCACCGAGATTATTCGGCGGCTGCGGCTGGCGCGGGTGCGCGCCGCCGGTGCGCCGCAGCCGGAGTTGTTGCCCGCGCTGGACGCCGTACTGGATCAGTTGGAAAGCCCTCAGCCTCGCCTCAACGACGCGGCCTGGTCTTTGGAAGAAACGCTGGCCGAACTGGCCGGCGAATCAATTTAGGAGCAACCCAATGAACCTGATTAACCCCGATAGCATTACCGTAGAAGATCAATTACCCCAGCGCAAACCGGAATGGCTCAAAGTGCGCCTGCCCGGCGGCGAAAGCTACAGCCACATAAAAAAGCTGATGCGCTCGCACACCTTAAACACCGTATGCGAAGAGGCCATGTGCCCCAACATTGGCGAATGCTGGAACAAAGGCACCGCCACCTTTTTGCTGATGGGCGATACCTGCACCCGCTCGTGCGGCTTTTGCCACATTAAAACCGGGCGGCCTGCCACACTGGATGAGGACGAACCGCGCCGCGTGGCCGAAAGCGTGGCCGTGCTCAACCTGCGCCACTGCGTGCTCACCTCGGTTAACCGCGATGAACTCCGCAACGGCGGCGCGCACATTTTTGCCAACACCATCCGCGAAATCCGCCGGCAAATGCCCGGCTGCACCGTCGAGGTGCTCATCCCCGATTTTAAGGGCGACCGGACCGCGTTGCAAGAAGTAATGGATGCCCGGCCCGAAATCCTTAACCACAACACCGAAACCGTGCCGCGCCTGTACCGCACCGTGCGCCCGCAGGCCAACTACCAGCGCACTCTGCAAGTGCTGGCCGGCGCCAAAGAGCTTGACCCCGCCGCCCTGACCAAAACCGGCATTATGGTTGGCCTGGGCGAAACCAAAGACGAAATCATCCAGGTAATGCGCGATTGGCGGGCGCATCACGTTGATATTGTGACCATTGGCCAATATTTGCGCCCCACGCCGCTGCACCTGCCCATTTACCGCTACGTGCATCCCACCGAATTTGCCGAATACAAGGAAATTGGGCTGGAACTGGGCTTTAAATGGGTAGAAAGCGGGCCGCTGGTGCGCAGCAGCTACCACGCCGGCGGGCAAGCCGAGGCGCTGTCCATCCCGGCCCGGCAGGCCGCCGTTTAATTGCTGCCGCCCACCAGGTTGCGCCAAAAACGCGGCCTGTCATCCAAAAAACACAACCAACAGGTTACGTTTAAAGCGTAACCTGCTGGCTCCTTCTCCGCCTTCAACCCCGCCGCTAAAAACTGTCTTCGCCAGGCAATTTGGTCGCTTTTTAAGTTTAAAGGTGAATAAGTTGATGCCAAAAGCAAGAATTAAGCCCCAACTGTTTTTAACGCTGAGTTTGGCCGCCGGCCTGCTGCTGACGCAAACCGGCCCGGCGCTGGCCGATAGCCCCCCGTCCGTAACGGTGGCCGCGCCCACCCACCAGCAGGGCGATATGGGCGCGGCGGTAGGCGACGTGATTGACGGCAACAACACCGGCGAAATCAAGTGGACGCAAAGCAACAAATCGGGGGAAACCATCACCTATTACCGGCAAAGCGGGGTGAGCGGCGCGTTTGGCGGCAATGCGTGGTATGGTCATACACCCCCAGGCAGCGATTTAGCCATCGCCTTTTACACCAATAGCAGCGTGTCTATCCCCAGCAATGTTTACCACTACCTGCTCTATCGCGCCTGGGTTGACAAACACCATGACGTACCGCCGAATGATGAAGCGGGCGTACAAGCCACCAACGGGGTTATTTTGTATTCGTCAGAGTGGAGTACTAACATGCAAACCCTCTTGGATAATCGCCGCTCCTCAAAGGGATATGATATTTGCAATTTTGGCGGCTGGTGCCTGTATTTCTTCGATTTGAACCAGAACATAAAAGGTTCACCCAGCCCCAACCTGTGGGACTGGGGCCAACCCGGGGCGCGGGTGGAGGCTTTTGGCTTGTGGGTGCATGAAAACTGGGCAACCAGTTTTACCCCGCCAGTAGACCGCTCCGGCGACTCGCCTAATTTTTTTTACATTGACTACCTGTACCTCACCGGCGATATTGTGGCGTTGAACAACCAGTACACCATCAAGTGGCAGGTAAACGACCCGGACGGCGGCGAAATAACCTCTAACCTGTACTATAAAGAAAGCGACGAACTGCTGCTGCCGTCGCAATCGCCGGTTTGCAACGCCGCCACCATTAGCAACTGGACTTCCATTCAAGCCGATGCCAGCCGCATTACGCTGGTTTCAGCCAGCGGCCCGTACAAAGTGTACCTGCCCATCATCATCAAAACCACGCCATCCAGTACATTTGGCAGCGGCGAGGTTGGCCCGTACAACCAGCAATACGTGTGGAATATGAGTTCCGGCTTTACCGATGGCAAGGTGTACTACGTGTGCATTGAAGTGGTGGACCCGCAAAACAACAAGGGTTACGCGGTCAGTTCCGCCCCGGTGATCAAAGTGCCGGCCCTTACCACGTTTCCGCCAGAGTAAACCGGCTCCCTGAATTAGCCAAAATCACATAAAAAACGTTCCGGTGGCGGCCTGTCGTTTTGTAACCGCCGCCGCGCCAATGGTATAATAACCTGGCAGTACAGCCACAAACCAAACGGGAGGGAACAAACTATGAGATTGGCAAACCGCGCTTAAAGCCAACACCGCCGGCGCTCCGTTGAGCGGGTGGCTTTAGGGCGGGCAGTGCGTTGTGCAGTTCAATTGTTATTATTAAACTTTAAGGGGAGATCATTTTTTATGGATATCGGTTCTGCATTTACGTTTATGTTTGACGATGAAGAATGGGTAAAAAAGTTGGCCATTGGCGGCGGCATTATGTTTGCCGCGTTGCTGTTGATGCCGTTGTTTCTGGTGGGGGTACTTCTGATACTGCCGGTGGTGGGTTACTCGCTGGAAGTATATAAAAATGTGCGCGACGGGGCGCTCAAACCGCTGCCGGAATGGACCAACTTTGGCGATTTGTTCAAAGGCGGCCTGTTTGTGGCGTTGATTGGGCTGGTGTACAACCTGCCGGCGCTGCTCATTGTGTGCCTCTCGGTGGTGATTCAGGGCGGACTAACTGCCGCGTTCAGCGACAATTCCGACGCCGCCAGCATCATTCCGGTGGTGAGCATTTGCTTTAGCTGTTTGCAACTTGTGTTGAGCCTGGCCGGTTACGCTTTGATGCCCGCCGGGGTTATCCGTTACGCCCAGTACGGCACGTTTGGCGCGGCGTTCCAAATTGGCGACATCATCGCCTTTATCCGCAATAACATTGGCGATTACATCATTGTGATTTTGCTGGCCTGGGTGGCCAGTTTGCTGGCCGGTTTTGGGATGATTTTGTGTATTGTGGGCGTGTTCTTTACTTCGTTCTGGTCTTACCTGGTTACGTTCAACCTGTTTGGCCAGTTAGCCAGAAAAGCGGGCACCATTTAGTTGAGTGTAGTTGCGTAGTTGCGGCGGGAGGTTAACCATGATTGATGCCTTCTCCAATATTTTTACGGCCTTTGGGCTGTCGGCTTCGGCGGGGCTAAACGCCTACCTGCCGCTGCTGGTGGTGGCGCTGGCGGCCAAATACACCAGCCTCATCACCCTTAACAAACCGTGGGATGTAATGACCAGTTGGTGGGTGATTGGGGCGCTGGTGGCGCTGCTGCTCATCGAAATGACGGTGGATAAAATCCCGGCGGTAGACACGGTGAACGACATCATCCAGACCGTGGGCCGCCCCGTGGCCGGAGCCGTGTTGTTTGCGGCCAGTTCCGGCGCGGTGGGCGGGTTGCATCCGGCGGTGGCCTTTATTGCCGGGCTGCTGCTGGCCGGCACCGTGCACACGGCCAAAAGTGTGGCCCGGCCCGCCATTACCGCCACTACCGGCGGCACCGCCAACTGGCTGGTGAGCATTCTAGAAGATGTGCTGGCCTTTATCACCGCCATTCTGGCGCTGTTGCTGCCCATTTTAATCGGGCTAACGGTGATTGGCGCGCTGCTGCTGTTTGCGGCGTGGTGGCGGCGAAGCCGGCGCAAACCGGCGCTGGCAGCGGCGGCCAAATAGCTTCACCCAAACGCGGAGGGTTAACCCCTTCCGCGTTTTTCTTTTTGTAAGGCAACCCGCCCCTCACCCTCGGTGAGACAAAGGTCACGGACTTTTAAGCTAAAACTCATTAAATTAAACTAAAATGACAACAATCCCTTGCAAAAGTACCAACGCCCGCCGGGACGCTCAATAACAACGCGGGAAACCGCGCCAACCCCACAAAAACCTAAAACCAGGGCTAAAAGTTGAACTTTACCAGTCGCTAACCTAAAATTTCTTAATCCACCCCGGCCCGAGGAGGATTTGATGAAAAATATTATTCGCCAACCCACTTACGATTTGAACGAACGCCCGTTTATGATTATCTGGGAAACCACCCACGCCTGCGATCTGGCCTGCCGCCACTGCCGGGCCGAGGCCATTCCCCAGCACGATCCCCTGTCGCTCACCACCGAACAGGCCAAAACCCTGCTGGAACAGGTTGATCAGTTTGGCAAGCCGCGCCCCATTTTTATTTTCACCGGTGGCGATCCCTTCAAACGCGATGACCTGTTTGATTTGCTGGCCTACGGCAATCAATTGGGGCTGGCTATGGCCGTATCGCCCTCCGGCACGCCGCTGCTTAACCGCGACAACCTGCTCAGGGTTAAAGAGAACGGCGCTAAAGCCATTTCGCTTAGCATTGATGGCTCTACCCCGGCCCGCCACGACGACTTTCGGCAGGTGCCCGGCTCGTTTGAACTGACCACGCGCGGCTGGAAAATTGCCCGCGAATTGGGCTTGAAGTTACAACTCAACACCACCGTTACCCGCTACAACCTGGACGACCTGCCCAACATCTTTAAACTGGTGCTTGAATTTGGCGCAATGACCTGGAGTGTTTTCTTTTTGGTGCCCACCGGCCGCGGCAAAGCCGAGGATGAAATTTCGCCCGCCGAGTACGAAGCCGTGATGCACTTTTTGTACGATTGCTCCAAATACCTCAGCGCCAAAACCACCGAAGGCCACCACTACAAACGGGTGGTGCTCCAGCGCACAATTCTGGATGAAAAAGGGCTGAACGTAGAAGATTATTTTGAGCTGCACCCCATCTACTTTGAACTGCGCCGGCAACTGGATCAAATTGTAACCGCCCACGGCCTGTTGCCCCGCGACACCATTTTCCGCACGCCCATGCACATCAACGCCGGCAACGGTTTTGTGTTTGTCTCGCGCCGGGGCGAAGTGTTCCCCAGCGGCTTTATGCCCATCCCGGTGGGCAACATCAAAGAAAAATCGCTGGTGGATATTTACCGCGATGCCCCGCTGTTTAACGATTTGCGCGACCCCACCAAGTACGAAGGGCGCTGCGGCCTGTGCGAGTTTGTGGGCGTGTGCGGCGGGTCGCGCTCGCGGGCGTATGCCGTTACCGGCGACCCGCTGGCCGAAGAACCGTTCTGCAACTACCAGCCCGGCTCGTTCCCCTTTGTGGCCGAACTTGAGGCCAAATTAAGCCAAAGCCAAACTGCGCCGATGATGGGGTAGCCATGAGCGCCGTTGCCGCCCAACCGCCCGTCAATTTAAAAACCATCGCCCTGCCGGCCTCGCACGGCGGCTGGGGCTTTTGGCTGGAACCCGTTTTGCTGGGGCTGCTGGTGGCTCCGTCGTGGGCGGGGTTGGGGCTGGCCGTGGCGGCGCTGGGCGCGTTTTTGGCGCAGCAGCCGCTCAAACTGGCGCTCACCGACCGGCGCAAACAGCGGCGCTACCCGCGCTCGGTTTGGGCCGAACGCCTGGCGCTGGGGTACGGCGCGTTAGCCGGGGCCGGTTTGGGTGCGGCAATCATCAGCGCGGCGGCTCCGTTCTGGCTGCCGCTGTTGCTGGCTATGCCGCCGGCGCTAACGCAACTATATTTTGATGCCCGCAACCGGGGCCGCGAACTCATCCCCGAAGTAAGCGGGGCCGGCGCGCTGGGCGCGGTGAGCGCCGCCATCGCGTTGGCGGACGGTTGGCCGCTGGCCGGGGCGCTGGCGTTGTGGGCCATTTTGCTGGCCCGCGCTTTTGGCTCGATTGGGTATGTGCGCGCCCGGCTGCGGCTGGAACGCGGCCAACCCATTAACCCAAAAGGGGTGGGGGCCGCGCACCTGGCCGGAATTGCGGCAGTGGCAACGCTGGCGGCGGCAGGCTTGGCGCCGTGGCCGGCGGCGCTGGCTATGCTGATTTTGTTGGGCCGCGCCGTGGTCGGTCTGTCGGCGCAGCGCCGGGCGGCAGCGGCCAAAATCATCGGCTTTCAGGAATTGGGGTACGGGCTGTTAACGGTGCTGCTCACCGCCGCCGGTTACGCTTTTTTGGCATAATCGTAGGCCCTGCCCCGCGAGGGTTATCAGCGCCCCTTCGGGTAACATACGTAAATCGTAACTCGTAGCTTGTAATTCGTAATTTTCAGAGGAAGCAATGGCTCAATCCACAACAGTGCCTGCGGTTCAGGTGGCCGGCAAATCGGCCAGTAAAAAAATCAAATTTATAATTGGCGGTGTGGCGGTGGCGCTGGCCGTGGTGTATTTAATTTACGCCGGAATTGCCAGCAACTCGGCCTATTTTTTAACCATTGATGAGTTGTACGCCAAAGGCGACAGCATGCTCAACCGCACCGTGCGCGTTTCTGGCAAGGTTGATGCCACCACCATCAACTTTAATAACCGCGATTTGGTGCTGCAATTTGATGTATTGAGCGACAGCGGTGAGCGGCTGCACGTGATTTTTAACGGCCCCAAACCGGACCAAATGCGCGAAGGGGCCGAAGCCATTCTGGAAGGCAAATACAACGGCAGCCAGTTCACCGCGCAGGATTTGCTACTCAAATGCCCCAGCCGGTACGAAGAAAAAGGCATTGAACAGGTGCAGGTAAAAGCCATCCGGTAATTTTTGCCGGGTTTGTTTTGCAGGGAGCGAATGATATGCCCAATATTGGATACGTGGCGGTCACATTGGCGCTGGCGCTGGCGCTCTACGCGGCGGTGGTGGCTGTGGTTGGCGCGCAACGGCGCTTGCCAGAGTTGGTAGACAGCGCCAAAAACGCCGCGTTTGGCGTAGCCGGTTTCTTAACCACCGCCGTATTCGTTATTGAATATCTGCTCATTACCGGCCACTACCAAACCAAGTACGTGTACGAAACCAGCAACCGCGCCGCGCCGCTCTTTTACCGGATGACGGCGCTATGGGGCGGGCAAGACGGCTCGCTGCTGTTCTGGTCGTGGCTTATGTCCATCTTTGCCGCGCTGGTGTTGCTCAAAAAATGGGGATCAATGCGGCAGATGATGCCTTACGTCATCGCCGTTACGCAGGTGACGGTTGGCTTTTTTGTGCTGCTGGTGGTGTTTGTGGCCAATCCGTTTGAACAACTGGATGTTTTGCCGCCCGACGGAGCCGGCCTTAACCCGCTGCTGCGCCACTTTGGCATGGCCATCCATCCGCCGGTGCTGTATATTGGCTTTGTGGCGTTTGTTATTCCGTATGCCTTTGCCGTGGCCGCGCTGATTACCCGCCAATCCGGCGATTTGTGGATTCGCACCACCCGCCGCTGGGCGCTGGCGGCCTGGTTGTTTCTCAGTTTGGGGCTGCTGTTGGGCGGCTGGTGGGCCTACGATGTGCTGGGCTGGGGCGGCTACTGGGGCTGGGACCCGGTTGAAAACGCCTCGCTGATTCCATGGCTGGTGGGCACGCCCTTTTTGCACTCAATTATGATGCAGGAAGGCCGGGGCATGCTCAAACGCTGGAACATCGCCCTGATTATCCTCACCTTTGCTTTGGTCATCGAAGGCACGTTTCTCACCCGCTCCGGGGTCATTTCATCGGTGCACTCGTTTGCCCAAAGCTCCATTGGCCCGCTCTTTTTAAGCTTTATCGCGGTGATGTTTATCTTTTCCCTGTACCTGTTTGTGTCCCGCTGGGACGCGCTCAAATCCGAGAATGAACTCGACTCGCTGTTCTCCCGCGAGTCCGTATTTTTGCTCAACAACCTTATTTTTTTGGGCCTGGCGGTGGCGGTGTGGTGGGGCACGCACTTTCCGCTCTTCTCCGAGGCACTTATGGGCGAGCGGATTGTGGTCGGCCCGCCCTTTTTTGAGCAAACTACCGGGCCGCTGTGGGCGCTGGTGGTGGTGTTGATGGGCGTGGCCCCGCTCATTCCGTGGCGGCGCGCCTCGCTGAAAAAGCTGGGTGAGGCGCTGATGTGGCCCGCCGGCTGGGGACTCGTCACCGCCGGGGTGCTCTATTTTGGCGTGGGTGTTCAAATTCCCGGCGCGTTGCTGGGGTTTGGGCTGTGCGGCTTTACGTTGGCCGCCACCCTCATTGAATACTGGCGCGGCGTTCGCGCCCGCCGCAAAAGCCGGGGCGAAAATTACGCGGTGGCGTTGTGGCAACTGGTGGGCCGCAACCATCGCCGGTATGGCGGCTACCTCATTCACATTGGGGTAGTGCTGGTGGCCATTGGCGTTATCGGCAGCCGGGGCTATCAGGTTGAAACGCAAAAAAACCTGGCCGTGGGCCAAACTATGACCATTGCCAGCCCGGTTATCGGCGCGTATGAGCTAACCTACCGGGGCTTGCGCGATGGCCAAAGCCCCGACGACCGGGTTATCACCGAAGCCACGCTCGACGTAAAATTTAACGGCCAACCGGTGGGCACCATTACGCCCACCCGCGAATTTTTTGTGGTGCAACAACAGCCTATGACCATCCCGGCCAAACGTAGCACGCTGCGCGATGACCTGTACGTAATTTTGGCCGGCTGGGAAGGCGACGGCCAAACCGCTACCTTCAAAGCCTACATCAATCCGCTGGTTAACTGGCTGTGGATTGGCGGTTTTGTGTTTATTTTAGGTACAATTGTAGCGGCGTGGCCCACCGCTCAGGAACGTGAACCGCGCGTGGCGGCACAGGTTAGCGCCACCGGCGCGGCCACTTCTGCCGGCCAATAATGTTGAGGGTAATTTTTAGCCGATGAAACCAATCACCCTGCTGATAACCGTATTTCTGGCCGCGCTGGCGCTGGGTTTGAGCGCCGCGCCCGCCGCTGCTCAAACGCCGGATGATGACGCCATCAACCGGGTGGCCCAAAAAATGAACTGCCCCACTTGTTCCGGCATCAATCTGGCCGATTGCCGCACCCAAACCTGCGCCCAATGGCGTGACCAAATCAAGGATTTGCTGGCCAAAGGCTACACCGAAGACCAGGTGCTAAATTATTTTGTTACCCAGTACGGCCCGCAGGTATTGCAAGAACCGCCCAAAAGCGGCTTTACCTTGTGGTTGTGGGTGCTGCCAGTTACAATCATCATTCTGGGGGTGGCTATTTTGCTGTACACGCTGCGCCAGTGGCAACAGCCGGCTCCGGTGAGCGTTCCGGCGGCCCCGGCCTCCAACCCCGATTATCTGAGCCAGGTTGAGCAAGACCTGGAGCTTGAGTAAAGGAGCAATTGCCCCATGGAGCAAACCCTGGGCCAACCCAAATCATCATCCACGTTACGCAACACGGTTTTGCTGGTGGGCATGCTGCTGGTTTTTGGGTTGGTGGCGGTGATGGCCGTTAACCTGCACCCCGTTAAATCGGTGGATTTACAAAGCCGGACAGCCCCGGATTTTACGCTGCCGCTGTTTGCCCAGTTTAAACAGGACAACATCGTCCTAAAAAATTTGCAGGGGCAGGTGGTGGTGGTTAATTTTTGGGCCAGTTGGTGCGTAGAATGCTACAAAGAAGCCGAACTGCTGGAAAAAGCCTGGCAAAACTATGGCGGGCAGAACGTGGTTTTTATTGGCGTTGACCACCTGGACACCGAAAAAGAGGCGCTGGCCTACATGCAACAATACGGCGTTACCTACCCCTCCGGCCCCGACATCGGCGATAAAATTTCGCGGGCTTACGGCATTACCGGCGTGCCCGAAACCTTTTTTATTGATAAAAACGGCGTGATTGCCCACGTGCAAATCGGCCCCATCGAGGCAGATGCGCTCTACTCCCTGCTGGATAAACTTGTTGCCCAAAAACCGCCTCAAGGAAGTTAAACTATGGACATTATCACATTTTTGGTGAGTATAGCGTTGATTGGCGGCGCGTTGTTTTTGGTTATGGCGCCGCTGCGCCGGCAAAATCCGGCAAAAAAGCGATTGCCCGCCGCCGGCCAAACCCTGGCCGAGGCGGAAGCCCGCTATCAGGCCGCGCTAACCGCCATTAAGGATTTAATGTTTGATTACGAAATGGGTAAAATCCGCCCGGAAGATTACGACGCCCTGCTGGTAAAATCCAAATTGCAGGCCGCCCGGCTCAAAAAAGAAGCCGACCGGCTGCGGCAGGTTGGCCCCATTTCACCGGCGCTCGATGCCCAAATTGAGGCGGCAGTGGCCCAAATCCGGCAATCGCCCCAGACCGCGCTAAAAGAAGTAGAAGCCGTGATCCAGCGGCTTAAAATACCCAACGGCAACGGCCACGTTACTACCTGTCCCACCTGCAACGCCCGCATGCCAATCACCGATGCCTATTGCGCCTGTTGCGGCCATGCGGTGGACGCGGCCTCGCCACGCCGTTGCGCCGCATGCAACGCTCCCGCCCAACCCGGCGACCTGTTTTGCGCCCGGTGCGGCGCGCCGTTGGAATCCAAAAACCTTTCTTACGGCCAATTATCCACCATTTAAACCAAACCGGCGAAACCCCATGAAACCTGCTCAACCGGCGCTCCGCCCCAACCATTCCAAAGTCAAACTCACCGTGGCGCTGTTTGCCTTTAGCCTGATGGCCATGCTCGCCGGGCTGCGCCCTGCCGCGCCCGCGCAAGCCGATTCGCCGCTGCCCACGCCCGCTGGCAAACCCTCGGTGGCGGGCGGGCAAGCCCTGTGGAGCCAAAACTGCCTGCCCTGCCACGGCCCCACCGGCCACGGCGATGGCCCCACCGCCGCCCAGTTGCCCAACCCCATTGCCAACTTTGCCAGCCCCGCCGTTGCCCGCAACTACGTTCCGGCGCAAAATTTTGATGTAATCAAAAACGGGCGCATGGATAAAATGATGCCGCCCTGGAAAAACAAACTCAGTGACGGCGACATTTGGAACGCGGTGGCCTACGTGTGGCGGCTGGGCACCTCGCCGCAGGAGTTGGCCGCCGGCGAAAAAATTTACACCGCCCGGTGCGCCGCCTGCCACGGCGCTGATGGCAACGGCCACGGCCCGCAGTCTCCCGCCGGCGGCAGCCGCGATTTTACCAATCTGGCCCAAATGTCCCAACTCAGCCAGGCCAACCTGCTAACCAACTACCAGGCCGGCAGCCAACACGCCCAAATCACCGGCCTGTCAGAGGATGATTTATGGGCGGCGCTGGCCTACATCCGCACCTTTTCGCTGGCGGTGCCGGCCCGCACCGGCAAACTCACCGGGCAAGTAACCAACCACGCCACCGGCCAGCCGGTGGGCAACATCAAAGTGGCCCTGCATGCCTTTCAAAATGGGGCGCAGATTGAAACCTTTACCGGCGAGGCCGACGCCAACGGCAAATACAGCTTTGACCAGTTGCTCACCGACCACACCATTATGTACATGGTGGAAGGGTTGTACCAGAACGTGGGCTACGTTAGCCAGGAACCCGGCATGTTCCTGCCCGACGCCAAAGAAGTCACCCTGAATTTAGAGGTGTACGATACCACCACCAGCCCCGCCGCCATTGGCGTTACCCAAATGCACTACCTGCTTTCGTTTAGCCCCGGCCAGGTGAATGTGCTGCAAATTTACATCATCGGCAACCACGGCGACAAAACCTACATCGGCCAAAACGGCCAAACCTTTGCTTTTACCCTGCCCGCCGCCGCCGGTGAGGTGCGTTTTCAAAATGATGATGGCCGCCGCTTTATCAAAACCGCCGCCGGTTACGCCGATACTCAGCCGGTTCTCCCCGGCGACGAAGGGCTAACCGTGGCTGCCAGCTACACCATCCCGTTTAGCGGTGATACCGCCGCCATTGATTTTACGCTGCCACAGGATGTTCAGGCGCTGGATGTGCTGATGACCAACCAGGGAGCCACCCTTACCAGCCAACAGGTTGATTTTGTGGAAAACCGCCAGTTTCAGGGCAACTCGTTTGCCGTGTTCAACCGCAAAAAGCTAACCAAAGGCCAGACCGTCACCCTGAATTTGAGCGGGCTGAGCAGCCTCACGTTCCCCACCACCACCGATGGTGCCATGCCGGGCGCGGTTGCGCCCGCCCCGCCGGGCTGGTTTGATCAAAATTGGGCCAAATGGATTATTTTGGGCCTGGGCGCGCTGGCCATTGTGCTGGCAGCGGCGGTGTATCCCCGCACCCGGTTGGCAACGGCGGGCAATCCGCAGCCGCGCCGCCAAAAACTGCTGCTGTTGCTGGCCCGGCTGGATGAAGTGTACGAAAACGGTGAACTCGACGAAGAGGTGTATCGCCGCGCCCGCGCCCAATACAAAACCGAGCTGGCCGAAATTATGGAGCAAACCGGCCCATGATTCAGCTTAAAAAAGTGGTAAAAAGTTTTGGCAGCCGGGTAGTGCTGCGCGGAGTAGACCTGACCATTAATGCCGGCGATTTTGTGACTCTGATGGGAGCCAACGGCGCGGGCAAAACCACGCTGCTGCATATTGTGGCCAGCCTCAGCCGGCCCTCGCTGGGCGAGGTGTTGATTAACGGCTACCGGCTGGCCGAGGCCGCCAGCGAACTGCGCCGGTTTATCGGGCTGGTATCGCACAAAACCCTGCTGTACGATGACCTGTCGGCTTACCAGAATTTGCGCTTTTACGCCCACATGTACGATGTGCCCAACGCCGCCGCCCGGATTGAAACCGTGCTCAACCAGGTAAACCTGTGGCCGCGCCGCCACGACCCGGTGCGCACCTACTCGCGGGGCATGCAGCAGCGGCTGGCCATTGCCCGCGCCATTTTGCACAACCCGCCCATTTTGCTGCTGGACGAACCCGACACCGGGCTGGATCAACACGCCGCCGACATGCTGGGTGATCTGCTGGCGGCGGTGGATATTAGCCAACGCACCATTTTAATGACCACCCACAACCTTGACCGGGGGCTATCGCTGGGCAACCGGCTGGTGATTTTGGCCAAAGGCCAAATTGCGCTCGACGCCCCTCGCCAAAATGTAAGCCTGGAGCAAGCCCGCCAGCTTTATTACCGGCACGTCACGGTGAACTAATTTTGACCGAACCGCTGCCCCCCGCCCGGCCCGAATTTGCTGCCAACCAAACCCCAACCACCGGCGGATTTGGCCGCTACCTGCGTAAAATTGCCGCCATTGTGGGCAAAGACATCGCCACCGAGCTTCGCACCAAAGAAATGGTCAGCGCGATGTTTGTGTTTTCGCTGCTCATCATTTTTATTTTCAACTTTGCGTTTGACCTGCGCGCCGAAAACCTGCAAGCGCTGGCTCCCGGCGTGCTGTGGGTGGCCATTGCCTTTGCCGGCATGCTGGGCCTGAGCCGCAGCTTTATTGTTGAGCGTGACCGGGGCGTGTTCGATGGGCTGCTGCTCACCCCGGTTGACCGCAGCGCCATCTATTTTGGCAAAATGATCGGCAACGCGCTCTTTATCGGCGTGGTTGAGGTGTTTATTTTGCCCTTTTTTATGGTGCTGTTCAACCAGTCGCCGGCTACGCTGCCGCTGCTGGGCGGGGTAGTGCTGCTGGGTACCATTGGCCTGGCCGGAGTGGGCACGCTCTTTTCGGCGATGGCGGTGCATACCCGCGCCCGCGAAGTGCTGCTGCCGATTATGCTTTTTCCGGTGATTGTGCCGCTTATTCTGGCGGCGGTGCGGCTCACCGCTGCCATATTGGATGGCACGCCCTTTGCCGACGTGAGCCACTGGCTGGCGCTGCTGGTGGCGTATGATGTGATTTTTATTGTGGCCTCCTACATTCTGTTTGATTTTGTGGTAGAAGAATAAAAGGAGATGTTTTATGGCAACTTCAACTTTACGCGCCGGTTTTGGCTGGACGCGCGGCCTGACTTTGGCCAGCGCCATGCTGATGCTGGCGGCCCTGTACATGGCGCTGGTGTGGGCGCCCGCCGCCGGCAACCTCACCGCCCCCGCCGAACAGTACGCCCAGCGCATTTTTTATTTTCACGTGCCGGCGGCCTGGGTTGGCTTTTTGGCGTTTGGGGTGGCGGCAGTCACCTCGCTGTTGTATTTGATTACCCGCCACGATAAATGGGATGTGTGGGGGCTGGCCTCGGTTGAAATTGGGCTGGCCTTTTTTACAATGGTGATGCTCAGCGGCCCCATTTGGGCCAAACCCACCTGGAACGTGTGGTGGACGTGGGATCCGCGCCTCACCATCTCTACCATTAGCTGGCTGCTTTACGTGGGCTACATTATGCTGCGCGGCGCAATAGACAACCCGGAACGCGAAGCCCGCTTTGCCGCCATTTACGCCCTCATCGCGGCGCTGTCGCTGCCGCTCAACTGGATGGCCATTCGCTGGTGGCGCACCATTCACCCGGCGGTGGTTTTGCCCGGCAACAACAGCGGCGCGCAGGGCGGCTTTGGCATGTCGGGCAGCATTGCCGCCACGTTAATGTTTTGCCTGCTGGCCTTTACCGTTTTTTATATTACGCTGATGGCCCACCGCATCAACCTGGAAAATTTAAAACGGCGGGTTGACCGCCTCAAACAGCAAGTTTTATACTCGTAACAAGGAGCCAATATGGGCGCAATATCCTACCTGGCCGCCGGTTATGCCGTATTTATTGGCGTAACGCTGGCGTATGTAATCAGCCTGATAAACCGCCAAAAACAGCTACGGCAAGAGTTGGAACTGCTCAAAACCATCCAAACCGATGCCGACGCCCACCATTAACCGCATTTGTTTATGGTAAAGTTGCCAGAACACCACTATATATTTGGGGTTGATAGCCCATCGCCCCAACCGGTAGTATTATTACCCAATTTGTAAAATTTGCGGTTTCGATTAGAATTTGTCCGTGGATGTGTAGTATGTTGAAATTTACTGTACCGTAAGGGGGCAACCCTAAAGGAGAAGATTTTATGAAATCTGTTGGCTTTACGCCGATACCAGATCGAATCAGCCGCCTGATTGACATTTCGTACAACTTGTGGTGGACCTGGCATCCCGAAGCCCAGAATTTGTTCAAACGCATTGACGCCAAATTATGGGAAGACGTGTACCACAACCCCGTGCTTTTTTTGCGTGAAGTGCGCCAGTCCTCGGTTGACCAGGCCGCCACCGACCCCGATTTTATCAAAGCCTATTACGAAGTGTTAACCGCTTTTGATGCTTACGAGGTTGACACCAAAACCTGGTTCCGGCAAACCTACCCCGACAAAGTAAAAAAACCAATAGCCTATTTTTCCGCCGAGTTTGGCCTGCACGAATGCCTGCCCATTTACTCCGGCGGTTTGGGTGTGCTCTCTGGCGACCACACCAAAGAAACCAGCGATCTGGGCCTGCCGTTCATTGGCGTGGGCTTTTTGTACCCGCAGGGCTACTTCAGGCAAACCATCAACACCGAAGGCACCCAGGAAGCCCACTACGTAAAAGTGCGCTTTGCCGAAGTTCCGGCCCAGCCGGCCTTCACCGCCGACGGCAAGGAAGTGGTGGTGTCCATCAAACTGCCGGCCCGCAACAACCTGCCGGATCGCCACGTGTACGCCAAAGTTTACAAAATTCAGGTGGGCAACGTGCCGCTGTACCTGATGGACACCGATATTCACCCCAACGCCGCCGAAGACCGCGAGCTTTCGGCCCGCCTGTACGGCGGCGACCAGGAAATGCGGCTGGCTCAGGAAATGGTGCTGGGCATTGGCGGCGTGCGAGCGCTCCGCGCCATGAACATCCACCCGGCGGTGTTCCACATGAACGAAGGCCACTCGGCTTTTTTGGTGCTGGAACGCGCCCGCGAAATGGTGGCTGCCGGCTTCAGTTTTGAAGAAGCCAAAGAAATTGTGCGCAAGTCATCGGTGTTTACCACCCACACCCCGGTGCCCGCCGGTCACGATGCCTTCCCCTTCCAGTTGATGGATCGCTACTTTTCCAACTGGCACGAACTGCTCAAAATCAGCCGCGAAGAATTCCTTACCCTGGCCCGGCAGGACCAAAGCTGGGGTCCCACCTTTAGTATGACGGTGCTCGCCCTCAAAATGTCGGGCAAGCACAACGGCGTTAGCAAGCTGCACGGCGAAGTATCGCGCAAAATGTGGAGCTGGCTGTGGCCCAAAAACACCATTGATGAAGTGCCCATCTCTTACGTTACCAACGGCATCCACACCGAAACCTGGCTGGCCCCCGAACTGAAAGAACTGTTTGACGAATACCTGCCCTCCGACTGGACGCGCCGCATTGACGACCCCAACGTGTGGAAATACATTGACAAAGTGCCCAACGAGGATTTGTGGGACGCAATAACCAAACTCCGCAGCAAGCTGGTAAACTTTGTGCGCCTGCGCACCCGCCAGCGCATGGAGCGGCTAAACTACCCGCACAACGATGTTTTAGCCACCGCCAACCTGCTCAACCCCAACGCGCTCACCATTGGCTTTGCCCGCCGCTTTGCCACCTACAAACGGGCCACGCTCATCTTTCACGATACCGAGCGGCTCAAACGCATTGTCAACGGCGATGGCCTGCGCCCGGTGCAGTTCATCTTCTCCGGCAAAGCCCACCCCGCCGACGAACCCGGCAAAAACTTTATCCGCGAGGTATACCATCGCTCGCACGAAGCCGGGCTGGCCGGGCACCTTATTTTTGTTGAGGATTACGATATGAACGTGGCCCGCCACATGGTTGCCGGGGTTGATGTGTGGATGAACACGCCGCGCCGCCCGCTGGAAGCCAGCGGCACCAGCGGCCAAAAAGCCGGCCTCAACGGCAGCCCCAACCTGTCCATTCTGGATGGCTGGTGGGACGAAGGCTTTAACGGCAAAAACGGCTGGTCAATTGGCGACCCCACCGCCGAATACGCCAGCGAGTTTGAGCAAAACCACGTTGACGCCACCGACTTTTACGATATTCTGGAAAAACAAGTGGTGCCGCTGTATTACGAGCATGACAGCAACGGCATTCCGTACAAGTGGCTAGAATTTGTAAAGGAATCCATCCGCACGGTTGCGCCGCAATTCAGCATGACCCGGATGATCAAGGAATACACCACCAACCTGTACGTGCCCAGCATGGAGTAAACGGCTACAACTCGGTAGTGTCCAAAATGATGGTCACTGGCCCGTCATTTTCAATCTCCACCAGCATGTGCGCGCCAAACACGCCGGTAGCCACCGGCAACACTCCCAACTGGCGCAACGTCTCGGCAAATTGAGCCACCAACGGCTCGGCTAATTCTGGCGCGGCGGCCCGGGTAAAACTGGGTCGCCGCCCTTTTTTGGCGTCGGCGTACAACGTAAACTGCGAAACCACCAGCGCCCCGCCGCCTACCTCCACCACCGACCGGTTCATTTTGCCCTGGTCGTCCTCAAACACGCGCAGGTTGGCCGTTTTTTCGGCCAGTTTCTTCACCTCGGCGGCGCTATCGGTGTGGGTTACGCCCAGCAAAATCACAAACCCCGGCCCAATCTCGCCCGTTGTGGTGCCGGCTACCGTTACCCGCCCCCGCTGAACCCGCTGCAAAATCGCTCGCATAATCCCCCAAAACCATAATTATGGCCAATGCCAAAAGATTGCCCGCCATTATAAACCCATCCCCAAAAGCAAACAATGGTCTTGTGACTATTTAAAAATCTGGTATCATTACTCAAAAAAATGAGGGTGATTATAATTTATGGGACACGTTAACTACTCCGAACAAATCTCCGCGCCGGTTGAAGCGGTGTGGGCAATACTCAGCAATGTTACCCGCCTGCCGGATTGGGCTTACAAAGAAGGCCGGTTTCCGTACCCGGTTGAAGGCAAATACGGCAGCAGCCAAACCGAAGGCGTGGGCGCAATCTGGGTGGGCGTTGCCGCCGATGGCCAGATTGCCACGCAACAAGTTACCGCCTGGGAACCGCCCACCAAACTGGCCTACGAACTCCAGGCCACCGAAAATGCCCCTATGAAAATGTCGCAAACCAGCACCTTTGAGTTGCAAGCGGTTGATGGCGGCACGCAAGTAACCTGGACGGTAGATTGGCAACTGGGCGGTGGTTTCTCGCTGAACAAGCTGCTCATCTGGTTTACCGGTAACGGCGCGTTTGAAGAAATGATGGCCGGGTCGCTGGAAAATCTCAAACGGCTGGTTGAAGCCGAAAAGAGCGCATAATCAGGCGCAAAAAACAGGCCGGCGGGCGGCGTAAATCCTGCTAAAAATTAACGGGCGTTCCAGTGGAACGCCCGTTTTTTGGTTACAGCGCCGTCACTTCAACCCGGCGCAGCAGTTGCTCAAAAGTGCGCCGCTCAAAATTGCCCGGCACCCGGTTAAAAGCGTTGGCTGCTCCGGCGGCCACGCCGTGCGCCAGCGCCTGCGGCATGGGCAGGCCATTCAACTGAGCCGCCACCAGCCCCGCCGTTAAGGCATCGCCGCAGCCCACGGTGCTTACCGCCGGAATAGCCGGCGGAACGGCCCGCCACTCGCCGGCGGGCGTAATGGCCAGCGCCCCACCCGCCCCCAGCGTAATCACCACCAGCGCCGCTCCCCGCGCCAGCACCGCCCGACCGGCCTCAATCACCGGGGTTAAGGCATCAGTTTGAAACGTAAGCCCCAACCCGGCGGCCAGTTCGGCGCGATTGATTTTTACGCCCACGCCCTGCGGCTGGGCCAGCAGCGGCGGCAGGTGCTGGTAGCCCACATCAAAATACACCGCCCGACCGCCGGCAGCCAACGCGCGGGCCAGTTCTCCCGGCGCGGCAACAGGGATGCCCGGCGGCATGCTACCGCAAAAAACCACCGCCGTTGCCACTTCGGTGAGTTGTTGCATATGCCGGCAGAACCCGTGCCATTCAGCCGGGGCAATAGTTGGCCCCGGCTCGTTGATAACGGTGGTGTCACCGGTAGCCTGGTTAAGCAGCGTGGTAACGCGGGTTTCGCCGGCAGCCAGCCAGTACCAGGCCGATTGGCCGCCCTCGGCTAAAAAGAGTTCGGCCAGCGTTTGGCCGTTGCGCCCGGCCAAAATGCCGGTAGCCAACACCGGCGCGCCCAGCGTGGCCGCCGCCCGCGAAACGTTCACGCCTTTGCCGGCGGCTACCAGTTTAAGGCCGGTAACCCGATGAATTTGGCCAACGGTCAGCTTTTCAAGTTCCAGCACCCGGTCAAGTGAGGGATTGGCGGTAACGGTTAGCAGCATTCCAAACGATTAATCCTCGCGTGCAAAGGTAGAATCGGCGGCAAACAGCACAAACACCCGTTTTTGGCTATCGCGGATAATCACGCCGTTTTCAAACTTTTGAATCAGGTTAGTGCTAATGCCGTATTCCTGGTTACGGGCGTAGCCAATATCGCGGCGCAAATCCGGGTTGGCGCACCACACCGCGCCAAAGCCGCGCACCGGCTGATACAACCCCGCCGGCGGATTAGCCGAACAACTGCCGGTGTCAGAAGGGCCGTAAGAATCGGTGGTTTTCTGATCAAACCAACGCCACCGGCCACTGGTATCGCCCACTATGGCGTAAATTTCCTGGTAAATACCGGACCAGGTCATATATCCGTTTTCAAAGGACTGCTCGGCAAATTCGCCGCCCACCATTTCACCGGTGGGGCAGCCCAGCCGGGTTTCGTATTTGTTCCAGGCGCGTTTTAGCTCCGCGCCGGGGTTGATTTTGCAGCCCGCCGTAACTTCCTGGCTTAACGCCTGCAACATTTCAACGTTGGCCGTGGCGGTCAGGTCGGGGGTGGGAGTGGCGGTGGCTGGCGGCGTGGCGGTGGCGGTGGCGGTCGGCGGCGGCGTGTAAACGCCGGTGGGCGTTTTGGTGGGCGGCAGCGGCGTGTGGGTGGGCGTGGCCGTGGGCGTGGGCGCGGTCAGCGTAGCCGCCTGCACAGTGACGGTGGCTTCCAGCGCCACGCGGGTTTGTTCAACCTGAGCCTGCTCTTGCAAGTTGAGCGCGGCTTCGGCGGTTTGGGTGGCCTGCTGAATTTCCAGCAGGCGACGGGCTTCGGCGGCGTTGGCGGCGGCGGCGGCGCTGCCGGCTTCGGCGGTGGCTTTGGCTGCCGCCGAAACGGTGCTTTCGGCAATGGCCGTGCCCTGCGCCCCCACTGCGTTGGATCGCGCCACCACGGCCTGCCCGCGTGCGGCCTCGGCGGTGTGTTGAGCAGCCACGGCCTGATCCAGCGCGGCCTCGGCGGTGCGCCGGGCGGCAATGGCGGCGCTGGCGCGTTCTTGCGCCACGTAGCCAAATCCGCCGGCGGCAAAGCCCATCAACAGCGCCAGTATGCCAAATAACGTAATCCACAAGGCCCGGCTGCGCAGCCGGGCGGCAGCTTTAACCTGGTCATCAAGCCGGTTCTGGCGCTCTTCGGCCAACTCTTGGGCGCGGCGTAGTTCTTCCTGCGCCGTCTGTTCTTCGCGGGTTTTCTGGGCGAACTGGCTGGCCTCTAAAAATTCGCGTACCAGCGGCCCCAAACCGCGCCAGTTGGTGGCCAGTTGCTCTTTGAGCTGCTGCCCTTCGAGCAAACTGGCTTCGGATTTACCGGAATCGGCCCACATCCGGGCCATTTGAATAAGTGGCTGCTCCTGCCGCCACGATTGGTTGGATTTGAGAATCGGCTCAATCAGCCGGTCGTGGATTAGCTCGTACCAGGTGCCGCCGGCCCGCACCTCAACCCGCACCAAAAATTTTTGCACCAAAATATCAACCGCCCGGTTATTAATGCCGCCGGTGGCGGTTGGGCCGCGATACACGGTGCCTTTGGTGCCGCTTTCGGTGACAAGCTGGCTTTCAAACCAGTTGCGCAGGTCAATCTCTGACGTGCCGGTTTTAAGGATGACTTCGGTGAGGGCTTGCTCGTAAAATTGGGCCAACGCCTGGTCAACATCGCCCAATTCCTGCAAATCCTGAGGCGTAATCATCCCTGCGGGGCGCTGGCTTAAATTTTGCCATAATTGATAGCACACCACCTGCAACTGCACCGGCTCGATAAATTGGCCCAACCGGGTAGCCACCATTTTGGCCGTGGCCGCATCCTGCACCCGAATTTGGCGCAGATTATCCGCCAAACTTTCGGCCACACCCGGTGCAAAGGAGCGGCCAAATTTTTCGGCGGGCTTTTTTACGGCCTCCAGCGCGGCGTCGTAGCCCATTCGCTGCATGTAAAAACGGGCGCGCAGGTTGCCCGGCAACAGGTGGGCATACGGATCGAGCGCGGCCACGTAATCTTCGCGCAGGCTGAGCACCACCCACAGGTAAGGGTCGGCGGCCATCGCCTCGGCCAGTTGCCTAAAAAAGTCCTCCCGGTCTTGCCAGCGCGATGGGTGCGTGGTGACAATCTCCTCAAACTGGTCAATCAGCAGCACGTATGGCGCGGGCTGAAGATCATCGTCGGCCACTTCGGGTGAGCCGGCCAAATCGTGATCGTAAAAATAGTGCACCCCGTCCAGGCTGGTTAGCCCGGCCAAAAACTCTGTTAGCCGCATGTGGGTAAAATAACGGGGATGGCTATCGCTTTCATCCATGCTGAGTTGCAGGTTGAACATGTAAATGTTGGCCACGTCGGCAATGCCCGCCGGCAGTTCGCCACTCACCCGGCTGACCGGCAACACGGCATAGCCTTCGGCTTGCAATTGCGGAATGAGGCGGGTGTTAACCAGCGAGCTTTTGCCCGCGCCGGACTGGGCGTAAAACAGCACCAGCCGCTCCGAAATAACCAGCGACAACAATTCGCGGGCTTCCAGTTCGCGGCCAAAAAAGCGGTCGCTCTCCTCGCGGGCAAAGGTGCGCGGCCCCACGTAGGGGTTGTTGAGCGGGGCCGCACTAACGGCGCGAATCAGCGTGTCGGCAAGTTTGGCCGGCGCAGCCTCCGCCGCCACAATGGGCGAAGCGGGCGGGCGCAGGCGGGGTTGGGTATCGGCCAGAGGCAGATGCACCGCAACCGTGGCCGCGCCAATGCCAATAACATCGCCATCGGCCAGCGCATGCGGCCCGGTGAGCCGTTGGTTGTTCACAAAAGTGCCGTTAACGCTGCCCATATCTTGCAGCATGTAGCGGCCATTCTCATAAAAAATATTGGCGTGGTGGCGCGAGGCTTTCAGGTCGTCGGCGGACAGCACAATGGTGTTATCGGGTTTGCGGCCCAGGCTAACCGGCTCTTTGGTGAGCGGAAAAATCTGGCCGGTATTTTTTAAAATGAGGGCCGGGCCGGTTGTTGTTGGCGTGTCACCCATGTTAACCCTCCCAATCCTGGCGCAACTGTTGCATATAATCGCTGATGGTGCCCCAGTACACTTTGAACTCAAACTCGTTTAAATATTTTTGCAGATAATCGCGCTCAACATCGCCGGGCACCAGTTGAATGGACACGCTGGTTTGTTGCAGCGGGCGGGGTTTGATCAGCCCCCAAAACACCACCCTGAAATCCCAACTGCGCAGATCGTAGCCCAGCAGCACCAGCGATGAATCGGCCATAGCCTGCCGCACCCGGCGGGGAATGGGATCCGCCCCCCGGCCCACGTTTTGCGACACCGCCACCAGGTATTCCATGTAATCGTCCTCGGTCAGCACCATCGAGCCGGGGTGCGCGTCTGAGCCGTGCAAATGGTACACCAGCGGCTCGGCGGCGGTGGGCTGGTAATCATCGTTCAGGTTGGCAGGGATGCCATCCAGCCCCCGGTGCCAGCGGCAAAACTCCGAGCGCGGCTTTTTGCCCGCCTGTTGCAACGCCACTTCGATAAAATTGTGGTAGCTGGTGGTCAGGTAGATAGGCAGCGGAAACTCGGCCAAAATCAACAGCGGGTCCAGTTCGGCCTCAAATTTGGGAAAACCCAATCGTTCGGAAAAATCCTGAAACTTCACATCATCAAATTCATCTTCCAACTCGGCCAGCGTGCCGGGCGGCACGCCATCGGTTTCGGCCAAATCAAACAGCCGGTTTTTGATAAAATTGATGTAATCCTCCTTCACGGCCCGATCGTCGGTGGCGGCTTCGTTGGTTACGCTGATAAATTGGGCCATTTGCGCCAGATCGGCAACGGTAGCCAGAGGATAGTTAATGTATTGCGAGTAAGCTTGCACTAATTGATTGTTCCCGCCCAAAATCAGATCATTACTAACCACGTTGCTAATCAGCGGTACAACCTTGCCCGCCCGCAACCGGTCAACAATGGTTTGCTGCCAGCTTCGGGCGGATTGTTTTTGTCCAGTTTTTATTCTGGGCATAAGCGGATTCCTTCAACCTGGAGTACAAAACTACACTTCGAGCGCCACTCTAAAGCCGCGCCACCGGATTTTGCTATCGGGATCGGACCAGCCGCGCACGCTGCACCGCAACTGGCCGGCGGGGTCGCGGTACGAGCCGCCGCGATGCAGCCGAAACATGCGCGGCAACGGCGCGTCCGGCGCTTCGCGGCCATCATCGCGCCGGTAAGGGTAGGGATACTGGCCGGTTTGCAAATCTGCGCCCCACAAGGTGCTGGTCCATTCCTGCACGTTGCCCAGCATGTCGGCGCAGCCAAAGTGGCTGTCGCCCGCCGGAGAATACCGCTGCACCGAGGTGGTGTCATCCAGCCCGGCCTCTGCCGAGTTGCACCGCTCCGGCTCAAATTGGTTGCCCCACGGCCAGCACTGCGTTTGTTGGCCATCCCACGCCGCCGCCTTTTCCCATTCGGCTTCGGAGGGCAGGCGATAAGTTCGCCCGGTAGCCCGGCTGAGCCAGTTGCAGTAGGCCACGGCATCGTGCCAGCTAACCCCCACCACGGGATGATCCAGCTTGTGGCGCGGCGGCTGGCGGGTAAACCAGCCAGATTTGCGCGGCACGCTTTGCCCCAACTCGCGGGCCAAAAATTCGGCGTATTGAGCATTTGTAACCGGAAAACGCCCCAACCTGAAGGCGGGCAGGTCAACCTGGTGGCGCGGCGCTTCTTCGGGGGCGCGGTCATCGCAACCCAGCCAAAACGGCCCCGCCGGAATGAGCACGGTTTCCGGCTCAAACGGCAGGGGCGGGGTATCAGGCTGTAGCGACTCAAGCTCAATGGCCTCAACGTTGGCGGCAATCAGCAGCGGGCGCAGCCGGGTTTTTAGTTCAACCAGCGCGGCAACGGTGAGCGGCGGAACTGCCACCGCCACCTGAAGCAACGCGATGGCCTGGCGGTGGTCATCAATCTGGTTGAGCAAGTCCAGCGGCGCGCTGCCGCCGTAGCCGGCCTCGCGCTGTTGCAGAATTTGCAGATTTGTGTGGGTAAGTTGCAATACATCCCGCAGGGTGGTCATCGTTGTATCCAATCCGGTTAAGTACAGCCAGGTTATATCATGATACGATGTTTACCCGGCAACCTTGGCCTACCGTCGCAAAGTGACCATAAATGTACCGTTTATGGTAAGAAAAAATTGATGGTTTGTCAATCGGATGTTAAGAGGTGGTTTAACAATGGCACCACATTGATTAACGGTTCATCATAAGGATGCGCCGCCCGAATGGCCGCCAGCGCCGGTTTTACCAGACTAACCGGGCAGTTAGCCTCGATTTTGCTTTCGGTGCCAAAACTGATTTGGCCAACCTCGCCGGCAAACGGCCTTGCTCCCGGCAAAGGCCGCCAATAACCGCTTACCTGCGTAATCGAAACACAATGGTCGTAGTTGCCAATTTGGCCCACCCCCACTCCAGCCAACGCCTCGCGCAATGCGGGCACATACTCATCCGGCACAAAAATTTCAAGTTTAACGGTTTCAATCCCAATCATTCAACCATTTGCTCCAACGTGGATAGACCCGCCCGCCGAAAAAAAGCGCGGTAGGCGGCGGTTTCGGCCAGCGCCGTCGTCAAAACCTCGGTGAGGGCTGCCGCCGCCGGCGCATCGACGGGCCGGTTGGCGGCCTGCGCCACCACCACCTCGCCTTCGGCCACGGTGATTACAATTTTACCCTGCGCCGCCAGCCAGTCCAGCCCCAGCCGGGCGGTGGTTTGGCGCTGGCCCAACGCCGCCGCCAACTCCGGCAACAACAGTTCGCCTTCTTTGTGGCTCAATGCAAATTTTACCAGCCCCTGCAAATGCCGGGTAAACGCCGGCAACAAGTCCAACGGCGATGGCTGCGCCACCACAAAAATTTGCTGCGGGCGCACCGCCGCTACTGCCAGCGCCAAAATATCCTGCCCCGGCGGCGCTGTCCAGATAACCAGATTGGCGGCGGGGCGCAATTGATGCCGGGCCACGGCGGGCAAGCCCGACCCCGCGTCGCCTTCGGCCCAGATTATTTTGGCCGGCAACGCCCCGATTTTGGCCGCCACGTCCGCCGCCTGCCGCCAATCTACCCATTCAATTTGACGCCCCACCGGCGCGGGCTGCCACTCGCGGCAGGCCAGCCACTCCACCTGCACCCCGCCGCCCCTGAAATCGTCCGGGCCAAGGCTAAAGGCCAGGTCAAACCGGCCCTGCGGCAGCCGCTCGGTCGCGCCGCGCCACCAGATGACCTCCTGCCGCGCGCCGGCGTCGTTTTCAACCAGCAGCCGCCGGTGCGCGCCGGTTGCGCCAAACGGCGATTCGCTGACCAGGCGCAGGCCGGCGCAGCCCAGTTTTACCGGCGGATTGCCCGCGCCAAACGGGGCCAGCCGCTCGATGGTGGCCAGCAGGTTAATCGAAATTTGATCCAACTCCACCATCGCATCCAGGGTGAGGGCGGGCGGCGCGGCAGCGGCGCACCCGGCCAGCGCCGCCGAGACGCCGCGCCGGAAGGCGTTAATATTTTCCGGTACAATGGATAACCCCGCCGCCGCCGGATGGCCGCCAAAACCGGCCAGCAAATCGGCTTGAGTTTTGATGGCCTGGTGAATATCGCAGCCGGGCACGGAGCGGGCCGAGCCGCGCGCCGCGCCGTCGGGGCGATGGGCAATCAAAATAACCGGCTTGCCAAACCGGTCAACCAGCCGGCTGGCGGCAATGCCAATAACGCCGGGGTGCCAATCGCTGCCGGCCAGCACCAGAGCGTGGTACTCGGCCAGCGCAGGCGTTTCTGCCAACTGGCCCAACGCCTGCGCCACCAGCCGGTCCACCAACAACTTGCGCCGGTCGTTCAGCCCTTCCAGTTGCAGGGCCAGCGTGCGAGCGCGAACAAGGTTGGCGGTGGTGAGCAGTTCCACGGCCAGGTTGGCATCACCCAGGCGGCCCAGCGCGTTGAGGCGCGGCGCGAGCCAAAACGCAATGTGGTCGGCGGTGAGGCGGCTGGTTTTGAGGTTGGCCGCTTCCAGCAGCGCCCGCAGCCCCACGCGGGCGGTGGATTGCAACGCCGCCAGCCCCAGTTGCAGCAGGTGGCGCGTGTCAGCGGTTTGGCGGGCCACATCGGCCACAATGCCCAGCGCCGCCAAATCCAGCAGAGACGCCGCCTCGTCCGCCCGCCCGCACGACTGGTAAAGCGCCTGCATCAGCTTAAAAGCCACGCCCACACCCGGCAAATCGGCCAGCGGATGGCCGGGCGGCAGCCGTTTGGGGTTGATGGCCGCCAGCGACGGCGGCAGCGTTTCCGGCAGGTCGTGGTGGTCGGTGATGATGACATCCACTCCGGCGGCGCGGGCAAAATTGAGGGCATCGTGTTCGGCGATGCCGGTATCGCAAGTGAGCAGCAGGCTAACGCCATCGTTTAATTTTTGGCGCAGCGCCGGCAGTTTAATGCCGTGCGACTCGGTGAGGCGGTTGGGGATGTAGGGCGTTACCCGCCCGCCCAAATTTTGCAGCGCCTCAACCAGCAGCGTGGTTGAGGTTTGGCCGTCCACATCAAAATCGCCCCACACGCCAATAAGCTCCCGCTGCGCGATGGCCCGGTTGAGCCGCGCCACGGCCCGGTCAACATCGGGCAGGTCGGTGGGCGGGGCCGGGCGGTAACAGGCCGGGTTGAGAAACGCCTCGGCCTGCGCGCCGGTAACAAGGCCGCGCTGCGCCAGCAGTTGGGCCAGCAGCGGGTTGCCGGCAACCGCCAGCAGATCGGCAGAAAGAGCGGGTTGCGGGCAAAGCTGCCACGCCGGTTGAGGCATCGTCACCATCCGTTAAAACTGAATTTCCGCAATCTGATCCCAGTCCAGCGCCAGCACATCCGGTTCCGCCTCGCCGGGTTCCGGCCAATCGGCCAGCGGCCCGGCGGCCACCGCCCGCGCGCAAAGTGAGCGGTACACGCAGTAAGTGCATGGTTGCTGGTTGTCAGCCAACGGAAAGTCGTCGCGCTGAGCGGCTATTTTGATGCGCTCGATGAGGTTGGCCAGGTACAGTTCATCCCGCGCCAATAGCTGCTGGCTATACGTAAATTCTTCCGGCTCGGTGGGAAATTCCGGGTACCAGTAGAGCATTTTGAGCGCCGCCGGGTTAACGGGCTGGCCGTGGTTAAGCGCCGCGCCGGACGCCACCAGCACGTACAAATACACCCGCGTTTGCAGCCGCCGCTCCAACGCCGCGCGGGGCGGCTTTTTTTGAGCGGTTTTCCAATCAATGATGAGGAATTCGCCGTGAGGCAGCCGGGCCAGCGCATCGAATTTGGCCAGCAGCCGCGCGCCCCGCAACGGCGCCGACAGCGTTAGCTCCGGCCAAACCTGAGCGGTGGCCAGTTGGGCGGGCCGGTGCGCCAGATAACTTTGCCACCAGCGCTGCAAGTCCGGTTCGGCGTGGCGCACGGTTGGGGCCAGCACCTCGGCCTCCAACCCAACCAGGTGTTGCTGCGCCAGCCGGTGAAAATCGCTACCCAGCCGGGCCAGCCGTTCCGCCTCGGCCACCGGCTCGGCTTCGATGGCCGGCCAACGGAGTTGGTCAATATATTTTAACCGAAACCGGCGCGGGCAGGTTTCAAAATCTTGCAGGCTGGATTGGCTAAAAGGCAGATCTGCGGGCAGGTTGTGGGTGTTTTCCATAATTGTCATCCTTGAGGCTTACGCCGAAAGTAAGGAGTAAGGAATAAGGAATAGGGAGTAAAGGGTTACTTGCGGCGCTCGGTGCTGGTAATCAAACCGTGTAACAAACGGCCAACTTTTTCGGCCTGGGCTATAGCTTCATCAATTTTTTGGATATATCGTAAATCCTGGCACAGAATGAGAAAATACTTAAGTTCTTCCAAAGAGCCTTCGGCAATGTTATAAAAGTGAATTTTGTCCTGTATCCCCTGGCGCTTGAAACCTTCAGCCGTGTTAGCCGGCACAGATATTGCCGCCCGCCGCATTTGCGTAACCAGGCCAAACTTCTCGGTATCTGGCAACATATTTGTCAGTTGATACACCAACAACACCAATCGATGCGCCTCTTGCCACGCTACCAAATCCTTGAAACTCTCCACACTCATTCTTACTCCTTACTCCTTACTCCCGATTTTCCACCAGGTTTGCAGCGCCACAAACGGCAGGGCCGGCTGGTTATCGGGTTTGTTCTGGTATTGCTGGCCCACGTTCCAGGTAACGATCAACTCCTGTTTGGCGCGGGTAAGCCCCACAAAGAACAACCGCAACCGCTCGCGCACCAAATCGAGCCGGGACTGCGCGGTGGCGTCGCCTTCAAGGTAGGCGGCGGCATCGGCCAGCGCCGCCAGTTGCGCCAGCGCCTCGGCTTCCAGATTGAGCGAATCGCGCACAAACCACTTTTCGGAGAAATAGCCGTCCTGCGGCTGGCCGGAGGGAAAGCTGTAGTTGTTTAGCCCCATCAAATACACCCGATCCCACTCCAGCCCTTTGGCGCGGTGCATAGTAGAAACCGTTACCTTGCCCGGCGGCGGCTCAAACCCGGAGGCATCTTCATCAAAACCGATGAAACGGCGCTGGTTGCGGGCCACCTCGGCCAGTTCTTCCACAAATTGCGGCAGGCGGTAATCCGGGTGGTCGGCGGCGGCGCGGCGCAGCACTACCGCAAACTTGTGCGCCAGCGCCAGGTCGGCGGGCTGATCGAACAAATCCTGCGCCAGCAGCAAAATCAACTGGTCAATGGGCAAAATGGCGGCCTCGTGCCAGCGCCGCACCAGCAGTTTAAACTGGCTCAGGTAGCGGTTAATCAGGCTTAGCGGATTTGACGGGGTTGACTCGCTCCCAGCTTCTTCATTGAGCCAATCGTTGGCCCAATCCGGGTATTCGTCGCGCAGCAGGGCCAGCCGGTCGGCCAGCCAATCCACGCCGGGGCGCGGCCACAGGAAATCCTCCAGCCGGGGGCATTCGCGTACGGCGCGTTCGCACCACTCAAACAGCGGTTGCAAATCCTCTTTGTCCCATTCAAAGCGGTGGCAGGCGCGAAACACCGTGGCCAGTTGCCGCGCATCTTCCGGGCGAGCCAGGTATTTGAGCACGTTACCCAGCACGCCGGCGGTGCTGCGCGTGGCGGCGGTACTGTTGAGCAACTCCACGTAAGGCACTTCGGCGCGGCGCAGGGCATTGGCCACATCCACGCCGCGCTTGTTACGGGCATCCAGAATGGCCGCCGTGCGGGTGGGATTTTTCTCCAGCCATTGTTTGACCGATTTTACCAGGATGTCCACCTCTTGCGGCGAGCGGTATTTTTCGGTGCGAAAGTAAATCTGGTCGGGGCAATCGGCGGGGTTGGGCTGCGGGTCGCCGGGCGGGGCCGGTTCGATGTGCGGCAGGCCGAGGGCGTTGCGGGCCGCCTCAACCGGGTGTTCGTCCACGGTCCAATCAATGAGGCGGTTGGCTAAATTGATGATACTGGCCGCCGAGCGCCCCGATTCCGGCATGGGCAGGCTGATAACGCCATCGCGTTGCAAAAACTGGCGCAAAAATTGGGGGTTGGCGGTGGTGAAGGTTTCGTAAATGGCCTGGTTGGGATCGCCCACGCGCACCCACGTGCCGCCGCTGCCGGCCAGTTTATCCAGAATTTGCTCCTGCAACTGGCTGCTGTCCTGGGCTTCGTCCTCTAAAATGTAGGGCCACTTTTCCTGCAACCGGCGCAAAAAGTCGGGGTCGAGCGAAAGAGCCTGGTCGGCCAGCCGAATCAGGTCATCAAAATCAACGCCGGTGCGGGCCAGCCGGTTTTGGTAATCGCGGTAAATATCAATGCCCAGCCGGGCCAGCGGCAACCTTTCGCGGCGCTGCCGGTACAAATCTTCCAGTTGATGATGGGTTAGCCGGCGGTCTTTGGCCCGTTTGATGAAGCTCTGGGCAATTGAAAGCGCCAGTTCCGGCAACTGCTGGCGCTGCAACAGCCTAAGGTCAACGCCGGGCAAAATATAATCCTCAACCAGGCCGGAGTTGGCCGCCAGCCAGCCATCAACCACCTCGCGCAGCAACAGTTGGGCGGTGCGCTCGTCCACAATGTCAAACTCCTGGCTCAGCCCCACCAGCGACGGGCGCTGTTTGACAATTTCGTTGGCCAGCGAGTGCAGGGTGCAAACGCGGTAGTTAAAGCCGGGCAACAAACCCTGCCGGCGCACAAAGGCATCTACCCGGCGGCGAAAGTTGTCCACGGCGGCATTGACCAGCGTCACAATCAGCACTTCTTGCTCTTCGCCCACGCGCGGGGCTAACTGCGCGGCCAGGTACGATAGAATGTGGGTTTTGCCGCTGCCCGGCGCCGCCGACACGCCCATTCGCACCGGCCCGGCGGCGGTTAGCAGCGTTTCAAGTATTTTTTGTTGGGAGGGTCGCGGCGTGAAGATAGTCTCGGTCATTGAGCAGCAATCTTTCGATTCAGGCCATTATTAACCACGCGGGTGTATTCAATCTTCTTTGATCCAAAGTTTATCAGAATTCCCAAGGCTAAATCTGTAGCTTTGAGATACGAATTTATTTGCTGTTTAAAAACCTCATTCATAGCAATAACGGCTTTGAGTTCTAAAATAATTTTGCCGTCAATAAGCATATCCAACCGATGTGTGCCAATCAGCCGGTCTTTGTAATACACGCGGATTTCTTTTTGGCGTTCAAACGGGATATTGCGCAGCGCCAATTCGCAAGCTAACGCTTCTTCGTAAACACTTTCAAAAAATCCCGGCCCTAAAGTATTGTGAATTTCAAATACGGCTTCCATTATCTGGTATGATAATTCACGGTGAATGATCTCGCTGTTTCCCATTGAACTTACCCTCTTTGTAGAGTCGCTCAAACTTAACACGAATGCCACGAATAAACCAAATATCTCGAATTTTTCTATT
>CAZFCE010000045.1:0-34776 GCA_964517605.1 uncultured Caldilineaceae bacterium | reverse complement strand
CCAAATTTATCTGGGGCATGCCCTGGCCGGTTTGGGCCAACTAACCGAGGCCCAAACCGCCTACCAAACGGCTCTGGCGGATTGCCGGGCGCTAAACCAGCCGGCGCGGTCAATTTTGGCCCAGGCCGGTTTGGCCAACGTGGCGCTACGGTTGAATAATCTGGAGCAGGCCGGCGCGTTGGCCGGGGAAGTGGCCGTTTGGCTTGAGGCCAACGGGCTGGCCGGCATCCACGACCCGGGGTGGGTGCTTTTAACGCTGCACGATGTTTTTGAGGCCGCGCAGCAGTCAACCCGCTCCCGGCAAGTCATTGAGCGGGCATACCATCTGTTACAAGAGCGGGCCGGCCAATTGACCAATAAACACATGCGCCACAAATATTTGGATCACATTAAAACCCATCAGGATATTATTGCCATTTGGGAAGGCAAAGAGCCGCTGCCTTTGCCCGCGTCCCAACGGCGCGGCAGCACCAAAGAAACATTCCACGGATGATGGATCGCGAGCAAGTAATTGACATTATCGAAACGGCGCGCAACGCCGGCGACGTGCCCAACCTGTCTCAGGCCGAGTTACAGGGGGCAGATTTAAGCCGGCTTGATTTGCGGCGCGTTTATTTGGCCGGAGCCAACCTGAGCCACGCCAACTTAACCGGAGCCAACCTGAGTTGGTCGTATTTGCGGGCGGTTGATTTGAGCCTGGCCGATCTGAGCCAGGCCAATTTAAACGGAGCCAATTTGCTGCGGGCTAACCTCACCCAGGCCAACCTGAACGGAGCCGACCTGCGCCGGGTTAACTTGCGCGGCGTTAATCTGTACCAGGCCAGCGTGCAGCGGGTTAATTTGCGCGGCGCTAACCTGTTGCGGGCCAACCTCACCGAAGCCAACCTTGTTGAAGCCACGTTGATTGGGGTTAATTCCAGCGGCGCAATTTTTGACCGGGCCAACTTAACCGACGCCGTTATTATGCGCGAACAACTGGGCCTGGCTGCCAGCCTGGAACACGCCATCATGCCCGATGGTTCCCGCCACGATTGACCCCTAATACCTATTTACCCCGGATTTAAAACAAGTTAGAATGAGTTCAACTACTCGCCATCGGGCGGGTAATTACACAATCCGCAGCCTGACAAGGGAGCATAATTGTGATAACAGAACGTATTTCACCCGAACAAGTTCTAAACCTCAACCAATTACCGTTACCTAATGATAAAACACCAGATTCTAAACTGGGAAGTTCGTTTTTGCGGGTGTTGGCCAACGCCGGGCGCGGCACTCTATCTAAATTGCTGGGCGAAAGCCAGTACCAGGCCGGCGACATCATTTTTAAAGAAGGCGATCTGGGCAGCACCATGTATATTGTGTGGTCGGGTCGGGTGGCGGTAATCAAAGGCGATCTGGACGCGCCAACGGTGTTGGGCTACCGGGGCGTGGGCGAAGTAATTGGCGAAATGGCGCTGCTGGAAAACGAACCCCGGTCGGCGTCGGTGGTGGCGCTGGAAAACGTGCGGCTGCTCAACATTACCCGCGCCAGCTTTGAGCGCCTGCTCATTGAAAACCCGGCCATGGGGTTAGACATTTTGAGTATGTTGAGCGCCCGGCTGCGCGCCTCGGATAACGCCCGCAAATTCAGTAGCCGCGCCGAAACCCAGTTGGTCCGGCAGCTTTCGCAGTTGCAAACCGAAAAGCAGCAGTTGGTGGAACTGGAACACATCCGGCAGGATACCATTGATTTGATTGTACATGATTTGCGCCACCCGATTTCTAGCCTGTTTGGCGCTATAAAAATTTTGGAAATGGTGTTACCCGAAGAAGTGCTCACCCAAAACCAGCAATTGATTGATATTGCCAACTCAAATTGTGATTTGCTGCAATTAATGGTGGAATCGTTGCTGGATGTGGCCCGGATGGAAGAGGGCAACTTTAACTTGAACAAACGCTCGGTGAATTTGTACGGCTTTGTGCAGGAGGCTGTTAACCGGGTGCGGTTTTTGGCCGGCATGGAAAACATCGCCATTCAGCCCAGTTTTGCCAGCGATTTGCCAATTATTGACGCCGACGAAGAAAAACTGCACCGGATTATGGGCAATTTGCTGCACAACGCCATAAAGTTTACGCCCGGCGGCGGCAGCGTAACCGTGGTGGTAGAACCTGTTGACCAGGCGGCGTTGTTCAGCGTGATTGACGCCGGGCCGGGTATTCCACCCGAAAACCGCCAGCATATTTTTGACCGATTTGTGCAACTCAACGGCGAGCGCCCGCGCACCGGCGGGTTTGGGCTGGGCTTGGCCTTTTGCAAAATGGCCGTAGAAGCTCACGGCGGCAAAATCTGGGTTGAGCCGGGTATTAATGGGGAGGGTAGTAAATTTATGTTTACTATCCCGGTTACATCCGAAGCAACGCCTCCGGTGATTTGAATACCCCAGGTTACGCCATCTAAACGCAACGTTCGCCAATGAAATAAAAAAGTCCCCGGCACTTGCCGGGGACTTACTATTTTTTGTGGTGAACCCTGTTGTATCTTCTGTCTATCTGGCCGTTTTTAACGCGAATGACGCGAATAAAACAAATGACACGAATGTTGTGATAAAATTCATTGGAAAATTCGTGGTATTCGCCTAATTCGGGTTATTCGGATTAAGAATTTACAGGTTCATGCTCAAAGTATCAGGTTGCTAATTTTAACTCTAAATAAAACCGGTTTTGGCCGGTTTGGGCGTAATCCGGCCAATTTTGCAACTTAACCCCCAAAAAAACAGCATGCCCGCCAGGTCACTGCTCAAATCCAGCAGGTCGGCGCTGCGCAGCGGCGAAAACCACTGCACGCCCTCATCCAGCAGGGCAATGGTTATCGGCAGCAAAATTGCCACCGGTATAACCAGCCACCACATTTTTACGGTGCGCCCGTTTAGCCACAGGTTGAGCCAAAAGGCAATCGCCCCAAACAGCAAAAAGTGCAGCACTTTATCGGCCAGCGGCCAGCGTAGCAAGTCCAGCGGCAGCAAATCCAGATAAGCGATTTGCGAAACCACCACCGCAATGGCAGCTTGCGGCCACAACAGCCAGCGCCATTCCGGGCGCGGCTGGGCCAGCCCAAACCCGGCGGCTCCCAGCGAACCGCCCAGCACCGCGCCGGCCACAACAGCGGCGGGCGAATGCCCCCAAAAAACCTCGCTTACGCCGATGAAGGCCGCTACCGCCAGCGTGCCGCCGGCCCACCGCCGCCAGTTGAGCGCGGCGACCACGGCCACGCTCAAGGCCGTCGCCGCCACCCCGCTGGGAAACGCGGAGAAGTTATAGGCGGCCATAAACCCACGCAACGCTTCGGGCCGGGGGTGCATGGTTAAAAATTGAAACACCAGCATGGCAGCCATGCTCGCGCTAAACGCCGCCAGCATGGCCAGTCCGGCCCGCCGGGCCGGCATCGGTTTGAACGGTTTAAAAAGCTGAAACTTGGCCAAATTTTTTCTCCACAGAAAATAAAAATTTATCCACCTGATTTGTCAATTTATCCACAGATACACCGCATTTATCCACAGATATTTTTTAGTTACCCACAACGCTTTGGGATAAAAAATGTTATCGCCTTGTTATACGCGCTTGTTTGCCAATCCTTTGCGCGACTGGCGCGCTGGCAGTAAAATACACTCCAATTTACGGCGGAATGGATTTATCGGCAATGAGGCAGATAAAAGTAACTGCGATTGTGGTTGGCGGTTAGGATTGCCCGATAACAACGCCGGATGTACGCTGGCCAAAATTAAACTGGGGTAGCCAATGGCGGATACACAATAATGGTATTCGTCATTGTTTTTTAAAGTGAGCTTTATGCGCTGCCACGCAGATTGGGTTCAGCCGATGTGGGGGGACATCGGTTTAAAAAATTTTAGCCAAATATGGAGGGAAAGATGACGTTTAAAGTATTGATCACCGACGATGTATCGGAGCAAGGGTTGGCCTATCTGGAAGCCGACCCGGACGTAACCTACGACATCGTCAAGGGCCTCACCCCGGACACGCTGGCCGAAAGAATCCCCGGCTACCACGGGTTGATTGTGCGCAGCAGCGTAAAAGTTACCGAAAAGGTGCTGGCCGCCGCCGATGCGCTCAGAGTGGTGGGCCGGGCCGGGGTAGGCGTGGATAACATTGATGTTCCGGCGGCCAGTATGCGCGGCATCATTGTTACCAACACGCCCGGCGCTAATACTATTGCCACCGCCGAGCATACTCTGGCAATGCTGCTGGCGTTGTGCCGGCAGGTGCCGCAAGCCTACTCCCGCCTGAAAAAAGGCGAATGGGACCGCAAAAGCTTTATGGGAGTTCAGCTTTACCGCAAAACCATCGGGATTGTGGGCATGGGTCGGATTGGGGCGCGCGTGGCCAAATACTGCCAGGGCTTTGACATGAAAGTGATCACGTTTGATCCCTACCTGAGCGACGAAACCGCCCGCGATTTAAAAGTAACGCCGGTAACGCTGGATGAGCTTTTTGCCCAGTCCGATTTTATTGCGCTGCACGCCACCCTCACCGATGGCACGCGCGGCCTGATCAACGCCGATTCCATCGCCAAAATGAAAGACGGCGTGCGCCTGATTAACACCGCGCGCGGCCCGCTGGTTGATGAACAGGCGCTGGTTGACGGCTTGAAATCGGGCAAAATTGCCGCCGCCGCGCTGGATGTGTTCACCGTTGAGCCGCTTTCGCCGGATAGCCCGCTGCTGGGGCTGGACAACGTGATTGTAACGCCGCACCTGGCCGCCAGCACCACCGAGGCCCAGGCCGACGTAGGCACCCAGATTGTGCAGCAACTTCTGGATGCCCTGCACGAAGTTGATTTTCGCAACGCCATCAACATGCCCTTTACCGATGCCAGCCTGCTGCGCACCATGCAGCCCTACCTCAACCTGGCCGAAAAACTGGGCAGCCTGCAAGCCCAACTCACCGACAAACAAATTACCCGCGTTGAAGTTGAAATCAAGGGCGAAGATATTGCCGAGCACATCAAACCCATTACCGTGAGCATCCTCAAAGGCATTCTGGCCCCGGTTATGGATCAGCCCATCAACTATATTAACGCGCCGCACCTGGCCCAGCGCAGCGGCATTGCCGTATCGCAAACCAGCGGCTTAAACTCACTGGATTACCCCAACCTGATTACCTGCCGGGTAGAATGGGATGGCGGCCACCGCACCGTGGTGGGCACGCTGTTCAGCGACCAGGAGCCTCGGTTGGTGCAGGTGGATGGCTGGCGGGTGGATGTGCGGCCCGAAGGCATCATCATTGTAACCTATAGCCACGACCGCCCCGGCTTTATTGGGCAGGTTGGCACCTTTTTGGGCGCGTACCACATTAACATTGCCACCTGGCGCACCGGGCGCATTGGGCCGGGCGGTCTGGCCATTTCATTCATCAGTGTTGATAGCGATGTGCCGCCCGAAGTGCTTCACGCCATCCGCAACATTGAACTGATGGAAGAAGTTCGCATTATAAAGCTGTAAAATAACAGCTTTCCTCACCCCGGCTCGCTCTTCATCCGTGGAGAGCGAGCCGGGCCGTATTTTGCCGGTAAGTTTTTGGGCGGGCTTTGCGTCTAAAAGCGTGAAAACTTAACTCTACCCAAAGGACGAACCATGAACCAAACAACAACAAACGGCCAAGAAATACGCCACACCATCATCGTCGGCTCCGGGCCGGCGGGCTTAACCGCCGCCATTTACACCGCGCGCGGCAACCTCAAGCCGCTGGTCATCGAAGGCTACGCCGCCGGCGGCCAACTTATGACCACCACCGACATTGAAAACTACCCCGGCTTTAGAGAAGGCATTTCAGGCCCGGACTTAATGCAGGAATTTCGCGCCCAGGCCGAGCGGTTTGGCGCGGAATTTATCACCAAAGACGTTACCAAAGTTGATCTGACCTCGCCCGTAAAAAAGGTTTGGGTGGATAACGAACTGTATCTGGCGCACAGCGTTATCATCTCAACCGGCGCGTCGGCCAACTATTTGGGGCTAAAAAATGAACTCCGGTTGATTGGGCGCGGCGTGAGCGCCTGCGCCACCTGCGACGGCTTCTTTTTTAGCGGCAAAACCGTGGCCGTGATTGGCGGCGGCGACAGCGCCATGGAAGAGGCCATCTTTCTCACCAAATTTGCCCAAAAAGTGTATATCATCCACCGCCGCGAAGGTTTTCGCTCCTCAAAAATCATGCTCGACCGGGTAAAAAACAATCCCAAAATTGAACTGCTCACCAGCAAAATTACGGTTGACGTGCTGGGCGATGAAAAAGTAACCGGGCTGCGGTTAAAAGACACCCGCACCGGCAGCGAAGCAGATGTGGCGCTCGACGGCATGTTTTTGGCCATTGGGCACACGCCCAACACCCAACTATTTAACGGCCAACTCAAACTGGATGACCAGGGCTACATCATCACCGCGGCAGATAAAACCAACATCACCGCCACCAATCTGCCCGGCGTATTTGCCTGCGGCGATGTGCAGGACCATCACTACCAGCAAGCCATTACCGCCGCCGGGAGCGGCTGTTCGGCGGCGTTGGATGCCGAACACTACCTGGAAACCCTGCTTAACTCGTAACCTGAGTTACGCTTACAAATCACCTCGCCGGGGCGATGCAACCATCGCCCCGGTTTAATTTTGCGGGGTTGCGCTTGGGGTGTAATCTAAAACCAGCTTTCCGGTGAAACGGCAACCTGTTTCGCTCTCACGCTACCCGTCATTCGTAAGGGAGACGGACTCAGCCGGCGGCCGCATCCCGACGAATGAAAATTGTAGGGGCCGGCCTTGCGCCAGCCCTAAAACCGGGCGACCACAAGGGTCGCCCCTACGCCAAAACGTTATTTTCACAGGAGTTTTATCACCATGCTAACCCAGGCCCAGGCGTTGCTCCCGGAACTCATCCGGTTGCGCCGCGACTTTCACCGTTACCCGGAACTAAACTTTCAAGAAGTCCGCACGGCGCGGATTGTAGCCGAAACGCTGCGCGAAATTGGCGGCATTCGGGTGCAAACCGGGGTGGGCAAAACCGGCGTGGTGGCCGAACTCGGCTCCGGCCACAGCCCCATCATCGCCATCCGGGCCGATATGGACGCCCTGCCCATCACCGAGAACACCGGGGTGGATTACGCCTCGCTCAACCCCGGCGTAATGCACGCCTGCGGCCACGATGCCCACACCGCTATTTTGTTGGGGGTAGCTCATCTGCTAAAGGATGCCTTTGCCCGGGAAAATCTGCCCGGCACGGTGCGCTTTTTGTTTCAACCCGCCGAGGAAGAAGAGGATGAAACCGGGGTGAGCGGCGCGCCCCGGTTGATTGAGGCCGGTGCACTCAACGGGGTGGAAGCGGTGCTGGCGCTGCACGTAATTTCTAACAACCCGGCCGGGCAAATTGCGGTGCAGGGCGGCTGGGTTTCGGCCACGGTGGACACGTTTGAAGCCTGGCTTACCGCCAGCGGCGGGCACGGCGCGTACCCGCACCAAACCACCGATCCTATTTGGATGCTGGGGCCGGTGTTAACGGCGCTGTACGGCATTGTGGCCCGCCGGATTGATCCGCTGCAACCGGCGGTGGTCAGTTTGGGGCAGGTGCATGCCGGCACCGCCAGCAATGTTATCCCCAACCAGGTTTATTTGCACGGCACGCTACGCAGTTTTGACCCCGCCGTGCGCGAGCAACTGCTGGCCGAAGTTGAGCGGTCGCTGGCGGTGGCGCGGTCGCTGGGCGGCGATTATCGGCTAAAAATTATCCGGGGCTATCCCTCCGGCTGGAACAGCCCCAGCGTGGCCGGCTGGCTGGCTTCGGTGGCGGCAGATTTGCTCGGCCCGGCGGCGGTGGCAACCGATACAATGGGCATGGGATCTGAAGATTTTGCCTTTATGTGCCAGCAGGTGCCGGGCGCAATGTTTTTGCTGGGCGCGGCCTTAAACGATGGCCTTGAACGCGCCCATCACACCGATATTTTTAATATTGATGAAACGGTGCTGCCACTTGGCGTGGCCGTTCTGGCCGAAACCGCCCGGCGGTTTTTGCGGGGGGACCTGCGCCTTAATCCCGCCGAACCCAAACCGGGAGCGATTTTTTCAAAATGACAACAACTTTTATAGTGATGCTGGCCGCGGTGATTGTGGTGATTGGGCTGGCCAAAGGCGGTTTGGGCGGCGTGCTGGCCGAGGTAGCCACGCCGTTGCTGGCTACCGTTATGCCCGCGCAACAGGTAATTGGCCTGTTGTTGCCCATTTTAATGGTAGGTGATGTATTTGCGGTGTGGGCGCACTGGAATCGGTGGGATAAAAAGCGGGTGCTGCTGCTCATCCCCGGCGCAATTTTGGGCGTGGCGGTGGGCACGTACCTTTTGGCCAGCATTTCACCCATTACCCTGCGGCGCGGCATCGGCCTGATTATTTTGCTGTTTGTGGTGTACAAACTGTTCGAGGCCCGCATTCTCAGCGCGGTGCATTACACGCCGCGCAACTGGCACGGCGTGCTGGCCGGCGGCGCTTCGGCGGTGGCTTCAACGCTGGCGCACACCGGTTCGCCGCCCATTGTTATCTATTTGATGATGCAGGAAAACATGTCGCCGCGCACGTTTGTGGCCACATCGGCCCTGTTTTTTGCGCTGCTCAACTGGCTTAAAGTGCCATCGTATTATATGGCCGGGCTGTTCGACTTTCACATGGTGTGGCAGGTGGCCTGGCTGCTGCCGCTGCTGCCCTTGAGCGTGTGGCTGGGCAAAACTTTTGCCAGCAGGGTTAACAAAGTGATATTTGACCGGGTGATTGCGGCGGTTTTGGCGGTAACGGCGGTGTTGCTGCTGGTAAAATAAACCAAAACGGGGCGAACTTTCGCCCCGTTTTTTTTTACGCATTCACATCAATGACCATGCGCCCGCGAATTTGGCCGTTGAGAATTTGCTGCGCCAGTGCCGGCACCTCGCTGAGCGGCGCAACCTGCATAATTTGGTCCAATATTGATGGCGGCACGTCGCGGGCCAGCCGGTGCCACACTCTTTGCCGAAACTGCGCCGGGCACATCACCGAATCAATGCCCAGCAGGTTTACGCCGCGCAAAATAAACGGCAGCACGGTGGTGTTTAGCGCGTGGCCGCCGGCGTTACCGCAGGCCGCCACGCTGGCGCGCGGAGCCATCTGCTTTAACACCGAGGCCAGCGTATCGCCGCCTACCGTATCAACCGCCCCGGCCCAGCGGCCCGTTTCCAGCGGCCGTTTGGAGGGCGCGCCCAACGCGGCCCGGTCAATAATGTTGCTTACGCCTAGGCTGCGCAGGTAGGGGTGCGCCTCGGCTCGCCCGGTTGACCCCGCCACCTGGTAGCCCAGGTTGGCCAAAATAGCGGCAGCCAGGCTGCCCACGCCGCCCGCCGCGCCGGTTACCAGCACCTCGCCCGCCGCCGGGGTGAGGCCGTGTTCTTCCAGCGCCAGCACGCATTGCATCGCTGTAAAACCGGCGGTGCCCAACCCCATCGCTTGTTTCAGGCTGAGGCCATCCGGCAGAGGAACCAGCCAATCGGCTTTAACCCGCGCCATTTGCGCGTAGCCACCCCAATGTTGTTCGCCCACACCCCAGCCGGTCAGTACCACCGGGTCGCCCGGCTTAAAACCGGGTGAGGCCGATTCGACCACCGTGCCGGCCAAATCAATGCCGGGAATCATGGGGTAACTCCGCACTACTTTAGCCGCGCCGGTAATGGCCAGCCCATCTTTGTAGTTGAGGCTGGAATAGGCCACCGCCACCAGCACCTCGCCGGCGGGCAAATCCGTTGGATTTAGCTCCTTGAATGATACTTTAAGCTGATCCTGTTCCATTTCTAACAGTAAGGCTTTGAACACGGGCATAATTCATCTCCTTGATTTATATTTTTGTGCTGTACCGTATGATTAACCAATCGCGCAGCCGGTCGGGCAGCCAGCGGGCCAGCAACGCCCCAAGTTGGGCATCGAGGCCAACCAGATAGCGGGTTTTAGGCCGGGCTGTGGTTAGCGCCTGGGCCACGGTTTGGGCTACGCGCTCCGGCGGCAGGCCGCGCCGGGCCGCTTTTTCTGTCGCCGCCAGCAGTTCATCCATTTTTTGACCGTACAGCGTTTCGGCCTGGGGCGAGTATTGCCGGCGCTGGCGGCGGTTATCGGCCAGAGTTTTTGGCCAAATGGGGGTGGCAATCGAGCCGGGTTGAATGCTGATGACCTGGATGCCCCACGGTTGCAACTCCATCCGCAGCGAATCGGTGAGCGCTTCCAGAGCAAATTTGCTGGCCGAATAGGGGCCAACGCCGGGCAGCGCAATTCGCCCGCTGATGGAACTGATGTTGACAATCCGCCCGCGTGTGGCGCGGAGCAGCGGCAAAAACGCCTGCGTTACGGCTACCGTGCCCAGCACGTTCACCTCAAACTGCCGCCGGAGGTCGTCAATGGGCAGCAATTCCAGCGGGCCGCTTACGCCAATGCCGGCGTTGTTCACCAGCCCGGTCAGCCCGGTTTCTCCCACGGTTTTGGTTATGGCAGCGGCGGCGGCGGCAATCGAGCCGGGTTCGGTGACATCCAGGTTAATGGGGGTGAGCCGGCCGGTTGCCGCCTGCCGGAGCGCATCGGCGGCATCTGGCTGGCGAACGCCGGCAAACACGCGCCAGCCGCGCCGGTCAAGTTCCAGGGCGCAGGCGTGGCCAATTCCGGTGGATGCGCCGGTAATGAGCACTGTGTTTGGGTGCGGATTCACAAATTTGCCGAACCTTTCGGTTTAGGTATTGATTTCTTGCCCCAATTCTTTTAAAATTCAGGTGCATTATAAAACCGGCGGTTTTTTTGTCAAAGTCGTATTTTTGCCGGAATGCTGGTATTATGTATCATAAGATTATGTTTAGTTGTTGGAGTATATGTTGACCGACTGGTATTTGGGCACAGTAGGCTACAGCTACAAAGATTGGGACGGCGTGTTTTACCCCGCCGGCGCGCCGGCGCGCAGCTATCTGGCGTATTACAGCCAGGTATTTAACGCCGTCGAACTGGATTCTACGTTTTACGGCACGCCGCCCGCTGAAAGGGTGAAGCAGTGGGCCGTATCTGTGCCGGATGGATTTAAGTTTTGCCCCAAAACGCCGCGTTTGATTACGCACGAGTTGCGCCTGGTTGAGGCCGCCGCCGAGATGCGGCAATTTTTGGAAACCATGCGCTACCTGGATGACAAGTTGGGCGCGGTACTTATTCAGTTGCCGCCCAGCCTGTCGGCGGTGGAGTTTGACACGGTGGCGGCCTTTTTAGCCGGTCTGCCCTCAGGGTTTGATTACGCCCTGGAGTTTCGGCATTTGTCGTGGTTTAATTTTGAAACGGTTACGCTGTTGCAAAACCACAACATCTGCTGGACTTCAACCGCCTACCTTGATTTGCCCAAACAGATTGCCCTCACCACCAATTTTCACTACATTCGCTGGCTGGGGCAACATGGCCAGTTTGAAGAAAAGGCCCACGAGCGGCTTGATGTTTTGCCGCAGTTGCAGTGGTGGTGGGAAAGCATCCAACCCAACCTGGAACGGGTGCATACCATTTACGGCTTTTTTAACAACGATTTCTCCGGCCATTCGCCGGCTACATGCAACCGGTTTAAAGAACTGGTGGGGCTGCCCACCGCTTACCCGGAAATTCCCCAACAAGGCAAGCTATTTTAATTTACAAAAAGGAGCGCTGCCCGTGAATCTCACCAAATTTGCCCGATACGCCTGGGGGGTGTTGGCCTTTAACGTGGGGGTGATTGTTTGGGGGGCATTTGTGCGGGCTACCGGCTCCGGGGCCGGCTGTGGCCAGCATTGGCCCACCTGCCGCGGCCAGGTTATCCCGTGGTCGCCGCCCGTAGAAACTGTCATCGAGTTTGGCCACCGCGTTACCAGCGGTTTGGCCTTTTTGCTGGTGGTGGGGTTGATCGGCTGGGCTTTTTACGCCTACGCCAAAGGCCACCCGGCGCGTACCGGCGCGGCGTTATCGCTAACGTTTATGCTCACCGAAACGCTGGTGGGGGCCAGCCTGGTTTTATTTGGCTGGGTTGCCACCAATATTTCGGCGGTGCGGGCGGTAGTAATGGGCGTTCACCTGATCAACACGTTTTTGTTGATGGCCGCGCTAACGCTAACGGCGTGGTGGGCTTCGGGTGGGCCGCCATTGCGGTTAAAAAATCAGGGCCGGTTGGGCGTGGCGCTGGGCCTTGGTTTTTTGGCAATGCTGGGGCTGGGCGCCAGCGGCGGGATTACGGCGCTGGGCGATACCCTGTTTCCGGCGGCATCGTTAAATGCGGGCATCCAGGCCGAACTTTCGGCCACGGCGCATTTTTTGGTTCGGCTGCGCGTGTACCATCCGCTGCTGGCGGTGGGCATTGGCGCGTACCTTGTGGCCGTGATGATGATGTTTAACCACGGGCGGGGCAATTCGGCCACAAAACGCATTGGCAAAATATTCACCGGGATTTACGGGTTTCAATTGCTGTTTGGCGCGTTCAATGTGGTGTTGTTAGCGCCGGTGGGCATGCAATTGGGCCACCTGTTTATCTCGGATTTACTGTTGATTACGCTGGTGTTGTTTATCGCCGTGGCTCTGGGCCAACAACCATCGCTGCAACCTCAACCCGGCCAACCGGCGGGCGCGCCGGCTCCGGTAAACTCGGCGGGCCTTTAAAAGAGAAAGGCCCGCGCTGCCACTACGCGGGCTTTTCCTTAGGAGGGAGGGATCACACTTTATTAACTAGAGTGTACCTGTATAGTAACTGAAAAAAATTAAACAAAAATGAATGAGAGATTAATAGCAGATTAATGCCCGATTTTAGGGGGATATCGCAAGCTTGTTTTGACTCAATTATGTTTGACATACTTTTATAGTTGTGATAGTCTTGGTTATCCTAGTATATGGAGCTAGTGGGAGCCTCTCGTGTCAAAAGTACTTTACGTTGAAGACCATCCAGCCCAGAGAGATATTTTGGCTCAAATGCTTGAGCTAAATGGTTTTGAAGTTGCTGTAGCTGGTGACGGCTTGGAAGGTGTAGAAAAAGCGCGCGCCTGGCTGCCGGATTTAATTTTAATGGATTTGCGGATGCCCAAAATGGATGGTTTTGAGGCGATCAAAGTTATTCGTACTGATGAAAACACGCACAGTATTCCTATCATTGCCATTTCGGCGTGGGCCAGCGCCAAACATAAAGAACGGGCCATCGAGGCTGGCGCAAACGAGCATTTTACCAAACCGGTGGACCTCAACCGGCTGTTAACTACTATCAACCGTTACCTGGAATAACCGGGTTTTCGGGCTAAAAACAAAAACGACAGGTGAACACCCTGTCGTTTTTTATTTTGCTGTTTTTTACACTAATTTAACCGGCGCGAGTGGTTTTATTGTGAGAAATACGATGCAGCACCCCGGAGAGCAGTAACAACACCAGCAACCCGCTGCCAAACCACGCCAAAACTCCGTTAGAGGCGGCGGGCAGCACTCCACCGCTGCCGGGCAAGGTATTTGTAAGGGCAGAAGTGTTTGTGGTGGATAGGGTTTGGGTTATGGCAACCGGCGTTTGCCTGATAATAGGCGTGCTGGTGGCGGTAGCGTTCGATTTGATGGTGGCGGTTAGCGGCGATTGGACGCCGGGTGTGGGAGTGCGCACCACCGGTGTGCTCGTAGAGGTGGGTTCGGGGGTGTTGGTGGGGGTGTTGGTAGGCGTGGTGGTGGGCGTAAAAGTGGGCGGAAACGGAGTTGGCGGAATAGCCGCCTGTTGCATAGCCAAATCTTCCTGCGCCCGGTTTGTTGTAACAAAATATAACACGCCCGACAGGCCGAGCAGCCCAATACAAATCAGGCCAATCAACGCTACGGCAATAATTACAAATAAGCGATTACTGGATTGAGTGCTTTCTGTTTCCACGCCGGTTGTTCTCCTGAGAAAAATTAGGCGCTACGCAGGGGTTATATCTATAATAATAACGGTATTCCTTGTTATGGTCAAGTAACGCAACCAAAAAGCCTATAGCGTTCGCCATGCAACCGTGTTATAATAAATTGATTTTACACAGGTGGGGCAATCAGTTGGTCAGGTACATCACCGAAAACGAAGAGAATACGGTTTTTGAGCCAACGCCCGTAGCTTACCTGATTTTGCTGGTAAACGGGCGCGATAGCCAGTCTTTTCCGTTGCGTGGCACCATTCACCTTGGGCGCGATAAAAGTAACAGCGTGGTGGTGGCCGACCAAAAAGTATCGCGCCACCACGCCACCCTTACCCCAATTGATGATACCTTTATCCTCATTGATCAGGGCAGCGCCAACGGCACGTTTCTCAACGGCGTGCTGGTGTCGCAACCCACCCGGCTCAAACCCGGAGACAGAGTGGCCGTGGGCGATACCGAATTTGCTTTTTCGATAGCTGCGCCCAATCCAGATGGTGGCAGCGCGGTGCCACCGCCGTTATCCAACCCGGCAGTGGTGGTGGCGCGTTCCTCTTATACGCAGGCTCAAGCCGATAGCCGGCCAATTTGGGCGCTGGTGGGCTGCCTGGGGCTGGTGGTGATAACCCTGCTGCTGGCGCTGGCTTTGCTGATGGGGCTGTTGCTGGGCCACATGCAACTGGTTACGGGTCTGCCGTCGCTTAATGTGCTGGCCGGCTACATTTAAACCGATTGGCATTACCCAAACAGGGAACGGTCGCGCTGGCCGTTCCTTTTTATTTTACAAGGCTCTTTGCCGTTAACGGTGAAGTTACTTATAATCCAGGCTCAATGTTTGCTGCGTGAAAGGATTTTTTGGCCCCATGACCAATCCTCAAAACCGTTTTATCATCTCCGTGATGTCGCGCGACCGGGTAGGAATTGTTTACGATATTTCCAGCGCCATCAGCCAGATTCATGGCGATATTGCCGATATTCGCCAGAGCGTGCTGCGCGGCTATTTTACCATGATTCTCTACGTGTCGTTTCCGGCGGGCGTTAGCATTAACCACATCAAACAAATGCTGGCCGCGCTCGATTCGGCCAGCGCCACCCCGCTGGAAATCAGCGTGAAGCAAGTCACCGAACCGGACGACCTGCCCATCGCCGCGCCGCCGGAACAAACTTATGTGCTCACCGCCAGCGGCAAAGACCGCATTGGTTTTGTGGCCGGGGTATCCCAGTTTTGCGCCGAAAACAACATCAATATTTTAGATTTATCCACCACCGTGGCCAACGATTTGTACATTATGATTTTACTGGTTGATTTGAGCCGCTGCGCCAGCATTGATGAAATCCGGCGCAATTTGCATAGTTTTAACCAGGCCACCGGGCTGCAAGTGGTGCTGCAACATTACGATATTTTTAAAGCGACCAACGAGATAAAAATGCGATGATTCGACCCGAACAAATTCTCAACACTGTGGATATGATTCAAAAAGAGCACCTGGATGTGCGCGCCGTAACTATGGGCATTGACCTGCTGGATTGCCACAGCGACAGCCCCGCCGCAACCTGCCGCCGCATTCAGGCCAAAATCAAGCAATACGCCGCCAAACTGGTGCCCACCTGCAACGCCATCGCCGAAAAGTACGGCGTGCCGGTGGTGAACAAGCGGCTGGCCGTTACCCCCATTGCCAGCGTGGGCGCGGGTTTTACCCGGCCCGATTTTGTGGCCATTGCGCGGGCGCTGGATGAAGTGGCCATTGAAATTGGCGTTGATTTTATCGGCGGATTTTCGGCCAACGTGGAAAACGGCATGAGCCGGGCCGACCGCGAGTTGATTGCCGCCATTCCGGAGGCGCTGGCAACCACGGCCAAAGTGTGCGCCTCGGTAAACACCGGCTCCACCCGCCACGGCATCAATATGGATGCCGTGGTGTTGCTGGGCCAAACCATTAAGGCTTTAGCCGCCGCCAGCGCCGATCAGCATGGGTTTGCTGCGGCCAAATTTGTGGTGTTTACCAACCAACCCGGCGACAACCCCTTTATGGCCGGGGCGGTGCATGGCCTGGGCCAGCACGAGGTGATGATTAACGTGGGCGTGAGCGGGCCGGGGGTGATTGCGCGGGCGCTGGAACGCCGTTTGGCTCAACCCGACCGCGACCAACTGGGCCTGCACGATTTGGCCGACGAAATCAAACAGACCGCCTTTCGGGTTACCCGCAGCGGCGAGTTAATTGGCCGGCAGGTAGCCGCCGCGCTGGGCGTGCCGTTTGGCGTGGTGGATTTGTCGCTGGCGCCCACCCCCAACGTGGGTGATAGCGTGGGCGAAATTTTGCGGATTTTGGGCGTGGACGAAATTGGCGCGCCCGGCTCCACTGCGATTGTGGCCATGCTCAACGATGCCGTAAAAAAGGGCGGCTCGTTTGCCAGCCAGAGCGTGGGCGGCTTGAGCGGCGCGTTTATTCCCGTGTGCGAAGACCAGGAATTGGCCCGCGCCGCCGGCAACCAGAGTTTGGTGCTGGAAAAACTAGAAGCCATGACCAGCGTGTGTTCGGTGGGGCTGGATATGATTGCCATTCCCGGTTCGGTTGACGCCGCCACCATTTCGGCCATTATTGCTGATGAAATGGCGATTGGCATGATCAACGGCAAAACCACCGCCGTGCGGTTGATTCCGGTGCCGGGCAAAGAAGCCGGCGATTTTGTGGCGTTTGGCGGGCTGTTTGGCGAAAGCGCCATTATGCGGGTGCGCAACGCCGGTAAATCGGCCCGATTTGTGGCGTTTGGCGGCAAAATCCCCGCTCCCATTCACAGTTTGCGCAATTAGCCGGCAAACGGGGCTAACTGAACTCAAGCAGCCAGGCCGGGGTAATCTGGTTAAAAAAGTTGTTGAGGTAGGTAAACGTGCCGGTGAGCAGCATGATTCCGATAATCACAATAAATGCGCCGCTCAACCGCTCGATGAGACCCATGTAGCGGTTGAGCTTTTTCAGGCGGTTGGTGGCGGCGGTGAGCATCCAGGCGGTGGCCAAAAACGGCACCGCCAGCCCCATTGAGTACACAAACAGGTAAAGCATCGCCAGCCCCATATCTTTGCCCTGAATGGCCAGCGTTAAAATTGCGCCCAGCAGCGGGCCAATGCAGGGCGTCCAGCCGGCGGCAAAGGTCATGCCCACAATAACGCTGCGAATGTAGCTGGGAGCCTGGTCGTGGCCGTATTCCATCCTTTTTTGCATGTTAAAAAAGGGAATGGTGATAACGCCCATAGTATGCAGGCCAAACACAATCAGCAGCAGCCCGCCAATCCAAACCATGTAATCGGCAAAGCGGCCCAGGTTGCCGCCCAAAAAACCCACCGGCGCGCCAAACAATACCACAAACACAAATGTAAATCCGGCCACAAACATGAGCGCGTGGGTAAACACCAATCGGCGAGGCGGCGGCTGGTTGCCCACCACGGTTGAGCCGGTGAGATACCCCAGGTACACCGGGATTAACGGCAGCACGCACGGCGAAATAAAGGATAACAACCCGGCAATAAAGGCCGCAAAAAGGGTAATATTTTCAACGCCCATTCAGTTAATCTCCTTGCGCGGCAGCGATTGTTCAAAGTTATCCAGTTGTTGTTGTAAATCGCGCTGGTGATTGGCGGCTCGGTAAAGCAACCCAAACGTCGCCACCCACAATATTGCCCCAACTGCCGCCAGTAAAATCAAGTCTGCCATTGATTACCCCTCAAATTTTTACGAAATTATGCCAGTTTTAGTCGGCTGCGCCAATTTTACCGTTGATGTTGGTGTTGTGGCGCAGCGCCTTGATGGTGAGGATGGCCAGCGTTAATCCCGTGAGCGGAATAATACCCCAAACCATTACCCCCACAAATCCGTTTAGCAGGTAATGTTGGGAGGCGTTAAGAAAAAGGTAGGCGGTGTAGGCTACGTAATAAGCCAGCAATAAAAAGCCTTCCCGGCGGTCAATGCGGAAACCGGTAAAAAAGATGGGCAACGCGGCCACCGTCACGGCAATCATCACCGGAATATCAAAGGTGAGCGCCGTTGGCGAAACCGTAACGCCGGCGGGCGCAACCGCCGCCGTAAGCCCCAGCACCAGCAGCAGGTTAAAAAGATTGCTGCCCACGGCGTTGCCCACGGCAATATCGCGTTGCCGGCGAAGGCTGGCAATAATCGAGGTGGCAATTTCGGGCAGCGAGGTGCCCACCGCCACCACCGTTAGCCCAATCACCAGCTTGCTCACCCCCAGCAGTTTGGCAATTGTTACCGCGCCGTCAATCAGCCAGTTTGCGCCAATCACCAGCAGGGCCAGCCCGGCAACCATCATGCCCACTTGTCGCAGCAGCGAGGTTATATGAATGGGCGGCGGCTGAAACGAATCGGCCAATTGTTTGGTTTCGGTGCGGCTTTTGCGGATAACAAATACCGTGTAGGCCAGCGCGCCCAGCGTCAGGATAAGGCCGTCAATCCGGTCAATCCGGCCATCCCACCCCAGCAGCAGCACCGCCACCGAAATGGCAATCATCAGCGGCAGTTCCAGCCGCACCAACTGCCGGTTGACAAGCAGCGGCCCGCCCACCACCGCGGCCAGCCCCAACACCAGCAGAATGTTAGAAATATTGCTGCCCACCACGTTGCCCAGCCCCAAATCAGATTGGCCGGTGTAGGCCGCGTTAAGGGTTACGGCCAGTTCCGGCGTGCTGGTGCCGTAGGCCACCACCGTTAGCCCCACCACCAATGGCGAAATTCCAACGGCCAGGGCAATTCTCGATGCGCCGCGCACCAGCAGTTCTGCGCCGCCAACCAACAGCCCAAAGCCTAAAATAAACAAAATAAACGTGATTGGACTCATGGTTGCTGTGCCTTTCAAACCAAATTGAGTTAACTTTATCCTGCCAAAGCCGCTTTAGCCTATGAAATAGCTAAATTTTAGGGGTAATCACTTGATTATATCCCTGAATGAGCTGATTTTAAATATAATCGGAAATATTAATAAACAAATGAAAGTATTCAGAAATTAAATGAGCTGATTTTAAACAAAAACGGGCGGGAGGTTAGTTTTTACGGCGCTAAATGTTGATCAATCAACCAGGCGGCAATGGTTTCGCCGGCCAGCCGGTTGCCGGCAACCGGCCAGTGTTGATCCTGTTTAAAGTAGAGGGGCGGGCTGCCCGCCGCGCCGGAGTTTAAAAACGGCGGCAGCAAATCGAGCACCGGGCTGCCCCCGGCAGAAATTTGTCCGGCTATGGTAACGTTGGGCGGCGGCATGGTTTCGGCGCGGCGCATGGCCGGGAGCTTTTGGTAAATTTGTTCGCGGCCGGCGGCATCCATTTGTTCAAATTCTAGCAGGTTGAGCGGGCTGATGAGCACCACGCCAAAGCGAGCGCCATCGGCCTGGGTTTCTTGCCGAAGCTGGTTAACCAGGGCGTAGGTAAGGTTAAGGGCGTAATCAAAAGTGGCGTTTTGGCCCAGATAAAAATCGAGCATGCTGGCCTTGATTTCGGCGGGCGAGAGCAGCGGCTCAAGCTGGGCGTACAGCGCCGAGTGCCGGTAAATTAGCGCCAGCAGGTTGTTGGCGGCTTTTTTGAGCGGGCTGCTTTGGCCCAGCGCCGGGGGCGGGCCGGGCGCAAACTGCCACGGCACGGGATCGAGCTGGTTGGCGCTGTTGAGCACAAAATAGGGCGTGTAGCAGTTGTGGCCGTTAGCGGTAATGCCCCGGCCCGGCAGGTTGTCTTTTACATCGTTGCCCAGGTAAAACATCAGCAGCACCAGATCGGGCTGGTAGGCGCGGCCTTCGGTGCGGTAGTAGAGCAGTTGTTGGGCCGTGCCCCAGCCGCTAACGCCGGTGCTGAGCACCTCAAACTTTTGCGGTAGGCCCAGTTTGTTCAGCGAATCCTCTAGCACCTGATGGGCGGTTTCACGTTCTTTGACGTGGATGGCATGCACAAACGAATCGCCCAGCAGCAAAATGCGGAAGGTATTGGCCGGCTTGGGGAGCGGGTGTTCGGTATCGTGCATGCCCTGGCTGTTGAGCGCCAAATCATGCACGTAGCCTTCGGTGGCGACGGTACTGGTAAAGCCGGCCCGGCCCCGCCAGCCGGTGGCGGGCCAACAGGCTTCGGCGGCGTTGGTGGTGTCTTTGAACGGCGGCGGTAAAAAACGGGCGCAGATTTCCAGCAGTAACAGCGCCGCCACAACACCGCCGGCAACCAGCAGCAAATTAAACCAAAGTTTTTTTGTTGAGGCCATCTTTTGAATCACGCTCACGGTTGGGGTTACGCCGGAGCCTCTTGCGCCGCCCCGCACCGGCTGCAAAAGGCATCGCCGGGTTGAACGGGGCCACCGCAAACGGGGCAAACACCACCGGCGGCGCGGGCCAACGCCTGCCCGCACCGGCTGCAAAAGGCATCACCGGGCTGGCGGGGAGCGCCACAGTGGCCGCAAATCTGCCCGGCGGGCGCGGCGGCTTGTTTTAGCCGGCTGATTTCGGCCTCAATTTCTGGCCGCAACGGGTGGTCGGGCGTGGTCAATTGCGGGCGAGCCTGGGCAATGAGCGCCTCAATCTCCCGGTTAAGCCCGGAATCGGGGTTAACTTCGCCGGCATTTTGCGCCCACCGGTCAAGGCGCTGGCGGATGGCGGCGGCTTCGAGTTTGGCTTGGGTAAGCAGCGGCTCGTAATCCGCCGGGGTAATTTTTCCCATTTCGTAATCAAACATCAATTCTTTAATGGCGGCCAGCGCGGCCTGATACCGGGCCTGGTCTTCTGCCGGAGTTTGGCCGGGATGGTGCGCCGCAGGATTGGCTTTGGCGTGGTTTTTTTGCCACAACGGCAGGGCCACTATCGCCACAGCCAGCGCAACCAGCATAAAAATAACTGTAATGGTGAAAGTTTCCATAAAGGCCGGCTTTGGGCTACTGCAAGCTACGGTAAAAGTTGATGAGTACAGGCTTTAAAAGAAAAAACAGCAGGCTCAAGCAATTAAGCCGAGCCTGAATTTTGTTCATTATATCGGTTGTCGTCGGCAAGGGCAAACGCCCTGCGGCCAGGGGCGGCGGTTAAATATAGCGGTGAACCATGTAGCAAACTTGATCAACGATTTGCAGCAATCTGGCTTCGCTATCGGCGGTGCCAAATAAGTGGTACACCGGGGCCGGTAATTTAAAATCGGTGGTGATATCAAAAAATTTACCGGGCCGGGCCAGGATTACTTTGGGCAGGGCGGCCAACTCACCATCGGTTTTGAACAGTTGGATTATTTTGGCCACCTTTTGGCTGAGTTTTTCAACTTTAAGCACCACCACATCGTAATATTTCTGTTTGGCGTCGAGCAGCGATTCTAAATTGACGTTAATCTGGTGAACCTGGCAACTCTGGTTTTCGAGCGTTTGCCTGAGCCTGAAGGTTGAGGTGGGGTTGTCGGTAATAATCAAAATTGAGGGCGAATATGGCTTTAAGCCAATATTGCCAACCATAGCACTTTGGGTTGAACTGTATAAACTCATTTTTCCCTCGATTAAACGGCAACGGTGTTTTCTTGCCGCACCACTAAAACCGAACACGGCGCGTATTTTACAATATTTTGGGTTAAACTGGGCCGGGGTAATGGTTTTACCGTCTCTCGCTGTTTGGCCCCCACCACAATCAGGTCGGCTTCTTGTTCTTTGGCTACCGCCAAAAGCTCATTGGCCGAATGCTCGCCGCGCCGGAGCCAGCGCACCGATACCCCGCAATCGTGCATATAGCTGATGACGTTGGTGGCAAAGGCTTCAGCGGCGTCCAGTAGCGCCGGCTGGGATGAGTCTGCTTCCGGCGGGTTGCTGTCCAAACAGAGCAGGGTCACTCTGGCCCAATTGGGTAAAGACAGCGAACGCACAAATTCAAGGGCTTGCCAGGCTTCGGGTGAGCCATCCACCGCCAGAATGGTGTGCAACGGGCACACCTGTTTTGAGGGCCGTACCACCAAAAATGATTGTTGCGCGTGATTGGCCAGCTTTTGCGCGGTGGGGTTTGGCCCGGTTGCGCCGGTGGCGCTGAATATTTTGGCGCCAATAACTACCAAATCGGGCTGGCTGGCGGTGGCGCGTTCCAGCGCCACCTCTACCAGATTCCCGGCGCAAATTTCTGAAATTTCTATTTTTAGGTGATGGGTCTGCAATTGGGCCGCCACCTGGGTGGTTAATATTTTGGTGGTAGCCCAACTACGCCAGCGGTCAATTTCTACGGCTTCGTTGACTCCCTGCCGCAATTCCGGGTTGGTGTCCATCAGCGGCAACTGGTCGGGAGCAACCGCCAGCACATGCACCAGCGTGCCCGCCGGCCATTTAATATGCGTGAGCATATTCACCACCGATACAAAATGAGGCGAATGTTCAAGGGCCAGCAATATTTTCAAGGGAGGCGTTGGTTGCATAATCCGCAAATTCCTCTTGTAAATAACCTGGTTGGCGGGTAAGCCGCTTGGGTACAAATATGTTGGTGTTTTTCTCGCGCCCAAAATGAATGCGAGGACAGTCTTACGGTGTATTGAAATTGAGTAAAACAAGCTGAACCGGAGGCTGCTGGTTGTTTGAGAACAACGGTTGGATGCAGCTAACCCCGCCAAAGTTAACCGGCCCCAGCCAAACGCCAGAGCCGCCGATCAATTAAACTTTAGCCAAAGTTCAGTTATTAAGGTGGAAAAACCGGGAAATGAATGCAGGTTCTTGCTACCAATAAACGCTGCGGGAGGAGAAGATAAGTATAGTAGAAAAATGTTACCAGAAATTACCGGGCCTGTCTGTAGCAAATCCTTGACATTTTGAGTAAAGAATTCTTTTGTAGGGGGATAAAAGTACCACGTGAACGGCTGTTTTTTACCTGGGCAATTTGTAGGCGGCGAGCCGGTTATTCCAACTCAATCAGGCCGTGCTGAAGGGCAAATTTAACCAGCCCCGGCAAATGGTGAATGCCCAGTTTTTGCATTATCCGGCTGCGGTAGGTATCCACGGTGTTGGGCGAAATTGCCAGCACCCCGGCAATTTCAACGCTCGATTTACCTTCGACCACCAGTTGCAAAATTTCCAGTTCGCGCGGGGTAAGCTGGTTAAGCGGCGAGGTGTTGGGGTTGGTTTTTAGCTGGCTCAGGTAATCGTCAATCACCTGGTTTGAGACCTTTTGGCTTAAAAACCGGTGGCCGGCCAGCACCGTTTTAACGGCGTTAATCACTTCGGCCCCCACCGATGACTTTAAAACGTAACCCCTTGCCCCGGCTTGCAAGGCGCGGATAATATGGCCGCTGCTGCTGTGCATCGAAAGGATAATAACGGGCGTGCCGGGGCAATTGATCTGGATTTGCCGGGCGGCTTCAATGCCGTTGAGTTCCGGCATGGCAATATCCAAAATGGCCACATCCGGGCAATGCTGGTTAATTTTGTGGACGGCCTCGCGCCCGGTTTCGGCTTCGCCGATGACCTTGAAATCGGATTGGGTTTCCAGTAGCAGGCGCAGCCCATCCCTGACAATGGCGTGGTCATCGGCCAAAAAAATGGCAATGGTCATAGGGGAATCTCAACTATAACTTGCGTGCCCTGCCCCGGTTGCGATTTGAGGTAACAACGCCCGCCCACCGCTTCGGCCCGTTCTCGCATGTTGGCAACGCCCCGCCCCTGCCGCGTTTTGGCTGGGGGCTGCGGCGCGGGATCAAACCCCTGCCCGTTATCCGTAACGGTGAGCCGGATAAGGCCGCGGTCTGCGGCCAGCGCAATGACCACCTGGCTGGCCTGGCTATGTTTTAGGGCGTTGGTGAGCGCCTCCTGGGCAATGCGAAACAGCGCGTACTCAACCGGTGCGGGCAGCCGGGGAGATGGCTCATCGCCCTGCACGCTGATGGAAAAGTTGGCCTGGGCCGAAAATTCGGCGCTGTACCACTGCAAGGCCGTTACCAGGCCGTAATCATCCAATCCCGGCGGGCGCAGGTTAATCATTACCGCCTGAAGGCATTGGGCGGTTTCCTCTACCAGCTTCAGCGATTGGGCCAGCGCCGCCATAACCGGTTCGGTGGTGGCGGGCACGGTGGCCAACCAGGCATGCAGCGTGTTTAAATTAAGGTTGAGGGCGGTTAATTTTGGCCCCACCTGATCGTGCAATTCGCGGGCCAGCGCCTGGCGTTCGGTGGCGTGGTTTTTGGCCGGTTGGTTGCGGGCCAACTCCCGGCGAGCGCGCCGCAGTTCTTCGCTTTGCAGCTCTAACATCACCTCGTGAACGCGCAGGTTATAAAGCCACTGCTGCGCCTCGGCAGGCGAGCAAGCGGGCGGGGGCGGGGGCGGGCTGCCAACAATGGCCTCGGCCAGCCGGCGCAACCGGGCCAGTTTATCCGGGTTAGCCGGGGAATGGGGCATAAAAGTTACTCGCTTTTTAACTGGCGTAACACCAGCGCAATAATTTCGTCGGCGCAGGTTTCTATGGGTTTGTCGCTTACGTCAATCACCTTAAACCGGCCCCGCCGAAAGATTTGCCGGGCAAATTCCAGTTCGGCGTAAATTTTTTCGGGCCGGTTGTAGTTTGATGTGCCGGTTACGCCCAGTTGGCTCTGGCGATGGTTGCGGTGGTGCAAAAGCTGGGTGGGGTCAATGGTTAACCCCACCACCCGCCGCCGGTCGAGTTGAAATAATTCGTCGGGCGGCGTAATATCGGCCACCAGCGGCACGTTGGCTACCTTCCAACCCAGCATTGACAGGTACAGGCTGATGGGCGTTTTACCCACCCGCGATACGCCCACCAGCACAATTTCGGCTTGCTGCCATTTTGAGTAATTCATGCCGTCGTCCAGAGTGGTGGTAAACTCAATGGCGTCAATCCGTTTAAAGTAGGTTTCGTGCAGTTGGCGGTACAGCCCCGGCTTGCCCACCGGCTTCTGGTTAATTTGCCGGGTGATGTGTTCTAAAAAAGGCCCCAGCACATCAATGGCAACCACGTTTTTGGCGTGGGCCAGTTCTACCAGGGTGTGGCGCATTTCGGCGTTGACCATAGTATGCACCACCGTTGCGCCCACGCTGGCGGCATCGTTTAAAATTGTTTCTAGCTGGCTAAGGTGCTGCACGCGGGGGATTATTTTGATGGACGGCTGCACATCTTGAAATTGCGCCAGCCCGGTTCGCACCAGTTGTTCGCCCAGCACTCCCAAATTGCCCGAAATTACATAAATTGGCGGTAAATTTGCCATAGTTGGTTTTTGGGCGCGAGGGCCGGTTTTGGGCCTGTAGAAAACTCGCGTGTAAAAATTTTCGGTGATTTTACGCTAAATTGCAAGACCCAAACAGAAAAAAATACCTTAACAATTGCTTAGAACGGGACTTATGATTATTATCAATTTAGTTTAAAAAATTAGACCGACCAAAATAACCTATGGATAATTCCGCTCAACCCACAATTTTGATTATTGATGACAGCCCGCTCAATTTAAAGTTTTTGTTGGTGGCGTTACAACGGGCCGGTTTGGCGGTGATTTCCACCGAAAACGGCCGGGATGGCCTGGTTGTGGCCGAAGAACGCCAGCCCGACCTGATTTTGCTGGACGTGATGATGCCCGGCATGGACGGTTTTGAAACGTGCCGCCACCTAAAAAGCAATCCAGCTACGCAGTTGATCCCCGTTTTTTTTATGACCGCCCTGTCTGACACGGTTGACAAGCTCAAGGGGTTTGAGGCCGGCGCTGCCGATTATGTCACCAAGCCGGTGGATGTGTCCGAAGTGGTGGCCCGGATTAAAACTCACCTGGATTTTCACCGGCTGCAAAGAGATTTAAAGGCGCAAAACCAGCTTTTAATTGAAGAAAATGAAAAACGCAAACGGGTGCAAGAGGCGTTGCGCGATAGCCGCTGGCGGTACCGGCTGCTGGCCGATAACGCCACCGACATCATTTCGCGGCAAACGCTGGATGGGGTGTACCAGTATGTGTCGCCGGCGTGCCACGCCCTGTTGGGGTACACGGTAGAAGAATTTGTTGGCCGCTCCCGGTTTGATTTTGTTCACCCCGAAGATTTGCCGGCGGTCAAAACGGCTTACCTTAACAATCACGATTGTGTTTCGGCTCCGGTTACGGTTACTTATCGCGCCCGCCGCAAAGATGGCGAGTACATTTGGCTGGAAACCATCAACAAAACCGTGTGCGATTCTGAAGGCAACCGGCCCATTGAAATAGTGGCCGTAGCTCGGGATGTGACCGAGCGGGTAAATTTGGCCGAACAACTCAAGCTGCAAAACCAAGAATTAGACGCCTTTGCCCATACCGTGGCCCATGATTTAAAAAGCCCACTCAGCACGGTTATCAGTTACGCTGATTTTTTGCTGGGGCTGTGGGAGCGGCTGGACGAGGCCAAAATCAAGGAATTTGTGAGCAATATTCGCGGCACCGGCCAAAAGGGCCTGTACATTATTGATGAGTTGATGCTGCTGGCCAGCGTGCGGCGCGGCAAGGTTGAAACCGGGCCGCTGGATATGGCCGAAATTCTGGCGCAGGTGCAGGAGCGGTTGGGGTTAATGCTCAATCAATATCAGGGCCAGATTATTTTGCCGGAAGATTGGCCTACGGCGGTGGGGTACGCGCCCTGGATTGAAGAAGTGTGGATGAACTACCTGAGCAACGGGCTAAAATATGGCGGTCGCCCGCCGGTGATGGAGTTGGGCGCTACTCCCCAACCTGATGGCGTGCTGCGGTTTTGGGTAAAAGATAACGGCGTGGGCCTGTCGCCCGAAGCGCAGGCGCAGCTATTTGCGGAATTTGTGCGGCTTGATGAAATTCGGATAGAGGGGCACGGCTTGGGGTTATCTATTGTGCGGCGCATTATGGAGCGGCTGGGCGGCCATGTTGGCGTTGAAGGCCAGGTGGGCCAGGGCAGCACCTTTTGGTTTTCGCTGCCGCCGGCGGTAGCGGTTGAATAGACCCCCAGGCATAAAACCGGAGAACTGGCGGGGAACGGCGACCCATTGGGTCGCCGTTCCCCGTTTTTTATTGAGTGACCGGCACTGTCAACAAGTGCCGGTTAATGGCTATTTCATAGCAACGGCATTGAGTTTGGCCAGTTCCAGTTGTCCCTGGCGGGCGTAATCAATGGCCTCGCCCAAAATGCGGGTGGCCTCTTGCGGCGCGTGGAAGCCCATTGAATTTTCGGCGGCCACGTAATCCAGCCGCCACTGGGCTTTGCGCTGTAGTTCTTGCACCGGCGCTAATTTATCGGCGGGCACGCCGCCATCGCGGGCGGCTTGCAAATCGGTGATCAGCCCTTTGAGAGCTTCTTCGGTTCGCAGCATCATGGCGTGGGTGCGATCCTGAATGATGGTTACGCGGGCGGCCATTTCCGCTTCGGTAAAGGAGTGGCAGGTTTGGCAGGCGTTATTAATGTTGAGCATGGGGCTGCGCACGTGGTGATCGCTAATTTTGATGGCCCCGTCGCGTTTGTAGGGCATGTGGCAATCGGCGCAGGCCACCCCGCTCCGGGCGTGAACGCCCTGGCTCCACATTTCAAATTCCGGGTGCTGGGCCTTGAGCGTGGGCGCGCCGGTTAGTTTGTGCTCCCAATCCTTAAAACCGGCGTCGGCGTAATACTTTTCGGCTCCGTCCATCGTCAGGCCGTTATCCCACGGATACGTTACCGTTTTGGCATCGCCTTTAAAGTAATACTCTACATGACATTGGCCGCACACAAAACTACGCATTTCCTGGCGGCTGGCCATGGTGTTGGGGTCGTATTTGCCTTTTTTGCCATCGGCGCGCCAGCGTTCAATGCTGGGCAGGTGCGGTACCGGCGCATCGCCGTTAGCCAGCGCCCGGATGCCGTTAATAAAACCGGGCCGGGTTACGCGCAACTGCATGTTGGTGGGATTGTGGCAATCGCCGCAGCCAATGGGGCCAGAAATCAGCTTGTGCGCCTCGGTGTAGGGCATGCTGCTGATAATTTCAAATCCCTTTTCAATTTGGGCTTCGCGATTTTCCGGGCCGGCGGGCGCGCCGTTTTCCAGGCCCATTTTTTGGTAAGCCGGGATGATGTTGGCGTGGCATTGCAGGCATGCGCCGGGCTGCTTCTTTTCGGTGACGCGCCTGGTTTGCTCCTGGTCAGTTAACATGTAGGCGTGGCCGCGGTCTTCGCGGTAATCCAGCGAAAAGGCGTAGCCGGCAAAAATATCGCGCCATACCGGGTCCGCATCCAGCTTTTGGAACGCCTCGCTGCCGCCGTAGCGGGTGCGCACCGTATCTACCGTGCGAATGTAACCATCGTACTGGCGGGGATAATTTTTGCCCCACTCCGCCGGATCCAGCGTTTCTTCGGTAATATCAACCACCCTAAAGACATCCTGTTTGGCTTCTTCTTTGCGCTCACTGATGTTGGTAAACAGGTAAAACACACCAGCCGTGAGCAGGGCGACCACTACAATTAAAACCACGTAAATTGTAATACTTTTTGCATTCATGGCTGTCCCTCCTATTCGCCGGTTGGGCCGTGCCCAACCCGCGCATGACATTTAACACAATCGAGCTGTTGCTGGTCGTTGCTGGGATGAAAGGCAATATCATTGACCAGCCCGGCGTGGCAGGCAACGCAGTTGGCATTTAAAATGGCTTTGTTGCCAGGCGTAATCTGGATGGGTTCGTGAAAATTTTGCAGCGTGAAATAAGTGGAGTGCCAAAAGCCGTTACGCATTTTAGCCAGGTATTTGGGCACAAACTCGTGGGGAATGTGGCAATCGTTGCAGGTGGCCGCCTGGTGATGGCCGCCTTTTTGCCAGCCATCGTACTGGTCGCGCATAACGTGGCAGTTAACGCAGGTTTTGGGATCGTTGGATAAGTAGGACGTCCCTTCGGCGTAAGAAAAGGTAAAACCGCCCAACCCCAGCAGCGCGCCCACCAGCATGCTCAACAACATGGGTAAGGCATTAACATAAGATGGTATTTGCATTCTGATCCCTCCGATTAATTTCGGATGCTCCTCATTGTCCTAAAAAACCACGGGCAGGGGTAATTTGGGGGATGCGCCTCCTTTCTTTTGTTATTTTGCTTGCAACGCTTTGGATATTTGCCGGGTAACTATGACAATTTTACCCCAAAAAAAACAACACCCGTCAACATTAGAAATGTTAACGGGTGTTGGCGGGGCTGTATACGACTTTTGTCACATCGGGGCTTAATTGGGAGGGGTTATCAACCAATTTGCCAGGCTTTAATGGCTTCGATGGGATAAATCAGCATGATGATGTTTAAAATCAGGCTGTCTCTAATCCACAGCAGCATCACCACTTCGGTGATGATAAAAAAGGCCAGCGACCACCGCCAGCCCAGCCGGCAAGCCAGCCAAAAACCAATGGCGCAGGCCAGAATATCGCCCATTGAGTTAACAATGGTGTCGCCCTGGTAGCCCAGCGAGGCGGTGGCTTCGCGGTAACGCTGAATAACAAACTCTGAGTTTTCAAACACTTCCCACAGCGCCTCAACCAAAAGGCCCAGCCACAGCCGCCACAACAACGGCAGGCGCGGGGCCAGCCAGATCAGCGCCCAAAAAAACACAATCCCGTGGAGCACGTGCGAAAAACTGTACGGGTCAAACAAATGCTGCGAGTTATCGGAACTCCACACGTTGCTTACCCACACGTAAACCTGGCCGCAGGCGCAAATCCACAACCGGCCCTGGCTGCGGAGTAACACCACGGCGGCAATCAATACGGTAACAATAGCCAGCACCGGCCACAGACGGCGTTGAGGCGAAGCAAAAAGTTTGGCAAACATGGGCAGTTCCTTTGGCGGCTAAAATTATTGGGCGTCAACTAGGGCCCACCACGGTTTCTTTTCCAGCGGCAGCGGAATACCTTTCAGGGCAATCATGTACGGCTCTTCGCTTAGCTGGCGCATTTTTTCCCACGAAAAATAACGTTGAAGCGTTTTTTCGTTGTAAACATCCCGCATGGCCTGGTACCAGTTGGCCGCGCCGTCGGTTTCAAAGCGTTTTTGGTAGTGCCAGTATTCAAAGGCCAAAAAATTCCACGTCCAACTGTAATCCTGGTCGGCGTAAGAGGAGATGCGCTCCCAGCCGTATTCGCGGGCCAGCGCGGTCATATCAACATAATAACCGGGCTGGATTTCTTTTTCGATGCCGCCCTGTTCCGGGGCAATGTTGGTGCGGGCGCGGGCGCTGTAATTCCACGGCGTGGCGGTAAGCGGACGCCCGCAGCGCCCGCTCTGGTCTGTGCAGCGCAGGTAAATTCGCCAGTATGTTTCGCCGCCGTAAATTTCTTTTACAATTTCGTGCATCAATTGCCCGTTGAGGTGGTAATCAAACAGGGTGTCAACCGCCCGACCACTTTTGTGCCAACTGGCATATTGCGAGGTTTCGGTGCGGCTGCCCACATCGCGGGCGGCATCGGACAGCTTTTGCAAAAAATCAAAGCCGACTTCATCGCGCAGGCGGTTGCGCCAGGCTTGAAACGAGTTATCAACCGTATCGGCCAGCCAGGGCGTGCCGGTGGTCAGGTCGTTTTGCCGCACCAGGCTGTACGGCTCGGCGGTGGGGTCGCCGTTACGGGTAACTTCCTCGGTGAACAGCGGCGAGTTGCCGCTCCCGGCCAGGCTGCCGCGCGGGTCGCCGTACGTAATGGCCTGCGGATGCCACGTTAGCCGGCCCTGCATATAGCCCACGCTGCTGATTTCCGGCGAAAGCCGGTGCGTTGCGCCGGGCGCGGTGAGCGTAAGCTGGTCGCCATCCCAGCGGTGAAACACCGCCGCAATGGTTTGGCCGGCGGGGTCCCACGCCGGGCTATCGGTGCGGCCCAGCCAGGTAACGTGTTCTGTCGCGCCGCCGGCAGCCGGGGGATTGGCCACCGCCAGCGTGTACACTTCGCGGTCGCCCAGGTTATCAGTAACAAAGGCCAGCTTTTGGCCGGATGGCTGCCAGGCCGGCCACTCTTCGGCGGCGGGGCTGTTGGTCAGGCGGGTGGTTTGGCCGGTTTGGGTATTGAGCAAAAATAAATCCTTGTTGCCCTCGCGCCAGCTTGAAAAGGCAATGATCGGCGCGGTGGGGCTGTAGGCCGGGCCAAAATCTCCGGCGGAAACATCGGCGGTGAGGTTTTGGGGCGGCTGGTTGCCGGCGGCATCAATTTGCCAGATGTCCAGGTTGCCGGCCTGGTACGATTCATAGGCAATGGCCTGGCCGTCGGCCCGCCAGGTGGGAGCGCCATCGTACTGCGGCGAGGTGGTGAGGCGCGTTTCAGCGCCGGTTTGCAAATTGAGAATGTATACATCCCAGTTGTTATCGCGCCGCGAGGCAAACGCCAGCCGCGTGCCATCGGGTGAAAAGGCCGGGTCGGTGTCTTCGGCGGGCGTGTTGGTGAGTTGGCGCAGGTTAGCGCCATCGGGCGCAATGGCGTAAATATCCCACTGACCGTTGCGATAGGCAGCAAAGGCAATCTGCGGGCCGGTGGCGGTTTGGGCCAGGCCGGGCGGCGGGGCGGCGGCGATGGCAGCCAACGCCAGCAGAAAAAGCAGCAGGCGACAAAAATTAACCATCGGCCTACCAACTGCTCTGTTTAAATCCAAACCGAAGCCGCACCCCCGAGGGGATTACATAAATTATAGCAGGCTTGGTGAACGGCAGCATTACAAAGCCTAAAAAATCGGCGGAGAGATTGATGATGACGTAAAACCCAATCACGTAAACCAAGTATTTCCACAATTTCCAGATGAGGTTGTTTGAATTTATGTTCATTGGGTATATGTTTTCTGGTTGGCAATTTGATTAGCTCACTAACCTGAACTCCAGCATTTTTGATGCCGAATTAAAGGAGTATTTGACCAAACTTACATTATTCCATTCCAGAGATCGGGTAGGTCTAACCCCAACAGTGTAATTTCTTATCCCCACAGAGCGTTTATGTTTGACTACTTCATCATCAAATTCGTAGGCAATCAGAAAAGCTTTAATCATCGAATAATCCCCAAAGCAGTATTCATCCCTGACCCAATCGACATATTTTAATAGTTGGTCAACATTTTCGATTTTGGCAGCATCTTTTTTAATTTCCCCAACCAGAAATTTTGATTTTGTTGGCCTAAAATTAGGTATGTAAGAATAACCAAACAAATCCATCTTGTCCATATAGTCAATTGGCTTAAACGGCGAGGCTACGACTTGATGAGACAAATAGTCCCATTCACCAAAAACTTCACCCGTTTTATCATCTTTGATTGATAGCTGGTGCAAAACACCGGCTTCTATTGCCATCTCGTGCTTCAAATAGTCTCCTTCAGCGCAACTGGACAATACAGACGATAATCCTGAGTCAAGCTTATATAATGCCGACAGCCGTTTAGAAATTTGTGGGTGAACAGATTGAAACTCAAGGACGCCATTATCCTGTTTGAGATCGGATAAGGCTTCTTGGTTACGTTTGAGAACTATATCTCGAAAAGCTTGATTTTCGTCATCATCAAATTTAACGAATGAGAGTTTCCAAAACGCTCTGAGCATTTTAAATGCTAAAGGATTTGAGGATAAAACATCATCCATATCTATACCCAGATCGAAAAAATATGGATCAGGCTCAAAAATACAGATGCAACGTTGATCTGTACTGAACTCCCCCTCATCCCAAAGTAGATTTTGTTTTATATCTTGATAGGCATATTTGTGTGGTTCGCCAGCCTCAGGGAAATTGAAAAACTTGCAATCTGATCCAAGGTTTACAAGTTTTCCAAGGCCATAAATTCTTCTGTTTATGAAGAAATAAATATTGTCACCTGCTTGCATTGTTACATAATCAGCAAAGGTGCCTTCATGGTGAATTTTCCATAAACCGGAAGGGGAAGATAGTTTTGTCGCGTATATGCCATTTTTTGTATACAGTTGGAGGGAATTGAGATTATCTAAACTGAAAATGTAACCGGCCATAACAATTGCCTTTGCCTAATAATTTAACACAATCACTTCGGGGATACCCCCTCTGCCATTTGCATCCGAATTGACGGCACGTTTTGCCTGAACAATTTCTATTTGAAAACCTTGGTATAATTTAAGAATGAGAGGCGTATAAGAATTACTGAGCATACAAAGGCACCCTTTTCTCGTAAGTTGCTTGAATACCCAAGCCAGGTCTTGTTGATCTTCGTCTTTAAAATTATTTGCAGTATAACCTGTAAAACTTGATGTTCTACTTACGGGATCATAGGGGGGATCGAAATAGAAAAAATCCCCGGTTTGGGCGAGATTTACAATCTCTCTGAAATCAGCTACCTGAATGGTAACATCTTGCAAAATTGCGCTTGCAGTCTTAAGTACATCTTTATACAGAATTTGAGGATTTTTGTAACTACCGATAGGGGCATTAAATTGCCCTTTACTGTTAACCCGGTAGAGGCCGTTATAGCAAGTTCGATTCAGGTAGATGGTGCGCGCTGCCCTTTCTTCATCGGTAAACTGAGTGTTTTCTCGGTCAAAATTTCTGATTTGATAATAATAATCTTTGTTATGTCTTTCTTTGTGTAGGGCAAGTAGTTTTATTAGATCGTCAACTTTATCACGAACAACTCGATAAACATTTATCAATTCTTCGTTATTATCAAACAAAAAACTTTCTCTGGGCAGTCTTTCCGTATTCCAAAGGTGAAAGAAAACAGCCCCTCCCCCCACAAATGGTTCAATGTATCTTTCAAAATTAGTTGGGAAATAGGCTTCAAACTGCGAAAGAAGCTGTTGTTTGCCCCCAACCCATTTGAGGAATGGTTTAGCATATTTGGGGATGAATTTAATATTCAATTCTGCAAATAGATCTATGTGCAGATGATTTGAAACCATTTTTAGTCTTGCTCAAAATATGATTTTAGAATACATCAAGTATAGCACAAACGTTCGTAATTTGCAAAATATTGATTTAACAACTTTGCCCAATAACTTTTTTTGGAGTTGTTTCAATCTTTACGGCGGGGCGTGCCGCAAGCGTGACAAAAGTTGGAGTCGGGGCGCAACGCCGCGCCACACTGATGGCAATAACCGCCCTGACCGCCAGCTTTGACCCGTTTTTTGGGCAGAGTTGGCCGCAAAACCGTTCGGCGCGGCGGGGCCGGGGCAGCCGCCCGGTTGGTCCACCACCAGTAGCCGCCGGTAGCCAGCAGCACCACCACTCCGGCTCCAATGAGCAGGTAACCCCACGGAAATTGCGGCGCGGCGGCGGGCGCGGGTTGGGTAACAACCTGAATATTTTCGGTTAGCAGTTCGGAGCTGGGCTGGTTGGTGGCGCGGGTGTAGGCGGCCTTAATTTGCAGCGGGTCGCCCGGTTTAAGGCCGGCGGTGTCAATCACCTGGTACGATAAGCCCTTTTGGTCGGTAAAACTGCCGGATGCCGTTGGCGTAACGGTAAAATTGCCGGCCTGAACCGGCTGCTGCACCTGAAAGTGAGCCAAAGTAACCGGGTAATCGGCGTTAAAGGTGTAGTCAATTTGGCGCTGCCGGCCCTGCTGCGTCAAAATTTGGGGATCGTAATATTCAAGTTGCAGGCTGCGGCTATCGGTGGTGACGGTTAATTCCAGCGCGGCGGCGGTTTTGTTCAGCTTTAGCGCATCGCCCTGGATTGAAAACAGCCCGCCGCCGCGTTCTGCGGCCACGGCGTGCATAGTTTCAATGTAAGGCGGGAATTTAAAGGTAAGCGTGACCGGCAGCGGCGTGGCTTCGTTCAGGGTAATCCGGTGGATCACCAGCACTTCGGGCCGGTCAAACTCCGGCCACAACTCAACCGTCAACTCGGCGATGGTGGTTGCCGGGGCCTGCGCCAGCGCCGCGCCGGGCAGCAGTAATGCCAGTAATAAAAACAAGCCGGATAATTTTAGCTTCAAA
>CAZFCE010000044.1:0-36709 GCA_964517605.1 uncultured Caldilineaceae bacterium | reverse complement strand
ACCAACCTTTGGTGGAGGTTCACCAACCTTTGGTGGAGGTTCACCAACCTTTGGTCGAGGTTCACCAGCCTTTGGTCGAGGTTCACCAACCTTTGGTGGAAAACGTAGGGGCGACCGCGAGGGTCGCCCGGTTTTTGGGCGGGGGCAAGCCCCGCCGCTACATTCGCCTTTCGGCGCTCGTAATTCGTAATTCGTAATTCGTAACTCGTCGTTTACAGGGGGTTTTTATGGCCACAATGGAATTTTTAGATGACCCGGTGGCGGTGCTGGCCGCAATTGATAACCAGGGCCACACCCGGCCCCACCAATTAAGCTGGCGCGGCGTTGACTACACCCTGATTTCGGTGGGGCGGCAGTGGGACACAGAAAACGGGCGGCACGTGCTGGTTGAAGCCGGCAACGGCGCCCGTTTTGAGTTGCAACTCAGCCGCAGCGATTTGCGCTGGCGGCTCAAACGGCGCTGGTGGGTTGAACTGGCCGCCTAAGCCGGCGTGGTAAAAATCAGCAGCAGCAGCATCCCCAGCCCGCCCAGCGCGGTCAGCGATAGCGTGCCAAAAATAATCACCGCCAGCACGTTAATTTCGCCTTCGGATTCCTCAACCTCATCGGCTTCATCCTCAAACGAAACGGCAGGGCCGGCCAGCATAGGGTTGGGGGGCCAGCCGCCGCCATTTTGCAGCGGCATCGCGGCGGCGCTGGCCGTGGGGATGGCCTGGCTGTTGGCCAGCCGCGCCCGCGCTTCGGCCTCGGACATGGGCGGCATTAGTACGGTGGCGTTAGAATGATACGGGTAGGCCGGGTAAGGCATCATCCCCGGTGGTGGCACAACCGGCAGCGGCTCAGCCGGGCGCTGGTATTGGGCGGGCGGAAATTGCATATTGATGGTAGCCGCCGACGGCAGGGCCGGGTTATAGCCCACGGGCAACTGCGGGTATTGTGGCGAGTAGTAAACCGGCGGCGGGGCCGGCTCGCGGGGCGGCGCGGGTTGCGGCGGATAATAGGGCATTTGGCCCGCGCTGGGATCGGGGTAATTAAGGTACACCGGCTGCGACGGGCGGGTTTCCATGGGCGGCGGCACCGGGGTTGGCCCCGGTTGCGCCGGATTGGGCGCAAAAGCCACCGGCGGCGGGGCGGCGGCGGTTCCGTTTGGCGGCAGCGCCGGCAACTTATTGGTATCGGTCAGCGGCGCGGCCTGGGCCGGCGGCGGGGGCGCGGCGGTTTCACGTGAGAGCGTGGGCATTACCTGGGTTTGCGCCGAAGCGAGTTCAACCGGCGGGGGCGGCGCGGCTTCAACCGCCGGCCTGGTATGCGCCCGCCCTTCAACCACCAGCGGCGGCATCACCTGCGTTTCGGTGGCAGGCGGGTACACCACTACAAAATTTTCGGCGGCGGGCGCGGCGGGGGTTGGCCCGCTTTCCGCCGGCGGCGGGGCCGGTTCGGTTTTTGGCTCGGCCGGCGGCGAGGTGGCCGCACTAGCGCCGTTGCCGTTAATCGCCACGGCGGGCGCTGCCGGTGGCAGCGGGTCGGGGTCTTCTTCCACATTCAACGCCAACACCGCCGGCGACGCCTGGATTTTTTGCTCCTGAAACGGCGGTTTTACCGGCGTAAACGGCAATTCCTGGGTAATGGTTTTGGGATCAATTAAAAACGGGCGGCGATCTGCCGTGTCCGTGATCTGGGCCGTGACCGTTGCCGCCGTCACCGTTGCTTTGGGCAGATGAATGGGCTGCGAATCGCGGGGCAACTGCACCGGGCGAGAATCAGACACCACAATACCCAGCAGTTGCAGGCCGCGCTGCGCCAGTTGATTTTTAGAGTTGATGGCTAACACGTGGTACAAGCACCGGGCTTTTTGCTCATCAGTGTTGACCACGCTGCTCATCCACAACCAGGCCATCTCGTTATTGGGATTTTGCTGGATGAGCAGGTTTAGCAGTTGCCGCCCCTCTTCTTTGCGCCCCGCTCTAATGGCGGAAATGGCTAATTCCAGTGATACTGCCATTGCCGTTCCCCTTTGTGCTAAAAAGGCATTTCAACTTACCATAATATTATACCAACAAAACCGCCAGTTGACAAGTAGCCGTTTGCCTATCCGGGCGCAACCACTATATCTAGGGCAACGCAAAGGCAAACCTCAATATATTGGGGCTGGCCAAAGCATAGGCGATATGGTATACTGACGCTGATTAAACGTTGGTCACTCCAAACAATGAAGTTTGAAAGGAAAAACGGATGATATCAACACCAACCTCACCCCGCAACGGCCTGGAAGCCACGGCCCAAAATCAAGAAACGCCGGGCATGCGCATGCTCAGCTCGGCCCAAAGCCACCTGGATGACGCCGCCGAGCGCCTCAACCTTAACCCCAACATTTACCACGTGCTCCGCACCTGCGAGCGCTCGCTCACCGTTGCCGTCCCCATTGAAACCGACGACGGCAGCATTGAAGTTTTTACCGGCTACCGGGTGCAGCACACCAGCGTGCGCGGGCCGTGCAAAGGCGGCGTGCGCTACCACGCCAATGTTACGCTGGAAGAAGTAACCGCGCTGGCCCAGTTGATGACGTGGAAATGCGCCGTGCTGGATTTACCCTACGGTGGCGCCAAAGGCGGCATTTGCGTTAGCCCCAACTCGCTCACCGAAACCGAGCTGCGCCGGCTTACCCGGCGCTACACCTATGCCATTATGCCCATCATCGGCCCCAAAACCGATATCCCCGCCCCCGACGTTAACACCGATGAGCGCACCATGGCCTGGATGAGCGATACCTACAGCATGCTCACCGGCCAGGCCAGCCAGGAAATTGTCACCGGCAAACCCATCAGCCTGGGCGGCAGCCTGGGCCGCTCCGATGCCACCGGCCTGGGCGTGGCCATCATCACCCTCAGCACCCTCAAGCGGCACAATTTGCCGGTTGACGACGCCAAAATTGTGGTGCAGGGCTTTGGCAAAGTGGGCTACTGGGCGGCGCATTATCTGGCCAAATCGGGCGGCAGAATCATTGCCGTGAGCGATATTTCCGGCGGCTACTACAACCCCAACGGCCTTGATGTGGAGCGCATGTTTGAGTACACCCGCACGTCGCCCACGCGCACCCTGGCCGGCTGCGAGACTCTATTTGGCCTTGATAAAATCACCAACGAGGAATTGTTGTTTTTGCCGTGCGATGTGCTCATTCCGGCGGCGCTTGAAGACCAGATTACCGAGCAAAACGCCGACCATGTGCAGGCCAATTTTATTGTTGAGGGCGCAAACGGCCCCACCAGCGCCACCGCCGACAAAATTTTAAACGCGCGCGGCATTGTGGTGGTGCCCGATATTCTGGCCAACGCCGGCGGCGTAACCGTGAGTTATTTTGAGTGGGTGCAGGGTTTGCAGGCTTTTCCGTGGAAAATAGAAGAGGTGCAGCACAACCTGCACCGTTTTTTGGATGATGCTTTTGACCGGGTGTACGATTTTAGCCAGCAGCGGAGCGTATCGTTGCGGCAGGGCGCGTTTATGCTGGCCGTAGCGCGGGTAGCCGAGGCGCTGGAGATGCGGGGCATCTTCCCCTAAAAATTGCGCCACTCGCGCCCAGGCCGAAAGCGGGGTTCCGCTTTCGGCTTTTTATTTTAGCCAGCCCTGTAAAACTCTGGACAATTGGGCCAACTCCGGTTGAGCCAATGCCTCAGCCGCCACGGCCAGCGCCGCCGCCAGCAGCGGCTCCGCCAGCGTTTGCCGCTCCAATCGCTGTTCAACGGCCCGCAGCCGGGCCGGGGCGTAATCCGGCCCGCCCACGGCCACGCGCACATGCCCCAGCACCCGCAACTGCGGGTGGATGTCGGCCCGCACCGCCAGCGCGTTGCCGGCGGGCGTTGCCGCCAGCGCGTAATGCCCGCCGGGATTTAACGGCGGCAGCCGCAACCTTTGCGGCGGAAATTGAGCCAGCGGCAGCCGCGCCCGGTAGCTCAAAAAGCCGGGCAGCGGCAAAACGCGCAACTCGTCCGCCGCCACGGCGGTAATCTCGGCGTCCAGCGCCAGCAGTGCCGCCAGCAACCGGCCAAATTTAGGGGCGGATTGGTGCAACGCCTGCGCCAGCGTTGTTTCATCCCCGGCAAAAGGAGCCAACGCCCGCGCCAGCAAGCCATCGGCAAAGGCGATAACGGCGGCATCGGCGGCCAGTTGCGTCAGCGGAGACTGAGCGTTCAAATGTAAGCCATCAGCTTGAATGAGAGAAACTGCCACCGGGCCACTCCTGGTTAGCGCGCGGCGCACTCGCCGGGGTTGGTAATGGTGATGGGCAGGGTAATTTGCCCAAAGGTGGGGAACTCGCTGCCTTGCACCTGGTACAGGTTAACCACCAGGTTGATGCCGGGCAGCGCCGCCGGCTGGCGCACCAGCGTGTCCACTTCGTCGCGCACAATTTCGCCCGGCGTTAGTTTAGAAAAGGGCAAATAACCGCGCATCAACGCCAGATGGTCGTTTTTGTCAATGACCGTTTCGCCGCCCAACGGCTGCACCGAGACATAATAATTTTGGCTAACCGGCGCTTCGGCGCGCCAAAACAGGGTGAGGCGCATAAAACAGCCGGTGCGTTTGCGCACCAACCGCTGGTTAAAGGCAATCATCGAAATTTTGCCGTCCAAAAACTGGCCGGCGGGCGTTACCGTCCACGGCTCGGTTTTGGGGAGAACGTTGCTCATGGGGCGAGGCAGCAGTTCCCACAAATAGGGGTGGCCGGTGGGAGCCATAAATATTTGCCCGCTGTTAATAGCGCGATTGAGCCACTTGATAAAGCCCAAATCAACGGTTTCGCGGTCTACAAACAGGCGGCGGCCCTGCGCCAACCGGTTGTGCAGCAATTCGATGCTGCCGGCTTCGGGCATGCGGCTGAGGGTGGTGGTGGACAGGGATTCAATCGGCTGGCCCAGCACCACCTGGGCGTAGAGAAAATCGGGCAGCACGCTATTATCCTGCCCGATGATGGTTAACGGCGTGCCGGCCTGGGCAATGGCCGTTACTTCTTCTACCAAATCCATCGCCTGCCAATCGTTGCTCAAATCAAGGGCCGGGTAGTTGGCGGCGGCCATCGGCTGGTAAAAGAAATACGCCCCCACCGCCAGCGCCACCGACAGGCTGGCCAAAATTGTGGAACTGAGCCACTTGTTACCGCGCAAATCCTGATCCTTTAACCGGATGAGCGTAATCAGCCGGGTTACAACCCCCCGCAGGCCAAGGCCCACCAGCGCGCCCAGCCCCAAACTCAAGGTAAGGGTGAGCGGGATGAGCATGCTGTCCAGATCGGCTACTTTGTACGAGGTTGCAAAAATCACAAACGCCAGCAGCGGCGGCCCAAACAGCCACAGGTGTCGCCGGTTGATAAACAGGCCCGCCAGCCCCAACGCCGCGCCCACCGCCGTAATTTGCCCGGCCTGCTGCCAGAACAGGTTGGCCAGTTGCGCCAGCCACGCCGCCGGCGAGTTGGGCGGGCGCAACAGCCCCCACCACTCGCGGGTTAACACCACAAACCAAAACGTGTTCCAATCGGCCATGTTGGCGTACAGCCAGGTTTGGCCCTGCCGATTTTGCGCCGCCCAGGGCAGGTACAGGTAAACCAGCAGCGGCGCCAGCGCGCACCCCACCAAAATAGCCCACCGCCGGGCGATAATCCGCCAGCGCGGTTGCGGCGATTCTTCGGCAGCTTCTTTTTTCTTTTCACGCCGGATGGTAGCCCACAGGACAATAGTCGGCGGCAAAATAAAGGCGGTGCGGTGATGCACCACCCCCGCGCCCAGCACCAGCCCCAACAACACCAGCCAGCGGTCGCGCCGGTCATCATCCCACACCAGAGCCAACCAGTAGGTGAGCGCAAAAAACAGCGCGTTAAGGCTGTATACCTCGGCCATAATCGCCGCCCGCCAAAAATTAAAACTCACGCCCAGAATGGCCGCGGCCATTACCGCCACCACCCGGTTGCGCGTGAGGCGGCAGCCAATCAAATAAACAAACACCAACGTAAGCAGGCTGGTGGTAGTTGACCACAGCGTTACCCGCCACACCACCGGCGTTTCCCACAAACCGGGGACAAGGCCCGTGAGCCGCACAAAAATGTTAGACAGAACGGTGTACAGCGGGTACCCCGGCGAATGCGGCACGCCCCAGGTGCTGCCGGTTATTTGCAGCACCGCCGAATCCCAGCCTTCCACAATCCACGAACTCATGCCCGGCGGCATGGTTTTTAAATATAACCAGCCAAAAAAGGCAAGCAACGGCACTAATTCCAGCGGCAAGTTAAGAGATTGCCGCCAGCTTGACGGCGTTGGGTTGGCTAACTCTGGTTGAGAAATCATAGGCAGCTATCATAAATCAGAGCGGGGGCTTTGGCAAAAACCGCCCAATTTTGTGTTATAACCTGTTTTACCCCCGCTGTTGCTTCAGGAAAAGGTAATTCAGCTTAATTAACTTTTGATTATTTTCGATTATTTGTTGATATTTCCGAATTATGATCTAATTCAGCTTCATCAAAGAATAATTGAGCTAAAGGAACCTTTAATTGAGGTAAATATATCTCTGAATGAGATAAATATATTTTCAATTGAGGAACAGATCAGCCGGTTCCCGGTGCAAAAAACCAACGCGAATGGCGCGAATGACTGAGTTAAGCGTTATAATGAGGGTAAACTTAAATTGCAGGAGTTTGATCATGATAACTCGGATAGAAATTGAGGCGCAAGAGGCGGAACGGTTGGCTCCGTATGCCATGCTAAGCAAAAACTCAAAGGGGCGGGTGTTGCCGGAGGAGGAACACCCCTACCGCACCGCCTACCAGCGCGACCGCGACCGGATTATCCACACTACCGCCTTTCGGCGGCTGGAATACAAAACCCAGGTGTTCCTCATCACCGAAGGCGACTATTACCGCACCCGGCTAACGCACACCATCGAGGTGGCGCAAATTGGCCGCACCATCGCCCGCGCCCTGTCTGTTAACGAGGATTTAACCGAGGCCATCTGCCTGGCGCACGATTTGGGCCACGGGCCGTTTGGCCACAGCGGCGAGGCGGCGCTTAATAAATTGATGGCCGATCACGGCGGGTTTGACCACAATTACCAGAGCTACCGCATTGTCGAAAAGCTGGAAAACCGCTTTCCGGACTGGCGGGGGTTAAATCTCACCTGGGAAATGCGCGAAGGCATCCTTAAGCACGAAACCGAATACGACCGCAGCCACGTGACGGAACTGGAACCGGACTGGCGGCCCACGCTGGAGGCCCAAATTGTCAATTTGGCCGATGAAATTGCCTACAACACCGCCGACCTGGACGACGGCCTGCGCTCCGGGCTGATTACGCCGGCCCAACTGCTTGAGGTTAAATACTGGCAGCTTGTTACCCAGGAATTGGGCCTCAATCCGCTCAAAAGTTTCACCGATATGGATCGCCACCGCACCATTCGCCGGCTGGTGGGCAAAGAAGTCAGCGATGTCATCAGCGCCACCCAATCCCGGCTGGCGCAGTATCACATCAACTCCACCAGCGATATCCGGCAGGCCGACCGGAATATGATCACCTACTCAGAAACCGGCCAGCAACTCAACCGCGAATTGAAGGATTTTCTGTACGCCAACCTGTACCACCACTGGCGGGTAATGCGAATGCAGCTTAAAGCCCAGCGTTTTATCACCGAACTGTTTGAGGCTTACGTGGCCTCGCCGCTGATTTTGCCCACCGACGTGCAAGGCCAAATTCCACACAAAGGGCTGCACCGCACCGTGTGCGATTACATTGCCGGCATGACCGACCGTTTTGCCCTGCAAGAACACAACAAACTGTTTTCGCCCATGGCGCAAGTATAAAAAAAGGGGCGACGGTGGTCGCCCCTTTTTGTTTTAAATGATGGCCCGTCAATCGCGGTATTGGTCGGGCACGTCCATTTGCCCCCGTTTCAAATCGGCCCCTTCTCTTACAAAGAGGTTCAACCGAACCGCCAGCTTTTCAAAGTACATATTGCCGCCCGCGCCGTACACCAATCCCTCAATTTTGCCCTCAACCCGCATCGCCGAGGATTCCAGTTTGAACGTTTTGCCGGGTTCAACCAGCACCGGCTCGGCCTGCGGATTGGCGTCGGCTTTGGCCCGCAGTTTGGGGTCATTATAGGCGTATTCGCTCATCAAAATCACGGAACGGGTGGTGATATCGGTTTTATCAAACAGGCCCACATCAAAAGATAACACCTGTTTGGGGGTAGCGCCGGGCACGGTATCTAAAATTGCCATGCCGCCTTCGCCCAAAAACAGGTTATCTTCGGTTTCAAGGGTAAAGAATTCATCGTACAAATCCTGGCCAAAGGTGTAGGTGCCGTTCCACACCTTGAGCGGCGGCACGCCTTCGCCTTCCCATTCGATTACCGGTTTGGCCGGGCGTTTGGCCAGTTGACGCCGGCTTAAGATGTACACAATCAAAATAACAATCAACAGCAGCACACAGCAAAACAGATACCACACCCACGAAATACCGCCGCCCTGCGCCGCCTCGGTGGGCGGGGTGGCGGTTGGTTGCCCGGCAGCGGCAGCCTGCGCCGCCGGAACCGGCACCTGCCCATTGAGCAACGCCGCGCTGTAGGTGCTCACCGCCTGCGCCCGGGCCGGATCGGCCTGGAACTGGGTAGTCAGTTCGCCCACCACCGTTTTGATGGCGGCATCATCCCAATTTTCTTTGCCTTTGAGCGTTACCGCCAGATTGTTGATAAGTTGCGCTTCTACGCCCCGGCCGGCGGCCACATACGCCCCCGAACGCTCGCCCAACACCCGGATTTTGGTTGCGGCATCAAAAGATTTTAGCCGTTTCTGGGCCGTATCCAAGTCTTGGTTCACCAGGTAAGAGTCAACCACCATCGCCAGGTAATGCGTTTGGTAGGCTTTGGTAAGCTCATTGGGGTACGCGCCGCCCTGGTACACCGGCGGATAGGACCGAACATAAATCACTGAAACAACAATCCCCACCAAAATGCCGAGTATCAGGCCCGCCACCGCGCCGATTAACAGGCTTTTTTGGACCGATTGCATGGACGGCCTTGTTGATTCACTCATGGTTTTTCTCCTCGTTCATTGGAGCAGAATGCAGCTTATTTAGACACTTAACATAACCGGAATTTAATGTATAGTACCATATAATCAACCATCGTGCAAGGCTAAAGTAAAAGTTTCTGGCAGGCGCAACTTTGAGACTGGCGGCATAGCAGGCATCATTTTTAGCCGCGTGGAATGCCAAAAGTTAGAAATTTCCAAAATTCGATACCAATTGTTATCAAAAAATTCTTGCATTTTGTAAATTTTCTGGTATAATACAAAAACATCACCAATAACAATTTTATAGAAATACGGAGTTAATTGTGACTGATCCAACATTAGTTGAAACATCAACTATTGCTGCCGGTGACATTTTGTTTGATCAACTCTACCAGAAAATTGATACCTGCCCATCGCAAGATGGTATTAGCCAAATAGACATTCTCAACCTGCCAGCCCCACTGGTTGCGCCATTTAACCGAATTACCCGCCAACGTAAAATTTCTGAACCCGACTTTGCCGCCGAATTGGGCATTAGCCGCCCGCAAATGCAACGGCTGGGCCAATTGCTGGTAGAAAAAGGCTACCTCACCCGCCAACTGGTGGATGATGAAACCATCTACCAGATAAATTTTGCCCAACACCGCGTCCACCACCGCGCCACCGCCGTGTGGGACAAACTCGACCTGTGATTTTACGCCACCACCGCCGGTTTATCGGCCATTGTTAAAATTTGATGGCCTTCGCCGGTGATTAACAGCACATCTTCCAACCGCACTCCGCCCCAACCGGGGATGTAAATGCCCGGCTCAACCGTCATCACCGCGCCGGCGGGCACCGGGCCGGTATAAGTTGCGCCGTAACGCGGCACTTCATGCACGGCCAGCCCCAGGCTGTGGCCCAGGCTGTGGCCAAAATAATCGCCGTAGCCTGCCGCCCGGATTACGTCACGGGCCAGTTTATCCACCTCGCAGCCCGGCGCGCCGGCCACAGCGCCGGCAAAGGCGGCCTGCTGCGCCCGGTGCACCGTTTCCCACACCTCAAGGTAGCGGCCGTCTGCCGGTTGGCCCAGGCACACCGTCCGGGTAATATCCGAGCAGTAGCCATCAACCACGCAGCCAAAATCCAGCGTGATGGGTTCTCCGGCCAGCAACCGGCGCGAGGACGGGTGCGCGTGCGGCTTGGCCGAGTTTGGCCCGGAAGCCACAATGGTTTCAAACGCCAGTTTTTCCGCGCCGCGAGTCCGCATAAACACTTCAAGTTCCCAGGCGACTTCAAGCTCGGTTTGGCCGGGTTTTAGCCAGGGAATAATGTAATTGGCGGCGGCATCGGCCAGCGCGATGGCTTTTTTAATGGCGGCAATCTCGGCGGCATCCTTTTGGATGCGCAATTCCTCCACAAAACCATCGGTGTGAACCAACGTCACCTGCCCTTGAACCGCCCGCTCCCAACGCAGAAAATTGGCCGCCGAAAGATCGCCGGCCTCAACCCCAACGCTGCCGCCGCTCAACCCAAACTCGCGCAGCAAATCCGGCAGCGCGCCGGTAAAATCGTAGCCAACCTGTAGCAATTCCCAACCGGGGCATTGCTGTTTTACCTGCTCGTAATAACGCGAGTCGGTGGCGACGGCCTGCCGCTCCGGTGAAATAATCAGCACGCCGTTGCTACCGGTAAATCCGGCTAAATAGCGGCGGTTTTCGGCTTGAGTTACCAAAAAGCCGTTCAGGTTTGCGCCGGCCAGTTGCCCGCGCAACAGTTCTAATCGCATGGTTGATTTCTCCCTTGAAAATAGTAGTCAGTCGTCAGTAGCCAGATGTCAGATGTCAGAAAGGCATTTTTATTATTGGCATGGCGCGAATAAAACGAATACCATAATTCCTTGAAAATTCGCGCTATTCGGCCCAATTCGGGTTATTCGCGTTAAGAATTTGCGATTTCTTACCCAAAGTATCAGGTAAGTAAACAATTTTCATTTTCACTGTTAAGGCACGGGCTGTGTCCATCCCTGAAAAACAAAAAAGGCAAGGGGATGGCCCTTGCCTTTGAGGTTGATTACAGCGCCACCAGTTCCGGCTGCGATTCCTTGGGCGCGTCCGGCAGTTGCTTCAATTCCACCTGCTCTTCGCAGGCGAGGCACTGCGCCCACTGCCGATTTTTTTGCACCAGCAACCCGCCGCAATTGGGGCATGGCACCGGCAGTGGCCGTTTCCAACTGCTCCAATCGCAGGTGGGGTAGTTGCTGCACCCGTAAAATACCCGGCCTTTTTTGGTGCGGCGCTCAACCAATTGGCCGCCACAACCGGTGGGGCAGGCCAGTTCTAGTTTTTGCAGGTGCGGTTTGGCGTTGCGGCATTCCGGAAAGTTGGAACAGGCTTCAAACTTGCCAAACCGACCAAACTTCAGCACCATCGGGCTGCCGCACTTGTCACACAGTTCGCCGGTGGGTTGGTCGTCTACGCTCACTTCGGGCATGTGGTGTTCGGCGTGCTGCACCGCTCTGGAAAACGGCGTGTAAAACTCATCGAGCACGGCCACCCAGGTTTGTTCGCCCGTGGCAATCCGGTCCAAATCCTCTTCCAGTTGCGCGGTGAACTGCACGTTGAAAATATCCGGAAAGTATTGCACCAACAAATCATTAACAATTTCGCCCAGTTCGGTGGGGTAAAGGCGTTTTTCAAATTTTTCTACGTAGCCGCGCTGTTGAATGGTTGAAATGATGGGCGCGTAGGTGCTGGGCCGGCCAATGCCGTACTCTTCCAGCGCCTTTACCAGCGTGGCTTCGGTGTAGCGAGGCGGCGGCTGGGTAAAATGCTGCTCCGGGATAAGTTTGAGCAGTTTCACCGCGTCGCCTTCGGCCAGTTCCGGCAAAATCAGCCCTTCGCTGCTGTCAGGAGCGGCATCCTCGTCGCGGGTTTCTTCGTACACGGTGAGAAACCCCTTAAACCGCACCCGTGAGCCGCTGGCCTGAAACCGGTACGGCCAATTATTGCCGCTCACCGGCGCGGGGCTGGCCCCCACCGTGATTGACATCGTATCGTACACAGCCTGGGCCATCTGGCTGGACACAAACCGCTGCCAAACAAGCGTGTACAGGCTCAACTGGTCGCGGCTGAGGTAACGTTTAAGGCGGCCCGGTTCGCGCCACACGCTGGTGGGGCGAATGGCTTCGTGCGCCTCCTGCGCGGTTTTGCTTTTGGTTTTGTACACCGGCGCTTCGGGCGGCAGCATGTCGGCCCCAAATTGCTCCTGAATAAATTGACGGGCTTCTTCCTGCGCCTGTTTGGAAACGGAGGTGCTGTCGGTACGCATATAAGTAATTAAGCCGATGGTGCCATCCGGCCCCAGTTCAATGCCCTCGTACAATTGCTGAGCCACGCTCATGGTTTTGCGCGTGCCAAAACCCAGCCGGCGCGACGCCTCTTGCTGGAGCGTGCTGGTGGTAAACGGCGCAACCGGTTTGCGGCGGCGCTCGCCTTTTTTCACTTCGATGACCGTGTACGCCGCTTTTTCCAGGTTGGACACAATGGCTTGTGTGGCGGCTTCGGTGGCTAAATCGGCTTTTTCTTCGCCAATGCGGGTGAGTTTGGCCCGAAATTTATCGGCGGCTTTGTTTTTGGACAGGTCGGCGTCAATTGACCAGTATTCAACCGGGTTAAATTCGTTGATTTCCTGCTCGCGTTCAACCACCAGCCGTTGGGCCACGCTCTGCACCCGCCCGGCGCTGGTGCGGCTGCGAACTTTGCGCCACAACACCGGGCTAATCTGGTAGCCCACCAGCCGGTCGAGCACCCGCCGGGCCTGCTGGGCGTTTACCCGCTGCATATCAAGCTGGCGCGGGTGGGCAAACGCATCGAGTACGGCATCGTGGGTGATTTCGTGAAAAACCACCCGCTGGGTGTGAGCCGGGTCCATTTCGGCGGCTTCAATCAAGTGCCAGGCAATCGCCTCGCCTTCGCGGTCGGGGTCGGTAGCCAGGTAGATTTCTTTGGCGGCGGCCACCTGATTTTTCAAATCCTTCACCACCTGGCGCTTTTCGTTGGGCACGCGGTATTTGGGCGAAAAACCGTTTTCCACATCCACCGAAAGTTGGGAGCGCAGCAAATCGCGCACGTGCCCCACCGAGGCTTTAACGGTGTAGCCGCGCCCCAAAAACTTGCCAATGGTTTTGGCTTTGGCTGGCGATTCGACAATCACCAGTTTGCCGGATTTTTTCACCACGCCGTTGGCGCTTTGTTTGACGCCGGTTTTGCCGGTTGGTTTCTTTTTGGGTTTGGCGGTTTCCAAAACCGCCGGTTCCGGACGCGGCACGGTATCGTGCGCGGCGGTGCGCCCCATTTTATACATTTTGGTGCCGCACACGCTGCACTCGCCCCGGGTGCCGGGCACGCCGTTGGCGGTGTATACCGCTTCGGGCTGGCTCATTTCTCGCTTTTCTTTGCATTTTACGCAATAAGCAACAATCGGCTCTAAACTCATACACATCTCCTCAAAACAAGTCGCACTTCAGACTGCGCCGCGCCTGACTTCTTACGTTCCCTATAACAAATCGGCGCGATGATGCTCTTCTAACCAGGTTACAACCTTTTTAACATCCTGAACTTTGTCTTTGGCGCACACCAGCAGCGCATCGCCGGTATCCACAATAACAATATTTTCCAAACCGATGGCGGCAATCAGCCGGTTACTGCTCTGCACCAGGCTGCCGGTGGTGTCAAAAGCCAGCACATTATCGCCGACAATCACGTTGCCGCGCTCGTCGGCCTGGCCAACTTCGTGCGTGGCGGCCCAACTGCCCACATCGTTCCAGCCGATGCTCACCGGAATCACGGCCACTTTTTCGGCGCGTTCCAGAATGCCCACATCAATGCTGATGGGCTGGATGGCCTGCCAGATGGATTCGATGGAGCGGCCATCGGCCAGCGCCCGGCGGAGTTGGGTTAATTGCTGCGAAAAATCCGGCAGGTGGCGGCCAAAGGCTTCCATCAGCGTTGAAATTTGCCAGATAAAAATTCCACTGTTCCAATAATACGTGCCACTCTCCAAAAACCTTTGAGCGGTGGCTAAATTGGGTTTTTCTAAAAATTGATTTACCCGGTAGGCGGTAAACCCGTTGAACGTGCCCAGTTCGGCCCCGCGCTGAATGTAGCCGTAGCCGGTTTCGGGCTTGTCGGGGGTAATGCCCAGCGTTACCAAATAGCCCTGCCGGGCCACTTCTTCGGCGGCCAGCAACGCCTGCCGAAAGCCCTCTTCATCGGCAATAAAATGGTCGGCGTGCAACGAGGCCATCACCTGTTGGGGATCAAGCTGCTCCATGTGCAGCGCGGCCAACCCAATGCAGGGCGCGGTGTTTTTGGCGCTGGGTTCGGCCACAATATTTTGCCGGGGAACTTGAGGCAGTTGCCGGGCAATAATTTCTTTGTATTCGGCGTTGGTGGCAAAAAACACGTGCTCCGCCGGCACAATCGAGGCAATCCGGTTGACGGTAGCCTGCACCATTGTATTTTTGCCGGTGAGCGGCAACAATTGTTTGGGCAAAGTTTTTCGGCTTAACGGCCACAATCGGGTGCCGGTACCGCCGGCCAGAATTAATGCGTACATTGTTTTTTACCTCTCCTTTTAATTTGAGTTGTAATCCGGCCTGGTTTCGCGGGCCAGCACGTAATTCATAGCCCCAATTTGGCGAACCATGCCCTTTAGTTCCATCATTGTGAGCGTACTGGAAAGCTGTGAAGCCGCCAGCCCGGTGACATGCCCCAAATCATCAATATGCACCGGCTCGCCCGAAAGCTGGGCCAGCAGTAGCGCCTCGGTGTCGTTATCAGGGATGATGGCGCGCGCTTCGGTGTGCTGGCTGACCATAGTCAGGTTTAGTTCTTCTAAAATATCATTAACGCCGGCAACCAGTTTGGCCCCGTTTTGAATAAGCTGGTTGGGGCCGGAACCGGAGCTGCGTAAAATACTGCCCGGCACGGCCAACACCTCACGCCCCTGTTCCAGCGCATAATCGGTGGTAATCCGGGCACCGCTCTCGGTACTGCCTTCCACAAATAACACGCCCAAACTCAACCCGCTGATAATCCGATTGCGGCGCGGAAAGTTGCCGGCTTCGGGCTTAGTGCCCAACGGATATTCCGAAACAATGGCTCCGTTATCCAAAATGGCGTGGCCCAGTTTTCGGTTTTCGGCGGGATAGATTGTGTCTACCCCGCAGCCCAGCACGGCAATGGTGCGCCCGCCGGCAGCCACCACCGTTTGGTGCGCCACCGTGTCAATGCCGTAAGCCAGGCCGCTCACCACGGTGACGCCGTTTTCAACCAGGCCCCGCACCAGCAGTTGAGTGCATTCCTTGCCGTAGGCCGTGGCCTGGCGCGTGCCCACCACGGCTACGCTCCAGTCATCTTGCGGCGTTAAATGGCCGCGCACGTACAACACCGGCGGCGCATCGTGGATTGTTTTTAACAAGGCCGGATAACCGGCGTGTTCCCAGGTAAATACCGATACATCCAGCTTTTGCAACCACTGCAATTCGGCCTCAAAATTGATGGTAGACCGAACCTTAACCAAACTTTCCACCGAGCGTTTGTCCAGCCCGATGGCCCGCAGTTCGCCGGGGTTGGCATGCCAGGCAGCCTGAATACTGCCGTAATAATCCAGCAGATTTCGCAGCCGCACCGGGCCAATACCCGGCACTTTGCTAAAGCCCACCCAATAGCGCAGATTATCTGTCACCACATTTCCCTGCAAAAACCACCGGCGTGGTAAAAATCAAGTTGCCTTTGAGACAATTTCAAAGGCAACCCCTCAACCAACCCTAAATTAACACCGCTCACGGTGAATTAGCATACCACGAGGATTGGCGAGTTGTCAAGCATAAAAAAGAACGCCCTGCGGCGTCCTTTTTACAAAATATACTATTGTCCGGGTGATGTCAAATCAGGCCGGCGATCAATTCGATGGTCATTTTGCCGGCATCCAGATCAACGGTTTTAACTACATCCGGAATGTTGGGCAGCAGAACCTCTTTTTCATCCCCGGTTTTTACCACCAGCACATCGTTGGCTCCGGTTTCGAGCACATCGGTAATCACGCCTAACAGATCACCGGTGGTGGTAAATACCTGCAATCCAACCAACTCAAATAAATAAAAGCTGCCTTCGGGCAACGGCATGGCCTCTTCTACCGGAATTTGCACCATTTGCCCAATAAACTTTTCGGCTTCGGTGCGGGTGGTGATGCCTTCAAACGTGAGCAGCACATTTTGTTTATGCCACCGGTGCTTGAGCAGTTTGTAGGCGTTGGCCTCAAACTCATCGCCCAGATACACCCATTCGGTTGAGGCAAACCGTTCCGGGAAATCCGTGAGCACCATTACCGATAGTTCACCCCGCACGCCGTGCGCCCGCACAATCCGTCCGATAGCCAAATAACGAAGTTCAGGCAGTTGAATACCTGAACTCGTGTGATTTGTATTTGGCTGTTTGTTTTCGGGACCCGATGGCCCAGCCACCTATACAATCTCCAAGGTTACGCGCTTGCCTTCTTTTACAGCGGCAACACGAAGCAGCGTTCGCATGGCGTTAGCTACCCGTCCCTGTTTACCAATTACCCGCCCCATATCATCTGGCGTTACGCTAAGCTCAAAAATTGTGGCGCTGGAGCCCTCGATCTCGCGAACAATAACGGAGTCCGGATCGTTAACTACGGCTTTTGCCATATACTCAACAAGTTCCTTCATTGAAGACATGTTTGGGGTCCTCCTCATATATTTTGTTGGTTTTGAAATTGAGACCGGGAAAACTGGAACAGATCCGTGCTCAACCGTTAAGTAACGCAATCGGCGTCGGCTGCCATAGCTGGCGCTGGTTACTCTCCAGCAAACTCAGCTTTTACAGGTTAGGACTGGGCTGCATTTTCCGTAGCTTGAGTTAACAGCGATTCCAGAGCGGCCCCTGATTTTTGTTGGGCAAACCTATCCAGCATCCCCATATTTCCGAGCAGCTTCTTCACCGATTCGGTGGGTTGCGCGCCTACAGATAGCCAGTGGAATACTCGGTCCTCGTGCACTTTAAAGGTTACGGGGTTGGTTCTTGGGTTGTAGTGACCAAGAATTTCGATGAAGCGGCCATCGCGCGGAGCGCGTGAATCGGCCACTATAACTCGATAGTGCGGTTTTTTCTTGGCACCAGTTCGGCGTAATCTAATTTTTACCATTTTTCATCCTTACTAAATACTTTAAATTATATCATAATATAAGAAATTTGCACGTGTTCCGCAAATAGTTGGGGGCAACCTTTAACGAAATCCGCCAAACATATTCATGAGGTTTTTTTGAGCGCGCGGATTTTTAAACTGTTTCATCATTTTTTGCATTTGCCGGAACTGCGTTAGCAACTGGTTTACATCTTGCACCGTCGTGCCGCTCCCTTTGGCAATCCGTTTGCGGCGAGCGCCATCGAGCAATTTAGGGTTGCGCCGCTCTTTCAACGTCATCGAGTTGATGATGGCCTGGGTTTGCTTTAGGCTGCCTTCCATTGTCTCCTGCGAGACGGTTTTGGCAATATCACCCAAACCGGGAATCATTTCCAGCACTTTGTGGAGCGGCCCCATTTTTTTTACCTGGTGCAGTTGTTCCAGAAAATCCTCAAGGTTAAAGTTGCCTTCCAGCAAACGCTTGGCGCCGCGCTCGGCTACTTCTTCATCCAGCACTTCTTCGGCGCGCTCAATGAGCGAAAGCACATCGCCCATGCCCAAAATCCGTGAGGCCAGCCGGTCGGGGTGAAAAACCTCAATCTCGTTGATTTTTTCGCCCGTTCCCAAAAACTTAATCGGCACGCCGGTTACTTCCCGAATGGAAATAGCCGCGCCGCCACGCGCATCGCCATCAATTTTGGTTAAAATGAGGCCGGTTAGTTTTACGCGCTCGTCAAACCCTTGCGCCACCCGCACCGCTTCCTGGCCGGTCATTGAATCGGCCACCAGTAACACTTCCTGCGGATTAGTTTTGGCCTTAATCTGGCTCAACTCTTCCATCAGGTCTTCATCAATTTGCAAGCGACCGGCCGTGTCCAGAATAATCACGCTGTTGGCCCCGGTGCGAGCGGCCTTGATGGAATTGGCGCAGATTTGCGGCGGCGGTACCGACGGGTCCTCGGTGTAAACCGGGATGTCGAGTTGGCGGCCCAGCACTTTAAGCTGTTCGATAGCCGCCGGGCGGCGGGTATCGGCGGCCACCATCAACGGTGATTGGCCCGATTTTCTAAGGTGCAACGCCAGTTTGGCCGCGGTGGTGGTTTTACCAGACCCCTGCAACCCCACCAGCATCACAATCCGGGGCGAACCGCCGCCCATATTTAACGGAGCCGGGTCGCCCAGCGTGGCCAGCAGTTCGTCATGCACAATTTTGATAACCTGCTGCCCCGGCGTAATGGTTTTGCTGACTTCAACCCCTACGGCGCGTTCGCGCACCCGGGCCACCAGCGCCTTGACAACTTTAAAATTGACATCCGCTTCGAGCAGCGCCAGCCGCACTTCGCGCAGGGCTTTATCAACATCGGCTTCGGATAAGCGCCCGCGTTTGGTTAGTTGGTCAAATACACCCTGGAGTCGATCTTGCAGGTTTTCAAACATAAATAAACTAGCGGCATCTTTCAGAAAATTGGTTTGGCCACGCCAGCCAAAGGGCGGCTTTAGGACAAAGAGACATTTTATCGTACCCCCCTGCTTTCGTCAAATTAGCCGTATACATAAATTAGCGAACATTACAGCCCGTTTGCCTTGACACCCCGACTGTGCCATAATTTACCATAATTTGCCTGTGGAGAACGTATGTCCGAGGAACGCGCCCCCATCGAACTCAGCGAGCGCGAAAAGCAAGTGCTGGAACTGGTTGTTACCGGCGTAAGCAACAAAGAAATTGCGCAACAACTGGTGATCAGCGTGAACACGGTTAAAGTTCACCTGCGCAATATTTTTGAAAAGCTGGGCGTGCAAAGCCGCACCGAAGCGGCGCTGCTGGCAATTCAGGAAAAACTGGTAACGGTGCCCACCGGTGAATCCGAGCCGGGCGAGGCCGTTGAAACCGCCATTCCGGCCAAAACTTATTTGTTGGCGGCAGCGGTGCCACTGGCGCTACCCCGGTGGCAGCAGCTTTATTTACTGGCAGCCATTTTGCTGGCCGCCAGTCTGGCCGCCGTGCCGTTTTGGTCGCTCCCGCAGAAAAAAGCGGCTCCCAATTTGCCCGTGCTTTACGCCAAAGAACCCCCGCCCGCGCCGGCAGCGGCGGGAACCAACAATCGTTGGGCCGGCCACGCCGCCATGCCCACCAGCCGGGCCGGGCTGGCGCTGGTGGCGGTTGACCGGCGGCTGTTTGCCATTGGCGGGGCGCGCGACAACAACCAGGCCACCCGCTCGGTAGAAATTTTTGATACCGGCGCGGGCAGTTGGGCCGAAGGCGCCTCAAAACCCACCGCCGCCACCAACATTGCCGGGGCCGAGCTGAACGGCAAAATTTACGTACCCGGCGGCTGCGCCAGCAACGGCGATGCCCTTAACGTGTTGGAAATTTTTAACCCCGCTACCGATGCCTGGGCCACCGGCCACGCGCTGCCGGCGGCTCGCTGCGGCTACGGGCTGGCCGTTTACCAAAACAAATTGTACCTGTTTGGCGGCTGGGACGGCCAAAAATTTGTTAATTCAATTTTGGTCTACACCCCCGCCGGCGATAGCTGGAGAATTTTGGCGCAAAAATTACCCCAACCGGTCGGGTTTGCGGGCGCGGCCACGCTGAACAACCTCATCTACATTGCCGGCGGCTACAACGGCGAAACCGAATTTAACCAAACCTACGCCTTTAATCCCAAAACCGAAACGTTGGAAAAGAAAGCGCCGCTGCAAGAAAAACGCGGCGGGTTGGGGCTGATTAGCGGCGGCAACAACCTGTACGCCGTTGGCGGCGGCTGGCAGCACGAATCCGGGTTTAGCGAAAAGTACGACCCTAAAACCGATACCTGGGCCAAATTTGAAACGCCGTTCAACAGCCAGTGGCGCAACCTGGGCCTGGCCGGTATAGACACCACCATCTACGCCGTGGGTGGCTGGGATGGCAACGCCGAGGAGTTTAAAAACTCGGTGGTGTCGTATCAATTTTTGTACCAACTGTTTTTACCGGTTTCAAAATTCAAGCCGAAATGAAGCCGCTCACCGTTGGCAATTTTACTTTTGCGTGGGGCCGCCAAACCTACGTAATGGGCATCATCAACGCCACGCCCGACAGTTTTTCCGACGATGGGTTGTTGCGTAATGCCGATGACTGGGTGGCGGCGGCGGTGGCGCAGGGCCAACAATTTGCCGCCGATGGCGCGCACCTGCTGGATGTGGGCGGCGAAAGCACCCGGCCCGGCGCGCCGCCGGTAACCGCCGAAGAAGAGCTGCGGCGCGTTATCCCGGTAATTGCGGCGCTGGCCCGCGAGGTTAACCTGCCCATTTCAGTTGACACCTCCAAAACCGAGGTGGCCGCCGCCGCGCTGGACGCCGGAGCGCACATCATCAATGATGTGTGGGGCTTGCGGCTGGACCCGGCGCTGGCTCCCCTGTGCGCCCGGCGCAACGCGCCGGTGATTATTATGCACAACCGCAGCGCGCCGCGCCACGCCGCCGCCGAAGAACGACTGGGCGGGCGCTACATTGGCACTCATTATGATGATTTGCTGGCCGATGTGGCCGTCGAGTTGCAACAAAGCATCGCTCTGGCCCACCAGGCCGGCATCCCCCCCGCACACATCATCATTGACCCCGGCCTGGGCTTTGGCAAAACCATCGAACAAAACCTTACCCTGCTGCACCGGCTGGATTACTTCAAGGCGTTGGGGTATCCCATTTTGCTGGGGCCATCCAACAAATCTTTTATTGGTTACACGCTGAATTTACCGCCAACCGACCGGGTGGCCGGCACCGCCGCCGCCGTGGCCATTGGCATTGACCGGGGCGCGGATATTGTGCGGGTGCATCAGGTTAAAGAAATGGCGCGGGTGGCCAAAATGACCGATGCCATTGTGCGGCAACAACACGCGGCTACAGCGGCGGCTGCCAGTTGAGCGTGTTGAGAATGCCGTTTTCCGGGGACAGGGCCGCCAGCAGTTGGGCCACCGTTTGATGCAGCACCGGATGCACTACCTCGGCGCCCACATCGGCCAGCGGGCGCAGCACAAACCCGCGCTCGGCCAGGCGCGGGTGGGGAACTTGCAACGCGGGCGTGTCCAGCACCAGGTCGCCGTAAAAAATAATGTCCAGATCAATCAGGCGCGGCCCAAACCGAACGGTGTTTTGGCGGCCAATTTTTGTTTCCAGCGTTTTGAGAAAATCGAGCAAAGCCGGCGCGGGCAGCGAGGTTTCGGCTTTGACGGCGATGTTTAGAAACGGGGGCTGCTCCAGCACGTACTCCGGGGCGGTTTCATACAGCTTTGACACCGCCAAAACGGTCACAACCGGCGGCAAACGGCGCAACGCCGCCTCAAGATTGGCCTGCCGGTGGCCCAGATTTGTGCCTAACGCCAGGTATACCGGATTAGGTGTGGTCATTGCGGCTGGCCGCCGGGGGAGTTTTGCTCAATTTCAGTCCAATGGTAGCGGCTGATAACCTGCGCCAGGGTTTTGGTAAACTGCGGGTTTTGCGACCACCCCAGCCGGTGCAACAAAAACCGCCCCATTGTCCACAAGGTAGCCAGGCCGTATTTAACGCTGCGTTTAAAGCCAATGGATGACGCTTCGGGGAAATAGCGGGTGGGAATGGCAATTTCGCCCACCTTAAAATTAAAGGCCGATGCCTGCGCCAGCACCTCGCTGTCAAACACAAAATCATCAGAATTGAGCGGAAACGGGATAGTGGTGAGAAATTTGCGGCTGTACGCCCTGAAGCCGGAGTGGTATTCGCTGAGGTTTTGCCGCAGCACCAGATTTTCTACCCAGGTGAGAAACCGGTTGCCAATGAATTTGTACAGCGGCATGCCCCCTTCGAGCGTGCCTTCGCCCAGCAAACGCGAACCAATCATCATATCGCACGCGCCCTGCCGGATGGGTTCAATCAGCGCCGGGATGCAGGTGGCATCGTACTGGTTATCCGGGTGCAGCATCACCACAATATCGGCTCCATCCTTGAGCGCCGCCAGATAACTGGTTTTCTGGTTGCCGCCGTAGCCCCGGTTTTGCACGTGAATAATGGTTTTTAGCCCCAACTGGCGGGCAATTTCCACGGTTTCATCCTGGCTGACATCATCCGTTAAAATAATTTTGTCCACCACGTCGGCGGGAATACTGGCGTAGGTGGCTTCGAGCGTTTTGGCGGCGTTATAAGCCGGCATTATCACCACAACAGGCATATTTTTTGCGCCCACCCAAAAGGATTTACGTAAAAGTTTAAATTCAACGCGCCGAAACGGCAAATTTACAAAAGTTTAACGCGATTTGAGAAATGATTGGTCAGGCAAACGAATCTTATCGGCCAGGCAAAGTATATAATTTTCATTTTTTAAAACGGGCTCCGGGCATGTTTGCACAGCTAAAGCCAGTAATTCTTGCCGGGTAGCCGATGAAAAACGCCACTCAGAGATAATGGATGAGGGAATTATTAAAACATCTGCCGGATGAGCTTTTACCCCAGGATAGCCACGCCGGGTGAACGGGTACTGTATTCTACCGGTTTGAACGGCAATTTCCGCCGCTTTATGCCCAAAATCTAGAGCCGGGTAGTAAACATTGGCCTCAAGCGGCATATGATTAATGTAATCAACCACGGCAGTTTCGTCCTGGCGGGGTATCAATATCCACGGCAGGCCAGAGAGATTGATATAATCAAATCGCTGTTCCAGCCAATATGGCACAATTTCCTTTGGTAAAAAGAAACCCCAAATATAGGGTTGATTGCTTCCTGCCCAGCCAAAAAAAACCAAAAGCAACATACCTACCGCCATCGGCGTAAATTGGTGGGGTTTAAACACCTGCCAATCAGATTTATGCCACCCCAATTGAATAAGAGCAAAAGTAATAACACACAGCAACATTACCGCCAAAATCAAACCAAACCAAAAATGACGAGGCCAGCCGGTTTTGGCCAAACTAACAAACCAGAAAGTATTCATCAACCAGCCAAGCCAGATTGGGGCCACTAACCCAATTTTAAAGTTATCCTTATGCCAAACCAGCCATAAAAATATTCCGCCCAACAAGATGGTTGTAAAAATTACAATCACCACCCACTCTTTGCGATTAGAAATTTCTGCCAGCATAAAAAACTTACGCCACATAAATTCAGCACCGGAATGAACACGCAATCCCAGCCCGCTACCATCATCAAGAACAAAAACCAACCGTTGTTGGGCGTGACGGAGATAAAGTTCCAAATTGGTCAGCCTCACTAAAACAATCAATTGTATCAATTCATAGATAAATTGGGGGAGAATCATTCCACAACTTAATATTATCAACTCTTTCAACCGCACCCAATTTTGTCTGGATAGATATAGCCATCCGGCCCAGATTAGAATACCGCTAACCGATAACAGGGCCAACAATTTGGTGCTGATAGCTAACCCGCCAATCAAACCCGCCCCCATAAAATACCGCCACCGCCGGTTGGGTTGACTAACAGCCAGAGCAAATACAAAATAGGCCAAGATTATATAAAACATGGCCGTCACTTCACCCATAGCTTCGTAACTTAGAAAAATGGACAAACGCGGGTAAAAGAATAAAAACAAGTGAAACAGAACAACCGCTCCCCAACCCACCAACCGGTACATGGCATAGGCCGCGATAAGTAACAAAAGAGTGTAAAACAGCAACGGGCCAGCCCGTAAAGCCCAAAATCCCGTGCCAAATAACCTTATTACCAGAGCATTGGGAATGATACTGCCAGGCCCAGTTCCATTGCCGGTAAAAAACCAAATCCGCCCATCCGAATCCTGAATATTAAATTTTTGATCAACGTCTATACCAGCAACTTTGGCAGGGTTTTCAATGGTACTAACCAGAGCCGTATATTGACCACGTTCTGCCAGTGATCGGGAAGCTCCTAAAAACCAACCGCTATCATGCTCAATGCCGCCGTACACGTTGGCAAAACCTATTACCCGGATTAGCTGATAAACGGTTAAAATCAGGGTGATAACCAATACAAAAAACTGGTTTAACGACAACCGCCGGTTAAAAAATATCATTCTTCATTCACAATAAAGACAACTAAAAACCAGTTGGTTCAAGCGTACCAATTACCAACCGGTGATTTGGATCAAGCGTAAGATTAACAGGCTGCGCTTGCAGGTATTCTCCGGTTTCGGGAACCCACAAGCCGATGCCAATTTGCAACGGAACAGGCGACCCCAATACTTCTTTGGGTAAAGGCGTAATATCCAGATAAATTTTGCCCGCGGGCCACGTTGAGGTAGGGCCTTCGGCTTGATTAGCCCAAGTCCAGAGTTGATGGTCGGCTTGGCCGATTACTGTACCATCCGGCCTGGTAAAATGCACATAGACTGTATAATTTTGCTTTACCGGTTGCTCAAGCTGCCATGCCGTTACCAGTGCCCGTGGAGAGCTAGTCTGAAAACCCCCAGGATACACCGGCGATTTATCAATAATATATCCCATAAACTGAACCCCTGTTGGATCAAAACGAGCTTGTAATTGATCTAAGGGCAAATTTTTCACTTTATAGATATCAATCCCATCTTGGGCGTACACTTTTTCAAAGAACGTAGAATTTTCAAATTTTTCCGGGTACAAATCCAAAGTACGATCTGCCGGGCCAAGATACACATAATTGGCATACATTTCCCTGAACATCTGGTAACTCCAAACCGGCAAACGATTGAGATATGCAAAGCGGCTCAACCCAAATTGATACCCCACTTCCCGTAAATCCGGGTGAAATACAGCAGCCTCTACCGTAAAAAAACCAGGTGGGCGGGCGGCAAACTCCAGTTGATAGGACGATGCGTTATCGTGGGTGCGATGTTTTACTATAGCTAATGGCTCGGTAAATGCAGGCATCGCCTGGAACGCCTGGTAGGTGGCAGTATCAATCCGGGGCGGTTTAAAATATTTGGCAAGACCCATCGCCCACCCTTCCCAACCAACAGCCATAATTCCAAGCACCATTATTCCACCAATGAATGTGCTTATAAAAACCTTTAACCAGCCCATGAACCGCAGCTTGGGCAGATTCACCCAAAAATAACCGGAAAAAAGCGCCAAAATTGCCTGAGCCGGCATAATAGCCCGCATACCTAAATCATTATTCAGCGTGAATCCCAACGAAACCCAGGCTCGCCCCGAAGCAAAAAAGGAGATAACCAGAAAACCGGTAATCAGCGCTAACAGAAAAAGAGGCATTAGCGGTTCTTGCCGACGGTTGGTCTTAAACAACCACAAACCTCCCAGACCACAAACTAACAAGGCTCCGAATTCAAAAAAATAGTGAACGGGCAAGTCTAGCAAACGAGTCCACGGAGTATCCGAAAAATAGGTTTTGAAAGGCACCAACCAGTCACCGCTTTGTGGAATTTCAAACACAATGCCGCTTTTAGGCGCATTCGGGCCAATCAACTCTAAAAGAAATGGACTACTGATAACCAGAAAGCAAAAAGCAACCAGGGCATACCCCCCAAAAACACGTTGTGCGTCAACCTTGTTGCCATCACGCCAACGTTTACCCACGTCGTACAAAGCATACAGCGCCACACAAACAAAGCTTACCATCGCAATCCAGGCGCTATGCCCTAACACTGTCAATAACAACAGGGGTAACGCAGTAAGTAACCGAATCCTATAACGAATCTCCCTGAAGAAATAAAGTCCCAGAAAAAAGGCCAGTAACCCGGTAACATGCTGCGGAACCCAAATATAGAGAACGTACAGTGCATTTAACCGTAGATAAGGCGCAGGCGACCAGCTATCAATATGAGTTGACAGCGCAAACAGTATTATATCAAACGGCCCGCCGGTAAATTTTTTCTTAAACTGTTCAATGCAGTACGGAATCATGGGGATCACATCAAGCCCCCCAATAACCGTTGCAAACAATACCGACCACAACGCCGCTTTGGTATTGGCCAAAACCCGTTGAGCCAACAAATAAAAAACCCCTACAAAACTAAGACTGGTAGCCAATGTTAAAATTGCAAACGACAGATAAATTGAAGACGGCCCGCTGTGCAGCAAATCCAAAGTGGCTACGGTGAGGTGGAAAAAATAGTAATACGATAACCTGCCCCGGGCCGGGTCGCCATAGAAAAAGATATCCACCGGCGGCACGCCGGTATACCGGATTGACCATGACACTCCATAATGTTTAAACCAGTCTGCCATTTCTACCGGATAAACACCCGCGGCGGTATATCCCCGCACGTAAGGGATTACAATCCCCACGGCTAACCCCGCCAGCAGCAGACTCAATAAAACATATTGCCGGCGCGTGTCTAACAAAGGTTTGGGGTTACGGCCCGCAACCGGCCGCCAACGGTTTAATCCGGCCAACCCAATGATGAACAAAAACAGCGCCAGGAAAACTACCGGGCGATTAAATCCCAAAAATTTACTGGCCCAATAAACCACAACAGGCGATCCCAATATGCCGGCGGCAACTGCCAAAATAATAGTGCGGGCCTCGCGCCAATCGGCATATAATCCCAGCCAACGTAGAATTTGAAACCCCGGTAAAACGATCACCAATATTAACGCAGCCCCAAAACTTACGGCTGGCACTGGCACAAATGTGGCCGCCATAAAAAACAAGGTGAGCAAGCATATCTTAAAAAAAACACCTTGCTGTTGCACTTTTAAAACCATTTGTGTTGCGTTTTTTAGCATTGATAAACCTTTTACCCCGGTCAAACTTTTGTATTAGCCGGGCTATTAAATCCAATTTCAGTCTTTGGCATACACCACCATGTCGTCAGATTTGTACACCACTGGCCAACCAACAAACTGTTGCAGCCACGGCCCGGCCTGGTTTTGGTGATCAATAATATAGCGCACGTGGCGGGCGGTTAACGCCGCCTGAACATCGGCGCGAAGCGTGGCCGGGGTAACTTGCGCGGCCCGATCCGCGCCCAGCAGCAATGCCAGCAAAATTTTGTCCAAACTACCCTGGTCAAGATTAGCGGCCTGTTCCGCCGGCAACCGGGCCAGCCAGCCCCCAATTATGGGTTTGCTATGCACGGTTTGGGCGTGCATTAAAAAATTGGCGTCCCATTTCATATCAATAATGGCATACGCCGCCCTGTCCGCCCCGATGGTCTGGTAAAACGGCGCAAGGTCGGTGCGGCTTAACGGCAGCGGCACCGCCACATACTCCACTGCAATCAGCAGGCTTAAGCCCAGCCCCAACCACCACCGATTTGACCCCGCCCGGCTCAACAACCATGCCGCCCCGCACCCCGCCAGCATCGCCAGCGCCAGCGAGGTCATCACCACAAACCGGCCCGGTATGCCGGTAATGGCAAACGCCGGAACCAGACTCACCAGCCAGTGATATGGCAATGTTACCGGCAACCCCTGCCCATCAATTTGTAACTGCGGCCCCAGCGCCAGCGCGGTAAAACCCGCCGCCAGCGCCAGCCACCAAACCGATTGCCGCCGCCAGCGCCGCGCCGCCAGCCCAATCACGCTCAGCCCCAGCGCCACATAGCCTAAATAAGCCGATGCGCCCGGCTCCCGGTTTTGCGCCGCGTAAGAAATCCACACGTCTTCAAACCGGCTTGCCCAACTTAAAGGCGGCCCCGGCACCCAAAAACTGTACAAATCCACCGAATGGCGCAGCGGATTGTGCTCGCCTACCAGCGTGGTACTGCTCAGCAGCCGCGCCATCGAAACCAGCACAGGTGACAAAACGATGAGCGCAGCCAGCAGCACCAGCGCCACCCGCCCCGCCTGCGCCGCCAACTGCCGCGCCTCAAACCGGCGGGCCGACGGCCAAAATATCACCGCCAACGACAACAGCCCGCAATAAACCACATAATACCAGGAATTGAGGGCCATCAGCGCCAGAAAAAAAACGGCCAACACCGCCGAGCGCCGGGAGCCGCGTTGCACAAACCTCAACAAAAAAAGCGCGTAAAAGGGAATCCATTGCAGGGTTGATAAATTTAAATGCCCCAACTGAATCCGCAAAAAATGGTACGGCGACAGCGCAAACACCAATCCCGCCACAAAGCCGGCCCAACGCTGCCCGGTGAGTTGCAACGCCAGCAGGTACGCCCCCCAACCGCCCAGCCCAAACGAGAGCAAAATCAGCAGATTGTAGCAAACATCGCCACCCAGCAGCCCCCACAACGGCATCACCAGCAGGCCATCGGATATGTCAACGGGGTGGAATAGCAGGGTTACGCCCTGGGGATAAAAAAGGTAGTTGGTAAAAAAGGGCGATTGCCCCAGCACCAGTAACGCCTGGCGCGTCCACCACAACGCCCACATATTCTGGCCCCAATCACCCAAACCGGGTACCCAGCCCCGCAGGTGCGTTGCCAGCGGCCAGGTAGCCGCCAGCGCCACCAGAATATACCCCGCCGGCGGCCCCCAAAAGCCAAAACGACTCAATTTATTTAGATGCGCCATCGGTTGCGGGCCTGTTTTCAACGGTTATCTCGCCAATCTTCACAAAATCGCCGCCACCAACCAGCGGCAACCGCTCTTGCGTGGCCGAGTTGTACCACCCGGCAATCAATTGATACACGCCCGGCGGAGCGTCCGGCGCAACCTGAAAGGCGTGAGCATCAGCGACGGGGCGTTCCGGCAGCCACAGCGGGGTGTTGTACCAGCCGCCGCCGGGGGGCGTATCCTGCTGGCCCCACACCCGGCCATCCGGGCCGAGCAGTTGGGTGAATACGGTCAAATCAGTCGTGAGCGGGCGCGCCGTTTGCCACACCAGCGCAAACCGCAGCCAATCGCCCGGTTTAACCTGCGCCCGGGCCACCGCCGCCTGCCGCAGCGCGAGGCCGTTGGCAAACTCGGCCAGGGCCGGGGTTGTGGCGGTAATTGCCAAAGTTGCCGGCTGGATAACCACCGGCAGCGGCGGAATCTGGTCGGCGGGGATGGGCACGCCCGCGCCGGTGAGCGGCTGGCGCGGTGAGCCATCGGCAGCAGTAACCACCACCCGCAGCCCGTACCGGCCCGGCGGCAGCGAACCGGGCAGCGCCAGCCGGTGGGTATCGGTCCCGGCGGTGCCGGTATCCCACGGACGAGTGGCGTTTTCGGCCACCACCCGGCCAAACGGGTCCAGCAGTTGCGCCAGCGCGGTATCGCCGGGCTGCCCGCCCGCCCACTTTAATTGCCAGAGCAGTTGGCCGCAAGCCGCCGGCGTGTCCGCGCCCGTGCGGTAGGCCGCCAGTTGCGGCCCGGCGGCAAAACGCAACCCCAACGGCTGCCACGGCCCGGCGGCGGGCAAATCCAAAGGCGCGGGCGGCGGCGCGTTAACCGCAACCGTTTGGTTTAGCGTAGCCAGCCACGCCTCGGCCAGATCATCGGCGACCAGCGACGGCACCACAACCTGCTGTTTTTCACCGGCGGGCGTTACCAGCGGCTCGGTAAAGAGTTGCTGGCGGCCATCGGCAAAATTTAGCCGGCTGGCCTGCCGCACATTAGCCACAAAAGCGGCGGAACCGGCGTTGGCGTAACTGACCGCCAGCGCGTTGGGCAGCCCGTCGAGCGCCGCCGGCGTAAACGCCACGCTGATGGCGGCAGGCGCGGCCTGGCACGCCGGTTTGGCAATACGCAGCGCCAAATCGCGGTCAATCTGATGGATTTCGGCGATGGCGGGCAGATAGCGCGGCAGTTCGGTTAAAAGGCGCTGCCAGTCAGCCGGCGGGTACATATCGGCGTGAAGCACCACCCAGTCCAGCCCCATTTGTTGAATAACATCCACCGAGCGGGCATCGGGAAAGGCCGTAAACCAGCGGCGCAACTCTTTGTAAACGGGCGGCGTGTAGCCGGTGCCGCCGTTGGCCAGTTTACGCCAGTGGTGGGTTGAGTAATATTCGTACAAAAACTCCGAGGCGTCCTGGTGCGGCAGTTCCAAAATGACGCTGTCCGGCAAAGTTTGCTGCCGGAGCCAGGCGTACACCGGGGGGATGGCCTGTCCCGCTAAAAACTGCGGGCCAACCAGCGGCGCAGACCACGCCTCCAGCAGGATGAAGGCGGCCAGCGCGCCGGTTGCGCCCAATTTGGCCCGCAGCGAGACCGCCCGGCGCAACAAAACCGCCGCGCCCCAACCGGCCAATCCCACCAGCCCCAGCAGCGCCAAAACCCCAAACCGGCCCGGCACGCGAATGCCCCGGAAAATGGAAATGTGGTCATACAACCAGAAATAGGGCGAATATTTGAGCAGCGCCGCGCCGCTATCGCCCAGCGCCGCATCGTTCAGCCCAAACGACAGCAACAGGCCGCCCAACACCAGCAGCATGGCAAAAACCGGGGCGGCCCGCCACGGCGAGCGGATTTTCCAAACGGCTAGCGCCGCCAGCGCCAACGCGACGCCGGTTAGCCCAAACGGCATTAACGGTTGAAGCTGATGCCCGGCGGCCGGCCAGTGGCCAAACGTCCAGCCGTAAAGCCAGTTGTGGGGGATGGCCGTGAGATAATCGGTGAGGGCGGCGCTGTACATCCGCACTTCGCCGGGCGCGCGCACCGCGCCCATCAACTCGCTAAACCGCAGATACAGCCGCCAGACAGGCCAGTTGAGCAGCAGCGTAACGCCCACCGCCAGCCCCGCCGCGCCCCACAAGCCGGGCCGCCAGTAAATGCGCCGGGCCGCGCCGTAAACCAGCGCCAGCAGGCCGCAGGCGATGGTTAAATTCAAGGTGTAATGGAAATCCGAGAGCGCCTGCACGTTAAAAAACAAAATAAACAGCGCCGGATACCGCCAGCCGGAGCGGGTTAACGTCCAGTGCAGCGCCAACAGCGCCAGCGGCAGCCATTGCGTTACCAGTAATTCCAGGTGGTTAAGTTGGCCAAAGCGTTGGGGCGCAAAGGCAAATAACAGCCCGGCCAGCAGCCCGGCCCACCGGCTGCCCGTCCAGGCCGTAACCAGCAGGTACATGGCGTAACCGGACAAAATAAACGTAGCCAGCACCGAAACGTTCATGCCAAACATGTGGCTATCGGTCAGGAGCAGCAGGGGCATGGCCTGCATGGACATCATTAAAAAGTGTTCGCTGTAGGCCAGGGTAAGCGGAAAGGGATAAAAAATGTTGGCGTTGAATATATCGGCCAGTTGCGCCGGGCCGCCCAAAAAGGCGTGCACATTCCACTGCATCCGCCACACGTTTAACAGCGGATCGGTTGGCTCCGGCACCATGCTCAACAGGTGCACCGAAAGCGGATACAGCATTACCACCGTTAGCGCGGTGAACAGCGCCAGCACCGGCCAGTGCCGCCGGCCCGCTTGCCCATAAAACGCAGCCGGAATTTTGCTCATGGGTTAGTTACCACCTGAACTCTGGTTAGCCACACCCGGTTGTCCGAGGCCGGCGCGGCGGGGCTAAAAAGCGGCTGGCGCTGGCCGGTAACGGGATCGTACATGCCCACAAAAATATCGTATTTCCACGGCGGGGCGTCGGCGGCCAGCGGCACGTCAAAATGATCGGCAATGATTTCGCCGGGCACCCAGCCGGTGGTGGGCGATTTGCCCTGCGCCGGCACGCTATCCCACTGGCCGCGAATGGAGTTATCCGGCCCGACCACGTGCACAAACACGGTGTAACCGGCGGCGGCAAACTCCAGGCTGCGCCAGTAGAGCGTTAGCCCAAACGTTTGGCCCGGCTGCACCGTGGGGTTATCCAGCTTGTAACCAATCAGTTCAATTTCATTATTAATCACCGCCGAGGTGGGCGCCACATCCGCGGGCAGGGTAAAATTGCGCTCGTGGGCTTCAACCGTAACCGTGGCCAGCGTAAGCGGCTCGCCCACAAACTGGCCGGTAGCGAGATTGACCACCGCCAGTTGCATGGGGTAAACGCCGGGCGGCGCTACCGCCGGAATACGGAAGCGGTAAGCCTGCCCCACAATTTCGGCGGGACGCCACTGCGGTTCGGTGTACGTTTGGGCCAACGGTAAACCTTCATTAATAACGTACCGTTTTTGATCCGGCCCCACAAAGAAAAATTGCAACTGGTAGCTGTTATCAATTTTTTGGGCCGCCTGCCAGAACACCTTGCCGGCAATTTCGCCGCCGGGCGGCAGGTGCGCGGCGGCAAAGGTGTGGCCCACCGCCCGCAGCGACTTGTCAAAGGGGTGGGGCTGGCTGTTTTCCACATTGAGGCGATCCGCCGCCGGCAGCGTTTGCGGCGGCGAGAGCGTAATCTGGCCAATGTTTTTAACCACGCCGTAATTGTGGCCGGTTTCAAAATCGTACAGGCCCACTTCAAGCTGATAACGGCCCGGCGGCGTGGCCCAATCGAGCGGCAATTTGTACTCGTCGCGCAGGTAGTAGCCGGGCAGCCAGCGGTTGGCCCGCCACAAGCCGGATAAAATCAGCCGGTCAACCTGGCCCCAAATGTTACCCCGGTCGTCCACCAGCCGGATAAACACGTTCAATTTGCCCTGGTTTGAGTTGATCGCGCCCAGCGTTTCCCAAAACAGGGTAACGGGCAGTCCCTTGATGGTTTCTTTGTAGCCGGGATACGGCCCGGCCAGATCATTTTCGTGGGGCGCGGCGGCATACTCATCCGCCGAAAACCCGGTAGCGCCCACTTTTACGCCGTACAGCCGGGCTTTGCCGCCCAAAACCGCCGCCAGCGGAAAGGTGAAATCAGTTTGCGGCTCGCGGCCAATCACCGGGCCGGGATAAATCCAGGCGTATTCCACGCCGCCCAGCTCAATCACCTTTTCCGGCTGGCGCTGGCGAAAGTAGTTGAGAATTTCTTTGTTGGGAAAGCCGCGCTGCACCTGGTTAATGTAAAACACGGTGGCGGGCGCGGTGAGCGCCGCCTGCTCGCTGGACAGGTCAATGGTGGGGCCGTGGTAATAAGGGGCAAACTGGTTGCTGTACCAGGCCGCCACCGGCGTTTTTTCCGGGCCGCCGGCAGCGTTTAAATACGCCGCCGCCTGATCCAGCCCTTCGCCCCAGCCAATGTTGATGTATTGGGGGGCCAGCCACGGGCCGCCCACCAGCGGGTTAAAATAAGCCAGATAATAAGGCTGATAAACCAGCACCGCCGCCGTTTGCGCCAGCAGCGCCCCGCCCGCCAACCAACCCGGCGCTAGTTTGAACCGCGCCAGCCGCGCCGCCGCCCACTGCGCCAGCCACCACACCGCCAGCGCCGACAGCAGCCCCACCGCAAAATAAACGGGCAAAATGTAGCGGTCGCCACGGCGGGCCACCAGCGAAATGGGCGTAATATACACCACCACGTAGCCCACCAGCCCCAGCGCCAGCGGCAGCATTTGCGCCGGCCAGCCGGTAAAATTTTGCCGCCGCCGCTGCGCCAGCCCCACGCCAATCAGCGCCAGCCCGGCCACGCAGCCAACCGTGGTGAGCGGCGTCAGGTGAAACGGAAACACCAGCAGGTAATACAACGGGTTCTGGTCGCTTTGCCACGCATTCCAGAACACGCCCGAAGTGGGATGCTCGCCGGAGCTAACGCTGTACACGTTGTTAACCACCCACTGAAGGGCGTACTGCGGGCGGCTCCACATAGAGGGCCACAGGGCAAAAATCGCGGCCACGGCAATCAGCCCCCACCCGGTTAGCGCCAGCGCCAGCCGTTGCCAGCGCACCCGGCGAGGCAAATCGGGCGGCGGCAGCAGGGCGTACATCAACCCGGCCAACGCCAGAATGGGGCCAAGCAGCACCGCCGGGGTTTTGCTGAGTCCGGCCAATCCCCCAAACAGGCCGGATAACAGCAGCCAGCGCCAGCCGCCCTGCTCCAGGTACAGCATAAAGGCCAAAAACGACAGGAACATAAAGTAGGCTTGCGGGGCATCCACGTGGATAACCCGGCTGTGCGCCAGAATAAACGGGTCAAAGGCCAGCACAACGGCGGCAATCAGCGCCACCGGTGGGTTAATCAACCGGCGGGTTAGCAGGTAAATGCCCCACACCGCCAGCGCCGCCGTAACCGCCAGCGGCGCGCGCACCCACACCAAAAAATCCAGCGGATGCTCGAACATGCCAAACTGGGCGGTGGTTTTGCTAAGCGTGGCCCAAAAACCGGCTGTAACCCACGGCAGCGGGTACAGGCCGGAATAATGCGCCAGATACCGCGCCGCCACGCCGGCAGCGCCCAAAATCAGCGTGGGCACGCCGGGGTAGCCCAACACCAGCGCCCCGCCAAAATTGCCTTTGAGCATGGATTTGAGGAAGTGGCTGGCAAACATAATCTGGTCGTCTTCATCGGCGGTGATGAACGCGCCCAGGTTAACCAGGCGCGGCAGCAGCGCCAACGCCAAAACCGCCAGCGATAACAACACCTGGCGGGCGCGGTGGCTCAGGGCCAACCGGGGGATTATCCGGCTTTTGGAAAAAAATGCCTCTTTCACGCTTTGTTCTATCTCACTTCTAGCTGGCCCAGCGCCACGCTGTTATCGGGGCGATTGGGCACGGGTAATCGCGCCAGCGTATCCAGCCGGTACATGCCCGTAACCAGCGTGTACCGGCCCGGCGGCAAATCTTTTGGCAACGGCAGGTGCACCATATCGGTTATAATTTCGCCGGCAGGCCACCGGCTGGTGGAAAAGTAGCCGCCCAACGGCTGGCTATCAAAACTGGCCGCCAGCGCGCCGTGGCTATCCAGCAATTGGGTAAACACGGTGTAATCCTCTTGCAAGGGCGCGTCGGTTTGCCAGTAAACCTTCAGGTTAAGGCTTTGGCCCGGCGCTACCGGCTCCGTATCAATTTGATAGCCGCGCAGCGCCAGCCATTCGCCCAGCCGCGCGTTTTGCGGGTGCGGCAGCGGCTCGGCGGCGGGCAGGCGGCGCACAAAATGGATGATGTGGTCGTTATCCCACACCTGGCGGGCCAGATAATTCTGGTTAACCCAATCCAGATATTCCGGCAGCCACGGCAGCCGCAAACTCCACTGCACCACCGCCGGAGCCTGATAATCGGTGTTGATGCGGATTAACCGGGCCGAGTTTTGCCGCCCGGCTTTAATGCCCACCAGCGCCAAATCGCCCAGCGGCGGCGGGCTGGCGCGATTGGCCATAAAAATAAGAAACTGGCTGTCGCCCATGACAAAATCGGTGGGGTTGGTGACGGTTTGCAGCAGTTGCAGCGCCGCCTGCTCGCGCCCCCCGGTCACAACCAGGGCGGCGGCCTGGTTGGCCTGGGCCATGGCCGGCACTCCCGCCAGCGCCCCGGCGATGACCAGCAGCCGCGCCGCGCGCCCCCCGGCAGAACCGGACGGCCATGCGGCCACGGTCTCGCCGATGAAGCCGGCTCCCAGCAAAACAAGCGGCGGCAGCACAATGATAAAATGCTGCGCAAACAGCGGCGTATGCCACGTCAGCATGGCTACGCCGCCCAGCAGCCACAGCAGCCACAGCAGCGGGTACGGCGGCGTTCCGGCTACGGGGCGGATAACCTGCCGCCGGGCAACCGCCACGCCCGCCGCCGCCAGCAGCAGCAGGCTCCAGTGGCCGGCGGCAAACAGTTGAAACTGCGCCCCGGTTTCGGCCCACGAGCCGGGGACGGCGGCACGTAAATCGCTTCTAAAGGCTATCAATTGATCGTAAGCCGCCGCCGGATCGTACACTAAAAAGACCGCCGCCACCGGCAGCGCCGCCGCCGCGCCCCACAGCAGCCCGTCAACGGCCAGCCCGCGCCAATCGGGCCGGGGGAAAAACCGCCGCCAGCCCAACAGCGCCGCCGCCGGCAGCACCACCAGCGGGTTGAGCGCCTTGAAAATCAGGCTCAGGCCCAACGCCAGCCCGGAGGCCAGCAGCCAGCCCCGGTGAGGCCGGGGCGCGGGCCGCGCCAGCAGCGCCAGCGACACAGCCGCCAGCGCCGTGGCCGGCACCTCGGCCATAGCCAGCCGCGACAGCCAAAACGCCAGCGGCGCAATGGCCAGCAACACCAGGGCGCTAATGGCCGCCGGCCAGCGCCCGGCGGGGTAAGCCAGCCAACTTAGCGCCACGGCCAGCCCGCCAAACCACGGCAATATGGCCCAGCGGCCCGCCGTTACGGTTGCGCCCGCCAGCTTAAAGGCCAGCGCCAGGCTTTCTAAAAACAGCGGCGATTGCACGGCGTAGGTCTCGCGGTACAGCGCGTACCCGGCGGCGGTCAGCCGCCCCCACATCAGGTGAATCCCCTCGTCGTTGGATAGCCCAAAGGCGTTTAAGTTTTGCGCGCGCCAGGCGTAGGCCAGCCCCAACAGCAACAGCCAGAGCGCCGCCCACCCCGTTTTTTTCCAGGCCAAACAGGTAATTCTCACCGCCGGTTCACAACTCCGCAACGTTAATAACCGGCAGAGTATACACCAACTGCGAAACAATGAAAAAATCGCGGCCAACTCGCCCCACCTGCGAGTGACGAACAACGAGCGACGAACTACGAATGACGAGCGACGAGTGACGAACAACGAGCGACGAATTACGAATGACGAACCGCTCCAAACAAAACGCGAATGGAACGAATAAAACGAATGAAACGAATTTTCAGAGGGGTTATTCGCGCCATTC
>CAZFCE010000043.1:0-37136 GCA_964517605.1 uncultured Caldilineaceae bacterium | reverse complement strand
GGATTAGATTGGCTCTATTTTACCCGTGTTTAGCCTTTTTTCGTAAGTCCTAATTGTTGTACAATAGCCGAAAAATCCACGGATTAACATGAAAGCGATTTAACCGATTGATCACCTACGCCTTATTGCAGAAAAATCCGGGCTTGTTCCCGGCGCTGACCGGCCTCAGCGCCGGTGAGTTTGACGAGTTGTATCTGGCCGTGACACCAGTGTGGAACGAGGTTGAACAAACGCGCCTGCACCGCCCCCGGCGGCAGCGGGCTACGGGCGGCGGGCGAACCTACACCCTTGACCGGCAACACCAACTACTAATGACCCTGATGTGGCTGCACCTGTCTTTGAATACGGCGGCGCTGGGTGAGTTGTTTGGTGTTGACAAATCAACTGCCAGCCGTAATACCCGCCGGATGCGGGTCGGCCTCATCCAAACAGACGCCACCGTTACCTGGCCGGAACCGCCCCAACGCGGTCAGGGTAAAAATATCAACCAGGTTTTTGCGGAACACCCTCTTTTACGGGACGTGCTGGCGGCGGAGAACAGGCTGCCTCAGCCCCGATTAACAGGCGCAGCGGCAGCCCAGTTTCCAGATCCAGCGTCACTGCTGGCCCAACTGCCCCCTTTTCGGGGACTGGCTCCGGGGGAGTTGGCAGTGGTAAGCCAGGCGGCAGTGACGCGACATTTCCAACGGCAGGTGTTTCTCTTTCACCAGGGCGACCCGGCAACCGCATTTTACATTTTGCTGGAAGGGCAGGCTCGGTTAACCGAGGTAACTCCCGAAGGCGACCAACTAATTCTCCGGTTTGTTAGCCCCGGCGAGGCCATCGGCATCATTGCCGCCCTGCAAAACAGCGTTTATCCCCTCACGGCGCAGGCAGTGGAGAATTGCCGGGTTTTGGCCTGGGATGGCCCCACCCTGGAACGGCTGATGGAACGCTTTCCCCGGATTGCCATCAATGGGCTGCGGCTGGTTTCGCAGCGCTGGCACGAATTGGAGGAACGCTACCGGGAGTTGGCCACCGAACGGGTGGAACGGCGCATTGCCCAAACCTTGCTGCGCCTGTTGCGCCAGGTGGGGCGGCGGGTGGACGGCGGCATCCTGCTCGATCTGCCGCTCAGCCGGCAGGATTTGGCCGAGATGACCGGCGCTACTCTCTATACCGTTAGCCGTATTCTCAGCCGGTGGGAGCAGGCGCAACTCATCGAAACCCGGCGGGAGCGGGTGCTGGTGCGCTACCCGCATGGGCTGGCCATGATTGCCGAAGACCTGCCCTTCACCGCCCCAGCGGAACCGCCCGGTTAACTCCAATTTATTCCCGGTGCGCTCTTTGCGCTGGCGCAAAGTCTCCCCCGCTTTTTGGGCTATACTCTCTCATAATAACCCGGCCTTTAGCGGAGCCGGCTGGCAACATACCCAAACTGTATCCAAAACCAACTAACGAAAGGAACAATAACTTTATGGCCACTCCTCTTAAAATTGTGGTGATCGGCGGCGTTGCGACCGGCCCCAAAGCGGCCGCTCGGGCGCGTCGCCTGGATCCGACAGCCGAAATCACCCTGATTGAACGCGGCAAACTGCTGTCTTACGCCGGTTGCGGCATGCCCTATTTCATTGAAGGCAAAATCAAAGAGATTCGGGATTTGATCAGCACTCCGGCCGGCGCACCGCGTGACACCGTTTTTTTTGACCGCGTTAAAGACATCCGGGTGTTAAACCGAACGCTGGCTTTATCCATTAACCGGCAGGCCAAAACAGTCGAGGTTGTCCGGGTGGATAACAACGAACACCAAACCATCCCCTATGATAAACTGGTGATTGCCACCGGCGGCTTGCCGGTAGTGCCGCCCATCGAAGGCATCCGCCTGAACCGGGTTTTCCGGCTCAACCACCCCGACGATGCGGCAGCCATCCGCGAGGCGCTGCTGGCCGGGCAAATTAAACGGGCCACCATCATCGGCGGCGGGTTGATCAGCCTGGAAGTCACCGAGGCGTTGGCCGCTAACGGGGTGCAGGTGAGTATTGTAGAAATGATGGACACCATTTTGCCGACCATGCTGGATTTTGAGATGGCCGCTTTTCTGGCCAAACACGTGCGGGCCAAGGGCGTGCAGATTTACACCGGCGAAAAGGTGCTGCGGCTGGAGCCTGATGCCGAAGGGAATGTGAGCCGGGTGATCACCAATCACCGTGAAATTGAAACCGACATGGTGCTGCTGGCGGTGGGCGCGCGCCCCAACACCCAACTGGCCAAAGATGCCGGCCTGGAAATTGGCCCCACCGGCGGCATTGCCGTTAATGAATACCTGCAAACCAGCGACCCCGACATTTACGCCGGCGGCGATTGCGTGGAGAGTCACCACCTGGTCAGCGGGCAAAAAATCCACTGGCCGATGGGGTCGGCGGCCAACAAGCATGGCCGGGTTATTGGCGATAATCTGGCCGGGCGCAAAACGCCGTTTTCCGGTGTGGTGGGCACCGCTGTGCTCAAGGTATTTGATTACAACGTGGGCAAAACCGGCCTGACCGAGAAACAGGCCCGCGATTTGGGCTACCCGGTGGTCACGGCGCTGGCGCCATCACCCGACTGCCCCCACTTTTACCCGGACAACAAGCTGATTTTGGTTAAACTGATAGCCGACGCTCAAACCGGCAAATTGCTGGGGGCGCAGGTGATGGGGCCGGGAGAGGCGGTGAAACGGGTGGATGTGCTGGCCACGGCCATTCGTTTTGGGGCCGGGGTGGCGGAGGTGAGCGAACTGGATTTGGGCTACGCGCCGCCCTACTCCACCGCCATTGATGTGGCCGCGCACACCGCCAACATCATCCAGAATAAAATGACTGGCCTGGCCAAAGCCATTACGCCAATGGAAGTCAAGGCCAAGCTGGAGCAGGGCGAGGATTTTATCTGGCTGGATGTCCGCTCGCCGCAGGAGTTTGAGCAGATTCGGCTGGAAAACCCCCGCGTCAAGCTGATTCCGTTGGGCAAGCTGCGCGAACAGGCCGGCGAATTGTCCCCGGATAAAGAGATTATTACCTTTTGCAAGGTTAGCCTGCGCGGCTACGAAGCGCAACGGATTTTGGAAGGGCTGGGCTTTCGGCAGGTGCGGTTTATGGATGGCGGGATTGTGGCCTGGCCCTATGCCCTGAACCCGTCAAAATAACCGGGCCAATGTCGTGGGGCGGGAAAGTGCATTCCGTCCCACTGCCCCGGCTTGCGGAGCTGCTATTGCCTGTGAACCAACATGTACCCCTTGATGCCGGCTTGATTGTGGCCGAGTTACTGGTCAGCCGGCCCCAAACCATTGCGGTTTTTACGCGCCACCGGATGGCCTGCGTGGGCTGCCCCATCGCCGCATTTGAAACCGTAGCCGAGGTGGCCGCCATCTACAAGCTGAATTTGGCCTGTTTTCTAACCGAACTCGAACAGGCCAGTACCCAATCATGAACTTTTTATTTATTATGGAGAAAACTCAACTATGAACATCCTTATTGCTATTTCCAGCGACGACAATACCGGCTTGAACAGCCGGGTCAGCGGGCATTTTGGCCATTGCCCTTACTTCACTCTGGCCGAGATTGAAGACAACCGGGTTAAATCGGTTAAAGCCATTGACAACCCGTATGCCCAACAGCATATCCCCGGCCAGATACCGGAATTCATTCATGAGCAGGGCGTCAACGTAATGCTATCCGGGGGGATGGGCCAGCGGGCGGTTATGTTTTTTGAGCAATACGGCATCGAAGTGGCTACGGGAGCCACGGGCACGGTGGAACAAACCTTGCAGGCTTACCTGGCGGGCCAACTCCACGGGGTTGAGCCGTGCGCCGGCCACGACCACGCTCACCATCACCACCACGGCTAAACCGGTTGCGGTGGCTGCGCCGGCCCAAATAGCCATCGCCAACCCGGGTGGCTGGTGATGCCGTGTTCTATTTTGAGAAACACCCCGCGTTAATCCCCGCTTTGTATTCAATCAATGGTCATAAAAACCGCTCCCTGTAGCAAACTACAGGGAGCGGTTTTTAAAAGACATTTCCCCATGGTAAGCTGCAAGCATCAAACCAGTTAAGGTATTAATGACCATGAAATCTGTATTATCCGTTATTACCACTAACCTGGCTATATGGTTGGATCGCCACCAACCGCCCGAAACGGTTGTGCTTGGCGGCATTTCCATTATTGTTGGGTTAGCCAGCGGTGCCGGAGTATGGTTATTTAAACAATTGATCAACCTGGCCCACGGATTGGCTTTTGACACCGTTGGCGTCACTTTGGCCCGGCTGGGCAACTGGACAATCTTTCTTGTTCCGGTGTTGGGCGGGCTTACGGTTGGGTTAATCCTGCATTTTTTTATTGGGCCGGAACGCCACCATGGGGTTTCGGGTATTATGGAGGCGGTGGCCCTGACCGGTGGGCGGTTACGTTACCAACGCATCCCGCTCAAAACCTGCGCGGCGGCGTTGGCCATTGGTTCGGGAGCCTCGGTGGGGCCAGAAGACCCTTCCGTGCAAATTGGGGCCAACCTCGGCTCAATGCTGGGGCAACTGTTGCGCCTGTCCGATGAGCGGGTGCGCACTCTGGTCGCCGCCGGAACAGCCGGTGGGATTGCATCTGCCTTTAACGCACCCATTGCCGGCATCTTCTTCTCGTTAGAGCTTATCATTGGCGAGTTTGGCGGGAACGCTCTGGGCGCGGTAACGCTGGCCGCCGTAACTGCGGCGGTATTTACCCAGGCCGTTGCCGGGCCGGAGCCGGCCTTTCATATCCCGGCGTATGCCTTTCATTCGGTTTGGGAATTGCCGCTCTATTTGGGGTTGGGGGTACTCACCGGGCCGGTAGCCGCCCTGTATATTCACCTGATTTACCGGTGCCAGGATATTTTTGGAGCCTGGGACGCGCCGCGCTGGCTCAAACCGGCGGTTGCCGGTCTTGTTGTGGGGCTGGTGGGCATATTTTTGCCGCAGGTGTTTGGCGTTGGGTACGAAACAATTGACCAAGCCCTGAACGGAACGCCAGTCACGGTAACGCTGCTGCTGGTTTTGCTGGCGGCCAAGTTGATTCTAACGCCGGTTAGCATTGGCGGCGGCTTTCCCGGCGGCGTGTTTGCACCCTCGCTTTTTCTCGGAGCGATGCTGGGGGCGGCCTACGGGCAGGTGACAGCGTACTTTCTGCCCGCGTTTGGCATTGCTCCGCCCGCCTTTGCCCTGGTGGGGATGGCGGCGGTATTGGCGGGCACCGTTCACGCCCCACTTACGGCCATCATCCTGCTGTTTGAAATGACCAACGATTACCGCATCATCCTGCCGTTGATGTTGACCGTGGTGGTGAGTTTGCTTATTTCCCAACGGTTACAGCCCGACTCGGTTTACGTTTTGGGGTTGGCCCGCAAAGGGATTCGGCTGGAACGGGGGCGTGATTTGGAGGTACTGGAGGCCATTACCGTGGGCGAGGTGATGCAAACCGGAATGCAGGCCTTGCGTAACACCGACACGTTGGAGTTTGCCACCCACGTTTTTATGCAGGCTCGCCACCATGGGTTGGTGGTGCTTAACCAGGCCGAAGAGTTGATGGGCATTTTCACCATTCAGGATTTGGAGCGGGCGCAAAGCAATCAAATTGACCCAACCTGCACCATTGGCCAAATTTGCACGCGCGAGTTACTCACCGCTTATGCCGATGAATCTATTGGTGCGGCCCTCCGGCGGATGGGAAACCGCAATATTGGCCGCCTGCCGGTGATTGCGCGTGACAACTCCCGTCGCTTATTGGGCGTATTGCGGCGGGCGGATATTGTGCGGGCTTACGACCTGGCGTTAACGCGCCGGGCAGCCACGCGGCATCGCGCCCATCAGGTGCGGGTTGAGGCTCTTAGCGGTGTTGGCACGGTGGAAATTACCATTGCTCCCCAGGCGGCCTGTGTAGGCCGGCGCATCAGCGCCGTTAATTGGCCCAGAGAAGCAGTCATCGCGTCCATTCGACGGAAACGGACGGTGCTTATTCCCCACGGAGAAACGGTGTTGCAAGCCGGTGATGTATTGGTGCTGGTAATCGAAGGCAACGCGGCAGACGAAATCCGGCGTTTATGCGACTAAAAAAACCTTAACCCCCAAATGCTGTCGCCAAAAATTGCTGGCCAACTCCATAAAATCTCCACATTTGCGGGGTATTATCGGGTTAAATAATGAAACCGAAAGGAGTTTTGGCCAATGATTAAAAATATTATTATCGCCACGTTGGTAGTTATTTTGCTGGGTGCGGTGGGTGTGGGCATTTTCGACACTTATCAGGGAAACAGCACCTTTGAAATGCCCAATGTTCGGGCGCTGGCCGCCGGAACCGGCTTGGTACAGGGTAGCGGCCAGGGACAGGGACGTGGGCAAGGACAGGGTAACGGCGCAGGCCGGGGCCACGGCCAGGGTCAAGGCGGCAACCCCACCGGCGAACCGATTGTTCACGAATGGCTCACCCTCACCGGCACCGTGGTTGAAGTGCAAGCGCAGGGAGTGGTGGTTAACACCCCCGAACGCGGTGAATTACTACTCAGTTTGGGGCCGGCTGGTTTTGCCGCACAACAGAATGTTACTTTCACCGCCGGTAACGCCGTGACCATTGACGGTTTTGATAGCCCCCAAGGCCAATTTGTGGCCGGGTCCATCACCAACACCACCACCGGCCAAACCCTGCTCCTGCGCGATCCCAATGGCCGCCCGTTGTGGGCCGGGCCAGGTCGTAACGGCCAAACCGCCACCCCATCATCCCAAAACCAGTAATAAATATAAACCTAAACCTCCCCGGTAGAAATGTTCTGATAAACGTTCCTGCCGGAGAGGTTTAACGTTTAACCGAGGAAAAATATGTCCGAACCAAGCCCTTCCCCTGACCCCAACATTTTTATCCGCGTTCGCAATTCTATTTTTCGTGGGCCGCTGGCTCCCCGCAGCGACCGCGACCGCAAGTTGATGGTGCTGGACACGCTTATATTGCATTTGCACCCCAGCACGCTGCCGGAAAAAACGCTGCGCTTCACCCTTACCTGGGGGTTGGGTGGAATGACCGCCCTGACGATGGCTATTTTATTGATAACCGGCGTAATGTTAATGTTTGTGTACACCCCCGCGCCCGGCCAGGCCTATTACGATATGCTCACCCTGCAAACCAACGTTTGGTTTGGGCAATTGGTGCGCAACCTGCATCACTGGAGCGGCAACGCGATGCTGGTGTTAGCGTTTTTGCATTTTTTGCGGGTATTCTTTACCGGTGGTTTTGTGGCTCCGCGCCAATTTAACTGGGTGCTGGGGTTAATGCTCCTGTTGCTTACGGTAGCCGCCAATTTTACCGGCTACCTGCTGCCGTGGGATCAACTGGCCTACTGGGCCATTACCGTTGGCACCGGACTGGTGGAATACATTCCGCTGGTGGGTAGTTGGGTGCAACGGGTAATTTTGGGCGGGCCGGAAGTGGGCGCGGCCACCCTGCTCAATTTCTACGGGTTGCACATCGCCTTAATCCCCATTGCCATGCTGTCTATTATGTCCGTCCATTTCTGGCGGATTCGCAAGGATGGCGGCGTGGTTATTCCGCGCGCGCCCGGCGAAGAACCGGCAGCCAAAACAAACCGGGTTACCGCCATTCCCCACCTGGTGCTGCGCGAAGCGGTGGTGGCGCTGGTGTTGATGGCCGGCCTAACCCTGGTGGCAATGCTGGCAAACGCCCCGCTGGAAGATTTAGCCAACCCCGATAAAAGCCCCAATCCGGCTAAAGCGCCCTGGTATTTTATGGGCGTTCAGGAGTTGCTGCTCCATTTTCACCCGTTGATTGCAGCCATGGTCATCCCCGGTTTGGCGCTGGCCACGCTGGCGGTGTTACCCTACCTCAACCCAGATTTGAACGGCGCGGGCATCTGGTTTCGTTCTACCAAAGGCCGCCGCATGGCGCTGGTGGCGGCGGTTATGGCGGCCATCGGCACGCCGCTGTTGATTATGCTCGATGAATTTTGGCTGGATTTTGCCGGCTGGTTGCCCAGCCTGCCCACATTGGTCAGCAACGGAGTAATCCCGCTGGCAATTTTACTGCTGTTGCTGTTTGGTTTTTACGATACTATGAAAAAATGGTTCAAGGCCACCCGCTGCGAAACCATGCAAGCGGCCTTTGTGTTGCTGCTGGTTGCGTTTATTGCGCTCACCGTCACCGGCATCTGGTTTCGGGGGCCGGGCATGGCCTTGATGTGGCCCAGCCGTGTCATTGCGGCCACATCAGTCCATTAAAAACAGGAGATTGCCAAATGACTACCCCAGAAGAAGAACCTACCACCTCCCGCCGGGATTTTCTCAAACTGGCCTGGGCCGGGTTGGCTGCGCTGGTTGCGGTTGAAGCCGGGGCTATGGGCGTGGCCTTTTCGCTGCCGCGCCTGGCCGAAGGTGAATTTGGCGGCGTGCTCACCGCCGGCCCGGTGGACAGCTTTCCGCCCAATTCGGTAACGCCGTTTAATCAGGGCCGGTTTTACCTGTCCCGGTTGGCCGATGGCGGCTTTTTGGCCCTGTACCGCAAATGCACCCATTTAGGTTGCACCGTGCCGTGGGAGCAAAACCGGCGGCAGTTTACCTGCCCCTGCCACGCCTCGGCGTTTGATGCCAGGGGTGATGTGCTCAACCCGCCCGCGCCCCGCGCCCTGGATTTGTTCCCGGTGATAATTGAGGCCGGCGTGGTTAAAGTAGATACCGGCACGGTAATCCAACGCGATAAATTTGACCCGGCGCAGGCGGTATACGCCTGATTAACTCAAAGGACACAGCTTATGACCCTGAAACAGTGGAGCCTTATTGGCGTAATTGCCACCGCCGTTCTGGCCGTGGCGCTGCCGGCATACGCCCTTACCGAAAGCGGGCGGCTAAACCGGGCGCAAACCGAACTGCAACGCGCATCCATAAAAAAGGGCGAGGTGATTTACGCCCAAAATTGCGTGGTTTGCCACGGCGTAAATGGGGCCGGTATTGGCAATTACCCCAACCTTACCAATACCGGCGTGCAGCAAATGGCCTACCCGGATTTGTTCAAAGTGATTGAACGCGGGCGTTACGGCACGGCAATGGCCGCCTGGGGCGTCACCGAAGGCGGCGTGCTCAACCGGATGGAAATTGACCAACTCATTGCCATGATTCAGCATGGCGATTGGGCCGGTACCGCCGCCACAGTCAACAAACTGGGGCTGGCCCCGCCCACCGCCATTACCGTTGAAGTTTCGGCGGCGTTGCTGGCCCAGGTAGCCGCCTTGCCACACGGTAATGTGATTTCGGCGGCGCTGCCGGTGTATGCGGCCAACTGCACCGGTTGCCACGGCGCGCAAGGCGAAGGCACCGGAGTTGCGCCCGCCCTTAATACCCCGGCGCTACGCCAAAAACGCGCCGACACCGAACTGAACCGCATTATCACCACCGGCGTGCCCGGCACGCTAATGGCCGGCTGGAGCCACACCCTGGCCGCCAATGATATTAACAATCTGGTGGGGTTAATCCGCTATTTTGATGAGATACCCGCCGGAGCGATGCCGCAACCGAATTTGCCGCCAATTGCCAGCACCAACGCCGAGATCATCGCCGCCGGGCAAAAGCTGTTTAGTACCGCCTGCGCCCAATGTCACGGCCCCAGCGGCCAGGGCACGCCCATGGCCCCGGCCTTAAACGCGCAGAGTTTCCTGTCCGCAACCGGTGACCAGGCCATCAAAGCGATTATCGCTAACGGCGTGCCCAATACCCGCATGCCTGCCTGGGGTGGCCGCCTGAGCGATGCCCAACTCAATGCGCTGGTTAGCTTTTTGCGCAGTTGGGAGGCCACCGCGCCTGCCGTGGCTCAACCGGTTTCCGGCGGCGGGCAGGGGTTGGGGCCGCCCTGGCTGCGAAAGTAGAAAGACGGCAGCCACATTATCCAAAGGGGTGCTGGTGTAACTTTTTTCGGTGTCTTGCATCTAATTCAATATATAACTTGCGCCAAACTTACGCAATGAATCACCATAATCTTGAGGAGACTATCACATGAATCTGACAGGTTTTATCAACGAAAACGTATTAGACCGGATAATGCGGTTGGTTGCCGGGGTAGCATTTTTTCAACTGGCATTTTTTTGGCAGGGAGGCATTGCCCAAATTGTCCTTTATGGTTTGAGCGCGGTGATGCTTTTTACGGCAGCGGTTGGGTTTTGCCCGTTGTACCGGGTTTTTAAGTTGAGCACCTACCGGGCCGAGGCCAAACCGCTGGGCAAAACCGGCCTGGCGCTGGCGTTGCTACTGATAGTGGCGCTTATGGCCGGTGGCAGTTACGCCAGCGATTTTTTCTCCCGCAAAATTTTTCTGGATGACTACAACCGTATGAACAACTACTACAAACAGGCCCTGTTTAACACCGGCCAAAACAATCGGGAGAAGGCCGTTGAGAATTATGACCGGTGGGTAACAGAATACGCCGCTTTTCAGGCCAAATATTCAACCTATCACCCTTATGCGGTCAAAGGAGACGCTCAATTTAACGCCGATCTGGAGCAGGTAGCGAGCATCGTGGCCGGCGTGGCCGATGGCGTGCATACCGGCGATCTGCCCCAAACCCACGTGGCTCTGGAACAGGTGCGCCCTGTTTTTCAGAATATTTTTAAGCGCAACGGTTTTTCAATGCTGGCCATAACGCTGGTGGACTTTCACGATGCGATGGAGCAAATTCTTACCGCGGCCAACGCCAAAGACCCCGCCAAAGTGGAGACTCTTTATCCAGACATCAGCGCCAAGTTGAATGCCGTTGAAGCCGAGGCTAACGATGCGGAAATTCAGACCATCCGGCAAAATCTGGACAATCTTTTAAGCCTGGCCAAAAGCGGCTCGGCGGATGAGCTTCCGGCCAAAGCCGGTGAACTCAAAAGCAGTTTTGTAAAGGTTTATCTAACCCGGGGCTAAACGGAGGCTTTTACTATGGAAATATCAGTTTTTTGGGTTAACCTGCTTACCTGGCTAAAACTTAATTGGACCTTCATTCTATTTGTGGGGCTTATCGCCGGCGCGTTTATCTTTTTCCGCAGCACCCCCAGCCGGGTTGACTCGCTGGCGCAGCTCAATGGCCTGTTAGCCACCGGCCAGCCAACCATCATTGAGTTTTACTCTAACTTCTGAACGGCTTGCCTGGTGGCAAAGCCCATCGTGGATGGGCTGGAACGCGATTTAACCGGGCAGGCCAAAGTAGTGCGGCTTGATTTGTTGAGTCCGGTCGGGCAACAGGCCGCGCATCATTTTGGAGTCCGTGGTCTCCCCACATTGCTGGTGGTGGATGGCGCGGGCCAGGTGGTGCTGACTCAAGCGGGGCTGCTCCGGGCCGGCGAAGTTCGCAACCAGATACAAACGCAGGTGTCCAAATAAAAACCTCAACCCAAAAGGAGTTTAAATATGGGAACCGTAACCGTTAAATGGATAGAATCAAGCTTGATGATTGGGGCCGATTCGGCGGGGCGACCGCTAACCATTGGCTGGGCGCGCCAACGCCAGCCGGAGTGGGCAGGGCTGAAGCCATCGGAACTGTTGCTGCTGGCCGCCGCTTCGTGTTCTACCTACGATGTGGTTGATATTTTGGCTAAACAGCGTGAACCGCTGGCAGACCTGGAAGTAACCTGTACCGGTGAACAACTACCCGACCCGCCCTACACCTTTACCAGTATTCACCTGCACTATCAGGCCAAAGGGGCGGTTAACCCGGCCAAACTGGCCCGCGCCATCCAACTATCCGAAGAAAAATATTGTTCGGTGCTGAATACCCTCAAGCCCACCGTAAAAATCACCAGCGACTACGAAGTGCTTGATACCCAGGGGTAGCCCGGCGCGCTGACTTTATTTTTAACCGATGGTTGCTTCACAATCGCTCAAAACCTCCGGGTTATCCCAACCCCGGAGGTTTTTTTATCCGGTTTTTGTTGTTCCTTCTTCATAACTTCTCCACATTTTTCCAATATGATAGATCCAACTCAACCGTATCCGGGTGGCCTGACATGCGTCATATAGGGTGAAGTTCAATCAAACCCCATTTTATAAGGAGAATATATGATGAAGAAATCCCTTGTTATGCTACTGGTAAGCGCGTTGTTATTGCTCTATGCCCTGCCGGCTATGGCCGCCGGCGGCGGTTCGCCGGCCCGGAGTGGAGCATTCACCGTGGCGGGGAATATTACCGCCATTAACGGCAGCGCCGTTACCATTGCAGTGGCAGCGGGCAACCCCATCACCCAACCCTACATTGGGCAGTCACTCGAAGTTCAAACCACCGCCGCCACGCGCTTTCTGCTCAAAACCGATGCCGGCACCGTGGCAATCTCGCTGGCCGACCTGGAAGTTGGTCAAAATGTAAGCGCGCAAGGCCAGGTTGCCAACAATCTCTGGACAGCCACCCGGATTACCGTGGGGGCCGGGTTGATTCACCAGTAAGTTAAAATCGTTGTTCCGGTTAACTACATAAGGTGTAAATGCTGCCCGGCTGCAATAGTCGGGCAGCGCGCCATGTTCGGATTTACCAAAATACCCGCGCCAATTGCAGCCGTATCTATACCCCCGCTTCTGCGTCATAAAAAGTGCAAGGGATATTGTTGATGAGTGATTCCAATCCGGGAAAATCAGGGCCAAATGCGGCAGACCTGGCCGCCGCTTATGACCAATACCACCTGCCGATTTATCACTACATTTATCGGCAGGTGGTTGAGGTTGAAACGGCCCGCGATCTGGCGGCGGAAACCTTTCGCCGCTTGCTAACGGCGGTAAAACAGGGAATTGGCCCCAGGGATAACCTGAAAGCCTGGCTGTACCAAACCGCCCACCACCTGGTTATTGATCACTATCGCCGCCAGAAGCACCGCAACCACTTGCCGCTGGACGAAGACTTGATTGACGCCGCCGATAACCCGGCCCGCTCAGCCGAAGTTCGGCTCTCTGCCGCTCAGGTGGGAGCGGCTCTGGGCGGCTTAACCCCGGAACAACGACAGGTGATTATGCTCAAATATCTGGAGGAATTATCCAATACCGAGGTGGCGGCCATTGTTGGCAAACCGGTGGGCGCAGTTAAATCAATCCAGCACCGCGCCCTGGTTGCCCTGCGCAGTAAATTGACCAGCAGTAAAGAGAAGGTGTCGGCATGAGCGAGTTTGCAACAACGCTTGATCAAGCGATTGACCGGTTGCGCCGGGGTGAAGCGCCGGCGGCTATTCTGGCTGATTATCCGGCGCAGGCCGAAAGCCTGGGTGAATTACTGATGGCCGCCCAAATGCTCGACGCGCTGCGCCCGGTGCCACTGCCGGCTGCGGCTGAACTGACCGCCGACCGGGAAGGGTTTTTGGCTCAACTGGCCCAATTGCCCCCGCCGGCTGCATCTGTTGGGCCGCTGGTGCGTCTGAATAGGTGGATCACGCAACACCCCTTGCTTTTATTGATCCAAACATACCTGTTTAAGGAGCAACGACGCATGAGCACTCTGTTAGTTAAAGCAATGTTAGTTTTTACCCTGATTCTTGGAACGGCCGGCAGCGCGGCGGTGGCGGCGGCCCATAGCCTGCCCGGAAGCCCACTTTACCCGTTGAAACTCGGCTGGGAGGAGGCAAACCTGGCGCTAACCGGCGACCCGGTGCAGCAGGCCAGCCAGTGGCAAGCGCGGGTGAGTGAACGCGCCACAGAAATGGTTCAACTGGCAACAACCGGCCAGCCCATTGACGAGGCCGACGTGGCCCGGCTGCAAGCCCAAACCCAAACATGTTTGCGCCGGTTGGCCAACCTGCCCGATCCCGTGATGGGCCAACACCTGCAACAATTCCAACAAATGGTTCAGCAACAGCAACAGTTGTTAGAGCAGGCCGGTGGCAACCAGGTTCGGGCGGCGGTGCAAACCATGATTCAAGCCCGGCAAGCGGCAGCCGAAGGTCAGGTTGATCCCGCCGGCTTTCGCTATCGTTACGGGGTGCGCCAACCGGATGCCCCCACGCCAACGCCGGGGGTAGAGCATCCAACCAGAACGCCGGCGGTTACGCCGGTTAAACCAACCCGCGCCCCTCAACCAACCGCCACCACTCATCGTGACGAGGCGCAGGCTACCCGCATTCCCACCGGTACGGCTCACCGCTACGGGCCACAACCCACTACCCAACCCAATGGAAATCCGGCGGGACAAAACACCCCCACTGGTGCGGCTAACCAGTATGGGCCGCAACCTACCCGCACTCTGGCAGCCACAAGCGCCCCCGGCGTGAAATCCACTCGCACGCCCACCGGCGAAGCCAACCAGTATGGTTCACAAACTGTCACACCGCAACCCACCAATGCCGGCAACGGGATTCCGGCAACCACCGGCGAGGCCAACCAATATGGCTTACAAACCGCAACACCGCAACCGGGCAATGTCTCCGGCGGAACTGACAATTCAGCGGGTACGGGAAGCTCTGATAACTCCGGGGGGAGTGGTTCCGGTTCAAGCGGCGGTGGTTCTGGTAGTTCCGGCGGGCATAGCGGCAGTTCCGGTGGGTCTAAAGGAGGGCGCAAGTAACGTCAATCAAGATTTCACTTCAATGGTAACGTTGGGTTGTCATCTACAAAGTTAAAGCCGACAAAAAGTTATTGTGTCTCATTTTAATTAAGGGGTACACAGTTCACCTTCCCAGAAGTTAAAATTTCAGGATTACAAGCCGTTTTCGGGTCTAAATCCAGCTTCTGGGAAGGTTTTATTATTACAACTGTGTAAATCCTAATTTTCACTACGGGGTGTTAACGGAAAGCGATGGGTTGTTGTAATAAGTAGGCATATGTCCGCTAAAGAGGTTTTGTTGTTGCGCAATATAACTGTTATAATAGCCCAATTATTGCAAAACCGGCCCAAAATGAATGGGAACAAATTGGGCCTTGAATGGATTTTGCAATAGTCGAAGGAGATTTGAGTTTTGATGCGCACACAGGCTTGGCCTACATTCATTAAAAAGTTGTTTCTGGTTGACCGGGCAAATTACCGCCTGGTCGTATTATTTAGCGCCGCGTTGCTGCTTTCACTGTTCATTACCGATAACAGCGCCGTGGCCGAAGTTTTGTTTCAATCGCCCCCTTCGCCGGTAGAAGCCCAACCGGCTCAACCCGAATCGGCGGATCCCTTTCAACAGCAACCGGCTCAACCCCAGGTTGTAGAAGGCGCTTCGCCGGTATCACCGGTATCGCCGCTGCCGGGCCAGCCGGCTACCGCTAAACCGCTGCCAACACTCGCCCCGCGACCGCAATCGCACCAGGCCACGCCGGCGGCGGGAGAAAAAGCCCAATCGCCCAATTTTATTTTTGACCAGGCCGAATTTGTAGACACGGTGGTAGTGAGCGTGGCCTATGTTTGGCTGTGTTGCGGGGTGGTGTTAATCCTGCTAATTCCGCTGGCCTTTTTGTTTTTGCACATCCGGGGCCGGAGCAAAATCAACCGGGACGAACAATTTTAACGACCGTAACGGGTATCAGGTTGTCGCTTAATCCTTTAGCCTCGGAAAAAGCGGCCCGGCGAGCCTTATGGGGCCTTACCGGGATCGCTTTTTTATTGCGTGTTTTCAGCCTGAGCGGGCAAAGTTTGTGGCGCGATGAAGTAGACGCCGTTTATTTTGCCACCTGGCCGTTAAACCTGCTACTCACCGGCCTGTTTGCCGTGGGGCATAACGGCCCGTTGTACTACCTGTTGATGTATTCGTGGCAAAGCCTGGCCGGCACCACCGAGTTTGCCATCCGTTACCCATCGGTGGTGGCGGGCGTGGTGGCGGTGCCGCTGGGTTTTGCGCTGGCGCGGCAGTTGGGGTTTAGCCGCCGGGCCGGGCTGCTGTTCAGTTTGTTGCTGGCAACCTCGCCGTATTTGGTGTGGTACAGCCAGGAAGCCAAAATGTACACCATGTTGCTGGCGCTGGTAATGGCAGCGATGATGGCCTACATTAAAGCCATCACCGGCCACGGGCGGCGCTGGTGGTTAATTTTTGTGGGCTGCACCAGCCTTTCTTTTTACCTGCACATCCTCTCGCCCATGATGCTGACGGTGTACGCGGCGGCGGCGCTTATTTTTTGGCCGGAGGTGCGCTCGCGATGGGTGGCCTGGCTGGCCAGTATGGCCGCCCTCACCTTGCCGTATTTGCCGCTGGTGGCCTGGCAGTTTTCTATGTTCACGGATGGCCTCAGCCAGGGACACCCCTTTTATCCGTTAAAACAGCAGTTTTACCTGCTGCTTGAGCTTTACAGCAGCGGCTTGATAAAAACGGCGGGGCAAACCGCCATTACGCTGCCGATTTTTTTGCTACTGGCCGGATTTTTTTTGGCCAACCGCCGCCCCCAAACCGAACCCTGCTCGACGCGCCGCCGGCTGCTGCTGGCGGTGTGGCTGTTGCTGCCGCCGCTGGCCGTTTACGGAATTTCGCTGCGGGTGCCCGTATTTGAAGACCGCTACGTTATTTACATTATTCCCGCGTTTTACCTGGTAATGGCGCTGGGGCTGATTTTGGTGCGCCAGTACAACCGTCCGTTGGCGATGTTGTGCCTGGGGTTGTGGCTGTCCACCAACGCGCTGGGCCTTTGGCAGCAGCAGCGCCAACCCCTCAAAGCCGATTTTCGCGCCGCAGCCGCATATCTAACCACGCAGCCAACACCGCCCGCCGCCATCATCATCCAGATGCCGTACCTGCAACGCACCTTTGATTACTACTACCACCGCCCCTACCGCTTTTTAGAAGGACTCTGGACTAACGGTAGCCAAACCGAAGCCGAAATTAACACCGAAATGGAGCGCCGCGCCGCCACAGACAGCGATTTGTGGCTGGTGGTGTCCGAAGAGGACACCTGGGACAACCGCCATTTAATGCGTACCTGGCTCAACCAAAACGCCGCCCTGGTTGACCAGGCCCATTTTATGCGGGTAGATGTGTACCACTACCAGCTTCAACCCGGCGCTATCAACGCCACGGCCAACCATCCCTGAAAAATTGGGGAGTTGTCAGCGCCCGGCATCGCTGGTATACTGACGTTTAGCAGGCGTTTATCGGCCGATAAACGCCAAATTTGCACGCCTCAATGGACGCCCGACCCGTGAACATAAAAAACCCAACTTCTGTGTGGGAATTACTGGATACTATTGATACCATTTTTGATGCTGACACCCCGCTCAGCGACAAACTTCAGCACCTCAACCGTTTTTTAATTGAGGCGCTTGATGTTGAGGCCGTCTGGTGCGTTACCTACCACCCGCTACCGGCCACGGCCTGCGGATTGGCCGTCACCCCGTTGAGCATGGCTCCCCACGCCGAAATCTGCATTCTGGATCAATCGCCGCCAACGGCTAATCGCAATGATTATTCTTTGGCCAATACGCTGCTAAACCAGGCCGTGTCCACCCAAACCCCACTGTTTTTCCCGGAACAAAACTCCGCGCTGATTGACGCCGATCTGGCCGACATTCTCTTTTCAACCGGCAACGCGCTCCCGGTGGCCGTTATTCCGCTGTTGGCCAGCCAAACCACGTGGGGTGCGCTGGTGGTGGGCCAAAACAAAGACGCCGAAGAAGCCGGCCTGCCCAAAGAAACCCGGCGGCTGCTGCTGCACCTGGCCAAACGGCTGGCCCGCAACCTGCACCAGCTATCGCTGCTGGAAAAAGCCCGCCGCCACGCCGATGCCTTTGTTACGCTCAACCAGATTGCCCAAACCATCACCTCCAGCCTGGACATTGATGACGTAATCCAGCGCACCATGGCCGGCATTAACACCATTCTGGATGTGGAAGCCGGTTCGTTGCTGCTGCTCGATGAATGCAGCAACGAACTCTACTTTAAAATCACGCTGCGTGGCGAAAACAAACAGCTTACCTCGTTCCGGCTGCAACCCCACGAAGGCATTGCCGGGTGGGTGGTTACGCACAACCAGCCCACCGTGGTGAACAACCCGGCGGACGATTCTCGTTTTTCTAACAAAATTGATAAAGCCATCGGTTTTAACACCGCTTCGGTGCTGGCTGCGCCGCTAATGGTTCACGGTGCGCCGCTGGGCGCGCTGGAAGTGCTCAACAAAAAAAGCGGCTTCTTTACCAAAGATGACCAAAACCTGCTGGTTTCAATGGCTGCCTCGCTGGGGATTGCCCTGCAAAACGCCATTTTGTACGATAAAGCGCAGGACCGCGCCCGCAAAAACGAAATCATTAACCAGATTACGGCCAAAATTAACGCCGGGCATGGCATGGTTGATACCGCCCGGCTGATTTATTCACAATTTAACCGGCTGTTTGCCTTTAACCACATCAGCTTTGCCCAAATTGATTGGGCCAGCCGGCAATTTTTCCAGTGGATTTTCCCCCCGGAAGGCGTTTATTTTGATGCCGGTCAGCTTACACCACTGCCGCTGGAGCCATCAAAATTGGCCCAGATTATCCAGGCTGGCCACAACAGCTACCTGGAAACCAACCTGTCGCCGGTACCGTGGGCCGACGACCAGTTTTTGCACAACTGCGGCGTGCGGTCAAGGATGACGGTGCTGCTGGCCACCGAAAGCTCGCCCTACGGGGCGCTCACGGTGGGCAGTTTTCAAACTGATGCCTTTAGCCGCGACGATTTAACGCTGCTGGAACGCCTTTCGCTGCACCTGGCCATTGTCATTGAAAAAGCCATGCTGCTCGATGATATGTCGCGGCGCGCCAGCGAACTGCACACGCTCAACCGCCTCAGCGAAATGCTGGGCGCAACCGTAGATTTGCCCGGCATTGTGGACACCACCGTGAACATGCTGCCCAAAATTTTGCAGTGCGAGGCGCAGGGCGTGGCCATTATCAGCGAAGACGGCCTGCATGTGGGGCTGGTTACGCCCGAAAACTTTAACCAAACCGACCAACTCCAGCTTAATATGCTGGCGGCGCTCAATGAAATCAGCGTTAACGGCGACCTGCCGGTGGCGTCATCTAAAATTGTGGCCGGTAATCCGCCGGTGGTTACGCCGTGGCAGCCGCACACCACGTTATCGCTGCCCATCCTCACCCACCACGGCGCCGAAGGCGTTATTTACGCCGCCACGCACCATGCCCGGCCCTTTAGCGATAACTTTTTGCGCGTGTTTTCGCTGCTGGTTTCTCAAATTTCGGCGGCGGTAGAAAACGCCCACCTGTTCCAGCAGGTTGAACAGGAACGCGCCCGGCTGGCCACAATTTTGGCCAGTAGCACCGATGCCATTTTAGTTGTTACCCGCGGCGGGCAAATTGTGCTGGACAACCCGGCAGCCTGGCAAATTTTAGGCGTAACCGAAACCCAACGTGGCCGCCGGCTTACCCAGGTAACCAGCTTAAGCAGCCTGATCAACCTGTTTAAAAATGCCGTAAGCACCGGCAAAACCACCGGCGAAATTAAACTTGATGATGGCCGCACCTTTTTTGCCAACCTGTCGCCGGTGGCCGTTGGTAAAAAATCGGGCGCAAGTGGCTGGGTGGCCTCAATGCAGGATGTGAGCCACTTTAAAGAGCTGGATCAACTTAAAGATGAGTTTGTGAACGCCGTGTCGCACGATTTGCGCTCGCCGCTCTCCAGCATATTGATTGCCACTCGCCTCATTGAACAGGCCGGCGAGATTAACACCGAGCAGCGCGACATGCTGAATGTCGTCGAACGGCGGGTGCGGGGCATGAGCCAGCTTATTGACGACCTGCTCGACGCGGGCCGGATTGAAGCCGGAATTGACATGGAGTTAACGCCGTGCGACGTTTCTGAGATTGCCGGCGAGTTAGCGTTAACCCTGCGCCCGCAGGCCAACGATTTGGGGCTGCAACTCCGCACCGAGTTTGACCACAACCTGCCGCCGGTATTGGCCAACCCCCACCGGCTGCACCAGGTGATTAACAACCTGGTGGGCAACGCCATTAAATACACGTCGCCCGGCGGCTCAATCACCATAAAAACTTACCTGCACGAAAAACAGGTGCGCTTTCAGGTGGCGGATACCGGGTTGGGGATTCCCGCCAGCGACCAGCCCCACATTTTTAAAAAGTTCTACCGGGTAAAAGCCGAACACAGCGTGCACATTAAAGGTTCGGGGTTGGGGTTGGCCATTGTAAAAAGCATTGTGGACAAACTCAACGGCCAAATCTGGTTTGAAAGCGTGTACGGCGAAGGCAGCACGTTTACCGTGGCCCTGTCGCCCGCTTAAACCGGCCCCGCGCTTTTCTTCAACAAACAAATCTCCCCGGACTCTTGTTTAGCTCAAACTGCAAGCAAAATGGATTTCAGCGCAAATCAAAATTTATGTTTTGTTGAACAACAACGGGGCAAAAGGAGAAAACAAACCAAAACAACGCGGCAGCTTTACCGTGCGCTGGTTTGGGGGGTGACGCAAAAATGGAGTATTATTATCGCCAAAAGAGCGGTAATCCTGTCAAAAAAATTTGCTATTTAAAACACAAAGGGCGGGCCGCCGGTGGTGGGGCTGGGCACAGCCAGCATGCACAAGCACCCCAAAATCAACACAGCAAAGAAAAATAGTATTGACAGGATTAATAATTGTTGTTTAGAGATACCCATTGTAATATACTCATCTCCCGGCACTTCTTATGTCTAATTCTATACTATATTTAAAAATTCACAAGCAGCAATTAACGTTATGTATTATCATCGGTGGCCTGGAATGAGGGCGTAACCTGTAACTCCGGCACATAAACAGGCAGGGTTACATCAGGGTAAAGGTGAGAGTTTTTGGCAATGACGACCAAAAAGATCAAGGGAAAATCTACCGAATCGCAAGACAGCGGACCTCCGTTTGTGCAGCCGGCATCTAACCCGGCCCTGGTTGAGCCAGCGCCGGAACCGGGTTTTCCGATTGTTGGCATTGGCGCGTCTGCCGGCGGGCTGGCGGCCTTTGAAGCCTTTTTCTCGGCCATGCCCGCCAACTCCGAACCCGGCCCGGCGTTTGTGCTGGTGCAACACCTCTCGCCGGATCACGACAGCAACCTCAGCGACCTGATCAAACACTATGCCCGCATGCCGGTTTACAAAGTTGAAAACGGCATGACAGTGCAGCCCAACTGCGTTTATATCATTCCGCCCAACTGCGATATGGCGCTGGTAGACGGCACGCTGCAACTGCTAGAACCGGCAGCCCCGCGCGGCCTGCGGCTGCCCATTGATTTCTTTTTCCACTCCCTGGCCGAACAGCAACGCAACCGCGCCATTTGCATTGTGCTGTCCGGCACCGGCAGCGATGGCACGCTGGGCGTGCGCGCCATAAAAGGCGAAGGCGGTATGGTTATGGCGCAAGACCCCGACACCACCGAGTACGATGGTATGCCGCGCAGCGCCATTGCCACCGGCCAGGTAGATTACGTGCTGCCGCCGGCCGAGTTGCCCGCTCAATTGATGGCCTACATTGCCCACACCTTTGCCGCCAAACCCGGCCCCAAAACCGATGACATTCTGGCCAAAATTTGCGTATTGTTGCGCGCGCAAACCGGCCACGATTTTTCTCAGTACAAAACCAACACCCTGCTCCGCCGCATCGAACGGCGGATGGCGCTACACCAGTTTGAGCAGCCCGATGACTACCTGCGATACGTTCAGAAAACCCCGGCAGAAGTTGAGGCGCTCTTTCGGGATATGTTGATTGGCGTAACCAGCTTCTTTCGCGACCCCGAAGCCTTTGCCGCGCTGCAAACCCAGGTGATTCCGCGCCTGTTGGCCCGCAAATCCGTGGGCGAAACGGTGCGGGTGTGGGTGTGCGGCTGCTCCACCGGCGAAGAAGCCTATTCCATTGCCATTTTGTTTCAGGAACACCTGGAAACGCTCAAAAACACCTTTAAAGTGCAGATTTTTGCCACCGATATTGACCGGCAAGCCATTGAATACGCGCGCAGCGGCGTTTTCTCGGCCAGCATTGCCGCCGATATTTCACCCGACCGGCTGGCCCGCTATTTTGATTACGATCCGGCGGGCGACGTTTATCGCGTGCACCGGTATATTCGCGACCTGCTCATTTTCTCCGAGCAAAATGTAATCAAAGACCCGCCGTTTTTCAAACTGGATTTGGTGAGCTGCCGGAATCTGCTCATCTATTTAAACGGCGATTTGCAAAAAAAGCTCATCCCCTTGTTTCACTACGCTTTAAACCCGTCGGGCGTGCTTTTTTTGGGCACCTCCGAAACCATTGGCGAGTATTTAACCTTTTTTGCCGCGCTGGATCGCAAATGGCGGCTTTACTTGCGGCTGGATGACGCTCCCGGCGCGGCGCGCCCGCCGCTGGGCGAAATTGCCTTCTCGCTGACCGAAAGCCGCGCCGTGGCGCGGCGGGGTGTAGCCGATGACCGGAACGAAGGCCGGATTAACTTCCGCGAGCTAACCGAACAAACCCTGTTGCAACATTACGTTTCGGTGGGCGTGCTGGTTAACGGGCGCGGCGAAATTTTGTATATTTACGGGCGCACCGGCAAATACCTGGAGCCGGCTCCCGGCGATGCCGGCATGAATATTTTAGACATGGCCCGCGAAGGGCTGCGGCGCGAACTCACGGTGGCCCTGCGCAAAGCCGTTACCCACCGCGAGCCGGTGTATTACCCCGGCGTGCGCGTAAAAACCAACGGCGATTTTAGCATTGTTAACCTCACCGTGCAGCCGGTGGCGGGCAAAACCCCGCCCAGCCTGTTTTTGATTATTTTAGAAGAGGCGCTGCCGTTGGCCGGCTCGGCGCTGGCCCCCAGCATTGACATTGACGAGCGAGTGGCCGCTTTTGAGCAGGAATTGCAGGCCCGCGAAGAGTATCTTCAGATTGCGCTGGAGGAGATGGAAACTTCTAATGAAGAACTCAAATCCGCCAACGAAGAAATGCAATCGGTCAATGAAGAGTTGCAATCCACCAACGAAGAACTGGAAACCTCAAAGACCGAACTGCAATCGGTGAACGAAGAGTTGCGCCAGGCGCAAGAATTGCTTGAGTTGCAGCGGACACGGTATTTTGATCTGTACGATCTGGCCCCGGTGGGGTACGTTACCCTTAACGAGCAGGGCCTTATTTTAGAAGCCAACCGCACCGCCGCCGCCATGCTAGAAACCACCAAAGACGAACTGGCGCGGCAACCGTTAGCCCAGTTTATTCTGCTAGAAGACCACGACATCTACTTTTTACATCGCAACCAGCTTTTTGCCACCGGCCAGCCCCAAATATGCGAACTACGGCTGGTCAGGCCCGGCGGCGCTCCGTTTTGGGTGCGCCTGGAGGCCGTTCTAACGCAAAACCGCGAGAACGGCGCGACGGTGTGCCGCGCCGTAATGAGCGACATCACCGTGCGCAAGCAGGTTGAAATGACGCTGCGCGAAACCAACGAAAAGTTTTCCATTGCGCTGGAAGTGGGCGGAGCGGGCGTGTGGGAATGGAACGTCAAAACCAACAATGTCCGCTTTGATGATAACTTCCACAAAATGCTGGGCTACGCGCCGGGCGAACTGCCCACTAAGCTTGAGCCGTGGCTGGCGTATCACAACCCTGATGATATTCCGGTAATGATGGGCCGGGTTGAAGCTTATTGGCGCGGCGATACGCCCATCTACGAAAGCGAACACCGGCTAAAAACCAAAACCGGCGAATGGAACTGGATATTTACCCGGGGCAAAATTATTAAATGGGATCAGGCCGGCCAACCGGAATGGTTTATTGGGATTGTCACCAATATCACCGAGCGCAAACAGATTGAGGCGACGCTGCAACAAACCGAAGCGCAGCGTTCCAACGCGCTACGGTTGGCCAAACTGGGGCACTGGGAATACGATATTGCCCAGGATTTGTTCACCTTTAACGATGAGTTCTACGCCATTTTTCGCACCACCGCCGAGCAGGTAGGCGGTTACACTATGTCATCGGCGCGGTACGCCGAACTGTTTGTGCATCCCGATGACGCCCCGCTGGTGGCTACCGAGGTTGAAAACTCCATCACCACCACCGATTCCAACTACAGCCGACAAATTGAGCACCGTATAATTTACGCCGATGGCGAGAGCGGCTACATTACCGTACAGTTCATTATCATTAAAGATAGCCAGGGCCAAACCATAAAAACCCTCGGCGTAAACCAGGATATTACCGAGCGCAAACAGGCCGAAGAAAAACTTCAACACACGCTGCAAGAAAAAGAATTACTCCTGCGCGAGTTGTACCATCGCACCAAAAACAACATGATGGTCATTAGCTCGCTGCTATCGCTGCAAGCGGACCACGCCGCCAACCCGGAACTGAGCGGCATTCTGCGCGAGTTGCAAAACAAAATCCGCACCATGGCGCTGGTGCACCAAAAGCTCTACCAATCCCAAAACCTGTCCAACATAGATTTAGGTGATTACATCCCGGAGTTGGTGACGCTGCTTTTGCGCAGCCACCAGGTTACGCCGGCGGATATTGCTTTGGTGCTGCAACTGGAAAGCGTTTCGGTGTTAATTGACACGGCCATTCCCTGCGGCCTGGTTTTAAATGAACTGATGACCAACGCGCTGAAGCACGGCTTTCCGCACAACCGCAAAGGCGAAATAAAAATCACGCTGGCCCGCACCGCCGCCGGCAAAATCGCGCTCACCTTTGCCGATAACGGCGTGGGCGTGCCCGCCGGCTTTGATTTTCGCGCCCAGGCCACGCTGGGGTTGCAAACCATTTTTATGATTGTTGAGCATCAACTCCAGGGTACCATTCAGTTTGAAACCGGCCAGGGCATAACCTGCAAAATTTTGTTTGAAAGCGTGGGCTATTTAGCCAGAGTATAACCGGCCCGCCGATTTTTTTGGCAAAACGCCCCGAAAGTGATAGATTAAAGACAATTTTCAGCTACCCCAAGGAGGATTAAATAGTGCAAAAAGTTACCTACGCAACCATGTCCGCCGACAACGAAGAGTTGCAATCGGCTTTTGACCAGGCGATTGCCAAAGTTAAATCCGATTGGCTTGGCGCCGAAGTGCCAATGTTCATCAACGGCCAAAAGGTGTACGCCGCCGAAAAATTTGCGCGGTACAGCCCCATCAACACCGATTGGCTGCTGTGCCAGGCCCAAAAAGGCACCACCGAACACGCTCAACAGGCTATTGCCGCCGCCCGCGCCGCCTTTCCGGGGTGGCGCAACACCCCCTGGCAAGAACGCGCCGCCATTATCCGCGCCATCGCCGAGAAAATAAGCGCCAACAGCTTTGAGCTGAGCGCCCTGATGATTCTTGAAGTGGGCAAAAACCGGCTGGAAGCTTTAGGCGAAGTTGAAGAAACCGCCGACCTGTTGCGCTGGTACGCCGGCCAAATGGAGCAAAACAACGGCTACGTTAAACCGCTGGGCAAAAACAACCCCAACGACCCCAAAGAAAACAACTACAGCGTGTTAACGCCCTACGGCGTGTGGGTGGTGATTTCGCCGTTCAACTTCCCTATGGCGCTGTCCGGCGCGCCGATTGCCGCCGCGCTGGTTGCGGGCAACACCGTGGTGTTCAAAGGCTCGTCCGATACCCCCTACGACGGCTGGAAAACCGCCGAACTCTTTGCCGAAGCCGGGCTGCCCGCCGGCGTGTTCAACTTTGTCAGCGGGCCGGGCCGCACCGTGGGCCAGGAATTGCAGGCCAACCCCGATATTGACGGCTGGACCTTTACCGGCTCTTACGAAGTGGGCATGACCGTGGTTAAAACCGCCGCCACCGGGCGCTACCCCCGCCCGGCCATCATCGAAATGGGCGGCAAAAATCCGGCCATCATCTCCAAAACCGCCGATTTGAAAAAAGCCGCCTCCGGCGTAATGCGCTCTGCCTTTGGGCTTGACGGCCAAAAATGCTCGGCTTGCTCCCGCGTGTACGTGCAGGAAGAAGTGTACGATGAGTTCAAAACCAAATTGATTGAACTAACCCAGGCCATTAAAATTGCCGACCCCACCCGCCGCGACGCCTTTATGGGCACGGTAGTCAACAAAAACGCCTACCAGGATTACCAACGCTTTATGGACAAAGCCCGCGCCGATGGCACCGTGCTGGTGGGCGGCAACGTGCTCACCAGCGGTGATTTTGCCAAAGGCTACTTTGTCGAGCCGGCCATCATCGAAGGGCTACCCGAAGACCACGAACTGGTCAAAACCGAGTTGTTCCTGCCGATTTTGCACCTGGCCAAAGTAAAAACGCTGGACGAGGCCATGGCCAAAGCCAACGACACCGATTTTGGCCTGACCGCCGGCTTCTTTGGCGAAGACCAGGCCGAAATTGACTGGTTCTTTAACAACATTCAGGCCGGCACCACCTACTCCAACCGCACCGCCGGCGCTACCACCGGCGCGTGGCCGGGCGTGCAAGCCTTTGGCGGCTGGAAAGGCAGCGGCTCCAGCGGTAAAGGCATTGGCGGCTACTACACCCTGCCGCTCTACCTGCACGAACAAAGCCGCACGCTCATCGGCTAAAATTTTAACCGGCACCGCAACAGCCCCCAGTTTTGGGGGCTGTTTTTTATTCGTGGGCTAACTTCTTGATTGATTTGCCCGTTCCGCATAAAATTTGGGCAAGAGGGCGGTTAAATGGTAAAAATCCTGCTGGTTGAAGATAACGATATGAACCGCGACATGCTCACCCGGCGACTCATCCGGCGCGGCTTTGAAGTGATTATCGCCACAGACGGCCAGCAGGGCCACACCCTGGCGCACACCGCTCACCCCGACCTGATTTTGATGGACATGAGCCTGCCCGTAATTGACGGCTGGGAGCTAACCCGCCAACTCAAAGCCGCGCCGCCCACTCAGTCCATCCCCGTGATTGCCCTTACCGCTCACGCCATGTCCGGCGACCGCGCCAAAGCTATGGCCGCCGGCTGCGACGAATACGAATCCAAACCGCTGGATTTGGACCGGCTGATTGAAAAAATAAACATGCTGCTCGCTGGCCGGCCCTGATTTGGTATTACAAAACACAGGACACTCCCCGTGAACAACAATGCCGCTCTGGTTGGTAAAATTTTGGTGGTAGACGACAACGAAATGAACTGCGATATGCTGTCGCGCCGGTTACGGCGGCAGGGGCATGAAGTAGAAATTGCCCTGGACGGGCGGCAGGCGCTGGACATGCTCAAAAACCAGAGCTTTGACCTGGTACTGCTGGATATTATGATGCCCGGCATGAACGGCTACGAAGTGCTCGAAACCATCAAATCCAATCCCAACCTGTCCTTTTTGCCGGTGATTATGATTTCGGCTATTGACGAAATATCCAGCCTGGTGCGCTGCATCGAACTGGGGGCCGAAGATTACCTGCCCAAACCCTTTAACCCGGTGCTGCTCCGCGCCCGGATTGGCGCTTCGCTGGAAAAGAAACGGCTGCGCGACCGCGACGCCGCCTACACCGAGCGCCTCAACCGCGAAAACCAGCGCAAATCCGATGAACTGGAAAACGCCCGCCGCATTCAGCGGGCCATGTTGCCCACCGCGCCGCCCAACCTGCCCTACCTGGAAATTGCCGCCCACCAGGAAACCGCCTCGGAAGTGGGCGGCGATTATTACGACTTTTTCCCCCAACCCGATGCCACCCTGCTGGTAGCCATTGGCGATGCCACCGGCCACGGCGTTGGCTCCGGGCTGATGGTTTCAATGACCAAAGCCGCGCTGTTGGCCACCGACCAAACTCAACTGCCGCCGCTGTTGGGCAAAATCAATCGAATTTTAACCAAAGTGGATTTAGGCACGCAGTTAAATATGGGGCTAAAAATGCTCACAATAACGCCCCAACCTCAAGGCGGGGCCACAGCCATTGCCGCCGGCGGCGGGATGCCGCCCATTTACGTGCTGCGGGCCGGCGGCGGAGTTAACGAGTTTGTGGTGCCCGGTCTGCCATTGGGCATCATCGAAGAGGCCACGTACCAGCCGGTGCAATTTGAGCTACACTCCGGCGACAAAGTGGTGCTGATGTCCGACGGGCTGCTGGAAATTTTTAACGCCGATCACCAGTTTTTAGGGATTGACCGGCTGCGCGCCGGCCTGGCCCAAGTTGAGCATCCGGCGCTTTCGGCCCGGCAAACCCTCGAAGCGGTGGCGCTCATTGGCCGCGACTGGGCCAAAAGCCACCCCCTGTACGATGATATTACCCTGGTTGTGCTCCGAATAAAGTAAAAGCCGTCCGCTCAAAATTTTTCCGCTGACGGCGCAATTTCCAGCCGGTCAACCTCTAACCATTGTTCGCCCGGCGTGGCCAGCCAGCCGTAGCCAAACTTGCCCCACGGCGTTACCACCATATATTGATTATCAAGCCACAGCACAAAGCCCAGCGGCCCGCCGGGAGCGGTAGGGCTGGCCAGCACCAATTCATCATCCACCCAAAAATTGGCGCGACGCAGCTGCCAGTCAATCACGTAGGTGTGCCAGCCGGTCATCGGCGCGACCACCAATTTCTCACTCACGCCGATGGCGCGCTGGCCAACCGGCCAACAGGCGCGGTACAGCCCATCAATATTCATCAACGGGATGGCTAACGGCGCGGTGGGCAGCAGCGCCGCAAACGACCAGCGCAGCGCGTCAATGGTGGCTGCTTTCCAGCCGGGGCCGGGCGCGCGCAAATCGAGTTTCATATTAGAGGGCGGCGAACTGTAAAAAAACCAGATGGCGCGGGGCAGCATGGGGCGGCGCAGACCGGTCATCATAAAAGGGTCGTTCCAAAAGCCAAAACCGGCGGTGCCGCGCAATTCTCCGGCGGCGTGAGAAAAACGCGCCCGCACGGTTAATTTTAAGGGCGGTCGCCATAAAAAGCGCGACCGGGGCAACCGCTGGTAATCATCAATTTGAGCATCAGAGTAAACGGCGGTGGTGGCCGGGCGCATTATCAGCCGCACCGTGTTGCCGGCGATTTCCAGCGCGCCGCTGCCCACCACAAATGTTTGCCACGGCGGCTGCGGATTATCGGTTGAAAAGGGGAACAGGCTAACCGGCGCGGACATGGCGCGGTTTAATAGGCCATCGAAGGGGTGGTGAACTCGTCAAGGGGCTGAACATCCAGGTTATCAAAGCGAGCGCGGGCCAGTGCGTTGGCCGCCGTTCGCGATGAGGCCACGTACATGCCCACCAACCCGCCGGAGCGCGGCCCGGTGGAATCGGTGAGTTGCAACAGTTGAGCATCGTTCACAAACATATTAAACGTGTTACCCTTAACCTCAATCATAAGCCGGTTGGGCTGGCCCGCCGGCAAAACCACGCTGGATGAAGTCCAGGTTTGGTTGTTGGGCAAATCTCTCAGTTCGTGCCAGCGGCCATTTTCCAGCCGCCAAATACTCCACTGGCGCAGCCCGTTCACCGCAAAAACGTAATAATTTTCGCCGTTGCGGTAGTTAAAAACCATGCCGTAACCGCTTTCGGGCTGGCCGTCAACCAGCGTTGCATCCAGCTTGTAGCGAAACTTATCGTAGGCGGCCAAATTCCGGGGAATGGTAGCAGTAGCCCGATCCGGCGTTTCCACCGAAATCTGGTACTCGCCATTGAGGAGTTGCCGGGCTGCCGGCGGGCCGCTTTCGGGCCAACCGGCGGCGTTGTTATCAAAATTATCGGCGTAGGGCGCGTTGGGTTTTACGTTAGCCGCCATTGAGGGGACAAAATCCGGCTGGTTGTCGGCAATATCCGGTGGATTGGCGACGGCAACCGGCGGCTGCATTTGCGGCGCAACGGGAGGAAGCTGCGGCGGACGGTTGTTACTCCAAAACCAGGCCGCCAGCCCGGCCAAAATTATCACCACCGCCGCGCCGCCGGCCCACCACCACCGGGCCACAGCGGCTTTGGTTTGGGCCGAAGCCGGCAGTTTTATTTCGATGGTTTTGCCGGCCAACGCAGCTTCCAGATCGGCGGCAAATTCGGCGGCGGTCTGGTAGCGGTCGGCGGGCTTTTTGGCCATCGCTTTGTGGATAATATTGTCAACCACGGCGGGCACCAACCCGTTAACCTGCGAAGCCGGCGTGGGCGTGTCGTTAACGTGCATCATAATCAGGCCGTACAGGGTATCGGCTTCAAACGGCAGCCGGCCCGTTACCAACTGATACAGCACCGTTCCCAGCGAGTAAATATCGCTGCGCTCATCGCCGCGCTCGCCCAACGCCTGCTCCGGCGACATATAACTGGGCGTGCCGCTGGTAATGCCATCGGCGGTAAGGCGGGTTTCGTGCAGCACGGTGGCAATGCCAAAATCGGTGAGCACGGTGCGGCCCGTGGTGGTTTGCATAATGTTGGCGGGTTTTACATCGCGGTGGATGACCCGCTGTTGGTGGGCAAACTCCAGCGCGTGGGCCACGCTGATGCCAATTTGCAACGCCTGGTTAAGCGGCAACGGGCACAACCGGTGCGCCTCGGTTTGAACGGCCAATCGCACCAGATTATCCTCAAGCGATTGGCCGTCTAAAAATTCCAGCGCCATGTAGCAAATGCCATCCTGCACATCGTAATCGTACATCTGCACAATATTTTCGTGGCGCAACGAGGCCACGGCTTTGGCTTCGCGCAGAAAACGGTCGCGGAAGCTGTCTTGCGCGGTCAGGTGGGGATGCAGCACTTTTACGGCCACCGGGCGTTCCAGGGGCATTTGCACGGCGCGGTAAACCGTGGCCATGCCGCCCGCGCCCAACGCCTCTTGCAGCCGGTATTTGCCAATGGTTTGCCCGGCCAGCGAGGTAATTTTTGCAATATTCAGGTTATTTGTGCTGATTGTCATGCGGTTGTGGCAACAATTCTGCTAAGATTTATCCGTACCTTACCCCAAAATCATTAAAAATTGGTGAGTATCCGGCGGCTGTCGCAGTTAATTGGCGGTTTTGGGCGAAGGCCGGCCCAGCAGCCGCATGCCGTTCAGCGTTACCAGCAGCGACGCGCCCACATCGGCCAGTACCGCCAGCCACAGGTTGGCCGCGCCCAGAATGGCGGCGGTTAAAAAAATGGCTTTAATCACCACGGCAAAACCAATATTAAATTTGATGATGCCCGCCGCCCGCCGGCCCAGGGTAATGGCCGCCGGCAGTTGAGTGAGGTCATCGGCCATCAGCGCCACATCGGCGGTTTCAAGCGCCTGGGCCGTGCCGCTGGCCCCCATGGCAATCCCCACCGAGGCCGCCGCCAGCGCCGGAGCATCGTTAATGCCATCGCCCACCATGGCCACCACTTCGCCGTGCTGCGCCACCAACTCGCGCACGGCGGCTACTTTGGCGGCGGGCAGCAGTTCGGCCCGCACCGCATCCAAACCGAGTTCCGCGCCAATGGCCTGGGCCACCGCCGGGTTATCGCCGGTGAGCATTACCGTTTGCTCAACACCAATGCGCTTCAACGCGGCCAGCGTGGGGCGGCTAGTGGGGCGCGACGGGTCGCTAACGGCCAGGTAGCCGCACAGGTTATCGCTTTCTTGCACCAACATGGTGGTATGGCCGTTGGCTTCGGCGGCGGTTATCCGGGCGCAAAAGTCGGTATTCGGCGAGCATTGGTTGTGCAACAGGGCGTGGCTGCCAACGGTAATGGCCTGCTGCCGCACCTGCCCGCGAATACCCTGCCCCGGCAGGTTTTCCACAGCTTCGGCAGTTAATTGCGGCAGTTGGCGGCTGGCAGCGGCAGCGGTAATGGCCTGCGCCAGCGGATGCGTGCTGTACCGTTCCAGCGCGGCGGCCACGGCCAGCATGTCATCGCAGTGAGCGCATCCGGCCAGCGCGTTTTGGTAGCGAGCCTCGGCGCAACAGTTATCGGCGCAAGCCAGCGTCATCAATTGAGGCCGCCCCTGAGTGAGCGTGCCGGTTTTATCAAACGCCACAATTTTTACCCGGCCCAGCGCCTCAAGGTACGCGCCGCCTTTGATCAGCACGCCGCGCCGCGCCGCCGCCGTAATGGCGCTGACAATGGCCACCGGCGTGGCAATCACCAGCGCGCAGGGGCAGGCAATCACCAGCAGGGTAAGGGCGCGGTACAGCCAGCCGTGCTGCTCCGGCGTGTCTAAAAACGGCTGATTGAACAGCAGCGGCGGGATGGCCGCCACCAGCGCCGCCATAATGACCACCAGCGGGGTATATAGCCGGGCAAATTTATCCACAAAGCGTTGAGTGGGCGTTTTTTGGGTTTGCGCCTCTTCCACCAGATAAATCAGGCGGGATAAGGTGTTATCGGCGGCCAAATGCGTTACTTCAATTTCCAGCAGGGCTTCACCGTTGATGGTTCCGGCAAACACCGCGCTGCCAGGCTGTTTGGCCGCCGGCACGCTTTCGCCGGTGATGGGAGCCTGGTTCACCGCCGATTCGCCGCGCCGCACCACGCCATCCATCGGAATACGCTCGCCCGGTTTTACAATGATGCCGTCACCAACGGCTAACTCGGCCACCGGCACGGTTTGCTCGTGGAGGCCGCACCACGGGCACGGCCCGCCGGCGTACAGGCCGGAGCCATCCGGGAGAGGTTGGCCCACATGCTCGGCGCAATCGCGGCAGGGGCGCAAAGTTAGCGCCTCGGCGGGAGCCAGTTGGGTGAGGCTGCGAATGCTGTCGCGAGCGCGTTCCATAGTGTAACCTTCCAGCGCCTCGCCCAGGCTGAACAGCACAATCACCGTGGCGGCCTCGCCGTACTCGCCAATGGCAAACGCGCCCACGGCGGCAATGGTCATCAGCACGTTCATATCCAACCCCTGGCCGCTACGCAACGCGCCCCAACCGGCTTTGGCCGGAAAGTACAGCCCCAGCAGCCCGCCGGCCAAAAACAACGGCATCGCCGGCCAGCCAAACCACGGCCTGGCAAAACCGGCCAGCAAAAACAGCGCGCCAACAAGCGTAGCCGTATTGCGCGGCTGGCGCAGCAAATTGATGATTTGCCGGCGGGCGGATTGCGGCGCGGCGCGGCCGGCGGCAGCCGTGGTTGCGCCGTACCCCAACGATTGAATGCGATTCAGCACGGCGGTTTCGTTTACATTGCCGGTAACGCGCATTTTGGCGGCGGTAAAATTTACCTGGCAAACGGTAACGCCGGGCAGGTTGGCCACGCTTTTTTCCAGTTTTTGGGCGCAGTCGGCGCAATCCATGCCGGTAATGCCCAGGGTAAGGGTAGTGGGTTGATCGGTTGAAGCCATAAATCACTCGCTGTTAATTTTTTAGGGGTTACGCATGCTGAATGTGTTCCAGGCCGCGCTCAAACAAATCTTTAATGTGAGCGTCGTCCAGCGCGTAGTAAACCATGCGGCCAACTTTGCGGCTTTTTACCAGCCGGGATTGGCGCATTAGCCGCAGTTGATGCGACACGGCGCTTTGCGTCATCCCCAACGTGGCCGAAAGGTCGCATACGCACAGTTCGGTGCGGGTGAGAATGGAGATAATCCGCAGGCGGGTGGGGTCGGCCAGGGCCTTAAAGGTATCGGCCAGCCGCACCGCCGTTAGCCCATTGATGAGCGCGGCTTCGGCTTGTTGGACGTTCAGGGAATTGATAACGGTTTCGCTACAAAGATCGGCGGATTTGGTCATTTGGCGCAACCCGAATGTAATATATGAATACTTGCTCATATATTACATTATAAAAACCGGCCTGTCAAGGGGAAAACGGCGGGGTTAACCGGCTACCCGGAAAAATTTAAACTCGCCGGTGGGCGCTTCGGCAGAAACCTCCACGTGTTCCACCCGCGCCGGACGCGGGCCGCGCCAGCACCAGGCCACGGCCTGCTCCACTTTGTCGGCGGGGCCTTCAAACACGGCCTCAACCCGGCCATCCCACAAATTCCGCACCCAGCCGGTTAAATCCAGCAGTTGAGCCATTTGCATGGTGCTATACCTAAAACCCACGCCATGCACCCGGCCCGAAATATACACGTGCGCCCGCGCCACTTCTTTGGCTTGATTATCCATTCTACTTCTCCCCGACGGCGTTGTGGCAGAAATTATAACGCCGGCGGAGCGGGCGTCAACTTGATTTTGGGTGAAAGCCATCCAATAAGTTGCGGAACACGCCAAGTAGTTGTAAGATACCTGCGGCTTTTTTGCCACTTCCAGGTTCAATCAAAAGATTGACCTTTAATTTAACCCCCAAGTATGTTTAAGGAGTTTAATAATGAGTTACATTGCAGAAGTTTACGCCCGCGAAATTCTTGATTCACGCGGCAACCCCACCGTCGAAGCCGAAGTTTACCTTGAAGACGGGGCCATGGGCCGGGCCGCTGTGCCCTCCGGCGCCTCAACCGGCATCCACGAAGCGCTGGAACTGCGCGACGGCGACGATACCCGCTATTTGGGCAAAGGCGTGGAACAAGCCGTAGACAACGTAAACAACATCATCGGGCCGGAACTGATTGGCGAATACGCGCTGGATCAGGAAGGCATTGACGCCTACATGCTGGAACTCGATGGCACGCCTAACAAAAGCAAACTGGGCGCCAACGCTATTTTGGCCGTGAGCCTGGCTGTAGCCAAAGCCGCCGCCGAAAGCACCGACCAACCGCTGTACCGCTATCTGGGCGGCGTGAGCGCCCGCACTCTGCCGGTGCCTATGATGAACATTCTCAACGGCGGGGCGCACACCGGCTGGCAAACCACCGACTTTCAGGAATTTATGGTGATGCCCGTGGGTGCCGAAAGCTTCCGCGAAGGGTTGCGCTGGGGCGCTGAAATTTACCACTCGCTCAAAAAAGTGCTCAAAGGCAAAGGCTACAACACCAACACCGGCGACGAAGGCGGCTTTGCCCCGGCGCTGAAGGGCGGCAACAACGAAGCCCTGGATGTGATTATGGAAGCCATCAACAAAGCCGGTTACAAAGCCGGCGAGCAAGTGCTGATTGCGCTTGACCCGGCTGTGTCCGAACTGTACGAAGATGGCAAATACACCCTGCGCATCGAAGGCAAAACCCTCAGCAGCGATGACATGGTAAAACTGTGGGAAAATTGGGTCAACAACTACCCGATTATCTCTCTGGAAGACGGGTTGGCCGAAGACGACTGGGACGGCTGGGTAGCCTTAAACCAGGCTCTGGGCCACAAAGTGCAATTGGTAGGCGATGACCTGCTGGTAACCAACGTGGCCCGCCTGCGCAAAGGGATTGACCTGAAAGTGGGCAACAGCATTCTCATCAAACTCAACCAGATTGGTTCGCTCAGCGAAACCATTGCCGCCATTGAAATGGCCAAACGCGCCGGCTGGACGGCGGTTATCTCTCACCGCTCCGGCGAAACCGAAGACACCACCATTGCCGACCTGGCTGTGGGCCTGAACGCCGGCCAAATCAAAACCGGCGCGCCCGCCCGCTCGGACCGCGTGGCCAAATACAACCAACTGCTGCGCATCGAAGACGAACTGGGCAACACCGCCCTGTACCCCGGCTTGAGCGCGTTTTACAACGTGCGCTAATTCCGGCGCTTAAAACCCCAAAAGACCTGGCTGGCAACGGCCAGGTCTTTTTATTTGATGGCCACATACTCCGGCGGAGAATTTTTGGCCTAAAATTTGCCCGTGCGCCGGGACAGCGTTAAACTTGAACCATCCTAAAATAATAAAAATGGAGAGCTACTGATGGACTTTATTAGAGCCAGTGGCATTTTACTACATCCAACTTCATTTCCCGGCGCGCACGGTATTGGCGATTTGGGCGATGTTGCCTACAAATTCATTGATTTTCTGGTAGAGGCCAAACAATCGTTGTGGCAGGTGTTGCCGCTTGGCCCCACCGGCTACGGTGATTCGCCCTACGCCTCGTTTTCGTCGTTTGCGGGCAACCCGCTGCTGGTAAACCTGGATCGGCTGGTGCAAGCCGGCGATCTGGCCCCGGCGGATTTAAGCCATGTGCCGGATTTTCCCATTGATTCGATTGATTTTGGCTGGGTAATCTACTGGAAAATCCCGCTGCTGGAAAAGGCCGCGCGCAACTTTTTGGCCGGAGCCAGCGCCGAGCGCCGAACCAAATTTAACACCTTTTGCGCCCAGCAAGCCGGCTGGCTGGATGATTTTGCCCTGTTCATGGCCGTAAAAGAAGATTTTGACCAGAAAGCCAGGGAAGAAGATGTGTTTGGCGCAATGTGGAGCAACTTTTGGGATAAAGATATTGCGCTGCGCCAGCCCGATGCTTTAAAACGATGGCAAAAAGCCAAAGCCGATGCCATTGCTGTGAAAAAAGTGCTGCAATTTTACTTTTTTGAACAGTGGGCGGCCCTTAAACAATACGCCAACCGGCACGGCATCAAAATTATTGGCGATATTCCCATTTTTGTCGCCCCCGACAGCGTTGACGTGTGGGCCAACTCAAACCTGTTCCACCTGGATGAAAACGGCCAGCCCACGGTAGTGGCTGGCGTTCCCCCGGATTACTTCAGCGAAACCGGCCAATTGTGGGGCAACCCGCTTTACAACTGGGAAAAAATGCAGGCCGATGGCTTTAAATGGTGGATTAACCGCATCAAAGCCACGCTGCAACTGGTGGATATTATCCGGGTTGACCACTTCCGGGGCTTTCAGGCTTATTGGGAAGTACCCGCCGGCGAAAAAACGGCCATCAACGGGCGCTGGGTTGAGGCTCCCGGCATGGAGTTATTTGAAACGGTTGAAAAAGAGCTGGGCCAGCTCCCCCTGTTGGCCGAAGATTTGGGCGTAATCACCCCCGAAGTGGTGGCCCTGCGCGACCGGTTTGGTTTTCCGGGCATGAAAATTTTGCAATTTGCCTTTGATGCCAAAGAAGCCGGTGGACTGAACGCCACCAACGCCTTTTTGCCGCACAACCACACCTACAACTGCGTGGTTTACCCCGGCACCCACGATAACGACACCACGCTGGGCTGGTACCACTCCCGTTCCACCGAAGAACAGGATTGGGTGCGCCGCTACCTGGCCCGCGACGACCGGGACATTGTGTGGAATTTTATCCGCATGGCAATGGCTTCGGTGGCCAGATATGCCGTTATCTCCTTTCAGGATGTGCTCACGCTGGACAGCGATGCCCGCATGAACACGCCTTCGGTGTTGGGCGGCAACTGGGCCTGGCGCTTCCGCATTGACGCGCTCAATGGCTGGATGTCGGGCCGGCTCAGCGAGATGGTCACTTTATATGGCCGCGACCCCGAATTGTGGGAAGAAAAGAAAAAGAAAGAAGCCGAAGGCGCGCTGATTCACTAGCCGGTTCGCGGATTGTCAAATTCCGGGGATGGGCGTTATTGCCGCCAAAAAAGCCG
>CAZFCE010000042.1:0-40434 GCA_964517605.1 uncultured Caldilineaceae bacterium | reverse complement strand
TTGCCCAACTCAAACATCCGTCTATTCCTATGACTCTTGCGTAAGTCCTAAGGAATAGACAAATTATACCTGAATACCCAATGCGCACACTTTTCAGGCAGTTAGGCAAAAGACTTTTCTTTTGGTGAACAGGGATACTGGCCCTTTGGGCAAGAAGCTGCAAATTCTTAACGCAAATGACCCGAATTGGGCGAATATTACGAATTTTTAGAAATTTTTACACAGCATTCGTGTTGTTCGTTTTATTCGCGTCATTCGCGTTAAAAACCGTTACTGGCGATTACTGAGCGAGGCTGAGGTATTTTTCGCCGCCATCCGGAAACAGGGTAATCACCACGCCTTCGGACAGGGTTTTGGCCAGTTCGATTGCCGCCCAGGCCGCCGCTCCCGCCGAGTACCCCACAAACAGCCCTTCAACCTGCGCCAGCCGCCGGGCCATGTCGTGGGCGTCGTTGGGATTGGCTTTGATGAGTTGGTCGGGAAAGGCCGGGTCGTAAATGCCGGGCACAATGCTGCTTTCCATGTGTTTGAGGCCCTCAATAACGGCCTGTCCGCTGACCGGCTCTACCGCCTGCACCTGGATTTTGGGGTTGAGGTCTTTTAGCCGCCGGCCAACGCCCATCAACGTGCCGCTGGTGCCAATACCGGCTACAAAGTGGGTTACGGCTCCGCCGGTTTGTTCCCAGATTTCCTGGCCGGTGGTGTGGTAATGCGATTGCCAGTTGGCCGGGTTGTTGTACTGATCCGGGTGAAAGTACAACTCCGGCTGTTCCTGGGCCATGCGGTGCACGGTGCGGATGGATTCATCTATACCGGCCTGCGGATTGGTGAGCACCAGTTCTGCGCCGTAAGCCAGCAGAATTTTTTTGCGCTCGTTGCTAACACTGGCCGGCATAACCAGCTTTACCTTATAGCCTTTAGCCGCACCGATCATGGCCATGGCAATGCCGGTGTTGCCAGAGGTGGCGTCAATAATGGTTTTGGCCGGGGTGAGCAGCCCGCGCCGTTCGCCATCTTCAATCATGCCCAGAGCGGGCCGGGCTTTTACCGAGCCGCTGGCGTTAAACCATTCCGCTTTGGCAAACACCACCACGTTGGGGTCAATCCCGGCGGCGGCGGCAATGCGGTGCAGCGGCAGCAGCGGCGTGTTGCCAATCTGAGAAAGCAGCGTGTCGCTGAGCGGGCGGCGCGGTTGGGGTGGGCGGGTTAATTCCAGCGGCGAGGCCGACGATTTTTTATCTTTGATAATTTGTGCGGTTGTCATGTTTTAATCTCTTTCAAAAATGGGAGGCGGTTACATTACTCCCAAAAATAAAAAGGCCCATCGTTATCAATGATACAACGATGAGCCTTGCCAAAATAGAGGTTTTTGTATGGGGTTCCAGCAGTTACCCGGATGAGAGGTGAGTAATTGTTGGCTACAGCTGTGGTTCTCATCGTCGTTGCAACACGCCGATGCGGGTCACCGTAGCACCGTTCTCAACCATTGAAACCGGGGCTACCGCGCCCGCTTACTACAGATGCAGCAGTACATTGGGTTGACCACATTTTTAGCCATAGTTTATCTCTGGTTTGAGCAACCTGAACCATTTTTCACAATTCAGACGCCTGATTGAGCCATATCTTACGTATTTTAAACCGATTGGGCAAGTTGCCGGTAAAGCCGGGTTTAGTAAAACCCTAACAGGCTGGGGTCTTCCATCAATTCGGGACTCCACTGTTCCATAACAACTCTTACTTTTACCTCGCGCCCCACGGTTTTTTCGGCGATTTCTTTTACTTGCTGCACCAGCCACGGGCCATACGGGCAAAACGGGGTGGTGAGCAGCATTTTTACTTCAACCGGAACGGCTTCCAGGTCAACGCTACGGAGCAAGCCCAGCGTTACAATATCCAGGTGTAGTTCGGGGTCAAGCACCGCCCGCAAGGCTTCGCGCACGGTTTGTTCGGTTACTTCACTGTTGAGGGGTGTTTCTTCGGCCATGATAACTCCTTTTTTACTTTACGGGTAACGCCTGGGTTAGCTGTTTTGGGGCGCAATCAAAATATCGTCGCCCTGAATTTTTACCTGATACAATGGCGCGGCTGAAAAGGCGGGCATGGTTTGCTGGCCGGTTTTAAGGTTAAACCGGGCGCCGTGCCGGGGGCAAACAATGCAATCGCCATCCAGGTGGCCATCAATCAGGGGGCCGTTATCGTGGGTGCAAATATCAGAAATGGCGTAAATCTGGCCATCAAGGTTAACCAGCCCCACGTCTTCGTCTTCGTATTCAACCCGCATTTTTTGACCGGGCTTTAAATCTGCGGCGCGCGCAACTTTTATAAATTTGCTCATTGTTGTTCGCTTACCAGTCGTTATCGTCGTCGTCTTCCCAGTCGTTGCCGTTCAGGCCGTAAACCCCGGCCTTGAGCACCTTGAGCGACAACAATGCGCATTTGAGGCGAACCGGGCCAATATCAATGCCCAGCATGTCTAAAATATCGCGCTTGCTGATACGTTTGGCTTCGTCCAGGCTTTTGCCCTGGAGTTGTTCTACCAGCATGCTGGCGCTGGCCTGGCTAATGGCGCAGCCTTTGCCGGAAAAAGCCACTTGATCAATGATGTTGTCGTTGTTTACATGGATGTCAATCCGAATGATGTCGCCGCAGAGCGGGTTGTGCTCTTCGTGGGAGTGGGTGGCGTCGGCCAGAGTGCCGGCGTAACGCGGATGACGGTAGTGATCGAGAATGTTTTCTTTGTAAAAATCGTCCATTTTATACCAAAACCTGCTTTCTTACGGTGGCGAATGGCCGGGTGTTGCAACGGCGCAACCTGGTTACCCCAGCAACTCGCGAACTTTGTCCAGCCCAACGGCTAATCGGTCTATTTCGTCGGGGGTGTTGTAAATGTAAAGGCTGGCGCGGGTGGTGGCCGGCAACCCCAGTTTATCGTGGAGCGGCATGGCGCAGTGATGCCCGGCCCGCACCGCAATGCCTTCGCCATCAAGCAGCGCCGCCACATCGTGGGGATGAATGTTGCCCAGCGTAAACGCCACCGCGCCGCCGCGCTCCGCCGGATCAGCCGGGCCGTAAATTCTAACGCCTTCAACCTGGTTTAGCCGGTTGAGCGCGTATTCTACCAGTTCAATTTCGTGCCGGCGCACATTGGCCATGCCCAACCCGGCCAGGTAATCCACGGCAAAGCCCAGGCCAATGGTTTCGGCAATGGCGGGCGTGCCGGCTTCAAATTTCCAGGGCAGGTCGTTCCAGGTTGAGCCATCAAGCCGCACGGTTTTTATCATGTCGCCGCCGGTCATAAAAGGCGGCATATCGGCTAAAATTTCTTTGCGCGCCCACAACACGCCCACGCCGGTTGGCCCCAGCATTTTGTGGCCGGAGAACACCAAAAAATCGCCGTCAAGCGCCTGCACGTCGGTGGGCATGTGCGGCACGGCCTGCGCTCCGTCAAACAGCACCAGCGCGCCCACGGCGTGGGCTTTTTGCGCAATTTCGGCGGCGGGCGGAATGGTGCCCAGCACGTTGCTCATGAGCGTAACGGCCACCAGCTTGACCGCGGGCGTGAGCATGGCCTCAAAGGCGGGCAGATCAAAATAGCCCGGTTCTGTTACCGGCACGTATTTTACGGTTGCGCCGGTGCGGGTGGCCACTTGCTGCCACGGCACCAGGTTGGCGTGGTGTTCCATTTCGGTGGTGATGATGATGTCGCCGGGTTTGAGGTTGGCCTGGCCCCAGCTAAAGGCCACCAGGTTGATGCTTTCGGTGGCGTTGCGGGTAAAAATCACCTCGCGCCAGCTCCGGGCGTTGATAAAATGGGCCACTTTTTTGCGGGCGCTTTCGTAGGCCGCCGAGGCTTTTTCGCTGATCTGGTAAATGCCGCGATGCACGTTGGCGTTGTATTCGCGGTAGTAGGTGTCCATGGCCTCAATAACGGCCAGCGGTTTTTGCGAGCTGGCGCCGCTATCCAGATAAGCCAGCAGTTTGCCGTTGCTGCATTGGTTAAGAATTGGAAAATCTTGCCGAATGGTGCTCACATCAAACATGGTCAGGCTCCGTTGGATTGGCTGGCTGTATTTGCTGCACGTAATATTGCCGGATGGCTTCTTTGAGGGTTTTCAGGCCCAGCGTGGCGCAATTTACGCGGGTTAAAACAACCTCTTTACCCAGTTTATCAATCAAATCATTATAGTTTATGGCCTGAATTTGGGCAAGGGTTTTGCCTTGCACCATCTCCATTAGCAGCGAGGCCGAGGCCAGGCTGATGGCGCAACCTTCGCCTTCAAACTGAACCTGCGTGGCCACGCTGCCGGGACCAACTTTTAGATAGATGGTGATGGCATCGCCGCAGCCGGGATTTTCGGCGCGGGCGACCACGCTGGCGTCTGGCAGCGGCCCGCAGTGGCGGGGCGCTTCGTAGTGTTCCAGCAATTGTTCGGCGTAACTCTGGCGATCCATATTACTTTTCAATCGGCACACCATACGAATGACATAATTTACCGGGCTAAAAAGCGGTTGCGGGCAGCACTAACCCCGTAAAAACGGCCTCTGCCTGCCCGCAACTCGCTTTTAATTTTTTAGGATTGCCCCGCAGTTAATCGCCAATTTTGGCCGAAACGGCGTTGAACAGCTTTTCGCGCACGCGCTCGTTGTACATCCGGTCAAACACTTTGTAGAAAAAGCCTTCTACCACCATGCGCACGGCGGTGTGGCGCGGAATGCCCCGGCTTTGCAGGTAGAATATGTACTCCTCATCAATCTGGCTGACGGTGGCCCCGTGCGAGGCCCGCACGTCGTTGGCGTCAATTTCCAGGCTGGGGATGGAATCGGCGCGGGCGGTTTTATCCAGCAGCAGGTTTTCGTTTTTGAGGTACGAGTTGGTTTGCTGGGCGCTGGGATCAATTTTGATGAGGCCGGTAAAAATGTTGCGCCCGTTATCTTTGAGCGCCCCGTGCAGCAGCAGATCGCCGCTGGTAGCCACGCCAATATGGTGAATAAGGCAATCCAAATCCAGGTGTTGTTTGCCCTGCATAAAATAAACGCCGTTAAATTCCATGCCGGCGCCGTTGCCGGGCAGCAGGCTATCAAAATAAGTTTTGCTGAGCCGCCCGCCCAACTGGCCGGTTTCCCAGATAACGCTGCTATCGGCCCGGCCCACGGAGCGTTTGATGTTAAAGTTGTAAACATCTTCGCCCCAGTTTTGCACGTCTACGTAGCGCACCTGGGCGCTGTCTTCGGCGTAAATTTCTACCACGCCCACGTTCATGGCGGTGGTGTGCGCCCCATGCGAAATTGATTCCTCGATGTAGGTGCATTTGGAGAAACGGTCGGCCACAATGAGGGTGCGCGGCATAATCACGCTGCCTTCGCCCTGAAGAATAAAGGCGGCCTGGAAGGGTTCTTCAACTTCAACTTCTTTGGGCAGGTATAAAAAGACGCCGCCCTGCCACATGGCGCTGTTGAGCGCGGCAAACTTGCTGTTAGATGGCGGCACGGCTTCGGTGCCGAGGTATTTTTCTACCAGGCGCGGGTGTTCGCGCACGGCGGTGGACAGGTCGGTAAAGATAACGCCCTGTTCGGCCAGCGCGGGGTCAAGCTCAAGGTACAGCACCTGCCCGTTGGCAATCACAATCCGCCCGGCGGCCTCGTATTTTTCTTCAACGGCGCTGCGCACATCGGCGGGTAAATCGGCCAGGTTTTTCGCCGGGGCAATGCCCGACGCGCCGGCCGGTTTCATTTGATTCCATTTGATGCGTTTAAGGCTGGTGCGCCGCCAATCCTCATCGGCTGGGCTGGGCATGGGCGTTTCTTCAAATACGGTCCAGGCCACCCGGCGTTTGTCGCGCAACCAGGCCGGCTCATTGAGTTGGGTTGCCAGCGCGTCAACATCGGCTTTGGCAAAAATGCCGGCGGTCAGCAGTTCATCGGGGGTGGCGGTTTGGGTTGGGGTGAGTTGTTGGGTCATTTTTAACCTACCGAGCCTTCCATTTCCATTTCGATGAGGCGGTTCATTTCCAGCGCGTATTCCATGGGCAACTCTTTCACAATCGGCTCAATAAAGCCGGAGACAATCATGTTGGCGGCTTGGTCTTCGGGAATGCCGCGACTCATCAGGTAAAAGAGTTGTTCCTCGGATACTTTGGAAACACTGGCTTCGTGCCCAATGGAAACATCGTTATTTTCAATTTCAATGTACGGAAAGGTGTCCGAGGACGAGGCTTCGTCCAAAATCAGCGCGTCGCATACCACGTTGCTTTTGCTGTTGGCGGCGGTGGGCGCTACTTTGATCAAGCCGCGATAGGAAGTGCGCCCGCCGCTTTTGCTAATGGATTTGCTGGTGATGACGGAGCTGGTGTTGGGCGCGGCGTGCACAATTTTGCCGCCGGCATCCTGCACCTGGCCTTTGCCGGCAAAGGCAATCGAGAGCACTTCGCCGTGCGCGCCCGGTTCCATCAGCCACACCGCCGGGTACTTCATGGTCAGCTTGGAGCCGAGGTTGCCATCTACCCATTCCATGGTGGCGTTTTTGTAGGCCTGGGCGCGTTTGGTGACCAGGTTGTACACGTTGTGGCTCCAGTTTTGAATGGTGGAGTAGCGGCAGCGCCCTTTTTCTTTAATAATGATTTCTACCACGGCGCTGTGCAGGCTGTTGGTAGAATAGGTGGGCGCGGTGCAGCCTTCGACGTAATGCACATACGCGCCCTGATCCACAATAATCAAAGTGCGCTCAAACTGGCCCATGTTTTGGGCGTTAATGCGAAAGTAGGCTTGCAGCGGCAGGTCAATATGCACCCCCGGCGGCACGTAAATAAAGCTGCCGCCCGACCACACCGCCGTGTTCAGCGCGGCAAATTTGTTGTCTTCCGGCGGCACAACCATGCCAAAGTATTCTTTCACAATATCGGGGTGTTCGCGCAGGCCGGCGTCCATATCCAAAAAGAGCACGCCCTTTTTCTCCAAATCCTCGATAATGCTGTGGTAGATGACTTCGCTTTCGTACTGAGCGCCCACGCCGGCCAAAAATTTTTGTTCGGCTTCGGGGATGCCCAGCCGGTCAAAGGTGTTTTTAATGTCCGAGGGCACATCGTCCCACGATTCAAACGCCCGATCCGAGCCGGTGGGTTTGATATAGTAGTAAATGTCGTCAAAATCAATTTCGTTGAGCATGCCGCGCCCGCCCCATTGCGGCATGGGGCGTTCCAGAAAATGCTTGTAGCCGCGCAGTCTAAAGTCGGTCATCCAGCCCGGCTCGTTTTTCATTTCTGAAATTTGTTTGACAATCCGCTCGTTCAGCCCTTTTTCGGCTCTAAAGGCGTAGTTTTCGGGCACGCTAAAGCCGTATTTATAATCGTCAAGGTTAACATCAAAAGTTTGCGCCATGGTTTTATCCTTTCAAACGGGAGGCAAAAGTTCGCAACCCCGGTTTTTACGCCGCCACTTTTTGGGCTTCGTGCTCTTTAATAAGCTGGTCGTAGCCTTCTTCTTCCAGCTTGAGCGCCAGTTCCGGGCCGCCCGATTCGATGATCTGGCCATCGTACATAATGTGAATAAAATCGGGTTTAATGTAGTTGAGGATGCGCTGGTAGTGGGTAATTACAATAAAAGAGCGATTGGGGCCGGTGATGGCGTTCACCCCTTCGGAAACCACCCGTAGCGCGTCAATATCCAGCCCGGAGTCGGTTTCGTCAAGAATGGCAAACTTGGGTTCCAGCAGGGCCATCTGCAAAATTTCGGCGCGTTTCTTTTCACCGCCGGAAAAGCCTTCGTTCAGGTAGCGGCGGGCAAAGCTTTTGTCCATTTTCAACAGGTCCATCTTTTCGGTGAGCATTTTGCGGAATTCGGTAACGGGCAGCCCCTTTTTGCTGTCGCCGCCGCGCACGGCGTTCACCGAGGTGCGTAAAAAGTTGGCCATGCTAATGCCGGGAATGGCGGTGGGGTATTGAAACGCCAAAAACAGGCCGGCGCGGGCGCGCTCGTCCGGCGTCATTTCCAGCAGATTTTGGCCGTCCAGCCACACTTCGCCGCCTTCCACTTCGTACTTGGGGTGGCCGGCCAGCGTGTAGGCCATGGTGCTTTTACCGGAGCCGTTTGGCCCCATAATGGCGTGAATTTCACCCAGCTTAACCTCAAGGTTTAGCCCCTTGAGGATTAACTTGTCTTGAATGCTTACCCGCAGGTCCTTAATCAAGAGAGACGAGGTCATGGTATTTTTACTCCTTTAGTCTGTGCAGAATATCAAACTAACTAACACGTGTTATTTAATTCGCTGGCTATTGTAACACGCCGGTTTTACTTTGTCAACTATTTTGTTATTAAATATTGCAAAGTTAAAAAAGCCATGCTATAATCCACACTTGATTAACGGTACTCCAGTTAACCCGGAGAAAGATGGCAACCTATGACCGAACAACGCAAAAGTGGGAACCCGGTTTTTAAACAAATGCCCGCTACCCGCCGCCGGATTTTAAAGCTGCTCAAAGAAAAAGGGCAGCTCACCGCCGATGAGTTGGCGGAATTGTTGAGCATCAGTTCTGTGGCGGTGCGGCGGCATTTAACCAAGCTCGAAAGCGACGAGTTGGTGGCCTACGAGGAAGTGCAGCGCGGCATGGGCCGCCCCAGCTTTGTGTACCGGCTGGGCGAGGCCGCCGCCAGCTACTTTCCGCGCCGGTACGAGGAGTTGGCCACCGATGTGCTGGAAACCATCAACGAGTTGTACGGGGCCGATGCCGTAGACGCAATCTTTCGGCTGCGCTCCGAGCAGATGATTAAAATTTACCGGCATCGCATCAACGGGCGCTCCCTGTCGGAGCGGCTGGATCAATTAACCGAACTGCGCGAAACCGAAGGTTACATGTCAACCTGGGAAACCAACACCGACGGCTCTTTTACCCTGCGCGAAGCCAACTGCCCCATTATCCACGTGGCCGAAGGCTGTGGCTGCGCCTGCAATTATGACCAGATTATGCTCGAAGACCTGCTCAATGCCCAGGTTGAACGCACCAGCCACCTCACCAAAGGCGATGGCGCGTGCGTGTACCAGGTGCGGCCTCAGACCGGCCAAAATCATTGAGGGTTAACAACTGCCCAAACCGTAACCCGCGTTAAAAAAACTCCGCCGGAACCACCCGGCGGCGATTTTTTGTAATTTGCTATTTTTTAAATTGGTACTAAATTACACCCATCAAAATTACAGGAGTACACTATGCCAACTGTTACCCAGGCTCAGGTGATGGCGGCGCTCAGCCGCGTCATCGAGCCGGAACTGCACAAAGACCTGGTTACGCTCAAAATGATTGAAGACCTCAAAATTGAGGAAAATAACGTAAGTTTTTCCATTATCCTCACCACGCCGGCCTGCCCGTTGAAAAATGTAATTCAGGATGACGCCGTAAAAGCGGTAAAAACCGTTGCCGGCGTGGAACAGGTGAACATCAACTTTACCTCGCGGGTACCCGCCGATGCCCGGTTGCTGGGCCGCATGGATATTGGGGTGCGCAACGCCATCGCCGTGGCTTCGGGTAAGGGCGGCGTGGGCAAAAGCACCACCGCCACCAACCTGGCCATCAGCCTGGCGCTGGATGGCGCTAAAGTTGGCCTGCTGGATGTTGACGTGTACGGCCCCAACGTACCCATGATGATGGGGATTAACGACAAACCCAAAGGCTCCAACGATAAAATCCAGCCGCTCGAAGCCCACGGCGTAAAATTAATGAGCATGGGCTTTTTAATTGAAAAGGGCCAGGCCGTAATCTGGCGCGGGCCGATGATTCACAACGCCATCCGCCAGTTTTTGGAAGATGTAAATTGGGGCGGCCTGGATTACCTGATTATTGACCTGCCGCCCGGCACCGGCGACGCCAGCCTGAGCCTGTCGCAGAGCATTGGGCTAACCGGCGCGGTGATTGTAACCACGCCGCAACAGGTGGCGCTGGATGATGTGGTGCGCGGCGTTTCCATGTTCCAGCAGCTCAATGTGCCGGTTTTTGGCGTGGTTGAAAACATGAGCTATTTTGTGGCCCCTGATACCGGCACGCGCTACGATATTTTTGGCCACGGCGGTGGCCGGCTGATGGCCGAAGAAGTGGGCATAACCTTTTTAGGGGAAGTGCCGCTGGAACCGGCGGTGCGCATTAGCGGCGATGCCGGCACGCCCATTGTGGTGAGCGACCCCGCTTCGCCGGCGGCCAAATCCATCCGCGAAATTGCCCGCAAGGTTGCGGCGGCAGTGAGCTTGCAAAATATTCTCAGCGGCGATGCCTCGTTTCAAACCGACCCGGCCCTGAAGATTATCAACTAATTTGAGGCGATTGTTTGTAGCCAACAAAAAGGCGAACCCGGCTGCCGGGTTCGCCTTTTTTATAATCCGGTGTTGGCGCTTGTTAATTGACCGCAGGGGGCAGCACGCCCCAACTGATTTGTTCGGCCCACCAGTTGCGCGCGCCGTGCTCGGTGTAGGGCAACTCGGCGGGCGGGGTAAGGCTGTCCTTGCCAAATGAAGCGGTGTGGTACAGTTGCCCGTTGGCCACGCGCAGCAGCCACAACCCCCAGCCGCCACCGCGATTTGAAACAAACGCCAGCCACTCGCCATCGGGTGACCATGCCGGCAGCCCGTCAATGGCCGGGTCGGTAGTAAGGCGGCGGGTATTGCTGCCATCGCTGTTCACCAGGTAAATGTCCCAGTTATCGTTGGGGTTGGCCATGTAGGCAATGGTTTCTCCTACCGGCGACCAATCGGGCGCTTTAAGCAGCGGGTTTATCAACACCGATTTTGCGCCGTATTCGCTGTTGTTCAAATCATCCACCCACAACCCGCACCGTTGGCCGGCTTCATCGCAGCTTTCAAAGGCAAACCGCAGGCCGTCTGGCGCAAACGTAGGCGATTGCCCTTCGCGGCGCAGGTTAACCTCCAGCGAGCCATCGCCCCACACGCTGTACAGCCGCCAGCGCCGGTCGCTTTCGCGCTGCGAGGCAAAAATAAGCCGGTTTTCGGTGGGCGACCAATCGGGCTGGCTGTCTTCCCAAAAATTAGTAATCGCTTCCGGGCTTTTGGCCTGGATATCGCTGCTCATCAACGCGCGCGTGCCCACGGGGTCGCTCCACGAGCGGAAGGCCAGCGGGATGTTGTTGCTGGTGGGGTGCAGGGCCGGCTCCGATACGCCCGGCAGCGGGTACAGCCGGTGGCCGGAACCATCGGGGTTAATCAGATGGATTTGGTACTGGTGGCCATCGTACAACGCATAGGCGATGGTTCCGCCGGGCAGCGCCGGCGTTGCCGGAGTTTTGGGGGCCGGTGTTGCCGGCAGGGTTGCCTGCCGGTGAACTTCGGGTTGAACGGGCGTGGCTAACATTTTTATGCCGATGGCCGGCGTTTTTTGGGGCAAAACGTCTCCGGCGGATTGCCGGGGTTCGGCGGGCGCAGCGGGGGGCAGCTGGCTGATAACCGGCGTGGCGGCGAGCGCGGGTGTTTCGCTCCCGCCGCCGGCTGTCCAGAAGGTGGTTTGCACCGGATACGCCACCACCGCGCCCGGAATTTTTCCCTGAATAACCACGTAAGAACCCACCGCCAACATTGCCACCACCGCCACCGTGCCCACCGCGTTGACCAGCCGGCCGGTGGCTGCCCAATTTAACCAGAACCACCGCCCCGCATGGCGCTGTTCCAACGCCGTTCTTACCGAAGCGTGCAGGTAGGGCGGCAGCGCCGGGCGGCCCAATGCGGCGTACAGCACCGGGCGCAATTCGCTTTGCAACCGGATGGCCTCGGCCATTTGCCGGGCGCAAGCCGGGCAGTCGTGCAGGTGCGATTCAACCTGCTGCCGCAAATCAGATGAAAGTTGTGAATCCAGATAAGCCTCAATGTACTTATCTATGTGGTTAGTGTGCATTCTGAGCCTCAAGTAATTCTGGTGCAGTGAGTCCTTGGGCAGCCAGCGCTTCTGCCAGACGGCGGCGGGCATTATGCAACCGGGAGTAGATAGTGCCTTCCGGGCAGTTAAGCAAAACTGCAATTTCCACTGCGGGCATTTCCATATAATAATGCAAGGTTACAACTTCTCTGAGCGGATCGCTTAATTTTTGCACGGCTTCCCACAACAAGCGCCGGTATTCGCTCCGCAGGGTTTTGGCTTCGGGGCCAAACCGCGGGTCGGGCAGGTCGGGAGCTTCGCCGGCGGGGCGTAGCCACGGAATGGTGGTGAGCCGCTTGCGGCGCAGGTGACTCCGGCAATAGTTGAGCGCAATCTGGTATAACCAAGTGCCAAAACTGGCGCGGGCCGGGTCAAACCGCCGGCGAGCTTTGTGGGCGCGTAAAAAAGTTTCTTGCACCACATCTTCGGCGGCCTGCTTTTGCTGCAACATGGCCCAACCCAGCCGGTAAATTGTGGGCGCGTGGCGGGTGTAAAGCTGGTCAAACGCAGACAGGTCATCGTGCTGCCAGCGATTTACCAAAGCCAGGTCGGTTACAGCATCGTGCTCAGAGGGTATTGTATTTTGCATTGTTATACGCCGTTGTTTTCCAAATCCTTTGGCTCAAAATACCATTCTATACTAACACAATTTGCTTAGATAAAAGTGAGTGTGGGCCAACGTTTTGCCAACGGTTGAACCAACGGCTAAAAACCGGTTAACCGGCTTTTTGGCCCGGGTTGCCGATGAGCTACAAAAACATAAGATTTGACTACCCATTTTGATAGTCTTATGTTATAATCAACTTTACATATACATTTGACATATTGTGACCATCGGCGGGTAGAGGAGAACAACAGCAGATGTGGCGAAAGAAATATATATCCCTGGTATTTCTGAGCGTGGCCGTTTTAGCTCTGGTGGGGTTGGGGCTGGCTACCGGCTGCACAAGCAGTAAAACTGCCCAAACCGATACGGGCTTACGCACCTGGATGCTGGTTCGCGCCCCCGATGCGCCTCTGCCCGTTAACCAGCCGGTGGTGGTCAAATCCCGAACCCGCGACCCCAACCATCACTTATCCCACGTTGAACTCTACGCGGTGGATATTCCTGCGACAGACGCGCCGGGCACCACCAAAACCGTTAATCTTTTGGTGGATACCCAATTTGTCCCCTTTGAACAAACCACCTTCACGGCTAATCAAACTTTTATCCCTGCGGCCTCCGGCGAGTATTTAATCAAAGTAGTTGGCTACAATGTTAACGGCGAAAAAAGCGAGTCTGAATATATTCGGTTTGCGGTGCAGTAATTTTTACGCCAGCGTAACGCAAACAGCTCAAACTCAGAGGTTGTCTATGGCTACATTTACTAAACATACTGTCAGGTCTGGTGAGTCGATGGTGGATATTGCCCGGCGATACGGCATTCCCGTTGAGCTGCTCAAACGCGCCAACAAAACGGAGGTGCCCGACGAAGGCCAAAATCTAACCATTCCCATTAAACATAGCGCGGGGCCAAATGATACCGCCGAGAGCGTGGCCAAACTGTACAATGTTCCGGTTGAAAATGTAATGCCAACAACCGAGCAAAAGTTTATTGTGAAGCCGCCCATCACTTTTCCGGCGTACATTGTTCAGGCCGATGAAACGCTGGAGGCTATTGCCGCCAAGTTTGACCTTGAGGCGCAATACATTGCCGAAGCCAACGGTACCGACGCGCCCAAAACGGGCCAGGTGCTTTCCATTCCCATCCGGCACAACCTTCAACTGGATGACACCGCCGTAAAAGTGGCCCAGTTGTACCAGGTAATGCCCAGCCGGGTAATTGATACCGGCGACGAGGCCATTGTGTTGCCGCCATTGAGTTCATTCCCCAAACACGTGGTTCAGGCCGGCGAAACGGCCATCAGCATTGCCCAAAAATACAACATTTCGCCCAAATACCTTGATTTGGCCAACAGCACGCCCACGCCGCAACCGGGGCAGATGATCAGCATTCCGTTGCGCTACGCGCTGGGGCCGGGCGAATCGCTGCGCAGTGTAATCACCAAATACGATGTTCCGCCGGAAAACATTGTGGATGCCGATAACATAGTGCTGCCACCGGCCAAATTTATTGAGCACATTGTGCAGGAAAACGAAACACTAAACGACATTGCCAAAAAATATGCGGTTGATGCCCGGTTAATCAGCGAGGTCAACGGAACCGGGCCGTTAAAACCCGGCCAAATTTTAACGCTGCCGGTAAAACAAACCGCCAAACTAAGCGATAGCGCCAGCCAGGTGGCTCAGCGTTACGGCGTGCCGGTAGAAAACGTGGTCAAGCAGGAACAGTATTTTCTGGTTAAGCCGGGTCGGGTTTACTTTTTACAACACGTAATGCAGCCAGGCGATAACCAGGCCAGTTTGGCCAAAGGCTACGGCGTTACCCCCAACGATCTGGCCACCATAAACCACACCGACCGGCCATTCCGCGGCCAAATTTTAACCATGCCCGCCGTGCGGCCCGCTCTGGCCAACGATTCGGTCAACTCGGTTGCCGCCGAATATCGGGTTCCTGCCCATAATGTGGTTCAAACCGGCAATCGGGTGTTTTTTATTCTGCCCAAAACCGGGCGGTTGAGCCTGCCCAAAATTTCTACCGTGCCGGTTTTGTTAGGCGCGGCGGCAATTCTGCTGTTGATTTTGATGGGCGTGTTGCTGTACCGCTTCTTCCCGGCCAGCGCTACCCAGGTTTCGGCCCAAACCGAGGGGTCAGTAACCATCAGCGTCCCGGCGGATAACAGCCTGGTGTTGCTGGGCAGCGCCGTGCAGGTCTTGAGCCAGCAATCCGGCAATATTGCCCGCTCCGAATTGTGGGTAAAAGCGGGCGATCAACCGGAGAAGTTGCTGCGCGCCGATGTGCCCAAAAACAGCTACGCCGCGCAGCCGTGGTTGCCCCCCGCCGAAGGCAATTACACCATAAAAGTAGTGGTGGTTAATGCGCAAAATACGCCTTTGGCCACCGCCTCCGTGCAAGTGCATGTGGTGGCCAACTCGGCCATCAAACTGCCAACAAAGCAAGCCGGCGGCAGTAGCAGCGGGGTACGTTCAACCGGCGGCGAATCTTTTCAACCGCCGCTCGGCGGCACCCCGGCTCCGCCAGCCCCGCCGGATCAGGGCGGCCAACAGAGCGCGCAGCCGCAAGCGGCGGCCTGTTCCGCGTTTAACGCCTCCGGCGCGCCGGTCATCCGCACCCTGCGCGTGGTTGGCGAGGAGGATGGCGATGTATCGCGTGCCGCTAACGCCGCTCCCAAAGTTGTTTCGATGGGGTTGGGCAAGGATTTAACCGTTGAATGGCAGGTTGACGGAAGCAACTCTGTTGAATTTGTGGTGACAAATACCCAATCCGGCGCGGCTACCTCGTATCCGTTTAGCGCCGGCAGTGGCCGGCTGGTGGTGCCCATTAACGATGTTGGCACTTACGCGGTTTCGATGCGCGCCAACACCACCGGTGAATGCCAGAGTGTTCAGCCAACCGTTGAGCAGCAGGTTTTGGTGGTAAATGTTGCCGGAACAGTTATGGAAGCCAGCGCCAACCGCGTGGCCTTGATGACCGTTGCCATGACGCCTACTCCCAGCCCCACCTTTGAGCCAACCGCCACGCCCACCCGGTTTTTTGAGCCGCCGCCGCCCGCGCCAGGCGTGCCGCCTGGCCCTACTCAGGATCAACTGCCCGAAATGCGCCCGCCGGTGTGTGATGCCGCCGATTTGTTGGGCGTGTACACCCCTAACACCAGCCAGCGCATCGAAATTAAAGAACCGGATCAAATTCCGGCCAAAACCGTGGGCGGAGCTACGGTGTTCCGTTCCTGGAAGCTGCAAAACACCGGCACCTGCACCTGGGGGCCGGGGTATGAACTGGCCTATTACGGCGGGCGCTCAATGGGTTCGGGCGGGGTGGCGTTTGAAAACACCTGGCCCAGCGAACCGGGCCGCCGCAATATTGTGGTGGATGGCAACCGGTTGATTGTGCCCAAAGGCGAACCCAACCAGGTAGCCGTGGTTGAAGTGATGCTCAAAGCGCCGGTAACGCCCGGCATTCACCAGAGCTACTGGCGCATGCGCAATCCGCAGGGCGTTTATTTTGGGCCGATTATGGGCGTTACGCTGGACGTGGTGCGCCAGTGCGAGTTTAATATTTACGGCGCGCCGGTCATCAATAAGTTTGAAATTTTGGGCGTGGGCGACGTGTACCAGCCGCTCAATCCCATTGAAGTGACCGACCAGCAAAATGACCCGGTTACGCTCGACTGGAATGTGATTAACGCCACCAATGTGGATATTGTGGTTGAATCGCCCACCGGCGAAATTTCTAACATCTCCTCCGGCGATGCCTCGGACCGGGCCGTGTTTACGCCCAACAAATTGGGGCGCTACACCCTGACCATGTACGCCGATAACGGCCCATGCACGGTTTCGGCGATGGTGTACATTAACGTGGTGCCCCGCGAAGATGATAACAACGCCTTTATTGTGCGCGCCGCCGCCGCCGCCGACATCTCCGATGTTGACCTGTACTGGAAACATTCCGACAAAGAGGTTAACCAGTTCTCGTTGCTGGCCCAGCTTTACCAAAAAAGCGCCGATACGCAATGCCTGTTTGGGCTACAGGAAAACAGCGTGCCCAGTTGGGCGCAATCAATGGCCTGCTCCAACACCTCCGGCTGGAAAAAGGTTGAGGGCAACACCCTGCAAGGTCTGGTTTACGGAATTTCAGCGGCCCGTGAAGGCTCAGACGTGCCCGACCATTATATTGACGCCACGCTGGCCGGCCTCAAACCCACCGAAGACACCATCATCATTAAATCGTCGGGGGTGTCCACGGTGGTTCAGCGCGGCGCGGCCCGGAATGCGCCGTTATATTGGCCCGCCAGTAATGAAGGCTCTATTAAGGTGCGGAATATTATGTGGGGCTTATGCCCAACTGACCCCGCGCACGAATACCGGGTGGTCTTTAGCATCAACGGCCAGATTGACGGTAAAAATGCCTCACCGGCTACCAATACCAACAGCAACCTTAATGAAATATCGGTGTCGTGTTCAATATTTAGCGGCAGCGGCGGTGGCAACATTATCTCGCCGCGCACCGGAACCGGCACCCCTGAGCCACCGATGACCGTTCCGACTCCGGCGATAACTTTGCCCAAAGAAATCCCGGATGATTCGGGCCAGAAATAGCGCCAATTAACTTTACCGGCATCAAAATGGCAATGTTGGCAACATACAATCAATTTGCATTATAAACCGCTAAACCGAGACTGTTATCACAAAATATGCACAAACACAAAAACCGGCTAAATGCCGGTTTTTGTGTTGCTGATAATGACTCTGGCTAACAAATGAGTGGTGAGGCGGTCATTTTTACGATACGGGCAACTCCTCGATGGCTGCCCACCAACTTTGGTATCCATTCTGGTACTTAACCAATTCGCCCTGACGAATTTCCCAGACCTGGTTGGCAAATCCTTCTATAAATCTTCGGTCATGGGAAACGGCTAATACCGGCCCCGGAAAATGCAGCAAAGCTCTTTCAAACTCTTCAAGAATATCAAAGCTTACGTGGTTTGTTGGCTCATCAAGCAACAAAAAATTTGCCTGTTCGGCTATTAACCGGGCAATCTGGAGTTTTCGCCTTTGCCCAACACTTAGATTTTTAACCTGTTTATGAATATCCTCATACACAAATAGCCCATATCGAAACAGCACCGACTTAATATCTTCTTCATGCCCGGTTAACCCCGCTTTGTAAACTTCAAACAGGGTTTTGTCTGAATCCAAAGCCTCCTGTTCCTGATCAAGATAACCAATTTTTACAGAAGGTGATACGGTTACTTCACCGGCGTCGGGTTTTTGTAAACCAACGATAATTTTTAACAACGTGCTTTTGCCAGCGCCATTTGGCCCCAAAAGCACCACCCGGCTGTTAGTGTCCAGCGTAAAGCTGACATCATTCAAGATGTTTTGTTTACCAAAAGATTTGCAGATGCCGGAGACAATTAAGGGGATTTTGCCTTCAAGAACACGCGGAGAAAATTCCGGGTTAATCCGCATTGGGTCAGGAGGTCTTGGAACCGGGTTTTCCTGAATACGCTGGAGTTTCTCTTTTACGGTTCTGATGTTGGCTGACACTCTTTGTTGAACGCGCTCGCCAAAAAACTTGTGCGCAAATTTGTCCGGGTCCGATGCGACCCGGTTATGCCCAACTTTTGTGGATTGCCCCCGGATTGCTCTTTTTAGTTCCTTGATTGTTTCCTGTTGGTTCTGGTAATCTTCTTCCCACCTGGCTCGTTCTCGTTCTTTTTCCGCCAAATAAGCATCATAGTTTCCGGTATATTGTTTTATCTCACGAGAGTGTTCGACAATCTCTAAAATCGTCCCGACGGTTCGGTTTAAGAATTGCCGATCATGGGATACAACCAACAAAGCTCCGTGATGGCTTTGAATATAGGTTTCCAACCAGTTTAAAGTGGCAAAATCAAGGTGATTGGTCGGCTCGTCAAGCAGCAAGAGATCCGGCGAGCGCAGTAGTAAAGCCGCCAGGCCCACTCTTTCTTTTTCTCCACCGGAGAGCGTATCAATATCCCTTTTTTTGGATATATGATTTAGTTTTAACCCTTGCAGCACAATATCAATTTTATAATCAATGTTGTACCCGCCCCGCCTTTCAAACACCTCAGTCACATTACCATATTCTACAAGTATTTTGCCCAATTGCTCACAACCTGGAGCCGACATCAACTCTTCCAGTTTTTTCATTTGTATTTCTAGTTGATGTAAATGGTTTTGGGCATCATATATTAATTCCTCAATTGTCTTTCCCGGCAGAGTTGAAACCGCTTGCGGCAAATAACCTATATCAATATTGCCCGGTAGGGCAATCTCGCCGGCGTCGGCTTCTGTTTCACCGGCAACAATTTTTAAAAGCGTTGATTTACCAACCCCGTTTTCGCCCACCAACCCAAATCGTTGATTTGTGTTTATCTGAAAAGAAATGTCTTTTAGAACCTGCTCCGGGCCGTAGAATTTAGAAATCCCTGAAACTGACAATAGCATTCAACCACTCCATCAGACAGCATAATTTACAACCGTTCCAATTCAGACGTGAATGTTGTAATGGCAGTCTGCATAATGTAATTTAAGTTGTATCTTTTCTTTACAAACCGGGATGGGTTAATTGATAACCTGATACGTGCCGCCCGATGGCCCGGTGTTGGGCTGCCGCCGGATTTCAATATCGCGTCCCCAAACCGTGATGCAAGAATTGGATGATAACGAAATGGAGCGCCCGTCAACCACCACAAATGGGTAGTGAGTAGCGTTGGGCAGGTAACTTAAATCATTGGTGCAAATACGCACCTGCACCAGCGCGCTGATTGGCAGCGGAAAGCTGGTTACATTATCGGCCAGAGTCCAGGGTTGCTCGGCGGCGGGCGCAACGGCATCGCCGGTGGTTGCTTCCAGCCGCACCGAGCGCAAGCCGCTGTTGCCCAGCGCCGTCAGTTCGAGTTCTAAAAAATAGGTATAAAACCCGTTGTTCACCACTTCATTTTGAATGGCTAACCGTGGGGTTTCAAACTGACCGCCGGTAAAGGCGGCGGTGCTGGTGGCTTCGGCCAGATTTACGCAGTGGGCTTGCGCGTGTTCGCAGCGTTTCAGGCGCACCCGCACCTCGCCTTGCGCGTCGTAATCCTCGCCAAATACCGACATCGCCAATAGCTGGCTTTGGTCGGGCAGGGTTAGCGGAGCCGCAAACACGTTGCGGTCATAAGAAAACACGCGCAATGGGCCGGTTAAAGTGAGCAGTTGGCGTTGGGTGTCTTTAAAAAAAGTTGAGTTCTGCTGCACCGGCGCAAATGCCAGCGCCGAAACGCCGGTATATTTTACACTGCCGGCTGCCGGCGGCGCGGCCTGAACCTGGCCTAACCCCAAAAATACCACCGCCAGAATTGCCAGCGTGAGCATGGTTGATCCCGCCGTGATTACTGCCATTTGCCGTGCGTTCATGGTTGATTAGCTCCCTTGATAATTACGAACTACGAATTACGAATTGCGAATGTCACCTTGATGGCGTCGGCCCGAAGGGGCTGCGGTAGGGGCGACCTCGCGGTTGCCCGATTTTGGGGCGGTACCTACCAACAAATTACAAGTTTTATCGCCCATTTACTGTATCACGTTTTTTAGAGACATTCAACCGGAGGGAAATCGTGTTAAAATTGAAGGATTTTGCCGGTTCAGACTACCAGATTAATAATTTATGGCAAGCGTCCGTTAGCGCAATTTGCTTAGCACGTTACAGTTGCAATAAAATGTAGCTATTATTTTTACAAATAAGAGAAGAGAGTGGTTGCACTATGGCGTCAAACAAACCCGATGCAAGTTCATTTGAAGCCCTGCCACAGTTACAGGTAGTGGTTCACGCCGGGCCGTTGGCCGGCAAAGGATTTTTGTTCAGTGGCGAGGCGATCAGTTTTGGCCGCGACTCGGATAATGATATTTCATGGGAAGATACCCGCGTTTCGCGGTTTCATGCCAAGATTACCCGCCAGGGCGAACGGCTGATTTTAGAAGACCTGGGCAGCACCAACGGCACGTTGGTTAACGGCAAGCCCATTACCGGGCGGCATATTTTGCAACCCGCCGATATTATCAGCATTGGCTCATCGGTGTTTGGGGTAAAGGGGTTTGCCGCCCCGCAAACGGTTAGCATTACCCAGGTGTCGCTCAAATTATCCGAGCAGGCCGCCCAGGCCGCGCAGCAAACCGTTCGTCCGCCTCAACCCGCGCCGCGCCCTCAGCCCAAACCGGTTGCCGCGCCACCGGCCAAAGCCGCTAACTCTGGGCTGAACCTGATCACCATTGTCGGGGTGATGGGGGTGATTGCGCTGATTTTGGGATTGGCGGCGATTACGGCCTATTTTCTGTTTATGGAACGCACCACGCCGCAAACATCTCGCCCGGCGGTGGTGATTACCGCGCCGGTTAACGGCAGCCAGGTACCGGTGGGACAACCCACCGGCGTGCAAGTAACCGCCTCGGATCCCGCCGGGATAGTGCGCCTGGAACTATGGGTGAGTGGCCAAAAGGTGCAAGAGGCCGCCAGCCCCGCCGCGCAGGGGCAGCCCACCTTAACTGCCGCCATGCAGTGGACGCCGCCCGCGCCCGGCAGTTACACCCTGGAAATAAAAGCCTACAACACGCAAAATCGGGTGAATGTGCCGGCCTCAGTGGCGATAACTGCCGGAGCCGCCGTGACTACCACTGTGGTTGTTACCGGCACCCCGCAAACTCCCACCGCCACCGTGCCGTCAACCCCCGCCATCACCGCCAAAACCGATTTGAACGTGCGTTTGGGGCCGGAAATGTTCTATGATCTGGTGGGGCTGCTCCCGGCGGGAGCCAGCGCCGAAATTACGGCCAAAAGCGAAGACGGCCAATGGTGGCAAATCAAGTTTAGCCCTGCATCGAGCGGTTTTGGCTGGGTTACGGCCAACCCGGAGTTTTCTACCGCCGCCAACACCTCTAATCTGCCCATTGCCCAGGCTCCGCCCACGCCTACCGGCACGCCCACGCTGCTGCCCACCAGCACGCCCACGGTTCCGCCCACCCATACGCCGGTGCCGTCTACGGCTACTCCCACCCCCACGCCTACCGCCACACCCGGCGCGCAGTTTAGTGTTACGCCCACTTCCATTGAAGGCGGCCAGTGCGTGCAGGTGGCGTGGAACGTAACCGGCGTAAAAGAGGTTTATTATCAGGATCAGGGCGTTTCTGGCACCGATAAACGCACCGAATGCCCGGCCTCGACCACCACCTACGTTCTGCGCGTGGTAAAACAGGACAACACCGAGCAAACCGAAAAAATCACCGTGGAAGTTAGCCAACCCGTCATTTCATCGGGTAAAAAGAAGTTGTCGCTGGGAGAAACCATTGATCTGGACCAGGGCGCAATTCCCGGCGATGATTTTACCTGGCGGCACGACGACGACAAACGTTATTTTGAAGTGCTGAACGATGTAAAAATAGCGCCCAAAGGCGTGGCCAATTCGCTTGAAGGACTTTCGCTGGATACCTGTAAAAACGCCAACTACGGCAAATTTACCTATCTGGATGGCAGTGACGTGATTTTAGACCCGGACAACGAACTCACCGACGGGCGGGTGGCCTGCTACGTAACCACTCAGGGGCATTTTGGCAAGCTGCGCTTCCCCAAATTTAGCACCGGCGACATTACGGTAGAATGGTTGACCTGGCGGTAATAAAGTTGCCATGTAACATACTCTTTGCTAATATTGGCATGCCTAAAATCTGGAACCATTTTGCGCGTTCCTGTGGGAGGAAACAATGGCAATGTACGATAATGAGCCAACAATGATGGGGCAAGGCCGGCCCGCCGCTACTTTGATTATTCGGCAGGGGCCACAAGCCGGCATGAGTTTTCCGTTGGCCGGCAACCAAATCATCATTGGCCGCGAAGAAGGGCTGGACATTACCCTGCAAGACCCCGAGTCTTCGCGGCGGCACGCCCGAATTATCTGGCAGGCCGGTCAATATATTATTGATGATATGGGCAGCACCAACGGCACCTTTGTAAACGGCGTTCAGATTACCGCGCCCCAAATACTCAACCCCGGCGATAGCATCGGCGTTGGCCAAACCGCGCTGGTCTTTCAGATGGCGGGCGGTATGCCGGTTGGCATGCCGCAACAGTACCATCACCACACGCCGCCGCCGCGCATGGCCGCTCCGGCTGCGCCGCCTCAATCCGCCGGCGTTGGCGTTAGCAACAGCAAAATGCTGCAATACGGGTTGTACGGTTGCGGCTGCCTGCTGCTGCTGGTTATTTGCGTATTAATTATGGTGGCGGTGTGGGCTATTTTTAATCAATCGGTGATTGACAGTTTGTTCTCGTTCAGCCAATTTCCGGTTGGAGTGCTGGTGGGTTAACCTGCGGATAATGCTTACCCAAAGGGCCTCAATTTGAGGCCCTTTTTTTATTGCGTTGGCTTATGCCGCCGGTTTGAGCAGCGGCAAAACCACTTCAAACGTGGTAATTTTGCCGGGCCGGCTTTGAACGCTGATTTGCCCCCGGTGCTGCTCAACAATGGTTTGCGCCGAGTACAACCCCAACCCCAGCGCCTTGTTAGCCTGTTTGGTGGTAAAAAACGGGGTAAACACCTGCTTTAAATGTTGCGGACTCAACCCAATCCCGTTATCGGTAACGGTTACGCTCACCGTTTGATTGGGGTGCAGGCGGGTGCCAATGGTAATTTGGGGCTGCCGGGTAATATTGGCCACGGCGTCGCGGGCGTTAAGCAGCAAATTAACCCACACCAGCTTGATCTGGCTGATGCTGGCCAAAATGGTGGGCCGGGCCTGGTAATCCTTTTCCAGCTTAATTCCGGCCTTCATCAACGAGCGCAGCACCAATTCCAGGGCGCGTTCAATGGTTTCAACCAGGTCAACTTCGGCAAAATAATATTCATCCTGGTTAGAAAAATCCAGCAGATTGCTCACAATTTTCTGGATGCGTTCTCCGGCTTTGAGCGCCCCCAACGCCAGATCGTAAATCTCGGAGTTGGGGTCGGTATCCACCATAATCAGTTGGCTGTTGGCCATGGTGACGGTGAGCGGGTTATTAATTTGATGGGCCACGCTGCCGGCCAACTGCCCCACCGCGGCCAGATTAGCCGACCGGAACAGCGACGCCTGCCAGCGATTCCGCTCCGACACTTTTTGCGCAAAAATCAACACCTGTTCCCCGGCGGGCGAAAATTTGCCGCCAAACGGGTAAATTCTGAGTTCTTTGTTTTCAAAATAGTTGTTGGCTGGCGTTTCGGGGGCAAGCCAGGTGTATTCCTGTTTGGTTTCCAGCGCCATTTTAATTTGGGCAATCAACTCCGGGGCGCTGGCCGGGCCGGGCAACGCCAAAAAACTCTGGCCGATCAATTGCTCCGGGCGCTGGCCCTGCCGGTTGGCCTCGGATTGATTAATGGCGGTGATGGTTAGCGCTTTATCCAGAATGTAAATGCCGTCGGTAACGCTATTAAACACAATTTGCAAGACATTCTGGCTGTGCAAATTGGCTTCAGTGGATTGCGCGGTAACTGTTTCCAGCCAGCGCCGGGTTTTTAGCCGCAACTCAGCCGGGTTGATGGGCCGTAGCAGGTAATCGGCGGCACCCAGTTCCAGGTGTTGCACCGCCTGGCCGCGCGCGGATTCATCCGCCAGCAGCAGCACCGCCAACTGGGGATAGCGGCGGCGCACCGCCGTAATCTCGGCGGCGGGCAACCATTCCAGGTCTATTATCAATAATGGGTAGGGCTGCTGTTCAAGCGCCGGCCATAACTGCGCCGCCTCCGCTTGCGCCTGAACGGGCAGATTCAATGAGTCAACCAGAAGTTGGCGCAAAAATTCGGCCTGTTGAGAAACAATTAAAACCCTGTGCATGGTTTACCTGCCGCTCCAGATTAGGCTATAATTAACTATACCACACTTGCCGGAGCGGTTTAAAATGTCGTTGCTGCCAAATGGCCCCCATAAAGAAGTTGATGTGGAATTTTTGGTGTTTATCGAACGCTACGCCACCGACTTGCTGCGGTGGGATATTTTTACTTTTTTTGGCCAGAATCCCCATTTTTGCGGCGCTACCGTTGAAATTGCCCAGCAGTTGGGGCGGAGCGTGCAAGCCATCCGGCCAGAACTGGGCGATTTGGCCCTGCAAGGCATTCTGGAAAAAACACAACTGCCCGATGGCCAGGCCATGTACCGGCTTACCCAAACTCCCCACTTGCGGCGGCTGGTGTTAAAACTGGCCGAAAGCTCGCTGGCCAAACACGCCGGTTAGTTAACTGCCAACTTTATGTTCGTTTTTCTTATTCTTTGTAACCGTGGTAAAATTGACCCATATTATCAACTGCCGAAGGATTGAGCTTTAATTATGGAAATTATCTGGTACGGCCACGCCTGTTTCAGGATAAAAGACCGCGACACAACCATTGTAACCGACCCGTATGATAAATCTTTGGGGCTGGCCTTGCCGCGCCCCAAAGCCGATATTGTTACGGTGAGCAACCCCACCCCCCATCACAATTATGTGGCCGGCGTTAAAGGCGAGTTTCAGGTGGTTGACGGCCCCGGCGAATACGAAATAAAAGGCACCTTTATCAACGGCATCAGAATGACGCCGCCCAACAAAAAAGTTAATAACAGCCGCCTGTTGAATAACGTTTTTGTGTTTTATGTTGAAGATATGACCGTGTGCCATCTGGGAGATTTAACCCACGTGCCCACTCAAAGCCAGGTGGAAGAAATGGGCAACATTGACGTGCTGATGATCCCGGTGGCGGGCCAGCGCGCGCTCAGCGCCACCCAGGCCGCCGAAGTGATCAGCCTGATTGAGCCGTTTATTGTTATTCCCATGCACTACAGCGTACCCGGCCTGACGGTGCAGCTTGATCCGGTCAGTAAATTTTTAAAGGAAATGGGTGCGGCCAAAATTGATCCCATCAGTTCATTAAAAATAACCCGGCCCACTCTGCCCGAAGAAACCCAGATTGTTTTGTTAGAGTTGCGCACGCAAGCCAAATCTGCCAATGATTCCGCCAATGATTAACCACGGGGGCTTTTTTGCCCGGCTGATGCCGGCGGTTGGCCGGGCTGCCGGCGCAAAAATCCTGCTGATCCTAATGCTTGGGTTTATGCTGATGGCCTGTTCGCCCGCCCGTGGCGGAGAAGCCACCACGGTTATCTCGCCGGTTAGCCCGCCGCCCGCCGCCGGCACGCCTCTTTCGGCCAAAGCCCTGTTTGAACAGGGCAACACCTATTACGAAGCGGGCCAACTGGATCAGGCGATAAAAACCTACCGGGCGGTGATTGAGCTGGACCCCGGCTACCAGCCCGCCTACGCCAACCTGGGGGTGGTGTACTACCAGCAAAACAATTTTGAGCTGGCCGCCTCGCAGTATGAAAAAGCCCTCGAACTCAACCCCAACGATGGCGACGTAGCCTACAACCTGGGCGTGCTCTATTTGCAACAGGCGCTAACCAAAGGGCAAAAACCCGATGCCCGGTTGTTGGAAAAAGCAGTGACGCAACTTAAACAGGCCCAAAAAATTTCGCCCAAACTCACCGAACCGTTATTTAGTTTGGGCGTGGCTTATTTTGCTCTGGAGCAACGCGATCAGGCTATAAAATCATTTGAGTCGTATTTGGCCGCCAACGCCAACCCCGATTCCCGCGCCAAACAGGAAGCTGAACATTATTTAAAGCTTCTCAAGGGGCAAAAGTAGTTTCTCACTGCTTTCAAAACATACCCGTACTTTGCCCCGACCTTAAAATTACTAATCTCTGATTTTTGCATGCCGAAAGTCTTTTTATTCGGATAAGTTTGTTATTTTCAAAATTATAGTTACTTGCCAGTGTTGACAGTAAAAAAGGTGCAATTATGAAAATACCAAAAACTTGTTGGTGGTATTCATGGTGGAGAATAGCGGCATGCGCCGGCATGTTAGCCCTTATTATTTATTTTTTGCCGTTACCTTCCAGCCGTGCCGCCAACATCTCCGCGATTCCGGCATCTGACCGGGTAGCCGGTTGGCCGGTAGAGTTGCCGTTTGGCCTGCAATTGCTCTCATACGCCCAGGCCGCCACCACTACCCTTGAGCTTTCTAAAACCGGCCCCGCCGAAGCGTCTCCCGGCGAGCAAATATCCTACCAGCTAACGCTAACCAACAGCGGCGTTGTTTCTGCCGATAAAGTGATTGTTACCGATTTTTTGCCCGCCAACACCAACACGCCCCAGGCAAATTTGCAGGCGGGCTGGTTAACCAATTTGGCCTATAGCCCCAACCGCATCGAGTGGTACAGCAGCGATTTTTTGCCAACCGGCAGCCCCATGTCGCCCTCCAGCGCCGTAAGTTTTACCTTTCAGGTTAAAATTGATTCTCCCGTGCCCAACGGCACTGTTTTAACCAACACCTACACCGCTACCGCCACCAACGCCGCTTCGGTATTGGTAGCGCCGCAGCTTGTCACCACCGTGGTGCGCGCCCCGGAATTTGGCGCGTTAACCAAAACGGTAACGCCCACTACCGTCATCCCCGGCAATTTACTAACCTACACGTTGATGGTTTCTAACACCGGCGCGTACACCGCCACCACCGTTATTGTTACCGATACCATTCCGGCCCACACTAGCTATTTTGCCTCGACGCCCACCGCCAGCGCCCCCAACACCGCGGCGGGCAGCGTTATCACCTGGACCATCGCCCAGATTGCCCCCAGCCAGACGGTTTCGCTCACATTGCAAGTCACCACCGACCCGGTGATTACCAACGGGCTGGTTATTGCCAACACCGATTATCGCGCTGCCAGCAGCGGCGTGTTCACGCCGGTGCTGGGCGTTATCACCGCGCCCGTCACCGTGGTCAGCCAGCCGGCGCTAACTATCACCAAACACGCTACCGCCACCATAATTGAACCCGGCGATTACCTGGGCTACCTTATTACCGTAACCAACCAGAGCACCGCCACCGATTTTGGCCGCAACCTTGAAATTGTGGATTATTTGCCGCCGGAAGCGTTATTTGTAAGCGCCGGCATCAGCGGTGGAACGGCCTCGGTTAACGCCCCTGCGCCGGGCAGCACCGGCCTGGTTACTTACACCATTACCAGCCCGGCGGCGTTGAATGCCGGAGCCTCGCTGGTGCTGAATGTGCTGGTGCGGGCGCAATCGCCGTTGGCCAACAACACCATTCTCACCAATACTTACAGTTTAACGGCGGCTAATCTGGCGGCGCGGTTGTTGGGCTTGCCCGTAACCACAACCATCACCAGTACCGCCAAAATTTCATTAACAAAAGTGGTTAATCCCGCCACGGTGGTGGCCGGCCAAAAAATCACTTATACCGTGATTGTAACCAACACCGGCGGCGCTACCGCCTATAACCTGCCCTTTACCGATACGTTGTCTGCCGGCTTTTCGCCGAGTGTGGTGAACCAGACCCAAACCGTAACCGGGGTGGGGTTATCAAAACAGCCCCAGGTGGTTACGTTTACCATTGTGGCGACCGCCGGGGTAGACGGCGGCGATTTCCCCAACATTATCACAACCACGGTAAACGGCGCCGAAATTACCAGCGGGCCGGTAGCCACCGTGACCGTTATTCCGCAGGTGTTTACCGTAACCAAACTGGCCGGGCACGAGCCGGTAATACCGGGCACGCCGCTCACCTACACGTTGTTGATTACCAACCAGACCAACGCCACCCAAACCGCCATCATCACCGATAGCTACCCGGCGGTGGTGGCCTTTGGCGCGGCCACGCCGCCGCCAACCCAGGGCAACAACATTTGGCAGTTAAATGTTGGCCCGCAGGCCGGAGCCACGGTGCTGGTAACAGTTACGGTCAATTCGCCGCTCACCAATTCGCTGGTGTTTACCAACCAGGTTTATGTGGATAATCTGGTGGCCGCGCCGGTGGTTTCGGCGACTGTAGCCAGCACCGTTACCAGCACGCCCACGCTGGAAGTTAGCAAAGTGGCCGCGCCGTCGCCGGCCAATGCGGGCCAAACGCTCACGTACACCATCCATTATTCCAATACCGGCACCGCCGTGGCCGCCAATGTGCGCCTCACCGATACGTTGCCGGTGAGCGTTACCTTTAACTCCGCCAGCCCCACGCCCGCCAGCACCGCCGGCGGAGTGCTGGTGTGGAACAGCCTGCCCAACCTGTCGCCCGCCGCCGGAGTGCAGCTTATCACGGTCACAGTGACCGTGACCCAGCCGGTGATCAGCGGCTCGTTGTTGATTAACCGGGTGGATTTGGCCGCCGATAACGCCGCCGCCGGCGTTTTTACGCTCACCACGCCCATCAACAGCCAGCCGGAGTGGCAAATCAGCAAAACCGCCAGCAGTAACCCGGTGGCGATAGGCAGCGTGCTGACGTACACCATCACCTACACCAACGTGGGCACCGCCGCTGCCGCCAATGTGATCATTACCGATACGCTGGATAGCGGCGTGATTTACCAGGGCGCTGCCGGCGGCGTAAAAACGTGGCTGATCGGCCCGGTTCCCGCCGATGGCGTGGCGCACAGCGTGCAGTTTACCGTGACCGTGGCCACCAATCTGGCCAACAACTCCGTTTTGAGCAATCTTTTTGAAATTACCAGCGATGAAACGCCTATCAGCAGTAGCGGCGTGTTGACTACGCTGGTGCAAGCGCCCACGCTGGCCGTGACCAAACTGGTTTCGCCCACCGGAGTGGCGCGCGCCGGCAGCCCGGTTGAATACACCATAATCTACACCAACACCGGCGCGATTGCCGCCGCCTCGGTGCTGATTACCGATACCTTCCCGTTGAGCCTTACCGGCGTTATTTCCAGCAGCAGCGATGCCGTATTTTGGGGCAGCCCGGCGGCAGATACGCTGGTGTGGCAGGATACCGCATTGGCCGCCGGCAGCAGCGGCACTATCAATATTCAGGGAACGGTTATTACCGCGCCGTGGCCGTCAACCGGCTGGCCCATTACCAACAGCGTGCTGGCTGCCGCCGGCAGCGCCACCGCCACCACTTCGGTGGCCGTAACCGGGCGGCCCGGTTTGCCGGCGGGCAGCATCAGCGTGGTGGCGCTGCCAACATCGCAACAGGTGGGCAACAATGTGGCGGTGATGGCCGGCGTCACCGATGCCTACGGCAATCCCGTGGATGATGGCACGCCGATTACCTTTACCACCAGCCTGTCCGGTAGCAATTTTGCCGCCGTGGTAGTGAACACCGCCAACGGCCAGGCCACCGGCATTCTCAGTTCAACCGTGGCCGGCGGAACCGTAGTGACCGCCGCTACCGGCGGCGTGAGCGGGTTGATTACCGGCACCGCCGCCGTTACGTTTACCGCCGGGCCGGCGGTGCGGTTAACGCTGCAAAACACCTCGCCGCAAACCGCCGGGGTTACGTTCCCCATCACTATTACCGCGGTTGACCAGTTTGGCAACGTGGCCACCGGCTTTACGCAATCGGTTTCTATTTCTGATACCACCGGCAGCCTTGTGGGCGGGCCGGTAACGCCGGTAAACGGGCAGGCGGTGGTTAACGTAACGGTCTATTCGGCTACCGCGCCGGCGGCAACCACCATTACCGCCACGGGCGGCGGCATTACCGGCACCACCACGGCGGTTATCGGCATTAATTTGGCCAATCTCCACATAACGCTCACCGCCGATAGCCCGCTTCAGGTGTGCCATACCGGGCTGCTTACGGCCACGCTGGCCGATGTTTACGGCAACCCGGCGGCCGGTTTACCCATCACCTTTACGTATGGCACCTACTTTATACCGCCCGCCGATGGCGTTCAAAATGTGGTTACGGCCAACAGCGGCGGCGTAGCTGTGATGTCCGTTACCCGCGTATCGGCTACCGGCGGTATTGTGGGAGCCAATTATGGCTCGGTGTCTACCAGCACTACCGTGGGCAGCCTGCCCGCCGATCCCTCCTCAACGGTGATTACCGTTACGGTGAATCCGGGCAGCATCACCGCCAATGGCAGCGATACCGCCCTGGTTACGGCGCAGGTGGCTAATTGCGCCGGGCCAGTGGCTAACGGCACGGTGGTAACGTTTACGGTATCGCCGGTGCTTGATTTGATTTTGAACCCGCCGCTCACCGCGCTGACCAGCGGCGGCGTGGCCAGCACCACCATTACCGCCGGCACGCTCACCGGCACTGTTACCATCACCGGTAACGCCTCCGGCAAAACCGATAAAACCACGCTGACCGTGCTTCAGCCGGGTTCGGCATTGTTGAGCATTACCAAAACCGCCACGCCGGCGGCGGGCAATGTGTCGCCCGGCGGCACCATTACCTACACCGTGAGCGTGCAGAACACGGGCAGCCTCACCGCCACCAACGTGGTCATTACCGATGTGTTGGCGGCGGCGGTGCAGTATGTTAGCGGTTCGGCGCGCAGCAACGGCACGTTTAACCACAACTCCGGGCAGATTACGGTGTTCACCACAACGTTGGGGCCGAGCAAACAACTCACCGCTAGCTGGGCGGTTACGGTTACAGCGGCCACATCGGGCACGGTGATCAACAACACCGCCAACGCTACCAGCGCCGCTACCAGCCTGATTACCAGCACCACCATTACCCATCGGGTAATCACCGCGCCGGTAACGTCCACCAGCGTTTTCTTGCCCATAATTATCAAAAATTGCTGCCTGGCCAACCTGGTCATTCAATCTTTTAGCGTAAATGCCGTGGGCAACAACCCGCCGATTGTTTCTGTTACCATCAAAAATACGGGGCTGGCGGCTACCTCTGCCGGTTTCTGGGTTGATCTGTACGTAAACCCCACCAGCGAACCCAAAGATTTGATTTATACCACTACCCCCGGCGACCGGCGCTGGCAGCGGTTGGCCGGTACGGTAAACCGGGGCATGGCCTGGCCGGTATCGGAGGTGCTGGATCCGGGCGAAAGCGTTACGTTGACTTCAACCTCCGGTTTTAACGCCAACCAAACGGTCTGGACGGCCTTCCCCACCGGTAATTACCTCTTCTACGTTTTTGCCGATAGTTACGACGCCGACAACAACACTTACGTTGAAATTCCGGAAACCGACGAAATGGATAACCAGGCCACTCAGGGACCAATTAACGTGGTGGGCACGCTCGAAACCGCCGGTAGCGCCACCACCACGCCGCCGCCAATAATCCCTCGCCGGGATTTGGGCCGCTGATAGTTATGCCGCAAACCTCCAGCCGCAACCATTGGGCTGGAGGTTTTTTATAAATCAAGTTGACGTAATGTTTTGATTATGGTAAAGTAAAAAGACCAAAGCCGTATTAATTTGGCGTATTAACTGATTGCAATCCCACTATTTAGAAAGATTTCGGCCAGCCATGAAATTTCGGCAAAAAAATCTGCTTATTTTGATGGTTAGCGTGTTTTTGAGTGGCCTGTTTGTGGCAACTGTTGCGGCCCAGGACCCGCGCCCGCCCGGTGGCGGTGGCAGCGCCAAACCCGGCGATGCCGGCGGCAATGGCGGCGTTACCACCGCCGAATCCACTTGCGCCGCGTTCAAGGGGCAAGTGCTCAATTGGGGCGTGGGTGGTCTGGGCGGCATTGGCGTCGAGTTGAAAACGGGCAGTTGGCAGGTTGCCACCACCAGCGCCAGCGACGGCAACTATAGTTTGGGCAACCTGGGCGTAGGTGTGGCCAAATTACACGTGGCCGTGCCGCCGGAACAGGTCGGTGTAACGCCTTTGGCGCAGGATGCCGGTGTTTACCTTAATTGCGATTATCCCGTGGTGGCCAATCTGGCGGTGTACAGCGGAGCGCGCCCCACGCCGCCGGTTGCCATTCAGCTTTCTGCGCCCGCTGCCGTGGCTCCCGGTGACGATACGGTTATCCGGGTGGTGGTTAAAAACAACCTGCCCACCGACATCTCCAACGTGATTGTTACCAGCCTGATGCCGGCGGGCCTCACCGCGGTTAACGTGGCCAATGCCGCCGGCAGCAGCAACGTGGCCAAACTTATTGATGGCGGTGTTGACGGCCAGTTGGTTTTTGCCCATTTTGACCGTATCTCCCCCGGCGCGACAGAAAATATTCTGGTTACGGTTACAGCCGGCCAAAATCTGGCCGATGGCGCGAAAGTCCGCAATATAGCCACCCTGTTTTACCAGGAAAGCGTGGCGGCTCAAAACTGGGTTGATTTGACGGTTAACGTCGCCGCCGGACGGCCAAAGCCAACACCCGCGCCCTCGCCAACAAAAACCGCCCCGGTAACGGTTACGCTCACCACGGCAGCCACCACCACCCTTACCGCCACCGTCGCGGCTAAAGCGGTAATTACGCCTGCCGCCACTGCCACCATCACCGCCGCCGCTATTATTACACCCACGCCCAAAAAACCGGCCATCACCCCGGAACCCGGCGCCGGCGAAGATTTTGTCCCGCCCGGCAAACTCCCCACTACCGGCGATGATTTTTCTCCGCCGCCCGGCATGCTGCCCACCACCGGCGATGATTTACTGCCGCTCGCCACTCTGCCCGAAACCGGCGTTGGCGATTGGCTACCGCTGGCGGGTTTGGGCTTTAGCGGGGCGGCGTTGGCGCTGCACCGGCTCAGAACCTACTGGCAAAATCGCCCCTAAAGTTGACCTTTGAACTAGCCAGGTTATAATCCATTGGGCTGCGTATTACCGCAGCCTATTTTTTTTATTGGGGAGAAGCATGTACCAGCAACACACTCTGGAAAACGGCCTGAAAATATTGATGGTGCCGGTGCCAACCTATCAATCCATTAGCGTTGGCTTTTTTGTGGCGGTTGGCTCGCGTTACGAAACCGAACGGCACGCCGGTATTTCGCACTTTATCGAGCATATGCTGTTTAAAGGCACGCCCACGTTGCCCAACTCCGGCCTCATTGCCGAAGCCATCGAAGGCATTGGCGGCACCAGCAACGCCTACACCAGCCAGGATTCCACCGTTTACTACGCCAAAGTAGCCGACTCGCAGGCCGCCACCGCCATTGAGTATTTAACCGATTTGCTGCGCCATTCCCTGTTTGCCGCCGCCGACATCAAAAAGGAAAAACAGGTTATCGGCGAGGAAATCAGCATGGTGTTTGACCAGCCCGATACCTGGGTTTCTATTCTGGCCGACCAACTGCTGTGGCCCGACCACCCGTTGGGGTACAATATTGCCGGTTCGCCCGCCAGTTTGGCCCGCATCACCCGCAAATCGCTGCTGGAATTTTTTCAGCGGAGCTATCACCCCGCCAACTTGCTGGTGGCCGTGGGCGGCGCGTTCAACCCGGATGACATTGTGGCCCAACTCAGCCGCCTGCTCGGCGATTGGCAGCCCGCCCCGTTGCCGGTGTTCCCGCCCGCGCCGCCGCTCCAAACCGCTCCCCGCTGCCAGATTGAAACGCGCCCCATCGAACAGGGCCACCTATGCCTTACCTTGCCCGGCCTGTCGCGTTGCCACCCGGACCGTTTTGCCCTGAGCGTGCTGAACACCGTTTTAGGCGATGGCATGAGTTCGCGCTTGTTTTTGAACATCCGCGAAGATAAAGGGCTGGCCTACGCCATTGATTCCGGGCTGAACCCGCTGCAAGATACCGGCTCGCTTGAAATTTACGCCGGGGTTGACCCCGACCGGGCCGCCGAGGCGCTGCAAGCCATTTTGTTTGAACTGGAACGGCTGCGGCAAGAGCCGGTTTCGGTGCGGGAACTCCGCCGGGCCAAAGAATACCTCAAAGGCCGGCTGGTGCTCAGTTTGGAAGATACCTTTAGCCGGGCTTCGTGGGTGGCTTACCAGGCGCTCTTTATGCCCGCCATCAAATCGCCCGAAGAAGTGCTGGCCGCCTACGATGCCGTTTCGGTGGACGAGGTGCAAAGCGTGGCCCAGGCCACCCTCAACCCCAGCCGGTACAACCTGGCCGCCATTGGCCCGTTTGCCCGGCCAGAGGCGCTATCGCAATTGATCATTAAATAAAGGCGGCTCCTGTATCAAAATTAATCAGGACTTGCAGAATTAAATTGATTCTGCTATGCTTTTACCATTCTTTTTTGTGAAGGTTTAGGCGTATGGTTAAGTTGCTAATGAGTTGGGACATCAAGCCCGGCTCCGAAACCGAGTATTTTGAGTTCATCGTCAAAGAGTTTGCGCCGGGGATGATGAAGCTGGGCATGCAGCCCACCGAAGCCTGGTACACCCTGTTTGGCAGCGGCCCCCAAATTTTGCAGGGCAGCGTGGCCGAAGATTTGGCCGCGATGAAAGGCATTCTGCTCAGCACTGAATGGCAGGATTTACAGCGGCGGCTGTTTGAATTTGTAACCAACTTTGATTCAAAAATCGTGCGGGCCTCCAACCGGTTTCAGCTACTTTAAAGACCATAACTTTACCTTAATTATCATGGCGTGCAGCTTTTGCACGCTTTTTTATTGTATTTTTAGGGGCAGTATGCCATAATAGCCCCGCCAATCCTTTAATTGGGTGTTTTGCCCCATGTACCAGCAGCCATCTTTATTTGAGGCAACGCCGTATGTGCGTAGCGTTACCGAAATTAACCGGCGCATCCGCAACTTAATCGAGTCCGATTCAACTTTAAAAGATGTGTGGGTTGAAGGCGAAATTTCAAACTGGCGGCCCGCTTCGTCCGGGCACGTTTATTTTACATTAAAGGATACCGCCGCCAGCATTCGTTGCGTTATCTGGCGCTCGCAAGCCGAGCGGCTAAGTTACAGCCCCCAACACGAAGGCGAGGCGGTGCAGGCCCACGGCAAAATTTCGGTGTACGAGGCCGGCGGCAACTACCAGTTTTATGTTGATGACCTGGCTCCGGCTGGTTTGGGCGCGTTGCACGCCCAGTTTGAGCGCATCAAACAGCGCCTTGCCGCCGAAGGATTGTTTGACCCCGACCTGAAACGCCCGTTGCCCCGGTTTCCGCGTACCATTGGCATTGTCACCTCGCCGCAAGCCGCCGCCCTGCGCGATATTTTAAATGTGCTGCGCCGCCGTTACCCCGTGGCGCGGGTGATTATTGCCCCCACCGCCGTGCAGGGCGAGGCGGCTCCGCCGCAGTTGGTGGCCGCGCTGCAAGCCATTACCCGGCAGCCGGTAGACGTGATAATTTTGGCGCGTGGCGGCGGCAGCCTGGAGGATTTGTGGGCGTTTAATCATGAAAGCGTGGCGCGGGCCATTGCCGCCAGCCCCATGCCGGTGGTGTGCGGCGTGGGCCACGAAACCGATTTTACCATTGCCGATTTTGTGGCCGATGTGCGCGCGCCCACGCCATCCGCTGCCGCCGAGATGGTGTCGCCGGATGGGGTTGAACTCCGGCGGGCGCTGCTGGGCTGCCGGCTGGCCCTCACCGAAGAGACCCGGCAGGTGGTGGCTAACGCCCGCGCCCAGGTAAAACAGCGGCAGTGGGCGCTGGCCCGGTTATCGCCGCTGGCCCACATTAACAACTCGCGGCAGCAGGTTGACGGGCTGCTGCGCCGCGCCGAGCGCAGTTTGCAGCACCGGCTGGCGCTGCATCGCCACCAGGTAGAAAATTTAGCGGGGCGGCTGGCGGCGTTAAACCCGCAGGCCACGCTTAACCGGGGCTACGCCATTGTGCAAAAAGGCCCGCAGGTGGTGTCGCGGGTTGGCCAGGTTGCCCCCGGCGATTTGTTAGTCATAAAACTACAAGACGGCGAGTTTGAGGCAAAGGCCGGTTAAACTTGTTGGTGTTATAAAAAACAGGCAGGAGTTCAGTCCATTGAAGATATTAGTTACCGGCAGCAGCGGGCAGGTTGGCACCAACCTGAGCTTGGCGCTGCTAAAAAAAGGCCACACCATTTTGGGGATTGATAAACGCCCCAATACCTGGACCGATCAAATTCCGTTTATCCGGCGCAACCTGGCCACCGATGGCCCGTTGAGCCTGGACGACCTGGCCGGTTTTGGCCGGCCCGATCTGGTGGTGCATCTGGCGGCCAACGCCAAAGTTCACGAGCTGGTGGTTAACCCCAGCCGCGCCCACGAAAACGTTACCATCACCTTTAACGTGCTGGAGTTTTGCCGGGCGCAGCAAACGCCCATTATTTTTAGCAGCTCCCGCGAGGTGTACGGCCACGCCCAGCCGCCCGCCGTGGCCGAAACCAGCATTGACGTGTTCCGCATCCTCAGCCCGTATGCCGCCGGCAAACTGGGCGATGAAATGCTCATCTATTCATACGCGCACTGCTACGGCCTTAAGTATTTGGTGTTCCGCTTGAGCAACGTGTATGGCCGTTTTGACAGCGACCTGGAGCGGATGACCCGCGTGGTGCATATTTTTATAGACCAGTTGGGTCGTGGTGAGCCGGTGACAATTTTTGACCGGCGCAAAATTATTGATTTTACCTATGTTGATGATTGCATCGCCGCGTTTATGCTGGGGATTGACAAACTCATGGCCGGCGAGGTGGTCAACGAAACCATCAACCTCAGTTCCGGCAGCCCGGCCACGTTGTTGCAGTTGGCGCACACCATTGCCGCCAATTTAAATGTGACTCCGCAAATTATTGACCGGCCCATCCAGCCCGGCGAAATCAGCTTTTACATTGCCGACCTGACCAAAGCCAAAACCCTGCTGGGGTACGCGCCGCAGGTGCCATTTGACGAAGGCATAAAACGCGCCATCAATTGGGTGCAAACCTGGAACAAACAACGGGAACAGGTATAAATTATGGGCAAACAACCGGCCTTAACCAAACTAACCTTTGAGCAAGCCTACGCGCAACTCAATGAAACCGTGCAAAAATTAGAAGCCGGCAACCTGCCGCTGCAAGAGGCGATTGCGCTTTACCAGCAAGGCATGGCCCTGGCCGAACATTGCAGCCAGATGCTTGACCAGGCCGAACTCTCCATTCAAGTGCTTACCCCCGCCGGCAACCTGCAAGAGTTTGACGAAACGTAAAACAATGGAATAATTTTGGTGTAACCGTTTAGCTTTTTTTGATGTTTGATAAGGATTATGTTTAAAGATTTAGGTAAATACTGGTATTTTGCTCCAATCCTGTTGCTGATTGCCGGCCTGCCCGTAGGATTTGGATACGCTACCACCCAAACTCCGGCGGGGCTGCGGTTTACCGCTATGGCCAAACCGGCGCAGGTTTTGGCCGCCGCCAACAACACGCCCAACGCCACGCCTGCCGCCGCTGCGCCCACCCGCCGCCCCACCTTTACGCCCACGCCGTTGCCGCCCACCGCCACCAACACCCCGGTTCCCACCTGGACGCCTTCGCCCGTGCCGCCGCCCGCCGCCACCAGCACGCCCGAACTGTGGCCCACGCCGTTGGCCATTGCGCCGCACGGTTTTGGCGTAACCGTGCCCATTTTAATGTACCACTACCTGTCCGAGCCGCCTGCCGGAGCCGATACTGTTCGGCGCGACCTGTCGGTGAGTCCGGCCCAGTTTGAGGCCCAACTGGTATTTTTGCACGAGCAGGGCTACCACACCATCACCATGAAGCAACTCAGTTACGCCCTTAGCCGCAACGAAGCCCTGCCACCCAAGCCCATCATCATCACTTTTGATGACGGCTACCGCGACCAGTACACCAACGCCTTTCCGCTGCTAAAAAAATACGGCGATGTGGCCACCTTTTTTGTCTTTACCCAGGTGATTGACGAATACAACGTTGATTTTCTCACCTGGGAAATGGTCACAGAAATGCACCAGGCCGGCATGGAATTTGGCTCGCACAGCTACCGCCACCCCGACCTGACCCACCGCAGCGTGGATTTTTTGGTGTACGAAATTCTCGGCTCCAAAGAGGCCATTGAGGCGCGGATTGGCGAGCCGGTGCGCTTTTTCTGTTACCCCTCCGGCCGTTACGACGATTTGGCCGAGCGCGTGGTGGCCTCGGCTAATTTTTGGGGCGCTGTTACCACCGAATGGGGGGCGCAGCATTCTTACGCCAACCGCTTCGAAATCCACCGCCTGCGCATGCGCGGCAACGATACTGTTGATAAGTTTGCCGCCAAACTGGCCATTGTTGCGGAATGAGCGCCGGGCCGTTTGCGCCGCCGGGCAGATTTTAACCCATGAATTTTGATACCTTTTCACTGGCCGCCATGGCCACCGAGTTGCGGGCCGTTCTGGTTAACGGGCGGGTGCAGCGCGTTACCCAAATCAATTCGCTCACCTTTGGCTTTGAAATTTATGTGTACCCGCTGCGCCACTACCTCATCCTGTCCGCCGAGCCGCAAGCCCCCCGCCTTCACCTGTCGCTGGATAAAAGCCGGCGCGGCGTAACCAGCGACACCCCGCTGATGCTGGTGCTGCGAAAATACATGCGCGGGGCCAAACTGGCCAAAATCGAGCAGCCGCCCGGCGAGCGCATCCTCAATTTTTATTTTGATAGCCCCTTTCAGCCCACCATTTTAGTGGCCGAACTGCTGGGAACCCGCAGCAACCTGCTGTTGCTTGATGACCGCCGCGCCATTTTGGGCGTGGCCCGGCTGCCCAAAGCCGACCGCGCTGCCGCCCGGCGCAGCCTGCTGCCCAACCACATTTACCAGCCGCCGCCGTTTCAGCACAAGCTGCTGCCCGCCCAATTTACGGAATACGCGCTGCGGCAAGAACTGGCCGAGGCCTCGCCGCAAATGGAAGTGGCCCGGCTGCTGCCGCAGGTGGTGGCCGGAGTTAGCCCGCTGCTGGCCCGCGAAATTGTTTTTAGGGCCGTTGGCCGCGCCGATGTAAAGGTGGCCGAGCTAACCGCGTTGGGGCCGCTGCTGGCAGCATCTCACCAATTGTTTAACCTGCTGGAATCTGAACAGTGGCAGCCCACGCTGGCGCTGGATGAGGATGACGCCCCCGCCGCGTTTGCGCCCTACCCGCTGCGCCACTGGCCCGCCGCCACCCGCCCCGCGCCAACTTTTTCCGAGGCGGTTGAACTTTTCTTTGCCGATGCCGTAGCCGGGTACACCGTGGCCAAAACGCCGCTGGCTGAAGCCATCCAGTCAACCCGCGAACGGCTGGCGCGCCGCCGCGAAAAGCTGGAAGAAGACGCCGCCGCGCAGGCCAACCCGGAACATCTCAAAACCTGCGGCGAGGTTATTCTGGCGGCAGCGCATCACATAAAACCGGGGCAGCCCCAATTAAAGGTTGACTGGCTGCCCGGCGTGGTCATTAAACTTGATCCGGCCTTGTCCCCCGCCGATAACGCCCAGCAATACTTTAACCGTTACCGCAAGGGCCAGCGCGCCGGTGAGGAAATTCCGGCGCAGCTTGAAAAAATCCTGCTGGAAGAGCAATTTTTAGAGCAGCTTGAGCAGGATTTGACGATGGCCGAAAACCGCCCGGAAATTGACGCCATTGCCGACACTCTGGCCGAAGCCGGTTACTACCGGGCCAAAGCCGGGCGCAAAAAACGGGCGCAGCAGGCCGCCGGCAATTACCTGCGGCTGGTTGCGCCGCAGGGCGCGGCGGTGTGGGTGGGCAAAAACGCGCTGCAAAACGCGCACCTTACCTTTAGCCGGGCCAACCCCAACGATTTGTGGCTGCACGCCCGCAACCTGCCCGGCGCGCACGTCATCATCCCCACTTCGGCCGGCTTGCCCGCGGAGGAGGACGTGCTGTGGGCCGCCGGCGTGGCGGCCTATTACTCCCGCGCCCGCCACGACACCGCCGTTGATGTGGATGTAACCGTAAAAAAATACGTGCGGGCCATCAAGGGCGCGCCGCCCGGCATGGTCACGTTCCGCCACGAGTCAACGCTGCGCGTGGCCCCGCTGGAACCCGACCCGGACGAATGACGAGTTACGAGTGGCGAGCGCCGAATTACGAATGACGAATGTCACCCTGAGGGCGCACGCCCGAAGGGTCTCCGGTAGGGGCGGGGTTTGCCCCCGCCCTGAACCCTGACCAAACGTTGGTGAACCTCAACCAAAGGTTAGTCAACCTCAACCAAACGTTGGTCAACCTCAACCAAAGGTTGGTCAACCTCAACCAAA
>CAZFCE010000041.1:0-40443 GCA_964517605.1 uncultured Caldilineaceae bacterium | reverse complement strand
TGATTGCCCAACTCAAACATCCGTCTATTCCTATGACTCTTGCGTAAGTCCTAAGTAATCTAAACGGGTCACTCTTTGGGCCATTTCCCCTCCACTTTTTGGATTAGATTGGCTCTATTTTACCCGTGTTTAGCCTTTTTTCGTAAGTCCTATCGGATAAAGATAAGCCGGTTGGGGCGTATATTGAGTTAATTGTCCCGGACGCGCCAGGTGGAGCCTGGGCGGTGGTTCAATGGCAAAACAGTGCCGGGGGCTGGCAAAATGTGACCGGCTGGCAGGGGCCGGTAGCCAGCCACAATCAGTGGTGGGTTCACCCCAAAGATTTTGGCAGCGGGCCATTTCGCTGGATCGTCAGCCAGGGCCAGAATGGGGTGATGTTGGGCGCAAGCCAATCTTTTGATCTGCCGCCCCTGGCCAACCAGACGTTTCAGGTTAGTGTATCGCTGTCGCCTTAAAGGTTTAATTTGATACCTGTGATAAAACCAATGGAATAAACTGGTGGGTATCAGATAATGGCCGGTGAAAAAATCATCAATCCCTGGCTAGATTTATTGAAACTGGCTTAGGAATTAGGCAATGTCAGTCAGGTATGAAAAGGGTTGGGTAGTGGTCAACCTTCATTTGATTCGCTGTATTGAGCAATAAGTTGTATATTGAGATTGATAATTGAACCTCATAGAGTCCTGTCCCACCTATGGTCACTTTGTGTCGGAGACAACTTTACCTGCTTTTGCTGCTCCTGATTGGCTGCACGTCCGGCTGTACGTTTGCCCCTGCTGACTTGTTACGTCCTAACGGCATCGTTGTTGCCGTGGATGGCAGTATGTATGTAATGGACCGTGGTCATAGCCGGGTGGTTCATCTGTCACCCAACGGCCAGGTTATTGACACCATTGGCCGCCTGGGCCGTGGGCCAGCCGATATCTACTCCGGCTGGGATATTGCGCTGGATTCGACCGGCAATATTTATATTTGCCATCACATTTTCGATGCTGAAGGTTCTTACCGGGTGCATGACGGGGTTAAGGTTTTTTACCCGGATGGCCGCTTTTTACGGGAGATTGGCGCTCAGGATTACGCCTACGGTGATAATAGCCAGCCTAAAACCCCCTATGGCGTAGCCATTGATGACCGGGGGCGGGTTTACGTGGCCGATTTTGACGCCAACACCGTGCGCGTTTTTGACGCTCAGGGGCAGCAGCTTGCCAACTTTTTTGGCGAAAAGGGGAGCAAAGCCGGCCAATTTAATGGGTTGGGCCGGGTTGCCGTTGACGACCGCCGTGATCTTATGTACATCAGTGACGAATCGAACAGCCGGGTGCAGCAGTTCAGCTTAAAGGAAACCGTGGCCGGCCGGCTTGAAGCCACCTATCGCTTAAGTTTTGGTTCATACGGGCGGGCTGCCGGCCAGTTTGCTTATCCTCAGGATGTTGCCGTTGATGAAAACAGCGGCCGGGTGTATGTGGCCGATATGGCCAATCGCCGGATTCAGGTTTTTGATTCCGAGGGGCAATACCTGTTGGAATTTTCCCCGCCGGGCGATTGGCAAGTTATCGGGCTGGATGTTGGCCCTGACGGCGCTATTTACGCCACCGATGCAAAAAACAACGCCATTTTGATTTTTGAACCGGATGGACAGCTCCGCCGCCGGCTTGAGGCCCAATGATGAAAATGCGAGTGCCACTTTTTATCAAGATTATGACTCCGTTGATTGTCATCATTGTGGTCACGCTGGGGCTATCGGGGTATCAAATTTATCGAGAAAGCACCGAACGCTGGCAAACGGATATGGACACCCGGCTGGAACGAGTAGCCAGGCTGGTTGCCCAAACGGTGGATGTTGATAAGCTGAAATCAGTCCGGGAACCGCGCGACATTGACCGCCCCGAATACAAGGCGGTAGCCCAACAACTGGAACAGGCGCTCACCGCCGGTAATCTCAACTGGTTGGGCATCTATTACCGAGAAGGTGATCACCTGTTTTATTGGGTTGATACCGATTTTACCGGGGTAGGCTACCCGTTCTTTTACGCCACGCCTGACCATCTGGCTGCTTTTGAGGATAAACAAATACACCAGGTGCAATACACCGATGAATTTGGCTCTTACTACGGGGTTGTCGCTCCAATTGTGGCCACTGATAAAAACGGCGCGCCCGTTGTGTTGGGTCTGGTTGAAACCCTGGTTTATTTGGAAGCCAGGGGTTTGCTGCAACGCGATACCCTGAAACAGGTTTTGTGGGTACTGGTGGGTGGGAGTGTGGTGGCCGTTGGGCTGGCTTTGGTCATCAATCTTGTTCTGCTTAATCGTCCGTTGCGCCAGTTGCAACGAGGAGCATTGACTCTGGCCAACGGGCAGCTTGGCTATACCATCAAACTGCATTCTGGTGATGAATGGGGCGATTTAGCCGAATCTTTTAACCAGATGTCAACTCAATTGGAGCGGTTATACCAGGAACGGGCTGAAAAAGAACGGATACAACGGGAGTTGGAAATTGCCCGTAATGTGCAGCAGGCTATTTTTCCAGCCCGATGGCCCGATACAATCGGTTTGGAAATAGCGGCGGTTTGCCGGCCCCACCGCGAAACATCCGGCGATTTCTACGATCTGGTTCAACTGGGCGCGCAGGAATTGGGAGTTGTCGTGGGCGATGTTTCAGGTAAAAGTATTCCGGCTGCCATGGTTATGGTTGCGGCGCAAAGCATTATTCGGGCCGAGGCTTTTAACCACAACTCACCGGCCCAGATTTTAAACCAAACTAATGCCATTCTCCATCACAATATTCCGCGTGGTATGTTTGCCGCCGCCAGTTATGCCCGATTTGACGCCCGGTTGCAGAAACTGGTCTGGGCCAACGCCGGGCAGGTTTATCCTTTTTTGATTCACCGGCCCCAATCCGGCGGCAGCGCGGTGCTCCGGTATCTGGAAACAACCGGTGACGCCTTCCCTTTGGGAATGCAAGCGGCAATGCAGTATAAAAATCATCACCTTGACCTGAAAGCCGGCGATACCGTGCTGTTTTACACCGATGGGGTGGTAGAGGCGATGAATGAAGCGCACAAGTTGTACGGCTTTGAACGATTGGAGGCGCTGGTGGGCACTCTGGATGGGAACATAACCCCTCAGGCGCTCATCGAGGCGATTCTGGCCGATGTGGCGGCCTTTGCCGGCCCGGCTGAACAGCACGACGACATTACCCTGGTGGCTATAAAAATCAAGGCGTTACCGTAGCTTCACCTGGCGTTAATCAATACCGGGCCGGGCAAATTGGTGCAAAAATGGTTGTTAGTTGCTTTTGTAGGCCGATTGCCGATTTTTTCTCCGGCTCAATTCGCTGGTGTATCCTCTGCCAAGCGTGTCCGCGTGTTCCTTTATCCAGCCGGTTAGCTTTGTGCTTCCGGCAGGCGGAGAATCCACATACAGCAGGTCTGCCATTAACCCGTCAATCTCCTCGCGGGTGATTATGACATCACCCACCAATTTTCCAAGTAGCCAGCCGGCCAGATAACCGGTTGTCGCCGGAACCGAAATAATGGGCCTTTTCTGCCCGATGATGTCTCCGATGGTTTCTACCAGCCCTTTGTAGGTGAAAGTTTCCGGCCCAATGGCGTTAATGACAACATTCTCCTCTTTTTTGCCTTGTTCAACGGCCAATTCGGCCAAATCATCAACGTAAATTGGCTGAAGCCGGTACTGCCCGTTGCCAAAAACGCCAAAAACAGGCAGCCGGCGCAACACCCAAGCAATGTTGTTAATCAGAATATCTTCTTTGCCAAAGAGCACCGTTGGCCTGAGGATTGAATACGAAAGCCCGGAGTTTTGTAGCGACGTTTCCAGCTTTGCTTTTCCGCTAAAATATTCCAGAGGAGAGTCTGCCGAGGGGTTGGTAATACTAATGTGGACTATTCGTTTTACGCCGGCTTGCCTGGCCGCCTCGAATAACGTGATGGTGTTTTTTACGGCATCGGCGTGAGTGAACATTTTGTGATTGAACCTGACCCAGTAGGTGTTGTAAAGCACAGATACACCCTGCAAGGCATCAACCAGTTTGTGGGGATTATCAAAACTAAACGGGTACGCTTGCACCTTTTCGCCAAAAGGATTCGTTCGCTGGAGAGAGTTGGTCAGGGTGATTACTTTTTGGCCTTGCTCCAACAATCTCTGGGTAATATATTTTCCGGAATATCCAAATGCTCCGGTCACGGCGTGGGTATGTAATTCACTCATGCTCTCTCCTGTTCGTTCTTTAATTGTTCAGCATAATCAGGATACATTTTTTCCAGACAATCCGGGCAAATCCCGTGGCTAAAAAGCGTGTTCGTATTTTCACTGATATAGAGTTCTACCTGTTTCCAGTAACCGTCGTCGTCGCGTATTTTCTTGCAATTTGAGCAAATGGGCAGTATCTCACGCAGCACCCTGACATCACTTAAGGCTTTCATTAAGTCGTTATTGGCTATTTGTAAAGACTGATTCAGCCGAACCACTTCTCGCCATTGGTTAACGGCAAAAAAAGCCAGGGCAAATACAAGAAAAATTAAAACGGTCAGGAACTCATCAAGATCGTATTTTTCATATCGTCCCAGAAAACTAATTATCGTCTCTGAAGTATCTAATTCTTTGGCAACAAAGAAAACGATAATTGCCCCTGCAATGATTAATAGCATTTCTTTCCAATAGCGCATAATTATGAAATACCTTTGTCCCTCACCCGTGTTTTTTAGACTTTGGGGGTTTACCTGAACGTCTAAATATCATTGATTCTCAGCATATTTTCTTCTAATTTTTCTTTGAACTTGCCAATGTGTATTCCATCAATAAAGGCGTGATTCACCTGGACGGAATATGGCAATAACATTTTTCCGTTGTCGGCAAAGTATCTTCCCCAGGAAATTCTGGGGACGGCATCGTTTTTATTCAGGGTGATGGTATGGGACAGATGCGTAAATGATATCCAGGGGATTGAGGTGTAATAGATAAGATCATCGCGCCCAATCAACTCTTCAAAGGGAAAATACCGTCGTTGATTTTTTGATTTGTCCCTGGTCGCGTCCAAAAAATCGCTCAGGCTGTTTTTCATATCCACCACCACCACCTTAAAATAATCGCTGCCGTCATCCATATCGGTAAAAGATGGATGAATAACCTCATGCAAAACCACCTGGCCGTCCCGAATTCTGTATTTAAACTCCTCAATTTGATTAACGCTTAATGTGGACAGGTATATCATCGAATAGTTAAAGGGCAGCGTCTTCTTTTTTATTTCGGCTAACAGCGCCGTAATATCAAGGTTGAAACAAATGTTATACTGGGGGTAATCCATCCGATGGAAGAACTGAAAATGTTCTCTGCGTTTCCATTGGGTAATGTCAATTTCTCTCATTTTATCCTCCTGAATTGTTCAGAATCCGCCTGATAAAAGATTGAATCAATACTCAAAGTATATCATCAAAACCCAGACCAAGTAATATGTAAAGTTAAATTTAAGATTTGAAAAATTTAATTTTGACAAAATCCTTACACCCCTCGCTTAAGTTTTAACCCCATTTATACATCAAATGGCCATATACTCTCATTCAAAAGCGCAGGATTAACCTTGAAGGAGAGTGACCATGTCTTTTCAATTGATTTTTTCCGGAAGTGTCGCGGTAGCGTTGTTGGTTTACCTGGTTTACACCATGTTTTTCCCTGAGAAATTTTAAGGGGGGACTATTATGGCTTTTTTACAGATTGGCCTGTATTTGGTGGTGCTGGTTTTGTGCACTCCCCTGTTTGGCGGTTATATGGCCCGGGTGTTTGAAGGGCAATTTGCAATACTAAAACCGCTGGAGCGGGGCATTTATCGCTTGGCCGGGGTGGATGACACCACAGAAATGAACTGGCTGAGTTATACCGGGGCGGTGTTGGCGTTTAACGGCCTGGGGTTGGCGGTTTTGCTATTGTTGCAATTGCTCCAGCACTGGTTGCCCTTTAACCCCCAGGCTTTGCCCAACGTGGCCTGGGATTCGGCGTTTAACACCGCGGTGAGCTTTGCTACCAACACCAACTGGCAGGGCTACGCCGGTGAAACCGCCATGAGTTATGCCACCCAGATGCTTGGGCTGGCCGTGCAGAATTTTGTCAGCGCGGCCACGGGCATAGCGGTGTTGCTGGCCCTGGTGCGGGGGCTAACCCGCGCCTCTCAAACTACCATTGGTAATTTTTGGGTAGATTTGGTGCGGTCGGTGTTGTACGTGCTGTTGCCCCTGTCTATAATTTTGGCGGTGGCGCTGGTTAGCCAGGGAGTGGTGCAAACCTTTTCTCCTTACATCAACGCCACTACCCTGACCGGGCAAACGCAAACCATTCCACTTGGCCCGGCGGCGTCACAGATTGCCATTAAACAGTTGGGCACTAACGGCGGCGGTTTTTTTAACGCCAACAGCGCCCATCCCTTTGAAAACCCCACCCCGTTGAGTAATTTTCTGCAAATGCTGGCAATTTTGCTGTTGCCCGCCGCTTTTACGTACACATTTGGCCGGATGGTCGGTTCTGCCCGGCAGGGCTGGGCCATATTTGCCGCAATGTTTGCGCTGTTTGGCCTGGGGTTGCTGGTAGCCGGGTGGGCCGAATCCGCTTTTAACCCGGCGTTGGGCGTAACCGGCGTAATGGAAGGCAAGGAAACCCGGTTTGGCCTGGCCAACAGCGTATTGTGGGCCGTTGCCACCACCAGCGCCTCCAACGGTTCGGTGAACGCGCTGCTCAGCAGCTTTTCGCCGCTGGCCGGACTGGTGGCCCTGTGGAACATTATGCTGGGCGAGGTAATTTTTGGCGGGGTGGGGGCCGGGCTGTACGGAATGCTGCTGTTTGTCATTGTCACCGTGTTTATTGCCGGGTTGATGGTGGGCCGCACCCCGGAATACCTGGGCAAAAAGATTGAGGCCGGCGAGGTTAAAATGGCTATGTTTGGCATTTTAATCCCCAGCGCCGTAATGTTGCTCTTTTCTGCCATTGCCGTGGTTGCCCCGGCGGGCCGGGCCGGCCTGTTACACACCGGGGCGCACGGCCTCAGCGAGATTTTGTACGCCTTTGCCTCTGCCGCCGGCAACAACGGCAGCGCCTTTGCCGGGCTAAACGCCAACACCATTTTTTACAATCTGATGTTGGGCGTGGCGATGCTGACAGGGCGCTTTGCGGTCATCATCCCTGTTTTGGCCATTGCCGGGAGCATGGCCGGCAAAAAAATTACGCCACCGTCAACCGGCACCTTTCCCACCGATACGCCGCTCTTTGCCGGGCTATTAATCGCGGTGGTTGTTATTGTGGGCGCGTTAACCTTTTTTCCGGTGTTATCCCTTGGCCCCATTGTGGAGCATTTGCTAATGCTGGCCGGGCGAACTTTTTAGGATTGGGTGATTAAACATGAAAAAACAAACAACAACCCCACTGTTTGAGCCAGCCATTGTGCGCCGCGCCGTGGCGGACTCTGTTAGAAAGCTGGCCCCGGACCGGCAAGTTAAAAATCCGGTCATGTTTGTGGTGTGGGTGGGCGCTATTTTGTCTACCCTCACCGCCGGCATCGAACTTGGCCAGGAGCGGTTCTCCGGCTTTAGCCTGCAAATTACCTTGTGGCTGTGGTTTACCCTGCTCTTTGCCAACTTTGCCGAAGCAATGGCCGAAGGGCGCGGCAAAGCTCAGGCTGATAGCCTGCGCCAGGCCCGCACCAAAACCTTTGCCCGCCGTTTAACCGATGGAAACCGCGAGGAACGGGTGATTTCCACCGAACTCCAGCCGGGCGAGTTGGTGGTGTGCGAGGCCGGCGATACCATTCCCGGTGACGGCGAAGTCATCGAAGGCATTGCCAGCGTGGACGAGTCGGCCATCACCGGGGAATCCGCCCCGGTTATCCGGGAAAGCGGCGGCGACCGCAGCGCCGTAACCGGCGGCACCAAAGTCATTAGCGACCGGATTGTTATTCGCATTACCGCCGCCGCCGGTAACTCGTTTTTGGACCGCATGATTGCCATGGTAGAAGGGGCCAAACGCCAGAAAACCCCCAATGAAATCGCCTTAACCATCCTGTTGTCGGCCTTAACCCTTATTTTTTTGCTGGTGGTAATGACCATGCCCGCCTTTGTGGCCTACAGCGACCCGGCCACCGGCCTGAACCGCCTGACCGTGCCGGTGCTGGTGGCGCTGCTGGTGTGCCTCATCCCCACCACCATCGGCGGTTTGCTCAGCGCCATCGGCATCAGCGGGATTGACCGGCTGGTGCGGCATAATGTGTTAGCCACCAGCGGCAAAGCGGTAGAAGCCGCCGGCGATATTGATGTGCTGCTGCTGGACAAAACCGGCACCATCACATTGGGCAATCGCATGGCCACCGATTTTTTGCCCGCGCCCGGCATTGGCCCGGAAGAGCTGGCCGACGCCGCCCAACTGGCCTCGCTGGCCGATGAAACGCCCGAAGGCCGCTCGATTGTGATTTTGGCCAAAGACCGTTTTGGCCTGCGCGGGCGCGAGGTGGCCGAGATGGAAGCCCAATTCATCCCTTTTACCGCCCAAACCCGCATGAGCGGGGTGGATTTTCCGGGCCAAAACCGGCAAATCCGCAAAGGGGCTGCCGACGCCATTCGCGGTTACGTGGATAGTTTGGGCGGCCTGTTTCCCAAAGCGGTAACTGAAGCGGTAGAGGCTGTGGCCCGGCAGGGCGGCACGCCGCTGGTGGTGGCCGAGGGCAGCCGGGTGCTGGGCGTGGTTCAGCTAAAGGATATTGTTAAGGGCGGCATCAAGGAGCGGTTTGCCCAACTGCGTAAAATGGGCATTCGCACGGTGATGATTACCGGCGATAACGCCCTCACCGCCGCGGCCATTGTGGCCGAGGCCGGGGTGGATGATTTCATCGCCCAGGCCACGCCCCAGGCCAAACTCAATCGCATTCGGGAGGAGCAGGCCCACGGCCATTTGGTGGCCATGATTGGCGATGGCACCAACGACGCCCCGGCGCTGGCCCAGGCCGATGTAGGCGTGGCCATGAACACCGGCACCCAGGCCGCCCGCGAGGCCGGCAATATGGTTGATCTGGACAGTAACCCCACCAAACTGCTGGAAGTGGTGGAAATTGGTAAACAACTGCTAATGACGCGGGGGGCGTTAACCACCTTCAGTATTGCCAATGACGTGGCCAAATATTTTGCCATTCTGCCGGCCCTGTTTGGCCCGTTGTATGCCGCTTCAGGCAGCAGTGACGGCCCGCTGGCGGCGCTTAACATAATGGGATTACACTCACCGCAAAGCGCCATTCTCAGCGCGGTGGTGTTTAACGCCCTCATTATCATCGCCCTGATTCCGCTGGCCTTGCGCGGGGTCGCCTATCGGCCGGTGGGGGCCAGCGCCATTTTGCAGCGTAACTTGCTGCTCTATGGCGGCGGGGGCTTGTTGGCTCCCTTTATCGGGATTAAACTATTGGATATGTTATTAGTCGCCGTGGGTTTGGCTTAAAAAGGAGGCCGTATGAAACAGATTTTACCGGCAGCCAGAATGTTGATGGTTTTAACCGTTTTAACCGGGGTTATTTACCCCGCTCTGGTCACGCTGATTGCGGCGGTTGCCTTTCCGGCGCAGGCCGGCGGCAGCTTACTTAAGGTTGATGGGCATGTGGTGGGATCGGCGTTGTTGGCCCAGGCCGCGCCCAACCGGGGCTACTTTGAGCCGCGCCCGTCGGCCATCAATTATAACCCGCTGCCTTCCGGCGGCAGCAACCTGGGGCCAACCAGCGCAGCCTTACAAACGGCCGTGCTGGCCCGCCAGGCCGGGTTGCGGGCCAGGTATCGCCTGCCGCCGGAAGCCGTTATCCCTGTTGAACTGCTTACCGCTTCGGGCAGCGGCCTGGACCCGCACCTTAGCCCCGCCGCCGTTTACCTGCAACTGGAGCGCGTGGCCACCGAGCGCGGCCTGTCTGCCCCGCAACGGGAAAAGCTGGCGGCGCTGGTGGCGCAGGCCATCGAGCCGCCGCAGTGGGGGCTGCTGGGCGAGGCGCGGGTGAATGTGTTGCGGCTGAATCTATTGTTGGATGAAACCTATGGAAAACCATCGTCCTGACCCGGATGCGTTGCTGGCCGCCATTCAAAAAGAAGAAATCCGGCAGCAGCGCGGCAAACTTAAAATTTTCTTTGGAATGGCAGCCGGGGTGGGCAAAACCTACGCCATGCTCGAAGCGGCCCGGCAGCAGTTGGCCGCCGGGCAGGCGGTGGCGGTAGGCTATGCAGAAACGCATGGCCGCGCCGAAACCGAGGCGTTGCTGGCCGGTCTGCCGCTGATTCCGCGCCAAAAGCTGGAATATCGCGGCCATGTTTTTGAAGAGATGGATTTGGACACGATTTTGGCCCGCCGCCCGGGGTTGGCGCTGGTGGATGAGTTGGCCCACACCAACGTTCCCGGCACGCGGCACCGCAAGCGGTATCAGGATGTGATCGAGCTGCTGGAAGCGGGGATTAACGTTTACACCACGCTCAACGTGCAACACCTGGAAAGCCGGGCGGACACGGTGCGGCAGATTACGGGCGTCACCGTGCACGAAACGGTGCCGGATTCCATGCTGGAACTGGCCAATGAAATTGAGTTGATTGACCTGCCGCCGGAGGCACTGTTACAACGGCTGGTCGAAGGCAAAGTCTACGTGCCGGATCAGGCGGAGATGGCGGCCCAAAAGTTTTTTCGGTTGGGCAACCTGACCGCGCTGCGGGAAATGGCGCTGCGCTTTACCGCCGAACATGTTGACCAGAAACTGCAAGACTATATGCAGGTTAAACATATTGCCGGCCCGTGGAAATCCGGGGAGCGGTTGATGGTGGCGGTGGGGCCAAGCCCCTTTTCGGAGCGGCTCATCCGCTGGACCCGGCGGATGGCCTACAACCTGGAAGCGCCCTGGCTGGCGGTTTACGTAGAAGGCGCACAGCCGTTATCCACCGAAGCCCAAACCCAGCTTGATCGCAACCTGAATTTGGCCCGCGAACTGGGCGCGGAACTGGTGATGACCACCGGCCAAAAGGTGAGCGAGGTTTTAATCCGGGTAGCCCGCCAGCGCAACGTTACCCAAATTGTGGTGGGCAAATCGTTGCACCATTCCGTTCAGGAATGGTTTCATGGTTCATTGGTGGATCAGGTTATTCGCCAAAGCGGGCCAATTGATATTTATGTAGTTACGGCGGAAAAAGGTGAAAACCGCCCCAAACCGTTTTGGATGTGGCCTCGCCTTGAAACCGGGGCCGGCCAATACCTGCTGGCGCTGTTAACAGTGATCGGCGTGACTTTGTTAAATCTGTTACTGTTGCCGTTGGTCAGTTACCAGGCCATTGGTTTTATTTTTTTGTTTACGGTGTTGGTGTTGGCCGTTTTGGTGGGGCGTGGCCCAATTTCTATGGCGGCTGCGGTCAGCGCGTTATTGTGGGATTTTCTGTTCATTCCCCCCCGGTTCACCTTTGTTATCTCGAATATGGCCGATATGATGATGTTTGGCAGTTATTTTGGGGTGGCCCTGATTACCGGCAATCTGGCGGCCCGGCTCCGCGAACAGGAACGCGCTGTTCGCCGCCGTGAGAAATACACCGACACGTTGTATGCCTTAACCCGCGATATTGCCCGGGCCGCCGGCCTGACCGAAATTTTAAATGCGGCCATTCACCACCTGGGCCAACTGTTTGAGGTTGACGTTGCCATTTTGTTGACGGCTAAAGGGCAGTTGCCGCTTCAGGTTAAGCCCGGTAGCACCTTTATCCCCACCGAAAAAGAACTGAGCGTGGCCGCCTGGGTGTTTGACCACCGCCAGCCGGCCGGGCGCTTTACCGATACGCTATCTGCCGCCGAAGCCCAATATTTACCCCTGCTTGTCCCCAGCGGGATTGTCGGCGTTATTGGCTTGCGCCGCGCCCGGCCACTCGCCCAGGATGCGCTGCTGTCTACCTGCCTCAAACAAGTGGCGTTGGCCATTGAACGGAAATTTCTGGATGAGGCCGCCGCGCAAAACAAAATGCTGACCGAATCGGAAAAGTTGTACAAAACCCTGCTCAACTCCATTTCCCATGAACTCCGCACCCCCATCACCGCCATCACTGGGGCCGCCGGCAGTTTGCTTGACCCGCGCGTTACCCAACCGGAAATGCGGCTGGCTTTAACCCAGGAAATCCAGGAGGCGGGGGTGCGGCTCAACCGGCTGGTGGAAAATTTGCTGGATATGACCCGGCTGGAATCGGGCATGATAAAGCTGAACCGCGATTGGGGCGATGTGAACGATCTGATTGGCGTTGCCCTGAAACAACTAAAGCCCAAACTGGCTTACCACGAGTTGATTGTTGATGTTGCCCCTGATTTGCCGTTGGCGCAATTTGATTTTGTGCTGATGGAGCAAGTTCTGCATAATTTGTTGGACAACGCCATTACCTACACCCCCGCTGGCACACGCCTTAGGCTAACGGCCCGGGTAGAAGGAACGGAGTTGGTCATCAGCGTGGCCGACCGGGGGCCAGGGCTGCCGCCGGAAAGCATTGGCCATATTTTTGACAAATTCTATCGGGTGTCCGGCTCGGTGGCAGGCGGTATTGGGCTGGGGTTATCCATTAGCCGGGGGCTGGTGGAGGCGCACGGCGGCACCTTGAGCGTAGAAAACCGGGCGCATGGCGGCGCGCGGTTTATCATCCGTTTGCCGCTGGGCCAGCCGCCGGATTACACATCTGTGCCGGAGGTCAAAGAATGACAGATGGGCCGGTAGTTTTAATCATTGATGACGAAATCCAGATTCGTCGTTTTTTGCGGATTAGCCTGGAAGCCAACCTATACCACGTTCAAGAGGCCAAAACCGGCCAGGAAGGGTTGGAGCAAGCGGCCCGGCTGCGACCGGATATCATCATTCTGGATTTGGGCCTGCCGGATTTGGAGGGGTTGGAGGTGTTAACCCGGCTGCGGGAGTGGAGCCAAACCCCGGTGATTGTGTTGACCGTGCGCGATAGAGACACCGATAAAATCAGCCTGCTGGATGCCGGGGCCGATGATTATCTGGTGAAGCCATTCAGCCCCGGCGAGTTGCTGGCCCGGTTGCGGGTGGCCTTGCGCCATCGCCAGCCTCAACCGGAGGCGGCGGTCTTTCAAACGGGCGGGTTATCGGTAAATTTAGCTCACCGGCTGGTGACGGTTAATCACGAAGTGGTCAAATTAACCACCACCGAATACGCCATTTTGCGCCTGTTTGTGCAGTACGCCGGCAAAGTGTTAACCCATCGCCAGATTTTGCGGGAGGTGTGGGGGCCGGCCTACATTGACCAGAGCCACTACCTGCGGGTGTATATTGCCCAGTTACGCCGCAAACTAGAACGCGACCCCGCCGCGCCGGAACTAATTTTAACCGAGCCGGGCGTGGGCTACCGGCTGATGGTAGAGGATTAAACAGTGTGGTCAACTACCAATTTTGTGTCTGCGTAAACTCTATTCAGAACGGGTTATCTTGCCATTTAGGGATAAAATTTACATAATGTAATAGTCATAAACCCATTCATTCAGCGTTTTTGAGAATTTACAGTTGAAGCTAAAAACCCTGTTTTATCTGGTTGATACCATCCTGTTTCCGTTGCTGCTGGTGGCGCTGCTGTTCCCGTCCCCCGCGCCCGGCGAATCGAACCCGCCGCTGCCGGTTACGGTGGAAACTACGCCGCTTTCGGTTTCGGCGCAACCGTGCCGCGACAGCTTTTTAACGCACCCGCTGGATCACGTTACCGGCGCGGTTGGGCGCAAGTTTGAGGCCTACGGCGCCGGCGTGGCTATTAATGATTTGGATAATGACGGCGATCTGGATATTGTGTTGGCCAATCTGGCCGGCCCCAACACCATTTTGTGGAACGAGGGCGGCCTCAACTTTAGGGCTAAACGGTTGCCCGGCGGCGATGCGCGGGCGGTGAACATTGTTGATGTGGACGGCGATGGCTGGCAGGATATTATTTTTAGCCGCCGGGCCAGCATTCCCGATTACTGGCATAATCAGGGCCGGCAAAAATTTGAGCAAAAACTGCTCTCCGGTTTGGCCAAGCCGGTTTACGCCTTTAACTGGGCCGATTTGGATGGCGACAACGACCTGGATTTGGTTGCCGGCTCGTTTGATGCCAGCCTGCTGGCCGATTTGGGCAGCAATTTTTTGCTCAGCGGCGGCGCGGGCCTGTTTTATTACGAAAACCAGCGGGGCTATTTTATGGGTCAACGGCTGACTCAATCGGCGCAGGCCACCGCCATAGACCTGCTCGACCTGAACGATGATGGTCAGCTTGATATTATTGTGGGCAATAATTTTGATACTTCCAACCGGGTTTGGCTGCGCCAAAAAAATGCCTGGCATGAATCAACGCTGTTGGGCGTGGCCAGTTTTGCCAACACCATCAGCCTGGCCCACGCCGATGTTAATAATGATGGCCACTTTGATATTTTGTCCACCCACATGCCGCCGCCCGACCAGCCGCCCGGCGGGCGCAATGAACTGCATATTTCGGGCATGTTGGGCCGGTTTCGGGAAAAAGCCACCGACTGGGGCATTGTCACCACCGGGCAAAGCTGGTCGGCTAAATTTGCCGATTTGAACAGTGATGGTTTTGAGGATGTGTATCTGGTTAACGGTACGCTGGAGCCGGGTTCGGTGGAAAAAAACCGGGCTTTCCGCAACACCGGCTTCAAACATTTTCAGCCGGCCCCGGAATGGCGATTGGGCGCTTCGGCCAACGGGCGTGGGGCGAGCATGGCCGATCTGGATAACGACGGTGATTTGGATATTGTGGTTAATAATTTGGGCAGCCCGGCCCAGTTATTTGAAAACCAACTGTGCGGCGGCCAAAATTTGCAGGTTGACCTGTTTTGGCCCGGTTCCGGCAATCGCCGGGCTATTGGCGCAACGCTGGCGCTGCACACCGGCAATGCCAGCACCTACCGCACCGTTAACGCCGCCAGCGGTTATCTCTCCGGCGACCCGGCCCGCGTGCATTTTGGCTTTCCCGCCGGAACCGCGCTCAATTCGCTGGAAATTCGCTGGCCCGATGGCGCTATTTCCACCGTCAATCAATTATCGCCCCAAACCCGGTTGAGCATTACCCGCTAACCCCTAAATTACCCAAAGAAATTTTTGCCGAGGAAAGGATTCATCAACAATGAAAGGTTTAGCCCACAAACGGGCGCTCATTACCGGCGGAGCCAGCGGTATTGGCCTGGCTACCGTTCACCGATTTTTAGAGGAAGGCGCACGCGTGGTAGTGTTTGATCGCGATGAGGCCGGGTTAAACCGCCTCAAAACAGAATTGCCCGGTTTGGCGGGCGCAATTGCCGTGGATGTGGCCGACAATGCGGCGGTGGCGCAGGCTTTTGCGCAACTGGATCAACTGGTTGGCGGGCTGGATATCCTCATTAACAATGCCGGTATCAGCCTGCGGCACAAATTTATGGATATTACCCCGGCTGAATGGGAACGGGTAATCCGGGTTGATTTATTTGGCGTGTTTTACGTGGCTCAACATGCCGCCCACCGGATGTTAGCCGGCGACGGTGGCGTTATTGTCAATATGGGGTCAACTAACGGGTTAGTTGGCCAGCCGTTCTACGCCGATTACAACGCGGCCAAAGCCGGCGTCATCGAGCTATCCCGCTCAATGGCCATTGAACTGGCCCCCACCATTCGGGTGAATGCGGTGTGTCCTGGTTACGTGTTTACGCCAATGCAAGAAGCTGAATATACCCCAGAGATGATGGCCGAGTTGAATCAAAAAATTCCGTTGCGGCGGCACGCCAAAACAGAAGAAATCGCGGCCTTGTTTGCATTTTTGGCATCCGAGGAAGCGCCCTACATTAACGGGCAGGCAATTATAATTGACGGGGGCGAGATTGCCGGCGGGTTGTGCAGCCGCTAGCGGCGTGGCGGGTTAAAAAATAACAAAAACCCCAACAGAATCTAAGATTCTGTTGGGGCTTTATTTTGCCTGGTTACTCAATATTATCCAGAAGCGACTTTACCATGTCCTGCATGATCTTGCGGCCAGATTTGTTCAACTCACGGTAGTTGCTCAACAGTTCAATTTCTTCACCGCTCAGAGCTTGTTCACCCGGCGGCACCAACCCGGCCAATTGTTGCACATACAACTGATCAAGTTCCAGCGCGCTGGCCAGCTTATCCGCAATATCAAAGGTGGGCGGTACGCCTTTGGTCAGCTCCGCCACAACTTCCAGATCAAGTTCGGCCTTCTGGCTTAACTCTTCCTGAGTGATGTGTCTGAGCAACAGTTCACCAACCAGCCAGGTTGAAAAGTTTCGGCTGCGTGATGGCGGCCTTAAAATCCGCGCCAACCGAAACACGTAAATGGGGTTAGCGCCAAAAGCTCGAGCCAACGCCTGGGCTACTTTTTCCCCGCAGATTTGCTCGGTGTTATCCTGGGTAACTTTGTTGATAATCCGAGAAATTGGAGCCTGTGAAATATCGGCTTCTTGCGCCAACCGGCGTTGACTCCACCCTCGTTTTTTTCGTTCCCGTTCTATCCATTGGCCGAGTTCATTGCTCATGGTCAAGTCTTCCTATTGTTTGATTTTTATTCATGAGTTTGGGATTGAAACAGAAAACCACAGATACTCAAGAAATGGAACCGTCTTTCCCTCGATGTTTCCATCTAGCTACTTGAGGTACAGTCCAAGAATGCTTAAATTATAATCTGTGGGATAAGATATGGCAACTATGTTTAGTGAATAGAAAAAAATTTGTAAAAATAGTAATTTTGGTATATTATGATTTTTATCCGTATTGGCAAAGATTTTCATAATACTTGTGTTGTTGTTTTACATGCGCGAGTTTGGTACAAAACTATCATTTTTGATGGGGCGCTTACCCGCACATGCCTGATTTTACCATGTTTGTTAACCAAACCAAAATAGTTGTGCCGCGTCACCGCACCGATTTGCTTTTGCGCCAGCGGCTTGTTAATCAGCTTAAGGATATGCTGAATGACAAACTGGTGACAATTACCGCGCCCGCCGGTTACGGCAAAACCTCGCTGTTGCTTGAGGTGGCTCACCAAACCACCCTGCCGGTTTGCTGGTTTGCCCTTGACCCCCTGGACAACGACCCGCAGCGATTTGTGAGCCATTTTGTGGCGGCGATTGCCCTCCGTTTTCCCAAACTTGCCCAATTTTCAACCGGTTTGCTGGCTGCCGACAACCAGGCCAGCCTGGATGCGCTGATTGGCCCGGTGGTGAATGCCATTTGCCGGCACATTCGGAAACGGTTTATGTTTGTGCTGGATGATTTTCACCTGATTACCAACCCGGAGATTATAAATTTTGTAAACCTGTTTGCGCAACTGGTGGGTGATAATTGCCGGCTGGTTATTTCATCGCGGCGGGTGATTGAGTTGCCCCACGTGTTGCTGTTGCTTGGCCGGGCCGAGGCCGGCGGGCTGGGGCCGGCTGAGTTGGGGTTTCAGGCCGATGAAATTCGGCTGTTGTTTGAGCAGAATTACAACTACACCGTTTCGCCGGAGGTAGCCGCCAATTTGGCCCACGAAACCGCCGGCTGGATTACCGGCCTGTTGCTGGCTGCGCCGGGTTTGCTGGTTGATGGCGTTGACCGCTGGCAACAGGCGCGCATTCTGGGCGAGCGGGTGTACGATTATTTGGCCAGCCAGGTTTTGGAGCAGCAACCGGCTTCGGTGCAGGACTTTTTGCTGCGCACTTCGCTGCTGGAAGAATTTGATGCCGAATTGTGCCGGCTGGTTTTGGGCGAAGCTATTTACGCCGATGGGCATACCTGGGAATCGCTAACACATTTGGTGGTGCGCAACCACCTGTTTGTATTGCCAATTGATGAGTCATCGCCCCGGTTTAAGTACCACCAACTGTTTCAGGAGTTTCTGCAAAACCGGATTAGCCGGGTTTGGCCCCACGAAGCGAACCACATTCGGCGCAAACTGGCCGCCATCTTCACCGAACGCGGCCAATGGGAAAAGGCGCAGACCATCTATTTGCGGTTGGGCGATGGCGCGGCGGCGGCCAACATCATCGAACAAGCCGGCTTGTCGCTGGTTCGCGCCGGCCGGTTTATCACGCTGGAAAACTGGCTGAACAGTTTGCCAACGACCATCCGCAATCAAAACCCGTGGCTGTTGGCGCTAAATGGTTACACGGAAATTATGCTGGGCCGGGCAAAATATGGGCTATCGTTATTAAACCAGGCCGAAACGGCCTTGCGGGACGGAGCCAACCCGGAACAGCTGGCGCGAACGCTGGTGTGGCGGTGCGGCGTGCGCCGGTTGTTAGGCCAGTACCAGGCGGCGTTGAATGACGCAAATGAAGGGCTATTGCTTGCAGAAAACGGCAATAGCCCTTTGTCTTTAAAAGCGATGGCGCTCCGGGCCAAAGGGCAGTGTTTGGTGGCTATTCGCCAATCGGCCCCGGCAATTTTGGCGCTGGAAGAATCGCTGGCGTTGTATAAGGAACTGGCCGAAAAAGAAAACGTGGCCCGGCTGTACCTGGAAACCGGTGTGGCCTACCTTACCATAGGGCGTTATCAAAAAGCCAATTGCTACTTTGAATTGGCCGAACAGTATTACCAAAAAGTTGGCAACCTCACCCGGCTGGCCGATTTGTTCAACAATTGGGGCGTGCTGCATCACTTAACCGGCAATTTTCCGCAGGCCATCCAGTTTTTTGAACAGGCGCTAACATACGCCCGCCAAAGCCGCTACCCACGCCTGGAAGCCTACGCCCTGTGCGGCATTGCCGATATTTACGCCGACCTGGACGCGCTGGATGGCGCTGAACTTGCGTACCGGCAGGCGCAGCAGGCGGCTCATCATACCGACGATAATTTTTTGTTGTTCTATCTGGAACTGGTCAAAGCGGTGCTGGCCCGCCAACGCGGCGATTTGGCATTGGCTCGTGGCCTGTTAAAAGATGTCGCCCGGCAAATTAACGCCACGGTTTCGTGCCACGAGCACGGCCTGTATTATCTTGAGGCCGGGCTGCTGGCCCAAGCCGAAGGGCGGCTGCCGGAGGCCACCGCTCAATTTCAGCAAGCTATCAGTTGTTTTGCAGACAACGGCCAGCACATTGAAACAGCGCGGGCGCAGCTTCATTTGGCGGTGGCCGGTTATGCCGCCCAAAATTCTCAACTGGTGGCTCAAGCCCTGCCAGCCGCCCTTGAAACCCTGGCAACCCTGGAAAGTTTACAGCCGGTGGTGCCGTCCGTCCGGGCTATTGAAGCCAGTCTCCGGCAGATCAGCCAGCAATCGGACTTTAAAAAAATCGCTAACGGCTGTTATTGGCTCAAATTGCTAAACCTGGTGGATGAATTTAATCGCAATCTCACCCATTACCGCCGGCTGTTGCGCCGGCAAAACTGCGAAGTTGCCTTTACCGCGCCCAAACTGGCGATTACCGCCTTTGGCCCGGCCCGGGTTCACCTTAACAACGAGCTTTTGGGCGGGACGGAATGGGTGCACCGGCAGGCCCGCGAACTGTTTTTTTATCTGTTGGCTCAACCGCAGGGGCAATCCAAAGAGATTATCAGTTGCAATTTGTGGCCCGATTGTTCCACCTCCGACACAAGAGTCCGCTTTAAAAATGCAGTTTACCGGCTGCGCTGCGTTTTGGGCGATGACTGGATTTTGTTTGATAAAGATTTTGATGTGTACATGTTCAACCGCGATTGCGATTACGAGTACGACGTTGAGCAATTTGAGCAGCGCTGGCAACAAGCCAATACGGCCAAATCCCCGGCAGAAAAAGTTAATGCTTTGCAACAGGCCATCGCCCTGTATCGCGGACCGTATTTGCCGGATATTGACCACACCTGGGCTTTTTTAGAACGCCAACGGCTGCAACACCTGTTTTTGCAGGCGCAGCTAACGCTGGCGCGATATTTCTTTACGCTCAAAAATTACAACCAAACGCTGGCCCACTGCCAGACCGTGCTGCACCTGGAACCCGGCGAAGAAGTGGCGCACCGGCTGATTATGAAAATATACGCCGCCGCCGGCAACCGCATCGCTGTTATCCGGCAGTACAAACAATGCCAAAAAACTCTGCACGAAGAGGTGAACGCGCCGGTTTCGGCCAAAACTCGGAACCTGTTTAAAAACCTGTTGCGGGAAACCGCTTAAATTCTGAAAAACGCCCTTTCTATCAACCAATTTTTACCGGAGGAGACAAGCGCAATGATTGGCAAACGGGTTAAGCTCATTTTCACCAAACCGGCCGATGACCATATTCGGCTGGCGTTGTTGATTATCACGTTGCTGGCGCTGGCAGTGATTGGCGGCGCGCCGGCCTCAACCGGCTGCTGTTAAATCCATTTGTAGCTACCTGACACTATTGAGGGAGATGTTGATTTGGGGTGTTTTTGAGCGGCGGGAGAACCTATGATTTTAGCCTACGCAATTTTGGTGCTGTTTGTGGCCGCGTTGGTTTTTAGGCCCGATTTTGCCCGGATTAGCCAGGTTCAGGTTAGGGGCGGGGGCCGATTAGCGACCATTGTGGCCGGTTTGTTTGTGGTGCAGTGGGCGTTGGCCATCACCCAAACCGGGCGAACAATGCTGCCCATGTTACTGCTGCTGTTATCGCATACCGCCGCCATTTTGCTGGTGTGGTTAAACCGGCACCTGCCGGGAGCGCGGTTGTTTGCGTTGGGGCTGGCGCTCAACACCGTGGTGATGGCGGCCAACGGCGGCTGGATGCCGGTTACGCCGGAAATTGCGCATTATGTTAAAGGCGGTGCGGCAGTGCCGCTGGTCGCGTTGGGGAAAAACATTATTTTGCCCCAGGCTAACACCCATTTGTGGCTGTTGTCGGATATTATTCCGGTAGCTTTGCCGTGGCGGCGCTGGGCGTTGAGTCCCGGCGATGTGTTGCTGGTGGTAGCGGCGGCCCAATTTTTGTTCCGGGCTGCACCGCCGCTACGCGCGCCGGTTGCGCCTCAAGTTTAAGCATCAGTTTCAGGGAGGATTGAACCCGCCAAAAATTCCCTTTAAGGGGTGGCGGGTTCTTTTTTGTTATTGATGCGGATAACCGTGCCGCGCCAAAAAGGCATCAACCTGGCGGCAGATTTGAGGCAGCGCCTCCGACGGAGTGGCCTCGCCGGCCCAAATGCGCTGCAAGCCGGGGGTAATGATAGTGCCTTCCAGTTCGGCCCAATCCGGAAAATACGGCTCGGCATGGGCGGTTTCGGCGGCGGCAATAAAGGCTGGCCGGTTGGCCGGCGGCTGGCCGGTGGCCAAAAACGCGGCAGAATTGGCCACGGAGAGCCGCGCCGGGAAGATTGCGCCCGTTTCGGCGTAGATTTTTTGGCCGCCATTGGCGCTTTGCAACCAACTTAAAAACTCCCAGGCGGCGGCTTTGTTGGCGCTGCCGGCACTGATAACCCAAAAATCGGCGGTGGCGCTAACTTCGCGCTGGCCGCCGGTTGGCAGCGGCAGCGGCGCAACATCGTACTTAAGGCCGGCGGCGTTAAAAACGGCCAGCGGGCCGGCATCCTGCACTATCATTGCGGCCCGGCCATCCCTAAAAACCGCCGCCGCGCCGCCAGCCTGGCTGAGCAGGGCATCGGGCATGGCCAGGTTGCGGTTCATCAACCCGGCCCAAAAAGTGATGGCGTCCCGCGTGGGCGAGTCGGCCAGGGCGCATTTGGCGGGGTTGGCCCAATCATCCAGAATGCGGCCCCGGTTTTGCTCAACCCAAAGCCGATAATTGCTGCCGGTTGCCGCCAGCCCGTAACGCGCCACCCGCCCGCCGGCATCCACCTGCGTAAGCTGGTCAGCCGCCGCTTGCAGGTCGGCCCAGCTCCAGTTGGCGGTGGGGTAAGCCAGCCCGGCGGCATCGAACATGGCCCGGTTGTAGTACAACACCTGCGGGTTAAACCGGCGCGGCAGGCCGTACACGCCGCCATCAATTGTTACCGCCGCCCGCAGCGCCGGCCAGTAGTCATCTAAATTTTGATTACTTTGGGCCAGCCAGTCATCCAGTTTTTCCAGCCGCCCGGCGGCGATGTCGCGCGGCGTGGGCGACCACAACGCCACATCGGGCGCCGGGCCGTTGGCCCACCGGGTTTGAATTTCGGCAAAGTAAGTCAGCGGCGGCACGGCCAAATAATCAATTTTGATGGCGGGTTGAACGGCCATAAAAGCATCACCGGCCCGGCGGTAAAGTTCGGCCTCGGCGGGGCTGGCCGGAAAGGCCCAGGTAATTGTTACCGGCGGGCGGCTGCCGCCGCAGGCGCTAATGGCCAGCAGCAGCGCCACTGCCGGCCAGATTGCCCATAAATTGCGCTTGAACATTGGTTGCACCTCGGAAAGTGGTCTCCCGCCGTAAATCAATTGCACGGCGTGAAATTGAAATCGCAGGGCGTGTAAATAAAATTACACGCCGTATAATTGAAATTGTACGGCGTAAACAGAAATTGACCAGCGCCATGGCCCTCCCCCAATTTAATCACGAATGGCGCGAATAGACGAATTTCTCGAATAATAAAATTTTACGTCATTCATGCGTAAAATCCATGATTAAAAACTGTCCGGTAATGGCGTCATCGCCTATAATTAACCGCTAATCTGAACTTATCTGTGAGGAAACCAATGATCTCTGCGTTGATATTTGATGTGGGCGGCGTGCTCATCCGCACCGAGGATTACTCCAGCCGCCGCCGGTTGGAACAACAGTTGGGGCTGCTGCCCGGCCAATCCGAAGAAATTGTATTTAACAGCGACATGGGCCGCGCGGCGCAGTTGGGGCAAATCACTACCCAGGAGCATTGGGCCTGGGTGCAAAGCTATTTTAACCTGACTGACGCCGGACTGGTGGAGTTTCGGCGGGCCTTTTTTGCCGGCGACCGGCTCAATGCGCCGCTGCTGGCGTATGTGCAATCGCTGCGGCCCCGCTACCAAACGGCCATCATCAGCAATTTTATGGATATTTTGCACCACACTATTACCAAAACCTACCCGATTGCCGGCGCGTTTGACCTGGTGGTGGGGTCGGCCTACGAAGGCGTAATGAAGCCCGACGCCGAAATTTTTGAGCGCGCGCTGGCGCGGCTGGGCAAACGTCCGGACGAAGCCGTATTTGTGGATGACTTTAGCCACAACATTGATGGGGCGAGGGCCGTGGGGATGCACACGGTGCATTACACGCCGCAGACTAACGTACCCGCCGAATTTGCCAAATTGGGGATTGCGGCCGGTTAATTTTACATCACTGATATTGGCTCACCCAACACGGCGTACACGCCGAGCATCTGGTTAACAATGTTGGCCCAATCGTAGCGGCGGGCGTATTCGCGGGCCTGCGCCGCCAACTGCTGGCGGAGCGGCTCGTTGGTGAGCAACCGGCGCATCCGCTCGGCCAAAAGGTGCGGCTGGCGCGGCGGGATTAAATAGCCGGTTGAGCCATCTTGCACCAAATGAGCCAGCCCGCCCACGTTTGAGGCGATCACCGGCGTGCCCATCGCCATGGCCTCCAGCGCCACCATGCCAAAACTTTCGTAATGCGAGGGCATAACCACCAGATCGGCGGCGGCGTAATAATTGGGCAACAGCGCTTGTTCGCGCGCGCCCAAAAACTCAACCACGCCCGCCAAATCCAGTTCGGCGTGCAACCGCTGCAACCGGCGCATGTCGGCGTCGGGCGCGGCAGGGTTGCCGCCCACAATACCAATCCGCACGTTTTTGAGCGCGGCGGGCTGCTGCTCTTTTAAAATGGACGCCGCTTCCAGCAGCGTGTCAACGCCTTTGAGCGGCTCGATGCGGCCCACAAACAGCGCCAAATGCTGCTCATACGGAATGCCAAGCTGTTTTTTGGCCCGGCATTGCGGCTGCGGCTCAAAGCGGCGCAAATCAACGCCCGGCGAAATCACCGAGATTTTGGCCGGGTCCGCGCCGTACAGGTTAATCAATTGCGAGCGTTCGGCGGGCGTGGCGGCAATCAGCCGGTCGGCAATGTGCATGGCCTGGGTTTCGCCCATCAGCCGCACCGAAGCCACCAGTTCGCCCTCATTCTGGGCAATCTGGTTTTTCATGTGGCCCAGGGTGTGGTACATGTGCACCACCGGCACCGGCCCCCAGCTTTGGCGCAATTTGCCGGCTACCAACCCCGATAACCAGTAGTGGCTGTGAATCAGGTCGTACCGCAGGCCGTAAACGCGGGCAAACTCAAGCACGCCCGCCGTAAACTCATCCAGATAATTGGCCAGGCTGTCGTTGGGCAGGGTGGTCATCGGGCCGGCGGGCACGTTTATCACCCGGCAGCCGCAGCCCAAATCGTATTGAATGTGGGGTTCAGCCGGGTCAACGGCGCGGGTAAAAATATCAACCTGAACCCCTTGCCGGGCTAGTTCGCGGGTAAAATCGCGCACGTACACATTCATGCCGCCCGTTTTCTTTTGTCCCAGCGAGGCCAATGGGCTGGTGTGCACGCTGATCATGGCCACGCGCTCAATTGGAAGTAAATCGTAAATCATAATCCCCCCGTGGATTGGCTATAATTGTTGCTAAATTAAAAACAGGCCATTGCGCCTTGAGTTTGCAAGGATTAACTGCTATGCCAGAGCATTACCACACTATTTATATTGCCCCTCATTTGGACGACGCCGTCCTGTCCTGCGGTGGACAGATTTTTGAGGAAACTGCTAACGGCCAGCCGGTGTTGATTGTTACCGTAATGGCCGGTGACCCGCCGGCGGCGGTTTCGGATTATGCCCAAAGCCTGCAAAGCCGTTGGGAACTGGCGGAGGAGGCCATTGCCGCCCGCCGCCGCGAGGATTTGGCCGCCTGCGCTCTGTTAAAGGCTGATGCGCTGCACTGGCCCATTCCCGATTGCATTTACCGGGTTGATCCCGTCACCGGTGCGCCGATGTATCAGTCTGATCCCGATATATTTGGCGCAGTTCACCCCGCCGATGCGCCGCTGGCAGCGGAGATTGCGGCCCGGCTGGCCACTTTGCCTCCGGCTAACCGGCTGGTTGCGCCGCTCACAGTGGGCCATCACGTTGACCACCTGTTGGTTAGGCAGGCCGCCGAACAATGTTTTGGCCGCCGGTTGGAGTTTTACGAAGATTACCCTTATGTTCAGACACTCGGTAGCCTGGATTTCTTACAAATCGCCACTGAAACTTTGTGGCAGCCCCGCGTAATCCCGGTGAACGAGGCGGCGTTGGCCGCCAAAATTGAAGCCATTCTGGCGTATCGTTCGCAGTTGAGCACCTTTTTCACCGACCAGGCCGACCTGGAACAACAGGTGTTTGGCTACGCCCGCGCCGTTGGCGGCGAGCGCACCTGGCAGCCGGTTGGGGATTAGCCTTCGGAGACGGGGCCGCCCCCGGCCCGAACAAACGGCTCGTTCACCTCGGCGGCTACGGCGGTGCAGGGTTTGGCCGCCAGCAAGTCATCAAATAGCGGCAGGTGGCCGGTGCGCACGGCGTGTTCGGCGTACAAAAACATCGCCGCCGACCACGCTTGCCGGTCAAAGCCCATCGGCTGACCGGTTTCGCCGTGCAGCCATTCGTTAAACCCGCACACGCCCTGTTGTTGCCCCTGCCGGTTGGCTTCGGCTAAAAGCGTTAGCAGCCGTTCGGCTTCGGCTTGCCAGTTGTGGCGCACCAGCGCGGCAATGTGAAACCCGCCAATCATTGGCCAGATGCCGCCGTTGTGGTACTGGTGCGGCAAATTGAGGTTGCGGCTGCGGTAATACTCGCGCCACTCGGTTTGGCCGGGATAAATGCAGGGATGGATGGCTTTGGTGGGGTACGGGCTGGCCATGCCTACCTGCTTCATGTAGCGCAAAATGTGGTCGGTGCGGTGGCCATCGGCCACGCCGGTAAGAATGGCCAGCAGGTTGCCCAGGCTGTCGCACCAGTCGCCGTATTCTCTAAAGGCCACCCACGGCAGGTAAAAAGGCCGGCTGGAAATGGTGCCAATGTTGTGGTACAGCATAAACCATTCCAGCCGGATGGATTTGAGCCGTTCCAGGTGTTCGGCAAAGTGTTCGGCCACCCAGCAGCGGTCAACCCACATTAGCAGGTTAATCCGCTCGTGCAGGCCGGCGGCGTCCACTTCGGGCCGGTGGCAAGGCGTATCGGGCGGCAATTCCCGGGCCAATTCCTGATGAGCCAGCACGGTGGCGTAGTACAGCACGTTATCGTACAAAATGTTGTACCGCACCGAAATCAAATCCATCCAGTCGGCGGCTTCCGGCACTTCCAGCAGGCCGCACTCGTTCATATCCTGGTATTCCAGCCAGATGAGCGCCCGGTCTATGCTGGGCCAGTGTTCCTGCAAAAACTGGCGGTTATGGGTGTGTTTAAAGTACAGGTAGTGGCCCAAAATGTACCACAGGTTGGCGTCAACCGCGCCGGCGTTTTCGGTGCTAATGTAGCCGGTATCGGGGTTGACATTAAGCTGAATTAACCCCCGCCGCGATTGGTACTGGCTCATAATCTCCAGCGAGGCCCGGCCTGCCGCCAGCAGGCCCGCGTCGCCGGTGACAATCGCGCCCAAAAAGGTGATCATGCTGTCTCGCGCCCAGATTTGCGGGTATCCGGCGGTCAACCCGGACGCCCGAAAGCCGTGCGGGCTAATACATTGTTGCAGTACATTTAAAGCGCAACGGCGCAGGTTTTCTATTTTTGCTTCGTGCTTCATGGAACACCACCCGTGTATTATCCCCTAATTTTATTAGACATATATTAGATAAAAACTGCCAGCCTGAATTAAAATTATACCATACCGGCAACTTTAACCGCGCTGTCTCGTACAACATGCTGGCGCGGTAGCCCATCAACCCCGCCTATAATAAGGCTTTGCCGGGTAAATTTCTTACCGGCTTTGTTTGTGGTATGATGGTGCGGGGCTGTTTTGGTCCCGCTCATTTTACCCTACTTCGACGGCTTGCCGGCAGTAACCGCGCAACCTGTGAACGGGAGACTGGTTATGCCTGAATCTCTGGGCAGATACGAATTACTAGAAACTATTGGCTCGGGCGGTTTTGCCATTGTCTACAAAGGCCGCGATACCTCGCTGGATCGGCCGGTGGCGTTAAAAGAGCTGCGCCCGATGCTGTTGCAGGACAAAAACTGGGTGCAGCGGTTTCAACGCGAAGCCAGAACCATTGCCCGGCTGGATCACCCTCACATTGTGCCCATTTACGATGTTCACCAAACCGATGACCGGCTGTTTATTATAATGCGGCTGGTAGAGGGCGGCAGCCTGGAAGATTTGCTCACCCGGCGCGGCCCGTTGCCCTGGCCCAACGTGTTCCAGACCATTACCGCCATCTCCAGCGGCTTAAATTACGCCCACGCCAACGGCATTTTGCACCGCGATTTAAAACCGGCCAATATTCTGATTGACGCCGAGCGCGGGCCAATGCTCAGCGATTTTGGCCTGGCCAAAATTGTGGGCGAGCACAGTATGAGCCTCACCGATAGCGGCAGCATTATCGGCACGCCCCATTACATTGCCCCGGAAGTGTGGGAGGGCAAAGGCAACTCCCCGCAATCCGATATTTACGCGCTGGGCTGCATTTTGTATGAAATGATCACCGGCGAAAAAATCTTTAAAGGTGAAACCCCGCCGGCGGTGATGTTGGCCCATTTCAAACCGCTCACCCTGCCCGAAACCTGGCCCGAAGGCGTGCCGGCCCAAATTACCGGGGTCATCAAAAAGGCGCTGGCTCCCGCCCCCGAAGACCGCTTTGCCTCGGCGGCAGAATTCTTTGAAATACTGCAACCCCTGGCCGGCGACCAACTCGCTGCGCCGGTTGGTTTTACGCCGCTGCCCGTTCTTTCGCCAATTCTGGCCCCGGTGACGCCATCGCCCATGCCAACGCCCCCGGAAACGGCCGGTAGCGGCCCCAAACTGCCTACCCCGCACGATATTACGCCGCTCATGGCCGAAATGGGCCAGGTTCGGCAAGAATTGCACCAGGATTTCCGCCAGGAATTCCACACCCGCAAAGGTTGCCTTACCAAAGCCAGAATCCTCAGCCTCGGCTTAATCCTTGTTATTTTGGTGGGGCTGGGCAGTTTTTGCGCCGCCATTGGAGGCAGCATTGGCAGCAACCTGACCACTCCGCTGGAAACGGTGGCCGACCTGGCCGCCCGTAACATTCGGGTGGGCCAAACCATCACCGAAACCATTTCCATTCCCGTGCCGCGCGGCCCGGTGATGCCCCGGCTGGAAATTGATGTGACCGCCGATAAATATAGCCTGACCTCCGGTTCAGCCGACAATCTACTGGAAGGCACGGCGGTGTACAACGTGGATTTGCTCAAGCCCCAGGTTATTTCCAGCGGGGCCAGCGTCCGGCTTGCCTCCGAAGGCTCTTCAACCCAGTTGATGTCGCTCTCGATTTACAACTTTTTCCGCACCGACATCAAAAATTCCTGGGATTTAATACTGGGCGGTGCGCCGATGGCCTTGTCGGTGCAGGGCGGCACCGCCAGCGGCAAAATCGAGCTGACCAACTACGCCATCTCCGATTTATCGGTAACGCAGGGCGTAGCCGCCGATCTGGATTTGGGCTTTGCCCAACTCAATCAAACGGCGATGAACTCCCTTGAATACAGCTCCGATCTCAGCCGCCAGGCTAATTTTACCGGGCTGGCCAACGCCCGCGCTCAAAAAATGAACTTCTCGCTGCACAACGGCGAGTACACGTTTGATTTTTCGGGCGTGCTGCAAAATGATCTCCCGGTAAAACTCCAGGGCAACGCCGGGGCCATCACCATTATCATCCCGCCCAAAACCCCGGCCAAAATCATAACCGTTGAGAGCGAAATCCCGCAGATTGATGCCGCCACCAACTGGCAACAATCCGGGCCGGATTATATTTTGGCCGGAACCGGGCCAACCATTGTTATTGATTTAGCCACTCTAAAAATGGATGGAACTTTAAAATTAAGGAACTAACCATGACTCAACAGGCAGCTTACCCTACCATTTCACCGGCAGTTGAAGCCAAACTGCGGCAGGGTTTTAAATATTTTAATCGGTTTATGATGCTGATGTGGCGGTTGGGGTTGGGCAAACAAGTAAATTGCTGGCCCGAATGGGGCGGGCAAATTATGGTGCTTACCCACCTGGGCCGGAAATCGGGCTTGCCCCGCCGCACGCCGGTAAACTACGCCCTGATTGATGGCGAAATCTATTGCACCGCCGGTTTTGGCCCCGTTTCAGACTGGTACAAGAACATCAAGGCCAATCCGCAGGTTGAAGTGTGGCTGCCCGATGGCTGGTGGGTTGGCCAGGGCGAAGAAGTAACCGATCCGGCCATTAAACTGCCAATTCTGCGGCAGGTGCTCATTGCCAGCGGTTTTGCCGCCCGCGTGGCCGGCATTAACCCCCACACCATGCCCGATGATGTGCTTACGGCGGTGACTCAGGAATACCGCGTGCTCCACATTCGCCGCGCCGCCGCCCAAACCGGCCCGCACGGCCCCGGCGATTTGGTGTGGGTGTGGCCTGTTGCCGCTGCCGCGCTGGTGGCGCTGTTGTGGCTGGTTGGCCGCTCCAAACGCTAAAACCGGCGAAACCACAAATAAGGGGCTGACACTTTGAGCATAAAACCGTAAACTCTTAAACGCGAATAACTCGAATTGGGCGAATATCACGAATTTTTTAAGAAACTTTAGCAACATTCGTGTCATTTGTTTTATTCGCGCCATTCGCGTTAAAAACTGTCAGATAGCCTGCAAGCGGAATGAATTAAAAAATCCCGGCACTTTTTAGTGCCGGGATTTTTTATTTGCTCAAAAAACGGAGGAGAGAGACTTTATCAGGATTCGTGCGGGCGTTTGCCCAGCGTTACGGTAACGGTGGCGGTTTTTCCGTTGGTGTGGATTACGTCCAGCTTTACTTTGTCGCCGGGTTGGGTTTTATCAACCAGATAAGTCACCAGGTCATCAATGTTGTTGATGGGCGTGCCGTCAATGGTGGTAATAATGTCACCGCCGTAGCGGAAGCCATCACTATCCTCGGCCAGCGATTCGTCCCGGCCTTTAATGCCGGCGGCTGCCGCCGGGCTGTTTTCCATAGTGCTGATCACCACCGCGCCTTTTACGTTGGCGTCCAGTTTTCTAAATTCGGCCAGCGCCGGGGTAACATCGCCGCCGCTAATGCCCAGCCAGGCATACTCGTGGGATTTGCCACTGATCAGGCCGGGCACAATGCTTTTGGCAATGTTCACCGGAATGGCAAAGCCAATGCCGGCGCTGGAGCCGCTTTCGCTCATCATTTGGGCGTTAATGCCAATCACTTCGCCCTGGCGGTTTAACAACGGCCCGCCGGAGTTGCCGGGGTTAATGGACGCATCGGTTTGAATGGCTTCGGGGATGGAGAAGCCGGAGTTGCCGCCCCGGATAATCCGCCCAATACCGCTGATAATCCCGCTGGTCATGGTAAATTCCTGGCCAAAGGGGTTGCCAATGGCAATGGCCATTTGCCCCACTTTAAGGGTGCCGCTATCGCCCAGCGTAACGGGTTTTAGTTTGCCGGCGGGCATATCAACCTTGATGACCGCCAGGTCAGAGTCGGGGTCGGTGCCAACCAGCTTGGCTTTGGCCCAGGTGTCGTCGGCAAAGTAAACCTCAATTTGGCTGGCTTTATCAACCACGTGATTGTTGGTTACAATGTGGCCCTGGTCATCCCACACAAAGCCGGTGCCGCTGCCCTGGTTAAAAAACTCCGGGTGATTTTTGGGCAAAATGCCGCTTAAATCGCCTATTCCCGCCGATTGCGTTACCCGGATGCTCACCACCGAAGGCAACGTATCCTGGTAAACTTTAACCATAGATTGCTCGAATGCGCCCATCAGGTCGGAATCGCTGGCGGTTTGGGGCAGGGTGGCGGCCTGAACCGGGCTGTTTACCCCGGCCTGAACCAAAACTCCGCCGGCCAGCATGCCCACCAGCAAAATAAGCGCAACTGCCAAACTTACACCCGCTGCTACATAAATTGAACCTGTTAACCTTTTCATAGTCCACCTCTTTAGTTGACTGAGTTGTGTTGTAACCGCTGACCGCTGTTCCGTTACCCGGCCAACGGTTAATCGCTATTTTTGATTTGAAATATAGCCTCATTTTAATCAGGTTAGATGAAAATAATTTTAGTGTGAGATTAGAAGTTCCTTAGAAACGCTCCCTTGAAAATAACGTTTTGGTGTAGGGGCGACCCTCGCGGTCGCCCGGTTTTAGGGCGGGCGCAAGTCCCACCCCTACAATTTTCATTATCGGTATCGTCCCGGATGGGACTGTTGGTCTCTGGCCGCGATTGCGCCCCCAATAAAAACAGGCGGGGTTTTGGCCCGCCTGTTGGGAGTTAAAACGGAAAAAGCTCACGCCAGCAAAATAGCGTGGATTTCGCCGGGGCCATGCACCCCCAACACCAGCTTTAATTCGATGTCGGCGGTGCGGCTGGGGCCGGTGATTACGGTAAAATTGGCGGATTCCGCCAGCGCGGTGGCTCCCTGTAACGCCATCCAGGTGGGCAAATCCGGGTACAGCTTGGCCACCGGCAGCAGCGCCACGTGCACCAGCGGCAGCAGCGAGGCCAGCCGGGAGCGCCCGGCGGCGCTGTTAACCACAATACTACCGGTATCGGCCAGGCCGGCCAGCGCCCCGGTGATGCCCAGCGGTATTTTTTCCAGCCGTTGCCGCGTTGCCGCTTCGCGGGCGCTGCCATAAATTTTTTCCACGGCCAGGCCGGCAGCCTCAAGTTGAGCCGCCAGGTTGGGCAGCGGCAAATCGGCCTCATCCCAGGCCAGTACGGTGGGCGGCTGGTATTGCCGGGCCAGTTGAATGATTTGCTCCACGGCGGCGGCGGGCGCAAGCGGCCCGTACACCTTGCCGGTCAGGGCTTCCAGTTCGGTGCGCCAGCGGGCGGCCAACTGCGCCGGTTCAAACGGCTGCGGCTCAAAGGCGGCTAACTGGCGTTTGCGGTCAACCATCAACTCCGGGTTGTTAACGCCCCGGCGCAGGCTGGTTAAAATTTGGTCGCGGGCAGATTGGGTCATAAGCCAAACTCCGGTTTGGGTAAAATTGGCGGGCGCTATTTTTTACGTTTGGCCCACCGCTCCTGAAACGATTCGGCGGCCAGCGCCGGAAAATCGCGCCCTTCCGTCCAGGCGCCAAGCGGGCCGGGCAACTGCTCAATCCAGCCATCCTGGGCCGTTAAATTGAGGGCTTGCCGGGCGGCTTTGGCTCCCATTTGCCACAACCAGGGGTTAACGGCGGCCAGGGCGTAATTTTTTAGCCCCACATTAAGCCAGATTGGCGCTTGTCCGGCCTCAATGGTGGCGTGCCGCAGGCGTAGCAGCAGTTCCGGCAGGTTGATGCGCACCGGGCAGGCTTCGCGGCAAGCCCCGCACAGCGACGAGGCGTGCGGCAGGTCGCCGTATTCGCCCAGGCCGCCAAACAGCGGGCTGAGCACGCTGCCCATGGGGCCGGGGTAGGTGTGGCCGTAGGCGTGGCCGCCAATGCTGCGGTACACCGGGCAGGCGTTAAGGCAGGCTCCGCAGCGAATGCAGGTGAGAATTTCGGCCAGCTCGGTTTGTAAAATGCGGCTGCGCCCGTTATCTACCACCACCAGGTGCAGTTGTTCGGGGCCGTCGGCGTCGGTGGGGCGGCGCGGCCCGGTGAGCAGGGTGGTGTACACGCTGAGTTTTTGGCCGGTGGCGCTGCGGGCCAGCAGTTGCAATACCATTGCCAAATCGGCGGGGGTGGGTACCAGCCGTTCCAGCCCCATCAACGCCACGTGAATGCGCGGCAGGCTGGTGGTCATGCGGCCATTGCCTTCGTTGGTCACAACGGTCAGCGTGCCGGTGCTGGCCACGCCAAAGTTAACCCCGCTGATGCCCATATCGGCCTGTAAAAACTTTTGCCGCAGCACGCGGCGGGCTATCCGGGCCAGTTCGGTGGGGTCGTCGGTGTAATCCACGCCCAGCCGGGCGGCAAACAGCCGGCCAATCTCTTGCCGGGTTTTGTGCAGCACCGGCACAATAATGTGGCTGGGGTGATCGTGATCAAGCTGGGCAATGTACTCGCCCAGGTCCGTCTCGACCACTTCCAGGCCAACGGCTTCCAGCGCGGCGTTGAGGTGTATCTCCTCGGACACCATAGATTTGGCCTTGATGATGGTGCGGACGCCGTTTTGGCGGGCAATCTCGCTTACAATGGCGCGGGCGGCTTCGGCGTTAACGGCCCAATGCACCACGCCGCCGGCTTTTTCCACATTTGTGGTGAGTTGTTCCAGATAGTAATCCAGGTTGGCAATGGTGTGGCGGCGCACCAACCGGGCCTGGTCGCGCAGGGCGTCGGGTTGGGGCAGGGTGTCAAGCGCCGCCTCGCGTTTGGCGCTAAAGCTGCCGGTGCCGTTGGCCAACGCCTGCCGCATCACCTCGTTGGCCAGGCCGGCTTCAACCCGCTCATAAAAATTCAGGGGGACGCCGCTCATTGCTTCACCTCCGCTACCGTATTGGCCAGAATTTGGGCAATATGCACCGCGTTGGTGGGTTGGCCCTGCCGGTGTCGCCCGGCGTTCATATGCAGCAGGCACGATACATCGCAGCCTACCACGTAATCTGCCGCCGCCTCGGTGACGGCCTGCAATTTATTTGCCAGCATATCCTGCGAGATGCCGGCAAATTTTACGCTGAACAGCCCGCCAAAGCCGCAGCATTGTTCGGCGTGGGGCAGCGGTGTAATCTCCGCGCCCTGCACGTGGGCCAGCAGTTCTCGCGGCGGGCGGGTAATCTCCAGGCCGCGCGTCAGGTGGCACGAGGGGTGGTAGGTAAGCCTGCCGTTAAACCGCGCGCCCACCTCGGTTACGCCCAGCACGTCTACCAAAAACTGGGTAAACTCGTAGGTAATGGCCGCCACCCGCCGCGCCCGCGCCTGCCACTCCGGTTCGCTGGCAAACAAATCGGGGTAGTGGTGAATCATCATATCGGCGCACGAGCCGGACGGCACAATAATCGGCGAGTCGTCCCGCTCTAATATTTTGATGGTGTGCCGGGCCATGTGCCGGGCTTCGTCCCAAAAGCCGCCGTTAAAGGCCGGCTGGCCGCAACAGGTTTGCCCGACGGGAACCTCTACCGTAATGCCCAGCCGCTCGAACACCGCAACCACCGCCTCGCCTACCTCCGGCGAGATGTGGTCAACCAGGCAGGTTACAAACAACCGCACTTTGGGGGGATAGTTCATCGCTTTGCTCCCTTACCGGCTGCGTTTGCGCCGTCGGTTAAACCAGCACAGCCACGCCGCCGCCAGCGCCAGTAAAGCCAGCGCCAGCGCCCACCGTTTGGCCGGAGTTGGCGGCGGCGCTGCCGCATCGTTGATGGTTTCATTGTACTGCCCGGCGTGGCGGTAGGCCGCGTCTAAAATTTCAACAATGTGCATCAGTTTGGCCGGCTGGCCGCGCTCTTTTAATCCGGCTTCCAGTTGAATCATGCAGCCGGTGTTGGCCGAGGCGATGATGTCTGCGCCGGTCGCCAGCGCGTTATCCAGCTTGTTGTCCAGCAAAATCCCGGCCATTTCCGGTTGCATAATGTTGTAGGTGCCGGCGCTGCCGCAGCACATGGCCGAATCGGCCATTTCTGCCAGTTGCAAGCCGGGGATTGCCGCCAGCACTTGCCGGGGCTGGGCGGTTACTTTTTGGCCGTGCGCCAGGTGGCATGGCTCTTGGTAGGTTACGCGCCACGGCAGCGGCGCGGCGGCAGGTTTGGGGCCGAGTTCGGCCAGCAGTTCGGTAATATCGCGGGCCTGGGCCACCAGTTTTTGGGCGCGGGCCGCGTAGTCGGGGTCGTCTTTAAGCAGGTGCGCGTATTCTTTAAGGTGATGCGAACAGCCCGCCGCGTTAACCACCACGTAATCCGGGTTAACCGCCGTGAGCGCCTCGATGTTGAGCCGGGCCAGCGCCCTGGCCCCTTCGATGTCGCCGCCGTGGGCGTGGAGCGCGCCGCAGCAGTGCTGGTCAACCGGCAGCGCCACCTCGCAACCGTTGGCTTGCAGGGTGTTAATGGTGGCTTCGTGCACGTGGGCAAAGGCCACGCTCTGCACGCAGCCGGTGAGCAGCGCCACCCGTTTTAGCCGGGGCGTGGCCGGTTTGGGCTGCGCCGGGGCGTAGCGCTGGCCGGTGGCGTACAAAAACCGGGTGTTGATTTTGGGCAGCAGCTTTTCGGTTTCGGCCAGGCCCAGCAGCTTGAGCAGCCCCGTTAGCCGCACCAGGGCTTGCAGCCCGCTTTTTTGGTACAGCCACAGGCTGCGGCCAAACAACCGGAATAGCGTCATATTAACAAACAGCGCCTTGAACACCACCAGTTCGATGAGGCGAGCCAATCCCCGGTGCGGCCTGATGGCTTTAGCCTGCGCCTTGCCCGCTTCGAGCAGGTGGCCGTATTTTACCCCGCTGGGACACACCGCCTGGCAAGCCAGGCAGCCCAAACATTCGTCCATCTGGTGCAAAAAGCCGGGCGTGTCCACGGCCAGCCGGCCCTCGGCCACGGCCCGGATCAGGGCAATGCGCCCGCGCGGTGAGGACGGTTCGCGCCCTAGTTGGGTGTAGGTGGGGCACGATTGCAGGCACAGCCCGCAGCGCACGCAGGTGTTAATAATCTCGTCGGCGGGTTTTTCTACCCCGGCCAAATCCAGAAAACCTTGTAAGTTGATGGTTTTGATGGTCATTGAACACTCTTTCAAGGGAGTTGGTGAGTTGATAGTTGGTGAGTTAAGAGTTGAGGAGTTAAGAGTTGGTGAGTTAAGAGTTGAAGAGTTGAGGAGTTGGGCATTAGCCATCACCTTGTCTGTAAACTCCCAAAACTCTCCACTCACCTAACTCTTCACTCACCTAACTCTTCACTCCCTAACTCTCCACTCACCTAACTCTTCACTCTTACACCAGATACCGGCCCGCGTTCAATATTCCCTGCGGGTCAAAGGCGTTACGCAACCGCTGCATCACCGCCAGAGCTTGCGGCGGGCGGCCCCACCCCGCCACGCCCGGTTTGATTTCCGGCGCGGCGGCAGCCACCACCGTTTGCGGCCAGCGGGCCAGCAACAAACTATGCTGCGCCGCCAGATTATCGCCGCCCAGCCGCAACCAAATCACGCCGCTGGCGGCATCGGCCAGGTACGCCGGCAGTGGCCCGTTGGGGGCCACCAGCGCCGCCGCCTGCGCCACTGCCGGCGCAGTTTCGGCGGCGGGCGTATTTAGGCGCAACAACGCCGCGCCGGGCGGGGCTGCCGCCAGTTGGGCAAAATCGGTTAAGGCCGGCCAGTTGGCTTCGGTTTTGGCCGCGTCCCATTGCTCAATAGCCCCGGCCCCGGCCTGAGCCAGCCGCCCGGCGCTTTCATGGAGTTGACGCGCCACCGCCGCCGCCCGGCCCTCAAACCTTAGCAGCAGCCCGGCCTGCTCGCCGCCAAAGCCTAACGGCTCGTTGCCCAGCACCACCGCCGCCGGTTGCAGCCGCGAAGCCCGCAGCCAGTCCAGCGCCGGTTTGGCGGCGGCAGCCGTGTTAAACTGCGCCACCACCGCGCCGGTTGCTTCCGGGCGAGGGTAGAGTTTAAAGTTAACCTGGGTAATTATCCCCAGCGTGCCCAGCGCCCCATAGTGCAACCGGGCCAGATCGTACCCGGCCACATTTTTTACCACTAACCCGCCGCGCCGCACCACGCGACCATCGGGGCGCACAAATTGCAGCCCCAGCAGCATATCGCGGCTGGTGCCGTAAGCCAGCCGGCGCAGCCCCGCCGCTGCCGGCCCGGCGGCCACAATGCCGCCCAGCGTGGTTTGCCCGGCCAACGGCGCGTCCAGCGGCAGCATTTGCCCGGCCTGGGCCAGAGCCGCATTGGCCGCCGCCAGCCGGCAGCCGGCCTGAAACGCGGCGGTTAAATCCGAGGGGTAATGCTCTAAAATCTGGTTGAGCCGTTCCAGGCTGATGACCAATTCAAGCCGGCGCGGCAGCCCGCCCAGAGCGCGTTGCGCCCCGCCGCCCCACGGCGTTACCGCCAAACCGGCCTCGCCGGCGTAGCGCAACAGCGCCGCTACCTCCTCAACCGTGCCGGGTTTGGCCACCAAAGCGGGGGACATGCCATCAATATTGTAAGCGCCGGTATCCGCCGTTAGCAGATTGGCCGCGCCCACCACGCCCTCTAACTGATTTACGATGCGTTCGGCGGGCGCAACCGGCGTTACCGGGGCCGGTTGGCTTTTTACGTAACTTTTGGGGAATATTTTACCGGGGTTAAGGCGGCCATCGGGGTTAAAGCACGCTTTCAGGTCGGCCATCGCGTCCAGGTCGGCCTGGTTATACAGGTCGGCCATGTACGCCTGCTTTTCGGTGCCAATGCCATGCTCGCCCGATACGGTGCCGCCCATCTCCAGGCAGGCCCGGATAATATCATCGGCGGCCTGGCGAGCGCGGACCAGCGCGTCCGGGTCGCGCCGGTTAAATAAAATCGTCGGGTGAATATTGCCGTCACCGGCGTGGAAAAAGTTGCCAATGGGCAGGTTATACTTTTGGGCGGTTTGCTCTACCAGCGCCATCACCTGCGGCAACCGGTGGCGCGGCACTACCCCATCCTCTAAAAAATAGTTGGGAGCAATCCGGCCCATTGCGCCCAACGCGCTTTTGCGGCCAGTCCACAAGGCGGCCCGTTCGGCGGCGGTGGTGGCATGGCGCACCTCGGCGGCGTGGTGCCGGCGGCAAATGGCCTCTATTTTAAGCATTACTTCGTCCAGGCCGTCGGCTAACCCTTCCACTTCGATGAGCAGCACCCCGGCGGCGTTGGCCGGGTAGCCGGCGTGTACCGCCGCTTCTACCGCCCGGCACACAATCCCGTCCATCATTTCCATCGCCGTGGGCACAATCCCGTGGGCAATAATATCGCTCACGGCAGCAGAGGCATCGGCCACGCTGGTTTCAAATACCACCAGCAGGGTGCGCGCCGTTTCGGCCAGCGGCAGCAGTTGGGTGGTGGCCTCGGTCACAATGCCCAGCGTCCCTTCAGAACCCACCAGCACGCCGGTTAAATCGTAGCCGGGGCTATCGGCCAGCGGCCCGCCGGTTTCAATTACCTCGCCGTTAGGCAGCACTACGGTTAAACCCAGCACGTGGTTGGCGGTAACGCCCAGCGCCAGGCAGTGTGGCCCGCCCGCATTAGAGGCAATATTGCCGCCAATGGTGCTGGATTTGCCGCTGCCCGGGTCCGGGGCGTAGGTATACCCGCCGGTTGCGGCGGCGTTCACCAAATCCAAATTGATGACGCCCGCTTCTACCTGCGCCCGCCGGTTGTCAAAATCAAGGGCTTTGATGGCCTTCATGCGGGTGAGCGCCATCACAATACCGCCTTCCAGGGGAATCGCGCCACCCGACAGGCCGGTGCCCGCGCCCCGCGCCACCAGCGGCAGGCTGTGCGCGGCGGCCAGTTGCGCAATCTGGCTAACCTGGGCCGTGGTGTGAGGCAACACCACCACATCGGGGGTATGGGTATCAAACGAGGCGTCGTACTCGTACACCAAAATATCTTCGGGCCGATAAAGCACGTTTTCAACGCCGACAATCCTGGTTAATTCAAGAATGAGCTGATTACGGTTCATCATCAAACCTCGGTTACTACGGTGCTGGGGTTGCCCGGATTCTACTCCAACCGGCGGTTATTAACAAAACACAGTTACCATCCTCTGAGAATAACGAATGGCGAATAACCAAGGGTAAGCCCAAAAAGTTCCCGGTGTCGGGGCAACCCGCGCGGTTGCCCAATGGGGGCCGGTACAAAGCCGGCCCCTGCTCCGTATTCCTTACTCCATATTCCTGCTTTCTCCCGGTCATCCTTCGATCATCCTTCGATCATCCTTCGATCATCCTTCAATCATCCTTCAATCATCCTATATGCTCCCCTGAATTTACCCCTGCCCAACCACCAGCCACCTACTTCGTACTCCCTACTCCATACTCCTTACTCCCTGCCCCGCTCCGGTCATCCTTCGACTAACCCCTATATTCACATTGGGGCAACCCTTGCGGCTACCCAATGTGAGTCGGTACAAAACCGGCCCCTGCTCCATATTCCTTACTCCATTCTCCCGCTTTCTCCCGGTCATCCTCTAATCATCCTCTTACCATCCTCTAATCATCCTCTAATCATCCTCTATGCTCACGCCGAAATGACCCTTATGATTGCCCGGTTTTAAGCCGGCGCAGAACCAATCCCTACTCCATATTCCTTACTTCATCCTCCCGGCCTGGGCCAATCCCTACTCCATATTCCTTACTCCGTACTTGTTCCCTTTTGGTTGGCGGTTATAAAATACCCCGGATTAAACTCTAACGGATGGCCCAATGTTCAACGTTACTCAACTTTACCTCCGCCGGCTAACCTGGCCGGTAATACTGCTCATCAGCCTGTTACTGGCGGCCCCCGGCGTGGCCGCCCAAACGCCACCATCGCCGCCCGCGCCGCCCATCCCCCTGGGTTTTCAGGTAGAGCAGGCTGATGCCCAACACCTTGAGGCCGCCCGCGCTGCCGGGGCGCAGTTTGTAACCATTGTGTTCAACTGGGCCAGCATCGAGCCGGAACCGGGCTACCACTACTGGGCCGAGCCGGACGCTGCGCTCCGCGCCGCTCAATTCTACGGCCTCAGCCTGATTGCCCGGCTGGATCAGCCGCCGGCCTGGGCGGTTCGCTCCGGCCAACCGCTGCCGGTAGATGCTGCCGCCTACGCCGATTTTGCCCGGCGCGTGGCCGGGCGTTACGGTACGCGGCTGGCGGGCGTTATTCTGTGGAACGAGCCTAACCTTAGCCTGGAATGGGCCAACCAGCCGCCCAATGCCGCCGCCTACGTGCAGTTGCTTAAACCGGCTGCCGCCGCCATCAAAGCGGCTGCGCCGCAACTGCCGGTGGCGCTGGCAGGGTTGGCCGCCACCGAAGGCGAGGGCGATTGGGCGGTGAACGACCTGGATTATTTGCAGGCCATATACGCCGCCGGGGCCGCGCCTTATTTTAACGCTCTGGCCGCCCACCCTTACGGCTTTGGCCGCCCGCCTGCCGACGCGCCGCAAAAATATCGCCCCAACTTTCGGCGGCTGGAGCTATACCGCCAGTTGATGGTTGCCAATGGCGACTCCGCCAAGTCCATTTGGGTTACAGAAATGGGCTGGCGCACCGGCACCACCGACCCTAAAACGCAGTGGCAGGTGGTTTCGCCGGCGCTCCAGGCCGAGTATTTGCCGGGCGCAATTGCCTACGCCCAGGCTAACTACCCGTGGGTGGCCCGGCTGGGGCTGTGGCAGCTTAATGCCGCCGGTGATCCCTACGGTTTTAACTTGTGGGACGGCCCGGCGGCAACCAGCCCGGCTTACCGGCAGTTAGTAGATAACATTCGTAATAAGGGATAGGGACGAATCCCCCTACCCCACCGATGA
>CAZFCE010000040.1:0-43080 GCA_964517605.1 uncultured Caldilineaceae bacterium | reverse complement strand
TGTGGGGCATTGACAGAGCCTCACAACTCCAACCGACTGGACAAAGACCGCGAAAATTGTATCGGTTTTGATGACTAATCTGCCCAAAACAGCCCAATTCAAGCCGGATTCCATCTATTTTGTTGAGCTTACAAAATTTATGTCAAGCAGTTGCATCGGATTCGGGACTTCCGTATAATTAAGTAAACATAATATTATTCCGTAGGAGGAAAATTATATGAAGAAGTTGACTTTGGTTAAGTTTGCAGCAGTAATCATGGCGCTGGTTGCATTGCAACTGGCGTTGGTATCCACCAGCATGGCCGCACCTCCTAGATGGGATGACTGGAGAGGTGATGGCTGGGGTTGTGGCAACAGCACGTGCTACAGGGTTGAAGAAGGCGATACAATGTTCAGCATTGGGCGTCAGTTTAACCTGAATCCGTATTATATTGCGCAATACAACCACCTGCCCAACCCCAACTGGATTTTTGAAGGGCAAACCCTGTGCATTCCGGCCTGGGGGCCAACTTATCCGTGGGATGGGGTTATGTACCCGCCGGCATACCCGATGCCGTACCGTGGCGAATATGGCCCGCGCCCCTATGTTATGCCCTACTCGGATAATGGAATGGACCGCCCAATGGATGCGCCGGGGATGGGACAGCAGATGTATCCGGGGATGGACCAGCAACAAATGTACCCCGATATGGGACAACAGATGTATCCCGGTATGGAACAACAACAAGGATTTGACCCCAGCTTAGGCAACACCGCTCCGGCTCCTTACTACGGATCAGATTATACCGAAGAAAATTAATTTTATTTTCTGAATTTAGAGAAAAAATAACCCGGCGTGGCAACCAACCGGGTTATTTATTGCAACAAAAAATGGCCGGTTTGTTAACCGGCCATTTTTTTACATGTGCGAGGCGACAATCTCGGCGACTTCTTCGGGTTGTTGCGCCACTTTTACCCCAATCGCCTCAAAGGCCCGGATTTTTTCGGCGGCGGTGCCTTCGCCGCCTTGAATGATTGCTCCGGCGTGCCCCATCCGCTTGCCCGCCGGAGCGGTTCGCCCGGCGATGAACCCGGTAACGGGTTTGCTCATTTTATCGGCAATAAATTGAGCCGCTTTTTGCTCGTCGGTGCCGCCAATTTCACCAATCACTACCACCTGATCGGTGAGGGGATCGCTTTCAAAGAGTTGGAGAATATCAATAAAAGTGCTGCCAATGATGGGATCGCCGCCAATGCCCACCGCGGTGCTCAGGCCAATCCCCTTATCGTTGAGCGCCTGCATGACCTCGTAGGTAAGGGTGCCGCTACGCGACACCAGCCCAATGTTGCCTGCCAGTTGAAACCGGTTGGGCACAATCCCAACTTTGGCTTCGCCGGGAGTGATGAGGCCGGGGCAATTGGGGCCGATGAGGCGGGTTTCTTTGCGGCGCAAAAAGCGGCGCACCCGCACCATGTCCAGCGTGGGCACGCCTTCGGTGATGCACACCACCACGCCAATGCCAGAATCGGCAGCTTCCATAATTGCGTCGGCGGCAAACCGGGCCGGCACGTAAATAATGCTGGTGTTGGCTTCGGTGGCGTTAACGGCTTCTTTAACCGTGTCAAAAACCGGCACGCTGTCCACCCATTCGCCGCCTTTACCGGGAGTTACGCCCGCCACCACGTTGGTGCCGTACTCTACCATTTGTTGAGTGTGAAACATGCCTTCCCGGCCGGTAATCCCCTGAACCAATAACCGCGTGTTTTTTCCAACTAAAATGCCCATGATTACGCTCCTTTGGCCAGTTCTACCGCTTTTTGGGCCGCTTCGCCCAGGCTTGAGGCGCTGGGGAAATTGGCTTCGGCTAAAATATACCGGCCCTCTTCTTCGTTGGTGCCCACCAGCCGGGCCACCATCGGAATATCGGTTTGAACTTCGCGGAGGGCTTCCAGAATGCCACGGGCAACTTCGTCGCAGCGGGTAATCCCCCCAAAAATATTAAAGAGGATACTTTTTACTTTGGGGTCTTTTAAAATAATGCGCAACGCCGCCGCCACTTTATCGGCTTTGGCCCCGCCGCCAATATCCAAAAAGTTGGCCGGTTCGCCGCCAAAATATTTTACAATGTCCATAGTGGCCATGGCCAGCCCCGCCCCGTTGACCATGCAGCCAATTTCGCCATCCAGCTTGACAAAGCTCAAGCCGGCCAGCCGGGCCTCGCGTTCTGCCGGGGTTTCCTCCTGAATGTCGCGCAGTTCGGCCAAATCGGGATGCCGGTACAGCGCGTTATCGTCGAGCACAATTTTGCCATCAACGGCCAACAGTTTTTCATCGCCGGTAATTACCAGCGGATTGATTTCGGCCAGGCTGGCGTCGGTGGTGATAAAGGTTTGGTACAAGCCCTGCAAAATATTTACAAACTGAGTTACAAACACCCGGCGCAGGCCCAAATCAAAGGCCAGGTTACGCGCCTGATAATCCATTAACCCAAGCTGCGGATCAACCGGCAGCCGTTTGATGGCATCGGGGTTGGTTTTGGCCACTTCTTCAATTTCAACCCCGCCCTCCGCCGAAGCGATAATCACCGGCAACTGCACAGCCCGGTCAATCACAACCCCCAAATAGATTTCTTCCTGAATATCGGCGGCCTGGTCTACCAAAACTTTGTCAACCTTTAGCCCCTTAATATCCATGCCCAAAATCTGGTCGGCCATTTGTTCCGCTTCGTTGGGGTCTTTGGCCAACTTAATTCCCCCCGCTTTGCCGCGCCCTCCGACCAGAACCTGGCTTTTGATGACAACTTTACTGCCCAGATTCCGGGCAATCTCCCGCGCTTCGGCGGCGGTAGTAGCAATCTCACCCTTTGGAATGGGAATGCCATGTTCGGCGAAGATGCGCTTTGATTGATATTCGTGCAGCTTCACAAATAACCTCCTTGTTATGTCTGATATTGATTGATACGCATCAATGGGTTGTTGTTTTAGAAAGCCCGCTTTGCTGGAAAAAAGTCCCAGCGAATTATACCATGTTTTTTGGTAGCTACCTATATTTATAGTTGCAACAGGCGGTTAATTTTTAGCCAGTACCGTTTTGCTATTGTTAAGAAAACCGGCCTGTGTTATCCTGAAGCCAACATTGAGTTAACATTCTTTACGTTCGCTTTTTAGGTTACAAAAGCGAGCTTGCCTTTTTTGCACCTTACTAACTCAACATAAGGGTGAATCCGTGAGCCGATTTAACGCGACGCCTGCTGTCAACCCAATAAATTACTTCATAAATACAGCAACCAGCATGTTCGCTTATTGGCTATATACTTTTATGTTGAACCCCCACGCCGCGCCGTTGACCGTTTTGGCAACGCGCCGTATTCAGCCATCATTTTTAGACTATATTCTCCATTTTGCCGGCCATTCATTGCAAGCCATCCCAACGGGGCCGGCTGAAAATTCCGTTATTAATTTAATTTATACTATTTGGGGAAGGATCCGCACATGCTCCAACACGTTAGGTATTATTTGGTATTGTTGCTGTTATTTATAACCCTGGCTGCGCCCACAACACCGGCTTTGGCGCAGAACACCGCCCACATTTACTTAAAGCCGGTTGCCACCACCGCCAACTCGGTTACGGTTGAGGTGATGGCCGATAATGTAACCGACCTGTACGGCCTGGAGTTCAAATTAAAATTTGACCCCACCGTTATGGCGGTGGTTGACGCCAACGCCCAGCAAACGGGGGTTCAAATTGAAGCCGGCGGATTGTTGCCGGCAGCGCAAGGCTTTGTGGTGGTTAACCAGGCCGATGCCACAGCGGGCACCATTGCCTTTGCCATGACGCTACTCAACCCCGCGCCGGCGGTGAGCGGCAGCGGCTCGCTGGGGCGAATTACCTTTAACGTGCTAAAACAGCAGCCGGCTACGGTTGAAATTGCCGACATTAAACTGGTGTCGGCGGCCCTGCAAACCATTCCCACCCAGATCACCAACTTCACCATTGGCCAAACCAACGCTTTTCCGTGGTGGGTTGTGGCCGTGGCCATTATTGGGCTGGGGCTGGTTGGCCTGGTCGGTTTTATTGCGGTGGGCAGCCGTAAAAAATTTCAACCGGCAGCACCCAAACCACCGCGCAACCCGCAATCGGTCATAAGGTCGGGGCCAAATGTCTATAAATAAAACACTTACTATGCAAGCAGGTTCCCCCATGAAACAGGACCCTTTGAAGAATGCGTTGCTCATTGTAAATTTTTCATCGAGCGAATTAAACGAAACGATCAAAGCCCAAATTCGCCGTGAAACGCATGTGGTCAGCCTGACGGAAATCCATTTGCCGTGCCATTTTAACCTGGGCAAACCGCTGCCGCCGCAAATCGCCAACGTCATCACCCTGGCCGACCAGATGGCCCGCAATGCCGGTTTTACCGAAGGGCTGCAAACCCGCATTTTGGTGGTGCCGCCCGGTTTTGCCGACGCCGCTTTTATTATGGGCGCATGGCTGGCCTACGCCAACGTGAGCATTACCAGCCCCATCCGCACCATGCGCATCAACACCGGCTGGACGGCCATGCTGTTTGAACCGCACCAGCAAACATACACCCCGCCAACGGCGTTTGGCGGGCAGGAACGTTAATATTTTTAAACCGACTCATCAATCCGGTGGAACCGAGCGCCGCCGATTGGGTGTAACCCATGCATCAACCCAACATTCTGGGCCGCTCAACCGAATATCGCCTGGCACCGGCGGGGTTACGCCAACTGATGAGCCGTTTAATTTACGCGCTGGCCATTGGCCGGCGGCCCCGGTTGGGGCTGGCGCTGGCGGGGCTGGCGCTGGCCTTATTTGGACTTAACCTTACCCTGCCGCTAATTTTTAATTTACCCCTGTTGGTTACAATTTTGGGCTGGCTGATATTTGGCCTGGTAACGGGCTGGAGCGGCCTGCTGCTCAATGATTTGCTGCACCCGGAGCGATTGGCCTCGGCGCAGATTATGCAGGCCTGCCACCGGTTGGCCCGCACCACCGCCGACCCGTGGCTGCTGTTGGGGCGGCTTACCCGGCTGCTGCGGGCCACGCTCAAAACGCGCAGCCTGTCGCTGTGGCGCTACGAAGCCGAAGACGGCGTGCTGCTGCTGGTACACACCGAAGACGAACTCCCCGCCGCCGACAATGCCCTCACCGAATTACCGCTCGATTTGCCCGCCGAACAATTGGCCGGCATTTGGCCGGTAGCGCAACTACCCGAAAGCGCCCTGAGCCACGGCTTGCAAGCGGGTGGCATTCAGGCGGTGGCCTGGTTAACGCTGGGCAACGAGTTGGTGGGGCTGGTGGGGCTGGGGCCGGCTCGCTTTCAGTTTCCAGCGGCGGCGCTGGAGCAGGTAGCCGCGCAACTGGCGCTGCTGGCCAAAACCGCGCTGCTAACCGCCGAACTCAACGATAACCGGCACAAACTGATGCTGGCCTACCGCCGCACCATTGACGCGCAAGATGACGAGCGCCGCAACCTGGCCGCCGAACTCCACGATGATATTTTAGGCCGATTAACCACTATGGCGCTGGCGCTGCGCCGCAGCCAGCATCAACTTCCCCATAACCCCGCCGAAGTTCAACACTGGCTGGCCGGGCTGCAAACCGAAACTCAAAACCTTAACAGCCGGCTGCGCGAGATTACGCAGGGGCTGCACCCATCGGTATTAACCGATTTGGGGCTAATTTCGGCCATGCGCGCCTACATGGACTCGCTGGCCAAAACGCCGCCGCCCGACGCCGGCCTTAAAGCCATCACTTTAACCGCGCAAGGGTTTGACCAACAGCGGATTGCCAGCCCCAAACTGGAACGCGACCTGTACTACATTACCCGGCAGGCGCTTGATAACGCCATTAAACACGCCCAGGCCGAACAAATTTTTATCCACCTGCGATGGGATGACCACACCGTGAGCGTAACCGTGCGCGATACCGGCCTGGGCATGGCCACGCCGCCGGAGGATTTAATGGGGCGCAACGGCCATTTGGGGCTGTTATCCATGCAAGAGCGGGCCATTGCCTGGCAGGGCCGGCTCACCTTTCACACGGCGCTGCACCAGGGCACCACGGTTCGCGCCCGGCTGCCCATTAGCCAGCCCAGCGCCGCGCCCGCTCATTTGCAGGCGCACACGCAATATTTAAGCTAGCCCAAATCGGTGGCTTGCAAAAACAATAATACCGCCAGCACGCGAGGATTGCGCCTGGCTTCAGAGGTTAAATCGAGTTTGGAGAAAATATTGTTAACGTGGCTTTCAACGGTGCGCTCGCTGATGGAGAGCATGTGGGCAATGCTGATGTTGGTGTACCCTTCGGCCATTAATTGCAGCACCGCCATTTCGCGCCGGGTTAAATCGCGGAGTTTGGCATACGGGTCATTCGAGGCCAGTCGCAGCAATTCATTCTGGATTTCCGGGGCCAAAATTGCGCCGCCTTCCACCACCACTTCAATGGCCCGCACCAGCGCCGCCGGTTCGCTGAGGGTGGTTTTGAGCAAATAGGCTTTGCCGGCGGTGCCGTCGCGCAAAAAAGCCTCGGCGTATTGCCGCTCGCTGTAATGCGATAGCAGCACCACGCCCACCTCCGGCAACGCCTGCCGGATTTGCCGGGCGGCCTCGATGCCGTTGAGTTTGGGCATCTGAATATCGAGCAGCACCACGTCGGGTTGCAGTTCACGGGCCGCTTCAACCGCGGCCTGGCCGTTAGCCACCGACCCCACCACGGTAATGTGGGGCGTGTCTTGCAGCAGGTGCAGGTAGGTTTCGCGCAAAATTGTTTGGTCTTCGGCAATCAGTACCCGAATGGGAGACATAACTATCATCCTGAAAATTGCTGATTTAGCTACCAAAATCTTAAACCCAACCGTTGGGTGCCGTCAAGTTGGGGGTATCCGTGCTGGCACGCAGATTTTGCCCCCGGTTATCCCCGGTTTTTTCTCTGTATTGCTACTGTTGAGGCGCTTTGCCGGGTTTGTTACACTGAACTCACTGTATCCATTTAATTTTTTATTACAGGAGGCAAACGCAATGCAGTACAAATCTCTTTTCAAATTGGCAGGGGTGGCATTAACGCTGGTGGTTTTAACGGCTATGTTCTGGCTGCCCGCCGCCGCCCAGGAGCCAACCGATGGCACCGTGAGCGCGCAGGCTGTTGATTTCATTGATTTTCTGTGGAATCCAACCGCTACCCAGATTGCCCGGGGCGATGGCACGGTTTTAACCAAGTTGAATGTGGATGGGGCACAGCAAATTTCGGGCTTTACGCTGGCCATTGCCTACGATGCGTCGGTGGTAAAACCCGATAGCATCGACCCCGGCTCGTTGCTGCCCGGCACGCGCGGCGTGGATTACTTTATGACCGTAACCACCGGCGGCGGCGCGCTGGAATGCGGCGGCGACAGCTCGTTTACGGTGAACGTGGTTTATTTTGATCCCACCAAAACCGTTAACGGCTCCGGCGACGTGGTGAAAATTCTGTGGCGCAGCGACCCCGACGCCGCCGTGGCCGATGTGGGCAACGTGTGTTTGAACGGCACAACCTCGCTGGTGGTGGATAACGGCGCAACGCCCAGCCTCACCGCCGTGCCGGATAAAACCATGCAAATCACCGTGGCCCCGTCGAGCATTTTCAAATTCCAGATTGGGCTGGAAGGCGGCCAAAACGCCGGGCTGGTGGTGAGCAACACCGTTCCCTCGGCTATTTACACCGATGTCAAAATTAACGGCATCTTCCCCTGCGATGGCGGCGGCGTTGACGCCAACGGCTTTTGCAATTTTAACAATGCCACCACCGCCCCGCCGTATCAGGTAGAAGTGAGCCGGGCCGGCTACCTGGATGCCAGCGTTACCTTCCCGCAATCCACCGATTCGTCTTCGGTGTGGCTGCTGGCCGGCGACCTGAACAACGACAACGTGATTAACATTTTTGATATTCAACTGGCGGCCAGCCTGCTGGGCAACCCGGTGAGCAACACCACCCTGTCGGCCTCCGCCGATTTTACCGGCCCCGGCCACACGCCCGATGGCGTGATTAACATTATGGATTTGGTGCTGGTGGCCAAAAACTTTGGCGTGCACGGCCCCACCGATGGCGCGCCCACAAACGGCGGCACGTTCCCGTTTTAATTTGATCTAATTTTAACCCCGGCGAGGCGCAATTGACCGCTTCGCCGGGGTGGCCAACCCGGTTTTGTAGTGGAGGTGACGGAGAATGACCATCCTAAAAAGCAATCATCTAAACTTTATCGTTTTAGGCAGTTTAACCTTACTTTTGGCGGCGGCGCTCACCTGGCTCACCGCCGGCACCGCGGCGGCGCATTGCTGCACCACGCCCACCCCAACGTTTACTCCCACCGCTACCGCTACCGCCACGCCAACGCCCACCCCGGCCCGGCAAGCCTGCCAGGTGGTTGACGTAATCTTTAACCAGGAATCCTACCAGGCCGGCGACGCCATCCACGTAACGGTGCGCGTGGCCGATTTTGCCGGCGCGCCGCTGGTGGGCGCTAACGTTAACGCCGAGGTGAACCGCCAGCCGCTCAGCGCCCAGGCCGCCGCCGCGATTAATCTGATTGACCGCGCCGGCGATTACGATGGCGTTTACTCGGCCACCGGCTCGCCGGGCATTTATCATTTTCAATTCACCGTAACCGATCCCACCGGCACGCGCTTTTTGCCCTGCTCCGCTGCCGCCGAAATCTCGGTAGCCGAGCCGCCAACCGCCACGCCCACCAACACTCCCACCGCTACCAGCACCCCCACCGTTACCAACACGCCCACCCCCACCGATACGCCCACGGCTACGCCTACGGCCACGCCCGCCGCGCCAACGGGCATCAGCGTGCAGCCGGCGCAGCTTGACACCACCTTGTGCAGCCTGCGCGATACCGTGCAGGTGCGGGTAGAAAACGTAACCAACCTGGCCGTGGTGCAACTGCAACTCTCCTACGACCCGCAAGTGGTGCAGGTAATTGATGCCGACGCCAGCCAGCGCGGCGTGCAGGTGCGGGTAAACGATGCCTTTTCTACCGACAGCATTTTTGCCAACACCGTTGATACCGAGCGAGGCATTATTACCTTTGGCGCGGGCGTTATCGGCGTGCCGGCCATTAACGGCAGCAGCGGCCTTATTGCCATTGACTTTAGACCGCAGCGCGTGGGCCAAAGCGCCGTTGCCATAGACAGCCTCACCCTCACCGATGTGAGCGGCCAGCCCATTGCAGCCACCGCCGCCGCCGGCAGCGTGAACGTTAATTTTGTGCCCAACTGCCTGCAAGGCACGGCCACGCTGCAAGGCCGCACCGATTCCGGCGGTATTGTTGTGACCAACGCCGAGGGGCAACAAACCACCACCCTGCCCAATGGCTCGTTTGGCATTGCCGCCAGCGGCAGCCTCAATTTTGAATATCCCGGCTACATGGCCGCCCAGGCCGATTTGGCCCAAACTCTGGCCGCCGCCCAATCCAATGGCGAACAGCCGCTGGCGCTTCAACCCGTTGCCCTGCCCGCCGGAGATTTAAACGGCGACAACACCATTAACCTGTTTGATCTGGCCTACCTGGCCAAAAACTTGCTCACCGCCAACTCGCTGGCCGATTTAAACGGCGATGGCGCGGTCAACATTCTGGACTTGGCCTTGCTGGCCGGTAACTACCAGTTACAAGGCCCGGTACTCAGTCAGCAGTAAATTCAACCCCGCTGGGGTTTGGTACGGAGGAACCCATGCTCAAAAAACATCTCTTATTACTGTTGGTTCTGGTTAGCAGTTTTGTGGTCATTGCGGCAGCGGGCTGGCTGGCAAACCCGGCTCCAAGTTTGGGCGCGCCGCAAGCCGCCGCAATCAGTTCAGAAGAGGTTACGTTCAACGCCGATAATTTTGCCGCCGGCGGCCAACTCGACGGGCTGGCTGTGACCGCCGCCGGGCTGGAACTGGCTCCGGGGCAAAGCTCCGGGCGCTACACCTCGCCCGAAATCAGCAGCCCGCTTGGTTTTACCACCGACATTGCCCCGCTGTGGGCCGCCGATGGCGATATCGACCTGGAAACGCGGCTTAACACCGGCAACGGCTGGAGCGACTGGCTGGCTACGCCCTCGGCCTACTACCCGGTGCGCGATACTATGCACAGCGGCCACCTGATTTGGGCCGGCAGCGAGTCTGTGGCCATTCAATTTAGAGTGACTCTGCGCGGCGGCGCGTTTAACCAACTGGTAATGGTTTTTAGCGATACCAGCCAGGGGCCAACCGACGCCGACATTGCCGGGCAAATGGCCAGCGCCGCCAGCGTTGATGCCAACACCTGCCCGGCCCAAAAACCGGCCATCGTTTCCCGCACCGATTGGGGCAACCCCGACGGCCAAAACAGCCCGCGCCGACCGCCACAGTACGCGCCGGTAACGCACGTTATCCTGCACCAAACCGAAACCCCCAACAACACCGCGCCCTATCAGGATTGGGCCGGCTGGGTGCGCTCGGTGTGGAATTTTCACGCCAACGTGCTGCGCTGGGGTGATATTGGCTACAACTACTTAATTGATCCCAACGGCGTGGTGTACGAAGGCCGCGCCGGCGGCGATGACGTGGTGGGCATCCACGATACTCACAACGCCCATTCGCTGGGCCTGGGGCTGATTGGCTGCTATGGCAATTGTGATGACCGCCGCCTGAGCGTGGCTCAACCCGCGGCGGCCATGCTGGACAGCGCCGCCCAACTCATCGCCTGGAAATTTGGCCAATCCGGTATTGAGCCGCACAGCAGCGGCGCTTACGGCGGCCTGGCTAACATTCCCGTCATTGCCGGTGGCCGCGATGTGGCCAACACCACTTCTCCCGGCGATAACGTGTACAGCCAACTGCCGCAACTGCGCGATACCGTGGCCAACAAAAACACCTGCCAGCCCACGCCTACGCCCACTCCGGCGCTGCAAGCCTGCCAGATTACCGGCGTAATCTTTGGCCAGGAATCGTATGTGGCCGGCCAAACCATCAATTTTACCGTGCGGCTGGCCGACGCCGCCGGCACGCCGCTAACCGGCGCAACCGTCAGCAGCGAGGTGACTCGCCAGGATGCGGCGGCGCAGGCGGCCACCGGCTTTGGCCTGGTTGACCGCGCCGGCGACTACGACGGCACCTACGCCACCGACCGGCCCGGCACCTACACCTTTGCCTTTACCGCCAGCGATTCCACCGGCGCGCGCTTTTTACCCTGCACGGCTACCGCCAGCGTGGCAGTTACCGCCGCCAATGGCGTAACGCCCACGCCGCTGCCCACCGAAATCATCGAAACGCCTACGCCCACCACGCCCGCCGAAACGCCCATCCCCACCGATACCCCCACGCCCACAGCCACGCCTTCGCCTACCCCCACCGCTGAACCCACCGGCACGGTTTTAAAGGTTGATCCCGCCAGCGTACTGCTGCCGGTTTGCACCGCTTCAACCGGCGTGGCCATCAAGGTTGATAATGTGGAAAACATGGCCGGGGTGCAGTTTGATGTTACCTACAACCCCGCCGTGGTGCAGGTAGTGGATGCCGATTCTACCCGCGACGGCGTGCAAATCAGCGTTGACCCCGTATTCTCCAGCGGCTTCATTGCCCAAAACACCGTAGACACGGTGAACGGGCGGATAAAATTTGGCGCGGTACTGCTGGGCGGCAGCAATATTGATGGCAACACCGGCCTGGTTGAAATTAACTTTCAGCCGGTAGCGCCGGGCGATAGCCCGCTCACGCTGGAAAACACCATTCTGGCCAACAGCAACACCCAGGCCATTACGCACACGCTGCAAAACGGCAACATCAGCGTAACCAGCGATTGCAGCGCCGTTACCGGCACGCTGCACCTGCAAGGCCGCGCCGGCAGCGGCGGCGTGGTTGTAACCAATGCCGTCGGCCAGCAAAGCCAAACTAACGCCGATGGCTCCTTCTCGATAGCCGGCAGCGGCCCCTTTACGTTTGAATACCCCGGCTACCTGTCGGCGCAGGCCGGCGCGCCGGTCAGCATTGAATCCGGAGCGCAGTCCGCCGGTTTGGGGGCGCTCACCCTGTTGGCCGGTGATATTAACAGCGACAACCAGATTGACATTTTTGACCTGGCCTACGTGGCCCAAAAATACGGCGGCAGCGATGCCCTGGCCGACCTCAACGCCGACGGCAAGGTTGATATTTTAGACCTGGTTTTGGCCGCCGGTAACTTTGGGCAGGCCGGCCCGCTCACCGCCTGGCAGTAAATTTAAATGGGATGAACCAACCTGCACCACGGACACAAAGATAAAAGTTTGTAACTCGTAATTCGTCGTTCGTAACTCGTAACTCGCAGTTATAGCTACCCAACCCGATGCGCGGGCTGCCCAACTCAACGGGCGGCTCGCGCATCTACTCAACTAATGATTTCCGCCAGAGATTTGTTATGCAACCACAATTAACCCGGTTAACCATTATTTTTAGCCTCTGGCTGCTCTGTTGGGCCGCCCCGCTGCGCGCGCAAACCGCCAACCCGGCGCAAATCGAGTTGCAAAATGTGCCAATTCAGGATGAAAAGCTGCTGGTGGTCAATGTGTACCTCTCCGGCGTTGACAACCTGTACGGCGCCGAAGTGCAACTCCACTACAACCCGGCCCAACTTACCGTTCGCGACGACAACCGCCGGCTCGACGGCGTGCAAATCAGCCCCGGCCCCATTATCGCCTCGGATAACCGGTTTGTAGTTACCAACTCTGCCGATGCCGCCACCGGGCTGATCAATTTTGCCTTTACCCTGCTCAAACCCGCGCCGCCCATCAGCGGCGATGGCGTGCTGGCCACCGTAGTGTTTGAAATCACCGGCAACGGGCCGTACCAGGTTGACCTGAGCAAAGCGCAACTTGTTTCCGGCAACCTGCAAGAAATCCCGGTAACGGTCAAAAATCTGCGTCTGGACGACCAGTTCAAACCCGCCGTCGAGCCGGTGGTGTGGTTATCCAAAGGGCAAATACTGGCGCTGGCGGGCGTATTAGGCGGGCTGGTGCTGCTGGGCGGGCTGCTGCTGGCCGGTTCCCGCTGGAAAAACACCCCGCCCGCCGAAATTGCCGACGCGCCCGCCCGCAAAATTCCCGGCTCCACTCGTTCAACGGTGCGGTCGGCGGGGCTGCTGGCCGAACAAGGCACGCGCGCCCTGCAACAAGGCGACCCGCAACGCGCCTACGAGTTGTTCAGCCGGGCCATTGAGCTTGATCCCGCCAACGCCGAAGCCTGGCTGGGCAAAGGGTTGATGGCCCAGCAACCCACCGAAAAACGCATTTGTTTGCAGCGGGTGCTGGCGCTGGACCCGGCCAATCCCACCGCCCGCGCCGAACTGGACCGGCTGCTAACATCATCGTGACAGGCAGGCAACAATGACCGGAACACGCTTAAACATCATCGGGCTGGCGCTGGCAGTAGGCGCGTTGCTGTTTCAAACCGATGCCCTGGCCCAACCGCCTGTTACCCGCGTGGTGGTAGCCTTTAAACCGGGCGCAACGGCGGCGCAGTTTGGCGCGCAAAAACAGGCCGCCGCCGGCAGCGAGGTGCGGGTGCTGCATCAATTTAACGTAGTGCCCGGCCTCACCGCCGAAGTGACCGCCGTCGGGCTGGCCGCGCTGCAAGCCAACCCCAACGTGGCCGCCGTTTCCGCCGATTTGCCGGTGCAGGCCGCCGACGCCGCCAGTTTTGCCTTTATCAAAGCCGATAGCGCCCGGCAACTGTGGGGGCTAACCGGCGCGGGCGCAACCGTGGCCGTGCTGGATTCTGGCCTGGATTTTGCCAACCAGCCCGATTTGGCCAGCCGGGTGGTGGGGCAAGCCTGTTTCAACAAAAACAACACCTGCCCGCCGACCAAAACCGCCCAAAGCGATAACGCCCAGGATGAAAACGGCCACGGCACTCACGTGGCCGGGATTGTAAGCGGCGTTGCGCCCGGCGCGGGGCTGGCCGTGGTGCGGGTGCTGGATGCCGGCGGCTCCGGCTACACCTCAGATGTGTTGGCCGGGCTGGATTGGGCGCTGGCCAACCACGCCCAACTCAACCTTAAGGTCATCAATTTAAGCCTGGGCGGCGGCAGTTACCCGGCCACCTGCGACGAAGCCGACGCCAACACCCTGTTGTACGCCGCCGCCGCTACCGCCGCCCGCGAAGCCGGGTTGGCGCTGTTTGCCGCCGCCGGCAACAACGGCCAAACCTCGGCGCTGCTGGCTCCGGCCTGCATCTCCGGGGTGCAGGCGGTGGGCAACGTGTATCACGCCCCGTTGGACAGCATGCGCTGGCCCGGCTGCACCGATACCGCCGTAACGCCGGGGCAGGTGGCCTGTTCCAGCAACAGCAGCCCCGCTCTGGATTTGCTGGCTCCCGGCACGCGCATTGTGTCGGCCTGGCTGGGCGGCGGGCAGGCCGAAGAATCCGGCACGTCAATGGCTGCGCCGCACGCCGCCGGAGTAGCCGCGCTGCTGTGGCAGGCCGCGCCCAACCTGTCGCCCGCCGAGGTGGAATCAATTTTAAAAGAGACCGGCACGCCCGTAACCGATGCCCGCAATGGCCGGGTTACGCCTCAAATTGATGCCGTAGCGGCGATTGGCGCGGTGCAAAGTTACCCGGTTATTTCCGGCACGGTATTGTTGCAAGGCCGAACCGACCACGGCGGCACTCAAATTTTGACCAGTAGCCAGCCGTGCGATACGGCCACTTTTGCCGCCGTAACCACCACCGCCGGCAATGGCCAATTTACGCTGCCGCCGGGCGCATTACCGGGCTGCCTGCGGGCGGTTCAGCCGGGCTTTTTGGCGGCGCAATTAACGCCCGCCGGCACTAATTTGGGGCAGGTTACGCTGCCCGCCGGCGACCTCAACAACGACGGCGAGGTGAACATTTTTGATTTAACGCTGGTGGCCCGCGACTTTCAATCGGTTAACTCCGCCGCCGATGTGGACGCGAACGGGCTGGTGGATATTTTTGATTTGGTGTTGGTGGCGCAAAATTTCCGGTTACACGGGCCGGTGGCGTGGCCTCCGGCAGAATAACAGTTTAAAGGCGCAAAAAAATGAACACACTTTTTAACCGGCTAAAACAATTAAACCAAACGCTGGCTGCCATTATTTGTTTATTGGCAATAACTCAATTTAACCTGCCGGTTAGCCGCGCCGATTCGCCGCTTAACCTTCAATTAGAGCCAAATGATGTGCAGGTTTATACCGGGCACACCGGCCTCACCACGCTCCGGCTTGATGCCGCCGCCAGGTTAACGGCGGTTGAAGTGACGCTGCTGTTCAACCCGCAACTCATCACCGTGCAAGATGCCGACCCCGCCACCGCCGGCGTGCAAATCGAGGTGGCTGACGGGTTGGGCGGGCAGGTGGTGCGCAACCAGGCAGATAATGAAACCGGGCGCATAGAATTAGCCGTGGCGCAACTGCCGCCGGGGGCGGATATAAGCCAACTGGCGCACATTACCTGGGTGGGGCTAACCCAAGGCGAGGCCATTATTACGCCAACTAACGTGGTGTTAACCGGCCAGGCCGGAGAAAATATGGAGTACACCACCCAAACCGGCGTTATCAAAGTGACGGCGGCGCAAACCAACTCGATTTTTGGGCGGGTGCTGTTGCAAGGCCGGCGGCTGCACGATGGCAGCGAAGTGTACCTTACCGAGGCTGACTGCCCGGAACCTCCGGCCAATATCCGCACCGGCAACCCGGCTGTCACCACCGACAGTGCCGGTTATTTTGAATTTTTGCCGGCAGCAGAAGTAACCTATCGCTGTTTGCAGGTATTTCAGCACGGCTATCTGGTGGCGCAGGCCGCCAACCCCACTGGCGACCTGGGAACCATCACCCTGCCCGGCGGCGACATCAACGATGATGGCTCCATCAATATTTTTGATATGGCCTACATTGGCAGCCATTACGGTGATAACAATCCCCTGATTGACATCAACGGCGATGGGACTGTCAGCATTTTTGATCTGGTGCTGGCGGCCTCAAATTATGGTTTAACCGGGCCGGTCACAGATTGGCAGTAAGCCACAAACCGGCTTCCCCTCAAAATTTTAAGTTAGTTAAATGCGTGCCGATACCAATAATAACAGCAACTCGCTTTAATTACCGGCATTATGTCCGGTTACTTGCCATAACTATCGTTGTGGGGAGGCGCAAGTCGTGTTATACTTGGTAAAAGCAATTTTTTACCGTACTTTGACAAAATATGGTTTGCCTTAGGCTTAAAAAAGTGTAAAATGTTAACACCAACTCGCAGGAGGGGTTGTATTAATGGCTAACATCCTCTACGCCGAAGATGATCGAGACTGCCGCGAACTGTTTGCCTTTGCCCTGAGGCAAAAGCACCACACCGTTCACGAAGCCATTAACGGCGCTCAGGCTGTTCAGATTGTCCGCGAAGAATCCATTGACCTGGTGTTACTGGATGCGCGAATGCCCATGGTAACCGGCTACGACGCCGCCCGCATTATCGCCCAGGAACAACCCACTATCCCGGTAGTTTTTCTCAGCGCCAGAGGTATGCGCCGAGAGATTACGCTGGCCTTTGATAGCGGCTCGATGGTGGTAGATTACCTGGTTAAACCTATTTCGCCCCAACAACTGGTAGAAATAGTTGAAACCATTATGGAAAACTGCCGCATTCGCGGGATAAAATCAGTCAGAGAAGAAAACATGGCCCGGGAGCTGGTATCTGAGTGGTAAAGGTGGCGCGGCCCATTGAACAACATCCGCACGGTTCTGGAACATGCGCTGGGACAACTCCCCACAGAAGACCTCAACGCGCTCACTAACGCCGTTACTGTCAGCCACCACAAGGCTGGCAATATTATTTGCCGTGAAGGCGACGAAGAGTACGTGCTCTATGTTATTCAAACGGGCAGCGTGGCCTTTACCCGGCACATGGAAAACGATGACCACTTTCTGGGCATAAAAAGCTCGGGCGAATTTTTTGGCGAGTTGGGCATAATTGACCACGCCCCGCGCGCCGCCACGGTTCACGCTGTCACCGATTGCACGCTCATTGGCATCAACGAACAAACATTTGATTACATTATCACCCACAATCCCTCGGCGGCTAAGGCGATTATGCGCGGCATTACCAGCAGCATGCGCGCCACCGACCTGATCACCATTGCCAATTTGCAGCTAAACATTGATGAACTGGGCCGCACCAACAAAGAACTGGCCAAAACTCTGGAAGAACTCCGCGCCGCCCAGGCCGAACTGCTCCGCCGCGAGCGCATGAAGCGCGATTTGGAAATTGCCGCCGCCGTTCACAAGGGCATTTTGCCCACCGCCTTTCCGGATGTGCCTAATTTTGAATTTGCCGCCATCGCCCGCCCCGCCCGCGAAATCGGCGGCGACCTGTACGATGTTATCGCCATAGACGACGACCACGCCGGCCTGATTATGGCCGACGCCTCCGGCAAAAGCGTGCAGGCCGCCATTTACATGGCCATTGTCAAAACCCTGTTTGTAAGCCAGGCCCAAACCCGGCTTTCTGCCGCCGAAGTTGCCCACCGCGTGCACGACCTATTGTTGCGCGCCACGCCCGCCGAAATGTTTGTAACCGTCTTTTACGCGCACCTCAACGTAAAAAACCGGCAAATGTCGTTTATTCGCGGCGGGCATGACCGGCCAATTTTTTACCAGGCCGCCAGCGGCACCATCCGCCTGCTCGATACGCCGGGCCGTTTTTTGGGGCTGCTGCCCAATTTGATTATTGAAGAAGACAAACTGGTGTTTGAACCCAACGATGTGCTGGTTTGCTACAGCGATGGCGTAACCGATGCCGTTACCACCAATGGCGACATGTACGGCCTGGAACGGTTACAGGCCATTGTCACCAGCCATGCCCATCACTCGGCGCAAGAGTTGATCAACCTCATTATCAATGATATTGACCGCTTTAGAAACACCGCCGAGCAACCCGATGATTTAACTTTGCTAGTAACCAAAGCTATCTAAAAAATATTTTTAAGGAAGATGCAATGTCTCAATGGGACGATAAAACCCGCAAAACCCGCCGGCCCCGCCGGATTGAAGAAGTCAGCTCCACCGAAGTAGGATTCCCAATTGCCTGGGTATTGATTGGCGCGTTATCGGGCCTGCTGATTATTGGACTGGTTGGCCTGGGAGTAGTGAATATTTTACGCAAACAATCGGTGGTGATCCCCACCCCCACCGCCATTCCCGGCGCGGCCCCCACCCAAACCGCCCAACAGCCGGCCGCAAAACAAACCGGCCCCACCCCCACCATTCCGCCGGTAGTTACGCTGGAGCCAACCCTTACCCCCATTCCCAGCGCCACGCCCGTTCCCACCATTCCGGCGGCGCTGGCTCCACAGGTGTACGCAAAAGTAATCAACACTGATACCGCCGGCGTGAGCATGCGCTCCGGCCCCGGCACTAATAATGAGCGGCTCAGCGTGGCCACCGAAGGCATGGTGGTGCTGGTGCTCGATGGCCCCCGCGCCGACGCCAACGGCGAAAAATACGTGTGGTGGTACATCCGCAACCCGGAAGGCAAAGAAGGCTGGACGGTGCAGGATTACCTGGAACCCACCCTGCCGCCCAGCGCTCAGGGTAACCAGTAGTCCGCCAAATTGCCCGTTTCCAATTGAAAATTACCCATCGAATAGCTATAATGAACGTCGCCTCAACCGGGGCGGCGTTTATTATTTGGGGCAACGTACCACGGGGAGCAACTCAACCATGACCGAAATTGAGCAACAACTGGCCAACCTGCGCGAGCAAATCAATTACCACAGCTACCGCTACCACACTCTGGATGACCCCGTTATCAGCGATGCCGAATATGACCGGCTTATGCAGCAATTGCGTCAGCTTGAGGCCGAGCACCCGGAGCTAATTACCCCGGATTCGCCCACCAATCGCGTGGGGGCCGAGCCGCTGGCCGTTTTTGAAAAAGTTACCCACCCCATTCCCATGACCAGCCTGGGCAACGCCTTTGACGATGGCGACATGCGCAACTGGCTGGCTCGCGTTGAACGGCTGCTGCCCGCCGGCCTCACCGTGGATAACCTGGAATTTGTGGTTGAGCCTAAAATTGATGGGCTGGCGATGGCCCTTACCTATGAAAACGGGCTGCTGGTGCGCGGCGCAACCCGTGGCAACGGGGTGGAAGGCGAAAACGTTACCGCCAACGTGCGCACCGTAAAAAGCATCCCGCTGCGGATTCCCGCGGCGGCGGACGGCCCGCCCGCGCCGGCCCGGATTGAAGTGCGCGGCGAAGTGTATATGCCCAACGCCGATTTTAACGTCTTTAACCAGCAGCAATCAGAAAAAGGCGAGCGCGTGTACGCCAATCCGCGCAACTTTGCCGCCGGTTCGCTACGCCAGTTGGATAGCCGCATTACCGCCCAACGCCCGCTGGCTTTTTTTGCCTACGCCATTGGCTACGTCGAAGGCGCAACCATCACCTCGCAGCAAGAGGCGCTCAACTATTTAAAGGCGCTCGGTTTTTCCGTTAATCCCGATATTCTGCACACCGGCAACTTTACCGAAGCCCTGACTTTTATCCACCAATGGATGGAGCAGCGCAACCGCCTGCCCTACGATGCCGACGGCGCGGTGGTTAAAATTAACAGCTTTGAGCTACAACAAGAACTGGGTGTGGTGGGCAACGCACCGCGCTGGGCCATTGCCTACAAATTCCCGGCCCGCGAAGCCACCACCAAAGTGCTGGAAATTTTGGGCAACGTGGGCCGCACCGGGCAAATCACCCCGTATGCCGTGCTGGAGCCGGTGAACATTGGCGGCGTGGTGGTGCGGCAGGCCACCCTGCACAATTACGATGACCTGGCCAAAAAAGACATCCGCGCCGGCGATACGGTGGTGATCAAACGCGCCGGCGACGTGATTCCGCAGGTGGTCAAGCCCATTCTGGATTTGCGCCCGCCCCAATCGCAGCCGCCGCAGCCGCTCGCCGTTTGCCCGGTCTGCGGCCAACCCACCAGCCGCCTCGGCGACGACGTGGCGCTGGTTTGTCTCAACTCCGCCTGCCCGGCCCAACTGGTGCGGCAGGTGGAATATTTTGTGTCGCGCGGCGCGATGGACATTGAAGGCTTCGGCCTGAAAATCGGTGAACAGTTGGTAGAAGCCGGGCTGATTACCGATCTGGCCGACATTTACTTTCTCACCCGCGAGCAATTGCTGGCGCTGGAAGGTTTTGCCGACAAAAAGGTGGATAACCTGCTGGCGGCCATCCAGGCCAGCGCCCAACAACCCTTTGAAAGATTCATCACCGCGCTGGGTATTCGCTACGTGGGCAGCGTGGTGGCCGGGCTGGCCGTGGCCCATTTTTTCACCATTGACCAATTAAGCAGCGCCACGCAGGAACAGTTGCAATCGGTTGAGGGCATTGGCCCGCGCATTGCCGCCTCGATTGTGGCCTGGTTTAGCCAGCCGGCCAACCAGGCGCTCATCCAAAAATTCAAACGGGCGGGCCTGCCGCTGGCGGCCAACCGCCCCGCCGCCACGCCCTCGCAGCCACTGGCCGGGCTAACTTTTGTCATCACCGGCACGCTGCCCACCTGGAGCCGCGACGACGCCACCGAATTTATCACCCGGCACGGCGGCAAAGTAACCGGCAGCATTTCTAAAAAAACAAGCTACCTGGTGCTGGGCGAAAACCCCGGCAGCAAAGCCGATAAAGCCCAAACTCTGGGCATCCCCATTTTAGATGAAACCGGCCTGAAACAACTGGCCCAGGCGTAACTTTTTTCCACCAGTAGTGTTCAAATAGAATGTGGTCAACACAAACACCGACCGCCGTTTGGCGGCGGTGGCTTGTTTAAGGCCCGCAAATTACCTTGCAAAATGATTTCTGAGAGGAGTTCACATGTCGCGTGTAGTTATCACCGGCCTGGGCGTTGTTTCTCCCATTGGTAACGACGTTCAAACTTTTTGGCAAAATTTAACGGCGGGCGTTTCGGGCGCCGGCATCATTAAATCTTTTGATGTTTCGGATTTTGATATTCGCATTGCCTGCGAAGTAAAAGATTTTGACCCCGGCACCTGGATGGATAAAAAACTGGCCCGCCGGGTTAGCCGCAGCATCCAGTTTTCGCTGGCAGCCTCGCGCCAGGCGGTAGCCCATGCCAACCTCAACATCACCGCCGATAATGCGGCGCGGGTGGGCGTGGTGTTTAACAGCGGCGGCGGCGGCGTAAGCGGGATGGAAGAAGCCACCCACAAACTCGACGAAGCCGGCTCGCGCAGCGTTTCACCATTTTTGATTACCAACATTATGTTAAATGCCGTCTCTTCGATTGTGTCCATCGAACTGGGCACAATGGGGCCGCTCAGCAGTTCGGCGTTGGCCTGCGCCAGCGGCCTGTACGCCATTATTGAAGCCTACCACATGCTCGCCCGCAACGAAGCCGATGTGATTATTACCGGTGGCACCGAAGCCGCCATTTCGCCGGTAATTTTTGCCTCGTTCAACCGGATGGGGGCGCTCTCCTGCCGCAACGATGACCCGGCGCGGGCCAGCCGTCCCTTTGACAAAGACCGCGACGGCTTTGTGTTTGGCGAAGGGGCCGTGGCCTTTATTATGGAACGCGAAGAACACGCCAAAGCGCGGGGCGCAACCATTTACGGTGAAGTGTTTGGCGGGCGGCTCACCTCGGATGGCTACCACGTAACCGCGCCTCGCCCGGATGCGCGCGGCACCACCAACGCCATTTTGGGGGCGCTGCAATCCAGCGGCAAAACCATCGAAGAGGTGGACGCCATTTTTGCCCATGCTACCAGTACCCCGCTGGGCGATACCGCCGAAGTGTTGAGCATAAAAAACGCCTTTGGCGAACGCGCCTATCAAATTCCCGTAACCGGCACCAAATCCATGGTGGGCCACATGCTGGGCGCTGCCGGCATGATTAGCGCCCTGGCGGCGGTAAAATCCATTGAAACCGGCGTGCTGCCGCCCACCATCAACTACGAAACCCCCGATCCAAGCTGCGATCTGGATTTTGTACCCAACCAGGCCCGGCAACATCCCACCAAACTGGCGTTGATTAACGCTTTTGGTTTTGGCGGGCACAACGTGGCGGCGCTGGTGGGCAAATACACCAACGGCGCGGCCTGATTTTTAGCCAAATGCAACAAAAAAGCCGAAGGGTGAAATCGCCCTTCGGCTTTTGTTTTTTAGAAACGCGCTATTCCAAAAAGTCGCGCAGGCGGCGGCTGCGGCGCGGATGGCGCAATTTACTGAGCGCCTTGGCCTCAATTTGCCGGATGCGCTCGCGGGTAACGCCAAATTTTTTGCCCACTTCTTCCAACGTGTAGCTGCGCCCATCCTGCAATCCAAAGCGCAGTTGCAACACCCGGTGCTCTCGCGCCGATAACGATGCCAGCACATCATTCATGCGCTCGGATAACAACTGCTCCAGCGCGGTGTCATCGGGGTGGGGATTGTTCTTGTCCTCGATAAAATCGCCCAGCGTGCTGTCCATCTCTTCGCCCACTTCCATTTCTAGCGACAGCGGATACTGCGACGCCTGCCGAATGCGCTCCAGCAGCCGTAAGCTGATGCCCATTTCTTCGGCGATTTCTTCTTCGGTGGGGGTGTGGCCGTTGCGCTGCACCAATTCCCGCGATACCCGCGACAGTTGGGTAATGCGTTCGCCCATGTGTACCGGCACGCGGATGGTGCGCCCCTGGTCCGATAGCGCCCGGCTAACCGCCTGCCGAATCCACCAAGTGGCGTAGGTGCTAAACTTAAACCCGCGTTGATACTCAAATTTTTCTACCGCTTTAATCAGGCCAATATTCCCTTCCTGAATTAAATCCATAAAAGAAACGCCATGCCCCACGTATTTTTTGGCAATGCTCACCACCAGCCTAAAGTTGGCTTCGATGAGTTTGCAGCGGGCCATCTGGCCTAATTGTATTTTCTTTTTGAGCCGGGCTTTGGTATTTGGGTCGAGGCTGCCATCGGACTGGCCCAAACGCACGGTCGCATGCCGACCATGTTCAATGGCTTTGGCCAGTTTTACTTCTTCGGTTCCGGTTAAAAGGGGGATACGACTAATCTCTTTAAGGTAAAGAGCGACGGAGTCTTCAACATTCATGTCGGTGGCGGGTTCGTCAAACGCCAACCACCCATCATCGGCAGATTCTTCCTCATCGTAAGTAGCAACATCCGCCAGGTGAATGTCGTCTACTTCCGCCGAAAAGTTCCACGCTTCAAGCTTTTCAACCTCAGATTTTGAACCACCCCGGGCATAGGTTTTATTCAAACCATTACTGTCCCGCCGGGGCAGGATTCGGTGACCTAACTGCCCATTGACATCGGTTTGCGTGTGGCTTACAAACATTTTTGACTCCCTCTTCCCCACCAGGGTAACTTTGAGCAACGTTGCTACAGTAAAAGCTGAATAGGAGCTTTAATTGACGGCTGTTTTTAGCAATTAAAGTACAGAATGTTACCAGGATTTTTGAACAAAAAACTTAAAATGAAAAAGTAAAAATTATGTTTATGTCAAGTTATACATCAGAATATGTCAAGTAGTATAACATACTTTATGTAATTATGCAAGACTTTTTTAATAATGTTAAGAACAATTTTTAAAAATTGGTTTTAATTGTCAATTTTTAGGCTTCGTAATTTGGCCAAATTACGTTGATTATCGCCGGGATCATCTTCAACCGGGGTTTCCAATAAAAAGGGCACCTCATTAAAACGGGCATCGTTTAAAAAATAGCCAAACGGTTCCAGCCCAATACAGCCCGCGCCGATGTGTTCGTGCCGGTCAACGTGACTGCCCAAATCCTTTTGCGAATCATTAACGTGGATTACGCGCAGCCGGTGCAACCCGATAACCCGCTCAAATTGCGCCAGCATCGCCTGGTAAGCCGCCGGCGTGCGGAATTCGTAGCCGGCAGCCAGCGCGTGGCAGGTATCAAAACAAACTGCCAGCCGCTCCGGTTGCTGGCACGCCGCAATAATCGCCGCGATTTCTTCAAACGTTGCGCCCAACGTCGAACCCTGGCCCGCCGTGATTTCTAGCGCCACCTGCACAGCGTAACCGGGCAGCCGGCGGTGGGCAATATCCAGCCCGGCAGCCACGCGCGCCAGCCCGGCCTCAACCCCGCTTTTTACGTGCGCACCGGGATGCAGCACCAACTGAGGAATTTTTAGCTGCTCGCAGCGTTCCAGTTCCACCACCAGGGCATCAATTGATTTATGCCACAACTCGTCGTCGGGCGTGCCCAAATTTAGCAGGTAACTGGCGTGGCAAATCACCGGGCTAATGCCGGTTTCCTGTTGCCGCCGGTGGTAGCGATCAATTTCATCGGGCAAAAGGGGCTTGGCGTGCCACTGACGGTTAGATTTGGTAAAAATCTGAAAAGCCGTACAATCCAGAGTAACCGCATGGTCAAAGGATTTGTCAACGCCGCCCGAAGTTGATAAATGCGCGCCAATCAGCATACAATTTCTCCTGTGTATTTTTGATTTTAACCGTATCTTTTAATATTATTAACGGACTTGATTACAGAAGCACACACCGTTAGTGTGTTTTTACAACTATCGCAAGAGCGCCATCAATGACCGATAATCTTTGGCCCGACGAACTAAAAATCCTGATTGTGGACGACGAACAAGATATTTTAAATCTGATCCGGCTGTCGCTGGAACCGGCGGGGTTTAGGGTGTTGCGCGCCCGCCGCCCAGAAGAAGGGCTGGATTTGGCCGTGCGCGAACACCCCGATTTACTGGTGCTCGATATTATGCTGCCCGGTTTTGACGGGATGGAGTTGTTGCACCGCATTCGCCGCAACCCCAGTTTGCAGCGCGTGCCAGCCATTGTGCTTTCGGCGCGGGCCAACAGCATTGACCAGCAGCGCATGCTCAAAATTTCTGAGGACGACAACGACAAAATTGATGCCTACCTGGGCAAACCGTTTGACCCACGGGTGCTGCTGCAAACGGTAAAAATGGTGTTGATTCAACACAAAGACTTTTTGCTGGAAAAACAGCGCAGCCACCACAAAAACCGGGAAGTTCCGCCGCTGTTCAGCCGTTAAACCGGCGGGCGCAGCGCCCGGATAATTTTTTGGTCGGTGCGGGGAAACGGAAAATTCTCCAGTTCGGCCAGCGTTACCCAGCGCCAGTCGGCCACGCCAATGGCCTGCGGCGCAGACGAACCGGCGGCTAATTGGCAGTAAAAAGCGTGCAACGTAATTTTAAAGTGGGTGTAGCTGTGTTTGATTGAAACCAGCGGCGCACCCACTTTTATGTTTAGCCCCAATTCCTCTTCAATTTCCCGCGCCAAACATTGCGGCAAAGTTTCACCCGGCTCGATTTTGCCGCCGGGGAACTCCCACATACCGCCAAGCATACCCTCCGTCGGGCGCTGCGCAATCAAAATTTTGCCATCATTTTCAATGATTGCCGCCGTAACATCAATATGGGGCAACGTTGGGCGGGCCGGTTTTAGCGGCAACTCCAACTCGATGCCCTGCCGGCGGGCCAAACACCGGTTGAGCGCCGGGCAGTCCGGGCAGCGGGGCGATTTAGGCAAGCACACCGTCGCGCCCAACTCGATGAGCGCCTGCGTCCAATCGCCCGGTTGGGTGGGAGCCAGCAGCGCCGCCGCCGCCGCTTTGAGCCGCCGCGCCCCATCGCCGCGCGAAACATCCGCTTCAATGGCAAACAGCCGCGCCAGCGCCCGCTTGACGTTGCCGTCAATGGCAGGCACGGCTTGGCCAAAGGCAATCGAGGCCACAGCCCCGGCAATATAATCGCCGCAGCCGGGCAGGGTACGCCAGCCGGCGTAATCCTGCGGAAATTGACCGCCCTGCTCCGCCACTATTTTTTGGGCGGCGCGGTGCAGGTTGCGGGCGCGGGCGTAATACCCCAGCCCGGCCCACAACTTTAGCACATTGTCCAGCGGCGCGGCAGCCAACGCCGCCACAGTGGGAAACCGCGCCAAAAAACGCAGGTAATACGGCTGCACCGTCATCACCTGCGTTTGCTGCAACATAACCTCGGCCAGCCAAACGCGGTAGGGATCGGTTTGGCCGCGCCAGGGCAACCGGCGCTGTTCGCGGGCGTACCAGGCCAGAATATCGGCGCGGAGCGCGGCTAGTTGCGGCTTATCGGGCAACAAAACTTTGCTGCCTGACGCGATATTTGGCCAACCGATCCGGCTGCACTTCAACCCCAATGCCGGGGGCGGTGGGCACGGTCAGGGTGGAGTCATCGGTGTTGAGCACAAAAGGCGGCTCGGCGATGTCTTCAACGTAGTAGCGGTCGCTGGCGGAGATGTCGCCGGGCAGCACAAAGTTGGGCATGGTAGCCAGATGAACGTTGGTGGCCCGGCCCACGCCGGTTTCGAGCATGCCGCCGCACCACATTTTTACTCCGGCGGCCTGGGCCATATTGTGAATTTCGATGGCGTTGCACAGGCCGCCCACCCGGCCCACCTTCATGTTGATAATCCGGCATGCGTTAATTTCAATGGCCCAGCGGGCGTGCAGCGGCGAATGAATGCTTTCGTCAAGGCAGATGGGCGTGTTGATTTGCGCCTGCAATTTGGCGTGGTCGGCAATGTCATCGTAATGAAGCGGCTGTTCAATCATTAACAGGTTGTACTGATCCATTTCCCGGAATATGGCGGCGTCATCCAGGCTAAAGGCGGAGTTGGCGTCAACCATCAATTTGATGGCAGGATGTTGCGCCCGCACCGCCGCCAGGGGTTTCAGTTCCCAGCCGGGTTCGATTTTCATTTTGATGCGGCGGTAACCTTTGGCCACAAACTGGTTAACCTTATCCAGAAAATCGGCCAGCGTGGGCTGGATGCCAATGCTCACGCCCACTTCAACGCGCGGGCGCACGCCGCCCAACAATTGACAAAGCGGCACGCCCTGCGCTTTGGCCAGCAAATCCCACACGGCGTTTTCCAGGCCGGCTTTGGCCATGGGGTGGCCGCGCACCCAGCGATAACCGTCCACAACCTCTTGCGGCGAGGTGATGTTTTTGCCCAAAACGGACGGAACAAGAAAATCGCTGAGCACGTGCCAGGCGGTGGGAACGGTTTCGTAAGAATAACCGGGGTTGTCATCGGCCACACATTCAGCCCAGCCCACCAAACCTTCGCTGTAAACCGCTACCAAAATGCAGGGGCGATCAATTTGCGTGCCAAAACTGGTGCGAAAGGGTTGAACCAGTCTTTGGGTAACGTGATGCAGTTCAATGCGTTCAATTTTCATGGAAGTTTTCCTTTGGGATTTTCTTTGGAATGAGTTATCAATGGCCAGCCGGCCAATTGCGCTGCAACAAATAATAATTGCGGTCTTGGCGGCGCACCAAATCAACCGCCACGTAGCCCTGTTGAAACAGGGTTTCAAAAATATGGCGCAGGTGCATGCGCCAGGCCAAAGCCAGTTGGGGAGATTCGGCCATAAGCTGCGGAATGTTGGGCGGCGCTTCGACCAGACAGGCGGGCGCGGATGCGGGCCAAGCCACGTTGGCGGTGGGTTGCAGCCAATCGCCCGCCGGCTGGGCCGGGTTGAGCACCGGCACTTGCGCCCAATCCGGCTCCGGGCATTCTTCCCGCAACCGGGCCAGCACGTGGTCAGATTCAAGCCACCAATCCACCCTGAACCGGTCGCTGGGAACGCCCTGGTTGAGCAAATCATCCATATCGCCGTACAGGTTGAGCAGGTAAGTGTTGCACACGCCTCCCAATTTGTGCAGGTTGAGCCGCCCGTTCCGGGTTTGGAGCGGGTCAAACGTCCAGGTGATCAACTGAAGGCCGGCGGCCAGCGCGGCTTCGCGCTGCGCCAGTTTTAGCTGGCGGCCCAACCCCTGGCTGCGATAAGCGGGCAGCAGCCCGGCCTGGTGCGAGGCCAGTTTTAGCTGGCCGCTGGCGGTGCGGCTGAGAAAACCAAACGTAAAGCCGATGGGCTGGTCGTTATCGTACATTAACTGCACAATTCCGCCCTCTTTGGCAAACGTAATGAGCATATGCACCGGCACGGCATCGGCGTGGCTGCCCCAAATTTCGGCTTGAAGTTGTTCAACCATGCAAAATTCGGCAATGCTATGCGGATTTTTGATTGAAATAGTCATTGGCGTGGCTCCAAGTTAGATGCAGAAATTCTACACCTTTGCCCATAATCGGCAATTGTAACCAACGCAAAAAAGCCACCGTGGTTTCCCCGGTGGCCTTTTTGATTACCAAACAGAATTATATTAAATATTACGATGAAACGGCAGCCAGTTGCCGTTTGAGTTCCGCAATTTCAAGGTCTTTGTGGTAGTTCTGGAAGGCGTATTTGGATAGTTCCTGGGCAATCAGGTAAAGGGTTTGCGCCACCAACCCAAATTGCTCAACGTTCATATACGGCACATCGGCCAGAGCTTTTTCAAATTCTACCGGGTCGGCCCCGATAGCTTCAGCGTATTTCATCAATTCTTTGGGGTCAAAGCTTTCGTCCACCACCTGCCCAATCAGCCAGTTGGCTATATGCGTATCGCCAAAGTGAATGCTGGCGCCGCCATCCCACAGGCCGCCGCTCAAACACGGGCGCACAACTGCCCGGCCTTCGCTGCTCACCGCACCAATCACGGCATCAGATTTGTAACAGTTGGCCAGGCCCACTTCGCTTTGGCGAATAATATTCATGCACAGGTACCGGAAGTTGCTGGGTTGGGTGATTGGCACCCCATCGGGTGTGGTGATGATAGAGGCCACGTTGGTGGCTTCGGCGAATGCGTCCTGAATCCGTTGGATGTGTTCCAGGTCAAAAAGATTATCAAAGGTAATTTCTTTGCCGTTTGTCACTGTTGACATTTTTTTCTCCTGTTACAAACCTAATTCAGCTTTGAGTTGTTTCATTGCGACTTCAAGTTTTTGGATGTTTTCTTGCGAATCAGGCGCTTTATCGGCCTTGGACGAAGGGATTAAGGAAAGCATCGCCAGCCGTATTTTGGCTTGAAAACCCCCAAGTTTTTCTGCCTCGTTATAATATTTAATTAACTTGTCACCCATTTTAAGAACCTCCTGTTTGGTTTTAAAAGAATACTTATTATCAACGGCACGTTATATCTAAATTATCGGCACAATCCACTTCTCCTTTAATCTTTTTAGGAAAGATTTACGGATTTTTTACCCAACCGGACCGAGTCACGTTGCGGGTAAAAATGCGGTATAATAAAAATACGCGCAACTGTTTTTATAAAATTTTCGCCTTTTTAATTCAAAGGGGAGGCCGATAAAAATGATCAAAGTTGAGGTTTGTATAAACAGCGATGCCAGCCCCGATGTGAAACCTGCGGTTGAGGCCGCCTATTTGGGGGGAGCCTCGACCATAGAGCTATGCGCCGCCATGCATTTGCAGGGATTAACCCCCACCCCGGAACAGATTGTAGCCGCCCGCCAGGCTTTTAGCACCCGAAACGGGCTGATGGTGATGATCAGGCCCAGAGGCGGTGATTTTTCCTATTCCGAGCCGGAACTTGAAACAATGCGCCGGCAAATTCAAATTGCGGCAGAAAAAGGGGCAGATGGAGTGGTGTTGGGCGTGTTACACGCCAAAGATAACCGGCTGGATGTGGCCGTTACCCGGCAGTTAATCCAAACCAGTCGAGATTTGGGGCTAAAAGTTACGTTTCACCGGGCGTTTGATGCCACGCCTCAACCGCTGGAAACCCTGGACGAGCTGATTGAGTTGGGCGCGCAGCGGGTTTTAACCTGTGGGCTTCCGTGGGGCCAGCCCGGCAATGCCGGCGATGGCGTTGCTACCCTGAGCCGGATTATAACCCAGGCTCGCGGCAGAATTGAGGTGGTGATTGGGGGCGGCGTTAATCCGTTAAATGTGGGCGGGATACTAAAGCAACTCCCGCTGGAATTGGGCACAGTCTCGGTGCATGCCTATTCTGGGGCGCAGGAAAACGGCGTTACCACAATTGCGGCGGTTAAAACGTTGCTCCGGGCGGCCAATTTTATGTAGATCGCCTCGCCCCGCAACCGGCTGGGCGGCCCAAAAGTTACGCGCCGCCGCCCACCAGCCATTGCAGCACCGTCATGCCAAATACCCCCATCACGGCGCACAAAATCAGCAACACCGCCAAACAACTCACCACAAAGTGAAATTGAAAAAATTGTTTATACCAGGGTGATGCCTCTTCGGGGTAGTTTGGCGCGGGCGTAGCCGCAAACGCCGCCGCTTCGGGCGTTACGCCGGTTACCGGCGGGATTGGCAGCGTGGCCCCGGAATAACCGGAGGCCGTGCCGGCGGCAATCGAGCGGGTGCGGCGGCTCACCTGCTGAGTTTCGGCTTCTTGTTTGAGCCGCTCCAGGCCGGGATAAAACGGCTCAATGGTTTCCAGTTTGGTAATGTAGCGCCGGGCCAGGTGAAATTTGCTTTTGGCCAGCGCCGCCGCCGATTTTTTAAACAATTCCTCTGCCGCCGACGCATCGAAAACCACCATGCCGTCCAGTTCATCCTGCAACCGGTTGAGATGCGCCTCAATCTCCGACATTTGGCGCTGCACGCTGCGGATCACCTCTGGCCGGGTTTCGTGGGCCAGGCTGGCTTCCAGCCGGGCCTGATTGGCCATGAGTTGAGCCAAAGTGCGTTCTTTGTATTCTCGCTGTTCGGGGGTGAGCGGTATCATTACAATAATTTTCCTTGTTTCAAAATTTCGAGCTATTTAAAATTTACGCAGTGGTATATTTAACACAACTGCAGTTGAAACACAAACTTCTCCGGAAAGTGGCGCAACCATTCAAATCTTCGCAGCAACAAAATCATGGCCAGCGCGCCGCCGGTATCAAACAACACATCCGCCAGCCTGGCGTGGCGGCCCGGCACAAAATATTGATGGATTTCATCAGAGATGCCGTACAACACGGTTAAGCACATCGCGGCCACAAACACCGGCCAACCGGCGGCGCGGCGGGGCGTTATGGCTCGCCACCACAGCCAGGCCAGCAACGCAAACGCCAGCATGTGCGCTGTTTTGTAAAACAGTTTTTCGCCGGCTTCGTTATCAATATTTACCAGCACCGACCGGCTGGACAGAAAAAAGATTACCGCCAGCCACACCAGTAGCGGCAAAAAATCTCGCAGCCAGCGCGGTGGCAATTTAGCCCGATTCATCGGTAGGCTCTTTCCACTTCAGCCGCCAGATGCAGCCAATCAAAATTGGTTTTAATTTGGAGCGCCGCCGCCTGCCCCAACTGCCGCCGTTGCTCCGGCGATTGAAGCAGCGCGATAATCGCCACGCCAAAAGCGGCATCGTCTTCGGGTTGAACCAGCACCCCCGACACGCCGGACTCAATGTATTCACAGTTCTGGCCCACGGCATCGGCCACCACCGGCACGCCGGCCCCCAGCAAATCAATCAACTTCACCGAGCACTTGGTGCGGTTGAGGAGCGTGTTATCATACGGAAACGCGGCCACACCGGCCACGGCAAACATTGCCGGCAGGTTTTCGGCGGGCAACCAGCCGGTAAAAATCACCCGGTCGCTTTGCCCGGCCTGGCGCAGCAAATCGGCCAGCCGGGTGTGTTCGCCGTGCAAACCCTGCCCCACCACCAGCCAGCGCGCTGCCGGCACGTGTTGGGCCACCCGCCGCACCAGCGAGACAATCCGCTCCAGCCCAAACTCGGCCAGCCGCGAGTAGAGCAGCACCACCGGCCCCGGCCCTAATTGCCACGTTTGCCGCGCCGCCTCAATTTGGGCGGCGGTGGCGGGCGCTTGTAACGCCGGTTGGCCGCCGTTGGGCGCGTAAAAAATACTCGGTTGGCCGCGCACCTGCTCCGCCAGCGTGGACAGTTGGCGACTGGCTACGGTTACGGCATCGGCGTGGCGCAGGCCCCACTGTTCCTGCCAGGCAAAAAACTTTTTTTGCCACGGCTGATAAGGCAGCACCGCGTTCCAGGCTTGTTCCCAGTCATCGGCGTCCAGCACCAGACGCACCGGCAACCGATCTCCGGCCAATTGCCGCAACGCCCACAGCGCCACATGCGCCAGCCCGGCAAACGCCTTCGGCTTGAAAAAGTGGATTACATCCGGGCGCAAAGCCACCGCTTGCGCCACCAGCGTGCGGGTTAACCAAATGTGAAAGAACAGGGGGATTGGCGCAGGCAGCGGCACATTGACCACCTGCACGCCGGCATCAGCCCACACCCGCCCGGCGCGGGCGGGGTCATCCCAGGGCGGGATGAGGATGGTTACAGCGTGGCCACGCTGCACCAGCGCCCGGGCCAACGGCAGCGCCCGCACGCTCATGGTGCCTTTGGGTTGAAGCCCAAACGGGCCAATAAACACAATCTTCATGGTAATGTCCAACGCCTGATTGTATTGAGAGGGTAAAGGGTTGGCAAATGCCCATTTTTAATTTGATCGCCGGCCATTACCACAAGCCCCAGTAACCGGCAGCCGCCGCCAGCGCCAGCAACACCGTCTCGGTGATTTCGGCCAGCGCGCCGTACACATCGCCGGTAAAGCCGCCGATGCGGGCTGTGGCAAAACGGGCCACCAACGCGGCCAGTAGCCAGGTAACGCCGGCAAACACCAGCCCCAGCCAGCCCAGCAGCGCCCCGGCTACCGCCAACACGCCCACCGACATCACCAGCACGCGCGGGCCGGTTAACCCCTGCCGAAAAAAATCGCCCATGCCGCCGGGCCGGGCCAGCGGATAGCGCCACATGGCCCACGTTTGCGCCCAGCGCGCCAGCATGGGAGCGGTTAAAAGCGCCGGGCCGCGCAGCACGGGCGGCAAGGCGGCCAATCCATTAAATTTTAGCAACAGCAGCAACACTCCGCCCACCACACCAAACGCGCCCACCCGGCTGTCCTTCATAATTTCCAGGCGACGTTCCCGGTCGCGGGGAGGCAGCAGGCCATCGCAGGCATCCATAAAGCCGTCAAGGTGCAGCATGCCGGTTAGCCCCACCCATACCGCCAGCACCAGCGCCGCCGCCAGATTAGCCGGCAGCAAAAAATAAAAAGCTACGCCGGCCAAAGCCAGCAATCCGCCTAAAATAAGCCCCACCAGCGGATAATAGGGCGCGGCGTAACCCGCCGGGCGGTTGGAATCCGGGCGGTTGAACGGCAACGGCGCGGCGGTGAGCAACTGCCACGCCAGCAAAAAATCGGTGATGGGAGCCAAAAGATAGCGCATAGTTGGGGCAAAACCTCTGGAATGGGATTACCAGCGCCGCCGGGAATGGTTGCTTCTTACGCCCGGCGTGTGGTATAGTACAAAACTTATGCCTTAATCGGCATTCACGCAAATCCTTCACTCACGATTGGTTAATTTATGGGCATCTATCTGGGCGAAATCGCCTCAATTCTTACGGCAATCTGTTGGACACTGACGGCGGTGTTTTTTTCACTGGCCGGCAAAGAAGTGGGTTCGTTGGTAGTTAACCGGGTGCGGCTGCTGTTGGCGGTGTTGTTTCTCACTTGCACCCACTGGCTGCTGTTAGGCTCGCCGGTGCCGCTGCACGCCGAGCCGGAACGCTGGTTTTGGCTGTCGCTATCGGGCGTTATTGGGCTGGCGGTGGCCGACGCTTTGCTGTTTCAATCTTATGTGTGGATTGGCCCGCGTCTGGGCATGCTGCTAATGAGCGCCGCACCGGTGGTGGCTGCGCTGCTGGCCTGGATTTTTTTGGGCGAAACGTTGGGGCTGTGGCAAATTGCCGGGATTTTGCTAACGGTGGGCGGCATCGCCTGGGTGATTATGGAGGACAACGGCAACGGCATCTCGCCCACGGATAAAAGCAAATTTTTGTGGGGGATTTTGTTTGGCCTCGGCGCGGGCACCGGGCAGGCTATTGGGTTAATTACGGCCAAAAAAGGGCTGGGCGGTGATTTTCCGGCGCTGTCGGGCAACCTCATGCGGATGCTGGCTGCCGCCGCTGTAATTTGGTTTTTTGCCATTGCGCGGGGACAGGGCGTCATCACTTTAAAACAGGTGTTCAGCCGCCGCCCGCTCACGCTAAAAATTGTGGGCGGCACATTTTTTGGCCCGTTCATTGGGGTGTGGCTGTCGCTGCTGGCGGTGCAATTAACCCACGTGGGTATTGCCAGCACGCTAATGGCGCTGGCTCCCATTTTTTTGCTGCCAGTGGGCCATTACGTGTTCCACGAGAAAATCAGTGGACGGGCAATTGTGGGCACACTGGTGGCTATGGGTGGGGTATCGCTGCTGTTTTTGGTGTAGCTCAATCGTCGCTGAGCGGCAAAACGCAGCCAAAGGTGCTGCCCCGGCCCACTTCGCTATCTACCCACACCCGGCCGTGGTAGCTTTCAACAATCGCTTTTACAATTGATAACCCCAGCCCGGTGCCGTGGCTGCCTATTACGGCGTGGATTTCGGGCACCCGGTAGAATTTTTGAAACAACTGCGCCTGCCCCGCCGGCGAAATGCCCGGCCCGGTATCGGTAACGCTAAAATAGGCTCCGCCGTCCTTCCGGCTCAAGCGCACCTCGATTTTGCCGCCCTCGGCGGTGTATTTAATGGCGTTGCTCATGTAATTTGAAACCACCTGTGTTAGCCGGATGCGGTTGCCCTGCACCGGCAACGGCTCCGAGGCCAAACAGGTGATGAGTTGCAGCTTTTTTCGCTCGAGTTGCAGCGTAAAGTTAGAAAGCGCGTCGGCCACAATTTGCCCCAAATCGTGCGGCGCAACCTCGCCAGCCACGCCGGCCTCAATCCGCGCCAAATCCAGCAAATCGTCAATTAGTTCCTTCATATTCCGGGCGCTTCTTAAAATGCTCTGCAAACTGGTGCGGCCATCCGCCGACAGGTTTTGCTCGGTTTCCATCAGTTGAGCAAACCCCATAATCAGCCCCAGTGGATTTTTCAAATCGTGCGACACGGTTTCAACAAACTGGTTTTTCATGGCGTCCAGTTCTTTAAGGTAAGTGATGTCGTCCAGCGCCACCACCGTGCCCACTTTGGCCACCTCGTTGGCCGACACATTGAACACCCGCCCGTTGGGCCATTTCAGCTCGATGTGGTTGCTGGCCCGTTGCCGCAGTTCGGCCAGCGCCGTTTTTAGCTGCTCGCCGCCGGTGATCGAATCCAGCGGCACATCAACCTGTTTAACCATTAACCACTGGCGCGCCGGCTGGTTAACAAACGTTAGACAGTCTTTATTGTTCACCACCAAAACCGGGTTGGGCATGCCGTTAATCAGCTTGAACAACGACTCGCGGTCCTCCTTCACCTCGGTGAAAAGCCGGGCGTTCTCCAGAGCGATGGCCGCCTGCCCGGCAATCCCGGCGGTTAACGCCAGATGCGATTCATCAAAAAACCTCATCTGAACGTGATGCAGCGCCAGCAGCCCGCTCACTCGCTCCTGGTACAACAACGGCACCACCAGCGCCGAGCCGGTTACTTCAGCATCATCGGGCAGGCGCACCCACCGCTCGTCTTTGGTGGTATCCGCCGCCAACGCGCCGTACTGGTGGCGATACACCCACCCCGCCAGGCCGTGTTCCATCACCATATTAATATTGCGCCGCAAAATCTCCGGCGATTGGTTGGGCCGGGCCAAAATCTGGCGCGTTACCCGGCCTTCTTCATCCAGCAAAAAAAGGCTGCCACGAGAAGCCCCGGTAGCATCTACCGTTAGCCGTAACACCCGGCCCAGCACCTCGGTTAAATCAAGCGAGGTATTGAGTTGGCGAGCCACGCTGTAAACTGTTTCAGCCGATAGTGTGTAAGCGATCATTTTTGCGTCCTGCGGAGGCGGAGTTGTTGTTGCTCACATTTTAACATCAATCCCAACATTCCAACATGGTATTAAAGAACCAATCGCCCCCGGCTTTCTGTTTTCTGTAGTTTGGGCCGCCCGGTTTTTATCCCCGGCCCTCGGCGGAGTATAATCCAGCCATTATATTTTAGGGAGTCTGCTTTTATAAAAAAGGAAGATAACTATGTCGCACATGCAACCTCAGCCATCAAACCACTCCAAACCGGCCAATATTCAATTAGCCCAACGGATGAACAACGCCCAAAAATCATTCATCCGTGAAATTTTAAAAGTAACCGAAAAACCGGAGTTCATCTCTTTTGCCGGCGGGCTGCCCAACCCCAGCTTTTTCCCGGCCAAAGAACTGGCTGCCGCCGCTCAAAAAGTGCTGCTGCACGATGGCATGACCGCGCTGCAATACAGCACCACCGAGGGCTACCCGCCCCTGCGGCAATATATTGCCAACCGCTACCGGCAAGCCGGGCTAACCGTAAACGCCGACGATATTTTGATTGTTAACGGTTCGCAGCAGGGGCTGGATTTGCTGGGCAAGCTGTTTATCAACCCCGGCGACGATATTTTGATTGAACGGCCCGGCTACCTGGGCGCAATTCAATCTTTCTCGCTATACGAACCCAAATTCCACGCCGTACCGCTGCAAGATGATGGCCCCGACATGGATTACCTGGCGCAAACGCTCGCCGGCGCGCCGGTAAAGCTGTTTTACACCACGCCCAACTTTCAAAACCCGTCGGGATTAACCTACTCGCGGGCCAAACGCGAAGCCCTGGCCCAACTGGCGCAGGCGCACAACCTGCTGCTCATTGAGGACAACCCCTACGGCGAACTGCGCTTTGCCGGCGAACACCAGCCTTCGCTTAAACAATTTTTGCCGGAGCAGGTGGTGCTGCTGGGGTCTTTCTCTAAAGTGGTGGCTCCGGCGCTGCGGCTGGGCTGGATGTGCGTACCGCCTCAATTTATGGACAAGCTCATCGCCACCAAACAGGCGGCAGATTTACACAGCAACTACTTAACGCAGCGCATTTTGTACCAGTATTTAGCCGATAACGACCTGGACCAACACCTGCAAACGGTGCGAGCGGTGTACCAGGAGCAGCGCAACTTAATGGTGGCAATGCTCGAAGAGTTGTTCCCGCCCGAAATCACCTTTACCCGGCCCGAAGGCGGCATGTTTGTGTGGGTAACGCTACCCAAAGGCATGTCGGCGTTGGCGCTGTTTGAAGAAGCCACCCGGCAGCACGTGGCCTTTGTGCCGGGCCATCCTTTTTACGCTGATGGCGGCGGCGATAGCTCGCTGCGCCTTAATTTTTCTAACGCCAACCCGGCCAACATCGAAGCCGGCATGCAACGGCTGGCGCAGGCGTTTAAAACATTACAGCTAAAAACGCAATAAAAAATTACCCCCCGCCGGCGGGGGTAATAAAATTTGTAATTCGTTACCTCAGGAGAACTCAATGGCAACCACCACCATCAAACCGGGGCTAGAAGGCGTTGTCGCCGCCGAAACCCGCCTCAGCCGCGTTAACGGCGAAATCGGCGAACTCATCATTGTGGGCTACCCAATGGAAGAGTTGGCCCCCGCCGTTACCGCCGAAGAAACCATCTACCTGCTCTGGCATGGCAACCTGCCCACCGCCGCCGAGTTAGCCGAATTTAAACAAACGCTCAGCGCCCACCGCACCCTGCCGCCGGCGACGCTGGCTTTGCTGCAAGCGGCGGCGGCCAAAACGGTAGATGCCATGGACGCCCTGCGCATGGCCGCCGGCAGCCTCAACCTGGATACAGCCAACACCGGCACGCCGCAGCGCGACGCGCTAACGCTGGTGGGAACTTTTCCCACCATTATGGCGGCTTACTGGCGGCTGCGGCAGGGGCAACCGCCGGTCGCGCCCAATCCCCAACTGGGCCATGCCGCCAACTACCTTTACATGCTCAGCGGCAACATCCCCACCGCCGAGCGGGTGCGCGGGCTGGAAATTTACCTCAACACCGTGTGCGATGACGTGCTGACAGCCTCAACCTTTACCGCACGCACCATCATCGCCACCCAATCCGATCTGATTTCGGCCATTACTGGCGCGGTGGGCGGGCTAAAAGGGCCGCGTCACGGCGGAGCGCCCGGCCCGGCCATGGACATGATTTTGGAAATTGGGACAATTGAAAACGCGGAACCCTACCTGCGGCAAAAACTGGAACACGGCGGGCGGCTGATGGGGTTTGGCCACCGCATGTACAAAGTGCGCGATCCGCGGGCGGTGGTGCTGGCCCAGGCGGCGGAACAAATTTACCAAACCGGCGGCAACATGGAGCTGTACAACCTGGCGCGCGGCATCGAAGAGGTGGCGCAACGGCTGCTGGAAGAATACAAACCGGGCCGCCGTCTGTACACCAACATTGAATTTTACACCGCGTTACTGCTGCACGGCCTGGGCCTGCCCACCGAACTGTTTACGCCCACGTTTGCCATTGGCCGGGTGGCCGGCTGGGTAGCGCATTGTTTTGAGGAGATGGCCAACGGGCGGCTCATGCGCCCCGACGCCATTTATGTGGGGCCGGAAATCCGACATTTACCGGATAAACCCCAAATCGCGGGCTAACGCAACGGCCTGGGTTCGGCTGCGCGCGCCCAGTTTGCTGTAAATGTTGTTAAGGTGCCACTTGATGGTACCCACCGTGAGCGCCAGCGTATCGGCCAACTCTTTGTTTGATTTGCCATCGGCAATTAACTGCAAAATTTCCAGTTCCCGCTCGCTGAGCGGATCAAACAGTTGGGCCGATTCCACGCCCGGCAGCGATTGTCCGGCGGCAGCCAGCAGCCGGGCGATGGCGTCGCGGGCGGTATTTTGCGCCGCCGCCCGCCGCAACAAGCCCAGCAGCGCCGGGCCTTCATCCAGAAAAATCCGAACATACCCCTCCGGCGCGGCCAGCGCCAGCGCCCCGGCCAACGTGGCCACCGCCGGTTCCGGCTGCTGCCGCGCCGCCAGCCACAACGCCTCAAGCGCCATCACCTCAATAACCCGGCCGGCGCGTTGAGTGGCTTGCGCCGTGGCCAAAATTTGGGCCAGCACGGTTTTGGCCACGGTCAGCGCCGGTTGGGGCAATCCCAATTGTGCCTCCAGCGAATCGGCCTGCGTTAACGCCAATCGCGCCAGCAGCAAATATTCATCCTCTTGCTCGTAGGCAATGCTCTCCGGCAGCGGGTTGAGCGCCAATTCCCGCGTTCTGAGCCAATCAATCACCGCCGGCCAGTTATTTTGCGCCAGCCACAACCGCGCCTGGCACACCGCCGCCTGCGTTACCAGATAATACGGGCCGGTGGATAGCGCCGCCTGTTGCGCCGCAGCCAGCGCCCCGGCGGCATCGGCTTGAGCCTGCCGCAGCCGGGCCTGCACCAGATAACCGCCGGCCAGCGTGCCGGCTTCAGCCGTTTTTTGGCCCAGCGCCAGCCCTTCGGCCAGATGGTGTTGCGCCGGCTCCAGATGGTTTTGTTCCAGCAGCACCCCGGCCAGCCCCACGTGCAAACGCCCGGCAAAAGGCAGCAAATTAACCTGTTCGGCGGGCGGCTGGCGGTTAACCAGTTCCAGCCCCCGCTGGAATGTTTGAGCGGCCTGCTGCAAATGGCCCTGCTCAACCTGTAACAAGGCCAGCGTCCACTCGGCCACCAGATGAACCTGCAAATTACCGGCGCGGCGGCTGATGGCGCTGGCTTCGGTAAAAGCCTGTGCCGCCGGCACCACCTGACCGCACCAACTGTGGGCCGCGCCCAAACTCTGCACCACACAGCCGCGCAAAAAACTGTCTGCCGGCAAATAATCCAACGCCTGCCGGTATAACCGCACCGCCTCAGCCATATCGCGTTTAAAATAGGCCACGGTGGCCCGTAGCGTGGCCGCCTCGCCGGAGATATCGGCTTCAAGCTCGGCTTGCTGCAAATACGGTTCTACCGACTCTAACTGCCCGGTCAGCACCATCGCCCAGGCTTTTAACAGCGAAATCCCGGAACTGGATTGAAGCAGCGCCTGGGGCAAGGCATCGAGCCAGGCCAGCAGCGTCACCAATTCGCCCTGGCTAAGCATGGCGGCGGCCTTTTGGCGGGCCAGCCGGATAATCCGCGCCACGTCCACCGCCGCCAGCGCGTGCTGCATGGCCTCGGCGGGCAGGCCGTTTCGCTCAAACCAATCGCTGGCCTGTTGGTGCAGGTGGGCGGTTTGCGCGGCAAGCCCGGTTTGCGGCAACCGGTTACGCAACAAATCGGCAAACAGGTGGTGATACCGGTACCACTGGCGGCGGTTATCCAGCGGGATAATGAATAAATTGGCCTGATCCAGATATTCTAAAATGACCTGCGAGTTGGCAAACTCCGGCTGAGCCGGTAGCCGGCGCTCGCCGTTGGCCATGGCATCCGCCAGCGGGCCGCACAATCGGTCTAAAATTGAGGTGCGCAGCAAAAAGTTCTGCACCGGCGGCGGCTGGCGCTGCAACACTTCTTCCAACAGATAATCCAGCACGTAGCGGTGGCTACCCGAAAATTGTTGTACCAAACTGACTGCCGCCGGGTTGGGCTGCCCCTGCATGGATAACGCCGCCATTTGCAACCCGGCGATCCAGCCTTCGGTGCGCTCTTCGAGCACGACTACTTCACCAGCCGACAGGTTGAGTTGCATGGTTTGTTGCAAAAAAGCGGCGGCCTCAGCCGGCGAAAAGCGCAGGTCGGGGCCGCGCAACTCGGTAAGTTGGCCGCGCGCCCGCAGCCGGGCCAGCGGCAGGGGCAAATCGGCGCGGCTGGCAATCACCAAATGAACCGGCGGCGGCAGGTTATCCAACAAAAAGGCCAGCCCGCTGTGAATAATATTGTTTTCAATAAGGTGGTAGTCGTCTAACACAAAGATTACCTGCCGGCGCAACGCCGCCATCTCGTTGATGAGCATGGTGAGCAGCATTTTGGGGCTGATTGCCGCCAGCGGACGGTTATTCAGCGCAGCCAGCACCGCCTGTCCCATCTCCGGCTGGATGGTTTGCAGCGCGGCCAGGCAATAGCCAAAAAAACGGGCGGGTTCGTTGTCGCGGGTATCCAGCGCCAGCCAGGCCACTTCGGCCCAACCGCCGGCCAGCCATTCGCTGAGCAGCGTGGTTTTGCCAGAGCCAGGCGGCGCGGAAATGACGGTGATTTTGCCGCCCAGTTGCCGGCCCCGGTTGAGCCGGTCAACCAAATGGGGCCGGGGCACCAGGTTGGGACGCGGTGGTGGCAAATAGAGCTTGGTTGCCAGCAAAACTTCGTCGCCAATAAGCGCAGTCAAAGCGGCGCTGTTCAACATACGTTTCTCCATTTACGGTTAACGCTGGAACTGAATTGAAAATTTTGTTGGGGTGGGCGGTTGCCATCAGCCGGAATTGGCCGGCGTTACCCTAAAGTGAGGCGGGCGCGGGCTACGTTTTGTTATCTTCAATATTGATGCTGCTGTCGCCCTTTTCACGGATGAACATATCCACCAGCCGTTCCAGGGGTTTGAACCAGCGTTTTTCTTTGACTGCCCCGGCGGCAACCGGATTAAAGTTGTCGTTCCACCGGGTGGTTTCGTTGTAAACGGCCCGGGTTAAGTTTGCGTTCTTCAGTTCGGCGTCGCGCAGGTTAGTGCCCCGCAAATCGGCCTGGCTCAAATCGGCGGATTCCAGGTTGGATTCGCTCAAGTTGGCCCAACTCAGGTTTGCGCCGGCAAGGTTGGCCTGGTTTAAATTTGTTTCGCCCAGGTTTGCGCCGATTAATTGCGCCCCGCGCAAATCCACGTTGAACAGGTCGGCGGCGCTCAGGTTAACGTGTTCAAGATTGGCTTTGGGCAAACTGGTTTGCCGGAGGTTGGCAAACACCATATTGGCCGCCTTTAAATTGGCCTCGGTCAGGTTGGCCTTCATCAGGTTGGTAAACACCAAATTGGCTTCGTACAGGTTGGCCCGCACCAAATCAGCGCGATACAGGTCGGTTTCGCTCAGATTTACGCCGTGCAGGTCCAGCCCGCTCAAATCAACCCCGCCGAGGTTGGCCCGGCGTAGGTCCGGTATTTTGCTTTGTGCCCGCGCCGAAGCTACAATTTGTTCTACGTCGGTACGATCCATGTTCAACTCCGATATTTAGTTGAATTGTAGCCGGTTTGGTGATTTGTGCAACGTTTGCGTGAACGCTTGTTGGCGTTTTGCTGTTTTTTCCAAAAATCCGTGAAGGAATTTAGCCGAGGTGCATATAATTTTTTTGATAAACATTCAACAATAATCAGATTGGAGCTAAAATGCTAGAAAAGATAAAAGGCTTATTTGGCCGGCAAACTCCACCAGAAACAACCGCGTATATTACGCCGCTGGAATATTTGCCGGAAACCAATCCTCCATGCCAAACCTACGATGAAACCACCCGCCCCAATTTGCGCGTTTCCAGGCATAAAACCCAGGAGTTACAGCGGGTTCTGGATTTAGCCGGATAAACTAAACTTCCAAAGCGGTTAATTTTGGCAATAAAGCCACTTCTGGCGGCAACCGGAGAATTGGGTTGCCGCCCAGGCGCAAGGTGGTGAGGCGCTTCAAATTACCAATTTCAGCCGGCAGCGAAACCAGCCGGTTGCCCCACAAATTGAGTTTGCGCAGGTTAGTTAATTTGCCAATTTCCGGCGGCAGCGCATTCAGCCGGTTCCCCGACAGATCAAGTTCCTGTAACTGTTCCAACAACCCAATTTCCACGGGTAATTCCTCTAGCCGATTGTCTGATAGTTTTAATTCTCGCAACTGAGCCAGCCGGCCAATTTCGGGCGGCACTTGGGTTAGTTGATTGAAATGCAGGTTGAGCCGGGTTAAATTAGCCAGCCGGCCAATTTGCGGCGGCAGCACCGTTAGCTGATTTTTAGGCAGCAGCAACTGGCGCAGATTTTGCAGCCGGTCAATTTGAGGCGGCACGGTAGCCAGCCGGTTTTCCCAGGCAAACAGGTCAAGCAAATTTTCCAGTTGGCCAATTTGTGGCGGCAAAGCTTCCAGCAGGTTGTGGTGCAGCCCCAACCAGACCAGATTGGTCAGGTTGCCAATTTCCGATGGTAACACCATCAACTGATTTTCCGACAAATTCAGCCGGGTTAACTGCGTAAGCAAGCCAATCTGCGGCGGCAACATCGCCAATCCCCGTTGCGCCAGAGAAAAGTCCGTAACCGTGGTTAAGGCCACCTGTTCAAGAATTTGCGCCAGAGTTTGCTCATCCATTTGCTGCGTCCAGAGTAAAATTTTTGGTAGTGGCGCAAAAGTAAGTGATGAGTAAAATGGAGAGATGATCCAAGAAA
>CAZFCE010000039.1:0-43511 GCA_964517605.1 uncultured Caldilineaceae bacterium | reverse complement strand
AAAAGGTTGAGGCCTTTGTCAACACCGGTGTCGAAGTTGTCTCCAAAGACAACCTGAGCAAGTTCATGAAATAGTAATTAGTTAACCTGGTGGCGCTCGGCGTTGCGCCGAGCGCCACCGTTTTGAAGTTACTATCACTCCGCCGCAGTTGGGCGGTATAAAAAATTTTGTGAGGTGTGTTATGGAAGCCAATACTTTTAAAAGCCCCCTGCATCAGACTGTTTCGACGACAGTAACGGATTATTGGAACGATTCCTGCTCAATTGAAGAATTAACTTACGCCATTGAACACGGCGCGGTGGGCGCTACCACCAACCCCCCCATTGTGCTGGGCGTGCTTAAAAAAGAGATGCACCTGTGGAAAGACCGCATCAAACAAATTATTGCCGAAAACCCCACCTGGACGGAAGACCAGGTTGCCTGGCAACTCATCGAAGAGATGGCAGTGCGGGGCGCGGCGTTATTGCAGCCGGTGTTTGAGCGCGAACATGGTAAAAAGGGGCGGCTTTCCATCCAGACCAATCCCCAAAACTACCGCAACGCCGAAGCCATTATCCAGCAAACGCTGCATTTTGATACGCTGGCCCCCAACATGCAGATAAAAATCCCGGTTACGGCGGCGGGCATCAAAGCCATAGAAGAAGTAACCTACCACGGCGCTAATGTTAACGCCACCGTTTGCTTTACCGTGCCGCAGGCGTTAGCCGTGGGCGCGGCCATAGAACGCGGCCTGGTGCGCCGCGAGCGCGAAGGTAAGCCGGTGGATAAAATGTCGCCGGTGTGCACCATTATGGTGGGCCGAACGGATGACTGGCTGCACGTGCTAGAAAAACGAGACGGCATTACCGTAACCCCCGGCTACATTGACTGGGCCGGAATTGCCTGCCTTAAAAAGGCGTATGGAATTTATCATGAACGCGGCTACCGGGCGCGGCTGCTCTCGGCAGCGTACCGCCACCACCTGCACTGGTCAGAGTTTATTGGCGGTGACATTGTGCTGACCATCCCCTACGACTGGCAAAAACTGTTTAACGCCTCTGATGTTGAAGTAAAAGAGCGCTTCCAAAACCCGGTTCCGGCAGAAATTGTGGACACGCTCTACGCCAAATTTGCCGATTTCCGGCGGGCCTACGATGAAAATGGCCTGTCGGTTGAAGAATTTGATACCTTTGGCCCCACCGTGCGCACGCTGCGCGGCTTTATCAGCGCCTACCACGATCTGGTGGGAGTGGTGCGCGATTTTATGCTCCCCAACCCGGATGTCAACAAGTAGAAAGGACAAAACGCAACAATGGCTGTACCTGAAAAATTGCTGAATTACATTAACGGCCAGTGGGTTGAATCGGCCACCAGCCAGTACCTTGAGGTGAACAACCCCGCCAGCGGCGAAGTGCTGGCCCGCGTGCCGCTCTCGCTCCCGTCCGAACTGGATGAGGCGGCGCAGGTGGCGGCCAAAGCCCAAATCGAATGGCGGCGCATGCCAGCCCCGCAGCGGGTGCAATACCTGTTCAAACTCAAAATGCTGCTCGAAGAGAACTTTGAAGCGTTGTCGCGCCAGATTACCATTGAAAACGGTAAAGTGCTCGATGACGCCAAAGGCGAAATGCGCCGGGCCATTGAAAACGTGGAAACCGCCTGCGGCATCCCCATGCTGATGATGGGCGATTTTGCCGAAGACATCGCCCGCGGCATTGACGAGTACATGATTCGCCAGCCGGTGGGCGTGGTGGCGACCATTGCGCCGTTCAACTTCCCCGGCATGATTCCGTTTTGGTATCTGCCCTACGCCGTGGCTACCGGCAACGCCATCATCATCAAACCGTCGGAGCGCACGCCCATCACTATGCAGAAGGTCTTTGGCCTGCTGGAACAGGCCGGCTTTCCGCCCGGCGTGGTCAGCCTGGTGAACGGCGGCCCGGACGTGGTTAACGCCATTCTCGACCATCCCGCCATTCAGGGGATTACCTTTGTGGGGTCAACCACAGTAGCCCGCCACGTCTACAGCCGGGCCTCGCTCAACGGTAAGCGGGTGCAGGCGCAGGGCGGGGCCAAAAACCCGCTCATCATTTTGCCGGATGCCGACCCGGAGATGACCACCAACATTGTCACCGACAGCGTGTTTGGCAACGCCGGGCAGCGTTGTTTGGCCGCGGCCAACATCATCACCATTGGCGAGGCGCATGGCCGCTTCCGCGATTTGCTGGCCGAAGCCGCCAGCAAGCGGGTGGTCGGGTTTGGGCTGGAACCGGGCGTGCAGATGGGGCCGGTCATCACCCCGCAAAGTATGGCCCGGATTGAGGGCCTTATCCAGAAAGGCGTGGATGAAGGGGCCAAAGTTCTGGTGGAAGGGCGCGACGCGGTGATTGCCGGTTATGAAGGCGGCAACTTCCTGCGCCCCACCATTCTGGAAAACGTGCGGCCCGGCACCACCGTGGCCACCACCGAAATTTTTGGCCCGGTGATGAGCATGATTCACCTGAACACGGTGGAAGACGCCATCGAGTTGGTGAACAGCAACAACTACGGCAACATGGCCTGCATTTTCACCAGCAGCGGCCCGGCGGCCCGCAAGTTCCGCCACGAAGCCCAGGCCGGGAACATCGGCATTAACATTGGCGTGGCCGCGCCGATGGCCTTTTTCCCCTTTAGCGGCTGGAAAGAGAGCTTCTTTGGCACGCTGCACGGCCAGGGCAACCACGCCGTCGAGTTCTTTACCCAAACTAAAGTGGTGGTAGAGCGCTGGCTCAAAGAGTGGTCGCGCCAGTTTTAACCGAATTGTTATCATCATAATCTATTTCAAAAACGAGGTGAACTGTGATTAAAGTTGCAAATGCCCCATGTTCCTGGGGGGCGCTGGAGTTTGACCTGGAAGGCGATGCGCCCGGCTACATCCAGGTATTGAATGAAATGGTTGAAACGGGCTACCACGGCACCGAATTGGGCGACTGGGGCTTTATGCCCACCGACCCGGCCGCTCTGGCCGAAGAAGTGCATTCGCGGGGGCTGACCATGCTCGGCGCGTTTGTGCCGGTGATGCTCAAAGACCCGGCCAGCCACGCCGCCGGGGTGGAACTGGCCGTGCGCACCGCTCGCCTGCTGGCAGGGGTGGAAGGCGACCTGCCCTTTATTGTGCTGGCCGATGACAACGGCAAAATCCCCGCCCGCACCAAAAACGCCGGGCGCGTCACCCCGGATTTGGGGTTGAGCGATGCCGAATGGCAAATTTTCGCCGAAGGCGCAACCAAAGTAGCCGCCGCCGTTAAAAAAGAAGCCGGGCTGCGCACGGTGTTCCATCACCACTGCGCCGGCTACATTGAAACTCCCGCCGAAGTGGAACGGCTGCTGGCCATGACCGACCCCACCCTGCTGGGGCTGGTGTTCGATACCGGCCACTATCGTTTTGGCGGCGGCGACCCGCTGGAAGCGCTGAAAAAATTTGGCAACCGGGTGTGGCACTTCCACTTTAAAGACCATCATCCCGCCGTGGCCCAACAATCCCGTGAAAAGGGCTGGGATTACTTTGAGTCGGTAGCCAACGGCATTTTCTGCGAACTAGGCCAGGGCGATGTGGACTTTCCGGCGGTTATCGCCGAGTTGGAGAGGCTGGGTTACGATGGCTGGGGCGTGGTGGAGCAGGATGTGCTGCCCGGCATGGGCCAGCCCAAAGAAAGCGCCCGGCGCAACCGCGAATATCTGAAAAGTATTGGCCTGTAAATTACACTTACCCGAAGGGATCACTCGATTATGACCACCAACAAAATTATCCGTTTTGGCGTGATTGGCGCGGGGCGGATTGGTAAAATCCATACCGGTACGCTGGCGACGGTCATCCCCGGCGCCACCGTAGTGGCGATTGCCGACCCGGTGCTGGCCGCCGCTCAGGCCGTGGCCGAGCAATACCGCATTCCCAAAGTCTCCGCCGATTACCGCGACATTCTGGCCGACCCTGACGTGGATGCCGTGGCCATCTGCTCCTCCACCGATACCCACGCCCGCTTCATTGTGGAAGCGGCGCAGGCCGGCAAACACATCTTCTGCGAGAAACCCATCGCCTACGATTTGGCTAAAATTGATGAAGCCCTGGCGGCGGTGGAAAAAGCGGGCGTTAAACTGCAAATCGGCTTCAATCGCCGCTTTGACGCCAACTTTGCCAAAGTGCAAAACATGGTCAAAGAAGGCAAAATCGGCGATTTGCACATTCTGCGCATTACCAGCCGCGACCCCGCCCCGCCGCCCGTGGAATACGTGAAGGTGTCCGGCGGTATCTTCTTTGATATGACCATCCACGATTTTGACATGGCCCGCTACCTGAGCGGCAGCGACGTGGAACAGGTTTTTGTGGCCGGCGCGGTGCGGGTTGACCCCGCCATCGGCGAGGCCGGGGACATCGATACGGCCATCATCACCCTGTTCTTTAAGAACGGGGCCATCGGCACCATCGACAACAGCCGCCAGGCGGTGTACGGCTACGACCAGCGGGTGGAGGTGTTCGGCTCCGGCGGGATGGTGCAGGCGGCCAACAACACCCCGGATAACACTACCTACGCCAACGCCGAGACCGTGCAGGTAGCCAAGCCGCTCTACTTCTTCCTGGAACGCTATATGGGATCGTTTATTGAAGAGATGCGCCAATTTGTGGATGCCGTGCAGCAAGACAAGCCCACCCCGGTCAACGGCGCGGATGGCCGCGCTCCGGTGGTGATTGCGATGGCCGCCAAAAAATCCTACGAGGAAAAACGCCCGGTCAAGCTGTCCGAGATTGAAGGCTGATATTTTGATAGCGGCCCGTAGGGGCAACCCTCGCGGTTGCCCAGAGCGGGGGCAAGCCCCGCCACTACCATAAATTACCGCTTTTGAAAATCAAAATTCATTAGGGGCAGGCGCAAAACCTGCCCTTTTTACACTGGAACGGACAAAACCATGAACCAGAAATCTTCATTTGGAATTGGGATGATTGGCGTGGGCGGTATGGGCAGCCGCCACGCCAACAATGTGCAACAGCGGATTAGCGGCGCGCATGTGGCCGGCCTTTTTGATGCCGACGCGGCCCGGGTGGCGGCGCTCACCGCCACCACCTGCCCCGACGCGGCGGTCTTTGCCTCGCCCGCCGATTTGATTAACGATGACCGCATTGACGCCATCATCATTGCCTCGCCCAACGATAAACACGCCGAGCAAACCTGGCAATGCGTGCAGGCCGGTAAGCCGGTGCTGTGCGAAAAACCGCTGGCCACCACCGCCGTCGAAGCCTGGCGGGTGATTGAGGCCGAAACCGCGCTCAACCGGCGGCTGGTGACGGTGGGCTTTATGCGCCGGTTTGACCCGCCGCACGCGGCGGTGAACGCGGCGATGCAGGCGGGCCAGATTGGGCCGGCCTATTTGTACAAAGGCACGCACCGCAACGAATCAATGCCGCCGGGCTTTCCCCGCGAATACGTGGTCAGCCAATCCGCCGTGCATGATATTGACGCCGCCCGCTGGCTGCTTGGGCAGGAAGTGAGCCGGGTTTACGCGCAAGGCTGCCGGGTTGACCCCACGGCCAACCCTAACACGCTGGATTTGGTGCTGCTCACCCTGAATTTTAGCGGCGGCGGGCTGGCTACCATCGAGGTGTTTTTATCGGCGCGGTACGGATACGAAGTTACCGCAGAAATGGTGGGGGCGCGGGGCGTGGCCACCACCCGCACCTCTGAGCCGATGCTGCTGCGGGCCAACAACAACCGGGGTGTGACCATGCCGGGCGATTGGCTGGGCTGGTTTACCGAGGCTTACATCATCGAAGTGCAGGCGTGGGTGGATAGTCTGCGCCAGGGGCAGCCGGTGGGCGCTTCGGCCTGGGATGGCTACATGGCCCAACTGGTGAGCGATGCGTGCCTGGCTTCGCTTACCTCCAGCCAGCCAGAGCCGGTCATCGGCCCGGCCAAACCGGCCATCTACTAACGCAACCTGCGCGGCCAGATGTAAGTTACGTTTAAAACGTAACCTACGCGCTTCGGCGGGGACAAGCCCCACCGCTACGCTATAATTATCAGGGCGTGATATAAAATTATCAGGGCGTGAAAAAATTTTTTCACGCCCTGATAATTTTTTTTGACGACGTAAAAAAACTTTTCACGTCCTGATATTTCTTTGACGACGAATTCCCCGCCAACGGCGACCTGTCGGACAGGTTAGCGCCCCTGCATCAACTCGCCCAGTTTAACCAACTCCTGATCCAGCCCCATAGCAATCACGGCAGCGCCCGGCGTTAACCCGGTTTCGGCGTTGGGGTGAGTGTACACCGGCTGGCCGGGCTGATGCACGGCCAGAATGGCCACTTTTAGCCGGGCCTGGCGCAAGGTAAGGCCGGCCAGCGGCGAATCCGGGTTAACGACAAATTCTTCCAGCCGCATTTGCTGGCCGCCAAACTCCAGTACGCCATCCAAAAAGTTGGTAACGTGAGGGCGGGTTAGCAGGTGAGCAATCCGTTGGCCGGCAATGGTGTAGGGCGAAATCACCGTTTCGGCCCCGGCCTTTTGCAGTTTGGGAATTGAGGCTTCGGAGTTGCTGCGGGAAATCACCCTTAAACCGGGGTTGAGGCTTTTGGCGGTAAGGATGATGAACACGTTTTCGGCATCAGATTTGGTGGCCGCCACCAGCGAACTGGCCCGCTCGATGCCGGCTTCACGCAGAATCCGGTCATCGGCGGCGTTGCCCTCAATAGCGGGGATGCCCCGCTGGTAGCATTTTTCCACCACTTCGTGGCTCATATCAATGGCCACCACCTCCGCGCCGCGAGTTTGCAACTCGTCGGCCAGCACGCTGCCCATACGGCCAAAACCGCAAATAATGCTGTGATTGCTCAGGTTTTTCAAAACACGTCGCCTCCTGCGGTTGCGCAAATCGGCTAAAAATCGCTCCGAAGTAAACAGGTCAATACTCACCGACACGGTGTACGAGGCGGTAATCACGCCAATGGCAATCAGGCCGATGGTAAAAATCCGCCCGGCGGCAGATAGCGGCTGCACCTCGCCGTAACCGATGGTGGAAAAGGTGATGGCGGTCATGTACAGGGCATCGAGCAGCGGCCACCGCTCAATGAGCATGTAGCCCACCGTGCCCAGAACTATCAGCAAAAACAGCAAAGAAAGCACGGCCAGCAGCGGGTGGCGCGATACGTACTGGGCAAAAAGTTCGGTTTCATCAATGGAGCGGCGGCGCTTGCCGGCCTGTTGGCCCCAATTTAACGGGCGGCGCATGGCAAAACCAACCGGCTGCCGCTATTCGATGATGCCCAGCAGGTGCGGCGGGGTTGCCACCGGGGCATCGCTCCAGGTTACGGCGGCCAGCAGGCGCTCGCGGGCGGCCTCCAGGCCGGCCCGGTTGTTGGCGTGAATGGTAAACACCGGCTCGCCCGCCGCCAACTGCATCCCCACTTTGATGTGCACCATAATGCCCACGCCGTAATCAATGGCATCGCCTTTTTTGGCCCGCCCGCCGCCCAAATCAACCACGGTTTTGCCCACTTCGGCGGCGTTAAGAGCGGCCACGTAACCGGCGCTGGGCGCGGGTACCGCCTCGATGATGGATGCGGCGGGCAGCAGCGCCGGGTTTTCCAGTTGATGGAGATCGCCGCCCTGCGCCGTAATCCACTCCACAAACTTGGCCCAGGCCCGGCCATCATCCAGCGATTGCGCCAGCATGGCTTTAGCCGCTTCCAGATTGGGAGCCAGGCCGGCCAGTTGAACCATTTTGCCGCCAATGGTCAGGCAGTGGTGGCGAAAATCCGCCGGGCCGCCGCCGCGCAGCGTGGCAATAGATTCGGCTACTTCCAGCGCGTTGCCCACGGCGCTGCCCAACGGCTGGTTCATATCATTGAGCACCGCCGCCACTTTTTTGTTAACGCCGCGCCCAATCGAAACCATCAGCCGGGCCAGCGCCTCGGCCTGATCGAGCGTTTTCATAAACGCGCCCTGGCCCACTTTTACATCCAGCACAATGGCATCCGCGCCGGCAGCGATTTTTTTGCTCATTACGCTGGCGGCTATCAACGGCAGGCTTTCAACGGTGGCGGTTACGTCGCGCAGGGCGTAAAATTTGCCGTCGGCGGGGGCCAAATCGGCGCTTTGCCCGGAAACCACCATACCGTGTTTGGCCAGCATGTCCATAAACTGGGCGGTAGAAAGGCTCACGTTGAAGCCGCTGATGCTTTCTAGCTTGTCAATGGTGCCGCCCGAAAAGCCCAGCCCGCGCCCGCTCATTTTGCCCACCGGCAGCCCGTGGCAGGCCACCAGCGGCGCAATCACCAGCGTGGTTTTATCGCCCACGCCGCCGGTTGAGTGCTTGTCTACCACAAACGGGGCAATGTGGTGCAAATCCAGCGTGTCGCCGGAGTGGGCCATGTGCAGGGTAAGCGCCGTGGCTTCGGCGTCGGTCATGCCGTTGAGCAGCACGGCCATGCACCAGGCGCTGGCCTGATAATCGGGGATGTCGCCCCGGGTGTAACCGTTTACAAAAAATTCCAGTTCGGCGCTGGTCAGTTCCAGCCCGTCGCGTTTTTTGGCGATAATGTCTACGGCTCGCATCGAAGGTATCCTTTCGGGGGGTTATTGGCCGGTGTACAAATACATTAACGGCGAACCGGCGTTAAAATGCAGCAGTTGCTCCAGTTGTTCAACCGGGCCGGGCCGATTGATGCTGGCCCCTACCGACTCAAACAGGCCGGTTTGCTGGCTGTAATCAATCACCCGTGGTTCGCCGCTGATGCCGCCCAGTTGAGCGGCGCGGTTAATGGCATCTTGCAGGTAGCCCAGGTTGTCTACCAGCCCCATGGCTTTGGCCTGCTGACCGCTGCAAATGCGGCCATCGGCAATGGTGCGCACCTGTTCTTCGGTCATTTTGCGGCCATCGGCCACAATCCGCACAAAGGCGGCGTAGGCCTCGTCAATAATATTCTGCCACAGGGCGCGGTCGGCCTCGGTAAACTCGCGGAAAGGGTTGCCGGTGTCTTTAAACTGGCCGCTTTTCAGGGTAACGGCGCTAACGCCCCAGTCTTTGGCAAACTTTTCCACATTTAAAAACTGGCTAATCACGCCAATCGAGCAGGTGAGGGTGTGCGGGCTGGCCCAGATTTCGCGGGTGGGGGCGCTGACATAATAGCCGCCCGACGCGGCCAAGCTGCCCATCGAGGCGATAACCGGCTTGGTCATGGCCTTGATTTGCAGCGCAATCTCATCCGAGGCGTACACGCTGCCGCCGGGGCTATCTACCACCAGCACCACGGCTTTTACCCGGCTGCTGCTGTTGGCCTGTTTGAGATGTTCCACAATAGTTTTGCTGTAGGCCACACTTGAGGTGCCGCCAAACAGCGAAGGCGGCGGCGCTTCACCGGGCATAATTGTGCCTTCTACCCGAACCAGGGCCACGGCATCGCCAAAACCAAAACTGCCGGCGCTGCCCGCCTTGTTGGCCACTACCAACCCCAACGCGGTAAAACCGCCACACAGCAGCAACACTATCAACGCCAGCCCAATAATCCAGAATCTCGTTTTCCGTTTCATGCAATCACTCCTTGTTTGTAAGGGTTCAACGCCCTCACATTATACCACAGCCCGCCAAAACCCACGGTATTACGGTTGAATGGGGTTTTTGGGGCCGGGGCAAAAGTGTTATAATCCCTGCAAACATCCCAATGAAAGCGAATTGCCCGTGGCCAACCAACAACGCACCCCCGCCGAAATTGAGCAGGATTTACACCGTGAGCTAAACCAGGCGCTGGGCGGAGCGGCGGCCCCCCCCGCCCCGGCCAAAATCAACGCCGCCCGCTACCGCCGGGTGCGCTGGTTTTTTGCCCGCGCCTTTTTGCACATTCTCTGGTGGGATATTGTGCTCAACCGGCCCATTTTGCGCTGGCTGCGCACCCCGCCGCTGCCGCGCTGGCAAAAAATTGCCCGCCGCTACCGGGCGCTGGCCGTAGAAATGGGCGGCGTGCTGATTAAACTGGGCCAGTTTTTAAGCATTCGGGTGGATATTTTGCCGCCCGAAGTTACCGGCGAACTGGCCGGGTTGCAGGATGAAATTCCGCCCGAACCGCTGGAGCGGGTGCTGGCCCAACTAGAGGCCGATTTTGGCTGCCCGGTGGCGCAAATCTTTGCCGAATTTTCGCCGCAGCCGATGGGCGCGGCTTCGCTGGCGCAGGCGCACCCCGCCCGGCTGCTCAACGGCCAGCCGGTGGTGGTAAAAGTGCTGCGCCCCGGCATTGATGTGCTGGTAGAAACCGATTTAGCCGCCATTACCCTGGCGGCGCGCTGGCTTAAACTGTACAAGCGGATTAGCAGCCGGGTTGACCTGGACTGGGTGGCCCGCGAATTTACCGCCATCACCCGCAACGAACTCAATTTAAAAACCGAAGGCGAACACGCCGAACAATTTGCCCGCAATTTTGCCCACGATGACGGCGTATACGTGCCCAAAATTTACTGGGATTACTGCCGCCCGCGCACGCTCACCCTTGAAAACGTGGGCTACATCAAAATTGGCGATCTGCCCGGCCTGGAAGCGGCGGGCATTAGCCGCCCGGCGGTGGCCAAAAAGTTTTACAACATCTACATGGAGCAAATTTTTGTCACCAACTTTGTCCACGCCGACCCGCACCCCGGCAACGTGTTTGTGCGCCCGCTGCGTCACCCCGACGAGCCGGAAGACACCCAATTTGCGCCAGCCGACCCCGTACCCTACCGGCCCAACCGCCCCTTCCAGATGATTTTTGTTGATTTTGGCATGGTGGCCGTTATCCCGGAGCGCCTGCGGGCCGCGCTGCGCGATTACGCCATTGGCGTTGGCACCCGCGATGCCCACCGGGTGGTCAAAGCCTACGCCGATGCCGGCGTGCTGCTGCCCGGCGCGGATTTAAAGCGGCTCGAAGAGGCCACCGCCGATATGTTTGGCCGCCTGTGGGGCGTAAAAATGGGCCAGGTGCGTAACCTGGCCGAAACCGAAATGCGCTATTTTGTGCAACAATACCGCGATATTGTGTACGAAATGCCGTTTCAGTTTCCGGCAGACATGCTGTTTGTCATGCGGTCGGTTGGCATTTTATCCGGCATGGCCACCAACCTCGACCCCAATTTTGACCCCTGGGCCGAGACCATCCCCTTTGCCGAGCGGCTGGCGCAAGAAGAACTGCGCCAAAGCTGGCGCGGCTGGCTGCGCGAGGCGCTGGAACTGGGCCAGATGACGCTCCATTTGCCCTCGCAACTTACCCGCATGCTGGCCGAAGCCGAGCGCGGCAACTTTGCCGTGCAAACCTCGCTGGCCCCCGATGCCCGCAAAGCGGTGCAACGGCTGGAACGCTCTGTTAACCGGCTCACCTGGATGGCGGCGGCAGCCAGCCTGTTAATTGCCGGCAGCAACCTCTACGCCGATAGCGCCTGGGGCGGCTGGCTGATGGCGGCGGCGCTGCTGGTGGGCGCGTGGGGCCTGTGGTTTAGCGAATAGGGTTTTGGCCTGCGCCGGATTTGTGCTAATATATCGCCTCGCAATAGCTGCGCAACCGTTCCAGACCATTGCGCAACCGTTCCAGACCGTTGCGCAACCGTTCCAGACCCTTGCGCAACCGTTCCAGACCCTTGCGCAACCGTTGCAGACCGTTGCGCGACCGTTCCAGACCCTTGCGCGACCGTTCCAGACCGTTGCGCAACCGTTCCAGACCATTGCGCAACCGTTGCAGACGGTTAAGGAACCGTTCCAGACCCCTAAGGAACCGTTGCAGACGGTTAAGGAACCGTTCCAGACCCCTAAGGAACCATTGCAGACGGTTAAGGAACCGTTGCAGACGGTTAAGGAACCGTTGCAGACCATTTTACGCCGGTATCCCCGCCGTGGTGGGGCTAACCGGCCCGCAAGAGGCAATAATGCGTATTAACGACCGTCACCTTGACAGAATTTTGGCCAATGTGCAAAAACCGGCGCGGTACATTGGCGGCGAATACAACAGCATTGAAAAGGATTGGGATAACCCGGCCATTCGCAGCAAAGTGGCGCTGGTTTTTCCCGATGTGTACGACCTGGGCATGAGCAACCTGGGGCTGGCCATTTTGTACGATTTGCTCAACCAACGCCCCGACACGCTGGCAGAGCGGGTGTACACCCCCTGGCCCGATATGGAAGCCCAGATGCGGGCGGTAAATATGCCGCTTTTTGCTCTGGAAAGCCGCCACGAACTCCGCGACTTTGATTTGATTGGCTTTAGCCTGCCCTACGAGCAACTTTACACCAACGCGCTCACCATGCTAAATTTGGCCCGCCTGCCGCTGCTCAGCCTTGAGCGCGACGCCGGCTACCCGCTGGTGTGCGCCGGCGGCAGCGCCGTGTTCAACCCGGAGCCGATGGCTGATTTTATTGACTTTTTTGTGCTGGGCGAAGGCGAAGATGTGCTGGTTGAAATTATTCTGGCCCTGCGCGAGGTGCAACACGCCGACCGCACCACCCAACTGCGGCGGCTGGCCCAAATTCCGGGCGTGTACGTGCCGCGTTTTTACCAATTTAGCTACTACCCCGATGGCACCATTGCCGGGGTAGAGCCGCTGGTGGCCGAAGCGCAGCCGCACCTGGTTAAACGGATTGCGCCGCTGCTGCCGCCGCCGGTTACAAAATTTATTGTGCCGTTTGGCGATGTGGTTTTTAACCGGGCTTCTATTGAAATTCAGCGGGGTTGTACCCGTGGCTGCCGTTTTTGCCAGGCCGGGATGATTTTTAGGCCAGTGCGCGAGCGCTCGCTGGAGGAGTTGCTGGCCACGGTTGAGGCCATTGTCAGCGAAACCGGCCACGAGGAGATTGGCCTGCTCTCGCTGAGCAGCAGCGATTACTCCCAGATTGGGCCGCTGGTGCAACAAATTGCCCAAAAATACGCCCATCGCAATTTAAACATATCGCTGCCCAGCCTGCGGATTGAATCCTTTGCCGCCGATTTGCTGGAACAATTGCAAGCCAGCCGCAAAAGCGGCTTTACCTTTGCCCCCGAAGCCGCCACCGACCGCATGCGCAACGTCATTAACAAGTACATTGCCACCGAAGAGCTGCTCAAAACCGCCGACGACGTGTTCAGTCGCGGCTGGCGGCTGATCAAGCTGTATTTTATGATTGGCCAGCCCACCGAAACCGACGACGACGTGCTGGCTATTGCCCGGCTGGCCAAAGAAGTGCTAAAAATTGGCCGCAAATACCACCAAAACAAGGCCACCGTGCGGGTAGGCGTCAGCACGTTTGTGCCCAAACCGCACACGCCGTTTCAATGGGCCACGCTGGACAGTTTGGAAAACATCCGGCGCAAGCAGGAGTTAATGCGGCAGGAATTTGGCCGGGGCAAAGGCATTATTTTTAACTGGAACAAAGCCGAAGAAACGTTGATGGAAGCCTTTTTATCGCGCGGCGACCGGCGGCTGGGCGCGGTGATTAGAACGGCCTGGGAAAAAGGCACCAGGTTTGATGCCTGGAACGAGTGGTCGCGGCCCGATGCCTGGCGCGAGGCATTTGCCGCGCACGGGCTGGACCCGGCCTGGTACGCGCACCGGGCGCGTCTGGCCGACGAGATTTTTCCGTGGGATCACATTAGCGCCGGGGTAGAAAAACGCTGGCTGCTGCTGGATTGGGCCAACGCCCAGCAGGGCGCAACCAAAGTGGATTGCCGCGAGCATTGTTATCACTGCGGCATTTTAACGGCGTTTAAAGGGCTGCGGGCCAACACGCCGCCCGCCGCCTGGGAATGCCCGCCCATTCGCAACCCACGCCGGGTGAGTTTTGTGAGTTAAAGAGTTTTGTGAGTTTAATGAGTTTTGTGAGTTGAAGAGTTTTGTGAGTTGGGTGAGTTCAACCGCTGCATACACTCACCCTACTCACAGAACTCATAACTCACCCTACTTACCTAACTCATAACTCATCCTACTCACCTAACTCACTACCGCGCCGGGGCGCACCACGCCAATAAACGGCAATTCGCGGAAGTGCTCATCTAAATCCAGGCCGTAGCCAAACACAAACGCATCGGGGATAACAAAGCCGGTGTAATCAATCATAATGTCCACTTCGCGGCGCTCGGCTTTATCCAGCAGCGTGCAGATTTTTAAACTGGCCGGGTTGCGGGTAATCAGGTTGCTGGCAATGTATTTTAGGGTGTGGCCGCTGTCAATAATATCTTCCACAATCAACACGTGCCGCCCCTCAATGGGTTCATCCAAATCTTTGACAATACGCACCACGCCGGTAGCCTCGCGCACGCCGCGCCCATAGCTGGATACCGCCAAAAAATCAATCTCGTGCGCAATGGTGATTTGCCGCATCAGGTCGGTTAAAAACATAATCCCACCCTTTAAAATGCAAATCAACAGTAAATCCTGCCCCTGATAATCCTGCGAAATTTGCGCGCCCAATTCCTGCACGCGATTTTGCAGGGTAACTTCATCAATTAATTTTTTTTCCAGATAAGTGTCCCAGTATTGTGCCATGTTCTCCTCGGTGGGTGTACCTAAAAATTTGCAAGCTGACTTTATAGCAGGTTTTAAATTGGGGCAAAATGAGCCGCCGGTTTGTTGGCCCTACGGAAACAGGTGCTTTAAGGTGAGCACCTGCTCGGCCAGCAATGTTTCGATGCCGTGCCGGGCCAGGTCAATTAGTTGAATGAGCGTGTGGTGGTCGTAGGGAGCGCCCTCGGCGGTGCCCTGAACTTCAACAAATTTGCCGGTGCCGGTCATTACCACGTTCATGTCCACCTCGGCGGCGGAGTCTTCCTCGTAGTTCAAGTCCAGCAGATGCTCGCCGTTAACCACACCCACGCTTACCGCCGCCACCGGCGTTACCAGCGCCTGGGGCGGCACCTCGCCGGCCTGGATGAGTTTGTGCAGGGCGATGGCCACGGCCACATACGCCCCGTTGATGCTGGCGGTGCGCGTGCCGCCATCGGCCTGGATAACATCGCAATCTACGGTGAGAGTGCGCGGCCCCAGCACATCCACATTGATGGCGGCCCGCAGGGCGCGGCCAATCAACCGCCGGATTTCTTGCGAGCGGGCGCTGTCGCTGCCGGCGCGGCGCTCAAGGCGTTGGTGGGTGGCGCGGGGCAGCATGCCGTATTCGGCGGTAAGCCAGCCGCCGCCGCTGGTTTCGCGCCAGCGCGGTACTTTGTTTTCAATGGTAACATTGCACAGCACGTGGGTGTGGCCGGTTTCTACCAGCACACTGCCCTCGGCGTAGCGAGTATAATGGGGCGTAAATTTTAGGGGCCTAAGCTGGTTGTAGGCCCGTTGATCAAGCCTGGTCATTGGCTGTAACCTTTCTGGTGCAACCTTTTTACCCAAAAGCCGTATAGGGTGGCAGAGCAATTACCGTTGTTACCGTTGGAGGTGAAAAAAACTATGGCTCTGCATCACCATATTATAGGGAATAACACTTATTTGCTAAAAATCAGCCAGCCGCTTAGCGGCGCGCGCGCCGGCGAGGTCGAGCGCAAACTGGCGCAATTGATCAGGCATGGGGCCAAACGGGTGGTGGTTAACCTGGAAGATGTCACTTTTATTGATGGGCGCGGGCTGGCGGCGCTGGCCGCCGGGTTAAAGCTGTTGGGCAACCACGCCGACCGCCTGCCGCTGGTTGCGCCGCAAGTGCAGCCCAGTTTGGTGTTTGAACTCACCGGCTACAACCGCATCTTTTACATTACCACGCTGGCCGAGGCCGCGCCGCTGGCAGTTTAAGCCGCAAGTTTTGCTAACAAAAAAACACCGCTCAAACAAGCGGTGTTTTTTATTTTGGGTAGATTAAGCCGGCGGCAGCGGCGGCGGCGTAGCGCCAAACAGGTTGGCCAGTTCCGGCACCTGCCCGGCGGCAGTCCAGTTGGCCATGCCCTGTTTCCACACCAGCGTATCTTTGGCCAGTTGGCCGGTTTGCACGTACTGTTGCAGCGTGGCCATATTAAACGGGCCGGCCTGCTGCCCGCCAATAGCCACGTAAAAGGTAACGGCTGGCGGCAACGGCGGCGGCCCGGCGGGAGCCGCCGGTTGAGCCGCGGCCTGTGGCTGCTGCATGCTGCCAAACATGCCGGCCATCATTTGGCCCAGCCCCACGCCTGCACCCATGCCGGCACCCAGCCCCACGCCCATACCGGCCCCGCCACCGCCCTGCGATGACTTTTCGATGGTTTCCATCGCTTTGAGCTGCATGTACATTTGCGGGTCCAGCAGGCCCATAGTTTTCAGCTTTTCGGCGGAGGTTTCCAGCGGGCTAAGGCCGCCAATGGTGATGTTTTTGAGCAGCATGCCCATCGCATCAAATTGATCCTGCGCCTTGATTTTGATGGCGGTGGACATTTCGTCCAGCATGGCCTGCGCTTTCATCAGGTTGCCCGGATTCACCTCCGAGAACCAGTCGGTGGCGGATTGGGTGATGATGTTCACCAGCCGGTCTTTGACATCACGCAGGTTGAGGAACGGCTGGCCGCCACCCACAAAGGTGTCTACCACCCGTTTGGCGTCTTTTACTTCAAAGCCAAAAGTGCCGTGCGCTCCCAGCAGCAGCCAGCCCAGGCCCATGCCCGGCGTTTGCATGGCAATCGGCTGGCGAGTGCCCCAGCCTTCTTGCGGAAATTCGCGCATGGCCACATAGTACACAATCGCCGAAAAGATGGTGTCGCTGCCAAACAGCATGTTGCTAAAGGTTTTGGTGAGCACCGGCACGTTGGCGGTGCTGAGCGTGTGGCGGCCCGGCCCAAACACATCCAGCGATTTGCCGTCGCGGTAGAACACGGCCTGCTGGCCCTGCTGCACAATCAACTGCGACCCCATGCGAAAATCGCCCTGCCCGTTTTCGGGGATGCGCTGCACAATCCGGTCGGGCATTTCCATAGTTAGTTCAATTTTATCGGCAACTCTTGCCATTCTGGTCTCCTGTGAAAATTACGAACTACGAATTACGAGCTACGAATTACGAATTTTCAGCCTCATTGCTGCGCCGTTCAGTATCCGGCTACTGGCATCTGGCTGTTATTGCAGGCCCAGCATGGTATCGCGGCGTTTATCAAACCCGGTCGAGGCGTCGGTAACGGTTTGGGCGTAGCGCCGCACCGAGGGAGCCAGCGCGCCGGCGTCGCCGCCATCGAGCGCGGTTTGAAGCTGGTCAACGGCTTCGGCCACGCTGTTCACCTGGCCAAGCATGTCGTTATCAAACTGGTACAACACGTCCAGTTCATTCTCTTTAACCTTAACGGCGTCAAAAAAACCGGCGTAGCCTTGCGCGGCGGTTTTTACTTTATCAATCAGGGTTTGCAGGCGAGTGTTGGCCCGGCCCATTTCATCCAGTTGAGCCAGCCCGGGGCCAAGCAACATTTGCCGGGTCATGCCTTCGGCTTTGGTTAACTGTTCGGCCAATTGGGCGGCCAGATGCTGCCGCAGCAACGCATCGGCTTCGCGCCGCATTTCTTTTTCTTTGTAACCCTTGTAACCGGGAATTTTAGTAACCAACGCTTCCAGACCACCCAAATGGTCAGATATAGTTTGGCGTAAATCGGCCATAAATCCTCTCCTTTCAAATAAGGGGGTAACAATATCAACATTATAGCCGACTCGCGGCAAAAAGTGAAAGACTCATCCGGCGTTGACGCCCAACTTTGGCTATGCTATACTGTGGCTCAACTTTGCCGGCCCCGTTGGACGGCATTTTTATTGCGAGGTACAACATGCGTTTTTCTAAACTTTTTGGGCGAACTCTGCGGGAAGACCCCGCCGAGGCCGAAATTATCAGCCACAAACTTTTGCAGCGCGCCGGTTTTATCAAGCCGCTGGCTTCGGGAATTTACACGCAGATGCCGTTAGGCTGGCGGGTATCCAAAAAAATTATGGACATTTTCCGCGATGAAATGGACGCGCTGGGCTGCCAGGAAATGGCCATGCCCGTAATCAACCCGGCAGAAATCTGGAAGCAGACGGGCCGCTGGGACAGCGTGGGTTCGGCGCTGGTGCGCTGGAAAGACCGCAACGAGCGCGACATGGCCCTGGCCATGACCCACGAAGAGGCGCTGTCCGACATTCTCAAAACCGAGCTTGAATCCTACAAACAACTACCCATTTTGGTGTACCACATTCAAACCAAAGTGCGCGACGAGCCGCGCCCCCGCGCCGGGCTAATCCGGGTGCGCGAATTTATTATGAAAGATGCCTACTCGGTGCATGCCAACCAGGCCGATATTGACGAATTTTACCCGGACATGGTGCAGGCTTACCGCGACATTTACCGCCGTTGCGATTTGGCCTTTGTGGAAGTGGAAGCCGACTCTGGCATGATGGGCGGCAACGCCAGCCACGAATTTATGGTGCTCAGCGAAAACGGCGAAGACACCGTGTTTATCAGCAGCGACGGCAAGTACGCCGCCAACGCCGAGCGCGCCGAGTTTGACAAAGGCGCGCCGCCGCCGGAAGAACTGCTGCCCGTTGAAGAAGTGCATACCCCCAACTGCAAAACCATCGAGCAGGTAGCCAACTTTTTGGGCGTGCCCCAAACCCGCACCGTCAAAGCGGTGTTTTACGTGGCCGAAAACGACAAAAAGGACTTTATTTTTGTGGTTATTCGCGGCGACCTGCCGGTGAACGAAGTAAAACTGGGCAACGCTCTGGGCGGGCTGCGCTTTAGAGTTGCCACCGAAGAGGAAATTTTGGCGGTGGGCGCAACGCCCGGCTACGCCTCGCCCCTCGGTTTGAAAAAGGATTTGGGCAATGGCCGCAAGCTCATCATTGTAGCCGATGACTCGGCGGTGAAGTTTCCCAACCTGGTGGGCGGCGCGAACAAGCCGGAATATCACCTGAAAAACACCAACGCGGGCCGCGATTACCAGCCCGATATTGTGGCCGACATCGCCCTGGCCCGCCACGGCGACAGGTGCGTAAACAGCGATGCCACCTTTGAACTGCACCGCGGCATTGAAGTAGGCCACTGTTTTAAGCTGGGCAAACGCTACAGCGCCCCGATGGGCATCACTTATCTGGATGAAAACGGCAAGGCGCAGGTGCCAATTATGGGCAGCTACGGCATTGGCGTGGGCCGGCTGATGGCGGCGGTGGTTGAGCAGCACCACGACGACAAAGGCATCATCTGGCCGGATTCCATCGCCCCGTTTGATGTGCAACTGGTGTCGCTGGCTAAAAAGGCCGATGACGAGGTGGGCCAGCGGGCCGAACTGCTGTACGAGGAAATGCAGGCCGCCGGCATTGACGTGCTGTTTGATGACCGCAAGGAAAGCCCCGGCGTAAAATTCTCCGATGCCGACCTGATTGGCATCCCCTGGCGCATTACCATCAGCGACCGCAGCCTGAAGAGCGGCGGGGTTGAGGTAAAACGCCGCCGCGAGGAAGAGCGGCAGGTTGTGACGGTAGATGAGGTAATTGATTTTTTGCTGGACCAGTTGTGGGGTTAAGTTAACGGAAAACATCAAGTCCCCGGCGCTTTGTAAGTGCCGGGGACTTTTTATTTATCGCGGCTTGGCGTCAATTTGCCACAGCTCGGCATCAATTTGCCACAGCTCGGCATCGATTTGCCACGGCTCGGCATCGATTTACCACAGCTCGGCGTCAATTTGCCACGGCTCGGCATCAATTTATCGCAGCTTGGCGTCAATTTGCCACAGCTCGGCATCAATTTACCACAGCTTGGCATCAATTTGCCACGGCTCGACATCGATTTGCCACGGCTCGGCATCGATTTGCCACAGCTCGGCGTCAATTTGCCGCAGATCGGCATCGATTTGCCACAGCTCGGCATTGATTTGCCGCAGCTTGGCGTTAATTTGTCGCGGCTCAGGCGAAATTGCTCAGGGCCGAAAGGTAACGTTAAAGGCCACGCCGGGTTTATCCGGCGGTTGGCACACCTCAAAGCTGCCATCCAGTTGATAAGTGAGCAGTTTAACCAGTTCCAGCCCCAGCGTGTGCGAATCTTCCAGGTTAAAGTGGGGGGGCAGCCCCACGCCGTTATCGCTTACCACCAGGTGCAACGACTGATCAGAATTTGGCTTTAGCGTAATCCACACTTCGCCGGTGGAGCCGTTGGGAAAGGCGTATTTAAAGGCATTTGAGACAAGCTCGTTGATAATCAGGCCGCACGGAATGGCGGCGTCAATACCCAGCGACACGTTGGCCACTTCAACGCGCAGCGCCACACGGTAAGCGCCGTAACTCTGGCGCAGCGAGCTACTCAACGAGTTGATGTAGTTGTTCATGTCAATCTGGGCCAGGTTGCGCGATTTGTAAAACTGTTCGTGGATGCGGGCCATAGACTGCACCCGGTTTTGGCTTTCTTTAAAGGCAGCTTTGGCCGGGCCGTCTTCAATGGTATCGGCTTGCAGGCTGAGCAGGCTGGACACCACCATTAGATTATTTTTTACCCGGTGATGGATTTCTTGCAGCAGCAGCTTTTTTTCATCAAGCGAGGCCATCAGTTGAGCCTCAAGGCGGTTGCGCTCCAAAATTTCGGCTTCAAGCTGGGCGTTTAACCGGCGCAATTCCATCATATCGGTAAAGCGGGCCACGGCAATGGTAATGGTGCGGGCAATTTCGCGGGCGGTGGGCGGTTTAATGAGGTAAGCGCCCACGCCGGCGGCGCTGGCCTGGGTAATCAACTCCGGGTTTTGGTAGGCGGTGAGCACCACCACCGGCGCGGGGCACAGGGTTTGAATTTGCTGCGCGGCTTCCAGCCCGGTGAGGCGCGGCATTTGCACATCCATCAGGATGACATCGGGTTTGAGCACCTGGGCCAAATCTACCGCTTCTTGCCCGTCGGTGGCTTCGCCGGCAACCACGTAGCCGGCGGTTTCTACCAGTTCCTTGATTTTTTCGCGGGCCAAAAAATCGTCTTCGGCAATTAAAACTTTCAGGGGTAAAGAGGTGGTCATGGTATTAAAACTCCATAGCGTATTTTTTGGAGTCGGCATCCGGGGTAAAGCTCAACTCGGTCACAGCGCCATCATCGTTATATAAATTCCACGTGCCGTGCAGGCTTTTGCGCATCAGGTTATCAATTAATTCCAGCCCCACGTTTTGCTGCCGGTGCTGGAGCGTTTCGGCGGGGTAACCGGGGCCATTATCACAGTAACGCAGGCAAACGGCATCGGCCTGGCTGGTAATTGTTACCGTAATGGCGGCGGCTTCGCGGTTGGCCAGGGTGTATTTAATGGTGTTAGTTACCAATTCGTTGATTACCAGCGCCAGGTGATGGGCCTGGTCCGATGATATTTTGATGGTTGACGGGCTAACCGTCACCGTAACGTATTTATCAAACGGCAATATTTGCAGCGAGGAGTGAATAACGCGGGTGATTAGCTCATCCAGCGGCAGCGGCGACCATTCGGTGGCCGATAGCATGTTGTGCACAATGCCCAGACCGTTAATCCGGTTGGTTAAATCCTGCATCAGCGATTGGTAAATGCCCCGGTCAACGGTTTTAATGTGGTTGCGCTCAAGCGCCAGCATACCGCTGATGGCGGTAAGGTTGTTGCCCACCCGGTGGTTAACCTCGCGCAGCAGGGTTGATTTTACGGCGGCGTCCTGCCGGGCCTGCTCGTACAGGCGGGCGTTATCCAGAGCCAGGGCGGCGGCGTGTCCAAACGGCTCTAACAGGGCCACATCATCAAAAGAATAGGCGTTGGGAACATCGCTATTAAGCTGCAACATGCCCAGCACATGTTCGCCCCGGTACAACGGCAACGCCAAATATGATCTAATCCAGCTTGTTTCTTTAAACGGAATCCAGCGCGGCTCCAGCCGGATATCGGGAACAACAATGGGTTGTTGGGTTTGCAGCGCGGTCGCTTCCAGAGTAAAACTATCCAGCGGCAAACTGATTTGCTCCACCACATCAGGAGGAGTAACCCGGTCAACCCCGCGTCCCCGGCCAAACTTTAGCACGTTTCCCTCTAAAAGCATAATGGTGGCCATAACGTAGGGTGAGAGCCGTTTCACCTGGGTTAAAATTTCATCCAGCACGGCGGTGGGATGAGTTTGGGCGGCCAACGCCAGCGTTACTTCGCGCAGGGTTTCGGCCAGCAGCCGTTGCCGGTGTTCGGCGGCCAGCAGCCGTTTTAGCTCAAGCTCGGCGTCTTTGCGGCTGGTAATATCGCGGCTAATGCCCACCAGCCCGGTTAAACGGCCCTGCGCATCGAACAGGGGCACTTTGGTGGTAGCCATCCAAACTCCAATGCCGGTGGTCATGTTGATTACCCACTCTTCGGGCCGGGTAAATGGCCGGCAATTGGCAAAAACGTACTGTTCATCGGCGTAATAATTCCGGCTAAATTCGGCGGGGAACAGGTCAAAATCGGTTTTGCCCAGCACTTCGGCCTGGGTTTTAGCGCCTAACAGGGCTACGTGCGCCGCATTATTAAGCACAAAACGGCTTTGGGTATCTTTCACATAAATGGAATCGGGTAAATTATCAATGAGCGTGCGCAGCAATTGGCGCTCTTCGCTGAGTTTTTCCTCGGTTTGTTTGCGCTTGATGATGTTGGTGAGTTGCTGCGCCAGGGCTTCAATCCGGTGCATTTCAGAGGGAGCAAACCGGTGCCGGGCAAGCAGGTCTATCACGCCGATGCACTCTTTGTTGGCAAGCAGCGGCGTGGTTAACATTGAGCCGAGGTTGAGCTGGCTGTACATTTGCAGACATTCCTGGTCATCAACCGGAAGCAGGCTGCTCTGGGCTTTGATAAAATCCAGCGTCAACCGCTCCAACGCCGCCGGATCGGTGATGACGGCGGTTTGGCCGGTAGCCAGCACCTGGGCATACGGGTGGGCAAGGTGAACCGGCAATTTTATCTCCGGCTGGCTGAAATCGGCCTGTTTTTGCAGTTTTTGCGCATTGGCCACCACAATCGGGTTCTCCAGGCGGTTTTGCAGCACTAAAAAACTCCGGTCGGGGCTGAACAGGTAAATCCCCACCTCAAGGCAGGCAAAAATGCGGCGCAGTTCGGCAGAAAGCGTTTCGATGATATTGAGCAGGCTGTCGCCCTGATTAACGGCGTTGTTGAGCCGGTTAATCAGGGTTAAATCATCGGCTTGCTGCCGGGTGAGTAGTTCGGTCTGTTTGGTGGGGGTAATATCGCGGGCAATGCTGCCCAGCATAAAGCCATGCTCGGTTTTAATGGGAAAATTCCGCTGTTGCGCAATCCGGCGGCCATTGGGATGTTCGATTATCACCTCGATTGTTTCATTGATGCCCTTGCCCGCGCCGGCGGCCACAAGCTGTTTAAAATTGGCCTCCATGCGGGCGGACAGGTCGGCGGTGAGCCGCTCTTTGGGCATCATTCTTAATTCGGCAACCCACACCGGTTTGCCAATAACTTCGGCCTGCCGCAACCCGGAGATTTTTTCCTGCGCCCGGTTCCATTCGATAATCAAGCCCTGTTCGTTAACCAGAACAATGCCATCGGCGGAGTGTTCAACAATGCTGCGGAATTTGCGCTCGTTTTCGCGCAGCGCAAGTTCGGCTTGCTGGCGGGTGAGCACGTTGGCAAAAATATCGGCGGCCAGCCGCAACAGCCGGATGTCGGCGTCGCTCCAGGCTTTTTGGTGCTGCGTTGAATCAAACCCCAAAAAGCCAAGCAGCGACATTCCGGTTGAAATGGGCATTAGCACAATTGATGTTACATTCAGCGACCGCAACAACTTTCTTTCAGCGCCGGCATCGGGCGGCAAATCGGCCAGGTTGGGAACGTGAATGTTTTCCAGCCGGCGCAATTTTAGCATGGCCCAGGCATAAGCGCGGGTAGGCACGTTTTGCAATTTATCAAACCACGGCACAATTCCGGGGACGCACCATTCGTGGGTGCTGGAAGCCAACGCGCCATCGGCGCTGAACTGAAAAATATAGCTGCGATCCACTCGCGCCAACTCGGCAATGGCTTGCAGCGCGGCGGTAATGGCGTTGTCAATTTCGCCCAGCGGCAGGTTGATAAATTTGGTTGACAGCGAAGCAATGAGCTGCTCAATGCCCAGCCGGTTGTGCAGCATGGCTTCGCTGCGGTGCTGCTGCATCTCGGCCTGCTCCAGGTGCGCCAACCGTTCCCGCAACACGTTCAGTTCGGCAATCAATTGGGCTTTGGTTTTATTTTCGTCCCGCATTTTAAACTCCACGGCCACTAGCTCCATAACTACCCGCTATTATAATCATTTCTGGCAAGTAACTATAAATAACCGGCCCGTTTTACGCCGCCCGTAGTCATGTTATAATGGTCAAAGTCAGGCATGCCCGCGCCACCGCGCCGGGAGCCAAAATACTTCCAGTAGCGCAAAAAGGTAAATTTATGCTCAACGCCATTTTAACCGATACCCAAGAAGAACTGCTCAAACACGAGCGTCAGTGGTTGCTGGATTTGCAGGTGATTTTGGGCCAACTGGGGGCCACCCCGGATGACCAAACCACGCTCACCGGCTCCATTCAACAACTCGATGAACTATTTTTGCTGGTGGTGGTAGGAGAATTTAACGCCGGCAAAAGCGCCTTTATCAACGCGCTGCTGGGGCAGGAGCTACTCAAAGAGGGAGTTACGCCCACCACGGCGCAAATTAATATTTTGCGCTTTAGCGCCGCCAGCCAGCGCAAAATCGAGGACGCCGCCCTGCAAGTCATCGGCGAGCCGATTGAATTGCTGCAACACATTAACATTGTGGATACTCCCGGCGCCAACGCCGTTATCCGCAAACACCAGGCCATCACCGAAGAATTTGTGCCGCGCTCCGATATGGTGCTGTTCATCACCTCGGCTGACCGCCCCTTTACCGAGAGCGAGCGCAGTTTTATGAGCCAAATCAAGGAATGGGGCAAAAAGGTGGTGCTGGTCATCAACAAAATTGATATTTTTGAAACCGAAGCCGAACTGGCGCAGGTCATCAACTTTGTCAGCGAAAACGGCACCGCGCTGCTGGGCGCCCGGCCCGACGTGTTCCCGGTGAGCGCCCGCCGCGCCCTCCGGGCCAAACAGGGTCAGCCGCAACTGTGGGCTGCCAGCGGCTTTGAGGCGCTGGAGCGCTACATTCACGACACCCTCGACGAAGCCAGCCGGCTGCGCCTGAAATTTCTCAACCCGCTGGGCGTGGGCGACCGGCTGCTAAGCAAATATGCCGCCATCACCGCCAACCGGCTGGGCCTGCTCTCCACCGATACCGACACGCTGGGCAACCTGGAGCGCCAACTGCAACTATACCGCCAGGATATGGAGCGCGACTTTAAATTCAGGCTGGCTGATCTGGAAAACATCCTGTTTGACATGGAAAAACGGGGCAACGCTTATTTTGATGAAACCATGCGGCTGGCCCGCATTTTTGATTTGCTCAACAAAGAGCGGCTGCAACAGGAATTTCAGCAAAATGTGGTGTCCGACCTGCCGCAAGCCATTGAGCAAAAAGTAACGGAGCTAATTGACTGGCTGGTTAACGCCGATTTGAAACAGTGGCAGGCGGTGATGAATTACCTTGACCAGCGCAAGCAGGAATACCAAAAACTGATTGTGGGCGAAGTGGGCGGCAGCTTTAGGTATGACCGCGACCACCTCATTGATTCGGTGGGCAAATCTACCCAGCGCGTGGTAGAAACCTACGATATTACCACCGAAGCCCAAAAAATGGCCGATAGCGCCCGCATGGCCGTGGCCGAAACCGCCGCCGCCGAAGTGGGCGCGGTCAGCCTGGGCGCAATTGTCACCACACTGGCCACCACCATGGCCGTTGATGTTACCGGCATTTTGGCCGCCAGCGTGGTGGCGGCGCTGGGCTTGTTCATCATCCCGGCCCGGCGGCACGCCGCCAAACGCGATATGGCCGGGCGGCTGGCCGGGCTGCGTGAGCAACTGGTCAACTCGCTTACCGCGCAGGTGGATAAAGAACTCAGCCACAGCCTGGGCCGCATCAACGAGGCGGTCGCGCCCTACGCCCGCTTTGTCCGGGCCGAGCAGGAAAAATTGCAGCAAACGCAGGCGCAACTAAACCAGGCGCAAAAACGACAGGGCCAGCTCCGGGCCGAAATCGAGGCGTTAAATTGATGCGGCTGCTTGTTACCGGTGGCAGCGGCTATTTGGGCCAATACCTGTTGCCCGCCGCCGCCGCTCAATTTAAGCTGATGGCCGCTGCCCACGCCGCGCCGGTGGCCGGTGGTGAATCCGTAAACCTCGATTTAACCAATCGTGCCGAAGTGCAGCGCGCCATCGAAAAAATCCGCCCGGCGGCCATTATTCACGCGGCGGCCATCAACCCCGGCCAAAGCGATGAGGCCACTATGTGGCGCGTTAACGCCGATGGCTCCCGCTGGCTGGCGCTGGCTGCCGCCCAAATCGGGGCGCGGCTGGTGCACGTTTCCACCGACGTGGTACACGATGGCCAACACGCTCCCTACGCCGATACCGCGCCGCCCGCGCCGCTCAACGCCTACGGGCGCTCCAAAGCCGCCGCCGAGGCTGCCGTGCTGGCCGAATGCCCCACTGCCGCCATTGTCCGCACCTCGCTGATTTACGGGCTGGAGCACATGGATCGCGGCACCGAAGGCTTTGCCCGGCGGCTGGCTGCCGGTGAAAAGCTGCTATTGTTCGGCGATGTGATCCGCCAGCCGGTGTGGGCGCACTCGCTGGCAGCGGCGTTGCTCAAATTGGTAAACCTGGATTTTTCCGGCACACTGAATGTGGCCGGGCGGCAAGCCCTCACCCGCGAGGAGTTTGGCCGCAAAATGCTGGCCTGGTGGGGGCTTGAAGCCGCCGACAAAATTGGCGTGGGCCGCGCCGCCGAGATTGCCCCCACCACGCCGCTGGATTTGCGGCTCAACGTGGCCCAGGCCGAAGCGCTGCTGCAAATGCGGCTGCCGGGCGTGGATGAAGTGCTCGCCGCGCACTCGCGGCGTTAAGCCTTGCCGGGCGCGGCAGAAACAAGCCGTTGCAGGCCGGCTTCAAACGGAACCTGCGCGACCCAGCCCAGCACTTGCGCGGCCAACACCGGGTTGGCGTAAGAGTGGATAATATCACCGGGGCGGGCGGGGCGGTACTCCGGCTGGCCCTTAAAATTGAGCAACGCGGCCAGCCCGGTAAAAAGCTGGTTGATGCCGGTGGGGCGGCCCGCGCCAATATTAAACACCTGTCCGGCAGCAGCGGGAACCGCCGCCGCCAGCAAGTTGGCCTGCACCACATCGCTCACAAATACAAAATCGCGGGTTTGGTTGCCATCGCCATAAATTGCCGGGGTAATGCCCTGCGTGAGTTTGTCCACAAAAATGGAAATAACGCCCGAATAGGCCGATGACGGATCCTGCCGGGGGCCGAACACGTTAAAATAGCGCAACACCACCGTTTCCAGGCCAAACGCGGCGGCAAACAGGCGGCAATATTGCTCGGCGGTGAGCTTGCTAATGGCGTAAGGCGATTGCGGGCGCAGCGGCGAGTCCTCGGTTTTGGGCAGGGCGGGGTCGTCGCCGTACACGGCGCAGGTAGAACTGAACACCAGCCGGCGCGCACCGGCGGCCTTGGCCGCCACCAGCAAATTGAGCGTGCCCAGCGCGTTGAGTTCTTCGGCGCGGAGCGGTTGGGCCATAGATTGCGGCACCGAAACCAGCCCGGCCAGGTGAAAAATGGCGTCAACACCGGCAACGGCGCGTGATACGGCCTCGGCGTTGGTAATGCTGCCGTGGATAAATTCAATTTGAGGCGCTACCGCCGCCAAATTTTCCAGGTAGCCGCTGGATAAATCATCCAGCACGCGCACGGTATCGCCGCGCCGCACCAGCGCCTCAACCAGATGCGAGCCGATGAATCCGGCGCCGCCAGTAACTAACGCCAGGGCCATCAGGCCACCTCCGTATTATCATCATCAGAATTATTAGCAACCACACCGGCGGCTTCCGTTTCGACAGCGGTTTCGGGTTCAGTCTCGGTTTCCGGCGGGGCGAGCAGTTGGGCCAAAAACTCAACGGCGAGCCGGCTGGAACCGAGCTTCTCAACCACGCCAAACAGTTGACCGCCGCGCCCTCTCACCTCCGGGATAAGCCACACCTGCCATGGCGGCAACAGCCACACCCCCAACGCGCCCAAAATCAGCATTAAACCGGCCAGCAGGTACAGCGGCAGCCCAAAATCGCGCCGGATTACCAGATTGAGGCTGTAACCGGCTGTAAGCGTAATTGACAGGCCATCAATTTTAAAGGCGTGGCCGGGTTGAACCATCAAATTTTCCGAGGGGGCGGCTTCGTTGCCGCGCCGCACCTGCACGTTGAAACCGCCGTCATCAACCGGCAAAATTTGAAAAGCCAGTTTGGCCGAGGGGATGAGAAAATAGAGCGGTTCGGCGGTGGCGGCCAACGGCAGACTCAGGCGCATGGCCGGGGGCATGTCGGTTTGCACCGGCATTAGCCGGCGCAGTTGGCCGGTGGCGTCCTCGGCTGTAATGGTGAGCGCCGGGTTGATGGCGGTAGCCCACACCACCATCTGCTTAAACAAAACCGGGCGAAACGGCTTAAGATACAAAGCCAGCGCCGGCTGGCCGGCATCGGCGGGCGTAACCACAACCGTGCCGGTGGTGGCAGCCACGTCTACCTGGTACAGTTCAACCGCGCTGGCAAACAAATCGCTGTTGGCGGGTTGAGCCGGCCACAGGCTGAGGCTTTCGGTTTGCAGGCTGATAAAAGTGAGCAAAAAAGCGGCCACTAGCCCAATAATAGCCGCGTAAACGGCAATCACCGCCAGCCACAACCCGCGCTGCCGCACCGCCGAAACCCCGCGCCCGGAATCGGGGTTGGGGTGCAGCCGAAAGCCCCGGCTCACCAGCGCCGCCTTCAAAGCCGCCAGGTAATCATCCGGCGAGGCCGGTAACCGCACCGAGGCTTCAACACGACAGGCCAGCGGGTGCTGCCACTCCAGCGAAGCCGGCGCGTTTTGGAAGCGCAACCACGACGGCGGCGCGTAATCGGCCAGCGCCACCAAAGCGTGCAACAATAGCCCGGCCAGCGGCAGCCACAGCCACAACGATTGAAAAATCTGCGCCAGCCCCGCCGCGTACAGCGCCGGCCCCCACGGCTGGATAACCGGCGGCAGGGCGCTTGTCCAGGCGGCCACGGGCGCGGCGGGCGGCAGCCACAGCCACAACGCCACCACTGCGGCCAGAATCATCAATAAAACGGCGGTAAGTTGGGGGCTTTTTAGCCAGCGCCAGCTTTGGGCGATAATTTGTTGGACTTGCAACGAAACCTGACCAGATTGAGTGCTAGAATTATTCATTGTTGAGCGGTTACGGCGCAAATTGCCGCCGGTCAATTTTGGAAAACAACCGGGTTATTCTACTATACTATCAATCGTTGCCAAAATGGATTAATTCCCGGTAACGGTCATCAATCTGAATTGTGTTTTTGCCAATTTACGCCCAAAAGAGATGCCAACCGTGCCAGAAACCAATTTGCCCGCCAACCGATTGAGCCTGTTTCACCGGGGCTTTGACAAATTATACCCCGTTATCCGCTTTATTCAGGAAACGCTGCTGGGCAACGCCTGGTTTACGCAGATTACACCGCAACTGTGGCTGGGCGGCGCGCCCACCTACAACCGGGATTACAGACTACTGCTCAAGCTCAATATTACGGCGGTGGTCAACATCCGGGCCGAACGCGCCGACGAAACCGCTTTTTACAACCAGCACGGCATTACGCACGTGCGCTACGCCGTGCCCGATGTGACGGTGCCGGACGAGCCGGTTATTTCGGCGGGGGTAAACTGGATTAAAAGCCAGGTTGAGGCCGGGCGCACGGTACTGGTTCACTGCGCCAAAGGCCGAGGCCGCTCGGCAACGCTGCTGGCCGGGTATTTAATGCGAGAACAGGGCTACAGTTTTGAGCAGGCCAGCCAGTTGATGAAATCCAAACGCCCGCTGACCAAGCTGGAAGAAAAACACCGGCGGGCGCTTGAAGCGTGGCTGGCGGCACAAAAATCAATTTGATTGAGCCAACCACCGGCTGCCCTCCGGCGGACAAACCGCCGGAAGGCAATCGGCGTTAATGCCATTACAGGCTGATTTTGGCCGCCGCCAGCGCCCTGGCTCCGGCGATAAACGCCGCAAAAAGCGGATGCGGGCGCGTGGGCCGGCTTTTAAACTCCGGGTGAAACTGGCTGCCCAGCATAAACGGGTGATCCTTGATTTCGGTAATTTCCACCAGCCGCCCATCGGGTGACAGGCCGGATAAAACCAGCCCGGCCCGGCCCAGTTGGCTGCGGAACTCGTTGTTAAACTCAAAGCGATGCCGATGCCGCTCGTGCACCAGTTCTGCGCCGTAAGCCTGGGCCGCCCGGCTGCCGGGGGCAAGCCGGCAGGGATAACTGCCCAGCCGCATGGTGCCGCCTAGGTCGGCAATATCGCGCTGGTCGGGCATCAGGTCAATCACCGGGTAGGGCGTGGCCGGGTTAAACTCGGTTGAATTGGGAGTATCGCTGCCAAACACGGCGCGGGCCAGTTCAATCACCATCACTTGCATGCCCAAGCACAACCCCAGATAAGGCACGCGGTTTAGCCGGCAATAATTGGCCGCCACAATTTTGCCCTCAATGCCGCGCTCGCCAAAACCGCCGGGCACCACCACGCCATCCAAATCGGCCAGCCGGTCAACGTGGCGCTGGCGCTCCAACTCTTCCGAAGGAATCCATTCAATGTTAACTTCGCAATCTTGGTGGGTGGCGGCGTGGTTTAACGCCTCGTACACGCTGATGTAGGCATCTTCCAGTTCTACGTATTTGCCCACAACGCCAATTTTTACCGCCATTGGCTTGGGCTTTTTGATGTGCTCCACCATGTTGGTCCATTCGACCAAATCCGGCGGCCCGCATTTAATGTTCATCCGCTCACAGATAAAATCGGCCACGCCGTAGCCTTCGAGCGTGAGCGGCACTTCGTAAATGGTTGGGGCTGTCACCAGCGGAATAACGGCTTGCTTGTTCACATCGCAGAACAGAGCTATCTTTTCACGCAGGTCGTCGGCTACGGGCAAATCGGCCCGGCACATAATCATATCCGGCTGGATACCGATGCCGCGCAGTTCGTGCACGCTGTGTTGGGTGGGCTTGGTTTTGAGTTCGTTGGTGGTAGCCAGATGCGGCAGCAGCGTAACGTGGATGTAAAACGTGTTTTCGCGGCCCAAATCTTTGCGCATTTGCCGCAGCGCCTCCAAAAACGGTAGCCCTTCGATGTCGCCCACGGTGCCGCCCACTTCCACAATCACCACATCGGCCTGAGTTTCGCGGGCCACGCGGTTGATGGTGGCTTTAATCTGGTTGGTAACGTGGGGAATCACCTGGATGGTTTTGCCCAGGTAATCGCCGCGCCGCTCGCGGTTGATGACTTCCTGGTACACCTGCCCGCTGGTGAGGTTGCTGGAACGCGACAGGTTTTCATCAATAAAACGCTCGTATGCGCCCAAATCCAGGTCGGTTTCGGCGCCGTCTTCCAGCACAAACACCTCGCCGTGTTCGTAGGGACTCATGGTGCCGGGGTCAACGTTGAGGTACGGATCGAGTTTTTGAACGGTTACGGCCAGCCCGCGACTCTTTAAAATACGGCCAATCGAAGCGGCGGCCACGCCTTTTCCCAGCGATGAAACTACGCCGCCGGTGCAAAAAATATATTTGGTCATAATCTATATACTCCTTACAAAAAATTATTGTCCAAAATACAAAGTCCCCAAAACGTAGGTTTTGGGGACCTGTCAGCAACATATTAGCTGATGCTTTCTATACTTCTTACGCATAAAGTGGATTATAATCAATTTAGTTGAATTGTCTATAGCCCGCAATAACCATCGTTGCGGCCCAATTTGACTCAAAAATGGGAAGTGCTATAATCCTGCCTGCAAATATCACTTGCGACCATTGTTGGCCAAGATTTACGCCACCCTAGCTCAATCGGCAGAGCAGCTCATTCGTAATGAGCAGGTTGTCGGTTCAATTCCGACGGGTGGCTTTTTCTTTTGCTAAAATTTTTTATCCGGCAGTTTTATGCCCCGGCAACGCCGTTGCGCGGCACCTGGTGATGTTGCCGGCAGCGGGCTTCGTACACTTCGCTGGCACCCACCATAATCACCGGATCATCATAATTGGCCGGACGGCCATCAATTAACCGCTGCGTTCGGCTGGCGGGCGCGCCGCACACCATGCAAATGGCTTGCAGTTTGTCCACCCGCTCGGCCTGGGCCATTAACAGCGGCATTGGGCCAAACGGCTCGCCCCGGAAATCCATATCAAGACCGGCCATTATGACCCGCAACCCGCGGTCGGCCAGCGCACAGCACAACTCGGCTATTTTCCAGTCAAAAAACTGAACCTCGTCAATGCCCACTACGGTGGTATCTTCGGCAATCAGCGCTTCAATTTCGGCGGCGGTTGAAACCACGGTGGCCTGAAAATGTTGCCCGCTGTGCGAACTCACCTTTTCGGGGGCGTAGCGGTTGTCGAGTTTGGGCTTAAAAACCTGCACCTGCTGCCGGGCAATCTCGGCCCGAACCAGCCGGCGAATCAATTCCTCGCTTTTGCCGCTGAACATGCTGCCGCAAATCAGTTCAATCCAACCGCCATCGTACCGGTGATACATGTGAGCCTCCAAAAAAAGAGCAGACCCGCCAGAGTCTGCTCTTAGTTGTGCCTAAAATGCTAAAAACCAGAGATTATGCCTCGGCAAAAAATGCTTTGCGGGCTTCTTTCAGTTTGCTTTCAACTTCTTCGTAGGCTTTTTCGCCAAAACCGTCAATCGCCAGCAGGCTGTTTTTGCCGGTTTCAACTTTTTTAACCAAATCCCCAACCGTAATGACGTTGTTGTCGTGCAAAATCTGGTAAACGCGGTCGTTAAGTTCCAGCGCCATCAGTTGTTGGCGCAAAAAGCGCTGTTCCATTTTCTTTTGGAGTTGAACTTGCCGTTTTTCGGCATCCGTTTGATGTTCGCTGTAGCGGCTCAGGCGCTTCATAAAGCGATCAACCTGACCGGCGGTGTCAACAATGCGCTGTTCACCGGTGTAAAAGGGGTGACAGTTGGAACAAACGTCGGTGCGGATTTCAGCGATAGTTGACCCGGTCGTCCAGGTGTTGCCGCAAGAACAAATCACCTTGGCTTCGGGATAATATTTTGGATGAATATCTTTTTTCATAGCTTATGCAATCCTTTTCAAACTAATCAACGAGTTCGATTTCGGAGTACACGCTGATTCGCTTTTTGTCGCGGGATACGTGCTCAAATTTTACGAAGCCGTCAATTGTGGCAAACAGGGTGTAATCTTTACCCATACCCACGTTTTCGCCGGGATAGAATTTAGTACCGTGCTGGCGAACTAAAATATTGCCGGCGCGTACAAGTTCGCCGCCAAATCTTTTAATCCCCAGGCGTTGGCTATTACTGTCACGTCCGTTTTTACTTGAACCGCCACCTTTTTTGTGTGCCATCTTTTATCTCCCCTTAAACTGTAATTTGCTCGATTTGCAAGCGCGTGTAATCTTGTCGGTGCCCTTGCTTTTTGTGGTAGTTCCTTTTATGTTTATAAACGATGACTTTTTTGCCGCGACCATGGCTTTTAACTGTGGCTGTAACCTTTGCGCCTTCTACGGTGGGGGTACCCAATTTTAAACCACCCTCGGTGGCAACCATCAAGACGCGGTCAATTTCAATATTATTACCAGGTTCAACGGCCAGCTTTTCAACGTTTATCTCATCGCCTTCGGCTACACGATACTGTTTACCGCCACTTTCAATTACCGCATACATACTGTTATCTCCACAAAAATTATTGATATCTACGTAAACAAAAAACAAGTGCAACCGGCAGGCCGCAGTCGCACAAAGCTTGATTATATTCGGGCACGGCTTTTTGTCAAGAACAAATTGCTCAATTACGCCAACGAGCTACAACTGTTTGCCCACCGTATACCTGTTGCCCAACATGGCTCATTATTTCAACATTTGGCGGCAGGTATATTTCAACCCGGCTGCCAAATTTAATCAGCCCAAATCGCTCACCGGTAGCCAGGTAATCACCCACCGCCGACCAGCAGACAATGCGCCGGGCCAAAACGCCCACAATTTGTTTAACTCCCATTGGGCCATGTGGCGTTTGCAAACCAATCAGGTTAAATTCGTTGCGGCGGGTGTTGGATAAAAACGCGGGCGCAAAATTGCCGGGCTGATAGTGAATAAACTCCAGTGTGCCCTCATAGGGGCTGCGTTGCACATGCACATCCAGTAAACTGAGAAAGATACTGATCCGCCGGGCTGAACCTTTGAAAAAGTACGGTTCGTCAACCCAATCAATGTGCGTTATCTTACCATCGGCGGGCGCAAAAATCCAATCCGGGCCAACCGCCGCCGGAATCCGATTGGGATTGCGAAAAAAGTAGAACACCCAGCCCAGCATTCCGGCGGCAAGTAACGCCAACCAGCGTATTTTAAGCAACCAGGCCAACACGCCAACCCCGGCCAACCCGGCCACAATTACCCGCACTTCGCGCCAGGCCGCGCTGATTCCATTCATAACTGTTCGGCCCGCCTTAACCGTTTGTAAGTGGACTTAAAAATCAATAACAAGGGGCCGGTGAGCGAGTACAGCAAAAACAGGCTGTAAGGAACCGCCGTCCAGCCGGCAACTAACCAGCAAACCGCAACAAGCACAATCAACCCGCCCCAAAACGCCGGCGGTAACGCCAATACTCGCGTGCTTTTGGGGTATGGAAACGGGCTAACCATTAAATAACTGACCGAAATTACAGCTACCGTCCACCAGATGTTAATAACCCAATGCTGCCAAAAACTGGCCGTAATCAACAGGGCACTGGCCATTGGGATTGGTAGCCCCTTAAAATAGCCGCGCCGGTCCGACGGGCGGGTATTAAACCGGGCCAACCGGTACGCCCCGGCCATTACAAATGCCAGCGAGGTAAAAATTGCCACGTAGCGATCTACCCCTACTATAAGCAACAGCCTGTACACCAGCATGGTAGGGGCCACGCCAAAAGTAATCACATCGGCCAGCGAGTCCAGTTCTTTGCCCATAGCTGTTTCGGCGTTAAGCCTGACCGCAAGTTGCCCGTCGAGCACATCCAAAATTGAGCCTAGCAAAATCAGTAGGGCCGTTAACAAAAAATTGTAGCCATCAGATAACACCATAATGGCCAGCACCCCGCACATAAGCGAGCTAAACGTAGCCACACTGGGCAATACAAACGTCAATTTTCTGGACAAATCGGCCTCCTTTGGTTAATTACCGTGTGGTTTTTGCCAGTAAAACACCCAGGTAGGGGGCACATTAAAGATAACGGTGCGTTGGGCAATTTGGTAATTAGCAGCAAAGGATTGGATGATAGACAGGTTGGCGTCCATATTGGCTTTTGCGGCAGCGGGGCTGAACAGGTATTTAAACCGGCTGATAAAAATATACTTTACAAAACTGAACACTCCGCCGGGTTTGAGCCGATTAATCATCAACCCCAAAATTTCTTCCACCAGCGCCGGCGGAAAGTTGGTAAGCGGCAAGCTGAACACAATATAATCGTACTGCCCGGCGGCAATAGTGCGAATATCGGCGTTAATTAAATTGATGGTAACGCCGGGCCGGGGTTGAAATTTCGGCTCGATGGCAAACCGCCGGCGCAACACCGCCATTAAATCCGGGCTGAGTTCTACCACATCCAGCGTGTCGCCCGGTTGTAGCAACGGCACAATCTCGCGGGTAAACGAGCCGGTGCCGGCTCCGGCTTCGAGTACGCGCACCGGCCCCGGCTGGCGGTGAGCCAGGTAAACCACGCCAGCCCGCGCCAACGCCGGCGAACTGGGCAGCACTGCTCCCATGTGAAAAAAATCGCGGCGAAATTGTTGCCAAAACAGGCGCGTGGCCGATATGCCGGTGGTCATTATTCACACTCCTTTACTGGTAGCCAAACAACCGCCGAAAAGCCGGTTTGTACCACAACCCCTCAAAATCCGGGTTGTTTTGGGCTTCTTCGCGTTTGTGCGGATCCATTTCAATGGCCTGCGTCAGCCACGTCACCGAGGCGTCATCGTTGCCCAGCAGCGCCAGCACGCAGGATTTGTGGTACACGGCTTCAACGTCGTCCGGGTCCAACCGGATGGCCTGGTCAAAGTCTTTCATGGCCTGGGTGTAGTTGCCCTGGTTGTAGTAAGCCAAACCCCGGTTGTGGTAAGCCGTGGAGTCTTCCGGGTCCAGTTCCAGCGCCCGGTTAAAATCTTCAAGGGCGCGATCATAGTTGCCCAGCGTATAATACACCAGCGCCCGGTTGTAAAGCGCGGCCACGTTGTCGGCGTCATAGGCCAGGGTTTGGTCGTAATCGCGGATGGCGGCGTGGTGGTCGCCCAGCGCATCGTAGGCGGCGGCGCGGTAGTTGTAGGCGCTTATATCATCGGGATTGAGCCGCAACGCCCGGCTAAAATCCTTGATGGCCTGTTGCGCGTTGCCCAAACTGTTGTAGGCCAGCCCCCGGTTTTTAAAGGTGGCCGGGTTGCTGGCATCAAGCCGCAACGCCTGGTTGTAATCCTCAATGGCCCGCAGGTAGTCGCCCTGTTTAAAGTAGGCGTTGCCGCAATTGTTGTAACTGGCGGGGTCTTCGGGGTTGAGACGAATGGCCTGGTTAAAATCGTCAATGGCCGAGGTGATGGCGCTCTGCTGCATGTAAATGATGCCCCGGTTGTGGTAGTACGAGGCGTCGTTGGGGTTGAGCATAATGGCCTGGGTAAAATCGGCCACGGCCAACTGGTATTGCTGGCTGTTGGCGTACACGCTGCCGCGATAATTGTAGGCGGCGGGGTTGTGCGGATCCATGGCCAGCGTTTGGCTAAAATCGGCAATGGCGGCATCGTAGTTGAGCAGCGCCGCGTGGGCCAGCCCCCGGTTTTGCAAAATTTCCAGATCACCGGGTTTAAGTTGCAACGCCTGGTTGTAATTTTCCAGCGCCGGTTCGTAGCTGCCCTGGTGGGCGTAGGCCAGCCCCAAATTGTGAAACATGTCGGCTTCTTTGGGGTTAAGGTCAATGGCCCGCCTAAAATCCTCCACGGCACGGGCGGTATCATTGAGCGCCGCAAACGACAACCCGCGCTCGTAGGTGCAGGCCCACTGGTCGGGGTTGAGTTGAAGCGACTGGTTAAAATCGCCCACGGCCCGCTGGTGTTGGCCCTGCATGGCCAGCGCCCGGCCCCGGCTGTAGAACGTTTCGGCGTGTTGCGGGCGCAACCGCGCCGCCTGGTTAAAATCGCGGATGGCCTGGGCCGGGTCGCCCTGTTCCAGGTACACGCAACCGCGATTGTACAGCGCCTCGGCGTGTTTGGGGTTGAGGCGCAACGCCTCGTCAAAATCCTCCAGCGCCAGCGGATAGTGCTTCAAATTATAGTGGGCCAGCCCGCGCTGGTTCAGAGTAAAGGCATCATCGGGGTAAAGCCGCAACGATTGGTTAAAATCGCCCACGGCGCGGGCGTTATCCTGCATGCGCAAAAACGCCAGCCCCCGGTAGCGGTACAACCGCGCGTCCGCCGGGATTGATTTTTCGGTGCGGTTGTGGGCGTTCAGGGCAATGGCCCGGTCGTAATCGGCAATGGCGTGCACGTAATCGCCCCGGCGGCTGTGAGCCAGCCCCCGGTTGGCAAACGCCTCCAGCATATCGGGTTGAAGCTGAATGGCGCGGTCAAAATCGGCCAGCGCCAAATCGTACTCGCCCGCGCCGGAGTAGGCCCGCCCGCGCTCGTTGAGCAGCCCGGCGTTGTCCGGCTCCAGTTCAACCGCCTGGTTAAAGTCATCAATCGCCGGCGGATATTCGCCCCGGCGCGATAGCGTGAGCGCCCGGTAGTACAAAATCTTGGCCCGCAAATCATCCGCCGGAGCCAGCGTGAGCGCCCGGTTAAAATCTTGCATGGCGGGCGGATAGTTGTTCTGCTCGTAGTAAGCCCGCCCGCGCTGAAAATTGGCGGCGGCGTTGGCCGGGTCCAGCCGCAGCGCCAGGTTAAACGATTCAATCGCTTCGATGAACTGGCTCAGTTCCAGGTAAGCCAGCCCTTTGTGGTAAATAATGGCAGCGTTGTGCGGCGTTAGCAGCAACGCCTGGTTGTAATCCTCAATGGCATAATTGGGATTATCCTGCCGGGCGTAAGCCAGCCCGCGCTGGTAAAACGCCTCCGCCGATTCCGGGTTGAGCACAATCACCTCGTTAAAATCGGCAATGGCCTGAAGGGTATCGTTTTGGCGCAGGTAGGCCAGCCCGCGCTGGTGGTGCGCCTGCCCGTCGCGGGGATTAAATTTGATGGCCCGGTTAAAGTCAACAATGGCCTGCGGCGCGTCATCATCGGCCAGATGCAGCGCCCCCAGTTGAGTGTAAATCTCGGCCATTTGCGCCTCTAAATCGGCCACTTCGGCCCCGCCGGATTGCTGCGACAACAGCGCGGCGGCCTGCTCAAAATCGGCCAGCGCGCGGGCAGAATCGCCCTGCCGGGCGTAACTTTGCCCGCGATATTTGTACAGCGTCGCCGAACCGCTACCGGCCAACTCTAACGCCTGGTTAAAATCCTTGATGGCGCGTTCAAAATTTTCCTGGTGGTACAGGGCAATGCCGCGCTGCACGTAACTATCGGCCCGGTCGGGTTGCAGCCGAATGGCCTGGTTGTAATCCTCAATGGCCCGGCTGTAATTTTTAAGGCTGACAAAGGCCAGCCCGCGTTGGGCCAACGTGGCGGGATTTTTGGGGTTTAGCGCAATGGCCCGGTCAGAATCGCTGAGGCATTGCGGCAAGTTGCCCATTTTCAGGTGAACCAAGCCGCGCTGCTCAAACGCCACCGAATTGGTGGGCAACAACCGGCTGGCTTCGTCCAAATCGGGTAGGGCCTGGGCGTAATTTTCCTGGGCCATGTAAGCCAGCGCCCGGTTAAGGTAAGCCGGCCCGTTTTTTATATCCAGCTTGAGGGTTTGAGTAAAATCGGCAATGGCCTGCGGATAATTTTTTAGCTGCAACTGGGCGTAGCCGCGCCGGTTAAAGTAATCGGCGTTGGCCGGCACTAAATTGATGGCCCGGTTGTAATCATCCACCACCCGCGCAAAATCGCCCTGCTCGCTAAAAATCTGGCCGCGTGCCGCAAACACCGCCGCATCGTCGGGTTGCAGTTTAATGGCCCGGTCAAAATCCTCGGCGGCTTTGAGCGGCTCGTTCTGGCGGGCGTAGGCCAGCCCGCGTTGTTTAAAGGCGGCGGCCAACCGGTTATCCAGCGTAACGGCCTGGCTGTAATCCTCAATAGCCGGCGTCAGGTCATCCTGCGCCAAGTACATTTGCCCGCGCTGGTAGTAAAACTCGGCCTGAGCGGGATCAAGCCTGATGGCCTGGCTGTAATCCTCGATGGCCCGCGCCAGTTTGGGCGGAATTTGGGCGGCAAAAGCGTTGCCCCGGTTAAACAGAAATTCGGCCCGCTGCGGCTCAAGCCGGATGGCCTGGTTAAAGTTGTCCAGCGCCGGCTCAAACTCCTGTTGAGCTGCCAGCGCCACGCCGCGCTGGTTAAAGGCCGCCGCGTGGGCGGGTTCTAGTTCCAGAGTGCGGGTAAAATCGGCCCCGGCCTCAATATATTTTTGCTGCGCCAGCAGCGCCAGCCCGCGCCGGTAGTGCATATCGGCCAAGTGAGTTTTGGGTTCAAGCTGAATGGCCTCGCTGTAATCCTGCACCGCCTGCTCCAGGTTGCCCTGCCCGGCGTGAGCCTGCCCGCGCTGGTACAACGCCAGCGCATCGGCGGAATTCAAATCCAGCGCCCGGCCAAAATCTTCGGCGGCGCGGGCAAAATCCTTTTGAGCCAGCCGCGCCCGGCCCCGGTGATAAAACGCGCCGGCATGTTGAGATTCCTGGGCAATCACCTGGTTAAAATCGGTGATGGCCAGCATGTGTTCCTGTTGCGCCAGGTAAGCCAGCCCACGCTGGTAAAAGGCATCCGTTTTTTGAGCCGGCTCCAACTCCAGTTCCAGCGCCCGATCCAAATCGGCCACGGCCAGCCGGGCTTCGGCCAAAGTTAAATAGGCCCGCCCGCGCCGGTAGCAGGCCGCGCCGTTTTTGGAGTTAAGGAACAACGCCTGGCTAAAATCCTCAATGGCTTTGCGGGTAACGGCTTCGGCGGGGCTGTCGGGCGGAGCCAGTTCCAGTTGCATGCAGCCGCGCTGGTAGTAGGCGGCGTCGCTATCGGCGTTGAGGGCAATCGCCTGGTTAAAATCATCAAGCGCCGGTTGAAAATCGCGCCGGGCCACGTGCGCCTGCCCGCGCTGAATGAGCGCCTCCACATCGCGGCTGTTCAACGTCAGCGCCCGGTTAAAATCGGCCACGGCTTCGGCGTAGTTTTGCTGCGCCAGATAGGCGTTGCCCCGGTTTTTGCAGGCCGCGCCGTTCTGCGGGTCCAGTTCCAGCGCCCGGTTAAAATCGGCCACCGCCGGTTCGGTTTGGCCCTGCCGCAGCCAGGCCAGCCCGCGCGCGTTGTGCGCCCCGCTCAAATCCTCAATTTTTAAACCGATGGCGTTGGCCGGACGAATGTCGCTGCCGGAATCGGCTTCGGTCTGGCTCAGTTCGATGGCCTGGTTGTAGTCCTCGCCGGCCCGTTCAAATTGTTTTTGGCCGCTGTAGGCCAGCCCCCGGCGATAGAACGCCTCGGCGTAGCCGGGATTCAACTGAATGGATTGGTCAAAATCGGCCACGGCGGCGGTAAAATCCGCCAGGTGAGCGCGGGCCGCGCCGCGCTGCAACCAAAGCGCGGCATCGGCGGGGTTAAGCGCCACCGCCTGGTTAAAGTCTTCAATGGCGCGCTGGTAATTTTCAAAAGGCGGCTGGGTGTAGGCCAGCCCGCGCTGGGTGTAGGCCGTGGCCCTGAAATCGGCCCCGGATTTTTCGCCCAGTTCCAGCGCCCGGTCAAGGTGACGCACGGCGTGGGTGGGGTCGTTGCGGCGCATGTAGGCCAGCCCCAAATTAAAGAACGATAGCCCGTCGGTGGGGTCCAGCCGGATGGCGTGGTCAAAATCGTCGGTGGCCAAATCAAACTGGCCCTGGGCCTCGTACACCAGCCCGCGCTGGCGGTAGCTGGCGGCATCGCGGGGGTTCAACTCAATGGCCCGGCTAAAATCGGCAATGGCGGCGGCGGGCTGCCGGCGAGCCACCTGCGCCAGCCCGCGCCGGTAAAAGGCGACGGGGTAAACCGGGCGCAGCTCGATGGCCCGGTTGTAGTCGGCCACGGCTTTATCCAGGTCGCGCTGGTCGGCGTAGGTTAACCCGCGATGGAAATAAGCCACGGCGTCGGCGGGGTTCAGGCTGATGGCCTGGCTAAAATCTTCGAGCGCCCGCTCAAAGTTTTCCTGACGGGCAAAGGCCAACCCGCGATCCGAGAAAATGGCGGCATTGGCGACATCCAGCCGGAGCGCCTGGTTAAAATCATCAATGGCCCGCACGTTATCGGGGGTGGGCAGGCCGGCGTAGGCCCGGCCCCGGCTGTGCAACAGCGCGGCGTTGGCCGGGCGCAGCAAAATGGCCTCATCCAGATCATCAATGGCCGGGGCGCAATCCTGCCGGGCCAAATATGCCAGCCCCCGGCTGGCGTACAGCGGCGCGTGCTGCGGGTTGCGGGCCAGGCCGCGTCCGTACTGCTCAATGGCCTCGTCGAGTTGGCCCTCAATTTGGGCGGCGTAACCCAGCCAATCAAAGGCGATGGCCTGCGGCGCGGCGGGCAAATCGGCCCGGTGGGCCAGATCGGTTAGCAGCGGGCGCAGTTCGGCCCAGTGGCCCAGCAGCCAACCCTGCGCCAGTAATTTCAGGTTGGAGGCCGGCGGCTCTTCATTATTAACCGCATTAACCGCGTCGAGCAGATCGAACATGAGCGGCGGGTTGTCGTCGAGCGCGTCAAGGAAGGCCGCCGGCAAAAATGCCCCGATTTCAGCGGCGGGGGTGTGGGCCAGCCGTTCCAGCGCCAGGGCTTGCCGGGCAACCCGGATTTTGGCCAGCGCCGGTTTTTGGGCTTTAGCCGGGCGGGTAGGCGCGCCAATGGTGATTTTGCCGCTGTCGGCGCGGCGGTTGGGGGCGGGGCTGCCGGCAGATGACACCGCCCGTAGCGCGTCGGCCCGCAACGCCTCAAGCTGGCTATCAAGATAAGCCAGCAGGTTGGCGGCGCTGCCGGCAGGAACCAGAGCCACCGCCAGCGTGCGATCCAGTTGAAACTGGCCGGCATCACCCACCGGGCGCACCAGCATTTGCCCAATCAACCATTGAAAAGCGGCGCGGCCTTCGTTTTCGCCCAGCAGCGCGGCCAACCGGGGCTGGTCAAACCGGCCCGATTGCGCGGCGGCGGCCAGCCAGGCGCGTTGGGCGGTGGTAAACTCGGCCAGCGCCAGGCCCGGCCCGGCGGGGCTGGGATTAGCACCGCCGGCCAGCCACACATTAAGCCACAACGGTAAATTTTCGGCGGCCAGGCTCACGGCTTCAATGGCGGCGGCATCGGTGAGGGTGGTGTTTTTCTGCATAAAATCGGCCACTTCCGCCGGGGTAAAGGGCAACAGCGCCAATTGAAGCAGGTGGTCGCGCCATTGAGTATGCCAGCGGGCATCAATTTGAGGCAGGGGATGGCGCGCCGCCAGCACCAGCCGCAAATCGCAGTGGATGGCATCGCGGGCGTGGCCCAGCAGGTAAGTGAGCAGCCACTCGCCCACCGCCGGCGGCAGGCGGTCAAAATCATCAAAAATCAGCACAATTTTGGCGGGAGAAGCGGAATACAGCGCCGGCAGCGGGTCGGGGCTGTCGGCGGCGGGGTCGGCGGTTTCAGCCGATGGGGCGCTGGCGCCAAGCTGGTTAAAATCCTCTACCAACGCCTGGGTAAGCAACTCCAGCGGGTTTTCAAAGGCCAGAGCCAAATCCTCTTTTTCCCAGCGCAGGCCGGCCAACTGGTCGGCATCGGCGGAGAAAACGGAGGGCGGCAGTTCAAGCCCCAGCAGCATGGGCCGGGTAAAGAGGCGCTGCACCTGTTTGGCATCGCTGCTGCGGGCCAACGCCTGTTCCAGCAATTCGTGGCGACGTTGCAGCAACCGGCTAAAGCGCGGCGTGGGCACGGGTTCGCCCTCGCGGTGCAAGCCGGCGGCCACGGCTTGCAGCAACGCCGAGGCATCGTGCCCCAGGTTAGCGCCGGCAGCCAGACGGCTGTAAATTGTGTCGGCGGGGCGGTACCATTCCAACTCATCAAGCAGGCGGGTTTTGCCCACACCACCGGGGCCGGTGATGGCGGTAATTAATTTTACCTGGGGGTTATCTTTGGCGCGATGAAAATGCAGCCGGTAGAGTCCAATCTCCGTGTCTCTACCGGAAAAAGTGGATTGCCCCACTTCGGGCGGCGGGAGCGGGCGGCGATAGGCAAATGGCATGGTAATCTTCCTTCTTGGCGTAACTTTTAGGCTGAATGTGCCAGCATAACAGAATTTTAGGACTTACGAAAAAAGGCTAAACACGGGTAAAATAGAGCCAATCTAATCCA
>CAZFCE010000038.1:0-46733 GCA_964517605.1 uncultured Caldilineaceae bacterium | reverse complement strand
CTGTCCGAACTGGTTCCGCCGTTCGCCCCCCATCTTATGTTATGTCCTTCCCTCTCTTCGGAGCATTACGACGGCCAATTACGCCGGTAGTAAAGCCGCCGCCCGGCGCGTTGGAATAGACCGCACGCTCTTCGGAGCATTACGACCCGTAGGGGTTTCCGTACATAATGTCGTTGTAGCCCGTCATCGGAATAGACCGTACGCTCTTCGGAGCATTACCCCCCCACCAAAAAGGGCCACCCGTTCAGGGCGGCCCTTCTTGATTCCCCCGCTAATGGCAGGATGGCGCTTGATGTAACCTGTAATTCCGCCTCCGCCGCTCCGCTCCACTGCCGCAACTGCGGCGGCAGTTCGCTCCGGTTCGCTTCACCCCTGCGGGGTTCGCTCAACCCCAGCCGTCCGCCCCCCCACCTGATTTTGTTCCCCCTAAAAAATAACTCCGGCCAGGCAGGGGGGCGGCGTGGCCCCGCGCCGGCTGCTGGCGGGTAAAACGTCAACGCCATCGCCGGCGTCCCCTGCCGCCCCACTCACCCCCACAAGGTTAGCGCCTGCCGCTGGCTTTTTTTGGCACTGCCGCCGACAGGATAGCACGGCCAGCCGCACCGCTACGCTAAAACAAGGCCAAGCCCTGCGGGTGCTTCGCAGCCTTGTTTTTGCGGCTTTAGCCGTGCTCCCTGCGGCTTAGCAGTTCAAAAAAAGCTGCCCGCCAGGGCAGGGCGCTGGCATGGCGTCCCGCCGGCGGGCTAAAAACAGGGGGTCTTTTATGGTCATCACTCGCAGCAGTACCCACAGCAAAACCGGCTTTGTGGCCGTCCACACCTTCAGCCAGGCCGCCGCCGCTTACGGCTTTGCCCAGGCTCAGGCCGCCGCGCTGGGCCATTCGGTGGCCGTGCGCCGGGTGGCCGGGGGGTTTGGGGTCAGCGTCCCCGCGCCCGCTCCGGCCAGCCCTGCCGCCGTTGTCGTGGCGCACGTGGCGGCCATCTTGCAACAGCCCACCCCGCCGCCCGGTGGGTTGTGCGTGGCCTACACCCGCGCCGGCCGGCCCTGCCGCCGCCGCGCCACCCACGGCCACTACTGCAAGCAGCACTACAGCCAGGTGGGTTAATTATGTGCCTCACAACTTCGCCCGCTGGCCGCCGGGCTGGGCCTGCCGGTGGTGGTCTTCTGGTGCAGCCCCGGCCCGCTCGCGCTGCCCGGCTGGGGGGCGTGGCACGCCGTAGTTATCGCCGGCCAGTTGGGGTGGCAACTGGCCGGGCCAAATCAACTCAAATTTTAGGGGGTGGTATGGCTCGCAAACGCTACAAACAGGCAAGTTTGGGTAACGGCTCGTTGTTGGTGCAGGCATCGCCGCTGGTCAGCGGCGCAGCCCCCCGCGCCGAGGTGCAAGCCTTTACCCCCCAGCCGCAGCTCCAGCCCCGGCTGGATTGGGGCGACCAGTTGCCGCCGGTGGTTATCCCGCCCCCGCCGGCCCGGCTGGCCCGGCCCGCGCCCAAAGAACAGTTAAAGTTATTTGAAGCGTAAATAAAAAAGGCCGGGGTGGTGTGTCACCACCACCCCGGCGCATAGCAAAACCCGTGGAGATTTTACTGATGGATATTCTAGCCCAAACCAAAATTGAATACAACCAAAGCGCCCGGCTGTGGGAAGTGTGGCCCGGCGACTACGCCGCCGCCCGGCTGGCCGGCCAGGTCATCGCCTACCCCGCCGGCAAAGCAGGCCAGCGCGCCGCCCAGCTTTCGGCCCTCACCGCCAACGCGCCCGCCGTGGCCGCCGAGACCGACGCCCTGATCCAGGCCGTTACCGCCCGCGGCTTCCCCCAGGCCATTGACCGCATCCTAAAAGCCGGCTTTCTGGTGGCGCGGGGGGCGGTTCGTTCGCCCCGCCCCCTGACCGGCCCTTATAGCTTTGTAGGTGAGGCGGCCCGCGTTGAATCGGACAACGAACCCGGCTTGTTTTATGCCGTGGTCTGGTCAGAAGGCTCCGCCTCGCACGGCTGCGAAATCGGCTACAGTTGCGAGTGCGCCGATTGCAGCAACGGCGTTAAGCTGCACGTCCTGCCCCCCGGCCACCCCGACCGCCCCGCCACCGGCGCGCCCTATATCCCCGCGTTTGGTTACGCCTGCAAGCACGCGCTGGCCGCCTGCCTTGCCGGTAAAATCGCCTACGACTGGCCCGCCGAGCCAATCCCGTTTGAGGGCGAGCCGTGGCCCAGCCAGGAGGAATTTGAAAGCCACTTCAGCACCCACTAACCCAACCGGCCCCGCCGGGTGGCCTCGTAACCCGGCAAGAAAGGACTTTAAAATGATTCTTTTGCCCGTAACCCATCCCGATGTAAGCCAGGCTTTTAAACACCTGCCCGGCGGCGCACTGGCCGCAAATGGCGGCGAAGTTTGGCAGTATATGGGCACCGAAGAGGCTTTCGGCGCGGTTGACCCGGCCACCAACCGCCCCGCCTGCGCCGGCTACGTCCACAACTTCCGGCACCGCAATCACCCGCTCGTTGGGGGCAAAGTCTATCGCTACCAATGGGCCAACGTAACCCAATGGGAAATTGACAACCACACGTATTAATACCCAACCCGCCCCCCGGTCTGTGGCCACAGGCCGGGGCAATCACCGAAAGGATTTTAACCGATGGATTACTTTGAAAAAATCGCCCAGGAAAAAGCCCGCGCCATTGCCCAAATGCGCCAGACTGCCGAAACCGTGGCCGCCGCCCTCACCGCCGAAACCGGCGAGCCGTGGAGCGCCGAGCCGCCTACCGGGGACAATTGGCACGATGAGAATTATGCCCGCCTGAACAACGCCGCCGGGCGCAGCTTCAGCCTGCACCGGGACCGCCAGCGGGTCAGCGTTTACGGCTGCTACCCGCAGCCCCCGGCGGGGGGCGCGGTGATCTCCAGCCACGATAACCCGCCCGAAATCACCTTCAACCCGGAACGCCCGGCCCAGGCCATCGCCAGAGATATGGCCCGCCGCTTTCTACCCGCCTTCCACGCCCTTTGGGTCAAAGCCGAGGGGCGGATTATCGAGCAGGGCCGCCGGATTGTGGCCCAGGAAGCCGCCGCCGCCGCCCTGGCCGAGATTTTGGCAACGCAGCCCTACCAGCATGGCGGGCGGGGCAGCGCCGTCTGTCTCAGCGCCTACGGCCCCAACAGCGCCAAATTTGAAGTTCACAGCGCCGATTACATCCACATCGAATTGCGGGTGCAAGACCTCGATACCGCCCGCCGCATCGCCATGATCCTGGCCGACTGAATCAACCCGCCCCCGGCCCGGGCCGGGGGCAAACTTATCAAACCAGAACAGCCGTTATATAATGAAAGGAAACCCTGATAATGACCGACACAAACGCCCTGTTAACCGCCATCCTGGCCGAACTGCGCCAACTGCGCGAAGAAAGCCGGGCCGCCGCCCAGCTGGGCGATTACGGCTACCGCTGGACGCCCGACGGCCTGCCCATCTGCCCCAAACACGGCGAAGTAATGACCCGCCGCGAGAAACAGGGCGACACCTGGTACAGCCATCAAGTGACCGACCCGGCCACCGGCGAAGTTACCTACTGCCGGGGACACGAAGGCAAAAACTCGCCCGGCTGGAATATCGGCGGCAGCACCCCGCCGTCCCCCGGCCAGGCCGCCAACGGTCACACCGGCCAGCCCGAAAAGGCCGCCAACGGCAAGACCGCCAAACCCGGCCCGGCCACTCCCCCCCTGCCCAGGGGGGGCGCAGGGGGGGTAGCCCTCGCCGAGCCGGTCAGGGACGCCCGTCTGCTGTTCTACGAAATCGGCGGCGCGGCCATGACCGGCGGCAAAATCAGTGTGGACAAGTTCAACGGCCTGGTCAACAAGGCCGCCCGCGTGGGCTTCGCCACCGTCCTGCAAGAGTTGCAGGCCGTGGCCGTCTAAATCAAAAAAGTTATGGCCGCGAAACGCAGCGTAATTTTTATGCTGCGTTTCGCGGCTGAATAATAGTTATACGCCACGTGCGGCAAGTACGGGGCATTAGCCGTAAAGCGAGGGAAGGATATGACGCTTAAACGGATGGACAACGTGCTCATCGTGGTTGACGACCTTGAGGCGGTGAAGGCGTTCTTTATCGAGCTTGGTATGGAACTGGAGGGTGAGACGACCGTCGAGGGTCCCTCGGTAGATCGTCTCATCGGCCTTCAGAATGTCCGGACTACCCTCGCGCTGATGCGCACTCCGGACGGCCACGGGCGGATCGAGCTGGACAAGTTCCACACGCCGGAAGCGATCAGAACTGGGCCCGGGCACGTTCCGGTGAACGCGCTCGGCATCCGCCGCATCATGTTCGCCGTCGATGACCTCAAGGCCGTCGTCGCGCGCCTGCGCGCCCACGGCGCCGAACTGGTTGGCGAAGTGGTGCAGTACGAGGACACGTATCGGCTCGGCTACGTCCGCGGCCCCGAGGGCATCATTGTCGGGCTTGCCGAGCAACTCGGTTAAAGCGTTCTCGCCTGGGTGCCGGCAGAACGGCACTGGCTTGCCGGCAAGCATAGAATACATCTGTTCATTGGCGTATAACAACCGGTTGCACCGGACGGCTCGCCGCTGAATGGGCTGGTAAGGGGGCGGCAAAAAATGAGCTGTGGATAATATAAACAGTGACCAAAATCAAAACTGGCCCGGCTGAATTGACCAACGTTGTTAGGCCGCTTTCGCTCGTTCAGTTCGGATAAGGGCCTTTGTGCGAAATAATCCCGCCCGCCGCCCCGGCGGGCGGGTCAATACGGCCCCAGTACCGCCCCGTCATCGGGGTTGCTTTCGTCAAACAGAATCACCGCCACCGTCGCCCCGGCGGTCAGCAGCGCCGCCGCCACCCAGCGCCCCACCGGGTACTCGCTGGCCGCCGCCGAGCCTTCAATCTGGATCACCGCCCGGTACGTCGCGGCGTTAAAACTCACCAGGGTGGCCCGGCGCACCTCGCGCGCCCCATCCCCCGAGCTTGCCGAAGTGAGGCTGTCAAAGGTAAACCCCGCCGAACCGTAGCCCTTAAAAAACAAATCCACCCCGCCCAAATCAATCTCTTGATAGTAGGGCATTCTAAACCTGGCATACTGGTACTTTTGCGTGTCGTAAATCTCACGGATGGCCGCCACGTAGCGCACCTGCCCCGCTACCCGGCCATCCGCCGCCGCCACGTCAAACGGTTGCAGGTGAAAGGCGGGCAGGGCTACCAACCGGGCTAAACTCATCCCCTGCTGCGCTCCGGCAATGCTGGACGCGGCCACGCCGCCGGCGCTGGCGGCATCGCTGATGTACTTGCGCCGGATAAAGCGGGTAAATTGCCGCCCGGTTTCGGCCTGCAAGTCCAGGTCAATCGCCTCGCCCCCGGCTTTGTTGGCAAACACCAGGGCGTGGGTGTGGCTGGGCAGCCGGCGGCTGAATTTATCCTCAACAAAAAAGGTGGGGTGTTGGCCGCTGCCGCGCCCAAAGGCATAGGTGGCGGTTGGGGTGGTGTCCAGGGTAAAAAACTGAATGCCGGCAACTGGCCGCCCGCCGTACAGCGCATTATACGGCCTGAACCAGAACTGATACTGGTTTTGCAGCACGTGCAGGGCTTCCAGCGCCGATTGCCCCGATTGAATGGTAAACTCCGGCACAATTTGGGCAAAAACGCCGGATGCGCTAAAGATGGCGTCACCCGCGCCGCACAACCTGACAATATCCTTCACCACTCGCCCCAGCGCCTGCCCGCCGCGCCGGTAGGCGTACTCGGCCCGCCAGCGGGCCAGCACCCCCGGCGCATTAAACGCCTGCACCGTAACCTGTTTGTTGTCGGCGCTCCAGCCAAACGCCTCAACGGTAAACGGCTCCCGCGCGGCCCGGCGCGGGCTGCCGTCAATTAACGCGCCGCGTTCAAGCCGCAGGGTTGCCCCCAGCCGCCCGGTTTCAAGGCCGTCAAAATCCCCGTGCGAGTTGTCCAGGGTGATTGATAGCCGGCTGTCCACGCCCCCTTCAATGGTGTAGCTGATAATCCGGGGGGTGGCGGCCGTTACGCTTTCTGGTGGCTCGGATTTCCAGACATACCCGTAAGTCGCGCCGTACACCTTGCCCCCGCCCCAATCCAGCCAGGCCAACCGGTCGGCCTGGTTTTTATTAAGCCAGAGGGGCGATGTAAAATCGCAGCTAAAGACCGGCGGGGCCGAAGCAACGGTTTGGGTGCTGTTAAAATACGCCCCTGCCGCCGTGTCCCCGGCCAGCGAAAACGACAACCAGACGCGCCCGTTGGCCACGGCGGCGCTGGGCCAGCGCAGATCGTAGGCTGCGCCGGTTGAGCCGTGCAGGTCAAAATAGCTGGTAACGGCGGCGGGGTCGGCTTCGTCAAAAGGCACCGCCGCCGTTACCAGCGAGCGGTCAGCGGTGGTGGCGTAGTCTCGCAGCGCCGGGATAATGATGTACTCGCTGCCGGTAAAGGCCGCGCCCAACCCCAGCACGGTTGCCCCAAAATCAAGGCTAAATTCATCCGACCAGCCGCCAAAAAACTCGCTGTAGTAGCGCCAGTAAACGGTGGTGCCGTTGGCGTAAAAAAAAGTGCCCACCGAAAACAGTTGTCCTTCAACGGCGTAATCGCTGCACCCGGCCTGTAAATAATTCAAGGCAAAGGCCGGGGTAAACAGCGCCGTGGCGCTGCTCCACGTTTGCCCGGCGTCGGCGCTGCCCTGCCAGTAAACCGTGTTCGCGCTCAAGTCCTGCCAGAGCAGAATCAAGTCACAGCTATTGTACGGGCCGGCGGCCAGCAGCGCCGGGAAACCCGCCCCGGCCTGGAGCAGCGCCCACGTTTCCCACTGGCTCTGGCTTTCCGGGTCCGTCACCCGCTGGATCTCCACCCCCACCCCGGTCTGGTGTCGCGCCCGGATAATGACCTCGCCCGGAATGACCGCCGCCGCCGTCGGCTCGTTATCCTGCCCGGCCAGCGTAAACAGCAGGCGCGGGTGGGGCAGGCCGTTGTCTTCAATGGTCAGCAGCAGCGACGGCTCGTAAGCCGTTTTCTTCTGTTCGGTCAGCAGGTCGGCGTGAATATCAAAACTCATCCGTCCCACCGATCCAGTTGCGGCAATCTAACCCACGGCTGGCCGCCGGCGGCCAGCCGCGCCGCTACCTGTAGCGCGGCCCGGAACTCCTTCAGCTTAGCCTCGCCCCACAGCCTCACCTCTTGCCCGGTCTGGTTACTCACCGTCACCTGCTCGGCCAGGTCAATGGCCCGGCTCAGGGCGGCTATGGCCGCCGCCCCCTGCACCAAAATCGTTTCGTGTTCGGCCCGGACGGTGGTGACCGCCGCCCCATCGAGGCCGCTGATCGTATGCCCGGTGGTGTAAAAAATCCGGGCAGTATCGGTGGCCGTGGCGGTGTAATCGGTCAGGCGGATAACAGAAAGGTCCCGCCAAAACTCAAACGCTCTGGGGCTGGGGGCGGTGTCATCGGTCAGGTAAGGCAGTTGCACCGCCAGAATATCCACCACAACCATATCTGCAATATCAATCTCGCGCCCGTTATCACTCAACAGGCCGCTCAGGGGCAAAATGGCGTACAGCCGCCGGGGAATGGCCGCGCCGTACTCGGCCAACGCCTGCCGCAGCGCCTCATCCAGCCCGGCGGTTGACCAGATGGCATTGCTTGCGTCGGCCAGGGTTTGCTCCACCCGGTCGCGCAGTTCGGTTAAAGTGCTCATTGTTCATCTCTCAAAACAGGGCTGTATAGAGATCGTGGGTCGTTTTTGCCGCTAAAAGCGGCAAAAACGACCCACAAAAAACTTCCCCCCCTTCTCCCGCCGGGAGAAGGGGGCAGGGGGGATGAGGGGGAACATTCGCAATTATCAGTTCACCATTCCCAATTCACCCTTAGCCCGCCTTGCGCCCGGCCTTGCGGGTGTCAACCGGAGCCGGCTCCGCCGGTTCGGTAAAAAAGCCCAGCAGGTCGGCGTAGTGGTACACAAACTTTTGCCCCGTTGGCAGGATGATGGCTACCCTATCAGCGTACACCTTAAAATCCAGCAGCGCCTCCGGCTCCAGGTCGTGCCTGGCTGCCGCCGCTGCCAGCAGCTTTTGTTCGCGCTCGCTCAAATCTTCCATCTGGCCACAATCGTCCCGGTAACGGTCGGCGTCGAGCCGCCGGTAAAGTTAAAGTCAAGGGTGTAACGCCAATAGGATGACACCTTGACCGTGGCCGTATTGTTCCCGGCCTGCCGGTCGGCGTCGGTGGGCGCCAGGCGCACCGTGCCCGCCGCCGTGCCAATGCTCTGGGCGGTAATGGCGTTTTTGGTGGTCGTGCCGTCGGTAATATCCAGGTCAATGGTAACGGCGGTCGGGCTGCCGGCCACCGCCGACAGGTAGACCATTACCGATTCCAGCGTGGCCGGGCCGTTGGCCGTGTCAATGGGCGTGGGAAAGTTGCCGTTACCGGCGGCCTGGGCGCTGATAAAGTGCCGGTGTTCAACAAAGGTATTCATAAGTTACGCTCCTTTCAAAACAAAACAGTTCGGTGAGTTTCGTGAGTTCGGTGAGTTTTATGAGTTAGGTGAGTTAGGTGAGTTCGGTGAGTTAGGTGAGTGGATGAGTTTCGTGGGTTTGGTGAGTTTCGTGAGTAAACAACTCCCCAACTCTCCAACTCCCCAACTCTCCAACTCTCCAACTCCCCAACTCCTAACTCCCCAACTCACAAAACTCCCCAACTCCCTTATCCCGCTACGTTCTCTTTGTAAATCCCGCGCGGCCCGTTCACGCCCACGGCAAACTCATCCCGCACCTTAATTGGCAGGGTGTCATTGGTAAACATCAACCCGGCGGTCTCATTGACCACGCTGAACAGTTCGGGGATGGGGTGGCTGCCGCCGCCGGGCAACTGGCTGTAGCTCATACAAATCACCGGGTACACCTGCGGGTCAACAATGGCCGCCCAGTCGGTGGCGTCGGTAAAGTCGGGGCACACCAGCGGCACCGGGCGCGGGTCGCCCAGCCCCCGGTCTTGCGCTTCGGGGGTGTAGCTGGTCGGGTAGCCGTCGCCGTAGCCAAACACGGCCAGGGCCGCGTCATACAAATCGGGCGGAAAAATGGCAAAGCGGGGGTACATCCCCAGCCGCTTGCCGCTCTGCACCTCCACGTGCTTAAAAATGGCCGCCCGCACCACCCGCCATTCGGCCTGGGCAAAGGCGGTGGTGCCCAGGTTGCTGTGGCCGGCGTTAAACAGGGCCACGCCGTCCTGGGCCAGGGTTGGCCCCACCCCGCTGTTGCTGGTAAAAATGCCGGCCACCGCCGCCGAGCGGGTGCGCACCGCTGCCGTGGCCAGCGCCCGCGGCACCGCCTGAATGCGCACAATGTCGCTGTTCTTAATCATCTCGCGGGTAATGCCCACATAACCGCCAAACTTGGTAAAACTGCTGCTTTCCTTCACGTCGCCCACGGCTAACTCGGTGTAGGCCCCGCCTTCGGCCACGCTGGGCAGGTTGCCCACCCCGCCGTAGGTAATCCACTGCATCGCCTGCACGCTGCCGTCGTTGGGGGTCACGGCCACAATCCGCTCGTACCAGCGCCAAAAACCCAGGTCGCTAAACTGTTGCAGCAGCACCTTGTTCATGGCGTTCACCGCCATATCGGCCAGCGACACCGTTGAAGCCGAAGCCAGTTGCACCCGCGCTTTATCAAACGTGCCCCTGAATTCATAGTCGCCGGTCAAGGCCCAGTAAATGGCGTCGGCCCGGCGGTACTGCGGGTCGGGCAGGGTGGCCCCCTTCACCCCAAACAGCCAGTCCACCACCTGGCCAAACCGCTCCAGTTCATCCCGGCCGCTCAGGTAACTCAGCAGCCGGTCGTTGGGGGCGCGGCCCATCCCCTGCACCGCGTTCTTTTCCTCGCGCGTTCGTAGCGCCTGGGTCAGGTGGCCCACCTGCTGCCCCAGGGCGGCCACAATCGTCTCCTGCCGCTCCCGCTCATCATCGGCAATAATTTGGGTTAACTTGTTCACCTCGCCCAAAACTCGCGCCAGCGAGTCATCGGTGTCCGGCCTGTCCGCCGGGGCCAGGTTGGTGGCCGGTTGAATTTTCGGGTCGTCCATCGTTCGTTCGCCTCCGTTTGCTGAACGTTCATCACCACAAGGCGGTCGTTCGCCGCCCTTAATCTGCGTCCGCGAACGTTCGGGCGAACGTTCAGCGCCCGCTTTTGACAAAATTGCTTTAAGGCGGCCCTCCGCCGCCGGGCCAAACACAATATCGCAGCTTTCCACGTAATCAATCCGGGTGGTTCGCCGCCGCCCGTCGCGCTCCTCGTGCTGGCCGTAAAAGACCAGGCTCAGGCCCACGTCCGGCACTTCCCGGCCCTGTTCCCGGTCGGCAATCAGTTCATCCAGCAGCGAGCGCAGCCAGTCGGCGTGAGAGTACAGCCGCAGCCCGCCCTCAATGGCCTGATTGTCGGCGTCCCAGGCCGGGCCAAAGGTAACGCCTGCCATATCCCGCACGCTGGGGTAATCGCCCCAGCCGGCGTGATCAACAAAGACCGCCACCCCGTCCAGCTTGGGCCGGGCCGCCCGCAGCGTTTCGGGGGGAATATCCCACTCGGCGTAAGTCCCGTCCCGCCGGCGCACCGGCCCGGCCTGGATAAACTGCACCCGGTACTCCCTACGGTTCTCCGCCGTGTTCATCCTGGCCAGGCTCAGGGGGATTGTTAACCGATCCTCTACCGGCTTGAGGATTGTCCTGCTCATTGATTGCCTCCGCTTGCGCTACCAACAGCCTGATTTTAGCTTCGGGCAAAATCTCGCCCGCGAATTTGAAGGCCAGCCGGATCGCCGTCTCGGTGTCCACCCAGCCCTGCGCCTTCATCTGCCCCAGCGCCCCCACCATGGCGGCAGCGGCGCTGGCCAGCGCCCCGTTATCCTCGCGGCTCACGTCGGGCGCGTCCACTTCCAGCCTCAGGTCGCCGGGGCGGTGCAGGCCGCGCAGGTTGGCGCTGCGCCCGTAGGCAACGCCGGCTATCTCCTTCAGCATTTCCCCAAACTGCTGTTGCCGCATCCGGTAGTGGCGGTGGGTCGGGTCGCCCATCTGCTGCGCCGTGCTGCGGGTGGCGCTGTTGCCCTCGCCCAAAAAATGCAGGGGAATATTGGCGCCGGCGGCAATGGCCAGCCGCACGGCCAGCCCGTCCGGGCTGGCGTCGTACCCCTGAATATTGGCGCTGGGAAAATTCACCTTCTCGCCCGGCCCGGTCACTAAAATACTGCCGCCGGTGGGCGGCGAAGCGGCGTACTGCTGCCGCTTGGTTTCCACCTTGCTCTCGTCCTGCACCTCAATGTGCATCATCGCCAGCTCATTGCGAATGCGGTTAAAGCGCACCCGCTCGGCCAGCCAGTCATTGTACCGTTTGGCCCAGGGCAGCACCGGGGTCAGGTCGCTCTCGCCCCGGGTGGCCCCCACCGGGCGGTTAATGGCAAAATGCAGCAGGCCCGGCTCGTCCGGCGCGGCGAACGCTGCCGCCGGCCAGTGTTTTGGCTCCAGGCGGCCCGGCGCGCGCTCCCGGTAGCCGGTCTCTTTCTCGTAATCGTTGGGGTCGCACTCCACCCGCTCAATACTGCGGGCCGGGATCGCCCGCACGTACTGCATGCCGGTGATGCGGTTGGGAAACAGGGCCAGGTATAACTCGCCGCTGCGGGTCAGTTCATCGCACCATTGCGGCAGGCGGGCGGCCAGCCGGTTCTGCGGGTCAGTCCAAAAATCGGCCAGCCAGCCGCTCACCCAGGGGTGCGCCGAACTGACCGTAATCCCGTCGCCCACCACATAGGCCGTGGTCAGGCGCACCACCTGGCGCACCAAAAAGTTGCTGCGCCACATCACCAGCGCGTCATCCATATCGGCCAGCAATTCCGGCCAGTAGCGATCCGCCGGCCCCAGCCCGGCCCGGGCAATGGCCGTCCAGCCGGGCGCGTCATCCACCCGCGCCTGCAAGCCCAACCGGGCCAGCGCCCGCTCAAACCAGTTCCTGGCGCCCATCATCCTCCCCACTCCCCAACTCCCCACTCCTCACTCCCCAACTCCTCACTCTCCCACTCTCCCACTCCCCAACTCCTCACTCCCCAACTCACAAACTCCCAACTCACAAACTCCCAACTCCCAAACTCCCAACTCCCAGCCCGCGGGCGCTGGCTTCCTCTGCCAGTAATATCCCCCGCGATACGCCCTTCAGCCGCACCACGTGGCCGCCCACTTCCAGCATATCCAGGTAATAGCGCACCAGCGACGTGGACGGCACGCCGCAGCTTGCGCCAATTTCGCGGTAGGTGGGGGCAATGCCGCGCCGGGTTTTGTAGTCGGTAATGTAGTTAAGAATAGTCCGGGCTTTTTCCGGCATCTTAAAACTCCCTGCAAATAACTGCGCTGTGGGTGCTGCCCAAATACAACTCCCCGGCTTTGTACAGCCGGTCAACCTCGGCCACCAGCGCCGCGCTGAGTAGCCGGTCATCGTGCAGGGGCCGGGTTTCGCCCCGGCACTCAATCTTCGCCCCCGGCGCCACGCCCCAGCGCAGCCCCCGCTCCAGCGGCACCCCGGCGGCCAACTCATAGCCGCAGGCCCGGCATTGCTCAAAAAACCACCAACTGTCCGAGCCTTCGTCCTCCCCGCCGGCAAAATACCTAAAGCGCCCGGTTTCAACAATGGCCAAAAAATCATTCCCCAGCCGGCTCTTGTTGTGGCTCCGGGCAAAATCAAAGCCAAACACGCTGCGGGGAAACTTCTCAATCAGGGCATCGGTCAAGCCCTGCCCCACGCCGGTCATATCGCACACAATTGCCGCCGCCTGCCAGTACTCCAGCCAAGCCAGCAGCCGGTACAGCAGCGCCGGGCGGCCCGGCATATCCTGAAAGTGGCGGCTGCCCTGGTCGGCCATTACATCCACCGATTCGTAGTGCGGGCCAATCGCCCCCTCGACTTTTTTCACCCGGACAATGGTGCCAACGGTGTAATCGCGGGCCGGGTTCTGCAAATCGGCAAAGGCGCTGGTGGCGCCCTCGTCCTGGCCGCCCACGTCAATCAGGGCCACGTACAACTCGCCGGGTAAGGGCGCTCGTTGCTGCGCGTGGCGGCCTTGCAGCAGCGCCAGCCGCCGGGCCGGGAACAGGCCCGCCGCCGCGTCCACCGGCTCGTTGAACAACTCCGTCTTCACGCTGGGGTGCTGCCGCCCTTTGGCCGCAACCTGCCCGGCCACAAAGGCGGCGTAATGCCCATTCTCCGCGCCCACCTGCTCCGGGCTGACCAGCCACACCCGTTTGATGCCGTCCTGGGCTTCCAGCTTTTCCAGTCGTTGCTTCACCCGCCACAGGTAATCGCTGGTGGTCCGCACCGTGCCCACATACAGCGCCGTGGCGTTGGCGCTGGCCCGCATCGGGGTAAAGCGGCGTTCAATGGTAGGCTCGTCCTGATCCTGGGCCTCATTCACAATCAGCAGCAGGTTGGCCGTCGCGCCCTCGGCCCGGGCCAGCGGGTGCCCGGAGAAAAAAACCACCTGGGCCTTCCCCACGCCCCGGCGGGTCGGTTTGCTCTTCTGCCAGCCGGTGGTAAAGGGAGTGGCCAGGCGGTGCTCCAGCCGGGCCGCGCCCACGGTAATCTGCGGGCCGGTGGGGTACACGTGCACAATGGCCGCCTCCACCCGCTGGAACAGGGTCAGCAAAAAGGCGCACAACTGAGCCACCGCCTCATCCTTGCCGCTCTGCCGGGGAAAAACCAGCAAAAACTCCAGCCCCCGCTGGTGCAGGCAGCTATCAACCACGGCATTGGCCGGGCCGGTCTGGTACTGTCGCAGCGGCAAGCCAATAATCAACCGGCTGAACAACTCAATGGATAGCAGCACCCGCTTTAACACTTCAACTCACCCAACTCCCCACTCACCCAACTCCCCACTCACCCAACTCCCCACTCACCCAACTCCCCACTCACCCAACTCTATTTCACCAGCCCGGCCAGTTGCATCAACTCATCCAGCCCAATCTGTAACCCCAGCAACTTCAACGCCACCACCAGCCCCAACAGGGCCAGCGCCCGGCGCTGCCAGTTCAACCGGGCTTCCAGGTCATCAATCCGTTGTGCCGTCCACGCGCCAAAGGCGCAACCGGGCGCGTTGGGGGCAGGGGGCGGCTCCACCGCCGGAGGAGGGAGCGGTGGAGCCAGTTTTTTCAAAGCGGCCATAAACCGCGCTTTGCCGCTCATAGCGACACCCCTAACTCGGTGCCGATTTCGTCCAATGCTTTCCCAATCGCGTCCAGTAATCCATCCGCCGCCGCGCCGCTTAACGCCCGCTGGTCGCGCAACAACCGCCCAATCCGGCTGGCGTTCTGCCCCAGCAGGGCCAGCAGCCGGGCCATACTCTCGCAATCCATCTCGCCGCCCAGCGTTTGCCGCTCAATAAAGCCGGATAACTGCGCCTGCCGGGCCAGCATATCGGCCACCACATCCCCAATCCCGGCAAACTCCTTCACCGGCTGCGAGTAAAAGCCGTGCTTCTGGGCGTTGTCGTTGCCCTTTGGCGCGCCCAATTTACCGGCGTGGGCGGCGCACACCGGCGGCTCAACGCCGCGCACGGCCCAGGCTTTGCAATTCTGAATGGAACACCGGCGCGAACCGCCGCGAGACGCCATACGTCAACCCTTTCAACACCAGCGCATAGGCCAGCGCCGCCAGCAGCGCCAGGCCGCCCCCCACCGTTACCGATGGCTGCATCAAATCCACCCCCCTGAATTAAAAAGACGAACGGGCAGGGGGTGACGGCCTGCCCGCTCTATGGGGTTAACAACGGCTCTCGCCGTCGGGGTCAGCATATCAAACCACAGGCTCACAACCAGGCTCATCGGGGGCATTCTCAGCTTAAAATTTATCGGGAAAATGGCCTTTAAACGCAAAACGGGTGACAGCCGCGGCCTCTGCCGCGTGTCACCCGTTGCAACCCCTATCTTATCAGAACTTAAGTTCTACGTCAAATGGTTTGCAAAAAAATCACGCCCTTAAAACAAAAAACGCCGTGCCGGCGTTAATGACCCCATCATAATATTTTCTTATCAAAGACAGGCCCGAAAAAAAGAGTTATTTGGGGTCTTGACAGTAGCCGGCAACCCCCCTTATAATCTTGTACATTAGTTCTGTTTGTACAAGTGAGGCCAATCTAAAATGACCGAAAAAAAGGAACTCGTGGAGCGCATAGTCGCCGAGATCCCTGCAACGCTCAAACGCCGGGCCGCATCCAAAGCGGCGCTGGAGGGGCGGTCGCTCAAAGAAGTGCTGGTTGAGCTGCTAACCGCCTACGTTGCGGGTATGCCGGCCCCACCCGGATAAACAAGAGCCGCTGGTGTTCGTAGCACCAACGGCTCTCAGTGATGGCCTCCACTGTGCAAGCTGCCATATCGTCATATGTACTTTAACAACTGAACACCGTAAAGGCTCTTTCAGCTCCTCGGGTAGGACTTGAACCTACAACCTAGCGGTTAACAGCCGCCCGCTCTGCCGATTGAGCTACCGAGGATTACATCGGCCAACAATCGGCAAGTATATTGATTATCCGGGATTTGTCAAATTACCCTAAATAATCTCTTAGCTTGCGGCTGCGAATGGGGTGGCGGAGTTTGCGCAGGGCTTTGGCTTCAATCTGGCGGATGCGTTCGCGGGTAACGCCAAATTCGCTGCCCACTTCTTCCAGGGTGCGGCCCTGGCCATCGGTTAGGCCAAAGCGCATTTCCAGCACTTTGCGTTCGCGTTCACTGAGCGAGGTGAGGATTTCGTGGAGTTGTTCTTTGAGTAGTTGTTTTGAGGCCGCGTCAACCGGGCCGGGAACGGTGTCATCCTGAATAAAATCGCCCAGATAGCTGTTTTCTTCTGAGCCGATGGGCGTTTCCAGCGACATCGGCTCTTGGGCAATGCGCATAATGCGGCGCACTTTGGTGGCGGCCCGTCGCCAGCGCCGGTCGAGCGCCGGGTCAATGGGAGTTCTGGTATCAAGCGAGGTTTTTATCGCCTGCACATCGCTATCGGAGAGTAAATCCATTTCCAGAGCAATTTCTTTGGCATTGGGTTCGCGTCCGTATTCCTGAATCTGGCGGCGCTGTACCCGCGCCAGTTTGTTGATGGTTTCAACCATATGAACGGGAATGCGAATGGTGCGGGCCTGATCGGCGATGGCCCGGCTGATGGCCTGGCGAATCCACCAGGTGGCGTAGGTTGAGAATTTGTAGCCCCGCTCGTAATCAAATTTTTCTACGGCGCGAAGCAACCCAATGTTTCCCTCTTGAATTAAATCCAGCAAGTTCATGCCGCGGCCAATGTAGCGTTTGGCCACGCTTACTACTAGCCGCAAGTTGGCTTCGGCCAGTAGCCGTTTGGCAATAATGCCGTCAATTTCCTGTTTTTTGAGTTCGGCCAGAAGTTCTTCGGCGGTGTTATCGGCCACATCCAGCTTTTCCCGGGCGTTAAGCCCGCGTTGAATGCGTTTGGCCAGCGAAACTTCATCATCCGCCGAAAGCAGGTTGACCTGGCCGATTTCGCGCAGGTACATCCGTACCGGATCGTTGGTGAGTTCAGAGGTGCCTATTTCGATGTTGTTGCTGACAAACTCTTCTTCGCTGAGTTCTTCTTCTACTTCTTTGAGTTGCGCGTCATCGGGCTCATCAACATCGGCCAAAACCTCGGTGGGGCTGTCGGCATCATCTTCTACCGCCACTTCAATGCCGTGTTCCACCAATTTTGAAATTAATTCATCGGCGGCTTCGTCATCCAGCCCACCATCGGGCAACGCTTCGTGAATATCTTGCAGGGTGAGTTTTTTGTGGGTTTTTGCTTTATCTAAAAGAGATTCCAGGGGATCGCCGGTTGGGGGCGTGGACGTAGGCGTGGACGTGACTTTTCCGTTTGGCTTTTTTGTTTCTCTTTTAGCGTCGTGTTTCTTGGCCATCCAAGGTCTCCAATGTTCAGCGATTACACCTATAAATGTAAAACAAGTTAAAAACTTGTCAAATTGAGTTTAGCCGCAAATATTAAAAGATAACTTCTGTGCGGCGTTGACCGGTAATCGAGAGGGCGTCGCGGGTGTGTTCCAGCTTTTTGCGCTGCTGGCGATGTTCTTCTACCAGGGCGGTGTATTGCCGGGCGCTCTGGTAATCCTGGTGTTCCAGCGCATCGCGCTGTAAAAAGCTCAGTTCTCTGATTTGCTCGATTACATTTTGCAGCCTCAGGCGCAAAATCGCAATGCTAAGGTCCCGGTTTATGTTTTCCAGGGGCGGAGCCGGTTTTTGCTGCCAGTAGGCTGCCAGCGCCGCCAGATGCCCGGCCAACGCCGGCCCCACCATGTTGGTCAGGCTTTCTATTTTAGGCGTTTCCGAGGCAGTCCACAACTGAACCGACCTGAAAATATCTTTGTTGTTGCCGCGTTTAAAGTCGTTGGCGGTGAGGCCGGCAATGGTTTGTTGTTCCAGCGTGTCGTTGGCGGTAGCCAGCGCGTGCGGGTGAGCCAGCACCAGGCTTAGGCAGTATTCTTCCAGCCCGGCTTCGGTCAGGTTGATGACCGGCATCTCCGCCGCCACCGGCGGAGGCGCAGTCACGAGAGCCGTAGCCGGTGCTGCGGCGCGGCGCGGCTCTTTGGGGCGTGCGGGCCGGTGCTGGAGTTCGGCCAGCAGGGTGCGTTCGTCCACATGAACCAGCCGGGCCAGCTTTTGCAGGTAGTGTTCCTGTTCAACCTTGTCGGTGAGGTCGCGCAGCACCGGCGTGAGTTCGCGCACCGCCTCGCTTTTGCCGCTAGCCGAGTTCAAATCGAGCTGGCCGGTAATAACATCAAAATAAAAATCAATAACCGGCACGGCAGCGTTAATAATTTGCTGCCACACCTCAAGCCCTTGTTTCAAAATATCGTCCGGGTCCTGCCCGCCGGGCAGCGTGGCAATCCGAATATTGGTGGGCAGGTGGTCAACCAGCGATTTTTGGGCGTTAGCCGCCAGCCGTACCCGTTTGGGGGCAAAAAATTGCCGGATTTGCGTTAACCCCCGAATGGTCGCCGCGTTGCCGGCGGCGTCGGCATCGAGGGCCAAAATGATGGTACTGGTAAGTTTTTCCAGGGCTTTGAGTTGCTGTTCGGTGAGCGCCGTGCCCATTTGGGCCACCACGTTGGTTGCGCCGTGCTGGTGGGCCTGGATAACGTCCATGTAGCCTTCAACAATCACTACTTGCTCGGTTTGCCGGATGGCGTTTTTGGCAAAATCCAGCCCGTACAGCGTGGCGCTTTTATCAAACAAGGCGGTTTGCGGCGAGTTGAGATATTTGGGCGTTTGGCCGCTTTCAAGGCTGCGCGCGCCAAAGCCAATTACCTGCCCTTTGGCATCTTTAATGGGAATGATGAGCCGGTGTCGAAAGCGGTCGTGACCGGGCGAGCCGTCGTCGCGGGCCGTAACCAGCCCGGCGGCCAGTAAATCATCGGCGGTGTAGCCCCGGCCCAAAAAGTTTAGTTTCAGGGCCTCCCACTCATTCAGGGCGTAGCCCAGTTGAAAAGCCGTTATCGTTGCGGCAGAAAGCTCTCTTTTGGCCAGATAGGCCCGCGCCGGCGCGCCCGCCGGCGATTGCATCAGCACTTGGTGAAAATAAACGGCGGCGGCGGCGGTTAGCTCCTGTAATTTGAGCCGCTGCTTATCCTGCGCTTGGGCCTGGGGCGATGGTTCCGTTAACTGCACCCCGGCCTTGTGCGCCAGCAGTTCCAGCGCCTCTTTAAATTCAAGGCCGTCGCGCTTCATTACAAAGCTGAACAAATCACCGCCGTCGGCGCATGCGCCAAAACAACGCCAGGTTTGAGTGTCGGGAAAAACCACAAATGAGGGGGTTTTGGTGTTGGTGTGAAACGGGCAAAAACCGGTGTAACTTTTGCCGGATTTTTTTAGAACTACGGTATCAGAGATAACGTCAACAATGTCGAGCCGGGCTTTTATTTCGTCAATCTCAGCCATACCGTTACTGCTTGTCTCCCCCCGCGATGTTAAAGCCAGTCAACCTTAACAGAGCCAGAAAGACATTATACTCAGCCGCAGGCGGTTTGCCAAACATCTGTTTCAGGGCGTTGCTTGCCTAATCCACACCATCGTGATATACTCCCCGCTTGGATTTTTAAATCACACGCTCCCCGACTAAAGGGCCGTGCCTTACTTGCGTAAGGTTCCCAATAGCATGACGGGAGCGAAGGTCAATTACACTAAAACGGAGGAAAATAATGACCACCAATCAAACACCTGTTGTACCCATGAAGTCTTTGCTCGAAGCCGGCGTCCACTTTGGGCACCGCACCCGCCGCTGGAATCCCAAGATGAAGCCCTACATCTTCACCGAGCGCAACGGGATTCACATCATTGATTTGCAGCAAACCATTACCCATCTGAATGCTGCCTACGATGCCATCCGCGATACCGTTGCTTCGGGCGGGATTGTGCTCTTTGTGGGCACCAAAAAACAATCCCAGGAAAGCCTGGTTTCCGAGGCCATTCGCTGCGGTATGCCTTATGTTGACCAACGCTGGCTGGGCGGCACGCTCACCAACTGGCGCACCATTCGCCAACGGATTGATTACCTGCTCGATATGGAACGCCGCCAGGCCCGGGGCGAATTTACCCGGCTCACCAAAAAAGAAGCCCTGATGCGCGAACGCGAAATCGAACGCCTTAACCATCGCTTGGGCGGTTTGAAAAACATGCGCCGCCTGCCCAACCTGATGTTTGTGGTTGACGTGCGCCGCGATGCCATCGCCGTAAAAGAAGCCAACATTCTTGGCATTCCGGTGATTGCTATGGTAGACACCAACTGCGACCCGGACCCGATTGATTTTGTCATTCCCAGCAACGACGACGCCATCCGCGCCCTCAAATTGATGAACCAAACCATGGCCACGGCGGTGCTCGAAGGGCAAGCCATTCTCAGCACGCTCCGCGAAGAACAAGACGAAGCCGCCGCCATCCCCGAAGAAGAAGCCATGGAACGCTACCTTGGCCCCAGCACTCTGGCCAAACTCCAGGGCGTGGCCGGCCTGGATGACGACGATCTTGCTCTTGACGACGAAGACGAAGATATCAAATTTGATGAAGACGAAGACGACGAAGAATAAACCAGGCTTAAGCGCCTGCCAGTCAAAAAGAAAAATTACAACTACAACACGATTGTGTGAAGAACTCTGGAGGAATTGTGGCAATTACAACTGCTGATGTTAAACAGCTCCGCGAAATGACCGGGGCTGGTATTTTGGACTGTAAAAAAGCTCTGGAAGATGCCAACGGCGATGTTGACCAGGCGGTGGAAACCCTGCGCAAAAAAGGGCTGGCGGCCGCTTCTAAAAAAGCCAGCCGCGAAGCCAACGAAGGCGTGGTGACGGCCCAGATAAGCAGTGATGGCAAAGTTGGGGCAATGATCGAACTGAACTGCGAAACCGACTTTGTGGCCCGCACCGATGATTTTCAAAAATTGGCCGGCGCGTTGTTGCGCCAGGTGGTTGCTCAACCCATTGCCAGCGCCGCCGCGCTGCTCGAAGCGCCGTACATTGATAACCCGGCCAACACCGTGGCCCAGCAACTCACCGAAACCATTGCCAAATTGGGCGAAAACATGAAGGTGGCGCGGGTAGCCCGTTACGAACTGGGCGAAAGCGGTATCATTGACAGCTACATTCACATTGGCGGCCGGGTTGGCGTGCTGGTTGAAGTGAGCGGCGGCAGTGCCGATGTGGCCGAAATGGTGCACGATATTGCGCTGCAAATTGCGGCGGCTTCGCCTCGCTTTGTTACGGAACATGAAATTTCCGCCGAAGAAATTGAAGCCGAAAAGAACATTTATCGCGCCCAGATTGCCGAAGACAAAAAACCGGACGACATCAAGGAACGGATTGTCGAAGGCAAGCTGCGCAAATGGTTTGCCGAAGTAACCCTGGTAAACCAGGAATTTGTTAAAGACAACGAACTCACCATTGCCAAATTGCTCCAGCAAAAAGGCAAAGCGGTGGGGCGCGAACTCAGCGTAAAGCGTTTTGCCAGGTTTGAACTGGGCGCTAACTAACGTAACCCAATAAATCAAAAGACCGGGACTGGCACACTGTTCCGGTCTTTTTATCTCAAAAAGAGGATGGCATGACCTCACCAAAATACCACCGTATTCTGTTAAAATTAGGTGGAGAAGCTTTGGCCGGCGAAGGTAACTTTGGCATTGACCCCTACGCCGCCGACTCGTTGGCCGCTACCGTAAAATCCATTCACGATTTGGGCGTGGAGATTGCTATGGTCATTGGCGCCGGCAACCTGTGGCGCGGCAAAGATGGGCTGGATCATGGTATGGATCGGGCCACGGCGGATCACATGGGCATGCTGGCTACGGTAATGAACGCACTTGCGCTGGCTGATGCTTTGGGTAGAATAGGAATAGATACCCGCGTCCAAACCGCCATCGAAATGCGGTCGGTGGCCGAGCCATATATCCGGGGGCGGGCCATCCGTCACCTGGAAAAAGGGCGGGTGGTAATTTTAGGCGCCGGCACCGGCAACCCCTACTTTACCACCGATACCGCTGCGGCGCTCCGGGCCATGGAAATTGATGCCGAATTGCTGGTAAAAGCCACCAAAGTTGATGGCGTGTACGACACCGATCCCAAAAAGGACCCCAACGCCAAACGGTTTGACCAGTTAAGCTACATTCAGTCCATTAACCTGGGCGTAAAAGTAATGGATAGTACCGCTCTAACCCTGTGCATGGATAACCAAATGCCCATTGTGGTGCTAAACCTCTGGCAAGAAAACAGCCTGAAAAACACGGTTTTAGGCCAAACTATGGGCACCTTGATTACTTACTAAACCTAAAACTTTATCCAACCGGCTACAATGGAGGTAGAAAAATGATCAATGATGTTCTATCTGAAGCCAAGCAGGCGATGAAAAAAGCCATCGAAGCGTTACAAAACGATCTGGCGGCTTTGCGCACCGGCCGAGCCTCGACCGGGCTGGTTGAAAAACTGGTGGTTGAATATTACGGCACCCCCACCCACATCAAAGAACTGGCGCTCATCAGCATTCCCGAAGCGCAACTGATTGCCATTCGGCCCTACGACCCCAGCGCGATGAAAGCCATCGAAAAGGCCATTATGCAATCAGATTTGGGGCTTACCCCCAACAATGATGGCAAAATCATCCGGCTGCAAATTCCCCGGCTCACCGAGGAGCGCCGCCGCGACCTGAACAAAACGGTGGCCAAACGGGTAGAAGAAGCCCGCGTTTCGGTGCGCAACACTCGCCGCAGCGCCCTGGAAGATTTGAAATCGCTGGAAAAAGAAAAGCTGATCTCCGAAGATGATCACTACGTGGGCCGCGACGAAATCCAAAAAATCACCGATGAATTTGTAAAGAAAATAGATGAAATTGGCGTAGCCAAAGAAAAAGAGATTATGGAAGTTTAACTTCCAAACCTGTTTTGATTTGGGCTTTAGCATAACCAACCTGAGAAATGAGAAATTAGCAGCACCGCCCGCCTAATTTCTCATTTCTTATTTATAACCAACTTGCAGGATACAACCGTGGCTCCAATTACAACTATTCTTGGCAAATACACCCCGGTAATCGAACAGGCCCTTCAAGCGGCGTTGACCGATACCCCGGAATTTTTGGGCAACGTGATTCGTTACCATTTTGGCTGGGTTGACCAGAACTTTGCCCCGGCCCAGGCCGATACCGGCAAAAGGCTGCGCCCGGTGCTGTGCTTGCTGGTGTTTGAGGCGTTAACCGGCGAGGTTGCGCCGGCGCTGCCGGCTGCCATCAGCCTGGAAATGATTCACAACTTTACCCTGCTGCACGACGACATTGAAGACAATGACCGTGAGCGGCGGGGCCGGCCCACGGTTTGGGCGGTGTGGGGCCAGCCGTTGGCCATTAACGTCGGCGATTACCTTTACACGCTGGCCTTTAAAACCCTCTATCAGCTTGATGCCGATGCTTTTCCGCCGGCGCGGCTTTTTGCCGTGCAGCGCCTTATTGCCAACGCTTGCCTGGAGCTAACCACCGGCCAGGATTTGGATTTGCGTTTTGAGCGCCTGCAAAATGTAACTCCGGCCATGTACCTTGATATGGTATTTAAAAAAACCGGCGCGCTGCTCGAAGCGGCGGTATTGGCCGGGGCAACCCTGGCTACCGACCAGCCGGATGTGCTGGAAAATTACCGCCAGTTTGCGGATAACATTGGCATTGCGTTTCAAATTCGGGATGACATTTTGGGCATCTGGGGCGATTCGGCTCGTACCGGCAAATCGGCGGATAACGACCTGCGCCGCAAAAAGAAAACGCTGCCGGTATTGTACACTCTGGAGCAAGCTGCCGCGCCGCGCCGCCAACAACTCCAGGCGTTGTACGCTTCGGAGCAGCCGTTGGCCGCCGCCGAAATTGCCTTTGTGCGCGAATGCCTGGAGGAGACCGGCGCTCGCCAGTACGCCCAGCACACCGCCGATGGCTACATTGAAAAAGCGTTTGCCGCGCTGCACCGCCTCAACATTTCTAACCAGCCCCAAACCGACCTGGAAACGATTGCCAGATTTTTAATTGACCGCGCTTATTAAATAAAGGGAGTCGCTATTATGGCCGAAACCGCAAAAACAGAATTTCCACCGTTGCCTCACCCGCCCTATCACGTGGGCATCATCATGGATGGAAATGGCCGCTGGGCCAAGCAAAACGGCAAAAACCGGCTTGAAGGCCACAAAGCCGGCACCGAAAATTTGCGCCGGATTCTCACCAGTTCGGTGGAGTTTGGGGTAAAAATGCTCACCATTTACGCCTTTTCCACCGAAAACTGGAAGCGCCCGCCCTTTGAAGTTATGGGGCTGATGAAAATTTTAGAGGATGTGATTGACCGCGAACTGTCGGAACTGGATAAAAATGGCGTGCAACTGCGGCATATTGGCGTTTTAGAAAAACTGCAACCCGTCATCCGTAAAAAAGTGCAACACGCCATTGACCTGACCAAAAACAACGATCAGCTTGTTTTAAATGTGGCCTTTAATTACGGCGGGCGGCAAGAAATTGTGGATGCGGTCAAAAAGGTAATCGAAAGCGGCATTCCGGCCGGTAACGTGACCGAACAACTGCTCAGCCAGTATATGTACACCGCCAACAGCCCGGATCCCGACCTGATTATCCGCACCAGCGGCGAGTTTCGCACCAGCAACTTTTTAATCTGGCAGGCCGCCTACGCCGAATACTACATTACTCCCACCTTTTGGCCGGATTTTGGCAAAGCCGAATACTACCAGGCGCTGCTCGAATTTGGCCAGCGTGACCGCCGGTACGGTGGCCGCAACGAATAACCACAAAAAAACTCCGGCAGCCCGGAGTTTTTTATTGGCGATGACCTAGCCGGCGGAATTTGCCGTTTCTGTGGCGCGGACGGGCAGTGGCGGATCCGGGTTTGTGATCATGCGTTGCCACACATAGGCCGTTACCCATACCATTACAATTGCGCCAAATACGCCGGGCGCCCAACTGCCAAGCTGGCCCAGCAGCGCCCCGCCAATCGAGGGGGCCAGCACCCGCGTTAAACTTTCCACCGATGACATTAACCCCAGCGTGCCACCCACTTCTTCCGGGTAAACCGATTTGCTCAACATGCTGCTCAACACGGTGTTTAGCACTCCCGCCGCCAGCGCAATGGGAGCCAGCACTATCAGTAATAACCACACGGTGGGGGTTAAAGACCAGCCCAATAGCCCCAGCGTTAACAGGATGGCGGCGCTAAACGCCAGTTGCACCTCGCTAAACCGGGCCGTAAGCCGGCTAATGGCCGCGCCCTGCACAATTACCACCAAAATGCCCACGTAAGCCATAATGTAGCCGGTTTTTTCGGCGGATAGCCCCAATTGGTATTTGGCGTACAGCGAAAAAATGGTTTCAAACGTGGCAAACGCCAGCCCGTACATAAACCGGGTTTGCAGCAGCGGCCCCACCCGGGGCCGGCTGAGCGCCTGCCACAACGCCTGCGCCGAAAAAGGCGGTCGGGCGGTGGAGCGCGCGGTTTTGCGCTGCTCCGGCGTTAGCGATTCGGTGAGCCAGAAGAACACGTTAATCAGGTTGAGGCCGGCAATGGCGGCGGCGGCAAAAGCCGGCGTGGCGTAACCCCATCGGCTTAAAATACCGCCCAACGCCGGCCCAATGATAAAGCCCAGGCCAAACGCCGCGCCAATCAGCCCCATGCCTTTGGCCCGGTTCTTTTCATCGGTGATGTCGGTAATGTAGGCTTGCGCCACCGAAATGTTGCCGCCGGTTAACCCATCGAGCATGCGGCTAAAAAAGAGCACGCCCACCACCGCAACATCCTGCACAACGGGCAACCGGTCGCCGGAAAAAGCCGGGGCGGCCAGCCCGGCCAGGGCAAAGCCGATGGGTTCGGCAAAGCCCAGCAGCAAAAAGCCAATGAACGTGCCCAAAATGCTCACCAGCAACACCGGCCTCCGGCCATACCGGTCCGACATGCGGCCCAACAGCGGCCCGCCAATCAATTGCATAGCCGCGTAGCTGGCTACCAGCAGCCCCACCACCGCCGGAGGAGCTTTGTAACTTTGAGCGTAAAAGGGGAGTAACGGCAGAATCAGGCTAAAGCCCAACAGGTCAACAAAAATGATGATGAATATGGTGAGCAAGCGGCGTTTTTTCACGGTAACTCCTGGTGGTTGGTTAACGCCGAGATTGTAGCCGCCGCTGAAAAAAAGTCAATAGGGAAAAATTTACAGCGATTGGTGGCCAAATTGGGCCAACCAGTCAAGGATGGGTTGGCCGGGGGCGCTCAGGTGGAGTTGGGCCGCCTGGTAATACCAGCCCAAATAATGGTTGAGGCTTGAGGCGGGCAGATTGTGGTTAAGCAGCATATCCCGCATCCAGTTCCAATCATCATTTAAAAATGAGATGTTGCCCAGGCTTAACGTGCTGATAATGTTGCGGGCCAGGTTAAAATTCCAGGCCGAGAGCGTGATTTGGGACAATTCGGCGGGGTCAATGGCTTGCCCGATGGCCGCCTCTATCCAGGGTTGCCGTTCGCGGTAGTGTTCCAGCGCCGGTTGGCACGCCATTGGCATGGGCGCAACTGGCGACATTGGCCGCGCGTTGGCCAGAATTTGGCTAACCGTTGGCGCTATTTGTTCCAGTGTACCTAAATAGTGGGCGGGGATTTGCTGCCGCAGCGCCGGGATGGTGTTAAAAATTTGCCCGCCAAAGCCGGCCTCGATTCGCGCCGCGCGGAGCACGGTAACGGCTTGTAACAGCGTGGCGGCGGTGTAAATTTGCTGCGCGGCCAATATAACCAAATCGGGTTTAATTTGCCGGACGGTTTCTTCCAGATGAGCCACCGGCGCGTCGGCTCCCAAAAAAATAGTGTCCCAGCCGTTCCGCCGGAGCAAAAAAGTAACCATCAACAAGCCAAAGGTGTGTGCTTCTTGGGGCGGGCAGGCCACCAAAATTCGCCCGGAGCGGGTGGGGCCGGGCGAACCGGCGATTAACGTTTCTAACCGGCGGACGGCCAGCGCCGAGGTGAAGTGTTCTTGCTGCACCGTAACCGTGCCGGCGGCCCACCGGCGGCCAATTTCGGCCAGCCCCTTTTGCAAAAACTCCTGGCACACCACTTCGGGCGAGTACATGGCCGCGGCCTGCGCCAAAAGTTGTTCGGCGCGTTTTTCATCAAACTTCAGGCAGGCCGCCAGCCAGTCGCCCCGCATATTTTCTATACTGCTTGCGGCGGCGGTTCCGCCCGCCGGAACGGTGAGAACGGCGGGCGGCGCGGCGGTGTGGAGCGGGTTTTGGCCCTCGGCTAACAGGTGGTGCCATAAATCTACCGCCCGGCTAATGCTGAGGCCCTCGTTTTGGCGGGCCGCCAGCCATTTGAGCAAATCAATATCCTGTTGCGTGTACAGCCGGTGCCCGCCGGTGGTTCGATTGGGTTGGGGCAGCCCGTAACGGCGTTCCCAGGCGCGGAGCGTGTCTTGTTTTAGGCCGGTTTCTTGCACCACCGCTTTTAAGTTGTAGGTTGGTAAATCGTTGGGATTATGGGCGGACATAGTTTCACTCAAACCTTGTCTTGCTGTTGTTTGGCGAAACTATAACAAAAGCCTGGGGTTTTGTCAATTTTTTGTCGAGATTTACCGGAGAAATCGCACAAAAAATTTGTGAGTTGGCGGCCAGGCTAACCCCACCACCAGGAAATTATGGGGAGATTGCGGCAGCCGGTTTGGTTGTTGAGGATGTACAATCTTTCTCTGACGAATGTCCAATCCGGGGCATCGGGCGTTAAATTTTTTATGGCATGCTTGTAGGCGCGGCTGGCGCTGGCGTATTTTTCTTGCGCCTCGTACAGTTGGCCCAATCTGGCCCAGGCTTCGCCGTGCTGGGGATCAATTTTGGTGGCCTGCTTGAGATATTTGGTAGCTTCTTTGAAGCGGTTTTTGTGGTACAGCATGTCGCCCAGCGCGTAGTAGGTTTCCGAGGATTTGGGGGCGGTGGCCATGGCTTCGCGGTAAACCTCTTCGGCCTGTTCCCATTTGCCTTCCTGTTGCAACACTTTGCCCAGCGCCAGGTAGGGGCCAATTTGCTCCGGTTCTTTGTGTACCGCCGTTTCCAGAGTGGTAATCGCCGCCGCCGGCTGGCTCATTTCGGCCAGCACTTCGCCCATTTGCCGGTACAGGTCGGGCTGGTTGGGGTCCAGCCGCTCGGCAATCCGCAGAGCTTCAAGCGCGCGCCCGGCGCGGCGGTGTTCGCGGTAGCCCATAGCCAGTTGGGTAAAATAGACTGATTTCAGCCGGTAATCGCCCATCGTGTAGCCACATTCGGTGCAGGTGGGCCATTCTACGTCCATGGGTGTGGTGCAGGCCGGGCATTCCATCACCAGCGGAATCTGGCAGTGGGGGCAGGGCGAGTCCATTTTTGAGATGGTTTTGCCGCAAAACGGGCAGTTGGTTTGCGGCGGCGTTGCGACGGTTGGCGCGGGTTGGGGTTGCAGCGCCGCCAACCCTTTAAGCGCGGCCTCGTGGTGGGGATCAATGGTGAGGATGTTGTTTAAACAGGTGCGCCGGTCCTCGGTGGTATCGGCAACGGAACTGAGCCAGAGCCAGGCTTGAATGTTGGTTTCGTCCAGGTCTGTTACCTGAAGCAAAAGCTGGCGAGCGCGCTCATTTTGCCCGGATTTGGCGGCGGCAATACCTTGCTGTAGCAGTTCGTTGATGTGTGTTTGCATAGGGCGACAACCGGCTTAGAAAATTAGTTGGATTGAGTTTATTGTAGCACCGATTTTTTCCGGCGACAATGAGAAAAAAATCCGGTTCTCCGCCGGTTAAAAAGAGAAGGAAATTCTGCTCGCAGAATTTCCTTCTCTTTCACCAAGAACATGTTTTTTGGAAGTCATTCACCTTTCTGGAAGCTGTCAGCTTCCAGAAAGGTTTCTTCCACTTTAAAACAGCGCGTTGGCCAGCTTTTGGCGGTATTCCCGCACAATGGGCTGGTCTTCACCAATAATGGTGAAGATGGCCAGCATGGCTTTGCGCGCGCCATCGTCATTGTATTTACGGTTGCGCCGCACTACCTCTAAAAATTGATCCAGCGCCGGCGCGAGTTGATTTTGGGTGGCGTACAGGCATGCCAGCGCGTAACGGCTGGTCATATCTTTGGGGTCGGCTTCAATGGCGGCGGCGAGTTGGGCAACGGTGTGGCCGGTGGCGTATTTTTGAAACTGCGCCGTGGCAATCAGCGCGTCGGCGGCGCTGCGTTCCGGCCGTCCGGCGGGAATGCGCTCAAGCGCCTTTACGCCTTCGTCAATCTGGCCCTGGCTAAACAGCACCCGGCCTAACCCTAAAATGGCCAGGTAGTGATCGGGCTGGCGTTCCAGAGCGGCGTGGTAGCCGGCGGTGGCCTGGTTTAGTTGGCCCTTCACTTCCCACTCGTAGCCCTGTTTGTAGAGCAGGTCGGCTTCGGAGGGAATCAGCGCGGCCAAAAATTTACGTACCTGCGGTTCGGGCAGCGCGCCGGTAAATTCGCTGGCCAGTTGACCGTTACGAAACGCTTTGACCGCCGGAATGCCCTGCACCTGAAATTGCTGGGCCGTGGCCGGGTTTTTATCCACATCGAGTTTGGCCAGAATAAAAGCGCCCTGATATTCGTGCGCCAGTTTTTCTAAAACGGGGCCGAGCGCGCGGCAGGGGCCGCACCAGCTCGCCCAAAAATCAACCACAACCGGCGTGGTTTTTGAACGTTCCAGCACTTCGGTGGCAAAGGTTTGATCGGTGATGTCAATTACGTAGGTTGTTGTTGCGATTGCGTCTGCCATTCCAGATTCTCCTCAATTGATTGCCAGATTTTACTGCAAACAAACGGCTGCGCCAAACCGCGCCGCATTGCACCCGTACCGACGCGCCGTTCGGCGAAACTCTTACCGGGGGCGCACGGTGATTACGCCCACTTCGGCAGCGTCGGTGGACTGGTTTTGCACCGGCAACCGCCGGTTGGGCGGCAGGTACATGCCGGTAATCAGCCGGTAGCTGCCGGTGGCAATATCGGCGGGCAGGGTGATTTCAACCGGGTGAGTGACCACTTCGCCGGGCAGCCAGCCGGTGGTGGGCTGTTTGCCGCGCGCACCGGGGGCGGCATCTGCCTGGGCCACAATTTTGCCGGCGGGGCTAACCACGTGCAAAAATATTTGGTACGGCTGCTCCATTTCGGCCAAACCCTGCCAGTAAAACTCAAGCCGTAACGCGCAGCGACCGGCGGCGCAATCCGTTTGGGTAAACTCCAGCGGCGATTGTGGGGTGTATCCGGCCAGCCGGGTTTTGTTTTCAAAATTAATGTCCAGCGGATGGGCCACAGCCGGCATAGTAAAGTTACGGTCGGCTTTGGCTATAACCCGGAGCGGTTCCAGGTAAAGCCCGTTGGCCAGCGGCAGCCCCCAGCGGCGCACATTTAACAGCGTGCCGTTGGGCCGCTGCCAGCTTAACCGCAGTTGCAGGGCGGCGTCGCCGGGCGGCGCGCCGGCGGGCACCACCAAATCAACCTGATCGCGCACAAACTGGCCGGGCTGCCAGGCGGCGGTGGGCGCGCGCCCGCTCTCCGGTTGGGCGGTGGTAACGCGCAACACGTTGCCGGCGGCATCGAGTTGTTCCACCAGCAGGGTGTAATTATCGGCGGGCGGGCGGAGCGCCTGCCACAGCAGCCGCAGGGCAAAGCCTTTGCCCTGCCCTACCCGGTTAACCGAGTAGGCATACCCAGCCAGCCGGATTTCGTTGTTAAAATCGTGCGAGGCCGGAAAGGTAAACTCGGCGGGGTTGAGTTGGTAGCCTGCCGGCGGCGGCCCCACCTCAACCGGCCCCAAATCCAGCGTAACCGCGCCGGTAGAGGCCGGCCACGGCTGGCGGGCGGTTTGGTAAACCACCAGTTGCAGCCGGTACTGGCCCGGCAGCACGCCCACCGGCACCGGCAGCAGCGGGTAACTGAGCAAATATTGGCCGGCGGGCAGCGTGTCGCGGGGAAACCAGCCGCTCCGCAGCCGGTCATCAATCTGGGCGATAGTGCCGGCGTCCGTGGCCAGCCGCAGCGAAACCGTGGTATCGGGGCCAAGCTCGGCCAACGCCTGCCAGGTGAGCGTTACCGGAAAATCCTGCCCGGCGGCGGCCTGCGGCGCAAAATCCGCGCCAATCAGGCGCAGCCGTTGGTCAAACGTAACGTCAACCGGTTGCGCCAGCGTGGGCAGCAGCGAGGCCGGGTTTTGTCGGCGCGGCGCAATCCGCACCAGCCGGCCCCACGGTATCAACTGGTAGCGGTCTTCAATGCCGGCGGCCCAGCCTTGCAGCGGCCCGGCAATGTACAGGTTGGGGTTGCGCTCAAACCAGTCGCGCACCACGGCTTCGGTGGGCGGGTACACGCCGCGCAGGTCGGGGCGGCGGCCCTCGGCGTGCTGCATGTACCAAAACGAGGTCAAATCGCCCCAATGCGCCAGCATGCCCGCGCCGGGTTCCAGCGGATGGTTGAGCGCGTCGGCCCATTCGGTGTACATGGCGCGCGTCCATTTGCGGCTGAGCCACAGCCAGTTTTGCTGAATTTGCGGTAGTAATTGGGCCGGGATTAGCAGCAAAACCAGGCTGATGGCCATCAATTGGCCAAATATTTTTTGCCGGTCAGCCGGGGCGCGGCGCAGCAGTAATCTGGTTAAGCTGACTGCCGGCACCAGCGAGTAGCCGGCAAACACGGCCAGCGCCAAAAACGAGGGCAGCAAAAACGCCGATTGTTCGCCCTGGCCGTAGGTGAGCACAAAGGGGATGGGCGTGGCGTACAGCAGCAGCAGCGGCGCAAAGCGGCGCGGCTGCGCCACCGCCAGCGCCAGCCCGCCCGCCAGCCCCAGCCCCACGCCGATGGTCGTAAAATCGCTGAGGAGCAGCGGCACGTACACGCTAAAAAATTGGCCCGGTACTTGCCCCCAGTTGGTCACAACGCCGCCGGTAAAATCGGCGGCGGTAAAGTAGCGCACCAGCCCCGGCAGGCCGGAGGTGTAAAAATTGGCCAGCAACCCGCGGGCAATGGCCTCCGGGCGGGTGTAGTGGGCAATCAGCCATTCGGCGCGGAGCGGCACGTACAGGTAGAGCAGGCCCGGCAGCGCCAGCAGCAGCACATGCGCTGCAAAATTTTTTACGGTGAACAAATAGCGGCGGCAGTTGCACCAGGCAAATAACAGCAAACCGGGCATCAGCAACACGGTGGTGCTGTGCACGGCAATTTGCAGCCCAAACAGCAGCACCGGCAACGCCAGCGGCAGCCGTTTGGCCGGCGCGTCAGCGGGCCGGTAGCGCGTGGCGGCGGTAGCCAGGGTGTAGAGCACGCCGCTGAACAGCAGCATGTTCAGCGCGTAAATTTTGGCCTCGGTGGACCAGCGCCAAAAGGTGGGCAGCGTGGCCAAAATCAGCGTGGCGGCGATAGCCGCCAGCCGGCCGGTTGCCGGCGATTCGCCGGGGGCGTACAGGCGGCGGGCCGCGCCAAAAATCAGCGGCAGGGCCAGCGCCGCGCACACCGCCGAAAACAGGTTCATGCGCCAGGCGATTTCGCCCACCGGCAGCAGCGTTAGCCACAATTTGCCCAGCAAAAGATAAAGCGGGTAGCCGGTGGGGTAGGTAATGCCCAGTACGTAGGGCGTGTATTGAAACAACGCAGCGTCGCCTTCGAGCACGGTGGGGGCCAGCGTGCCGGTATAAGTAAACAGCCCGGCGGCAAACAACGCCAGGCCGATTAAAACATCGGTGGTGGGAATCAGGCGGGTTATGGGGCGCGTGCTGTGTAATTTCACCGGCTACCCTGCAAATCTGTAACTCTGGCTACTTGGTGTTGGTAACGCTTGATAACGGCGCGGAATAAACCAGCCCGGCCCAACGTTGAAACCCGGCAATGGGCAGCAGGGTGTTTTCATCCAGCGGGGCGCTGCCGGGCGGGTTGCCGGCTGCCTCAACCGTAATGGGCAGGCGGGTGTGCTCGTCCCAGGGGTCATCGGTGCGGCTAAACCCGATGGCATAGGCAAAGCTGGTTTTATCGCCGGTCCACCAGGGGATGGTATTCACCCGTACCACCCGCTGATCGCCGGGTTGCCAGCGGCTGGTGGGCCACCACAAAATAGCCGGCTGGGCGTAATCGGTTGCGCCCACCGGCTGGCCGGCCTGATCGAGCAGGTACACAAACAGCCGGTAATCGGCGGCGGGCCGCTGGATCGCTTCAAAATAAAGCAGCACTTGCGGCTCGGTTTCCGAGGTGGCCAGCCGCCGGAGTTCCGGTTTTACGCCCACCAGCCGGATTTCCCGGCCAAAGGTGGCCGCAAAGGGTTGGGCGGCGGCGGGCAGGGCATCGAATTTGGTAAACGTGAACAAATCATCGCTGATGGGCTGGCGCGGCGCGCCGTTTTTTAGCAGCAGGTAGCCATCCTGGGCCAGCACCGGGCCAAACGCCGGTTCGTAAATCATCCCAATAATGATGTCGCCGTGGGCGTTGAAGCGGTTGGGCAGTTTGGGGTGGCTGAGATCAAGCCAGATGTAATCGTAGTTGGTGAGCAGCGGGCCGCTCCAGATGCCCAGTTTGTCGCGGTGGGCAATGGGCGGGATGAGTTGGGCCTGGGCCAGCACGCTGGCGTTGGCGGGAATGGTGGCGGCAATCTGGCGGCCCAACTCGTGGTGCGGCGTCACCTGAATGGGTTCGTATAGCACCGAGAGCGGGGTGTAGCCGCGCCAATGCTGGTAAAGCAGCGCCACGCTTAACAGGATGATGGTCAGCAGGTTGAGCGCCAGTTGGGGGCGAGTGGTTATTTTGGCGGACAAGGAGCGCAGGCGGGCCAGCCCGTCAATGGTTGCCAGCATAACAAAGGCCAGTATGGGGGCGGCGTAGTGCCAGGTTTCGAGCTGGCGCTGGGTGGGGTTGGCGCTGAGCAGCACAAACGCCAGCGACGGCGTAGCCAGGGCCAGCAGCGGCAGCCCGGCCCACGGCAGCAGCGCCAGCGGCGCGGTAATCATTAGTAGCGCCGGGCCGGAATCGGGCCGCAGGAGTAGAGCCAGCACTTTTTGGGGGTGGGTAAAGGGCGACAGCGCAATTTCCAGCGGGGTGCGGCCCAGCGTTTCAAACCAGGCGGCAAAAATGGAGGTGCCGCCGCCGGTGCGGTAGGCCGGGATAATTACCTGAAAGGCCACATAAAACCACACCAGCCCCACCACCGCCAACACGCCGCCGGCCTGCCAGCGCCGGCGCAGCAGCAAATAAAGGCCCAGCATCAACACAATCAGCGAAATATCTTCTTTGGTAGAGAGCGCCAGCAGCAAAAACAGCGCCGCTCCCAACCAGTAGCGGCGGGACGAGCGCCCATCCGTGGCGGCATCAACCGGGGCAGCGGGCCACAGCCAAAAACTAACGCCCTGCGCCGTCAGCGCCCGGTCTATAAAATAGATGGCCGTTAGCAAAAACAGCGGGGCCAGACTTACGGCGTGAAAATCAAACAAAGTGACGGATTCGGTGGCGGGCATTAACAGGTAAGCCAGCGTCACCGCCAGCGCCGCCCAATGATTTTGCAGCCGCCGCGCCCCCAGCGCGTACAGCGGCGCCGCCGCCAACGTGATGGCCGCCGTTTGCAGCCAGAACAGCGTGCGCGCGTCGGGCCGCAGGGCGTAGAGCGGGGCAACCAAAAACAGGATGGGTTCAACGTGATTGGCCCAGCGCACGGGGCCGTCATCTTCTACCAGCGTGAGGGCAAAGCCTTTGCCGTGGATAAAATTCCACAGGGGTTGGGTGTACACGCCGGTATCAAACGCGCCGGTTTCAAAGGCCAAATGTCGCTGCGAAACGTAATAGCTGGTAAAAGAAAAATAAGCCAGCATAGCCACAGCCAGCAGCATTAGCGGCAGGCGGTTGGCGTTCATTTAGTTCACCGTTGGGCCGGGCCGCAAACACACGTCCGGCTGGCAGTTGCCGCCGCTTACCGGCAGGCGTTGGCCGGTAGCGGGATTGTACAGCCCTACGGCAATCTGGTAATTGCCGGCGGGCGCTTTGCGCGACAGCGTAACGGCGTAGGTATCGGTAATGTATTCGCCGGATTGCCAGCCGGTGGTGGGGAACTGCCCCGCGCCCGGAGTTTGGTCAACCTGGCCGTGCAGCGCCCCGTCGGGGCCAATGAGTTGCACAAAGGCGGTGTCGTCGGCGGTAAATTCGGCGTCGGCGCGCCAGTAGAGCGTAACATTGAGCGTATCGCCCGGCGAGAGCGTGGCGGCGGCGGTATCCAGCCCCAGCAGCGTGGCCTGGTGGTTAAAATCGGCCTCAATTTTTACCTGCGGCTGCGGCGCGGTAAAGTTGCGCTGCCAGCCGGTAATTTCAAATTCGCCCACCGGCAGCGAAAAGGCTGTGGTGTTGTTCTGGCCCAGCCGGAGTTCCAGCTCGTACATGCCCGGCTCCTGTTTGGGCGGGATGCGGGTGCTCAACCAGCCGCGCAAAATTTCGTTGGGCCGCCACTGCGATGACGGATAACCGGAGCCGGACACGCCCACCGGCTGCGATAGAACCTGTTCGGTTTTGCCCTCTTTGGGTTTGATAACCAGCCACATTTGCCAGTCGGTGGCGGGCGGCGGGTCATCGGCTTGCCAGATAATGGAAGCGCCCACCGGTTGCCCGGCGCGCACTTTTTTGCCGGGCAGCGTTTCAAAGCCGATGAGTTTTAACCCCGGCAGCACATTTTGAGGCGCGGGCAGCGCCAGCGTTAAATCCTCTAGTTTGGTGCGTTTTTGGGCGGGCACCACGTTAAACTGGGCCAGCGTGGTGAGGTGGTCGGGGGTGGTCTCGCCGATAATTGGCACTCGCTCCAGCGTTTCTTCGCTGTATGCGCCCACTTTTACGGTGTACACGCCGGGCGGGGTGGCCGGCGGAATGGGAATGAGGAAGTAAGCGGTGGCGGTTTCATCCGGGTCCCACTCGTGCGAGCCTTCTTGCCAGATGTTGCTGAGCAGCAGTTTATCGGCCTGGGTGATGATCTGGCCGGTATCATTATAAATAATGGCCGATGCCTTTAAACTATCAGGATTTTTGCCCAGTCTTTGCCAGCTCAGGCGCAGCCAGAGCAAATCCTTGCTGCGGGCCTGCGGCGTGTTCACCGCCGACACATCGCCGGCATCGCCCAGCGCGTAGCCGGTGAGTTTAATCTGGTTGCCAAAGTTCACATCTACCGGCGTGAGCGGTTTTTCCTGCGTAAAATCAGGCGATGGCGTTTGCAGTTGGTAGGTGTGGATGTTGAAATATTCATAACTGCGTTTGTGGTCGTGGTAGCCGTATTTTTCCAGGTAATAAGGGATGGCCCCGTAGGGGTCGGCGGCGGTGTGTTTGGAGGTTTTCCACTCCACCACCCGGATTTCGCGGTGATTGGCGGCGGCGGCGGTAAGGTCTTTGGCCATCGTGCGCTCATCGTCTACCACCCAGTAGTGGGCCGCCGGTGGATTGGCCAGTTCAACCAGAAAATCGGTGGTGAAGTTGCGGTAGGTTTCGCCGGCGGCGGTGTTGCGCGGCAAAATAAAGGCCACCTGCGGGTTTGTTTCCTTGTTGATTTCTTTGGCCATTTCAACCGCGTACACATGAAAAGCGGCCTGGGCATCTTTGCTTTGGGGATAATCAAAAAAATAGGAAGACAACAGCGGTTGGTTAACCTGCCAGAATTGCCATAACAGCAGGATGAGCAGCCCCGCGCCCGCGCCGCCGGCTACCCGGCGATAACGGGGTTGGCCCAGGCGCGGCAATAGCCAGCGTTGCCCGGCGGCGGCCAGGCCCTCGGCGGCAGTAACCACACTGATGGCGGCAAATATGTAAGTGGGCGTGGTTGCGCCAATGGTGCGCAGGTTATGCGGGATCAAATCGGGCGAGAGGATGCTGGGCAACAGCATCACCGGGTACCACAACAGGGTGAACAGGTAGGCCGCCTGCCCACGCAAACTTTGCCAGATGCAAATCAGAAAGCCGGCAAACACCAATACGCCAATCGCCTGCGGCATGTACGATAGTTGCGGAGGCCGGCCAATCAACCAGCCCAGCGACACGCCGTAAGCGGAAAAATTGCCCACAAAACTGCGCCACAACAAGCCCCACGGGTCGCCCTGGTTAATTTGCGGGTTGGTAAAAATGGCCTGGCTGACGCGGGTGGTGCTGGGGTCCAGTTCGGGCCGGGTGAGCAAAATGTACACCATCGGCATTAAAACAAGCACCGCCACAAAGCCGGTGATAAACAAATTCCAGAATTGGGAGGTTAAATAGGTTTCGGTTGGATTTGCCGGCCATTTTTGCCGGTTGGCCAGTTTAACAATGGCCCATTGGCTTAAAAAGAAGGCGGCGTACAACGGCGGCGCAAAGGCTCCGGATAAATAAATGTACAGCGATGCGCCCAAAAAGAGGCCGCTTAATGCAAACGCCCAGCGCGGCGTGCGGCGGTTTAAGCCCCACCACAAAAAATACACCGAAGGCAGCATTAAAAACGGCACACCAATGGTGGCAAACGCCACCCGGCTGGACCATAAATGCCAAACAGAGAACGTGAGCGCCAAAGTTGAGAAGCCGGCAATCCAGCGGGCGCGGTTTAAACCAACCTGTCGGAACACTTCGCGCACGGCCCAGTAATTAAAGAAGATGCTCATTACCCCGGCCCAGGCCGCTACCCCGCGAATCGCGGCAATTGAGGGGCCAAACAGATAAAACGAAGCGGCGGCAAAGTAAAATCCCAGTGAGCCGCCGCCGCCCTGTCCTTCATAAGAATATTTCAGCCCTTCGCGCAGGGTGGTGAGAGCTCCCAGCGCGCCCACCGCTTCATCGGAATTGAAACCGGGTGGCACCTCCTCAATGCGCCAAAAACGTAAAAAAGTAGCCGCCGCAATAATCAGCAGCAAAACTAGCCATTCCAGGGCTAAAATCCACCTGGGATTAATGTTTTTCTGGGCCAAGCGTGCCTCCAACAATAAACGCTAATTCAACAATCAGCCCGCCAAAGGGCGGGCTGTGGGATAATTGGGCATAATTTAAGGATAATATGATAGTCAAATCCGGGACAGTTGGCAACTGTCGAACCTGGGAATCCGCTATTTTAATGCAGGAAGACTGGCGGACCGATTTTTCGCTGCAAAAAAAAATCACAAAAAACGGCGGGTAAACTAAACGTTATTTGTATAAAAAATAAAAAATCGAGCCAAAAATTTAACGATTTTGAAAATTTACACTGATCTAGTTACTGAAAATCAGATAAATTTTTGAAAAATTGGCAAAAATCACAAAAAATGGCGGGTAAACTAAACGTTATTTGTATAAAATGATGTTTTTGTAATTTTGGATTTGCAAAAATTTTTTCTTTGAGCTAGGATGTTTTGCGTTAAGGATTAATTTGGTCAATTCTCCGTAATTTCAACGGGGAAAACGTGAGGGATTGACGTAATTAGTAGTTAAGGAGAAAAAATGGTTACAAAAAAGTTCCTCAAAACGAAATCGGTTTGTCAGGTAACGTTTCAATTGCCGGAAGGGATTGAAGCCGAAAAGGTTTGCCTGGTTGGCGAATTTAACAATTGGGACGAAACCGCCAACCCTATGCGTAAAGTAGATGGGGTGTGGCAAACCACCCTTAAATTGGAACAAGGCCACGAATACCAGTATCGCTTTTTGGTAAATGGGGCCGAATGGCACAATGACTGGAACGCCGACAAGTACATTGCCAACAATGTTGACGGCGATAACTCGGTGGTGTCCACGCACCTCAACTAATGTTTTAGGCCGCTAATTTAGAAAAAGGGCGCCGCAATATAGTGAAGCGCCCTTTTTTATTTTGCCCCTATCGTTGGGGCGTTTTTACTCCTGCTACAAATCCCTCTTATATAAGGAAGAAACCAACCGAATCAGCGATACCGTAACCAGTAGGGTGACATTCGTAATTCGTTACTCGCCATTTTCAATTGTCTCCGACTCTCCGGCAGATGATTATCCGCCGGCGTGCCTCGGTTGCCTGTTGCAACTATATTTTTGGGCACAACTTAAGGAAAATTTGACAAAATTGAAAAATACCCCTTGACAGAAAATATAGTTCTGGACTATAATAGCAAGTTGCAATTACAGGTTAAAAAGAGTAAAAATCCTCCGTTTGAGGAGTGACCTCATACCAAATTGCTGAACAAAAGCATCTCCGCTAACCAAATTATTAGCTATCACTGGTGATAAATTTAAAGAACTTGGAGCGATTGGCTCTACTCACCAAACCAGCCTATATAAACGTGAGGCGTGGCGTGGGCAATGATTGCCTGCGCTATTAGCGTTTTACGTCCACGTCAGCCAGCGTTGTAGAAAACACCAAATTATTTACCGCCTCTGGTGTTTTTGCTGGCACTATTCAGTAAAACTATTGTGAAGTGGGGAACTGGCGCGTTCTCCGTAAAGTGGTGTTGATGCGGTTTATTTATTCTGTGTAAGGAGATTGAGATTTTATGTATTATAAATCTGCCCGCAAAAGCTACGCTCGTATTCCTGATATTCTTGAATTACCCAAGTTGATTGAGGTTCAGCTTGAATCGTTTAAGAATTTTGTTGATGAGGGATTAGGTGAATTACTCCAAGAGATTTCTCCAATTGTAAGTTTTAACAAAAACCTGGAGCTGCATTTTCTGGATTATCGCTTTGAAGGAGCCAAGCACGACGAAAAAGAGTGCCGCGAGCGCGATATCACCTTTGCCAGCCCGTTGTGGGTAAAAATCCGGCTTGTTAACAAGGAAACGGGCGAAATTCAGGAACAAGAAGTTTTTATGGGCGACTTCCCCCTGATGACCAGAAATGGGACTTTTGTGATCAATGGCGCCGAGCGGGTGGTGGTATCTCAGCTTATTCGGTCGCCGGGGGTGTATTTTACGGTTGAAGAGGAACGCGCCACCGGGCGTTCCCTCTCTTTTGCCAAGCTCATCCCCAACCGGGGTGCCTGGTTAGAGTTTGAAACCTCCAAGCGCGACCTGATTTCGGTGAAAGTTGACCGCAAACGCAAGCTGCCGGTAACGGTGCTGCTGCGGGCCATTCAGATTGCCGCGCTTGAGGAGGATGAACTCAAGGAGGCTATGAAAAACCCGGCCATTTGCGTTGAAAAAGGGCTGGGCACCGACGAGCATCTGCTGAGTCTGTTTGAAACCGTTGACACCGATCCCGAACACGCCTTTATTGCGGCCAGTATTGACAAAGACCCCACCAAAAACGTTAACGAGGCGCTGCTTGAGTTCTACAAAAAACTGCGCCCCGGTGACCCGCCCACCATTGATAACGCGGTGTCGTTCTTGCAGTCGTTGCTGTTCTCGTCGCGCCGGTACGATTTGAGCAAAGTGGGCCGCTACAAATTAAATCGCCGGGTGGGGCTTAATATCCCCATTGAAAACCGCACCCTCACCATTGAAGATTTGGTGAAGGTGGTGTCGCGGATGATTGACATTAATAACAATAAAATCAAACCCGATGATATTGACCACCTGGGCAACCGCCGGGTAAAAACCGTAGGCGAGCTGATTCAAAACCAGTTGCGAATTGGCTTTTTGCGGATGGAACGGGTGGTGCGCGAGCGCATGTCCATCCGTGACCCCGAACAATTGTCGCCGATGTCGCTGGTGAACATTCGCCCGGTAGTGGCCGCCACCCGCGAATTTTTCGGGGGCAGCCAGCTATCGCAATTTATGGACCAAACCAACCCGTTGGCCGAGTTGACCCACAAACGCACCTTGAGCGCGTTAGGCCCTGGCGGCCTGCGCCGCGAACGGGCCGGCTTTGACGTGCGCGACGTGCACAACAGCCACTACGGCCGCATTTGTCCTATTGAAACACCCGAAGGCCCCAACATCGGTTTGATTGGCCGGTTGGCCGCGTTTAGCCGGGTGAACGAATACGGTTTTATCGAAACGCCGTACCGCAAAGTGCTTTGCAGCATTGAACCGCAGGATGTTGATCGCCTGGTGGGTGTAACTCTGCGCGTTGACGTGAAAGATCCCAAAACCGGCGAAGTGGTGTATCCGGCGGGCACGGTGCCAAGTGAGGATGATGCCATTAAAATTGCCGGGCTAAAATTGCCCGCGCCGGTGCTCATCAAACCCAAAGTGATTGATCAGATTGAATACCTCTCCGCCGACGATGAGGATAACTATATCATCGCTCAGGCCAACGCCCCGTTAAACGACAAGTGGGAATTTGTGGATGAGCGGATTTCGGTGCGGTATCACCAAACGTTTGCCATTGAACCCAACGAAAAAGTAGATTACATGGACGTATCGCCCAAACAAATTGTGGGCATCAGCGCCGCGCTTATTCCCTTTTTGGAACACGACGATGCCAACCGCGCGTTGATGGGGTCCAACATGCAGCGGCAAGCCGTGCCGCTCATCCGCCCCGAAGCTTCGATGGTGGGTACCGGCATGGAATTCCAGGCGGCGGTTGACTCCGGGCAGGTGGTGGTAGCCGAAAAAGACGGCGAAGTGAGTAGCGCCACCGGCACTCAGGTAACGGTACGTGAAGAGGATGGATTTGAGCGCAAGTATGTGCTGCGCAAGTTCAATCGTTCTAACCAATCCACCTGCATTGACCAGCGCCCCACCGTTTTTAAAGGCGATTACGTAAAAGCCGGCGACGTGCTGGCCGATTCCAGTTCAACTGATATGGGCGAATTGGCGCTGGGCCAAAACGTGCTGGTGGCCTTTTTAAGCTGGGAAGGCGGCAACTACGAAGATGCCATTCTCATCAGCGAAGATATGGTGCGGCAGGACAAATTCACCTCCATCCATATTGAAAAGCACGAAATTGAAGCCCGCGACACCAAACTAGGGCCGGAAGAAATTACCCGCGACATTCCCAACGTGGGTGAAGACGCGCTGAAAGATTTGGATGAAACCGGTATCATTCGCGTGGGTGCCGAAGTTGGCCCCGGTGATATTCTGGTGGGCAAAATCACCCCCAAAGGTGAAACCGAACTCACCCCCGAAGAAAAACTGTTGCGGGCCATTTTTGGCGAGAAAGCCCGCGAAGTAAAAGATTCCAGCCTGCGCCTGCCGCCCGGTGAAAAAGGTATTGTGGTTGACGTGAAGGAGTTCTCCCGCGAAGAACACCGCGACCTGCCCACCGGCGTGGATAAAATGGTGCGGGTAATGGTGGCCCAGCGCCGCAAAATCACCGAAGGCGACAAAATGGCGGGGCGGCACGGCAACAAAGGCGTTATTTCCAAAGTAGTGCCCATCGAAGATATGCCGTATTTGGAAGATGGCACGCCGGTGCAAATTGTGCTCAACCCGTTGGGGGTGCCGGCCCGTATGAACATTGGGCAAATTCTGGAAACGCACCTGGGCTGGGCTTCATCCCGGTTGGGCTTCCGGGCCATCAGTTCGGTTTTTGACGGGGCGGAAGAGGATGAAATTGCCGCCGAACTGTCTCGCGCCTGGTTGATGGATCACGTGTGGCAAATCGTTACCGATAATACCTGGGAATGGGTAGTTGATCAGGGTTACGGCGATGATGAACTGGAAGACGAAACCGAAGCCCGCACCCTGTACTTGATTGAATGGTTGGGCGAAGTGGGCTACGAGTTTGACGAAGAAAAACTGGCTACCGATCAGGTTTATGCCCGGCGGATGGCGTTGCGAGCGTGGCTAAAAGTAAAAGGCTACGACCCCGACTTTTTGCTGGCATTTGAAGGCCAACGCCGCCCGCGTGAAATCGGCTTAAAAGCGCGGGCCGCCGTGCGGTTGGTCTGCTTGCGCGAATGGCTCGCCGCCATGCTGGATCGGCAGGATCGCGTTGCCAGTGCGCGGTACTCAAAGTTGTTGGCCGAAATAAATCTGGCCGAACTGCCGGATGCCGATGTTGATCGCGTGGCCCTGAAAGTATCGCGTGAACTGCATTTGCCCATGCCCACCACTGGCAAATCCGTGTTGTACGATGGCAAAACCGGTGAGTCGTTTGATGGCCCGGTTACGGTTGGGATTGTGAACATGCTCAAGCTGGCGCACTTGGTTGAGGATAAAGTTCACGCCCGGTCTACCGGCCCGTACAGTTTGGTAACGCAGCAACCGTTGGGCGGTAAAGCTCAATTTGGCGGCCAGCGGTTTGGTGAAATGGAAGTGTGGGCGCTCGAAGCCTACGGCGCTGCGCACACCCTGCAAGAAATGCTCACCGTAAAAAGCGATGACGTGGTGGGCCGGGTTAAAACCTACGAAGCCATTGTTAAAGGCGAACCGATTCAAGACCCCGGTTTGCCCGAAAGTTTCCGCGTACTGGTAAAAGAATTACAGTCGCTGGGGCTATCGGTTGAGGTTATTTCGGAGACCGAAGAAAAAATGACATTTGGCAAAGAGGAACAGCGGGAGCGGTTGCCCAAACTTGGATTGGGGCTGGGCATTCCGGGCGGCGCTCGCTAGTTAATAATGGAAAAGACGTGGTGTTGCCAGAGAGAAAACTAACAGTTATGGCAACACCACGGTTAATTAAACCTTAAATTCTTATTAACATTAGAAGATTTTGTGATCAAATCAAAACCAGACGGGTATATTGTGGTAGTAGGCGGTTTATGCCGCTAGATATAGTAACCGTTTATTCAACCGGGGATAAAAAAGAGTCAAAGCGAAAAATCCCATTTGACTCAGTACTGTATCTGTGTTATACTCCCCCTTCGTGTGTGGGTAGCACATTGTTTTTACGGGAAAAGCGCCAATAGTGTAGCCTCCCGGCCCACCGAATACAGCTTTATAAACTACGAGGCCACCAAATCTTGCCGTTTTGGTGGCCTCGTCTACTGCCTGAAAAATGTAATCTTGTGTAAGTAGAAAATATTTTAGTTAGAGGAGTACTTCCTTGCCAACGATCAATCAACTTGTACGTAAAGGGCGAAAAGCAAAAAAATCAAAAACAAAGGCTCCGGCGTTGCGCTTTACCTTTAACGCGCTGAAGGGGAAAATGCTGCCCAATGATGGTTCTCCGCAGAAGCGTGGGGTGTGTACCCAGGTGCGCACGATGACCCCCAAGAAGCCGAACTCGGCGTTGCGGAAAATTGCTCGTGTGCGTTTGACTAACGGGATCGAAGTGTCGGCTTATATCCCCGGCGAAGGGCATAGCTTGCAGGAGCACTCGGTGGTGCTGGTGCGTGGCGGTCGTGTGAAAGACTTGCCCGGTGTGCGGTATCACATTGTGCGTGGCGCGCTCGACTCCAACGGGGTTTCGGCCAAGCGGCGTGGTCGCTCTAAATACGGGACCAAGCGCCCTAAAGGTAAGTAATGCTGGTAGATTGGCTGAAAAATATTTCGGCTAAGGTGAGTATTTGAAATTTTGATGGATTAGGAAGAGATATGGCAAGAAGAAACCGAGCACCCAAACGGCATATCGAGCCGGATTTGAAATACAATAGTGAGCTGGTGGCTCGCTTCATTAATAAATTGATGGTTGACGGCAAGAAAACCGTCGCGTCTCATGTTTTTTATGATGCGTTGGAACTTGCTGCGCAGCGAGCGAAGAAGCCCGGGATTGAAGTTTTTGAGCAGGCGATTAAAAATTCAACTCCGATGATTGAAGTTCGCCCCCGGCGCGTGGGTGGTGCCACGTATCAGGTGCCGCTGGAAGTGCGCCCGGAGCGCCGCCGCAGTTTGGCTATCCGCTGGCTGATTGGTAGTGCCCGTTCTCGTTCTGGTAAGTCAATGGCGGAAAAGCTGGCGGCTGAATTTATGGATGCGGCTAATAACCAGGGTAATACCGTGAAAAAACGGGAAGATACTCACCGCATGGCAGAAGCCAACCGCGCTTTTGCTCACTATCGCTGGTAGGTTTGTAGTTAATTTTTGGTATTGGTTTTTTGGCTTTGCTGCGTTACTCGAAGGTGGAGTGACTTTGGTAGATTAAAAAACTCTTGAATGAAGAAGAGTTTTTGATTGTAAATGTGCAATGTAGCACCAGCGTGTCAATAGTAGTTTTTTGTGAAAGTGATTAACGATGGGGCGCAAGTTTCCTTTAGAAAAAACAAGAAATATCGGGATCATTGCACATATTGATGCTGGTAAAACCACTGTCACTGAGCGTATTTTGTTTTATACGCAAAAAATCCACCGGATTGGTGAAGTGCACGATGGTGCGGCCACGATGGATTGGATGGAGCAGGAGCAGGAGCGGGGGATTACCATTACCTCTGCGGCCACTACCTGCGAGTGGAATAAGCACCAGATTAACATTATTGATACGCCGGGGCACATTGATTTTACCGCCGAAGTTCAGCGCTCGTTGCGGGTGTTGGATGGCGGCGTGGTGGTGTTTGATGCCGTAGCCGGGGTGGAGCCTCAATCTGAAACGGTGTGGCGTCAGGCGGACCGTTTTGGTGTGCCGCGGATTTGTCTGGTCAATAAAATGGACCGGATTGGCGCGGATTTTCACCGGACCGTTGACATGATTGTTGACCGGTTGGGAGCTAATCCGGTGCCAATTCAGTTGCCCATTGGTGACGGGCAAAACTTCCGGGGTGTTATTGACCTGATCAAGATGGAAGCGGTTTACTATCTTGATGATCTGGGGACAAAGTCCGAAGTTTCGCCAATTCCCGAAGATATGCGTGATGAAGTGGCTATGCAGCGGGACCTTTTGGTAGAAAAAGTGGCGGAGTCGGATGATCGCTTAACGGAAAAGTTCCTTGAAGGCGAAGATATTTCCCCCGAAGAGTTGGTGCGCGCTTTGCGGGTGGCAACTCTGTCCGGGGATATCGTGCCGGTGCTGTGCGGTTCGGCTCTTAAGAACAAAGGTGTGCAGCGTTTACTGGATGCGGTGGTTAATTACCTGCCATCGCCTAAAGATGTGCCGCCTAAAATCGGGGTTCAGCCGTACACGGATGACGAAGTTACCGTATTCTCCGACGAGAATGACCCGTTTGTGGCCTTGGCCTTTAAGGTTGTCACCGACCCGTTTGTTGGCCGCTTGACGTACATCCGCGTGTACTCCGGCCAGCTTACTGCCGGCGAGTCCGTGCTCAATTCGACCAAGGATAAAAAGGAACGAATTGGCCGGCTGTTGCAGATGCACGCCAATACCCGTGAGGAAATTAAAGAAGTGTACGCGGGTGATATTGCCGCCGTGGTGGGGTTAAAAACGACCTTCACTGGCGACTCGCTGACCGAACTCAAGCGCCCGGTGGTGTTGGAAGCCATCACTTTCCCGGAACCGGTTATTGTGTTGGCGATTGAGCCAAAAACCAAAGCCGATGAAGATAAGTTGGGGATAGCCCTGCAAAAATTGGCCGAAGAAGACCCCACTTTCCAGGTTCGCACCGATGAAAACACCGGCCAAACCCAAATTTCCGGGATGGGTGAGCTTCACCTTGAGGTGCTGGTTGACCGGTTGCGGCGTGAATTTAAGGTAGAAGCCAATGTGGGTAAGCCGCAAGTGGCGTACCGCGAAACGGTTACTCGCCCCTCTAAAGCGCAAGGCCGTTTTGTGCGCCAGTCTGGTGGGCGCGGCCAATTTGGCGATGTTTACCTGGAAGTTGAGCCGCTGGAAAAAGGCAAAGGCTTTGAGTTTGAAAACAAAATCATCGGCGGGACGGTGCCTAAAGAGTATATTCCCGCGGTGGAGCAAGGCATTAGAGAAGCGCTCTCGACTGGTGTGATTGCCGGTTATCCGGTGGTTGACGTGAAGGTAAGACTGGTAGATGGTTCTTACCACGAAGTTGACTCGTCGGAAATGGCCTTTAAAATTGCTGCTTCGATGGGCTTTAAAGAAGCCCTGCAAAAAGGCGCGCCGGTGTTGCTGGAGCCGGTGATGAAAGTGGAAGTCATCGCCCCCGAAGAGTTTACCGGTGATGTGATGGGTGACCTCTCGGCACGGCGCGGCCATATTGATGGGATGTCGCAACGGGCCGGCGGCGTAACGGCCATTCGATCCTTTGTGCCGCTATCAGAAATGTTTGGTTACGCCACCGATTTGCGGTCTCGTACCCAGGGCCGGGCGACCTTCACCATGGAATTTGATCATTATCAACCTGTATCCGACAGCCTAAAAGAAAAAATCGTTATGGGCCGTCGTTAAAAATTGATTGAGTATTGCAAACTACGCAAATCACCATTTTGCATATAATCAAAAAATTGCTTTAGAAATAGCATTACGATAAGGAGATATACAGATGGCAAAAGAAACATTTGTAAGGAATAAGCCGCACGTGAATGTGGGGACGA
>CAZFCE010000037.1:0-48218 GCA_964517605.1 uncultured Caldilineaceae bacterium | reverse complement strand
GCTGTGCCTTTTCACCGCGACCCGACCAGCCCGGCCTCACGGTTGCGCCGGAACACTCCCCCGAACTCCGCCGTTTCTCCCCACCGGCGCAACGGTGAGCCGGTACGCCCATTCACTCCAAAACCGGCTCACTTCCGCTTCCAGCTTCTACGGCAGCAACCTAACTTTGAATTAGCGGGAAACCGCTATATTTTAATATCAGGATTCCCGAATATAAACCCAAATTCCGGGTTTATCAGGAAACCGGCGTAATTTATTATCGGGAAACCGCAATATATTATTATCAGGAAACCGGAATAAATTATTATCGGGAAATTTTTTCAATGCCCCCATCATAGCACATTCGGGGCAAACCGGATAATGTCAATTGTCATATTTTTAAAGTGACATCTATCACTATCGGTTATAAAAAACACCTTCGGGGGAAATCCCGAAGGTGTTTTGCTGGTTGGTATTAAAGCCGTTTTTGTTTAGCTCAGGTTGCTCAGCCCGTGCGTTAGCTCTTTTAGCGCCGGGTACAATTTTTGGTATAGCGCGTACACCTTGTTGTACCGGGCCACGCCTTCGGCTTGGGGCGCGGTTGAGCCGGTAAGGGTGACACAGGCATCGGCGGCGGCATCAACGCTGGGCCACGCCCCCGCCCCCACTCCGGCCAGCAGCGCCGCGCCGTAGGCCGCGCCTTCGGTGGTGTTCACTGTGACCAGTTCCACGTTCAGCACATCGGCCAGAATTTGCCGCCACAACGGGCTTTTGGCCCCGCCGCCAGAGACCCGCACCTGTTTAATGTCGGTCAGCCCGGATGATTTCATCAACTCAAAGCCATCGCGCAGGCCAAAAGCCACGCCTTCCAGCACGGCGCGGGTAAAGTGAGGCTGGCCGTGGCGCACGGTTAGCCCCACAAACGCCCCCCGGGCCAGCGGATCGGGGTAGGGAGTGCGCTCGCCGGTGAGGTAGGGCAAAAAGAGCAGCCCTTCGCTGCCGGCGGGAACCGCCGCCGCCGGAGCCAGCAACTCGTCAAACCCCACGCCGGGGGCCACGGTGTCGCGGTACCAGCGCAAACTGCCCGCCGCCGAAAGCATCACGCCCATCATATGCCAGCGGCCCGGCACGGCGTGGCAGAAGGAATGCAGCCGGCCTTCCGGCTCAATAAAGGGTTCGGCGGCGCTGGCAAAAACCACGCCGCTGGTGCCCAGCGTTAAGGCCACAATTCCCGGCGCAACCGCGCCCACGCCCACGGCCTGCGCGGCCTGGTCGCCGCCGCCGCCCACTACCGGCGTGCCTTCTTTTAAACCGGTAAGCGCCGCCGCTTCAGCCGATACCGTTCCGGTGATTTGCGGGCCTTCGTGGGTGGGCGGCAGCCAGGCCGGGTCAATCTCCAACGCCCGGATCATCTCATCAGACCAGGTGCGCTTTTTCACATCAAACAACGCCGTGCCCGCGCCGTCGGCCCGGTCGGTGGCGTACATGCCGGTCAATTTAAACCGAACAAAATCTTTGGGGAGCAAAATTTGTTTTATTTTGGCGTAGATGTCCGGCTCGTTGTTTTTTACCCACAAAATTTTGGGCGAGGTAAAGCCGGTCAGCGCGTCGTTGCCGGTAATCTGCACCAGCCGGTCTTTGCCCAGTTTGGCTCGGATTTCGTCGCATTCCGCGCCGGTGCGCTGGTCGTTCCACAGCAGGGCCGGGCGGAGCACCTGGCCGTTTTCATCCAGAATGGTCAACCCGTGCATTTGTCCGGTTAAGCCGATGCCTTTAACGGCGGCGGAGTTAATGCCCGTGGTAGCCAGCACTTGCCGGATGCTCTTAACGGTGGCCTCCCACCACAAATCCGGGTGTTGTTCGCTCCAGAGCGGCTTGGGGGTTTCAAATGAATACTCGCTGGCCGCTACCGCAACTACGGCCCCGGCCTCATCCACCAAAATGGCTTTGGTGGCGGTGGTAGAAGAATCAATGCCAATAAAGTAATTCATAATTTGCTCCTTTGCTAATTTTGAATTATGACAATTTATCTTACGCCCAACAACAATTCGATGAGCATTTGATCCAGTTTTTCGTAGGGCTGGCCGCGTTTGCCCAGAGCTACCCGGTCAAAACTGTAGGCTTTAAGGGCGCTGGCTTTGCCGGCGCTGTACGCGCCCTTAAATTCGTTCATTGCGCCATCGTCGGCGGTAATTTCGGCCAGCAGCGCCTGAATTTCGGCATTGCCGTTAAATTGCCGGGCTTTTTCTTTGAGAATAAGGTACGTGCGCATGCAACCTTTGGCAAATTCCTTAACGTCCGCCGGGTCCGAGCAGCGGTAGGCGTGGGCATCAAAGTGGCGGTTGCCGGTGTAGCCCACATCTTCCAGAAATTTTACCAGGAAAAACGATTGTTTGATATTTTCCGCGCCAAAACGAAAATCCTGGTCGTACCGGCCAATCTTCTGGTCGTTCAGGTCAATATGGAAGAGTTTGCCGGCATCCCAGGCCTGGGCCACAGCGTGCATAAAATTAAGGCCGGCCATGGTTTCGTGGGCCACTTCCGGGTTTACGCCAACCATCTCCGGGTGATCAAGCGTGGCAATAAAGCCGAGCATCGCGCCGGTGGTGGGCAGGTAAATATCGCCGCGCGGCTCGTTGGGTTTGGCTTCAAGGGCAAATTTAAAACCGTAGCCCTGGTCAATGTTGTATTCGCACAAAAAGTTAAGCGCCTCTCGGAACCACTTGCCGGCATCCAGCGCGCTTTTGCCGGCGTCGGTTTCGGTGCCTTCGCGCCCGCCCCAAAAAACGTACACCTTAGCGCCCAGTTCGGCGCCCAAATCCATGGCCCGCATGGTTTTTTGCAGCGCAAAAGCGCGCACTTTGGGGTTGTTGCTGGTAAACGCGCCATCCCTAAAAATGGGGTCGCCAAACAGGTTGGTGGTGGCCATAGGCACCACCAGGCCGGTGTCGCTCAACGCCTTTTTAAAGTCGGCCACAATTTTGGCGCGTTCCGCCGGGGTGGCGGTAATCGGCACCAGGTCGTTATCGTGCAGGTTAACGCCGTAAGCGCCCACCTCGGCCAGCAGATGCACAATTTCTACCGGCGATAACGGCTCGCGGACGGGTTCGCCAAAGGGATCGCGCCCAATATTGCCCACTGTCCACAGACCAAACGTAAATTTGTGTTCCGGTTTAGGTTGATACATGGTAATCTCCTTTGATAGTTTATATTTTTAGTTTGTTGGTGCAACAAACTAATTAATTAGCTAAAAAAAAGCGCACTATTGGCTACCTGACAGTTTTAACGCGAATGGTACGAATAAACGAATAACGCGAATATTGGGATAAAATTCCTTGTAAATTCGTAATATTCGCCAATTCGGTTCATTCGCGTTAAGCTTTTGTAAATTCCCAGGCAACTAAAATGCGATATTGATTCAATCGGTGGTGGTGGCCAGGCTGGGCTGGGTTAAAACGGATTGGTAAATCACGGCGATGCCGCCCACCACGCAGGCGTCATCGCCGTGCTGCGCTAAAACCACCTCGGCGGCGGCGGCATTCCAGCGCAAGGCGTGCCGGTTGAGTTCAGCTTTCAGCGCCGGGAGCACCACTTCACCCAGGCCGGCAATGCCCCCCAACACCACCAGTTCCGGGTTGAGAATGTTTACCAGCGAGGCCAGCCCAATACCCAGATAACCGCCAACCCGCTGCAAAATCTCCAGCGCCAGCGCATCGCCGGCCTGCACCGCCGCCTGAATATCGGCCATTGTCAGGGGATTTGCGGCGGCCAGCCGGCTGGCGCGCCCGTTGTTAAGCGCCTGCTGCGCCTGCCTAAAAATGGCCCGCTGGCTCACCAGCGTTTCCCAGCAGCCGCGATTGCCGCAGTTGCACAACTCGCCGTCGGGGGTAACGGTCATGTGGCCCAGTTCGCCGGCAAAACCGGCTGCGCCGGTTAGCAACTGGCCGCCGTGGATAATCCCGCCGCCCACGCCGCCGCCCACGCTCACGTACAAAACATCGTTGTAATGTTGGGCGGCCCCAAAATAAAATTCACCCAACGCCGCCATGTTGGCGTTATTGTCCACAAAAATAGGCGCGTCAACATGGCGGCGCAAAATTTCGGCCAGCGGCACATCCTGCCAGCCCAGATTGGGGCCAAAAATCAACGCGCCGGTGTTGCGGTCTACCAGCCCCGGCACGCCCACCGCCACGCCCAACACCGAAATTTTGGCGGCCTGGGCAAAAGCAACGGCCTGCTTTAAAAGCTCAATCAAATATTCAAGCACGGTTTCATGGTTGTCGGTAGGTTGGGTTAGTTTTTTGCTGCGCCAGGTGATTTCGGTGGTGAAATTGGCGCACACCACCGAGATAAAGCCGGTTTCAATTTCGGCGCTGATGATGCAGCCGGCGTTGGGGTTAAATTCCAGCAGCATGGCCGGGCGGCCCGCGCCCACAGAATCCAGGCCAACTTCGCGGATAAATTGGTAGTTGATGAGTTCTTGCACCAGGCTGGAAACGGTGGTTTTGTTCAAGCCGGTCATTTCGGCCAGCGCCGAGCGCGACACCGGCGCGTGCCGGTGCAGCCCGTTCATAATGGCCGAAAGGTTGATTTCCCGGACTAGCGCCTGGTTGCCGGTTTGTTGGCGGTAAGGTCGAGTCGCCACTGTCTCACCTGTAAACACAAGAAGAATCAATTAGTTTGTTGTATCAACAAACTAATTGACCGGACTGTACCATACTTTGAGAATGGCGTCAAAAAAAGTGGCGGCGTATTTCAACCGTTCCCGGCAGATAGGGCGAGCGACGGTTGCATGTCAGCATTGTGACATATCAAGCCGGGCGAGTTATGCTAGAATATACAGAATTGAACAATAACACCCATTTGATGTTTTTCTACGAGGAGTTAAAAAATGTTTTTAACCAAACGATGGTTTCTCTTGTTTATTTTTGCCGCCCTCACGGCGGTTGGCTTCGGTTGGAACGGCCTGTTCAGTAGCCAGGCGGCAGCCGCCGCCACCGCCACATCTACACCGCCGGCTGCCGCCGCCGGTAACACCGCCTCGCCCGATGGCCGCTGGATTGCGGTGGCCAACGCGGCTACCGGCAGCCTGGATTTGCAGCAAGCCGGCGGCCAAACCGTCCCTGTTTTTCCCTCCGGCAGCCATGTAACAACCCTCACCTGGTCGCCCAACAGCCAAATCCTGCTGGCAGCGCGAGCCGCTCAGGAGGCGGGCGCACCGATTGAAATCTGGCAAATTCAGATTAAAGGGGATAAACCCGCCGCCCCGGCCCGCCTGTATCAAGCTCAGGCCACGCCGGAACAAGACCCGCAGCAAATTGTCTTTGGCCACTGGTCGCCCAACAGCCGTTATGTGGTCTTTTGGCAAGGGATTTTGAGCGCGTCAATCCTGGCCGATGGCCTGCCGGCCTCGGTGCTTGACGTAACCAGCGGTCAGGCCACGCCGGTGGCCGAAACCGCCCTGCCCAACCCTCGCTACCACAGTTGGGCCGCCGATAGCTCTGCTTTAGCCATTACCGCCGGGGAATATCGTTCGGCCCAGGTTAACAAGTGGTTAAACCTGTGGAACGCGAAAACCGGGCAAACCACCACCGTCATCAGCCAAACCGAGCAGATTCCGGGCATGGTGGCCTGGTCGCCCGATGGCAAGACAATTGCCTACGCGGCGGTGCCCGCCAGCCTGACCGGCCAAAAATGGGCCGACCTGATGACCTTTGACAACCCGGCCATAGCCGGGCGGCGCATCTACCTGCTTAACCCGCAGACCGGCCAAAACCATCCGCTGAACCAGGCCGCCGCCTACCAGGACGCGCCGCTGTGGAGCGACGACGGCACCCGATTGTATTATGTGCAGCGCCTCAGCGACACCATCCAGGTGATGGCGGCCAATCCGGCAACGGGCCAGGCCGAGCCGGTTCCGGGGGTTAACCAGCCCATCGAACAGGTGGGGTATTATGGCCAGACGGATTGGGACGCCCTGCTGGCCCAACGTTTGGGCCAGGCCACCGCCGCGAATGAAGCCTTAGGCCAGGAGTTGCAAACCAGCCTCACCGGCAGCCTGCCGCCTGCTCCCACCCCCGATGCCCAGGGCATGACCATGGGCGGTTTTGACGGGGTAAAAGTGTTGCCCCTGATTAAAAACGGCTCCGGCTCGTCTTACTGGGTGGCTTTTTCTTACGGAATGCGTATCTTTGAGCCGGTCCACAACCATTTTCTGGCCATTTACCGCCATACCGGGGCCGGTTGGCAGGAAGTGAGCCGGGTAGAATTAGAAAACCCTGATTATCTTGACCCTGCGGCGGTGCGCCAGGTGCAAGTTGAACCAGGCCGGTTATGGCTGGAAGTGCAAGGCGGAGCGGGCGCTCACGCCGGCACGTATGACCTGTTCAGTTTTGATGGAAAATCCTTAAAAAATGAGGTTTCCCACGGCAACTCCAGCCCCGGCGGCAGCCGGCTGGAGGATTTGAACGGCGATGGTTTGCCGGAGGTCATCCTTGACCAGACCGATTACTACGTTTTTTGTTATGCCTGTGGGGTGCGTCTGGTGCAATACCAGGTGTTAAGCTGGGCCGGCGACCGCTTGAGCGAAGTCAAGCTATCGCTGCTGCCCGAAACGGCCCCGGCCCAATTGCGCGACCTGACCAGCCGGGCGGTCAAACTGGCCCAGGCTGGGTTGTTAAAGGATGCTCTGGAAACAATCAACCAGGCCGCAGCAGCGCTCAACGCTCAAAATCCCCTGGTTGGCATGGATGCCGCGCTGATTAAGCTGCAAGCCAATGCCCAAACCGAACAGGGCGATGAAGAGGCTTACCCTTTACTTAACCGCATCTTTTATGGAGATTATGCGGCGGCATTGGAGGTGCTGCGCCCTTATCCGGTGGAACAAATTTTTGCTCAACCCACCCCCTTGATTACCGGCACGCCGGCAGAAGGCTGGGAAACGGAATTGAGCCAGCGCATCATAGACAGTTCAACCAAAGCGCTGCAAGTTCAGCCGGAGTTGGCCGCCGCCTACTTTTTACGCGGTTGGGCCAAACACCTGGCCAACCCCAAAGACCCTAACGCATTGAGCGACATCGAACAGGCCGCCAAATTGGCCCCGCAGGAGACTTTGTTTGCACAAAGCGTAACCTACTTAAAGCGGTAATCAAGGTTTTGGCATAATAAGAGCGGGTAGAGATAACGATTAGGGTACGTTGGGTTTGGTTCTGTATCATTGTTGTGGTTTTGCTCGTTGGGCTGAAATGGAGTTGGGTTTCACCGGATGAATGGCAACGCCGGGATTGTCTACTTGCGCAAAACGCCGCCTGGGTTAGCGTTGACTGGACTTCAAACCCGGTTAACAAAACAGCCATCAAAGAACTGGCCGAACAAACTGCAAAGCGCAAAATTCGTTATCTCTACCCGTACACAACTTACCTCAAGGCAGACGGAACCTTTAACCCATCCTACACCTATGCCGGCGAGTTTGTCTCGCAATTTCGAGAATACAACAACCAAACCCGGGTGTTGGCCTGGATTGGTATTCCACTTCAGAATAAAAGGAGAACAGGCATTCAGGGTTGGGTTGATTTATCCAAAGAAGCTGAACGTCAAAAAATTGTGGATTTTGTTGCCCAATTGGTTCGGGAAGCCGGTTTTGACGGAGTTCATTTGAATGTAGAAACTGTACCGGATAATGATCCCAACTATTTGCTGTTATTGAAAGAAGTCAGGAGTGCGCTTGATTCAGAATATATACTCAGCGTTGCCAGTACTTATTGGCTGCCTCAGCTCATTAATGATTTGCCGGGGGTGAATGGTTACAGATGGAGCAGCGGGTATTATCGAGCGGTTGCCAATCAGGTTGATCAGATTGTAACCATGACCTATGATAGCCTAATGCCCAATCCGGCGTTGTACCGGCTTTGGTTGCGAGAACAGGTGCGCGGCATTAGTGCGGTTTTGGCAGATTCAGATGTTGAACTCCTAGTCGGAGTATCTGTATCCGGGGAAAAGACAACAACACACAACCCAAAGGCCGAAAATCTACAAAGTGGATTAGCCGGAGTTTGCGCCAGAAACAGCTTTGGGCAACGCCGGATTGATGGAATAGCAGTTTATGCGGCCTGGGAAGCGACACAAGCTGACTGGCAGAATTGGGATGACTGGTTGGCAATCTCGCCCCAGACAACCCGGTAGTGCATGCCCAAGGCTGACATCCCCTAATAAAAATGCCTTTCTGACAACTGATAACTATTTTCGCAGGAGGTAATGGACATGTCCTGGCAAAATCAGCTTAAAGGCGACTCGCTAGCCTGGTTGCTGGAAATGAACTCCCCAGGAGTGCGTTATCTGGCGCTACGTGATTTATTACAACTCTCCGCAGACAACCCCGAACTACAAATTGCCCGAAAGGTAGCCCATCAACAGGGGCCAATCGCCGCGGTTTTGGCCGAGATGGATTCAACGGGCTATTGGGCTGAACCTGGCCCAGGCTATAACCCCAAATATCGGTCTTCGGTTTGGTCTATCATCATGCTGGCCCAGTTGGGCGCATCTGTAGATGAAGACAAGCGCATTACCCAGGCATGCGCCTACCTTTTAGACCATGCCCTCACGCCGGGAGGACATTTCACGGCATCGGGTGCGCCATCTGGCACAGCCGATTGTTTGCAGGGAAACTTGTGTTGGGCATTAATCGAGCTGGGTTACAATGATCCCCGGCTGAAAAAAGCCTTTGATTGGCTGGCACGGAGTGTGACCGGCGAAGGCGTGGCCCCGGTCACAGCCAAACAGGCAGAAGTGCGCTACTATGCCGGCAAGTGTGGGCCAACTTTCGCTTGTGGCTCAAACAACAAATTGCCTTGCGCCTGGGGAGGCGTCAAGGTGATGCTGGCCCTGGAAAAATGGCCGCAGGAGCATCGCACGCCCATCATTAAACGGGCTATCCAGCAGGGAGTTGATTTTTTATTGGCCGTGGACCCGGCGGAGGCCGCTTATCCAACCGGTTTTAGTGACAAACCAAGCCAGAACTGGTGGAAGTTTGGCTTTCCTGTATTTTATGTAACTGACCTGCTCCAGATTATTGAAGCCCTGGTGGGGTTAGGTTATGGCGCTGATCCCCGTTTGTCACGCGCCCTGGCCATAATCCGTGAAAAACAGGATGGAAATGGCCGGTGGGCCTTGGAGTATAGCTATACGGACAAAACCTGGGTAGATTTTGGAGCAAAGAAACAGCCCAGCAAATGGGTAACTCTCCGTGCTTTACGGGTGTTAAAAGCCGTTAGCGCAGGCTAACCGGCGCATCCTCCCAACGCCCCAACCTTTACGGTTTTTTGCCCACAACCACGCCTTTAATTGGAAGAGTCCGGCTGGCTAATGTTATAATCGCATACAACAAACTTTATTTACTGGAGGTAATTTTGTCCGATTCACTGTTAACCACATTGCTTTACGCCCTCCTGCCTGCCGCCGCAATGTTTATTGGGGGCATTGTGGCAACGCTGCGCGCGCCCAGCCCCAGTATTCGGAGCGGCGTTTTGCATCTCGCCGCCGGCGTTGTCTTCTCTGTTGTCGGCATTGAATTATTGCCCGATGTGCTTCACCGTCACGCGCCATTCGAAGCGGTAATCGGATTTACGCTCGGCATCGTTTTGATGTTTGGCATCAAAGAATGGACGCGGCGGCTTTCAGCTAAGCACCATACAAGCGCCGGCGCGCTGCCGATGGGGTTGATTGTCGGCGTGGGGGTGGATATTTTAATTGATGGATTGTTGCTGGGTATTGGCTTTGCTGCCGGGGCCAAACAAGGAACACTGCTGGCGTTTGCGCTGGCGGGAGAATTTGTGTCGTTGGGGTTGGCCACGGCAACCGAGTTGGGACAATCGGGAATGCCAAAGAACAAGGCGATGGGCCTCATCACGGGGTTGGCGCTGCTTGTTGTCGTCGGCGGCTTTATCGGCGGCGTGTTCTTGCCGGGGCTGGCATCAAACCTGATGGAGCTAGTGTTGTCGTTTGGCGTGGCCGCGTTACTGTTTTTGGTGACGGAGGAATTGCTCAACGAAGCGCACGAGCAACCCGAAACGCCCTTACTGACGAGTATGTTTTTTGTTGGCTTTCTGGCGTTTATGGTACTGGGGATGACGGAGTAAAATTTAGCGCGAGGCCGGTTAATCTGGGGAAATTTACGCCCAGGGTGTGGCCGAGGCCCGGTGCAGGTGAACTTCGTCAACCACGGCGTTACCGCGCCGGGTGAGCAAAAACAAAATGATGTCGGCAATTTCGGCGGGCTGCATTAGCAGCGAACGGTCCAAATCGGGCCGGGCGTCGCCGATAAAATCGGTATCCACGCCGCCGGGGCAAATTACATGCACCCGAATGCCATCGGCCTGAACTTCTTTGGCCAGCGCCTTGCTCATGCCCATCAGCGCGTGTTTTGACGCGCCGTACAACGATTGGTTAACATAACCTTTGACCCCCACCACTGAACTAAGATTGATGATGAAGCCGGGCGGCTGCTGTTTGAGGTAGGGAATGGCTTCGCGGCAGAGCAGAAAAGCGCCGCGCACGTTGACGGCCATCACCCGATCCCAATCCTCAACGCTGGTTTGAACAAACGGCCCAAACACGCCAATGGCGGCGTTGTTTACCACAATATCAAGCCGGCCAAAGGCGGCAACGGCGCGCTGCACCAGCAATTTTACCGCACTTTCGGAGCTGACATCGGTGGGCAGGCAAATGGCTTGCCCACCGAGCGCCTCAATTTCGGACTGAACGGCTTGCAATTGGGCTTCGGTGCGGGCGGCCAGCACCACTTTTGCGCCGTGTTCGGCCAGCGCCAACGCCACGCTACGGCCAATGCCGCGCCCCGCGCCGGTAATAATGGCAACTTTTCCATTAAGTAGATTCACGTTCTTCTCCAGAGTTACGGCTAAGTAATTCCATGGCATCGTGATAGCCATTAATTTCGCCGTGGTAATAGTTAATCCAGTTCAGACTGGCGGGATCGCTGCCGGTAAATCGGTTTAAAAATATTTTGGCCATTTGCAGTTTGCCGGTAAGCTGCTGGATTAGCTGGCCCACATGCGTGGCATTCTGGCCCAATAATTTGGTGGTTTTGAGCGCGGCACAGCGCCCCTCGTGGTATTTGATGGCGTTAACCGATGCGCCGCTTTGTTTGATTTGGCGCAGAGACATATTGTTCACCTGCGCGATGAGTTGAGCTTCGGCTTGAGTGATCATTTTGTCAAGCGCTTCGGGCATTTGCACGGGCGGCCTCAATTGTGTTTACAGTTTTTGGGTTGGGCGATTTGACGCTGTTTTACGCCGGTTGAATGGTGCTGCTATCCAATTTTAATGTTCAGGGGTCAGCCGCAGATCGCCGGTTGTTGCAATCAATTCATCTCATCTCAACTATTAACTTTAGGGATTTTGGGCTTTTATGCAACTTTAAAGCCGGAAAATTCAAACAGGTTAAGAAAAACAAAAAGGAGCGGCGTTAAAACGCTGCTCCTTGATTATTCCGGCGAAAGATGGGCGCGACTGGACTCGAACCAGTGACCTCACGGATGTGAACCGTGCGCTCTAACCGACTGAGCTACGCACCCGAATTCAAGGCGGATTATAGCATCAATTAACCGAACGCGCAATTTTCCGGGGCGGGATTAATGCGTCTGTTTTGAGTTACCCACCGCGGCGTCAATGGCCTCTGCCAACCGATCAATATCGGGCGGCTTTACAAAATAGTCATCAGCGCCAACCATTTGGGCGTTAGCGCGCTCTTTTTTGCTGCTCCAAGCCGAAATTACAAAAACCGGCATGTGGCGCGTTTCGGGGTTGGCTTTAATCTCTTGAATGGCCTTGTAGCCATCCATTACCGGCATCCGCAAATCCATCAACACAATATCGGGCTTCCAACTCAGGGCCATTTCTACGCCTTCTTTGCCGTTTTTGGCGTAGGCCACCTTGTATCCGCCTTTGAGTTCGAGCAATCTGGCAATGGTATCCCGGATTACCGCAGCATCTTCAACGTATAAAATCTTGATTTGGTCTTGTTGTGGGGCGAGTCGTTTAATCTTTTTTACGGGTTGGTCGGACATTTTAACATCTCGTAATAGTTGAGGTTACATCGCAATACTGTTATGGTACAGGAGTTTGCGGTTTCTGGCAAGCGCGAATTTTACCCAAATATTGCCAGCGAAGTTAGCGCAACTAACGGCGCGGGCCAAATCCCAAAAATTACGGTGACGACCGCCGTTACGCCCAGCGCCACCGCAATGGGGGCGCTCAGTTTAAGCGGTTGCGCCGTTGCGGCGACGTCTTCGGAGACGGGGCGCATGTACATTTGCACCACCACGCCCAGATAGTAAAACGCCGACACGGCGCTATTCAGCACCCCGATGATCGCCAGCCACGCCAGGTTGGCGTTGACCGCCGCCCAGAACACGTACAATTTGCCCCAAAAACCCACAAACGGCGGGATGCCGGTTAGCGAAAACATAAACAATAGCATCGCCAGGGCTAAAACCGGCTTTCGGGCGGCCAACCCGGCGTAATCCGTCACCGCCGAGCCGATGGCGCTGCGCCGCTCCAGCACCGCCACCACCGCAAACGCGCCGATGTTCATAAAGGTGTAGGCCAGCAGGTAGAACACCACGCCTTTAGCGCCATCCACCGAGCCGGCAGCCACACCCACCAGAATATAGCCGGCGTGGGCAATGCTGGAATACGCCAGCATCCGTTTGATGTCTTTTTGGGCCAGCGCAGCCAGGTTGCCGCCGGTCATCGTTAACGCGGCCAGTACCGCCACCGCAATTTGCCAATCGGCAGTGAAGTTTTGGCCAAAGGCCACCAGCAACACCCGCAACAGCGCCGCAAAACCAGCAGCTTTGGCCCCCACCGACATAAACGCGGTAACGGAGGTCGGCGCGCCCTGGTACACGTCGGGCGTCCACCACTGGAACGGCACCGCCGCCACCTTAAACGCAAATCCCACCAGCAACAGCCCCAACCCCACCAGCGCAATGGGGTCAACGGTGGGGGTTGTGGCAAACCACCTGCCAATTTCGGCCAGGTTGGTAACGCCGGTAGCGCCGTAAATCAGCGCCACCCCGTACAGAAAAAAGGCCGAGGCAAACGCCCCCAGAATAAAATATTTCATTCCGGCTTCGCCCGACCCCATTTGCTGCCGGTTAAAGCCGGCCAGCACGTACAGGGCAATTGACATAATCTCCAGCCCCATAAATACAATGATCAAATCCGTAGCGCCGGCCATCAGCATCATCCCGGAGGTAGAAAACAGCACCAGCGCGTAATATTCACCCCGTTGCAAGCCCCGGTCGCCCATGTAGCTGATGGCAATCAAAATTGAGAGCGCCGCCGCGGCCACAAACACCAGATTCAGCACCAGCGCGTACCCGTCGCTGATAAACATATTCTGATAGGCCGGCGCGGCAGCTTTGCCCAACTGGCCTAAACTGGCAAACGCCGTTAAACCCAACCCGGCCAGGCTCAGATACCCCAGAATACGTTTGTCATTAATGTACAGTTCCAAAAACATCACCACAAAAGCGCTGCCAATTAACATCAGCGCCGGGACGAGTGCTGCAAAACTTAAGGTTGGAAATTCTATTGGCATAGGTACTCCCTCAATTTTTTGGCCGGGTTAAGGCCGCAGTCGCAAATAGCGGGCCAGCAGAGGTTACTGCCCCGCCAGCAGGGTGATTGAATTAATCAATTGAGCCAGCCCGGCGGTGGCCGGGTTAATCTGGCTAAAGAAAATATTCGGGAAAAAGCCGATTAAAAAGCACAGCGCAATCAGCGCCACGGCAATAAACACTTCACGCGAATTCATGTCAACCAGTTTATCATTTGCCGGGTTGAACGGGCCATACAGCAGCTTGCGCGTGGCGGTGAGCAAATACCAGGCCGCCAGCACAATGCCAAACGTGCCAAACGCCGCCGCAATCCAGTTGATTTTGAAGGTACCGAGCAAAATCACAAACTCACCCACAAAACCGTTGAGGCCGGGCAGCCCCACCGAAGCGAACATTGCCAGCAAAAAGAAAACGCCGTACACCGGCACTTTTACCCAAATGCCGCCGTATTCGCTGAACAGGCGGGTGTGGCGCTGTTCGTACAGCACGCCCACCATAAAAAAGAGCATGCCGGTGCTTAAACCGTGGTTGACCATTTGCAGCACCGCGCCGCTCATGCCCAACTGCCCGCCGCTAAAAATCCCCAGCACCACAAAGCCCATGTGCGCCACCGACGAGTAGGCAATGAGGCTTTTGATGTCTTCTTGGGCCAGCGCCACCAGCGCCCCGTACAAAATGCCAATCACCGCCAGCGCCACCAGCAGCGGCGTCCAGAATGGCACCGCCGCCGGAAACAGCGGAATGGCAAAACGCAGGTAGCCGTAAGTGCCAAGTTTTAGCAACACCCCGGCCAGCATAATCGAGCCGGCGGTGGGCGCTTCAACGTGGGCCGCCGGCAACCAGGTGTGCAGCGGGAATAGCGGCACTTTTACCGAAAAAGCCAGGGCAAAGGCAAAAAACAGCCAGATTTGCAGGCCCACGGGCAGGTTGAGTTTGCCCACCAGCGCCGGCACATCGGAGGTGCCGCCCAAAATGTAAACCACAATCGCCGCCACCAGCATCAGCGCGCTACCGGCCATGGTGTAAATGATGAACTTAATCGAGGCGTACACGCGCCGTTTGCCGCCCCAGCGCCCAATCAACAGCGCCATCGGGATGAGGCTGGCTTCCCAGAACACGTAAAACAGGAACAAATCCAGCGCCACAAACACGCCCACCACCGCCGCCGATAGCAGCAACAGCAGCGCGTAATATTCCTTTACCTGCTCGGTTACAGCCGAGAACGAGCTAAGCACCGAAATAAAGGTGAGGAAGGTGGTCAAAATAACCAAAAACAGGCTGAGGCCATCAATGCCGACGTGATAGTTAATGCCAAAACCGGGAATCCAGGGGTAAACGGCTTCAAATTGATAGCCAACCGCCGTGGCGTTAAAGCCAAAGTAAAGCGCCAGCGATAGCAGCAACGCCACCACCGTGGTACCCAACGCCAAATACCTGACCACATCGGCGCGTTGGTTCGGCACAAATGCTATCAACCCGGCCCCAATAATTGGAATGAGAATTAACGCGGTAAGTATCATGATTACCTCAAAAAGAAGTAGCTAATCAACGCCAGCACGCCCACAAAAGTTGCCAGCACGTAGTGGGTTACATACCCATCTTGCAGTTTACCCAGGCTGCCGCCAATACGGCCAATGCCCCGCGCCAGCCCATCAACCAGCACGTTATCAATCACCAGTTTATCAACGCCGGTAGCCAGGGCGTCGGCCAGTTTTAGGCCGGGCTGTACAAACACTGCGTTGTACAATTCATCAACCCAGTATTTGTTGGCCAGCCAATCAAACAAACCGCGCGCGTTGCGGGCCATATTCTGCGGGATGGCCGGGTTAACCACGTAAAAATAGTAAGCCAACGCGATGCCGCAGATAGCAATTACGCCGGAGGTGGTCATTAACGTTAGCTCGGTGGCAAAAGCCAGGGGCGCGGCTTCGGTGGCGGGGTGCATGTATTCAAACACCGGCTCCAGCCAGCCTTCGAGCCAGTTGGGCAGCCCCAAAAAGGCGGGCAAGCCCAACAAACCGCCCAGCACCGCCAGCACCGCCAGCACGCTCAGGGCAAAAGTGATGGGACGACCGCTTTCGTGGGCGTGGTCAAACAGGTGATGGTCGCGGGGTTGGCCGTGAAAGGTGAGAAAAACCGCCCGGAAGGTGTAAAACGCGGTGAGCGCGGCGGTGATGACCCCCAACAACCACAACAGCGGCGAGGCTTCAAAATTTTTGGCCAAAATTTCATCTTTGGAGAAAAAGCCAGACATCAGCGGAAAACCGGCCAGGGCCAAACTGCCAATCCAGAAGGTGAGCCAGGTGATTTTCATTTTGTCCTTCAGCCCGCCCATTCGGCGAATGTCAATGACATCGTGCATGGCGTGCATCACCGAGCCGGCGCCCAAAAAGAGCAGCGCCTTAAAAAAGGCGTGGGTGGTCAGGTGGAACATGCCGGCAGTGTACGCGCCCACGCCCACCGCCGAAAACATATACCCAAGCTGGCTGATGGTGGAATAGGCCAAAATCCGCTTGAGGTCAACCTGAACCAACGCCATGGTAGCGGCAAAAAAGGCGGTGAGCATGCCAATGCCGGCAATTGCCAGCGACACGTTGGGGGCCAGCGAGTAAAGCGCGTTGCTGCGCACAATCATATAAATCCCGGCTGTGACCATGGTGGCGGCGTGAATCAGCGCCGATACCGGCGTGGGGCCGGCCATCGCGTCGGGCAACCACACGTACAGCGGCAGTTGGGCGCTTTTGCCCATCGCGCCCACAAATAGCAGGGCGCAAATCCAGGGGATAACCGTTGGCATGGCCGCATTGATAGCGGCGGCATTTTTGAATATTTCGTGGAATTGCAACGTGCCAAACACGCTCCAAATGAGGAACACACCCAGCGCAAAGCCCACGTCGCCAATGCGGTTAACAATGAACGCCTTCATCCCGGAGGCTGCCGGCGACAGCAACGGCGTCAGTTTAACCGGCTCCGCGCTGCCCACCAACTCGATGGGCGCTTGTTCCTGCGCCGGGCGATCGTACCAGAAACCAATCAGCAGGTAGCTCGACACGCCCACCAGTTCCCAGCCCACGTACATCAGCAGGTAGTTATCGCCCAGCACCAACACCAGCATCGAGGCGATGAACAGGTTGAGAAAGGTGAAAAAGCGGGTGTAATCGCGATCCGGGTGCGCGTGGCCGTGGTCGTCGGTGTGGATCATATAATCGGTGGCGTACACGTGGATGAGAAAGCCCACGCCCGTGACCACCAGCACCATCAACACTGATAGCGGGTCAACCAGCAGATTGACCGGCACGCTGAAACTGCCGATAGTGGCCCACGTCCACAGGTTGACCGTGACCGGCTGGCCGCCGTTTGCCAACAACTCGAACAGCGCGCCCAGCCCCACCAAAAACGCCAAGCCCACTACCGCCGGAGCCACGTAGCTGACCACGCGCGGGCCAACGCGGCGGCCTAATATCCCGTTAAATAACAGGCCCACTAACGGCAGGGCAATGGTTAACCAAATGAGTTGCGTCATAACCTATCTCCAACAAGTTCGGTGAGTTAAGTGGGTTAGGCGGGTGGGATGAGTTCGGCGAGTTGGATGAGTAAAACTCACCAAACTCACGCACTCACGTAACTCACCCAACTCTTTCACTCACAGAACTCTTAACCTTTGAGCGAGTTAAATTCGTTGATGTCCACGGCGTCTTTGTGCCGGTTCAGCTCAACCAGCAACGCCAGCCCCACGGCCACTTCTACCGCAGCCACGGCCATAATCATAAACACAAAAATCTGGCCGGTGGCCGAATCCAGGTACCGCGAAAAGGCGATAAACGTAAGGTTAACCGCGTTCATCATCATTTCCAGACACATTAAAACCACCAGCGTGTTCCGCCGGATGAGCACGCCGCCCGTGCCAATGGTAAACAGAACGGCGCTCAACAACAGGTAGTACGACAGGGGAATTTGGTCAATCATTGTTCCACTCTCTCCACGGAGACAATTTGCACTTCGCCGAACATTTGCCGCAGGTTGAGCAGCGTAGCTTCTGCCAGACGGCACTCCGGCGACACCCGGCAAATCATTTGCGGGTAACGCGAACCGCGCCAGCGGTCGGTATCGGCGCTGATTTGCTGGGCAAAGCGGTTCACTTCGGCATCGGTGGCGCTGGCAATTTCAATCCGGTCAAAATCAAACAGTTTAGAGCGGCGCAGCCAGTTTACCCGCAGCAAATCGTGGCCAACTTTGCTCGATTCGCCGGGCCAGTTGGCATCGAGCACGGCAATCACCTGCCGGAATTTTTGCCGCTGCTGGTGCTGGGCCAGCCACACCACGCCAATCACCCCCACCGACAGCAGCACCGCCACCAGTTGGAAGGGCAGCGTGTACCGGGTAAACAACGCCAAGGCAATCATTTGGGTTTGCCCAAACTGCGCCACGTTGGCGGTGGTGATTTCGCCGCTGTTGGCCCCCAGTACCGCGTTTTCAAACACGGCGGTGCCGATTACCGTTAGCAGAATGAACGCCAAAATTGCCAAAAGAATATTCTGGCTGCTGATCCAGCTTTGCACCGGCTCGCCCAAATCCGCGCCAATGAGCATTACCACAAACAGAAACAGCACCACAATTGCCCCGGCGTACACCAAAATTTGGGCCGCGCCCAAAAACTGGGCGTTCAGCATAAAGTAAAAACAGGCCAGCGTGCAAAAATTAACCAGCAAAAACAGGGCGCTGTGCACCACGTTTTTATTGAATATCACGCCGAGAGCCGACAAAATGGCGACGGCGGCCAACACAAAAAAGATAATCTGTTCGGGCATAGGCGTTACCTTAAAAATGATTCTCCACAGGCTTGGCGGAGGCTATTTGCGGCCCCAGGTTTCGGCGGGCACAAACACTTTATCACCGCGAATTTTTATGTACGCTGGCTTGTGCGGCTCCAGCAGGCGTTCTTTGGTGTAAATGGCGTCCCAACGGTTGGATTCGGCCAGGGCAAAATCGTGTTCCAGCACAATCGCTTCGGTGGGGCAGGCTTCGGCGCAGTAACCGCAAAAAATACAGCGCATCATATTGATGTCGTACACTTTGGCGTACCGTTCGCCGGGCGAACGGCGGTCATCGTCAGTGTTTTCGGCGGCTTCCACGTAGATGCAGCCAGTGGGACAGGCCGCCGCGCACAGAGCGCAGCCAATGCAGCGTTCCAGCCCGTTTTCGTACCGTTTGAGCACGTGCCGCCCCCGAAAACGCGGGTACACTTCTACCGGCTCATCCGGGTACTGGTGCGTTACCGGCTTTTTAAGCAAATACTTTAGCGTTACGCCCATAGCGCGGGCAAGTTCTATTGACCCCGTTAACGCCTCATTTAAGGCTTTTATCATCGCGCTAACCTCTCGTTACCCATCAATTAAAAAAAGAAGGCCGCCACCAGTGCTGTGACCACGGTGCTGGCAATGCTCAGCGGCAATAAAAACTTCCAGTTAAATTTCATCAGTTTATCAAACCGCACCCGTGGCGTGCTGGCGCGCACCCAAATCATGGTGAACAGCAAAAACGCCACTTTGATCAGCACATAGAAGATGCCCAAAAATGGTACCTGTTGAGCCAACGGCCCGCTCCAGCCGCCCAAAAACAGGGTGGCGATTACAAAGCTGACCACAATCATGTGCACGTATTCCGCGCCAAAAAACAGGCCAAACTTCATCCCGCCGTATTCGGTGGCGAAGCCGGCAATCAGCTCGTTTTCGGTTTCCGGCAGATCAAACGGCGCACGACCGGCCTCGGCCAGGCTGCAAATGTAGAAAATACCAAACGCGACAGGCTGTAACAAAATCAGCCATACCATGTGCGATGCCTGAAACTCCACAATTTTAGACATCTGCAACGAGCCGGTAATCATAATCACGCCCAGCAGCGCCACGCCCATTGGCAGCTCATAACTGAGCATTTGGGCGCTGGTGCGCAACCCGCCCAACAGCGAATACTTGTTGTTGCTGCTCCAGCCGCCCAGCACCACCCCGTATGTGCCCAAACTGCCAATTGCCAGCAGGTAGAGCAACCCCACATTGATATCGGCCAGCCACGGATTGATGGTGATGGTGTAACCAAACACCTCAAACGGCAACACAAACGGCGCGGGAGCCAGCGGCACCACGGCAAAGGCCATCAACGCCGGCACCAGCGCCAGACCGGGGGCAATTAAATACACAATCCGGTCAACATGGTCGGGGATGACTTCTTCTTTGAACAGCATTTTAAACATATCGGCAATGACTTGCAGCGTGCCAAACTTGCCCACCCGGTTGGGGCCGTAACGCATGGTAAACCGGCCCAGCAGTTTGCGCTCAACCACCGTCATGGCGGCAAAACCGCCCATCAAGGCCAGCGCCACCACAAAAATCACTATCGAGTGAACAATCAGGTTAATGATAAACTGTACGTCCACTAGCTCTTCTCCACTGTTACCGTTGTATAAAGTCCGCCCGGCCCGGCCAATTTTTCCGCCGGACGGCCGGCCAGGTTGCGCGGCACCATTACCACCCCGGCGGGCAACGCGCAATCAATTTGCGCCGGCAGCGTTACCGCCGCGCCGTTGGCCGTTACCGTTACGCTATCGCCGGCAACCACGCCCAGTTTTTGGGCATCACTGCACGCCAGCAACGCGTGCGGTTGAACCAGATGCGCCTGCACCACTTCGGCTTCGGCTAGCAACCGGCTGCCATCGTACAATTTACGCGGAGCCGCCAGCGTTAACCCCGCCGTGGCGGGCGCGGGAGCCGGCTCAATGTAGCGCAGCGGCACGGTGGCCGCCTCGTTTTCCGCCAGCGATGGCCACTGCGAACCTTCGCGCACATCGGCGGTAAAGCTCATCCCTTCATAAATATAGTGGGATGTTTTCCGCGTCAGCGAAATGGGCGCGGTGAGGTTTTTAAAGTCCATTCCGGCGTACAGCGGCACGGTTTGGGTAATTTCGGCCATCACGCCATCGGCAGAGGCGTACCCCCAGGCCGCGCCCAGCGCCCCGGCGATGCCGCTCAAAATCAGCCAGTCGGCCCAGGCTTGCCCCGGCGCGGGCACGCCGGTATCAAACGCCTGCACCCGGCGTTCCAGGTTGGTAAACGTGCCGTCGCGCTCGGCAACTCCTTTGGCCGGCAGCACCACATCGGCCAGTTGCGCGGTTTCGGTGAGAAAAAGCTCCTGCACCACCAAAAAATCAAGCTGTTGTAACGCCGATTTGTACGCTTCGCTTTCGGCGGCGGGGTCCGCCCCGGCAACGAGCATGGCTTTGAGGCCGCTGTTGGCCGCCAGCATTTGCCCCGCCGACAGGCCCGCCGCGCCCTCAACCGGCGCGTAACCGGGCAACCGCTCCGGCACCACGCCCATATCCGCCGCGCCCCGGCTGTTGGCCTGCGGCAACACGGCAATGAGGCCGTTATCGGCCCGGCCCGCGTGGCCGGTGAGCAGCGCCAGCGCCTCCAGCGCGGCCCGTAGCGCCGGGTCGTTGCCGGCTTCCAGGCCAAACACGATGATGCCATTAACGGCTTCGGCAAAAGTTTTGGCGGCGGCGTTTATGGCGGCGGCGCTCACGCCCGTTGTTGCGGCTACGTCATCCAGTTTGATGGCGTTGATGGCGTTTTGCAATTCTGCCTCGCCCACGGTGCGGCTATCCACAAACGGTTGGTTAATCAACCCCTGCTGCGCCACCGCGACGACCAATCCCCAGGCCAGGTGCGCCGCCGTGCCGTAGCGATAGCGCAGGCCGGTTTTAGCCTGGCCATCGAGTTTGGTTTTGCGCCCGCCGGCGTTGATTACGTGCGCGCCGCGTTTGGCGGCGGCAGCGGCCACGCGCAGGTACAAAACGGGCGCTTCTTCATCCAAATCGCTGCCGATAACCAGAATGGCGGTGCCTTTACCGGCCCGGCCCAAATCGGTGCCCACGCCAACGCCCACGGTAAAGGCGGTGTCGTCTTCCAGCGCGGCGCTCAGGCCCACGCGGTGGTCAATATTGTTGGAACCAATCACCTGGCGGAACAGTTTTTGGAACAGGTACAAATCTTCGTTGGAGAGCCGCGCTCCGGCCAAACCGCCCAGCGCGGCGGGGCCAGCATCGGTTTTAATGGCGTTGAATTTTTCGCCAATCAGGTTAAGGGCTTCGGCCCAGGTGGACTCGACCAGTTGGCCGTTTTTACGCACCAGCGGTTGGGTGAGCCGGTTGGCGCTGCCGTTAAAGTGGTGGCCAAAGCGGCCTTTGTCGCACAGCCAAATTTCGTTGACGGCTTCGTTTTGGCGCGGCATCACCCGCCGAATCTGGCCGCTGCGCGTGCCGAGCACGGTGTTGCAGCCCACGCCGCAATAGTTGCACACGCTGGGCAGGTTGGTCATTTCCCAGGCCCGCGCCCCAAAGCGAAAATCGCGGGTGGTTAGCGCGCCCACCGGACAAATATCGGTGGTGTTGCCGGAGTAGTGGCTATCAAATTTGGGGTTGGAATAGCTGACAATGTGGGCGTTGCGACCGCGCTGCTCCACCACCAGCACCGGGTCGTGGGCGATTTCGTTTTGAAAGCGCACGCAGCGGGTGCAGATGATGCAGCGTTCCATATCGAGCACAATTAAATCGCCCAGCGGGTATTTTTTGGGGAAGTGCTGCTTGTCTTCGTATTCAAAGCGGCTGCGGCCCGGCCCGTGCCGCACGGTGAGGTCTTGCAGCGGGCATTCGCCGCCTTTGTCGCACACCGGGCAATCGAGCGGGTGGCTGGTGAGCAAAAATTCCAGCACGGCCTGGCGGTCGGCCAGCGCCGCTTCGGAATCCACTTTAACGACCATGCCTTCGGACACGGGCGTGGAACAGGCGGTCATCGGCTTGGGGGCAAAGCGGACAATCGGCTGGCCGTTGGCGTCCAGTTCCGGCTGGCCGGTAGCGCGATTGATGGCCGGCGTGCCTACTTCAACCAGGCACATGCGGCACATCCCCACCGCATCTATTTTGGCGTGGTAACAAAACACGGGGATTTCGTTGCCAACCCGTTTGGCGGCTTCAACAATGAGCGTGCCTTTGGGCACGGTCACGAGCACCCCATCAATTGTCAGCGTAACTTGATCGCTCATATTTTTGTCTGACCTAACCTTAATTTAGAAGAACTTACGGGAAACGTTGATTTCGACAGGTTCAATCGACGGTTCAATAGTCGGTTTTGTCTAACCTTCCGCATCAGTGGTTTTGCTCCAGAAATGGCGCGGAGAAAAACCCAACTGCATGCAGGGGTTCGGCGGCGGTTAAATGGCAAGAACGCACAGTACAAAGGGAACACATAATTTCATAAACGTTTCTGAACAGCACCGGCTATTTGTTCCATAAGATTTTTATCCCTTTCATAATCAAAGCCGATCAAATTAAACTGTCTTAAGTTCTCAACGCTCGAATAATAAAACCACACTGGCGATTTGCGTAGATTTTCAGGTTCTGACAAGTAGCGCGGGAAAACATGGGCATGTAGTACTGGCTCAATATTCCCCAAAATTTCATAATTTATTCTGTACGCACCTGTAACTTCAATTAAAGCGTCACCTAAGATTGTCATATCGTTTAGAAATGATTTCCGTTGTGTCTCACCTAAAGAGTTTAAATCTTCAACCACTGGGTCGGGGATAAGAAGAGAATAACCTTTTAGGAATTGGTCGCTACCGAGCATTACCCACCCCGAAGGAACACGACAAATGACTTTCTTATTTGTGCCAGCATGAGCAGTTTCTACAAGTTCGTGAATTAGTGTTTTTTTCATAAAACTCAATTTGTTGGAGACTCAGTGTCTTTATATATCTTTTTGGGCGCATTGTAAAACCATTCATCAAACATATCGAAGTAGTAAGCATTTTCTGATGTGTGCTTAAAGTAGAGATACGGGCAGTTTGCTATTGTTATTTTGGAAATTTTATTACTCTTATCCATTGCTTCCCATTTATAAGTTGTCATATACAAATGTTCGTCATTGATAAGAAAAGCGTTTATCCAAGGAGTGTAAGAGAATGTCCAGATTTCGATAGCCAGTCTTCTTTTAGGGTCAGTTCGACGTACTTCGCCGCCTATTCGCTTTAGGTTGGCTCTGATTGTAGGAACCCAGTGTTCAGGTAGATACTCTACTTGATTTGAATCCGGGTCTGCAAGTTGCATGGAAATTTTGACGTTATCAGAAGACTCCCGTATTAATGGTGGTAAAACGCTAACCATAGTTGTAGCGGCAGTACCCAAAATCATTCTAATTTGTGTGTTTTTCGACCGTTTGCTTTTTATTGCTTGAAGCATGTGAGGTACGGCTTCCCCCAAACTTCCAAAATTCAATCGCTCATACTTAGGGCTTACTGCTTGATGTATTGAGAACAAAGTTTCAATCACAATAACAAAGGCAGAAGCCAACGAAACCGGCAAAAGTTTATTTGCAAAATCCCCTAAACCAACGGCGTCAAAAAAATCACGCCCCAACAATAAAGCAATCGCTACAGTGAGAAGAGTGTAAGCAATGTAAGTTTTAGAGTTTTCGTAAAAAGCCTGAATACGGCTTATGAGGTCAGGTTTTTTCATGTAGATTTAATTTCAAAATTATCTAAGGATACCGTCCAACGCGGTTTCAACAGACTTCAACTGCGTAAGCCTTGTTCAGAAGAACGTGTGAATTAAATCTACTACGGCGAGGCGGTATCTCCTACCGCCAGCGCCTCGTATTCGGCGCGGAACAGGCCCAAACTGGTGCGCACGCCGGGCACCACAAACTCGCCCAGCAAGCAGAAGCAGTTGCCTTCCATTTGGCCGATGATTGTCTCCAGCAGTTCGACATCTTCCTGGCTGCCGCGCCCCTCGCGGAGTTTGCGGTACACGCTGGCCAGCCAGAAGGTGCCTTCGCGGCAGGGGCTGCATTTGCCGCAGCTTTCGTGCTTGAAAAATTTAACGTTTTTTTCGGCGGCCCATACCGCGTCAATGGTATCGTCTAAAATGATGAACGACGCCGAGCCGAGCATGGTGCCGGCGGCGGCCATCGCTTCGTAATCCATCGTCACATCGAGTTTGTCCGGCCCCACAATCGCCGATGACGCGCCGGCGGGCAAAATCCCTTTCACCGGACGGCCGTCAATCACGCCGCCGCCGCATTCTTCAATTAAATAGCGAATGGGCACGCCCAGCGGCAGTTCGTAGTTGCCCGGTTTGTTCACCCGGCCACTCAGCGAGAAAATTTTGGTACCGGGGCTTTTTTCGGTGCCAAACTGGCGGTACCAGTCCGAGCCGTTCAGCACGATGGGCGGCACGTTGGTGAGCGTTTCCACATTGTTGATGACGGTGGGTTTGGCGTACAAGCCTTCTACGGCGGGGAACGGCGGGCGGCTGCGCGGCTGGCCCATCAACCCTTCCAGGCTGTTGAGCAGCGCGGTTTCTTCGCCGCAAATGTACGCGCCCGCGCCCAGGTGCAGATACAAATCGCACGAAAAGCCGGAACCGAGAATATTTTGGCCCAGGTAGCCTTTGGCGTAGGCTTCGTCCACGGCTTCTTGCAACCGGCCCAAAAAGAGCGTGCGGAACTCGCCGCGCCCGTACACGTAGGCGGCTTCCGCGCCCACGGCATAGGCCGTTAAAATAACGCCCTCAATAAATTGATGCGGGTTAAAGGTCATAATCTCGCGGTCTTTAAACGTGCCGGGTTCGCTCTCGTCACCGTTGACCACAATGTATTTGGGGGAAATGTTTTTGGGGATAAAGCTCCACTTCATCCCGGCGGGAAAGCCCGCGCCGCCGCGCCCGCGCAACCCGGAGGCTTTGACCACGTTGGTCACGTCATCGGGTTTGAGTTCTTTCAACGCTTTGCCCAAAGCCTGGTAGCCATCGTGGGCCAGATACACCTCAATTTGGTGGATGTTCTCAACATCGCGGTGCCGGAACAGGACGTGTTGATCGAGTAGTTTGTTGCCCATAAGCCTATCCTTTTAACGCCTGTTCGCGCAGCGAGGCGATAATTTCATCAATTTTGTCATCGGTCAGGCTTTCAAAAAATTCCAGGTTAATCTGGCACATCGGCGCTTTGTCGCAGGCGGCCAGGCACACCACTTCTTCCACGGTGAACAGGCCATCGGGCGTGGTACCGCCGTGCGGCCCCAGCCCCATCCGTTCGCAGAAGCGTTTGTAAAAATCTTCCGCGCCGCGCAGGGCGCAGGGCAAATCGGTGCAAACCTGCACCATGTACTTGCCGGTTGGCTCTTTGCGGAAGAGGGTGTAAAAGCCGATGATCGAATGGACGTGCGTTACCGGAATATCCAGCGCGGTGGCCACGGCCTGGATATCGGCGTCATCCAGCCAATTTTTTTCGCGCTGGGCCAGGTACAACGCCGGCAGCACCGCCGACAGTTTGCGGTCGGGCGGATATTTTTTGAGGATTGCGTCCAGTTCTTGCTGTTCTTTGTCTGTCCAGCCCATTAGCGGTCTACCTCTCCCAAAACAATGTCAATCGAACCGATAACGGTAATCAAATCGGCGATGAAACCGCCACGCGCCATAATATCGGTGGCTTGCAGGTTAACAAACGATGGCCCGCGCACCCGCAACCGATGCGGCACGGCGGAGCCATCGCTGACCAGGCCAAAGCCCAGCCAGCCTTTGGGGTTTTCGGTAACTTCGTACACCTGCCCTTCGGGCGGGCGGTAGCCTTCGGTGACCAGTTTAAAGTGGTGAATGAGCGCCTCCATGCTGGTGGAGATTTCCTCGCGGGGCGGCAGAGCCACTTTGCGGTCGTGCGTGCGATACGGGCCGGGCTTAATTTTGGCCATTACCTGCTCAATGATGCGCACGCTCTGGCGCATTTCGGCAATGCGTACCTCGTAGCGGGCGTAGCTGTCGGCCTCGGTAGCGGTGGGCACTTCAAATTCAACGTCGGCATAGGCGGCGTAGGGTTTGGCTTTGCGCAAATCCAGCCCAACGCCGGCGGCGCGTAACAGCGGCCCGGTTACGCCCAACGCGATGGCGTCTTTGGCTTTGAGCAAGCCAATGCCTTTGGTGCGGCTAAGCCAGAGCGGGTTGTGGGTGAGCAGGGCTTCAAAATCAACCAGATACGCTTTAAACTCGGCGAGGAAGGCTTTGACGGCATCCATAAACGCGCCGGGCAACGGCCAGCGCAACCCGCCCACGCTAAAATAGCTGGTGGTCATGCGCGCGCCGCAAACCATCTCATAAATATCCAGAATGCGCTCCCGCACCTGGAAGCAGTACATACTGATAACGTGGGCGGTACCGCTCACGTCCATGCCGTGCGTGCCCAGCCAGGCCAGGTGGCTGCTCACCCGCTGCAGTTCGGTGAGCAACGTGCGAGCGTAATGCACGTGTTCGGGGATGTCCACATCCATCAATTTTTCCACAGCGCGAACATAGGCCAGGTTGTTGCTCATCGGAGCCAGGTAATCCATCCGGTCGCAGTAGGGAATGAACTTTTCGTAGCGGATGTTCTCGCCGGTCTTTTCAAAGCCGGAGTGCAGGTAGCCCAGTTCCGGCTCAATGCGCATTACTACCTCGCCGTCGAGTTCGGCAGCCAGCCGCAGCACGCCGTGGGTGGCGGGGTGATGCGGCCCAAAGTTGACGACCATGTGGCCGGTGGTATCCATTTCCGGCGGCAGTTCGGTTTCAAACGAGGGGCCGTACATCAACGGTTGGCCCAGGTGAGCAAAGCGGGGGTTGTCGCGGTCGTGGTCAAAATAAACCGGCTCGCCGCCCAGCGGATAATCTTTGCGGAGGGGGTGGCCCACCCAGTTATCGGGCATCATCATCCGGCGCATGTTGGGATGGCCCACAAAGTTGATGCCCATTAAATCGTAGGTTTCGCGCTCCAGCCAATCGGCGGTGGGCCACACATCGGCTACAGTGGGAATGTGCGGCAACGCGCCCATGCCGTTGCTGCCCGGCAACACCGGGTCGGCGGCGTTAACAATTACCCGCAAAAAGCGGTTGCGGGGGATGGAATACAGCTCGTAATTGGCGGCAAAGCGCGGCGATTGGCCCGATTTTGAGCGATCCGCGCCGTAAACGTCAACTAACAAATCAAACCGGGCGGCATCGTCGTTGCGCAAGAATAATGCCACATCGTGAAATTGTGTGGCATCAACGGTGATGGCTGTTTCGCCGCGAAATTCGGTGTGGTTTTTGACCACGCCGGGAAATTTGGCGTTTAATTTTTCTAGTAAATCGGTCATTCGGTTTCCCTCAGGGATCAGAAACCCGGCATTACAGAGTTAGGGCAACCCGCTGCCGGCGTTCGGTTATTCACGCACGCCCAATTTTTCTTCGGCCTTGATTTTTTCCCGCAATTTATCCATGGCGTAAAACAGGGCTTCGGGGCGCGGCGGGCAGCCGGGAATGTACACGTCTACCGGCAAAATTTTATCAACGCCCTGCACAATGGCGTAGTTGTTAAACGGGCCGCCGCAACTGGCGCAATCGCCCATGGCAATAACCCATTTGGGATACGACATTTGATCGTATACCCGTTTAATGACGGGGGCCATTTTGTTGGAAACCCGGCCCGACACAATCAGCAGGTCGGCCTGGCGGGGTGAGGCGCGGAACACTTCGGAGCCAAAGCGGGCAATATCAAAGCGAGACATGCCGGCGCTGATTTGCTCGATGGCGCAGCAGGCCAGGCCAAAGGTGAGCGGCCACACCGAACCGGCCCGCCCCCAGTTGACTACATCTTCCAGTTTGGCCAGAGCGATGGCCAGCCCCCCCGTTTTATCCTGGGCTTGTTCAAAATCCTGCGGGGCAGGAACACCACCTGCTACTCCCATTCCAACACCCCTTTCTTCCACACGTACACAAAGCTTTCAACCAGTAAAAGTATAAAAATTAACCCCTGCACCAGCCCAAACCACTTTAAATTCCAGAACAAAACCGCCCACGGATACAAAAACAACACTTCCACATCAAACAGAATAAACAGCATGGCCACCATGTAATACTGCACCGGCACCCGGCGGCGGGCATCGCCATAATTCAGTTTGCCGGATTCAACCACTTCTTGCTTGGCTTTGTTATAGATTTTGGGACCGATAAAATGGGGTAACGCCAACCCGCCCACCGCAATCACGGTGGCGGCCATAAATACAATTAAAATGGGTAGGTAATCAACTGGCAAGGGAGTGCACCTCTTCTGCTAAAAGAGTTGAACAGGGGCAAAAATAGTATCCGCCCGAAAAGTTTGTTCAGTTTATCACATTGGTTATGAGTTGTCAAAGACCTTTTTATCCGGTTTTTACGTGTGACAGCCTATTGCCAGCGCCAGCGGAATCGGTTATATTGAACAACATGCGCTACCAACACATTGTCTTGATCCTCATCCTTATCCCGGCCATATTATTGGCCTGCGCCCAACGCCCGGCCACCGGCGCGCCACACACGTTTACGCCACTATCAGCGCCGCCTACCGCCGAGCCGCCAACGCCTGCACCGCCGCCCACCGCCACAGCGGTTCCAACCCCCACCGCCGTTCCACTGCCGCCCACGCCGGTGGTTGATTTTGATGATTTAACCCCTTACAAACGCGCCATGTTACCGCAATTCCAAACCGATGTGGATCAGGTGGCAGCGCGGGGAGCCAGCCGCTACGCCATCGAAGTTGCCATCGAGCCGAGCAGCTTTAGCCGCCGCGACGGGTTGAAACTGACCGGCGTTGAACGCATTCGCTACACGAATACCAAAGATGTGTCGTTGCCCGAAATTTATTTCCGGTTGTACCCCAATTTGCCGGGATACGGCGGCCAGATGCAGGTAAACACGGTGATTGTTAACAACCGGCTCACGCCGGCCACGTTGGCGGCGCAAAACTCGGCGTTGCGGGTGCCGCTTTTATCGCCGCTGCCACCCGGCCACAGCCTTGACCTCAGCCTGTTTTTTACCGCTACCGTGCCCACCGAAACCGCTGCCGGCTATAACATTTTTAGTTACACCAACAACACCGCGGCGTTGGCCGGGTTTTATCCCGCCATTGCCGTGTTTGATCAGCACGGCTGGGACACGGCCATTCCGCCCACTTATGGCGACGCCACCTACCTGGACACATCGTTGTACCAGGTAAAACTAACCGTGCCGGAGCCGATGGTGGTGGTAGCCTCTGGCAATCTGCTGCGCACCCAATCCAACGGGGACGGCACGCAAACATTGAGCCTGGTTTCCGGCCCCATGCGCGATTTTTACATGGCGCTCCGGCCCGATTTTCAGGTGGTATCGGGCAAAGTGGGCGATGTGTGGGTGAATAGTTACTTTCCGCCGCAACTGGCCGGCGGCGGCGCGCAGGTATTGCAATTTGCCGTGGCCGCGCTGCGAGTGTACAGCCAGCGCTTTGGCCCCTACCCTTACGCCGAGTTTGATGTGGTGGCCACGCCCACCAACGCCGGCGGCGTGGAATACCCCGGCCTGGTAGTGGCCGCGGATCGATTTTACGACAACTCCAACGATTTTTTGCGATACATCATTGCCCACGAAACCGCGCACCAGTGGTGGTACGGGCTGGTGGGCAACAACCAGATTACCGAGCCGTGGCTGGATGAGGCATTAACCAGCTACAGCGCCGCCATCTACTGGGAAGATACCGCCGGCCAGGCCGCCGCTCAAACCATGATAGAAAATTATTTTGACGGCCCCTATCAGCAGGCCAAAAAATATGGCCACGACCAGGCCGTTATCGGCCCGGTGCAGGATTTTTCGGGGCCGGAATACGCCGCCATCGTGTACGGCAAAGGGCCGCTGTTTTTTAACGCCCTGCGCCATCAACTGGGCGATGCCGCCTATTTTAAAGTGATGCAAACCTATCTGGCCCGGTACAAATACGGCAATGTTACCGCCGCCGATTTCTTTAAAACCGTGCAATCGGTTTCTAATCAGGATATACAGCCTTTGGCCCAAGAATGGCTGCAAAACCCACACCCGTGACCTCGGTACCAAATTCGTTCTATTGGCAAGGTGTGATATAATCAAACTATCCAATATTCAACCAGAGTGAGGTATAACCAATGGCCGGTCCGTCTAATATCAGGCGGGTTAAACCCACCGAATCTCAACAGCTACCCCGCCTCAAGGAAGAAAAACCCGCTCCTGCTCCCGTCCCAGGCCGGGACAGCGAACTCTTTGTGCCGCTCGAAACCGAACCACCCGATGCGCCCATCCAGCGCGGTTTTATTACCGAAGGCCGCGCCGAACGGTTGCGGTTGCAACTGTGGCTGGCCGATAACATCCGCAAATCCATTGCGCCCAACGTGCCGCTGGAAATGCCGCTGGAACGCACTCCGGAACGCGAACAACTGGTTGACCAGCGGTTTCAGCAGGCGCTGCAAAAAGCAAACATAAAAATTCCCACCGACGTAACGCCGGAACAGTTTTACCAAAACGTTTGCGACGAGATTTTTGGGCTTGGCCCGCTGGAATTTCTCATCCGCAACACCAAAATTTCAGAAATTATGGTGAACGGGCCGTACATTATTTTTGTTGAACAAAAAGGCCGGCTGGCCGAAACCGGTCGTAAATTTTTAGATGATGACCACGTTGAACGCATCATCAAGCGGATTGTGCGGCCTCTGGGCCGCATGGCCGATTCTGAACACCCGCTGGTAGATGCCCGGCTGGCCGATGGCTCGCGGGTGAACGCCGTAATGCGCCCGGTAGCGCTCGATGGCCCCAGCATCACCATCCGTAAATTTTCCAAAGACCGCCTCACCATCAACGATTTGGTTAATTTTGGTTCGCTCACCCCAATGATGGGCAAGTTTCTAGAGGCGTGCGTGGTATCGCGGCTCAACATCATTGTGTCGGGTGGCACCGGCTCGGGCAAAACCACGCTCATCAATATTCTGTCCAGTTTTATTCCGGAGCATGAACGCACCGTTACCATCGAAGACGCCGCCGAGCTTCAATTCAAACAGCGCAACGTGGTGCGCATGGAAACCAAAAAACCCACCCCGGAAAACCCGGCAGAAATTACCACCCGCGATTGCGTCATCAACGCCCTGCGCATGCGCCCCGAACGGGTGGTGGTGGGCGAATGTCGCGGCGGCGAAACGCTGGACATGCTGCAGGCCATGAACACCGGCCACGATGGCAGTATGACCACCGTCCACGCCAACGACCCGCGCTCGTGTTTTGACCGGCTGGAATCGCTGGTGCTGATGTCGGGGGTTGATTTTCCCATTCACGTGGTGCGCAAACAAATAGCCTCGTCGGTGGATTTGATTGTGCAAGCATCGCGCCTGCGCGATGGCTCCCGCAAAATCACTCACATCACCGAAATTCAAGGCATTGAGGGCGAAAACGCCATTTTGCAAAATCTGTTTACCTTTGTTGACCGCGGCGACGATGCCGATGGCCGGATTATCGGCGAACACGAGCCGGGTGGTATTCGCCCCAGAGGCGAAGCCCGGCTCAAACAAAACGGCTTCAACTTTCCGGCAGCCATGTATATGAAAAGCGGCACTTTTTAGGAGTACTTATGCAGCCAGCAGACTCTCCGCGCACTCCATCGCGCCTGGATTTACTATACCGCGTTACCAGCGAATTTAACGCTGGCCTGGAAACAGACATTAACCAGGTACTGCCCAACGTGCTGACTGCCGCCGTAACTTCGATAGGCGCAATGGAGGCCAGCCTGTTTTTGGTTGATCGGCAAAATCAACTGGAAACCGGCATCATCATCAACAAATCCCAAACCAAAAGTTATCCCCAGCCGGTGCTTAACCAAATTTTTGAGCAGGGTTTTATTAACTGGGTCTGGTGCAACAAAAAAAGCGGGCTGATCACCAATACTCAAACCGACCCTCGCTGGTACGCCGCGCCTCCCACCCCGGAACTGGCTATAGCCATGAGCGCTGTGGCTGCGCCCATTCAAAAATTACCCGATGACCCCATTGGTGTGCTGGCCATCACCGCCGACCAACCTGATTTTTTTAGCGATAACGACCGCGCCCTGTTTGCCGTTATCGCCGACCAGATTGCCTTTGCCTTTGCCAACGCCCGCCTGTTCAAAGCCGAGCAACACCGCCGCCGGCTGGCCGAATCGCTCAGTTCAATTGCCCGCACCATCAACTCAAGCCTCGATCTCCACAAAGTGCTGGCCTTAATTTTGGAACAACTGGCGCTGGTGGTGGATTATGATAGTAGCTCTATCTTACTATACGAAAGTGACGCCAAAACCCTGGCCGTTCAGGCAGCCAGAGGCTTTGAGGATTTAGCCGACGCGCTGAAAGTGCGCCTGCCGTTTGATGAAAAAATCCCCAACTACCAGGCCATCCTCAACAAAAAACCCATCCTTATTGGCGATGTTGACACCGAACCCAACTGGATAAAAAGCTCGTCATCGCAAAACGTAAAAAGCTGGATTGGCGCGCCGCTGATTGCTCACGATGAAGTGGTGGGCATTTTAACCGTTGACAGCTACCGCTTAAACAACTACACCCCGGAAAATGTTGATGTGGTAGCCGCTTTTGCCGACCAGGCGGCCACGGCGGTGGCCAACGCCCAGGCCGTGTCGCATTTGCAAAAAGCCGAAGCCAGCTACTCGGCCCTGTTTGAAGACAGCACCGACATGATCATCATTACCGATTACGACGGCGTTATCCTCAACGTTAACCGGAAAGCCTGCCAGATTTTACGGCGGCCCAAAGACGCCCTCACCGGGCTGGACATTACTTTTTTTGCGCCGCCGCTCAAGGCCTTTTTGCAAGAAAACCTCAAACTGTTGCATGTTTGGCGCGAAGCCTCAATTGATGTGGAAATTACCGACGCCTACCGCCAAAAAGTGCCGCTCGACATCCGCACACGGCACATTCAATTTGGCGACAAAGAATACCTGGAATGGGTGGGCCGCGATATTTCTCGCCGCAAGGAGATTGAGCGCATGCGGCAGGATTTGGTTAACATGCTGGTGCATGACCTGCGCGGGCCGCTGGGCAACCTGATCAACACCATTGATTTGATTACCATGATGCTGGGCAGCAGTTCCGGGGAAAAAAACCTGGTGCGATTTTTAGAAATGGGCAAGCGCACCGGGCGAACCCTCACCGATTTGGTCGATTCAATGCTGGACGTGAGCCGGCTGGAGCAGGGCGAAGTGCCGCTCCAACGCTCGCTCACCAATATTGAAGGCTTAATCACCGAGGTAAAAGAGCAGGTTGAACCCCAGGCCGAAGCCAGGGACACCATTTTAACCTTTCAGGCCATTCCTAAGAGCATTTCCGAAATTTGGCTGGATAACGGGCTGATTCGCCGGGTGCTGACCAACTTAATTGGCAACGCCATCAAATACGCCCCCGAAGAAGCAAAAGTGGAGTTGATTGTGTCTATAGAAAACAACCAACTCCACTTTGCCGTAGCCGATAACGGCCCCGGTATTAGCAAGGCCAACCAGTCCCGCATTTTTGATAAATTTTCACGGGTTGAAACCGGCGCCAACGGCCCCAGCGGCGTGGGGTTGGGCCTGGCGTTTTGCAAACTGGCGGTTGAGGCGCATGGCGGCAAAATCTCGGTGGAAAGCGAAGGCATTGCCGGCCAGGGTAGCGTCTTTCACGTTTTTATCCCGCTCATCACCGACCCCGCCGACGATTAGCATCAACCGCAACCGCCGGCGGTTTACATCTCTTCCCTTAACCCAACGTTGTATTTTTTTCTGGCTTTAAGCATGGCCCGGCGCAAAATTTCGTGAACTTCGTCCGGGTTAGACACATTACGCAGCACCACGTTGGCATCGTTAAAATCGTGGCTGGCTATAAAAACATCGCCAATATTAAACGTGCGTTCGGCCAGATTTTGCTTGTGATCAATATCCTTAATCCGAATTAGTTCAATATCCCGCCGTTCTTTACCAAACAAACCTTCCACTATCCGCACCCGTTCCGATGTAATCTGGTAAAACGAGCTAAACGACATAAACGGGCGGCCTTCCCACAAAACCTCTTCCGTGTCGTCATCGGCGGCGGGCAGGTTGGGTTTATCCGCCGTTTGCCCCAAAATGTCGTTTACTTCGTGCAGCACGCCATCGGCAATGGCTTGCACCAGCTTGTCCATTTCCGGCTGCGGCACCGCCGATACATTAACGCCGCTTTGCGCTACCGCTTGCCACACCTTGGCTTTTAATCTGGATTGCAGTTCGGTTAACATGGTTGTACCCTTCTTTATTTGTTTCAATAAAAATGGCTTCCAAACCACTGTAATGAAAATTTTAGGGCTTGTCAATAAAAGAGAGCAATAATGAGCCAAAACACCAAAATTGAATCCCCGGCCCTGGCTTCGGCCTGGCAGCGTTACGCCGATTTTTACCTCAACTCGCAGGCGGCCATCAACCAGCACAAACTTTTACGCGGCCTGACCATCGGCCTGGCGATGGTGGCCGTAATATTTGCCATTTTCATTGGCAACTACCGGGAAGTAGCCGCCATGCCCGCCGCGCTATACACCACCCTTAGCCTGATGCTGATAGTTATTCTCATCATCAATTTTATTGTTTTGGCCTTAACCATCAAATCGCGCTGGCAAGAAATTGGCCTGGAACTGCAAACCGCCGCCGAAGAAATAAAAAAAAGCATTTACCTGTACCGCACCGTAATGCAGTGGCACGATGACCGCGACCACTGGCTGAGCCAGCGCCTCACCGATATTCAGCGCCGCATTGCCGACACGCTGGGCAGCGAACTCAGCCTGAAGCCCTACCACGGCCCGTTACCGCCCGGCCTTACCCCCGATGACTCCGCCGCCGACCCCGGCTTTACCCGCCTGCTCCCCGCCGATTACCTTACCTACCGGCTGGAAAACCAGCTTGCTTTTTACGCCCAAAAGCTCAACCGGCCCCAAAAAACCCGCAACATGCTGCACCTGGGCCTGCTGATTACCGGCGGGCTGAGTCTGTTTTTTGCCGCGCTGGGCGGCCAGTTTAACGCCTGGGTGGCCGTAACCGTATTCGCGGCGGCGGCCATCATCACCTGGCTGGAGCCGCGCCAGCTTGATGCGGCCATTAACAGCTACAACCAGTTGATTATCGGCCTGAATATTGTGCGCGACCGTTGGCACAGCCTGAACGCCACCGACCGCACCAGTGAAGAATTTTTTAAGCTGGTCATCGCCACCGAAAGAATCATCTGGAGCCACTACAACAAACACGCCAGCGATATGTGGCACGCCGTTGACGATTTGCGCGGCGTTGGCGCTGATGCCCTTGACGAGGTGCTGCTGTTGCCGGCCAGTTCGTCATTTTCCAAAACCGAGCCGGGCGGCGGCGAGGCCAAATCTGCCGAAGCCGATGCCGTGACCGCCGATACCGAAACCGCCGGCAAAGAAAAATCAGAGTTGCCGGAAACAGCGCCGGACACCACCGAGCTACCCGCGCCCGAAACCGCTCGCAAAAGCAGCAAAGGGCTGCCCCACGCCTTTGTGGTGATGCCCTTTGGCCGCAAACAGGGTTCCGATGGCCGCTGGCTGGATTTTGACGCCATCTACCATGATCTCATCCGGCCCGCGCTGGAAGCCGCCGGCTTTGAGTCGTTCCGGGCCGATGAAGAAAGCGTGAGCGGCGACATCCTCACCGATATGTTCCAGGAGTTACTGCTGGCCGATTTGGTGATTGCCGACCTGAGCATTGACAACGCCAACGTGTTTTACGAGTTGGGCGTGCGCCACGCCATTCGCAAACGTGGCGTGGTGCATATTCAATCGGGGCGCTCGTACATGCCGTTTGATATTTTTAACGTGCGCACCATTCCCTACCACGTGGATAAAAATGGCCGGCCCGACCCCGACCACCTGGAAAAAAACCGGCAGGCCATCACCAAAATTACCCGCGAAACCTGGGCCTCGGATATAAACCGGGTGCACAGCCCCATTTTTAACCTGCTCAACGGCCTGCCCGAGCCGGACCGCACCGCCCTGCGCACGCCGCTGGCTACCGGCTTTTGGCGCGAATACAACGAGTGGAAAGAGCGCGTCACCATTGCCCAACGCCAAAAACGCATTGGCGACGTGCTGCTGCTCACCGAAGAAATTGGCAATCCGCTCATCAAAGAAGAAGCCATTGCCGAGGCGGGCCGGGCCTTAAAGGGGATGGGCCGCTTTGAACTGGCGCTGCAACAGTACCGCTACGGGCTAACCATCAACCCGCGCAACGATTCATTCCGGCGCGAAGAGGCGTTTCACCTTAACCGGCTGGGGCGCACCGACGAAGCCATTGTCAAACTGGAGCGGCTGCTGCAAGACAACCCCGCCGACATCGAAGCCAGTTCGTATTTGGGCCGCATTTACAAACAAATGTGGATGGAAACCTGGGAAGATATTCGGGAGCCAAACCAACGCCTGGCCGAAGCCTACGCCTCGTCGCACTGGCTGATAAAATCCGTAAATACCTACCTTTACGGCTACCAGCTAGACCAGGACAACTACTACCCCGGCATCAACGCCCTCACCGGCTCGCTGTTAATGGATTATCTGGCTACCACCTTTAACGTGACCGACGACCCCGACGTGGAAGCCATCCGCGAAAATCTGCCAAAGTTAAAGGGCGCGATTCACTTTGCCCTGGAAACCAACACCCAAAGCAACAATTCTGATTATTGGGCGCTGGTTTCGCTGGCCGAATTGCAGGTGAGCATTGCCACCGACCCCGACAAAATAGCCCGCACCTACCGCAAGGCGCTCACTGCCGCCCGCAAAAACGTTTACAACCTCAAATCTTCACTGGGGCAACTGGAGTTGCTCAAATCGCTCAACTTCAGGCCGGAGTTTGTGCAGGCCGGCATGGATGTGCTGGAAGCCGAAATCAAGCGCATCAAAATTAATGAAGAAGGCGATGAACCGCGCGGGCCGCAAACGCCCCGGCAGGTGTTTTTATTTGCCGGCCACGCCATAGACCGGCCCGGCCAAACCGAAACGCGCTTTCCCGCCGGGCTGGAGCGCGAAGTGCGCGAGCGGATTGACCGCGCCCTAGGCAAGTTTAACGCCGATAAAAACGATTTGGCCATTGCTCCCGGCATGGCTGCCGGCGGCGACATCATCTTTTTGGAAGCCTGCCTCAATCTGGGCATGCGCGTTGAAATTCACCTGCCCTTTAACGAAGCCGGCTACATTAAAGAGGCTGTCAGTTATGCCGGTGATAAATGGGTGGAGCGGTTTTACGCCCTGCGCAACAACCCCGATGTGATTATTCGGCAGCAGCTTGACCATTTGGGGCCGGTAAAACCCGGCGACAACATTTTTGAGCGCAACGAGCGCTGGGCGCTCTACACGGCGCTGGTGTTTGGCATTGACCACACCCGCTTGCTGGTGTTGTGGGATGGCAAAGCCGATGCCGTTCCCGGCGGCCCGGACAGAATGCTGGAGCAGGTGCGGCAACTTGGCGGCATAGCCGAACACTTGAACACCACCAAATTTGATTACTGGAAAGCCGAAGGCAAAGTTAGCCGCGCCCTTGATATTTTAACGCAGGGATTATAAAGTGACCGGCACTTTGGTTTCCTCGGTAAAACGCATTTTTTAGAGGCTATCTCATTATGTAGCGATAAGTGCCGGTCACTTTAGCACCTGTTCTAACCAAGAGCCAATTGCGTTTTGGGTAACAAAAAAGAGCGCCGGTTGTTAATCGGCGCTCTTTTTTTGTTGATGGCAAATTACTTGCGGCTGAACAACCCCATCAACCCGGCCAGACAACCGGCCAGTTGCGAGGCCGAATCTGTTTGCGGCTGCGAAACCGTTTGCTGCGGTTGCGATTGCGACGGCTGCTGGGCGGGTTGGGTTGAAACAACGGACAACGCCTTTAAATAAGCCTGATAAGCGTTGTCCCGGCCCGCGCCCTGGTCGTTGGCGGTAAAGCCCAAATTTACCGCCGTGGCCAACAAAATGCTTTTTACCTGCTCCGGCTTTAGCTGCGGATTGGCCTGCAACAGCAGCGCCGCAACTCCGGCGGCGTGCGGCGTGGCCATGCTGGTGCCACTAATAGAGATGTACCCATCCACCACCACCGGGCCAAGTTGCGTGCCCGCCGCCTGCGGGGCCGTAATCCTTACCCCCGGAAACACAATATCCGGTTTTAGCCGGCCATCGGCGGTGGGGCCGCGCGATGAAAAACTGGCCATCTGGTCGGTATCGTCAACCGCGCCCACCGTAATTACATACCGGGCCGCCCCCGGCGAACCGACCGTGCGCGCGTTTGGCCCTTCGTTGCCGGCGGCCACGCAAATTACCACGCCCGCCTGCTGCACCGCCTCATCGCACATGGTCGAAAGCGCGTCGGAGCCGTCGCTGGACCCCGACCCGCCCAGCGACAGGTTAATCACCTGCACTTTCTGCTCAAGCACCGCCCATTCAATCCCGGCCATCACCCCGCTCATTGCGCCGTTGCCGGTGGCGTTTAGCACTTTGGCAATGTACAAATCCGCCAGCGGAGCCACGCCCACATATTTACCGCCGGATTTTGCGCCGCTACCGGCGGCAATCCCGGCCACGTGCGTGCCATGGCCGTTGCCGTCTTTAGGCGAATCATCTACAAAACTTTTGGCGGCTTTAATCCGCCCGGTAAAATCCGGGTGAGTTTCATCAATGCCGGTGTCAATCACCGCCAGTTTGATGCCCTTGCCCTTAAAACCGGCGGCCCAAATTTGGGGCGCTTCCAGTTTGGGCACCGAAGCATCGAGCCAGGCTTGCACCGGCAAATCGGGCCAAATATGGTCTACCGCCTCGTGCTGGCTAACGGTTTCAATTTCGGCGGCGGTCATTTTCAGGGCCTCGCCCGAAATCAGGCTGAACACATGGTCAACGGTGGCCGCGCTGGGCAGCACCGCCTGGGCGCTGAAAAAACCCTCTTTGCGGCGCACAATCACCGGAATGGGTTCCTGGTTGGGGAGCGCATTCATTTGTTTGATTAAATCCGAGGCAATTCCGGCCATAAGTTTATCTCCTCTGCATTAAAATGCCGATACCGGCTGATCCAATTCTACCGACACCACCCAGGGTTGGCCCAACAGTTTTTGAGCCGCCGCCCCCGCGCAAGTAATCGCCGCCCCCGGCGTTAGCCTGAACTGGCGCGTGACCTTAATGCCCGCCGCCGCCAGCCAATCCAGGTGAGGCGCAACCTCACCCTGGGTTTTTATAATCAGGTCAAAGGTTTTGGTGGGCGCGGCGTTAATTTTTGCTTCCAAATCAGCGGCTATTTTGGCCATATGTGTCCCCCTTGTTAACATTCTTAACATCAAGTATACCCGGATGCGGTGCAATTGCACGCAACGCGGCCTAATTTAATTGAAGTAGCTGCTCTTCAATGACTCCAATGCGTTCTTGCAGCCATTCGATGTCTTCGGGGAGGTTGGGGGTTAAAAAGAGGTAGCGCCTAAAGTAAAACAGGGCATCTTGCAACCGGTTAAGCTGAAGAGCCAGCAAGCCCAAATCCTTGATTTCGTTGAGTTGGCCGGGGTTAACCAGGGTTAACAGCTCTACGGTTTTGTAAGCCTGCGGCCAATCCCTTTGGTTAAAATAGATTTGCTTCAGGTTGAGCAACAATCGGAACAGAATTTCTTTAGGGGTGACGGGTTTTAAAAACTGCCGCCGGAACGGCTCGCGGTTAATGGCGGCCACGTTCACAATTTCCAGGCAATCATCAATGGTGAGGATTTTACCGCCGTTGAACACATCAATGTAAGTGGGGTCGTTTTTGGCGCCAAACCCAACAATAAAACGCCGGGGCAGGCCAATCCCCCACAGCGGCAACCCCAGCCGCCAGCCAATTTCAAGGTAAATTACGCTCAAAGTAATGGGGATGCCGGTGCGGAGTTCCATCACCCGGTTTAAAAACGAGTTTTCCGGCTGGTAGTAATTATCGGTGTTGCCCACAAAGCCGTAGTGTTGAAACAGGTGATGGTGCAGCAAATCCAGCTTGTGGCGCTCTGATGGCGCTACGGTCAATTTGGGTTTAAGCGCCAGCGCCATTTCATCGAGCCGGGCCAGGTACATAATCACATCAAACGGTTGGGTAATATATTCGGCCAGCAACAGGGCCGCTTTGGCCAGGTTAAGGCGCTGGTGGCCCTGTTCCAGTTCAAATGCAAATGCTTCCCGGATTTTGTTCCGCATACCCCCTCTATGATTTGAGAACATCTTCCAACCAGCGCCGCAAATCCTTTAGCCCTTGCATGTGCATTTTGTGCGCGGCGCGATATTCGCCGTAAGTTACGGCAGCCCCCAATGATTGGTAGACAGCTTTGGTTTGGCGGGCGTGCTCAACCGGAACCACATCATCCTCGCGGCCATGCGCAATAAACACCGGCAGCCCGGCCAACCAGTTGTTAATGGGGTCACCCTCAATCACCGGCGGAAACGCGCCCGCCAGCGAAGCCATCCCCACGGCGCGATCCGGGTTGGCGTAAACAAAGGCATTGCCAATCATTGCGCCCTGGCTAAACCCCATCACCACCAGCCGGTTGGGATCAACCGGGTAATAGCCGGGCAGGCTGTTGATAAATTCCTCTAGCTGGCGCAGCCCGGCAGCCAGCGAACCCGGCTCCGGCACCAACCGCGAACTGTAGGTAAACCAGCCATAACCGCCTTCGGGCAGGGCCACCGGGGCGCGGGGTGCCACAATCACCACGCCGGGCGGCAACGCCTGCCTAAAAACCCACATGGATGACTCATCCCCGGCCCAACCGTGAATCATCACCACCAGCGGGGCGGGCTGCCCGGCGCTGGCGGTAGGCGGAATGTGTACGCAATGAACCAGGTTGGTGGGGCCGGCCCACGGCGCAGATTCAGTTTGGCATGGAGAATTAGATTGATTCACAACTGTGTCCTTTTGGCTTTGTTTGAGTCATTGTAGCACGGAATTTTCAGGCTCTAAACCACTTGTGGCAATTTAATGCTATAATTTTACCAGGCAAACCGTTGCCGCAAATCGGTCAATTCTAGCGGCAATCTAACAGAAGCATTGTATGGTGGGGTATAAAAGCAAAAAACAGGTTCACCCCTGGAGGTAACGCCATGCCAAATCAAGACCAAGGCCCAGTTCCGCGCATTCCGGTTAAAGTTATCAACGCTTATCAGGATGCGCTCAACGCGGTTCAGCCCACCATTCCGCCCGTGCCGGTTGAACCGCCACCGCCGGAGACCGGCGTGGATTGGGAAGCGCTGGCCAAACAGCAACAAGCCGAAATGGACAACTTTCGCAAGCGGCAGGCGCGCCGGGCCGAAGAAGCCGTTAGCGCCGAGCAGGAACGGCTGTTGCGGCTGATTTTGCCGTTGGCCGACAACCTGGCCCGCGCCCTGAACCACGCCACCCCCACCGATTCCGCGTTGCGGCAGGGCATCGAACTGACCCAGCGCGAACTGGAGCGGCTACTCGCCGCCGAAGGCGTGACTCGCCTGGAAACCGTGGGGCAACAGTTTGACCCGGCCTGCCACGAGGCGCTGGGCACGGTGGCGGCTTCGGCCAACACCCCGGCCAACACCATCATCGAAGAGGTAGAAGCCGGGTACATGCTGGGCGATAAATTGCTGCGCCCGGCCAAAGTGATGGTATCGGCCTGAACTTTACGCCGAGTCAACGTTGTGCGATAATACAATGTGGAGGCTTGCCCATGGAATATCGAGATTACTACAAAATCCTGGGCGTTAATAAAAACGCCAGCGACAAAGAAATAAAAACCGCGTACCGCAAGCTGGCCCGCCAATACCACCCCGATGTGAACAAAAGCGACGCCAGAGCCGAGGACAAATTTAAAGAAGTTAACGAAGCCTACGAAGTTTTAAGCGATCCGCAAAAACGAACCAAGTACGACCACCTGGGGGCCAACTACCAGCGCTGGCAACAAGCCGGCGGCACTCCCAACGATTTTGATTGGTCGCAGTGGTTTAATGCCGCCGGCGCGGCGGGCGGCGGCCCGCGCGTGCGGGTTAATTACGGCTCGCCCGATGATTTTGGCGGCTCGTTTTCGGACTTTTTCACCAGCATTTTTGGCAATATGAATGCCAACAACACCAGCGGCAACGCCCGTCGCGCCGGTTCCACCACCGGCGGTTACGACCCCACCACCATAAACGGGCGCGATATTGAGCACGATCTGGAAATTAGCCTGGCCGAAGCCTACAGCGGCACCGCCCGCATTATCAACAAGGATGGCCGCCGCCTTGAAGTGAAAATTCCCGCCGGGGCCAAAACCGGCACCAAAGTGCGGGTGCGCGGCGAAGGCAACCGCAACCTTACCGGCAGCGGCGACCTGTACCTGAAGGTAAAAATTGCGCCCGACCCGCGCTTTGAGCGCCAGGGCGATGATTTGCAAATTGATGTTCCGGTAAACCTGTACACCGCCATTTTGGGCGGCGAGGTGCGCGTGCCCACCATGACCGGCGATGTGAAGCTAAAAATTCCGGCGGGCGCGCAAAACGGCCAAAAAATCCGGCTGCGCGGCAAAGGCATGCCCCTGCTTAAAAAACCGGAAGAACACGGCGATCTGTACGCGCAATTAAACGTAAAGCTGCCCAAACACCTATCGGTGGAGCAGCGCCAACTATTTGAACGCCTGCGCGATTTGGAACGCTAATCCCCCAACACCGGCCTAACCGCCGGTGTTTTTTGTCTTGCCGCCAAAATCCGGCGCTCAAACAGTCCTCTAACAATAATCCGGTATGATTCCCATAAAACGGATGGTTTACGCCTGACCCGTCATTCGTCGCTCAATGGAGGTTATCCAATGAATTTGAACAAATACACCACCCAGGCCCAGGAAGCCATTATTGAAGCGCAACGGCTGGCCGAAGAATACAGCCACAGCGAGGTTCAACCGGCGCACCTGCTGCTGGCGCTGCTGCAACAACCAAACGGCGTTGCGCCCAATATTGCCCAACTTTTGGCCGTGCCCCCGGAAACCCTGATAAAACCCCTGCAAGCCGAATTGATGACCGCGCCCAAAGTTTACGGCGGCTCGCAGCCGGGGCTATCGCGGTTGCTGGCGGGCATTCTTCGCGCCGCCGAGCAAACCGCCGAAAAAATGAAGGACGATTACGTTTCAACCGAACACCTGCTGCTGGCTCTGGCCGAATCCGGCGGCAAAACCGGCGATCTGCTGCGCCACGCCGGCCTTACCCGCGATGCCGTGCTGCAAGCCCTTACCCGCATTCGCGGCAACCAGCGCGTTACCAGCCAAAACCCCGAAAGCACCTACGACGCCCTTAAAAAATATGGCCGCGACCTGACCGAACTGGCTCGCAAAGGCAAACTGGACCCGGTGATTGGCCGCGATGACGAAATCCGGCGGGTAGTGCAGGTACTCAGCCGCCGCACCAAAAACAACCCGGTGCTCATTGGCGATCCCGGCGTGGGCAAAACGGCCATTGTTGAAGGGCTGGCCCAGCGCATTGTGCGCGGCGACGTGCCGGAAGGGCTAAAAAACAAGCAAATCACCGCGCTTGATATGGGCGCGCTGATTGCCGGGGCCAAGTTTCGCGGCGAGTTTGAGGAGCGGCTAAAAGCCGTGCTGCACGAAGTAACCGGCAGCGCCGGGCAGGTCATCCTGTTTATAGACGAGTTGCACACCGTGGTGGGAGCCGGGGCCGCCGAAGGCGCAATGGACGCCGGCAACATGCTCAAACCAATGCTGGCCCGGGGCGAACTGCACACCATTGGGGCCACCACGCTGGACGAATACCGTAAATACGTAGAAAAAGACGCGGCGCTGGAGCGGCGCTTTCAGCCGGTGCTGGTAGAAGAGCCAACCGTAGAAGACACCATCAGCATTTTGCGCGGCCTCAAAGAGCGGTACGAGGTGCACCACGGCGTGCGCATTCAGGATGGCGCGGTAATTGCCGCCGCCACGCTCAGCCACCGCTACATCAGCGACCGCTTTTTGCCCGACAAGGCCATTGATTTAATTGATGAAGCCGCCGCCCGGCTGCGCACCGAAATTGACAGCAAACCGGCGGCGCTCGACGACGTAGACCGCGAGATTATGCAACTGGAAATTGAGCGCGAAGCCCTGAAAAAAGAAAAGGATAAGGCCAGCCGGGAGCGGCTGCTGGCGCTCGAAGCCGAACTGGGCCGCCTGCGCGAAGAAAGCCGGGCGCTCACCGCCCAGTGGCAGCACGAGAAGCGGCTCATTCAGGAAATGCGCAGCACCATGGAGCAAATTGAGCGCACCCGCGTTGAAATTGAACAGGCCGAGCGCCGCGTTGATTTGGAAGCGGCGGCCCGCCTGCGCTACGGCGTGCTGCGCGATCTGGAAGCCCGGATTCAACGCCAGCAATCGGAGTTGAACGAATACCAGAAAAAAGGCTCGCTGCTTAACGAAGAGGTTGACGCCGAACAGATAGCCGCCGTGGTTTCACGCTGGACGGGCGTGCCGGTGAGCAAACTGCTGGAAGGCGAGGTGGAAAAGCTGGTTAAAATGGAAGAACGGCTGCACCGGCGCGTTATTGGCCAGGATGAGGCCATCACCGCGGTGGCCGATGCCGTGCGCCGCAGCCGCGCCGGCCTGCAAGACCCCAACCGGCCCATTGGCAGCTTTATCTTTTTGGGGCCAACCGGCGTGGGCAAAACCGAACTGGCCCGCGCGCTGGCCGAATTTCTGTTTGATGACGAAACCAATATGATTCGCATTGATATGAGTGAATACCAGGAGCGCCACACCGTTAGCCGGCTGATTGGCGCGCCGCCCGGCTACGTGGGCTACGACGAAGGCGGCCAACTCACCGAAGCGGCCCGCCGCCGCCCCTACAGCGTGATTTTGTTTGATGAAATTGAAAAAGCCCACCCGGAGGTGTTCAACACCTTGCTGCAACTGCTGGATGATGGCCGCCTCACCGACGGCCACGGGCGCACCGTCAACTTTAAAAACACTGTGGTGATTATGACCAGCAACATCGGCAGCCACTTTATTATGGAATTGGGGGCCGATGCCGCCGAACCCAAAGTGCTGGAGGCGCTGCGGCAGCAATTTCGGCCCGAATTTCTCAACCGGGTTGATGATGTGATCACATTCCACGCCCTAACCCGCAACGACTTGGCGCAAATTGTCGAAATTCAACTGCGCCACCTGCGCCGCTTGCTGGCCGAGCGCAAAATTCAACTGGAACTGACCGAAGCCGCCAAGCAACACCTGGCCGAAGCCGGTTTTGACCCTGCCTTTGGAGCCAGACCGCTCAAACGGGCCATTCAGCGCGAGTTGCAAAATCCGCTGGCAATGGCGCTGCTCTCCGGCAAATTTGGCGATGGCAGCAGCATCCGGGCCGATTTCAAAGCCGGCGCGCTGGTGTTTGACACCGCTCCCACGCCTGAAACGGCGGTTATCGCCGCGTAGCCGGAGCATATGGGATGATACTACTCACCCAAAAGGATGATTATACCCGCCCGCTGACGGGTGAATTGGGTGATTTGAACTGTTGCCTTCTGGCGGTGAATTGGGGGTATTCTACCATCGGGAGGGGTTTTGTTGTTTTGGCCAACCAGCGGGTGGAAACGACGCTGCGGTATGCCCGGCTTTACGATAGCACCATCGCTACCGATTATGACCGGGCGATGGCTGATGGGAAGGTCAGGAGCGGCCTGGCACAAAGCAAAAAAAGCGGAGCGATCAATGATCGCTCCGCTTTTTGGGGTTGAAATTATTGGGTCTCGCCGCAGACTCGACTCAGCCTGCTAATTACGTTATAGTTGCGTTACGTTGTTACTGTTGAAAGTTTGATGGTAAACTAAGCTCGACTTCAAATTCCATCTTCTCAATCCAGGCATCTTCCCCCGGCACTAAATTACCAAGTTCGAGGTTTGTAATGGTAAGCCGCCCCTCCCTCGGTTCTAACTGTTCACGTTTTTTCCATATTTGCTCATGTTCTTCCTCTGGAAATGAATCTATATCTAAACTATTGTATGCTATTTGATAATCTTCTTCGTTGAGAATAAAGTAGAACCGTCTGACTTTCTGAGGCGCGTTGACAAGTTTCTCACCTGGCCCATTTGGCCCGGTATTGTCACTGTTTCTAAAATGCCACCCTTCAATATAAATAGCGTTCATTCCATGATAAGGTGGAGTCACGACACTTACATAATTATCAAACGGTTGTGATTTGTTCCCAATCCAAACTTCCCAACCATATCCTATTGGACAGAGCTGAAAGTAGAGGTTAGGGCTTATTTTATACTCAAACACCTGCTCTCGCGATACCTCTCCTCCAAATTTTAAAACCTGATCACTTAAAGGCGTAATGGTTGGAGAAGGAGCCGCGGTTGAAGTGCGGGTAGCACCTGGCAATGAAGTGGCGGTTGCGACAGGAATTGAGGTTACCGTTTGATCCGGGTTGGTGGGGGAGAGAGATGGAGAAATGGCAGGAGATGAAAATGCTTGTCCTGTTGAAGTACGGGTAGCCCCTGGCGTAGAAATAGCAATGGTAGTAGTTACAGGGGGTGTCGCCACTGTACTTGTGGCAATAATTTTAGTTGACGATGTGGATGACATCCGGCTACATGAGACCATAAACAAACACATTACTCCAACAACCAGTGCTTTTATATAGTTCATTGCTTAATTACCCCTACTCGTGTTGGTTTGTTAAAAACATCAGGTATTTTTGAACTCATTACGTTAACGTCGCTATGGAACATTTTACCTACACCCCCCCGCACGTACTGATACGGCGACTCACTCTCCACCGAATCTCGGCTGAGGAAGGTGTCGGTTTCGGGTCACTTATCTTAACCAGGTCCATGATGCGGCCTGGGAGTAAAACGAACGCCTCCTGGGAGTAAAATGGGAGATGTCAGTCTTAACCCATATTTTTACTCACAGGAGTGTGACAGAACCTGCGGCACAGCGCCGGCGAATGAAAATTGTAGGGGCCGGCGCAAGGCCGGCCCTAAAACCGGGCGACCGCGAGGGTCGCCCCTACACCAAAACGTTATTTTCAAGGGAGGTATTTCATGTTAAAAGAGATCGATGCTTTCGTCAATTGGGTGCGCCGGCGCAACCCTCAAGCCCGCACCTGGCGGGATTACCACTATGACCTCAGCCAGTTTGCTGAGGTGGTCGGGGACAATCCGCCCGACTTGGTGACGTTCCAGGAGGTGGATCGGTTTGTCATCCGGCAGGCCGAACGCGGCTTCAAACCGGCCACAATCAATCGCCGGTTAGCGGCTATCACCTCATTGTACACCTTTCTTTCGGATGAGGACCCGGCCTTGATGTGCCCGGTGTTACCCCACCGGCACGGCTTGAGAGAACCGCAGCGTTTACCCCGGCCTGTGCAACCCGACATCCTGCGTCAATTCTTTGCGGTCATCGAGAACAAGCGCGACCGGGCGATGTTCACGTTAATGGTCAGGGGCGGCTTAAGAATTTCGGAGGTGGCTCAATTACAACTGGTGGACCTGTACCGGGATGAACTGCTACCGCGCCTGGTCGCCAACGGCAAGGGCAGCAAGGAACGCTCGGTCTACCTCTCGCCCCAGGCCGAACGAGCTTTGCAAGCCTGCCCGCGCGAACGTCCCCAGGTGAACAGTGATTTTGTCTTTCTCAGTTACCAGGGCTTATCATTACCCATAAGTGGGAGAGGAGCAGATCAGGAGGTATTGAATATAAGCCAAGTCTCAGTAATATCGAACAAACGAC
>CAZFCE010000036.1:0-52691 GCA_964517605.1 uncultured Caldilineaceae bacterium | reverse complement strand
TAAGATCATTTATCTATTTTACACTGTTTTTACTTATTGTGAATGTTATCTAGTGATTACAAAAAAGCCTTACTGAATTGTAGTTTTACTTTTTTACGTATTTTTCGTCCCAGAGGTGGGCCGGGTGGGAGTTAAGCCTACATAAAACGCCGCGCAATCAGAAAAAACCACGAGACCATGGTCGTGGCTCAAGATGTAAAATCTTGCCACTGCCAATTTCTAATCGCTCAATGATACTATTGATTAGAGCCTTTTTTGTCTCGCCGGATGTTTCCGTTAACTGTGTTAATATTGATTCCATTCGACGCAATACTGCTCCAAAATCAGTCATCTGACAAATAGTATAGAGATCGTTTTCCAGCTTGGCTATTGTCTCCCCGATCTCTAACTTTCGTTGCCGATACCGGTCTTTATCAATATCACCATCCAGGTATAAATCTTCCAACCGCTTTAATCGCTCCCGTTGCCGTTCCAGTTCGGCTATAATCGCCTTACCGGATTCGTCCTGTGCAAACGCCTCACGAGCTATACGTTCCGCCTCTTGCCTGATATCTGTCATCAGTTCAGTGTTGTTCAAACGAATCAATATCGCTATAGCTTCAGTCTCAATTTGGTCTGCCAAAATCCATCGTTCTGGACAATTTCCTTTTGATCCCAAGTGCCGATATAATCGCTGACCGTGTTCGAACGCACCAACCATTTTCTTTTGGCAAACTCCACAGTAAAGTACATTACCCAATAAGTAGAGTTGTCCCTTTTTTGGGCGTCGTCGAAAGTGCTCTCGCTTAGTCATTACTACAGCTACTTGTTCACACAATTCTATTGGCAATATTGGTTGATGCCCGCCGGCCAATATTTTTCCGTTTTTTTGTTGGATTTTACCTGTCGGTAGATCACCGCGAAATAGTTGCCAGTACGCTAACGAACGCCGCACGTCATCACGGTCGAATGGTCGCGGCTGACCATGACGGTCAATAAATCGCCAGCCATTTTTGTTTAGAATTGTGGTGACAGAATCGTAACTGTGATCGCCTGTTGCATATAACGTATAAATCAATTTTATCGCTTCGTAATACTTTCGTTCTTCCCAAGGCTCCCCTGGTGTCTCTTGGCCGTTTCTTGCCTCGCCGGTAAAGGGATTTAACCAGTATCTTCGTGTTGATGGTATCAATTGCCCTTGGTCGTCACGATCACAACCAAACGGGGTTGGCCCCCAGTGACGCCCTTGCACTTCGCGGCGATAGGTGATACCGGTTTTCATTCGCTCGCTGGTTTGGTCTGATTCCAGTTGCGCGATGACCATGAGGATGGTGACGATGGCCCGGCCTATGGGGGTGGAGGTGTCGAGTGATTCGCGCACCACAATGAGCCGTTTGTTTAGTTGCTCCAGGCGATTAAGAAAGGTGAGAAACTGATGAACATTGCGGTATAGCCGGTCGAACGACCAGGCGATAACGCCGGAAACTTCGGGCCGTTCCAGTTGGCGCATCAGGTTGAGCCAACCGGGGCGGCCTTTTTCTTCTCTGGCGGAGCGGTCTATATCTTCGTACCATTCAATAATGGTGTCAGAATTTTGAGCTTTGGCCCAGGCTTCTACGGCGTGGGTTTGTTGTTCCGGGCTGACCAGGTCGGTGGCATCGCGCACCACCGACTTGCGGCGGTAGCCCAGCAGAACGGTTTGTTTCATAACACCTTCTTTTTGAAACGAGTGAACTGCCCTACTCCCCCTACTCGCCCTACTGGGCCTACTCACCCCCCCACCTGGAGTGCAAATTTTGCATAAGTAGGGGGGAGTAGGGCAGTAGGGGTAGGGAATAGCGGTTTATTTTTCCAACCACGAAAAATGAGCCGGTTCATTTTTCGTGGTTGGAAAAATGAATTGACGGTTGTTGGATGCAAAACAGGGAGCAAAGACCGGGTAAATTAGGGATAATTTGGCCGTTACAGGCGTGCAAATTTTGCACAAACCACGGGTCAAAAACAGGCATTTTTAATTTAGGTCACACAAGGTAAGTTGTATGACCTGTATCATTTATCCCACTCACAGGCGTTGCCATCGTGATCGCGGTCAAGATCGTGAATATCACCTGCACCCGCATTCAAACAATGGAGGTAACAGCCCTGGGCTTCGGCATCTGATTTGAAATCTTTACAGTTATAAAGATTGGCGGAGCAATCGCAATTTACCTCCGGCACAATCGCCGAATTAGAAACAGATGTTGGGGTAGGTTGGGCCAAAACCGGCGTGGCGGTTGGAGGTATCGGCGTGTCGGTGGGTGAAACCGGGGTAGCCACAGGCGGCACCGGCGTATCGGTAGACTGAACCGGGATGGCAGTTGGAGGTATCGGCGTGTCAGTGGGGGGGATTGGAGTGGACGTGGCCAAAGCCGGTGTAACGGTGGACAAGATTGGCGTGGTTGTCGGTGTGGAAAATGCTACCGGCGTAAGGCGCAATGCGGGTGAGGCTACGGTGCGAATCCGGTTGCGTTCACTTCCCTGTATCCGCCCCGTTAAGCTGCACCCTACGGATAACAATAAAATGGCGGCCATCAGCCAGCCGCCCGGCTTAATCCGTTTGATAGTCTTTCTCTCTTTCACGGTTCCTTAAATTCTTCTGCGCTCAAACCGGCTTAAAAACTATGGTGGCCACCGGCGCTTCAAAATGGAGTTCCAACGCTTCTTGCAGGTTTTTTAACGCCTCTGTTTCAGTATCCCCCTGGCTGGCCACATCTACCTCCAGGCATTGCGCCACCCAAACCCCATATTCTGCCCATACCGTCGCTGTAAATTCCCGTTTCATCTGACCTAAATTCTATCCCCTTTTTCCAAATTACATTTACGACAAAGCAATTGTACGTTGTTGGTTGTGCTGGCGCCGCCTTTGCTGAAAGGAATAATATGGTCAAATTCCAGGTAAGAGGTGTTCCCACACTGAACACACTTACCTTGGTCTCGCTGCCAGACGGCTATTTTTATATCCTGGGGGATGTGTCGGCTTTCGTTGCCTTCTTGGGGTATAAGTAGCTGTCTTTTGGCTAATCTGGTTAAAGTATTCAATATTGCTTCTGCTAAAAGTGGATCGGGTATCTGGTAGCGCCCATTTCCTTTTTGAGTAGCTAACTCCAAGTAAATGCTACGGCTATCCCGCTCTACTCGCATTATATTTTTCCAAATAATAGTCCAGCCTCCGTTATCAGAGAGGAAGTGTATTTTTTTGTCGGTCACAATCAACCGCCCCGGTATAAACTGGATCCCTTTGGCTTTTATCTTTTCGTAAATCGCCTGGTCTTCCAGGTAACACAATTCATTTGGCTCCAGGTGAATGGTGGCCCGGATGGTGGCCAGTTTACCCTGGCGAATATCGGAAATCCTTCTTTGATAAATTAACCGTTCAGTTAGAGGTTTAACCAGTTCGGGAGATAACTGTAATTGTTGAATTAAGGATTGGAAATAACCGGCTTCCTCTTCGGTGATAATCCCATCTTCGGCAATAAAGGTTAAGGTTCGCTCCAAAAAGTACAGCGTATCGGTTCTAATAAATTCTAAGGCTTCGTCCCAATCCAAACCAGCCCGCACTGAACCAATTTGTAAATAATGCCACTCTTGGGGAGATAAAATCCCATCTTTGCAATAAGTTAAAAAGGCATTCCGAAAATGAAGTAATTGGTCTTTAACTTGCCTGTCGCAATTGCCACAACGTTGGGTTTTTCGGTTAAAATCCACTAACCCACTGAGTAGGCCAACTTCCCGACGACATCTTACACAAACTGGCATATACTTTCTCGCTGTTCTATCATCCCCACGGTTGGGGTTGGTTTTATTCTTTTGTTGTTGGTGTCACTAGAAAATGCCCCTACTATAGCTATGCTCAAACAACAAAAAATACAGATGATTAGAATTGCCAGAACAATTCCTGTCCCTATTAAAAATCGGGGTGAATTAAATCTGCCCCATTGCCCATTTCTTTTCGTGGGTTGCGAGTCTACCCCAGGATATAACGGCTCTTTGTTGTAATTACTCATGCTTATGCAGATCCTTCTTGAGTGGTTTTATGGAACTTGCTTTCTAATCTGGCTTAGAGCCAAATATCTGATGTAACGTATCAATAATTAAATTATTCCGAATAATGAAATAGCCTCATGAGCCAGATTATTTGATACTAATGTCGAGCAAGTACCACATTTTTGTATTCTTGTCATAGTCCATAACACATATATATTCTGATCTAATCATAGCTCCAAATGAATTTTGGGCGTCAACTTGTCCTGCTACTGCCCATATTCCAGAATTGTGAAGTTTGGATATATCTATTTTTAATCCCAAATCATTTATTTTTTCAGTAGGTACAAATACAGCCTTATCTCGTTTCTCTAACCATCCTCCAAAATCCGCAGTAGAAGGAGATTTAAGATTCTTTCTGACAAAATCTTTGCACATTCCGCCGGCTTCTATTTCATTACCAATATCTGGGGTAGGTGGTGCAGTTGGTCCTAAAGTAGGTGTAGGCGGGATTGAAGTTGGAGTGGGAATTTCACCCAGTTTAGTTAATATTACATTTTTTATTTGTAGGGCGTAAAGATTATTGCCTTCACTCCAGTTACTATCAATAGTGCCAGCAAAAGTTATATTTTGCTCTAAAGCAACTTTTAAAACATCGTCCTTGTTAATATAAACATAAGCATCAATTTTCGGGTCGCCGGGTTTCATATCAAGGCTTACGTAAGGGTCTCCAGCATACTCCTTGATTTCGAGTATGGTACCAGACCATCCATTAATTTCTTTCCCTTTGATAGTGTCAAAATAGGTGGAATATTGAGTATCTGTCCATCCTTTTTCTTTAGGGCCTTGAATAATATCAGTAAATAAAAGTTCTGGTATTGGTGTTTTTGTTGGGACAGGGGTGTTTGTAGGAATTGGCGTATTTGCAGGTGTATGAGTCTCAGTTGCAATAGATACCACTTTTTTTACCGTTGTTGATTTGGGAGGAAGTTGTTCAATATTGTTTTTGTTATTTCCCAAGGCACCGCAAATCATACAAACAAAACACAAAAAAATTATCCCAATAAATCCACTACCCCCGATAATAATCAATTTACCTGTGGTAGTTTTCCAAAAATCAGTGATGGTCTGCATTTGAGTTTCCTGTCTCTGGTAAATACAAATTACCTAACGCCCGTATTTCACCAATAATTAAAAAGAATTTGTGGTCTATTTAAATTTGAAGTTTTTGCGTTATTGTAACGTATCAATAACCATTCCGGCTTGTTTGAAAAATTTAAAATTTCTCACCAACAAAAACTTGCGCTTTGTTAAATCCGCGCTGAACTCCGGCCTATTCATTGATTTATAATTTATAATGTTTTGAGGTTTTTCTAATGCGTAAAAAACGTCGCTACACCCACAAACCCAAACAAACATTCGGCCTGACTTTTACCAACACTGTTGAAGAACGGCGTTACTTGCAGTACCAGGTCATTCCCCACCTGGTACGCTTGCTAATTGACGCTAAACGACATTTGCGCCGGTTGCGCGGCGGCGGCTGAGATTAAATCTCTCCCTATTTCTTCCCGTCCGCAAACCCCTCCACCGCCTTGAGTATCCACTCCCGTGCCAACGGCGACGAGCCACGGTATAACGCTACCAGCCGTCCCTCATCCTCGCTTAAATCCTGCATTTGCCCCGCACTGGGCGGCAATAGACCGGCCAGCCTGAATACTTTTTCTGGCCGTTCTCCAAAAGCCTTCGCTATTGCTTCGCAAAAATCCCACGTAACATTGCGTTGCTCGCTAAGTATAAGCGAAAGATTAGACTGTGAAATTTTTGCACGTCTTGCTAATTCACTGTTGTTCCAATCGCGTTTTTCTGCTTCTTCGTTTATCCAAGTGAATAATTGATTTTTCATTTGCAATAATTTTAAGGTTTTTGTTAATTGCGATTGCAATTCAGTTGTTGACAATCGCAATAACATATGTTATATTGAATACATCCTTACTCGTTAGTTTTTTTTATTCAAAAACATTGCAAATGCAATAAAAAATATTGCGAAAGAGATAGACGAATGTCGAGAACATTTATCAGTGTCAGGATAGAAGACGATGTGTTGAAAGAGGCGCGAGCTATTGCCGAGCGCAACCGTTGGAAGTTTCAGGCAGCGGTTGATATTGCCATGGCTGAATTTGTGCAGAAGTACCGCACATTGCAGTTTCCTGGGCTGGAAAATGAATCGCGCCTGGTGCGCAGTTTGCCCGGTTTTATCCCCAACCCTCCGGCCAAAACCTCACAGCTTGAAGCAGCCCCAACTAATTATGAATATCTGGGCACCGGCCCCGGCGATGAAATTTAAGTCTTACCCAAAAAGGATTGAGAAAATGAAAATCGATATGAACGGGTGTTCAACCACCACAAAAGGAGAAGAACAGTATGAAACGTTCAAAACTCCCAGAGGTACGATGTACCAGTATGACTATTATCGCACCGAGACCGGCAAACTATTTAGCTGCGTAGCCCCAACCCTGTTCGCTTGCCGGCAAAAGCGGGATAAGTGGTTAGCAGAGGCGACGCAATGATTTTTGATAACCCGCTTGCCGCGCTGGAAACGCTGAAAAAAATGAACCGGCGTTATGAGGAATTAAGCGCCGTCCTGTTTACCAACCAACGGGAGGAATCCACCGGGTTGGCGCTGCTCACCGAACTGCGCGTGTTGCGCCACCACCTGGCCCAATACGAAATCCTGGCCCAACTACTGCCGAAGGATGAGTAACAACCAAACGCAACCTGAGCCGCCGGTGGGCGGGCTTCTCCCCCCGCCTGTGACCCCTTAGCCTCGGGTGAGCCGGTTTGTGGCAGGCCGGCTCACCCCCGCCCCCTGGCGGCTCAGCGCAGATAGAGAGTATTTAAAACGAAAGAGGCCCACCCCAACGCCCTGGAAAGCACGGGTGGACCTCTTTAAAACAGAGAAAGGATGTTCTGTTATGAAAAATATTATAGCACAGTTTTTTTCCTTTGTCACAAAAATAAATTGCACCGGCTCGCAGGCGGCAAGTAAACGTAAACGGGCCAAACCATCGCCGGCTACCCGTTCTATCCTGTGGAATGACGCAAACGGCCAGTGCCGGGTGTTGCAGGTGGCGTTATGAACAATGAAAAAGTTTGCAAACGCGGCCACAAAATGACCGGCAAAACAGGCCGGGATGGGCGCAAGCATTGGTACTGCCAAAAATGCCGAAACGCGGCGGCCCGCAAGCGGCGGGCGCGCCAGGCCGGCGGCAGCGGGCGGCGAACAATGCAAAGCGCGGTAGCTTCTATTTTTGGTCCCAATCTGTACGGCGATTATGGCCGTGATGAGGAGCTATGACAGCGTTATTGAGTGCCGAGGCGCTTTCACCAAAAGAACGGGAAAAACAGGCGTTGGAACGGATGGCCAGGTTTGTGGAGCAAAAAGTTTTGGCGGCTACCGACGAGCGAACCCGGTTTATCCGGCTGATGGTGCTGGCTATGACCGAAGTGGCGATAGGACAGATAAAGAATGAAAACTGAAGCAGCCGAACTGACAGTGATTCCGGCAACAGCTAACCTAACCATTCTCGACGGGCTGGTATTTGGCGATGAGGATACCCAGCTATGGATGGCCTGGATTGACGCCTACCATCACTGGTTAGAAGGGAAGCGCCGGCAAAACGATACCGGCAGCACGGCGGGCAATTACGAAACCGCCTGGAAGCAGTTTTTTCGCTGGGGGCAGGTGCGCCCCTGGGCAGTAACCCCGGAACTGGCCGAGCGGTGGGCCGCCTTTTTGGGCCGCGAAGGAAAAGCGGTGATTGACCGCAAAACCGGGCTGGTGGTGGGGCGCGAGCCGCTGGCCAAGAGCACCTTCAACCTGAAGCTGGCCGCTCTGGGGGATTTTTACAACTTTGTGCAGAAAAAATATGACCTGTGGCCGGCGGATCGGCGTAACCCGTTTGATAGCGTAGACCGGGCCAAGGTTAGCCCGTATGGGCGGGCCAAATACCCCAGCGGCGATGAGGCCAAAGCCATTTTGGCGGCCATCAATACGGAGTGCTTAACCGGCAAGCGAGACTTTGCCCTGCTGTACACCTACATGGTGACGTGCCGGCGCTCCTCGGAAATCCTCAACCTGAAGTGGGGTGATTTAAAGCAAACCGATGACGGCCACCACGCCTTTAACTATCGCTACAAAGGCGGCCAGATAAAACTGGCGGTACTCAACCGCAACTGCTACCAGGCCATTGTAGCCTACCTCAAGGCCGATGGCCGGTGGGGCAAAATGCAGGAGCAGGATTACATCTTTATCCCCATGGACGAAGAACGGATCAAGCGGATTAATCCCGGGGCCGAGGTTGACCCTAACCAGCCGGTTAGCAACAGCCTGGTGAACCGGATTTTAAAAAAATACGCCCGGCGCGCCGGGGTAGAAAAAAGCAAGGCCCACGTTCACGGCCTGCGCCACGCCGGGGCGCGGCTGCGGGTGCAGCAAATGCGCCGGAGCCGGGGCGGGGTTGACTTTGAGGAGGTAATGAATTTGCTGGGGCACAGCAGCCTGGCCGTAACCCAAATTTACGCCAGCCGGGTGCTGGATGATCCCGTAGATAAAGGCGGGCAGGCCGCCGCCGAAGAATTGCTGCCCAAAAGTAAATACCGTCGCCGCCAAAAGCCGGCGGGGGAGCAATTGCCGCTACAGCCGGCCTGTGGGCGGTGCCCCTGATATTCACCCAAAGGTGGATGTGTCCCACTTGTGGGGCTTGCTTCCGGCTGCGGATAGAGCACAATTGCCCCGCCCCGCCTCGGCTAAAGGGGCAAAAGGCCGAGGTTTAGTTAATGGTGCAGGTTACACAAGCATAATTGTTGGCCCTGAGTTGTTAAGGTGCTGGTTTTGTACCAGTGTAGCATAGAAAAGGAGGCTTGTAATAAAAATGGAACTTTTTAACGCTTACCACCTGGTTTACTGGAGCGGCCTGGCCCTTATCATCCTGCTTGAAGCCGCCACGTTTGGAATTTTGTGGGAACGCAAAGAGGCCCACCGGTGGACAATGGGGTACTTTACGGTTTTTTACCTGGGTATTCCACTGCTTATTTTAGGGGTGTGGGATGTAAAAACCTGGATTGGCCTGTTTTTTGCGGTGGGCGTTAGCGGGGCGGTAAAGGTTGGTTTTGAGGCGGCCCGGAAAAGCTGGCAGGCCCGGCAACTGCGGAAAGGAGACGCATCCAAGAATGGCACGTCCCCGTGGCGCGGATGATCGGGATCAGGCGTTTCTGGATGGCCAGATCGCGCTCAACCTTGATATTCAGGATAGGGTTGAAGCGGTCAAAGAGTTAACCGACGACCCGGCGGTACTGATGGCCGTGTTGGAAATAAAGCGAATTTCGTTAACAATGCAGCGCCGGCTGGTGGAATACCGGCCCCGGTTGAAGGAATTAAAAAAACAAAGAAGGCTCGCCGAGGCAAGCGGCGAGCCTTCGCGGAACAGAAAAGGGTTACAAGACCCTGCTAATTTACCATAACTGGAAGGATTGTTCAAGATGACGAACAAAAGTGCGGTGGAAAAATTTGGCTGGGACCCCGGCAACGGGATGATGAAAGCGGCCTGGGTTAACGGGCAGATGAATTTGGTAACAATGCCCAGCGTGGCCGGAGTGGGGCGGATTGAGTCCAGCGGGCTAAACCTGGCCGGGCTGGACAGCCAGAAACGGGGCGAGGTCCCCTTTCAGGTATCGTTTGAAGGAATGGATTACCTGGTTGGCCCCAACGTGGCGGCTTACACCCGGCCAATCGAAAACATAGACGAAAGCCGGTTTATTGATGGCGCCGAACTGCGGGCAATGTTTTACGCGCTGGTGGTGCAGTTGGGGCTAACCGGCCAGCGGGTGGCGGTAGCTATTGGCCTGCCGGTAACTATGCTGGCGGATAAAGCCAAAGCCGAAGCCACCGAAAAGGCGCTGGCCAAATGGCTGTTGGGGCCGCACCGCTTTACCTTTGGCGGGCAGGAAAGCGCCTTTGAGGTTGCAAAAATTCGGGCGCAGGTAGCCCAACCGTTAGGGGCCTGGATGGATTGGGCGCTGAATGAGGAGGGCCAATGGATTCGCGGAGCAGCGGGGCGCACCGCGCCGGTGCTGGTAATTGACCAGGGCTTTAACACGCTTGATCTGTTTGCCGTAGAAAACGGCAAACCCAGCGACCGCTATACCGCCGGGGACGACCTGGGAATGGCGCGGGCGGCGGAGATGATCCGGCAGCGGGTAAAGCAGGGGCACGGGGTAGCCCTTAGCCTGCACGAAGCCGACGCCCGCTTACAACAACGGGTTAACGGTGAAAAACCGGTCATTTACGTTCACGGCGAGGCCGTGAGCATTACCGCCGAGATTGACCAGGCGCTTAACAGCCTGGCGGCTGACGTACTGAACTTTATCCGGGAACGAATCAAAGTGGATGCCAAACGGTTCCGCATCATCCTGACCGGTGGCGGGGCGCTGGCTATGGCCGGGCGGTTGCAACGGCAGTACCCTCACGCGGAGATGGCCGCCAACCCGGCCCTGGCCAACGCTCGCGGGTTGGCCAAGCTGGCGGTGAGCGGGTTTTTGGGGTAAACGCCAAATTCAGGGTGGGGATGATGGCCGGACGGACAGGGAGAAGCGGGCGGCGGCGAACGCCGGGAAAATTGTACCGGTTCAGCGTCCGGTTCAATCCGGGGCGGCATTCGCCGGACTTGGCCGAACTACTGGAACTGCTGGCTATGGCCGGGCCGCAGCGGGCGGCGGATATTCTGGACAGGGTTGCCGGTGGGGGAATTGGCGCAGCCAGGCAGGCGGCGAGTGTGGAAGCCGTAGAAACCGAAGCCTTTTTAAGAGATTTCTTTGGGAGCGGCGATGAGCTTTAATCAATTAACACAGGCAGACAATCAAAAGCGTGAAGCGGTGTATTTATCCGCCCTGGCGCTGGTGCAGTGGATTGAAGCGGCCTTGACATTGGGCCGGGTGCATTTTAGAAACGCCGGCGGGCGGTTGCTAACCAACCTTGATGAAGTGATTCGGGCGATAGAAAACAACGAACTGGCGGCGGTGAACAATGAGCAGTAAACGACGCCTGCGCCGCAGGCAATGCACCCACAAACGGCGGTTTGATAACCAGCCCCAGGCCGAACGGATGCTGGGCCGGTTGGCCTCGATTGGGCGGCTGCGGCCAGGGTTGCACGTGTACCACTGCCCGTTTTGCCGGGGCTACCACCTGGGCCGGGCCGATAAACAATTTAAGCAAAAGGGCCGGCTGAAGCTATGGGAATGGAATCAAGGGGTTTAGGTTAAGTTCTGGCTTATGTAACCCGGAAAATGTATGTCTCATTTAGAGGATTACGTATTGGACAAAGTGGATCATAGTAACTACTTGCTCCGGGCGCTGGCCAAATTGCCCAGCGATTACGAGCGAGTGATTGTGATTTTGTACTTGCTAGATTACAACCAGGGCGAGATTGCGGAAGTGTTTCACGTCACCCGGCAAAGGATTCAGCAGCAAATCCGGCGCTTCAAGCGGCTTTGCGGCTACAGCGGCGGCAGGAAAAAATGAAGCGACAAAAACTTGAGTTAACCAGAGAAGGTTACTGCCTGACGGTGGTAAAAATCAGCCAAACCGGTAATCATTCGCGGGTAACAATAATATGGAAGTTGTGGTGGTTAACCCGGCTGGTATTCTGGTGGCAGTGGGTAGTAAATGGGTTGTGGCGGCTGGTAACTCAGGGGTTACTGTGGCTGGATTTGACTTTGGCGGTGGTTGAATTAGGCCGGGCGTTGATTTTGTGCGGGTTGGCCCGGCTGAGTTTTCAGGCGGAACTGGTCGGGATTATGGCCCGCTCATGGGGCTGGGCGCTGCGGCCCGCAATCTAAAAAAACGCCTGTTGCGTAACGGCGCAACAGGCAAGGTCAGGAGAATAGGCAAAAACCCTGACCGAGTTCAATTATACATAAGGAATAGGCAGATGACAACCATAGGGGAGGCGGAACGGTTTTATATGAATAGTGTGGCCGATGTGCTGCATCGAACCGAAGCCAGGCGCCGGTCGGCGCGAACGTTGGGGCGAATAGCAAAGTTACCCAACGGCGTGCCGTTCAAATTTATGGGTCGTCCGGTGGCCGGCCCCCAGTGCGTAACCGTGAGCCTGGTAATTGATGACCTGGATTTGGACACGGTAATGGGGCAGAGTGAACGCTTCGCGTTTAAGGCTACCAGCCAATTTGCCCGGGTTTACCGCGATCTGGGCGCGGTTAGAGTTGAGTTTACCCTGCCCCGGTCGCAATGGCGCGATGTGCAACTATCGCACCTGCCCCACCACCGCGAACAGGTGACGATTGGCCAAAAGGCGCTGGGGCCGGTGGCCCGGCTGGATTGGGTTAACCCGCACAAGGCCATCTTTGGCAGCACCCAAACGGGCAAAACCACCGTTCTGGCTGATATGGTCATTAGCCTGGCGCGCACCGATCCGCAGGCCACGGAGACAAAACTCCTGATTTTGAACCCCAAGAATGATCCGGCGTTTGCGGCGTTTGCCCGGTTGCCGCACCTGGTTGCCCCAATAGCCACCACCTACGAGGGGGCAGTTACCTTGCTCCGCTTGGCGCTACGGGAGATGGACCAACGCCGCCGCGAACAGTTGCCTTACCAGCCGCGTTGGGTGGTCATCATTGATGAAGTGGCGCAGCTAACCGCCGCGATGCCGGAAAGCGGCCCCATCATTACCCAGCTTTCGCAAATGGCCGGCGGCCTGAAAATTAACCTGATTGTGGCCTCACAGGCGGCCAACCCGTCTACGTTTGGGCAGAGCGGTAGCCTGGCCCAGGCCAACTTTCAAAGCCGGCTGGTGTTTCAACTGCCCCACGCCCAGGCGTACCTGGCCACCAACCTGGCCGGCCAGCACCCGGAAAAACTGGGCGGCCTGGGGGATGGGCTGGCCATCAACGGCGATAAGGTTACTCGCTTTAGGGCGGCGCTGCCCAACCCAATTGATTACGAACAATTACCCAGGATTCAGGCGGAACCGCCGATGCCGGCCCAGGAAAACATTGCCGGCGACAGCCTCATTGTTGAAAACTGGCAGGTTGACCCGCACCGGCTGGCTTACGCGCTGGTCATCAACAACAGCGCCACCGCCATCCAAAAGCAGTTTGGCGGCGCTACCCAACGCGCCATGCAAGTCCGTGATTATGCCAGGTTATTGAATAAAGAAGCCGATTATTGGTTGCGGGTAAGGAAAGGGTTGGCGGCGTGAAAAAAATATTGTGGCTAATGAGCCTGGGGTTTGGCCTGGCCGTTGGCGGCGGCCTGATTTATACCCTGGCCACCAACCAAACCGCGCTCATTATATTTTTGGCGCTGCTGATGTTTGTGATGGGGGCAACCCTGGCAATGGGTTTTGCCCTGCTGCTCAACCGGCAATGGACCCGGGCGGTGTTTAGCCAACCGCAGCTTCAACCCAAAATCACCAACCAATACCGCCTGCCGGATTACCCGTATCAAAACCAGTTGCCGCCGGTCGGGGCGGCTGGTTATCTGCCAGAGCCGGGGCCGGTTTATGAAATAGTCGAACCCAAAAACTCAGAATTTATAGATGACAGACCCGTAGCATAAGGTCACACAAGGCAGATTGTGTAACCGGAAAGGAAATTAACCATGAACAGAGAATTGATTACGTTTGACCGGCCCATCACTTTGGCCATCTCGGAAAGTTACGGCGTGTTGTACGCCGGTTGGGGCAACCCGCCGCCGGGCATATTAAACCAGAGATTCACTCTGATTACCGGCGAAGTTGCCGCCCAGCTTTATACGGCCATCTCCGGCCACGCCTATGGCGAGCACCCGGAGAATGCCTGCTGGAGCAATGCCAGAATAGCCCGTAGCTGGATTAACGCCCTGATCCAAAAAGTAAAACTTGCTCCCGGCGTTTATGACCAGAACAGCGTTGTTATGGCGTTCACCGCGCAGGCAGTGTTGATTCAGTGGAGCAATGTTTTAATGCCCTGGTTGGGGATTACCAAACTAAACGAGTGCGGTACACCTGTGCCTTTGTCGGACATAGCGGATCAAAAAATAATTATCAGCCAAAAACAATAAACCATAGAAAGGAGATGACAGATTGAGTACCCAACTGACCCTGTTCGATTACACCCAGCTTGACAGTGAAACCCGGATTGTAGCCCAGCAACGCGCCGGCGAAATCAAAACGCTGATGCGCGCCACCGCCGAAAATGTCATGCAGGTGGGCGAAAAACTGCTGGAGGTGCAGGCTAAACTCGGCAACGGCCAGTTCGACGCCTGGCTTCAGGCCGAGTTCGATTGGTCGCGCAGGACTGCCTATAACTTTATAGGCGTCTACAAGCAATTCAGGGGGCGGGCCAACTTTGCCCAGATGGATGTAGCCACCAGCGCCCTGTATCTGCTGGCCGCGCCCAGCACCCCGGCCAGCGCCGTGGACGAGGTGCTCGACCGCGCCGAAGCCGGGGAACGCATCAGCCACACCACGGCCAAAGCGATTGTGGCCGACCATAAGGCGGCGGCCCAGGCCGCTCAACCCCAACAAGCCACCTTGACTGGAGCCGAAGCCGAACCGGAAGTTGCCCCCGAAGAACCGAACGATCCGGCCAGCCGCGCCCCGGAAGTTGCCCCCCCAACGGCCTTAAGCCGGCTGCGCCAGCAAGCCAAACCGATTACGCCGCCGGCGACACCGTTGATGGCGGATCGGGTAAAAGCCGAAGCGGAAGCATCGCGGCAGCAGGCTCAACCTTTGGCTAAGTCCATCAAAGCCCCAACCCCACCCGTTACCCTGGATTTTTCCGCGCCGGTTGAAATTGAAGAACCGAATGTGGCCGCGCCGGTTAAGCCTGATTTGTTGCTGAACATTCGGCTCAAACGGGCGGAAACCTGGGCGTTTGAGTTGGAGATCAATGCTGAGGGTGGCTTGTTGAAGGGGTACATCCCCTTGTATTACTCCGGTTTGTACGCCGAGTTAGAAAGTGTTCTGCGGCAGGCCATCATTAATTATCTTGAAAGCGAAACTGAGGAGATTACCAATGAGTGACCTGAAACCAACCGACAAAATCAGTCACAGCCGGATTGTGGTCAAATACGACGGCAAAACTTTTGGGCCGTACTCCAACCCGCAGGGCGCGTTGACCATTGAGATTGTGCAGCGTGAGTTGGCCAAGCAGTTTCCCGAAGCGGCCAAATGCGAGATCGGCCAGCGCGTTCTGGCCGATGGCGACCTGGAGCTAACCTTCACCAAAAAAGCCGGCACCAAAGGCGGCGGGCCGGGCCTGGCGGTGGGGTATTACACCCCCACTACTAAATTCCTGCAAATCCCGGAACATACCGCTGTGATGGATGCCGAAACTCGCGGCTTGGTAGCCGTGACCGGCCCGGCCCACGACCCGGAGAGCCACGCTTACGCCCAACTGTTTGCCGCCGCGCCGGAGTTGCTGGAGGCCGCGACCTTTGCCGTAAAAGTGATCAAACAAAACCAGCCCGTTGAACTCAGTGAATTTATCGCCATCGACAAGCTCAAACGCGCTATCAAAGCGGCCCAATCAAATGCCGGGGAAGGGGGCAACAATGAAATTCATCCTTAGCGGGTGGGCTACCATTCTAACCGCCGCTGCCGTGGAAGATATAGCCGGCGAGCAGCCGGACGAAAGCGATTGGCAGGAACACAAAGTCACCGTTGAGGCTCCCAGTAAATCAGCCGCATTGACCACCCATTACTCGCAGTGCGGCGACGGATACTGGCTACCCAACGGAACCTACCTGCTCTGGCGCGAGAAACCGCAGGTTAGCCTGGTGCCGCTGGATCAGCAATTGGCCAGTTTGCCGCCGGAGATTGCGCCCCGGCTGCCGGGATTTGTGCTGTGACCGCCGCCGGCCTTGCCGCCAGGTTGACCGGCTTACCGCCGGCGGACGTGCCGGCGGTATCGCTCTACCTGGAAGTGAAACGAACTGATACCCTGGATATTTACCTGGCCCGGTTGGAAGAGATAGACCAGGCCGTTGCCCAATTAAACCGGCAGTTAGACACAATCAAACGGATCAGCGCCCAATGCCAACAAATGCCGTCGCGCCCGTCGCGCATACCGCCGCCCGGCCTGTAAGTTACACCGCGCTGATCGAGCGGCTGAATGAGGCGTTGTCGCCGCTCAAGGCGGCCCGGCTGTGGGCCACCATCTTCAACGAGCCACCGCCCGCCGGAACGTTAGCCGGGCTGACCGACCGGCTGTTTGAGCGGGTTGACCGGGAGTTGTTCCCGCTCAACTGGTTGTGGCTGGAGGAGTTGGTTTATGGCGGCGACCCGCTGGCCGAAACCGTCCCCATCAGCGGCTACCGCATTCCATTTGAGGAAGCCGCTATTGGCGACCTGGAACCATACCAGCAGGCCGCCGGCGCGGTGATGCTGCTCAATTACCTGCAAGAGCAGGATGAATGGTTTTTTGAAGATATTGGCTACCCGCCGGATGTCTGGTGGCTGGCCCCCTACGCCTCGGCGGAAGCCTGGCAAATTGGGTTGGATTGGTTAACGGCCCAGGGCGACCCGTGGCCCGGGTTGGGGCAGATGATCTACATTTCTATGCAGCAGTTGGCCAACCCTTTTTTGCTGTTGCCCGGCCCGGATTTTGTGGGGGATTACCAGTACACGTTTTGGTACTGGACCAAAGATGATGTGCAACAGTTGGCCGATTATTGGCGGCAGGCGCAGCCGGTGGTTGAGCAGATTGAGGCGTTCAAAACCTGGTTCGAGGCCGCCCCGGACCAGAACCACTATGCCGTAATGGAGATGTTAACCCGATGCAGCAAAGCCACGTGGACATTCGACGACCCCCGGTAGCCTACAGCGCCCTGCGCGATGCTTTGGCCAACCGGCTGGTATTTATGAATTTTGCCCGGGTTTACCGCGAGTTGTGCGGCGGCAACCTGCAACTGACCCCGGCCGGTATCAGTACGGCGGTGGGCCAGGTGGTTAAGGCGCTCGATGACCAGGAATACTTTCCGGTTTACACCGATTACGCCGAGGAGTACGCCGAACTGCGCGAACTGGCCGAAACCGAGCCGGGCGAATTGGCGCTGCCCGACCTGTCCGATTTTCTGCAGGTGGACGGGTTATCCGGGGGGTGGGCCATTGATTTTGACGACTGGAACGACCTGTGGCGGCTGGTGCTGGCCATCAGCAGCGATGAGCATTCGCCGGAACGACATCAGAATTGGTGGGCGGATCTGTCCAAACGGCTGGGGTTGGCCCTGCCGTCGCCGGCGGAGATTGACCGCAACGTTGCCGTCGCGCGGCTGGAACAAAACGCCATCCCCGGCCTGCGGGCAATGTATTACTGGCTTGTGGGCAACACCGGCAACGTGTTTGTGGACGTGTCGCCGGAGGACAGCGGCGAGTTGCGCTGGGAATACGATTGGTCAATGGAAACCATCACCGCCCTGGCCGCCGAATACGAGGAGGCGCTGGAAACAATCTTTGACCCGGCCAACACCCTGTTCAATCGTTGCCAAGCCAATGAAACCGCGGTTTTGCGGCAGGTGGCCATTTACTTACTGACCGGAGAATTAACCGATGAACATTCTTGACCTGACCCCAGGCCCCGACCTGGACAGCCAGCAGTTGGTGTTAACGCTGGACATTTATACCGAGTCTATTCTGCGCACCATATATGAACGCGGAAAACCGGCCCAGGTAGATGAGGTTTCGCCGCTGGATGTGGCGCAAATTCTGGCCGATGTGCAGGTTAGCCCCGGCCTGCTGCCGCCCCACCTGCTCTACTACGCCCGGCGCGGCCTGGCCGAACTGGTGGCGCTCTACCTGCCGCCGGAACCCCGCCGGGTGCGGCTGGCCGGCGGCGAAGGGTTCACCATTCCCTGCCCGCCGCTGGTGCTGGCGGGCAATCAAACCACCTACCGGCTGGCGGCGCTGGCCGAGACCGGCTGGCCTGCCGCTGCCACCGGACTGTATCATGCCCCGTTTCCCAACGTGTACGCCGGCAGCCGGGTTTGCCCCGGCTCGGTAAACTTTCCGCCGGCCGGGTTGGCAACCATCCGGGCGGCGGCCCGCCTGTTTTTTGAGAGCGAGTTTAACCGCGACCTGGCCAACGGCAAGAGCAACCAATACCCGGCCGATGTGACCGCGTTGTGGCGTATTTTGGCCGGGGAACAGCGGGCGGAATACCCCACCGCTGATTTGATCCCGATGAATATCACTCTGGAGGCGTGGCTGTATGAATCTGTTCGCTGATCTGGTCAACCATTCCATTTACCGGGGCGAATTGCCGCCCCACCCGGCCGGGTACGATTACCTGCTGGCCGGTAACGGCCTGTTCAAACGGGCTTACGGTAACTATGTGGCCGCCTGTTTGCCGGTGGCCCCCTGCCGGGTGCGCGGCCTGCCTGATTTGGCGGGGATGGTGATGCTGGCCCACGGGCGCATCCCCGCCACGCTGTTGTATTACGTGTTGCTGGATGCCCGCGACAAAGCCCGCCAGCGCCAGGAACAAACCTACCTCTTCCGCTGGGACGGCGACCGCTACCGGGTGTCGCGCCCGGCCCAGCAAGTAACCGCGGTGCGGGTGCAATCCTACAGCGGCCAGGGCTACGACAACGTGGTCTGCGAGTTGCACAGCCACCACACGATGCCCGCCTTTTTCTCCGGGGTTGACGATGCCGACGAGCAGGGCTTCCGCTTCTACGCCGTCATTGGCCGGGTGCTGGCCGCGCCGGAAATCCGGGTGCGGTTGGGTCTGTACGGCGATATGGTGGACGTGCCGGCAAGCTGGCTGTTTGCCGACCTCGACGGCGGGATCAGGGATGTGTCAGTGCAAAATTTGCACGGGAGCGGGGCCAATGGACGCGCTTAAACCCAGCCTGGTGGTGAACGTGGGGCAGCCGCAGCGGGTGGCCATCAGCGTGGTGGGCTGTGGCGGCACCGGCAGTTACCTGGTGCAACGCCTGGCCCGGCTGGCCGGCCACGCCCGTGAAATGGGCCTTGAACTGGGTTTAACCCTGATTGACCCCGACACGGTAGAGCGCAAAAACCTGTGGCGGCAATTGTTTGTAGACAGCGAAGTGGGGCAGCCCAAGGCCCGCGCCCTGGCGGTGCGCTACAGCCGCGCCTTTGGCCTGCCCATCCGCTTCTTTGTCGAGCCGGTCAGCGCCGCCAACCTTAAGATTGATTCGGCTGACCTGAATGTGGTGGTGGGCTGCGTAGACAACACCGCTGCCCGGCGAGTGATTGACAAAATTGCCCGCGCAAAGCCAGGCCGGTGGTGGTGGCTGGATTGCGGCAACGGCGACCAGCACGGCCAGGTGGTCATTGGCAACCTGGCGGCGGATATGCCCAAAATCAGCCCGTTGGGCTATTGCTCCGGGTTGCCGCTGCCGTCGGTGCGGCTGCCGGAGTTGGTGGCCAAAGAGAAAAAACGGCGGCGGGCCTGCGCCGATGACGCCCTGGCCAACGTTCAGGGCTTGATGGTTAACGAGACGGTGGCCAGTTTTGCCGCCCATTACCTGTACCGGCTCATCATCAGCCGCAACCTGGATACCTGGGCTACTTACGTAAACTTGCAGGCCGGCAACGCCCGCAGCGAGTATGTTGAGGCCGTTGAAACAGGGCCAACAACGTTGCTTGTGTAACCTTGATATGAAAACGCCAACTTTGAACGATCTGACCAAACCGGAGTTGATTGAACTGTTTCAGCGGTATGTTTTCCGTATAGACCCGGCGGAATTGGCGTTAATCATTTACCGGCGTGAGTGTGACAAGGCTCTGGCGGATATGGATGCGGCTTTGCTGCAAATGAAGTCGTTGGACCTGTCAAAGCCAAAGGAACAGAAATTGTATTTTGAGGCCGACCATAGGTGGGAAACCGCCGCAAAAAAATTGAACAAGCTAGAACAGGAAAGGAACCAAAAAACAAAATGACCCCGCAAGAAATGGAACAGCAGTTGAAGAACGCCCTGATTGCCGCTGCCAATGTGCAGCAGCGCGATTATCTGGGAATGAGCAGTATCGGTCTGTGCCCACGCAAAACATTTCTTGATTTGGTTGAAGGCAAACAAGACGATGATCGGATGGCCTGGTACAGCTACGCCGGTTGCATGCACGAGCACAGCCTGATCCGGTTACTGGGGTGTGAACCACCGGCAGCACAGCTCGAGGTGGTGGCCGGATTTGACAGCCGGTTTCGGGGCCACGTGGATTTTGTACTGGATGATGGCACGCTACTTGAGTGCAAGAGCGTGGACTGGAGCAATTTTACCAAACTGTACGGCGGCCCCAAGGCCGAGCACGTTGACCAGGTGCAGATGTACCTGCGCCATGGCGGGTGGCCACGGGCGCTCATCATTTACACGGCCCGCGATATTGTTTACCGGGAATGGGCCGGGGTGCCGATCCGCGTCTTTGAAGTGCTGCCGGACCCGACCAGACAAGATGAGTTGGACGACAAGGCGGCCTTGCTTCTGAAGCGGCTTGATGATGGCGGCCCGGCACCCGATTGTACCTGTAGCTGGTGCCGACGTTAATAAACCTATCACAATAGCGTAAAAATTATTCCCGGAGGAACGATGACCCAACTAAATAATGATCAAATTGCAGTGATGACCATTGATTATCACCTGACCAAGCAGGCCGAGCCGTACACAAGCATTCGCGCCGGCGTGAGTATGCCGGTGTTTGTCACCCCCGACGATGACTTGCACGCTGTTTTTGCCGATAACCTGGAGGCTATCAAACGCCAGGTTCAGAATGAAGTTGACACAGAGTTTGAAATGTACCGCAAACCGGCTCCATATAGCGTTGACACCCGCTACCAGGTAGCTGTTGTCGAGGCAGAGCGAGTTATGGCTATTGTCCCATTTGGTGTGGAATTGCCCGGTAGTTGGAAAGATGCGCCTGTCAAAATGAAGGGACACCGGCTGGAGTACATTCATCGCTGCCTGACCCTTGGGAATGCACTCTATATGGGTGAGTTCAATAATTACACTATCTATGATGAAGTCACTAATGAAAGTGACCTGCCAGAATTGGAATATTTGGTTGTCGAAACAAATTACAGAATTGACCTGGCGGTGTTGGTTCATCACGACAACGGAATTCCCCCACATATTAAGGATGATGGTGGCTGGTGGAGTAGCCTGCACCGGTTAGGGTTTACGGAATCGAACCGCCTGTGGGCAATCTCCAGAATTCTTGAGGATCATCCAAAAACAACCATCATTGATTGCACTGACGGTGACTGGTCAAAGCTCACCGCCTACTATCAGCAACACGCCGCCGGAAAATTAACCAAAACGCCGAAGGAAACTGAACCGGACGAAGCCGACTACGACGACGATACCGACAACCGCGACGAGGACGAATAACCATGCCCAGCGCCCAGATTCAGGATTCACACAGGCTCACTATTCGTCTTGGGAATAAAGCTGACCTGGCCTGGGCGCAGGAAACGGTCACATATTATCACTACCTGCGCCGACCGGTTGACAACCGCGCCCGGCCAATGGTGTATGTGGTTGCTTTAGATAACTGGGATGCCGGCCTGGTGATAGCCGGTATCCCGCACGCAACCCGTTGTAGCGGTTGGTGGGGCTATCCGGGGTTGATAACGCAATGGCAGGTGGTTGATCTGTGTCGCATTTATCTGGATAGCGTATTGCAATATGGCGGCAAAGCCTGCCGCGCCGGGGTGGTACCGGGTTTTGTGGATCGGGGCGGTCAGTGGCGACCGGCAGTGGCCAGTTGGGTGGTGGGTGAAGTGCTAAAACGGATTCAGACGGACCGTATTAGTCTGTGGCCGCCGGTGTTACCAGACCAGCCATACCACATAGAATTAATCATCAGTTATCACGATCCGGCCTTTCATCGCGGCACTCTGTACCGCCAAATGAACTGGCAGCCCATGTATACCAATTCTGCCGGGCTGCCTGTGCCTGGGCCAAAAGGTAAGTTTGGCTGGTGCCGGCGACTGCCTCAACCGGCCTGGAACTGGAATGAGATTGAAATCTTGCAGCCGCGCACTATGCGCCTGCCCCTATAAGCCAAACTATGCCGCGTAAAACACGCTCAAACCCGTTTGCCTTACCCCCACGAAAAACATTTACGTCATCCGTTATTCCGCTGCTCAATGCTGAGTTGCCGGATCAGGCGTACCGGCTGTACCAGATTTTGGTGGCGCTCAGTTGGCAGCACGGCTTTGTGGAGTGCTACAACGCCGAGCTTGGTATCTACTTGAATACCAACAGGGAAAAAGTGAGAAGGCTCCTCGGTAAATTAATTGGGATGAACTTGGTGACCGCGATCACCCTCACCGATGGGCGGCAGCGATTGACCCCTGCCGATTCCGGTGACTTGGCAAGCGCCCTTCAGCCCAGCCGACTTATTGAGCCGGAGGTCCAGACTTATCAAAATTCAGAGGGTGAAAAGCCCTCCTCTGAGTCCCCTCACAATGGTAAACCCCCTGTCACAAATTCATGCCGATACCCGTCACAAATTCATGACGATACGATTGATCATGATGATGATTCTATTAATGATTTAAAAGATAAGGAGTCATCATCTAACGAGGTATCGTCACAAATTTATGACGATACCTCACCACCGTCACAGATTTGTGACGATACAGAGCCAAAACTACTCTGGCAGCGTTATTTTGGCGGTAATAACGGCGGTATCAACGCCAATGAGGTTATTGACCGGTTGTTAGCCGACCCCGACCTGCGGCAAGCGGCCATCACCGGCGGAGAAACGGCCAGAGATTGGCTGATAGCCGCCATAGACAAAACGGCGGCGTACCAGCCTAAAAAACCACTGCCGTACTTTCAGAAAATAATCAGTACCCGGCTGGCCGAGGCCCGGGCTATGGCCGGAGAACCATCGCCGGTGGAGGCTCTGGCGCTACCTCCGCCGGATAAACAGGCGGAGCTTTGGGCGGATGTGCTAAATGTGTTACGGCTGCAAATGACCAAAGCCACATTTGACACGTGTCTTAAAGACACAACGCTCATCTCCGCTGATGATGGGGTGTGGACGGTGGAGGTTGAGAACAATTACACCAAAGAATGGCTGGAAACCCGGCTAAAAAACCACATGGCGCGGGCGCTGAAACAATTTGTGGACGGCCCGGTGGAACTGAAATTTATCGAACGAGGTGAATAATGCAACTTGAGTTAGCCCACGGGGTGCAAATAAAACTAACCGAGCCGCCCTATGAAACCGAAGGGTTACGGATGGCCATCATCGGTAATCCGGGGATGGGCAAAAGTAACATTATGGCGGTGCTGGCCGAAGAAGCCTACAGCCAGGGTATCCCGTTTTTGTTTTTTGACCCCAACGGCGATGCCTGCTCGCTGCGCGAACTGGGGCCGGATGTGGTGGTGGTGGGCCACCCCGGCCACGATGAGCCGCTCCGCCGGGCGCATTATCCGCTGAGTGAGGTGGGCAAGGATGGGCCAAAGCTGGTTCGGATGCTGCTGGAGGATGATTACAGCCTGGTGGTAGATTTGTCGGATCAGGACGACCCGGATTTGGCCCAGTTTGCCTTTGCCCGGCTGGTGAACGAGCATTTTAGGTTGGCCGGCAAAATGCGCACCCCGGCGCTGGTTTTGGTGGATGAAGCCCATATATTTGCGCCCGAAGGTCGGGCCGATGAGGCCGAGACCGCCAGCCGTAAAGCCTTGTTCAAAGTGGCTCACGATGGCCGCAAGCGGGGGATGATGCTGGTGGTCGCCTCGCAACGGTCAACGTTTCTCAGCAAACGGGTGATTTTTGGCTCTAACGTGCGTATTTTTGGCAAAACCACCTACCGGCCAGACTACGACCAGGTGGTCCGTAAATACCTGTCGGTGGTTAGCTTTCAACAGTTGCTCCACTTGCGCACCGGCGAAGTGTTTTTGGTGGGCGAAAACATTATGGGCGAAAGTAACCTGGGCAAGGTGCAGGTAAAACGGCGCAAAACAACAGATTTGGGCCGCACGCCGGTGATCCGGGCCAGAAAGAAAGCGGCGCTGGGGCAGTTGGCGCTGTTTGAGGCTCTACCCGCTATGGAGAAAGAGAAGATTTAGGCCAGGCAAGGGACAATGGATGAATAGACTCGATCAAGCTAAAGCCAGAATAGCCTACTTTGAGGTGTTGTTACAGCAGCCCAAAGATGATAGTTGGACGTTCGTAACACCAAACTGGAAACAACTGTATCTCAGCCAGATTGAGTATTGGCAGGGAGTCCTGAATGGAGCTGACGGTAATTTTGAATATGGTCCGGGCAATGGTTCTGTTGTTTCTGCTGACGCGGCCGGCGTACCTGAGCCAAACTGCCAAACCGCCACCGAAGAACGATGGGCGCGGGTGATGAACAATTTGGGAGTGGAAATGACATACCAAACACCAATGTTCTGGCTGCCAGGTAGCCAGAACTGGCTACAAATAACAGGCTCTCAATCCACATCGAGCCAGATCGAAATAGCCAGACAGCGGAAGCAATCAACCGGACGGCGGGTGTATATTGCAGCCGGAGAACCGGCGCCGGGCCGGTTTGCGCTGGCTATAATCAGCGAGCGTGGTGATTTTTGGATAACACGACCATTAATGTGTGTCATCGCCTTGAGTAATCTATGGAAGGTTAAGTTAAGCACCATTGAGCAAGCAATGAGAGGGAATAATTATGGCAACAAACCGCAGATTCAGCGCCCAACCACAGACGATTCAGAAGGAACTAACCACGCTGGTGCGCAAGTTGGGCGCGACCAGCTTAAAAATCAATCAAGACCTGTTCACCGGCCAGGCTGAAATCATTTTTGACCGGGCCGGGCAGCGGTATGCCTTTCGCTGCACCCGTTACAATAACCCGATGGATAATCTGCGGGCGGCCCAACTGACCATCACCTACTTGTGGCGGGCGCTGGAAGAATATGGTGTTACCGGCAAAACCGAACAGCTTGACCAAACATTTGCTCAGTTTTTCTTGGGATTTGCTGCGCTGACCAATGATACGGCCCTGCTGCTGGGCGATGGCCGGGCGCAGTGGTGGGAAATTCTTGGCGTCAGAAGTGACGCTGATAAAGCCGAAATAACCAACGCCTATCGCGCCCTGGCTAAAGTTCACCATCCAGATGTAGGGGGTAGAGCTGAGGATTTTAAGCGTTTACGGGCGGCTTATGAAGAGGCCATTTCCAGGTAGAACAATACTTCTTGTTAGCCCTGAATTCTATTACCCGTTAGTGGGGCAAAGACTCGCTACTCTTCCCAAAACGTGCTAAAATCGGAACCTAACAAAAAAAGCCCCGTTGCAACCGGGGCTTAATTCTACCGAGTCAGGCGGCGTAATCGCCTAATCGGTGCTGCTATATTAGCACCTATACGCCGCATGGTCAATCCACGCGGCGTTTTTTTATTTCTAGCAGGTGGCATTTCGTGCCAGAACCAGAAAAAACAGAAGAGGTACAGCCAGATAACCAACAATATTATACCTCACAGGTGAACGAACTGCGTGCTCACCTTATTTCCACTGTGACGGTTTCCAGCCCTTACTGGCCGGAACCGGTGGATATTTTGTCCATTGATGAGTCCTCACCAGATTTGGTCACGCTTTATGCTGTTGGAGTACAGACGCGGCGGTTTTATAACACCAGCCTACCGTTGGCAGCATGGAATGATATTCTTTGCGTACAAAGGTATGACTTCTCATTTACCGCTAAAGCTCAGTCTTTCCGTTTAGCTGTTGAGGGCGAACGGCTGCGCTTGGCTCATACCGCCGACCCGCTCCTGGCGGCCAACAACGCCCTGGTGCATCTGCTGCCGCATCAGGTTGAAGCGGTGTATGGGGTGATGCTGCCGCAGCCGCGCATCCGGCATTTAATGGCCCACGACGCCGGGGCTGGCAAAACGGTGATGGGCGGTTTGTTGTTCAAGGAACTGGCCAGCCGCGACCCGGATTTACGCACCTTGATTGTTGCGCCAGCGGCGTTGACCGTACAGTGGCAACGTGAACTGCGTGAAAAATTTTTGGTTGAGTTTGAGATTGTCGAGCGGGAACAGTTACGTGAGAACCCGCAGGTCTGGACCGCCGCCAACCGGTTGATTACATCGCTGCCGTTTGCCCGGCAGGCCGATGTGCAGGCCACGTTGGCCAGTGTCTCATGGGATTTGGTGCTGGTGGATGAGGCCCACCATCTGGCCGGCTACGAGCAGCGCGAGACCCAGGCTTACCGGTTGGGGCGCACCCTGGCTCGCAACGCCAAACATCTGGTGCTGGCCACGGCCACGCCCCACAAGGGCGACCGCACCAACTTTCTCAGGTTGCTGCAACTGCTTGATGACGCTATTTACGAGCCGGAGATTGTCAACCAGAAAGCGCCGGGTCAGCGTGGTAACCCACTGATGCTGCGCCGGCTCAAAGAAGAGATGGTTGATTTTGACGGCAACCCCCTCTTTAAGCCCCGGCAGGTGAAAACCCGCTGGCATACCATCGCTGACAACCCGCCGGAGATGGCGCTTTACACCGCCTTAACCGATTATGTGAACAAGGTTTATCGCGCCGCCGAGCGTATCGGCGGACGGGTGAAGGTGAATACCGAATTTGCGATGGTCATTTTGCAGCGACGAATGGCCTCCAGCTTTGCCGCGTTGAAAAAATCACTGCTCCGGCGGCGCGATGGGTTGCTGTTTGGGCCAGACCTGACCCCGGATGAATTCGATTGGTGCGACCTGGAGGAGCAGCCGGAAGCAAGTCGCTGGCGACAGGAAGCCCAGGCGGAGACGGCCACGCCCGCCAGAACCCAGGTTGAACGGGACAAGGAGATTGCCCAACTTGATGACCTGCTGGCTAAACTGGATGCCGTGCGGCAGAGCGGCCTCGAAACCAAAGTGGAGAAGCTGCGCGAAATTTTGGTTGAGATGGGTGTTGCGTCGGGCAACGATGAAAAGCTGCTGGTCTTTACCGAGTTCAAAGATACGCTGGATTTTTTGCGTGGCCTGTTTGAGGGTTGGGGCTATGTCGTTACCCAGATTGACGGCAGCATGAACCACGCCCAGCGCCGGCAGGCCGAGACCGATTTTCGGCGGCACTGCCAGGTGATGCTCGCTACCGAAGCCGCCGGCGAAGGTATCAACCTGCAATTTTGCGCCCGCATGGTCAATTACGATTTACCCTGGATTCCTACCCGGCTAGAACAGCGCATGGGGCGCATCCACCGTTACGGGCAAAAGCGCATCGCCAAAATTTACAACCTGACCGCCGGTGATACCCGCGAGGGTGCGGTGCTGCTGGGTCTGATGCGTCGGCTGGATGAAATGCGCGTCCACTTAGGGGATCAGGTGTTTGATGTGGTCAGTACTTTGGTCAGCGATGTAAGCCTGGAGCAATTATTGGCGCGAGTAGCGGTTTCACCCACCACCGAGGCTTCGCAGGATACAGCGCTGCAAGCCCTGATTCAAGCGACACAAGCCGGCGAAACACGTTATAAACAGTGGCCGGAGCATCCCTTTGCCATCTCCCCCGTCCAATTTCGGCAAATGCAGGAGTCGTCGCGGCAGTCGCGCCTGACCCCGGAGTATGCCCAGCATTTTTTTGTAGATACCCTGCTTGCGCTTAACGAAACGCCGCTGGCCGCGCCGGACGCCAGCCAGCCGCCGGGCGATGCCGCGCTGCTGAGCCTAACCTTGCAGCGCGGCAACATTGCTCAGGCGTTGGCGCTTCCGGTTCAGCAACGCCTACGCTTTTCCTTTTATGATGACTCATCTACGGACGCCGCCGATCAGCCCGGCGAGGCCACGTTTCTGGCGCTGGGGACGGCGGTGTTTAACGCGCTGCTGGCGCTGGTGCGGCAGCGCTGGGGCGAGACCCTGATCCAGGGGGCCAAATTTATTGATGTTGATCTGCCGCCGGGCGAGAGTTACCTGCTCTGGTTTTTAACCGCCCAAGTGCGCGATGGCCATGATCAGGTGGTGGATGAAACTCTTTTTGCCGTCAAGCAAAACGCTGCCGGGCTGGAGTCGGCCCCGGCCGCCAGCCTGATTGACCTCATTTCGGCGGCGGAGACTTTTTTAACGCCGCCCCACCTGAGCCAGTGGGCGCGAGAGCCGCAGCCGGTGATCGCCTGGAGTCTGGCCCAACAGCAGTTACCATTTTTGCAGCGGGTGCAACGGCAGCGCCAGCACATTACCGCCTTGCGGCGTGCGCCGATGCTGGCCGATGCCCAGGCCGCGGAATTGGCTGCCAATGACGCTTACAACGAACTGGTATTTGCCGGGGATGACGCTGATTTATCGAAGATCGAGGCCCGGCGTAATCAGACCAAAGCGCGAGTGGCCGACCTGACCCGCCAGTTTGAACTGGAAGCCGCCTGTTCGCTGGGTGCGCCGCAAATCATCGGCGCGGCGGCGGTTTATGCGTTAATTGACGCTCCTGCCGAAGACATGATCGATGAAAAACCTTATGTTGGCCTGAAAGCCGAGGAACTGGCCCAGGCTTACGAGAAAAAGCACGGGCGTGACGTAAGAAACGTCAGCGGGGAACATGAAATGTACCCCTACGATTTGCACAGCACCGGCCCCGGAGGTACCCGTTGCATTGAGGTGAAAGGCACCACTACTGGCCAGTTCAAGTTGACCGAAAATGAGCGCCGTGCTGCCAAAAAGCTGAGCCATGCGTATTATATCTACGTGGTGCGCGATCCGTTGGGCGCTCACCCTAAATTGACCATTATCCGCGACCCACTATCAAAAATGACCTATGACGACGTGCTGTACAGCGGCGCACGCTATGTTTTTAACGCTTCAACCTGGCAAGCTGCGGCGGATGAGGAGACACTTTTATGACCGAGGCTCTGCCTAAACGGATGATTGAGGAGTTGATCCCCCTGACCGAGATTGGGGTGGAAAGCTCCAAATCCATTTCCATTGGCGATATTCACGCTATCCACACCTGGTTTGCCCGCCGACCGTTGGCGGCCTGTCGCGCCGCCACTTTTGCCGCGCTGGTCAATGCTCCAATCACGGAATCTGAGCGAGATGATTTACTAAAACTCATCATCTCTACGCTGCCTAATGCTGCGCCGCAGAATAGATCCGATCTGATTAACGAGATGCGCCAACGCATTCGCCAAACTTTTGATGGCAATGCGCCCCGGGTATTGGACCCCTTCGCCGGCGGCGGCTCCCTGCCACTGGAAGCCGCCCGCCTGGGATGCGAAACCTATGCCCACGACCTGAACCCCAACGCCGTATTGACCCTGCTGGGTACAGTGGATTACCCGATGCGCTTTGCCGGTACCCGATTCCCGTTGCCGCCCCGGCTCGAAGATGCCTTTAGCCTGACTGGCGACACGCCCCGCACCGGCAACCTGGTGCAGGCCGTGGCTGAATGGGGCGACTGGGTGCTGGAACAAGCCCGCCCCCAACTAGAGAAGTATTACCCACCCTACGATGGCCAGACCGTGGTAGCCTACTTTTGGGCCAAGACAATCCGCTGCACCAACCCTACCTGCGGCGGCGAAATCCCCCTGGTGGCCCACCGCTGGCTGAGCCGGCGCCCAGACAAACCGCCGATAGCTTTTCGGTTGTTACCCCAGCCGAACCGGAGTATGAAGATAGAAGTGTTAACCGGCAAAGACGCCAAAGCCGCCCACCCCGACACCGGCACCATGGCCAGCGGCTCGGTGCAATGCCCCTACTGCCCGCAAACCATTGCCCCCGCCGAAGTGAAACGGCAGTTTATTGCCGGGCAGGGCGGGCGCATGCTGCTGGTCTTTGCCTACAAAAAAGCGGGTGAAAGTGGCACCAGTTACATGGCCGCCCGTGACGAAGATCGGCAAACTTTTCAAGCCGCCGCCGAGGCGCTGGCCCAGGCCGAAATGGAGCACGATGACCCCTTTTTCCCGTTAGTGCCCGATGAACCGTTGCCCAAACAATCACGCGGCAACAATTTGGGGCGTTATGGTATTAGCTTTTGGGGACAGGTGCATAATGCCCGCCAGTTACTTGCCCTCACAACATTTGTTGATGTAATCCACGCCGCTCACACTGAAATCGGCAATTATGGGACAACAAAAGAAATGGCCCAGGCGGTGAGCCTGTATTTGTCCCTTTCTTTAAGCCGAATGGTTTTGAAGTTGTCTGAGGTTTCGCGTTGGGATAGTGGTGGTGATAAAGTTCAGTCAGCGTCCGCTGGTCATAGAATACCAATGCTGTGGGATTATGCCGAAGTAAATCCGTTTGGTGGGGCATCTGGTAGTTGGGAGAATATGCACAAATGGGCATTACCGTCTCTTGAACGTGTATTGGATGCTGCCAAAGAACCAGTAAAGGTTGACTGGGGAGATGCAACGCAATTGCTGTATGAAGATAATTATTTTGATGCCGTCTTGACTGATCCCCCATATTACGACAGTGTGTCTTACAGCGATTTGACGGATATGCAATATGTCTGGGTGCATCGCGCCCTGAAAGATATTTTGCCTGAACATTTCCCGTCTCCCTTGACCCCCAAAAAAGCAGAAATCATTCAGGAAAATAGCCGCCACGAGAGCAGCGCGGCAGCCAAAGCTTTTTTTGAGGAGCGCATGCAAGCGGCTCTGGTTGAGATGCGGCGCGTTCTCAAACCAGACGGCATTGCCATGATTATGTACGCCCACACCGATACCAGCGCCTGGGAAACTTTAGTCTCAGCCCTGATCAGCTCCGGTTTTCAGGTGACAGGCTCCTGGCCGGTCAACACCGAGACGCGCAGCCGGCAGGTCTGGTTAAATGCGGTCGTACTGCAATCTACCATCTTTCTGGTGTGCCGCAAACGCACCAGCAGCCGTAGCGGTTACCTGGATGAAGTGCTGCCGGAGATGCGTAAGGCGGTGCAGCAAGCCTTGGCCCGCTTCTGGGCAGCCGGCATTGGCGGCGCTGATTTCTTCATCAGCGCCATCGGCCCGGCGCTATCGGTCTACTCCCGCTTCGAGGAGGTGCGCTACAGCTCCGGTCAGCGGGTGTCGGTAGCCAACTTTCTCAGCCTGGTGCGGCAGGCGGTGGTGGATTTCTCGCTGGAGCAAGCCCTGCAAGGGGTCAGCCTGGGCGAAGTGGATCGTGAAACCCAGTTTGCCCTGCTCTGGCGCTGGACTTACGGCCATCAGCAGGTAGAAACCGGCGCGGCGCTGCTGTTGGACAAAGCCACCGGCGTGGAACTATCTGAACTGGAAAAGCGGGGGTTGCTGGGCCGGGTGGATAACAATCGGCGGATGGTGCTGTTTGGGCCGGAAGAACGGCCCAAGGTGGTGGAGCAAACCCTCAACCGCCTGCGCAGCGGCGACGCCCCCCTGATTGATGTAATCCACAGCGCCGATTTGCTGTGGCGGGACAACCAGCGCGAGCAATTGGCCGAGTTGCTGGCCGACCAGAGCGACGCCATGCGCAAGGTGGCCCAGGCTCTGGCCGAAATTCAGAAAAACGGGCATAGCGAACGCCGCCTGACGCTTGGATTTTTGGGCGCGTGGCCCTCCGGCCTGACGGCCAAACCAAAAGCAGGGAAACCCAAAAAAGAAGGATTTACCCAGTTACCGCTGGGCTTTGATGAAAGTGAGCAGTGATCCGTAGTGCGTGATGCGTAACGAGTGACAAATGACAAGTAACGGGTTGCGAGTGGTGGGTGACATTCGCAATTCACAATTCCTCTAGGGAGAATCTACATGGAAACCACACCGTGGTGGCACGGGGCCACCCCACATAGCAGCATTGAGGACGGTAAGGTCAATGAGGCGCTTTTTGAAGCCAAGTTGGGCGAGGCCATCCGCAACCTTGGCCCGGATGAATATCGCCTGGCTAACGTTTTTTTTGAGAAGACCTTTCTCACTGCCGGCTTGCGCCAACTTTTGCTAGATATTTTGCGGACTGTCAAAGGTGAACGGTCGGCCAACGCCATCATTAACCTTAAGACCAGCTTTGGCGGCGGCAAAACTCACACCGAACTGGCCATTTACCACCTTTTCGAGCATCCGGCGGATTCGATGCAGGTACCGCAAATCAAGGCGCTGGTCAACGAGGTCGGGCTGGAATCGCCACCGGCCTGCCGGGTGGCGGTGTTGCCATGCACCCGCCTCAGCCCCACCGGCCGCAAAACGGACGATGGTTTTCATATCCGCACCTTATGGGGCGAAATGGCCTACCGGCTCATGCCGGAGGCGTTCCAACTGGTGGCCGAGTCGGATGCCCAACTGGTCTCCCCCGGTGAAGATGTGCTGGAAACGGTGTTAAAACTTGCCGGGCCGTCTGTGATTTTGCTGGATGAAACGCTGCATTACGTGGATAAGGTCACGACCATCGAAGGGCCTGAAGGCGACCTGGCCAAACAAACCGTGGCTTTTTTACGTGAACTGACCGCCGTGGTGGACGCGCTCCCCCAAAATATGCTGGTGGTCTCGCTGACGGCCAGCAAGCTGGATCAACTCAGTAGCCGCGCCCAGGATTGGCTGGAGCGGATGGAGCATCACATCAACCGGTTGGCTCGGCCGTGCACGCCCATCGAAGGGGCCGAAATTCACGAAGTTGTCCGCCGCCGCTTGTTTAACAGCGTGAATGAAAATGTGGCTGTGCAGGTGGCCAACCATTACCATCAGTTGTATACCAATATGGGCAATTTACCGGCCCAATATGTCGATGCCGCTTACCGCGACATGCTGCGCCGCAGTTATCCCTTTCACCCGGAACTGATCACCGTGTTATACGAGCGTTGGGGGGCCAAGCCCGGCTTTCAGTTGACACGCGGCACGCTGCGCTTTCTGGCCCTGGCCCTGCAAGATTTGTGGCACCAGCGCCAACACGTCGCGCCAGACCTGATCCAAATGGGGCATATCTCGGTCAGCGACAGTAGTCTGCGAGCGATGGTCAGAGACATTGTCGGCGATATGCAGTGGGAGTCGGTCATCGGCTCCGACATTGCCGCGCCCGCCTCCGGCGAAAAGCAACAGCCGGCTAAAGCGGAACTGATTGATGCAGAACGGTCTGACGGTCTGGGGTTGGCCCGGGCGCTGGCTACCACCATCCTGCTGTACAGCGTTGGGGCCGGGGAAAACCCAGAGGCTACGCGCCACGAGATACGGCTGGCCTGCGCCCGGCAGCAGGTGGATGAAGTTACCTGGGATGACCTGCTGGACAAATTCAGCCGGCGGTTATTCTACTTCTACTTTGACGACGCCCGGTACAGATTCCGCAAAGAACCCAACGTTACCAGCCTGCACCACACCTACCGGGTCAATCTGGCCAACACCGATGAGGTAGATGCCTACATCAACAAAATCATCCCCGAAAAAGCGCTGGGCCGCAGCAGCCCCCAACACAGCTTCAACCAGGTTTACTTTTTGCCCTCGGACAGCGTTGAGCGGGATGACACCTCTCTGAAGCTGGTGGTACTGGGCTTTAACCACCCCATGGACGGCAATGAATTGTCCGAAGAGTCCCGGCAAACAGCGATGGCTATCTTGGAGCGGCACCTCTCAATGCTGCGTCAGCATCGAAACACGTTGGTCTTTTGCGCCCCCAGCCGGGAGCAGGTATTAGCTGCCAGAGAACACGCCGCCGATTATCTGGGCTGGCGCAAAATTCAACTAAACGCCGCCGACTGGGATCGCATTGGCGCTGTACAGCAGGAGGTGGTCAAAGAGCAAATGAGCGATACCGAATCAGCGACGTTAAAGGCGGTGACTCAAGCATACAGTTCGGCGCTCATCCCGGCTGAGGATAAAGTCTCCAACAAATTAACCCTGAACCCGGTTTCGTTGGGCCATTATGGCCCCGGCAAACAGGTGGCGGCAATGGTCTGGGAAGGCCTGGCTCAAAGCAGTGGCACGCAGGCAATCCTCAAGGAATTAACGCCGGCAACCTTTCTGGAACGATATAGCAGCAAAGCATGGCCGGAGTCGGAAAAGTGGGTCACCACCGCCCAATTGTGGGAGCGATTCACCTCGCAGGTCAGTTTGCCCATTCTGTCCCGGGAGCAAGTCTTTTTGGATACTCTCAACAAAGGGGAATACGAAGGTTTGCTGGCCATTGGCCTACTGGTTGAGGCGCAAAGTCCGCGCGATCAACGCGACAGTTACGTGCAACTGCACTTCAAAGAGACGCTGCCTGCCAACGTGCCGCTCACCGGCGAGCGTTGGTTGATTATGCGCCCGTCCGTGTACCGCCAAATCGCCGAACAGCCGGTGCAGGTCACATCTGGCGATATTTTAACTGCTGTCGAAGAGCTTGGCGGTGGAGAGCATCCGATCACGCTTAAAGCGGTACAAAAAATTGTTGCCACCAATCACCACAATAATATTGACGAAGCCTCTTTCAAAAAGGCCGTCGTGGCCGTAATCAACGAGCAGAAGTTCACCTTTCGACTGGATGGCAAGACCACAATCGGTTTACCGGAAGATGACCCCCAATTATTGGAAGGGGTGTTGGTTAAGAAGAAAGAGGAAGAAAAGCCCATCAAAAATGGACGAACCATTGAAATTACTGGTAATTTGGGGTCGATTGATGTAATGGCGCCGTTCTTTAAGAAAATCTTGCAACCTATCAAAAGCCAGAACCCGGCAGAGTTAACCATCACGCTGAATATTCGCGCTCACTTTACCGAAGACCCAGGTAGTGGCCTCGACGCGGCGCTGGATGATGGATTTGATAACAATGCCTTCCCCGGTTTAAAGAAATATGATAGTAAAATTAACTAATTGCTGGCAGCCACTAATCTGATTGGTAAAAGAGGGGACGGATTTCGTCTCCTCTTTTTATTTGTCATAATCCCGTTGTTACAGAACATATTTTCTGATATACTGGGTTTATGTAAAACCGTTCTTACAGGAGGGGTGCGATGGATTTTGCCGCGTTAACGTTGAAGGAAGCCGCCGAATTACTGCCGCCGCCGGATGAGAGCCTAAAGGCAAACCTGGCCTTTTACCGGGGCGACCATTGGCAGGATGGCCGGGCCTGGGTGGGGCCAATCCTGTCCTCAACCCACAAACTCTATACGGAAATTGTGGCGGAGATCAAGCGGGAAATGGTTTCCCGAAACGTGATAGCCGAGCTTGTGGCCCGCCACGTGGCCGGGGTGGTAGGCCGGGAACCGGCCTGGTCGCTAACGCTGCGGCGGCCTTTGGGGCCGGGCGAGCAGCCCGGCGCGGAGGAGCAGCGGTTGATCGGCGAGGCGGAGGCGCTGCTGGTGAGCTGGTGGGACGGCGCGCAGGGGGTGGCGGATGGGAAGCTGGTGGGCGTGCACAAGGTTATCCAGCAAGCGGTGGCAACGTTGTTGTTAGGAGGGCGGTCGCCGCTGCGGTTGTTTATCCCGCCCGGCGATTTGAATGAGCGGGGGCAGGTGCCGCGCGGCACGCCGGCAGCCTCGTTACAACGGCTTTTTGTGCACCAGCCCGATTTGGCGCAGGCCACCATTTACGTAGATGGAACCACCCTGCGACCGTTGGGCGTTTACCTGTACCGGGCCGGGCCGGAACAGCGGGCCGAACTGTGCTATACCGATACCACAGAAACCGTAATCCGGCTGGCGGTAGCCGGTGATGAGCCGCCGCCGTTTGCCCCGGTTCGCTTGCCGTTGAGTGGCCAGTTGACAATGTACGAAATGCACCGGGCGTTGTTGATTGGCGAGCAATTGCGGCAGTTGCAAAAAAGCCTCAACCTGGCGCTGACCATGCGGCAGCGCAATATTGTGACCGCCGGGTTTTTAGAAGCCACCTACTTTAACACCCAATTACCGGGTGAAGAAAAGCCGGACCCTACCACGGGCCAACTGCGCTTTATCCCGGATCGGGTTTACCTGGGGCCGGGGGCGCGGAACTTTTTTTCCGGGCTGGTTACGCCAATGGCGGATGGCAGCCAGCAATTGGCCACCCCCAGCGTGGTGTACCGGGAACCGGCCCCGGTGGAAGTGTTCAACGCCACCGAGACGGCCATTTACAGCGCAATGCTGAGCGAGGCGCAGCAGTTACACGCCGTTTTAAGCGGCGATGCCGGGTTAAGCGGCGAAAGCCGCAAGCAGGCGCTGGCCGATTTTAAGCAAAGCCTGCTCTTGACCAAGCCACAAGTAGAGGCGGCGCTGCGCTGGCTGCTGGAAACGGCGCTGGCGCTGGCGGCGGTGTTCAGCGGGCAGCCGGGGCGATATGCCGGGCTGCGGGTGCAGGCCAATTGTCACCTGGAGGTGGGGCCGCTCACGGCGGACGAGCAGCGGTTAATTGGGGAGTTGGTGGACAAAAACCTGTACAGCAAAGAAACCGGGCGCGGGCTGCTGGGGGTGGAGGATACGGACGCCGAGGCGGCGCGGGTGGCCGGTGAGCAGCAGGCCGAGGCGGAGCAACAGCAAACAACGCTGGCCTCGGCGGTGTTGACTGCCAGCCGGCAGGTGGACAGCGGGGCGGCCAGCGCCGGGCTGGAACAGCCGCACCCGGCAGCGTAGATAAAAATGGTGTCAAAAATCAGGGCCAACAAGATCGCTTGGGTGGCCTGTTTTATAATGGAAGCTAACCAATGGCTGAACCGAAAGTGGTAACGCTGGCCGGGGAGTTTAGGCAGCAATTGATTGCGGGAGAGCAGGCGGCGGCAAGGGAGATGGCGCGGCGGTGGCTGCCGGTGGAAGCCGCGCTGGAGGCGGAGATTGCCGGGCTGGCGGAACAATTGGCGGCGCAGCGGCAGGCCGGCGAGCCGGTCAGCGAGGCCCGGTTGTTCCGGCTGGAACGGTATCACCGGTTGCTGGCGCAAACGCAGGCCCAGATCAGCCGGTACGGGCGTTGGGCGGCAGAGCAGATTGACCGGGGCCAGCAAACAGCCGCCGGGCAGGGGTTGGCTCACGCGGTTGAGCTGATGGGGGCGTCGTTGGAATATTTTGGGCAAAACCCGGCGGTGGCCCTGAGCTTTACCCGCCTGGGGATTGAGGCCACGGAGAATATTGCGGCGCTGGCGCGGGCCGGCCAGCCGCTTAACCGGCTGCTTGAGGCCGCATATCCGCTCTCGGCCAGCGGCATCACCCAAAAGCTAATTGAGGGAGTGGCGCTGGGGATTAACCCCCGCGAGGTAACGCGGCGCATTATGCGGGAGGGGCTGGCCCAGGGGCTAAACCACATTTTATTGGTCAGCCGGGATCAGCATTTGCGGGCCTACCGGGAAGCCACCCGGCAGCAATATCAACACAGCCGGGTGGTGTACGGGTATCGCCGCCTGGCCGCCAAACAGCCGGGCCGCACCTGTTTGGCCTGCATCGCCCTGGATGGAACGATTTACGACACCGGCGAGTTGATGGCGCTACACCCGCAGGACAGGTGCGCGATGCTGCCGCTGCTTCGGGGGCTGGCCGAAATTCCGTTAACGCAGGGTGAAGCCTATTTCAAAACGCTTGAGCCGGCAGTGCAGCGGGACTGGATGGGGCCGGAGCGGTATGAGTTGTGGCGGCGGGGGGCGGTGCCGTTCCGCCGGCTGGTGAAAATTGTAGAGAACGAAACCTGGGGGCCATCGGCGCAGGTGCGCCCGGTGAGTGAGTTGCGGCAGATTGCCGGGTAGGAAAATAACAGAAAAAAAGAAACACTTATTTTTGCCGTAAAACCTCCTATGTTAAAAGTAGTACATGTTGTCTGGGTAGATCCTTGTTTTGCCCGAAATGGTTGGTTAAGTCAAGAAGAATTTTCGGACTTTATTAAAGATGACATACCAAAATCCGATTCAGTTGGTATTTTGGCTTACGAGTGCGATACGTTTGTTGTGCTGCTACAATCTATTGGGGCCAACCAAGTGGCAGACAGCGTTAAAATAATACGATCTGCTATTTGTAGCATCAATGAACTTGGTACTCTGCCATTATCATTAGAAATAACATAGGTTGTGTCTAGGTGGCACTGTCAACGCAACCTATCTCTATCTCAACATCATCAAACTATTGCACTTGCAGAACAAATTTGCTAAAATATAGGTATGGAACATCAGCTTCAGGCGTATGAAGAACTGGTGCGGGCGGCCATCGCCTTTTGCGCGGCGCTGTTCAAACTGGTAACGGGCCACAAAGCCCCGGAGAGCAAACGCATTTTGCGGTAAGTGAGTACAAACGCATCGAGCAGCCCTGCGGGCGTTGGCCCCCACGGCTAATAATTTTTGTAGCCTGCCTGGATCAGCCACGCTGTCAATTTGACAGCGTGGCTTTTTATTTTAGCTCAAGGAGCAAACGATGAGTGATGACAACAATACCCCAACCCCACCGGCTACCCCGCCGCCCGGCCCGGAGGCCGGGGTGCAGGCGCTCATCCAGCGCCACAACAATGACCTGACGGCGGTAATCAACCACCTGTTCAATGACAACTACCAACTGCGCGACAAAAATCGCGGGTTAAAGGAACAGGTAAAGCAGCTTGAGGGGAAAGTGCCGGCAGAGGGCGCGGTCATCCTGGGCGCGGCTGAGGCCAAACTGCTGGCGGCGTACCAGGCGCTCGGCGCGCCGGACGACCTGAAGAGGTTTCAGGGCGAACTGCAAACGGCCCAAACCGAACTGGCCGCGCTGAAGCGGGAGAGCCTGCTGGAAACGGCAGCCACGGCGCACGGCTACAAGGCGAGCGTGCTGAAGGCGCTGGTAAAAGAGGCGCAGGTTGAAATGCGCGAAGTGGAAAAGGATGGGCAGAAAAAGCCGGCGGCGTTTGTGACCGGCAGTGATGGCCAGGCGCTTAACCTGGATGAATACGTGAGCCGGAATTTTGCCGATTTTCTGCCGGCGCTGCGGCTGGAAGCCGGCCCGCCGGGCACCCGGTTTATTCCGCAGGGTACGGGCGGCCAGTCTCTCAGGGGAGATGTGGTCAGTGACTTCATCAAAAAGGCGCAGGAAGCCCGTGACAGCCAAACGAATCCATTGGTAAAGAAGTAGGCCGGCAAGGTCTACGGTAAGGAGAAAATCTTATGGGACGACAACGAATGTTTGTGACCCGCCCGCCGTTTGTGGTTGATCCGCGCAGCGTCAACCACAATTCCGGGCGGCAGGTAGATTGGAGCGTGGTGCCGGACACGTTCCGGCAGGGCACGGCCTCGGTGACGGTGGCCACCGCCGGAGCCACCACCGGGGCCACGCAGATTCCGGTGCTGGCGCTGCCGGTAAACATCCCCACCGGGGCGGCGCTGTATTTTGGCAGCACGGCCAAATATGCCCTGCTCACGGCGGCGGCCACTACCGGGGCCACCCAGTTGAGCGTGCAGGCCATTCCGCAGAATTTAGCCAGCGGCAACACGGCCATAGTGGCCGGCACCGCCGCCAAAACCCTGCCCGCCGGCAAGGCGATGGTGGAACTGGCCAACGGCAAGATTGCCCCCCGCAGCGACCGGCCCGGCTCGGAGGCGTGCGCGGGCTTTCTGGAAGCCAACGCCATCGAGGGCGATGTGAGCGCGGCCAAAACCGGCTACGGGCTGATCATCGGCGGGGCGCTGTACGAAAACCTGCTGCCGGATGCCACCGGCGGCACCACCGGGGCGCTGCCGGATGCTTACAAGACCGAACTGAGCAACGCCACCACCCCCAAATCAACCGGCTTTGCGTTTGAGCAATACGCGGACACCCGGAGCTAGGAGGCCCAAGATGAACTTTAACTTTTCTCAGGCGTTAGCGGCGCTGCCCCAGGGGGCGGCGTTTCAGGTGGCCAACGCGGCCCGGCCCCCGGCCAATTACCTGTTTGCCACGCTGCTGCCGGAGCGCAACAGCTACGATTACCAGGCCAAAAGCGGCAGTATGACCGTGCGCACCACTATGGCCGGGCTGGCGGCGATGGACTCGCCGTATGCCGAAGGCGGGCTGGTTGAGGTGAGCACCTTTACCGAAGAAACGGCCAAGATTGCCAACCGGGTGCGGCTGCCGGAAGCGGCGCTGCGGCAACTGCAAAATATGATGATGCACATGCTGCTCAACCAGCAGCCCACGCTGGCCACGCTGCAAAACGAGGCGCTGAACTTTGTGGACAAGCTGATTGTGCAGGCCCACCTGGACACGTTTGAATGGCTGCGCGGGCAGGCGCTGGTGGCCGGGGCCATCAACTGGACTTTTAACAAAAAGGCGCTGGTGGTGAGCTACGGTATCCCGGCGGCCAACCTGCTCACCGCCAGAACCGGGAACGACATCTACAGCGGCACCACCTCCAAGTGGTGGGAAGATGTGAAGCTGGCCCGCAAAGCCCTGAAGCGGGAAATCCGGGCGGTGGTAGCCCACCCCGACACCATTGACGACATCCTGTACAACAGCGTCAACGCCATCGGGCAAGTCACCGACAACAACGGGGTAATCACCATTGTCCGGCGCGCCGGCGGCAGCGACACCAACCCCAACCTGGACCAGAACGACCTGTACCGGCTGTCGCTCATCCCCTATGGGCTGGAAGGCGAGATTATGGATTTGGCCAACCCCGGCCAAACCGTCACCGTGCCGTTTATGCCCCGGGGCAAAGTGCTGTTCATCGGCAGCGATACCCGCCCGCGCTACATTGTGGGCGAAGGCTCAACCCAGAAGGTGGAATACGGGTTGGGCTACACCCATTTGGGGCCAACGGTCGAGGGCGGCGGGAAGCCCGGTCGCTGGGCGGATGTGTACACGCCGGAGCAGGAGCCGTGGGCGTTGGAAGGGCGCGGCGTGAGCAACGGCCTGCCGGTGATCGAAGCGCCGGAGCGGATTGTGGTGGCCACCACCGGGATGAGCAGCTAACCCACCAGGGCAGACGGCAAATGTCGCCGTCTGTCCTGGTCTTATTATCTCAGGGAGATGGGATGGACCAAAAATTTACCGTAATGCTGGCCAGGTTTCCGGGCGGCAACGCCGAGCATCCGGGCGAAGTGGATTTTGTCATCAACACCGTGGTGCAGTGTATGAGCGACCCACGGATTGGGCAGTTGGTGCATTGGCGGCTGAATGATACGCCGGTGACGATGAGCCGGAATCGCTGCGTGCAGGATGCGCTGGCCCAGGGCGTGGATATTCTGCTGATGGTGGACAGCGATATGGGGCCGGATTTGATTAACCCGGCGGCGGCATTCTGGCCCCGGGCCTTTGATTTCATCGCCCGGCGCTGGCACGAGGCCCCGACGGTGATTGCCGCGCCCTACTGCGGCCCGCCGCCGCACGAGAATGTGTACATCTTCCGCTGGCAGAACCTGGAATCGGATCACCCCAACCCGGATTATCAACTGGCGCAGTTCAGCCGGGAAGAAGCGGCGGAGCGGTCCGGCATTGAAGCAGTGGCGGCGCTGCCCACCGGCCTGATTGCCATCGATCTGCGGATTTTCAGCGGCTACCCGGTGGGTGGGCAAACCCTCCGGCTGCCCCATCCCTGGTTCTACTACGAGTGGACGGACGAATACGAAACCCACAAGGCCAGCACCGAAGACGTGACCTTTACCCGCGATGTGAGTTTGCTGTTTGGGGCGCAGGGTTTGGAGACGGTGTTTGTGGATTGGGACACCTGGGCGGTGCATTTTAAGGAAAAAGCGGTCGGGAAGCCGGTGCTGGTTGACCCGGGCAAGCTGGCGCGGCTGTTCAGCCTAAGATCGGCAGTAAAGGCAGGGGCAGATGCCGCTGGTTGACCTGGCCGGCTCTTACGGCTACCTGGACCCGGCCACCGGCGAGCGCAGATATTACGGGCCGGGGCGGGTGGATGTTCCCGCCGGGCTGCTGCCATCGTTGGGGCTGCCGGAAGTTGTGCAAAATTTGCACGCCGACCTGTTACCGGCAGAGTTTCCGGGCCGGGTGTACCTGGCCAAAGCCGGCTACGGCACGGTAGCGGCGGCGCGCAAGCTGGATTTTGACACCCTGGTGGCCATCAAGGGCATCGGCCCCAAACTGGCCGGCCAGATTATGCAGGCAATAGGCGAGGTGGAGTGATGGAGATTCTAAAATCCAAAAAGTTTCAGGCGGCGCTGGTGGGGCTGGCGCTGGTGCTATTGGAGCAGGTAGTGCCCGGCAGCAGCGCGTTGCCGGTGAGCGAAGCGGTGGGCCTGCTGGCAGCCTACATCATTGGCCAGGGGTTGGCCGATTTTGGCAAGGAACGGGCCAAAATAGAAGCCAGGCCAGACGAGCCGCCGCAATGAGCCTGAGCGTTACCGATTTTCTGGCCCCGGCCGGGCAGTTGCAACCGGCATTTTTCCCCGATGGCGATCTGGAGGCCAACGTTACGGTGTGGCTGGCCCAGGCCGCCGGCAAACTCAGCGGCGTTGCGGCCGGGTTTCAGGCGGCGGCCATAACCGACTGGGTGTATTACCGGGCCTACAGCCACATTGCCGAGCGGCTGGCCAGCGAGCCGGACACAGTAACGGTTGATGATGTTTCGCGTTCGGTTTCAAAGGGGCGGATTGAGTTTTTTTTGCAGCAGGCCCGGCAGCATTGGGACAACTATCAAAGTTACCTCGGCACCCCCGGCGGCGGCAACAAGCTGCAATCCGGCTACGTGCCGACCGCGTTTGTGTTCTGAGGCAAGATGTTGATTTCTGACGCCACAATTAACCGGCTGCGGCTGATCCACCAGACGGCGTTACAGGATACCTGCGTCAGATTGGCTCACGCGCCACAACCCGCCAATGCCTACGGCGTGCCGGCGGCGGCGTATATCGAGGGCGACCCGCTGCCGTGTCTGTTCCGGGCGGAGAGCCGGCAGGAAACGCTGGCGCAATCCCACGTACCGGCAGCGCAGGCCCGGCTGCATCTGCCGGTTAACACGGTGCTGGCCGCCGCCGACCGGATCAGGCTGACGCACCTGCACGGCGAGGCGTTGGCGGAGCCGGAGGTCTATGAAGTGGTGGGGCCGCCGCGTTTAACCTGGGTGGGAGTTGAAGCGCAGTTAAAACTGGTGAGTTGATTTATGACCGAATTGATGTTTGGGTTGGTAATCGGGGTGTTGTTTTTAATTGCCTGGGTGGGCGGCAGCCATACCACCAGCCGCAATTCCGGGCGAACGGTGGCGGCGTTGAAGGCCCAGCTTGAGCGGCAGAACGAACGCATCAACCGGCTGGATGAGGAAAACTTTGCCTTGCAGGTAAAGCTGAGTGAAATTCAACTGCAATCCCAGGCTAAAATTCACGAACTGGAAACCAGCCTGCGGGATATGGCCCGCGAGGCGGCCCGGTTGAGCGCGGATCTGGCCGCCGTAACCAAAGTTTAGCGATGGACATCAAAATTTTAATCGCCGACGACCAGATTGCGGCAACTATTGCCACCATTTTGAAAGAGTACAACGGGTTTAGTTTTGTCTACGCCCTGGATGGGCGGCAGGCGGTGCGGGCGGCGCGGGAGCAGCCGTTTGAGGTGATGCTGATTGACGTGCGGTTGCCGGGCATCAACGGGGTGGAGGTCATCCGGCGGATTCGGAAGTTTGACCCCGCCACCCCGATTATCGCCATTACCGGGTACGCTGAACCCGGCCTGGGCGAATGCCTGCGGCAAGCCGGCGCGGATGACGTGTTTATCAAACCGTTTGACTTTGAATTGCTGGCGGCGCGGGTGATCGAACTGGCCTGCAACCGCCAACCGGCAGCGACAACGCCGCCGGAAGTTATCCTTAAAAAACAGCGGCGGCTCAATCGCCTGAAAGAGCAGGCCGCCCTGATGGGGCTGGAAACGCCGGCGCACATCCGGTTGGAAATTGAAGATTTGGAGCAGGAACTACAAAGGAGCAGTTAGTTATGGCGCGAACAGCATTGTCGGTGCAACCGTTGAGCCGGGCGGGCGTAACGCCCCAATACACGGCGGCTAATTCAAGCGGTAACTCGTTTTCAAACGACGGGCGCAGTTTTGTTCATATCAAAAACACCGGGGCGGCCATTACCGTCACCGCGCAAATCCCGCTGACGGTGGACGGCCAGGCGGTGAGCGGGCGCGCGGTAACGGTGGGGGCCACCACCGGGGAAAAGATGATCGGGCCGTTTCCGGCGGCGCAGTACAACCAGGTGGCCGCCGATCCGGGGTCGGTATACCTGGATTACTCGGCGGTGACCGGGGTTTCGGTGGGTATTTTTTCGGTGGCGGGTGACTGATGGACGCATTACCAAAAGCGGTGGTGGCGGTGGAAAAACTAACCAGGATGCTGGGGCTGAACCCGGTGTACCTGGAGGCGCTGATGGTGCAGAGCGGCGATCCGGCGGCGCGGCTGCGGCAGCAAAACGAGGCGATGGCCGACGCGCTGGCCGCGGTAGCGGAGACGCTGGAAACAACCGGAAATGAGCCTGAACGGGAAGGTTAATTTCTATACCGGCAACGTATTGGTTGAGCTTCGGGCGGCCACGCGGGAAACCATTGCCGTCGTAGCCCATCGCATTGAGGAGCGGGCCAGGGCCAACATAGTGGCGAATGACCAGGTGGATACCGGGGCCATGCTGAATGGGATTTACGTGGTCTTGCCCGACGGCGGCAATTACGGCGCGGCCAAGGCCGCCGCCGCAGCCTGTAATCCCAAAGGGCGAATGGCTCCGGCGGTGGAGTTGGGCAGCAATGATGCCGCCGCGGTAGCTGCCGGGATGGAGTACAGCAGCTACCAGGAAGCGCGGCAGTCGTTTTTGTACAAAGCGGCGGAAGAGACGGCGGCGGAACTGGCCGGCCTGCTCAAGACAATTTAGGGCAAACAATAGTTATTGGGTGGCCTGTAAATGATTGACACTTCCGAAGTCATCCGGGCATTTTTGATAATTCAGCCGTTGTTGACCGCTCTGACCGGCCAGCGGCTTTGGGCCGAACGGGACACGCCGCCGGAAGGGTACGCCCTGAGCGCCGGCCCGGCCATCTGTTTCAAGCGCCGGGGCGGGGGGCTGGATTACGAGGCGGTGGTGCTGCGGCCATCGGTTCAGTTCAAGTGTTACGGGCCGTCCGAGTTGGCGGCCAACCAGGTGTACCGGGCGCTGTTTGACGGGTTAAGCCGCGCCGGGACGGGGCTGATCCTGGCTGCCGAGCTGGAAACCCAGGGGCAAACGCTGTATGAGCCGGACACCGGCTGGCCGTATGTGTTGGCGTTCTTTAAGTTTCAAATCATCAATTGAGTGGAGGTAGTGATGGGAGTTCCGGTACGGGCAAATATTATGAAGAGCGGCGCAGTGTTGTGGTACGCGCCGTTGGGCACGGCGCTGCCGCCAATCACCACGTTGGGAGCCGGGGCCGCCTGGCCCTCGCCGTGGGCGCGGGTGGGCTTTACCGCCGAAGCGTTGAAGTTGACCTACGAAGACGAGCGGATGGACGTGGAGGTTGAGGAGCAGTTGGCGGCGCTGGAGGATTGGCGCACCAAGGAAACGGTCACGCTGGAAACGGTGCTGGCCGAGGTGATTGCGGATTACCTGCAACTGCTGACCGGCGGCACGGTCACAACGGTGGCCGCCGGGTCGGGCGCGGCCGGGTACGAACAGCTTGATATTGGCGGGGTGGCGCGGGTAACGCAATATGCGGTGGGGCTGGAGGGGATTCGGTACGATACCGCCAGTAACGCGCTGCCGCAGCGTTGCCTGGTGCCGATAGCTTCGTTCAAGAAAAACGGCGAAATCGAATACAGCCGGAAGGGTGACGGGTATGTGACGCTGCCAATCCAGATCAAAGGGTTTGGCGATTCCGCTAACAATGGCCGGGTAATCCGCTGGCAGCGGGTAACCGCGCCGGCGCTGTAACCGGGGGGCAGGAAAGGATCAGAATATGCAGCAACCGGTAAAAATTTCGTTGGGCGGCGTGGACTATGAGATCAAGCCGCTGGCGCTGCGGGAGAGCCGGGCCTGGCGGCAGCAGCTTAACGGGCCGCTGGCCGAAGTGACGGCGGCGCTGAAGGGAGCCGGGGCGATTCAAATAACCAACGGCGCTGATATTGCGGCGCTGCTGGAAACCCTGAGCAACCGGCTGGTGCTGGCCCCGGATTTGATTTTTGAACTGCTGCTGGCCTACGCGCCCGGCCTGAAGGCGGACATCGAAGCGATTGAGGCCACGGCCACGGACGCCGAGGTGATGGCTGCATTTACCGAGGTGCTGCGCCTGGCCTACCCTTTTGGCCAACTGCTGGCGGCCTTGCGCGGGAATGGTTAAGCGGCCCGTTTGACCTGGACGAACTGGCCCTGGCCGAATGGCCGGCGGCAGAATTGGATGAGGTTGACCGGCTGGCGCTGCTGGCGGCGTATGTGCGCCGCAAACGGTTTGAGGCCAGGCTGCTGGCGGCTGAGGTGGGCCGGATGTGGTGGGGTGGCCAGGAGCCGCGAGAAATCAGCACGGCGGAAATGTTGGGGTTATTGGGGGCGGAGTGATCAGCCCCCTTTTAGTAATGGTAACGGGCTTGCAGAAAATCAATCCGGGTGGCGCTGACCACATACACCAGCCGGTGTTCCTGGGTGATGCGGCGCGACCACACCCCTGCGCCCAGGTATTTGAGCGGTTCCGGCTTGCCGATGCCGCTCACCGGGTTGCGGAGAATGGCTTCGATCAAATCAAGGATACGGAGCGCGGTTTTGCGGTCAGTCTCAACCCAGTAGCGCAAATCCTCCCTGAATTCCGGGTGGAAAACGGCGACCGGCGACTCACTCGGCGGGGTCAAGGCCAACCTCCCGGCGCAACTCGGCAATGGTTTGAGCGGGGAGGGTTTGTTCCGGGACGCGGGCCAGGGCGGTGAGCAGCCGCCGGGCGTTGGCCGGGGAGCGCAGCAGGTGGGCCGTTTCCAGCAGGCCGGAGAGTTCATCGGCGGCGACCAGGGCCACATCCTCGCCCTGGCGGCGGTGGATGATAACAACCTCGCGGTCAGCGGTAACCTGCTCGAACAGTTTGGCCAGGTTGGCCCGGGCCTGGGTATAAGTGGTTTGAATGGTCATTGCAATCCCCTTTCTGTACAGGGATACTGTACAGATTGGAATGATTTTTGTCAAGCGTAACCGGAAATTTGGGAGCAACAATGGCAAAGGGTGAGATACGTTGGCACGATGGCAAAGTGCTGGGGGCGATTAAAGACGCGACGGAAGACCTCATTGAAGCGATAGCGTATGCAATTGAAGCCCAAACAAAGGTAAACATCAACCAGACTCCCAGCGCCGGGCATACCGGCCTGATAGACACCGGCTTTTACCTGAACAGCGTGTACGTGGTTACGCCGAGGGGGGACAGCTACGGGCAAACGGATGACAGCGGGAGCTACAAGAATCGGGAGGGGCAAATGGTTGAACGCCGGATTGCCGGCAAAATGGATATGCCCTCCGATGCGGCGGCGGTGGTGGTTATCGGCGCGGAGTATGCGATTTACCTGGAGATAGATCACGCGCCGCTTTACCGGGCGGCAGAGCAAGTGATAGGCAGCGCCGGGGAACTCATTGAGAAGATTTAGGTGGAATTGTGTCATTAACTTTAGGCGACGTTTTTGTAAAAATCGCATCTGATGACAGCCAACTCAAGAGCGGCTTAAAATCGGCTGAAGCCCAAACCAAATCCTGGGTGAGTAGCCTGGGCGGGATGCTGCAAACCGGGCTGAGCTTCGCCATTGGCGGCGCAATCAACGCCGGGATTAACGGACTGGTAAGTTCGTTTGGGAACCTGACCGAAGGGGTACTCGGCGGCAATGCCGCTTTTGAGACCTACAACCAACAATTTGGGGTATTGCTGGGCAGTACCGAACTAGCCAGGCAGCGCATGGGAGAATTGGCCGAATTTGCCAACAGGACGCCATTTGAACTGCCGGAAGTGGTTCAAGCCGCCAAAATTATGGAGACGTTTGGCCTGACGGCTCCGGCGGCAACCGAACATTTTAAAAGTATGGGGGTAGACATCCAAACCCTGGTGGGCGATATGGCCGCCGGGGTAGGCGTTAAATACGATGAAATGGCCGGAATACTGGGCAGATTTAACGCCGGGGCAACCGGTGAGGCCATTCAGCGGATGCAAGAGCTGGGCCTGGTGACAAAAGAAGAACTGGCCGGGATGGGGGTGGAATTCAGCAAATCCGGCGAGATGATTACTCCCGCCAAAGATGCCCTGGATACGTTGCTGAGTATTACTCAGGAGCGATTTGGCGGAATGATGGATATCCAATCCAAAACCTTTGACGGGATGTCATCCACCCTATCGGATTGGGTCAGTAACGCTATCAGGGAAATGGGCCAGCCGATTTTTGACCGGGTTAAGGCCGGCCTGGAAGGATTACTGGAAATACTCAGTTCTGACGCTGCTTCAAGGGCGGTGAGTGGATTTGCCAGTGTGCTGGAAAACGGGCTGAGGTTAGTAGAAAGCCTGTTGTCAGTTTCATTAACTGATGGAGTTAACAGTTTTGTAGAAAGCCTGGCCAGCGGGTTGCAGCAGGTTAGCGGCTTTCTGGTGCAACTGCGGGATGAGTTTTTAGGGCTGTCTGCCGGCGCAATTATGAATGAAGTCGGGGTGGCGATTGACGGCGTTAAGGACAAATTAAAAAGTTCGTTAGAGGAATTGGCTGCTCACCATGAAGTAACCCTGAACAAAATCAACAATCAGATTCAGGTTTTGGCCCAAAAAACCGGAGAGCAGTTAGCCGAAATAGCCCAAAAATACGCCGAAAAAACCCTGGCGGTTGAAGACAGATTTAACCAAGCCCGGCAGGATATTGAACGGTCTCTGGCCGAGGCCAAGGACCGGCTGGGCGAGCAATTAGCCCAAAACGAGCAACAGCGCCAGGAAAAGTTAGTTGATTTGGAAAAAGCTTTTGCCGAAAAAAGGCGAGCTATCAACGAACAGATTCAGGACAAAACCCTGGCGCTTGAAGAAAGCAAGCAAGGCATAAGAGATGGCCTTGAAGAAAAACAAACTTCTCTGACTGAGAAGCATGAAGAGGAACGGGCCAAGTTGATAGCCGACCTGGCCAAGGCTACCACTGACGAAGAAAAAGCCGCTATCCAAGCAAAGCTTGACGCCGAAGATGCGGCGTACAAAAAGCAGTATGACAAAAACCAGGCTGAAGCAAAAAAAGCAGAGGATAAACTACAGGCCAAATACGACCGGGAAGTTCAGAAACTTAAAGATAAGTTAGCCAGGGAAGAGCAAGAATACCAGTCGCAGGTAAACAAGGAAAACCAGCGGGCGGCTCAGGCCGAGGCCCGGCTTAAACAGCAATACGATCAGGCCGTCAGTGATCTACAGTACCGGCTGGGGAAAGAAGAGGAAGAACGCGCCAAACAATTGGCGAAGATTGGGGCGGAAAAAGCGGCAGAAGAAGCCAAAGTAAAAGAGAGCAATCAGCGGCAGTTGGCCGATCTACAGGCCCGGCTGGATGCCGAAAATGCGGCCTACGAAAAACAACGCCAACAACTAACCGACTCAGCCAATCAAGAGATGGCTACACTTCAGCAGCAGGCAAACGACCGGGTGGCGGCTTTGGGCACCGGGCCGGCGGCGCAGTTAGCCGAAATGGCAAAAGGTATCATTGCTTTTCTTGCACCTGTGAGCGAATACTTCGGCAAGATTGAGGATAAGTTGGCAACCCTACAGGCCGCCTTTCAGGCTGGTGGTCTTTTTGGTTCGCGTTCCGGCTCATTTGGCAGCACCGGCTTGTTGGCGGCCTTGGGAATAAGCCCGGAGATTATCGGCATCATAGAGAATACTTTCAGCCAGCTTACGCTTGGTTTACAGCAGCTTGGGCTGTGGGCGTTGCAAATTGGGCAGGCGGTGATGCCGGTATTAAGCCAGGCGTTCACATTTTTGGCCAATAATGCCAATATTGTCCTGCCGATTTTAGGCGTGGTAGGGGCGGCGCTTTTGGCCATCGCTTCACCGGTGACGGCGCTGGCCGGGTTGGTGCTGTTGTTGGCCACGGCCTGGGCCAACAATTGGGGCGGGATTCAACAAACAACGCAGACCGTTTTTAGTTACTTGCAGCCATATTGGGACGGCTTGAAAGGGGTGCTAACCGAGTTCTGGCAAGCCTTGTTACCAGCGTTGAATAACCTGTGGACGACGATGGCTGAGGTCTGGAATACGGCGTTGTTACCGGCGTTAACCCAATTATGGAACACGTTTGGCGCATTATTCCTGGGGGTTGAAGGGGGAACGACCAAGTTTGTGTTCTTCAATGTTGTGCTGGGAATGTTAAAAGGGTTCTTGGACGCAATTGTTCTCGTTATCAATGTTGTAGCTGTTCTGATGGCGGCTTGGGGCGATGGCGTGCTTGTTCTGACCGGTTTGCTTATGGGGGTGGTCAATCAAGTGCGGATGTTCAAAGAAGGCATCCTGGGGATTATCGCTGCCGTGACCGACCTGATTAAATGGTTGGGTGATCTCGGTAGCGCCTTTATGAATCTGGTGGTGCCGGATGTTTTAACGCCGGGCAGCCCCACCCCGTTTGAGCGCGGCCTGCGCGGCATTACCGCTGCGATTCAAAGTATGCCCGATCTGGCTACGCAGTTCAACCTTGGGGGGCAATTTGCCGGCGCGGCAGCCGGCGCCGGCGCGTTAAACCCAGTATCGTTTGCCGCCGGGGCCATTGTGGTGTATGGCGGGGCCGGCAATCAGGATACCGGCGCGGCGGTAAAAGAAGGCGTGCTGGATGCCCTGCGCAGCAAAGGATTGAGATAATGTCCTACGTTTTATACCAGTTTGATGGGGTGAGGCTGCCGTTCAAAAACCCAACCAACCCGGTTGGGGCGCTGCCCCGTAAATCGAATGTGCTGGATATTCAGGGGCGGCCCTTCGACCCGGACGGCAGCCAGCGCCTGGCCGCCGGCGTTACCACCATCAAGAAACAGGCATTGATCACCGGCGATTCGCCGGCGCAGTTGCGGGCCAACGTTAATACCTGGCGCGCCTTGGTGGGCAAACGCGGCCAACTGGTGCGGCGCTGGGGCGATGGTACCCGCGAGTGGGTGTTGGCCCGGTTGCTGGAGATGGACGGCGAGCGCAAACCCGGCGATATTCTGTGCCAGCAGTATGACTTTTCCTTTCAGGTCTTAAGCCCGTGCTGGTACGACGAAACCCAGACGGTGTTGACCCCGACCGTCAGCGCCAGCCCGACGACCGTTACCCTGACCAATGCCGGCACCGAGCGAGTGACCAACCCGGTCATCCAGTTGACCGTGCCCGGCGGCAAGTCGCTCACCTCGGCGCGGTTTGTGGTGGCCGGGGCGAGCGACTTTACCTACACCGGCGCGTTGAACGCGGCGAATGCGCTCAGAATTGACTGCGGGGCGCAGAGCGTCACCAAAGACGGGGTAAACGCCTACGCCAATTTCAGCCGGAACAGTGGCCACGCCATCGAGGAGTGGCTGCGGCTGGAGCCGGGAACGACCTCGTTACAAATCACCGTCACGCCGTCGGGCCAGTTGCCGGTGAGCGGCTGGCAAATCAGCTTTTATGGAGGCTGGTCTTAATGGCTATCTGGATTGATATTCAGGATGCGGCAGGGACAAAATACGGCGATGGGCCGATCCTGACCGGGCAAAGTTGGGAAACCACCGCCCGGCTGGACAAAGCCGGCACGTTTTCGTTCAAGATGCCCTTGTCCGATCCCCGCGCCCAACTCATCAAAAACAAACGCGAGGCGTGGTGCTACACCGTGGAAAACGGCCAAACCAAATGCGTTGGGGCCGGGGTTATTGACAAAATTGAAGTTGATGCGATTGGGCTGACGCTCAGCGTCAGCGGCAGCGACCTGCTGCGGCAGTTGAACAACAATTCGGTGGGCTACCTGGAAATTGTGACCCGGGATGCCGCCGGCAACGGCTACGCCAGCCCGGACGCCCTGGCCCTGCTTATGGCCGAAGCGCCCACCGGCTGGAGTTTGGACACAACAAACGGGTATGCCGCCACGGCGGAGGAGGTGTACGCCAGCTTTTCCGGCCAGTCGGTACTGAAGGCGTTGATTACGGTGGCCGACAACAACGGCGAGCACTTCCGGCTGGGTGAAGGTAAAAAACTGGTCTGGTTACAGGGCGACATCACGGCCAGCGGGGTGCGGGCCATCCAGAACAGCGGCGACCCGGCGCTGGAGACAAACGCCGATGTCTGCCTGATTACCGAGCTGAAGCCCACAAGCGACAGCTACGATTTGGTAACGCGGTTGCACCCCTACGGGACCGGCAACGCCGGCGCCCGCACCAGCCTGGCCGACGCCACGGTGGCCGCGCCGGCGGGGTATGCGCTTGACAAAGCCAATGACAAGGGGCCAAACCTGACCGCCAGCGCCGCGTTTGCCGAGTACGGCAAGATTGAAACGTACCTGAGCTGGAAAGACATCGGGCCGGTCTCGAACACCGAGGCCGATATTGAAGCGGCGGGGAACGCTTTGCTTACGGCGGCGTACCAGTACCTCAGCAAATATTGCCAGCCCCAGGTCAGCTATGATTTGGCGGTAACCAAGCTGCACCGGGCCGTTTACCCCGGCCAGCAAATCCGGGTGGTATACCGCCGGGTGGTGGATGATTACATTGTTATCGACCTTGACCGCGACCTGACGGTGCTGGAGTCAACCCTGCGGTACGACGACAACGGGGTGCAAACCGTGGCGCTGCAAGTCAGCACGGTTGACGCCTGGCCCACCTCGTTTGCCGACCTGATCACGGCGCAGATTGAGGAGGCCAATCTGATTGACGGCTATCCCCAGACCTACGCCGGCTATTACTCCGAGGGGCTGGGGAACTACAACGTTAGCCCGGCCAACAGCGCCATCGCCCGGTTGAAGTTTGATGACCGGATTACAAGACTGGTGTCGGCGCAGTTGCGCTTTAGAACCG
>CAZFCE010000035.1:0-53270 GCA_964517605.1 uncultured Caldilineaceae bacterium | reverse complement strand
TCGACTATTCAATTTCCAGTTTGTATCCCTCAAGACTTTTTTGTTTGTACTTAGTACCACTGACGACAAAAGCATCCAAGTCACCATCTCCGTCCACATCGCCCAAATCTCCCGCCATATCTGGATAGTTAGAGCCAGACATACGATGAGGACTTTGAACTAAAACACCATTCTCTCCTGTATTTAACCAAATTGTATTTTCATAAAATCCATTCACATTTGTATTCACTACAAAAGCGTCGATATCTCCATCATTATCCAAATCGCCCAGTGACACACTCTCACTCGTCGGGTTTTCTAACCCTTGTTCACTGTATTTAAAAAAACCGCTACCTCCGAGTGCTGCTACCCGAAATTGCCAAACTGTGGGAGAAACTGGTTCTTGTCCAACTAAATTCAATGTCCCGGTAGTGGCACTTACCTGGACCAATTCACCCGGTTTGAAGGGATGCGAAGGCGTCAAACTAATCAACCCATCAGTAACAGTATAAGTTTGGCTAAGTAACCCTGTTTGCATCGCGTGGACGGCAAAGGTGCGAGTATTAACAGTGGTAAAACTGATCGCTTCGTTATAGGTGATAGAAACAGTGGTAGTCGATGGAACTGTATGGGTATTAGAAAGAGGCGCTACAGCTTGTAAAGTAGGAACAGCCAGAGGAACAACGGAGGGGAATGACCTAAGCGGTTGATTGGAAAAAAGAATATTACTAGCAAAAACCGGTGTATACACACCGGCTACGCTAAAGATAAGAGTAGTGAGTAAGCTAACTAATAGTTTTAGAAAACGAGAGGACGACACCATAAACACGCTCCGAATATGTTATTTGTCGCAATTACGGACTTATCTCGATAAAGAGTATTTTCAATAAATCAATCGGTAAACCCTCTAATATAACTTTCCCAATTTCATCTGTAGTCCCGGTAGCGTTCCATGCCCCAGCGGTAGCTTGTACCTGTACACCGGACAAGTCAGGCCAGCGGTTGGGCACCTGCGCCAAAACGGTCAGGGTATATTGCTGGGGGTTATCAGTCTGCCGGGCAATAGTTACTTCTAAATCTAAATCCTCAGTTTGGTCAGGGCTGAGGATGAGGCGGCGCAGAACATCCCCCTGTTCAGCCTGATGACCTCTGAGCGCAATAGGGGCCGGTTGGAGCGCCCCAGGGGTCAAGGCCTCGCCCAGTAAACGAATCATAATCCGTCCGATTTCGCGGACACGTTGCCATTCAAAGCCAAGTTCCTGAACCCAGTTTGGTGACGGGCTTTCTATCGCCGGGAGGGGAGATAATACATCCTCGGCCAAAAAATCAACCAGCCGGGCCAGTTCGGCCTGGCAATGGGGGCAGCGGGCCAGGTGATGATGTACCCCGGCCTGTACAGATTTAGACAGCATGCCCAGGTGATACTCGCCCAAAATCATCGCCTCGGGGCAATCCCGGCGATAAAGGGCAGCCTTCAACCCGGTTTCTAGTTCATCATCAAGAGAACTATCGTCAAACTGAGAGTCATTAAGATACTGAATCATTCTTCTTTATTTCTCCCACCAAGATATAACGCAATCCTACACATTTTTCGTCCATGCCTTATTCATCTGGGTTAACCTGGGGTTCCGTTTGAGCCGTTTGAGAATATTCCGTTTGATCTGGCTGATCTCATCCGCTGTAACGAATATATCAGGATGCCGGGACTGAATCTGGCGGGGAGCCAGATGATATTGCCAGCTTTCCTCAGCCACCAAATGATCCCGCTCATCCTGAAGAGTTTCGTCCAGTAATTGCATCAGTTCAGCCAACAACATTGTATGTTCCAGCGCGTTGTCGGCTGCCAGTTCGGGGCGATCGTAATCTTCCAGGGCCACAGATAACACCAAGGCATCTTTCTGTTGATGGCGCAGATAATCCTCAATTGAGGTGCCAACACATAACTTTAAATATTTCAGACAGGAGGCCACCCCGTCAAAGTGGGTAGTCTTATCGGGTTGTCCGCCCGATTGCCACAGGCGAGCGAACGCCTCGTTGACAAAAAAATCAGCCGGTTCACCCGTTTGAGTAAACCGGCTATATTGATACACCCAACTTGCTACCAAGGGTTGGTATTGGCAATAAATAGCCGCCCAGGCGTTCTCATCTTGTTGCAACAGGGCGCGATGAAAAAGCTCCAGGCAATAAATCTCGTTAGATTGCCGTGTTTGTTTGAATCGCTCGGTTTCGGCTTGGCAACGTTTGGCCAAATCAGAAATGGATAAGTGTTGTGTTGTCATAGGCAGCGTAAATGTATTTGGTCACTGAATTGTAATTTGTTACCTATTATACCATAGGCTACCCAAATATATTCCAAATTTTACAACAAACAGAATCATTTTCAGTGGATTCTGATGGCACAAAAAATGGGATGGGGGCGTTTAGTATCAGCAGAGAAAAAACTCAAATAAAGGCTTTCTAACCACCGCAACCCTGCGTAGAAGGCGTGAACCTGTCCGGGGCAATGGCACGGTTGGTGAGATAGCCGACATCACGGCCTAAAACCGAACTCTACGAGATAGCGACAAGTGAATACTATTTTAACGATGATGAACCGCAAGGAGATCACTATATGAACCACAGAATAGTAAAAAACACAAAACAGTATTTTAAACCAATTGTTGCGTTTATGGCTATGTTAATAATAACAGTTATTGGAGTTCAAATTTCTGCACCCAAAGCAGGAGCCGTAGGCTACTCTTACTTGAATGGAGAGTTTGAATATCGCGTAAAATCCGGTAATGTCCAATGTTTATCAAATGGCATAATTGGTCTAAAAATCAATGCACTGAACGGTAAAACCAACAATGCTCAATTAAAAATAGAAGTTTCAAAATGCGATGGTGGGGCGTTTGTTAAAGACGGGAATTTTACCATTCTGGTAGACGGTCAACCCAACGGAACGACCAAGGTTAAGAAGGGATCAAAAGTAGTTACCGTCACGCTACAACCGCGTTCTCCTGGTGAACATAAATATCAGATAGATTATCGTTCTGACGATGACAGCCGCAACACCCCTAAACTTTCTGGAGTGGTAAAAGTAGAGGGGTGGGGACGGTGTTGGTGTACCGATTACATTTATCAACGGTTTTACCCAATGAAAGGCACTGTGCCCGATGCCAACGGTTTTGCCGATTATCTGAAGAAGAATGGCTTCAAAGAAATAAAACCGGCGGATGTAAAAGAAGGGGATGTTGCCGTGATACCCCCAGGGGTCGGGGAAGCTCCGCCGGCTGGTCATGTAGGGATTATTAAGAAGTATGACCCGAAAAGCGGGAAATTTACTTTACGTCAAGGGGGTAGTCGTACTGATAAGTGGTTTGACGATTGGTATTGTTATAACATACGGGATGTGGAGTGGGGTGGTCATTCCTCGATAAAGTACTTCCGAAAATAGTAACCCCCTCAAACCATCCAAAAATATTGCCAAAAAAGGCGATTATTTGGTTGGTTCTGTTACACCGATCAAAAATTATCACGTACTATTCAAAAAGCCTGGCGGTAAGCCGGGCTTTTTTTCTCAACCGTTGATCCAGACAACTTTGAAGGCACAAAAAACATCGCCACTGCGTTGTATTTAATGAAGTCGTAACGGTTGGTTATTAGCCAAAATACAGTCAAAGTTCACTTGCGAAATATCTTTGAAAACTGGATGTGCAGTGCCGCACCGAGGCGAACGCGCCCTCCGGCCAGATGGGTAATGGTGCCGGTGGCATAGAAACAAACCGGACTTGAATCTTTAATTGAAGCTTGTTAACCATTTTATCAAAGTCAGGGAGATTATTATGAAACCTATCAAAATAATTATTACCAGTTTGTTGCTTACACTCTCTGTATTAATAGGCTACCGCACTGTTCAAGCTGCGCCACAACTGCAGCCCTCTTGTAGTATTCAGCCAGGGCAAGGCGCTTCAACCGAAATTTTGGAACAGTTTTCCAACAAATGGCAACAAACTTTTTCTCAACTTGGTTGCCCTACAGCTAACGCAGGAGCGGTTACTTCATCATTTGGAGGGCAGAGCGGCTTGCAAGGGTGGCGACAACCATTTGATCATGGCTATATCTATACTTACCAAAGATGGGAAAGATGGATAACGGTAGCAATCTACGGTAATGTATCTACAGAATACAGAAATCAGGATGAGCACAATGGGAATTTAGGCTTTCCGATTAGCGATCAATTGGCAGGGATCCCAATTGCTGGATTAGTAGAGAACGTCCAAGTTCAGCGTTTTGAAGGAGGTCAAATTTATTACCATTTACACCCAAAACATGATGTTCTCCCCGGTTATACACCTCATGATCCAAAATATATAACAGAGACAACAAGATTCACTTCAACTCTAATGGGCTATCAGTTACCTTGTAAACCAGGAACTCAAGTAGAAGTGACAACAACTCATAGTGAAGACAGTTTACAGCGAAATGCTTATGATATTAAATGTAAAGATAACTCTGATGCTCGGGCCGTTTATTCACCAATCCACGGTACCGTAAAGAAGATTTATCCTACTTATAATGGTGGTGCCATAATAATAGAAAGCTTACAAGATAATTCTTGTGTTCAACTTCTTCATCTGCAAGCACTTGATATTTCAGAAAACGATGAAATAAGAATTGGTCAAAGAATAGGTAGGTACAATGCACCAGGCTCTGTTGGTAACTCCAACTTTGAAGACCATGTTCATCTAGCAGCGCAGATTCGGCCGCAAAACTGTGAATCTCTTATTGCACAAGAAAAAGAAAACCCTATCTTATTCAAAGAATTAGGATATGTACCTCCTCATTGTATTGAACGTAGCCCTGACAACGAAAGAGGTGGTTGTGGCACTGAAATCGAAGTAACTTCAGGCCAACCCGCTTGTCTTTCCAATTCCAGCACCTTCTGCGATGTGCCGGAATGGCACATTTTTTACCCTGAGGTCGAAGCTCTGGTAACGCAACGGAATCCCCCCATAACAGCCGGGTGTAGCGGTTCTTTTAGTGATCACACTCGCCGGTTTTGCGCCGAGGATTTCTTAACCCGAGGCGCAATGAGCAAGTTTATCATCCGGGCTATTGGTGAGGAACCAGAAGATAGCTACTATAATAGGTCTATTCCCGGCTTGCCTGATTTTTCTGATGTTCCTAATTCACACATTTTCTTTAAATACATCAAGCGTATCGTAGATCCTACTACTAACCCGCTTAAAACGCCTCTGGGTGAATATATCACCACTGGTTTTAGTGATGGCACGTTTAGACCTGATGGTTTGGTAACGCGTGGCGAGATGTCCAAAATAATTATCAATGCGCTTTATATTAAATCCAACAAGGTTAAAGATGATTGTCGGGGGTTGAATTGGAATTACTCTGACTCTGACCCTGACAGTAGGTTTTCGGATGTGGAGTATAATAACCCCTTTTATAAGTATATTCGCTGTATGCAAGTTCTTGGTATTGCTTCTGGTTATAGTGATGGCACCTTCAAGCCCGATAAGGATATTACCCGCGTTGAGGCGGCCAAGTTTATTGCAAAACTAATTGGAATGATCCAGCCATCAAATCAGGAATCTTCCAATAATACCAACAATACCCCTTCGGGGGCATTACCCTATACAAGCCCTTCTACCTACTTAAGTGTACCCGGTGGCGATACCGACTGGCTTCGGTTCAATGTCCCGGCAACAACAGATCTGGCAGCCGCCGACGTAAGAGCAATGACGAATAGTACGAGATACCGCCTATATACTGCCGACGCCGGTTTAAATGCTGATGTACGTATTGAAGTTTACGATACCAATGCTACCACACTTCTGGCGGCAGCCGAAGGATTGGGCCAGGATGGTGGGGCATCCTTATTTTGGACTCCGCCTGCTCCTGGTACATTTTACATACGGTTTACAAACACCAATCCTTTTGTGCAAGAAGGTACGGGGCTAAATTTCGTCGCCGAACCATGTTCCGGGACTGGTATTATTTGCAACGGTGACTTTGAACACGGGACAGATTCTTGGACTGTAGGCCCATCCGAGTCACTGGCCTCCCCCGGTCATACCAGTAGCTATGCGCTCAAATCCGTCCAAACTTCACCAGCCGGGAGTTCGGCCAGTTGGAAGGGTATCCGTCAAACGGTATTGGCAACACCTGGGCAGCTCTACGAATTTGGCTTTTCGGTTAAAGGTGAAAATACTGCTGGTACCCACGGTAAAATTGAATGGTACAACAATAACAATCAGAAGATTATCACCGATTACCCGCTTCATGGCCCGGAACGGGGCAGCTTCGACTGGATGGGTCTGTCTACTTACGTTACCGCTCCACCCGGTGCAGCCACAGCCTTAGTCGTTATTTGGCACGGGGTAGACGGTCAGGGCAATGTTCCCGGCAGCACACTCTGGATTGATGATGTTATTTTTGCCCCTGTCCCCAGTTGCCCCACCGGGTATATCTGCAATGGCGATTACGAACAAGGTTTAAAATTCTGGCTGACAAACGAATCCGCCGCCATCGGATCAGGGCGAACCGGTCAGGGGCTTCAGTTGAGCAATTTGGCTGGCAAGTTTGTGGCCTATCAACCGCTTTCGGGAGTATTTGCTGCTGGACACACGTATCAAGCCAGCGCCTGGTGTCGGGCCGATCTAGGTAAAACCTGTAAAATCTACCTGGGTGGTGAAGAGAACGCCAGTAAAGAAGTTGCTGGAAACGGCCAGTGGCAGCAGATTAAGGTCCGTTTGACCCTCACTAAAGATAGCCGTCTCTACTTGAAGTTATATAACCCGGTTCCCGGCAGTGTGGTAAGTTATGATGATATACAAGTAACCGAACTTAGTTGTGATGGGGGCATCATCTGCAATGGCGATTTTGAGCAAGGGCTGAATTATTGGGAATACCAACAATCGGCTACCGCCACAATTACTGCGGGCCGCACCGGACAAGGTGCGAAAGTAGTAAGTGGGGGCACATATTGGAGTGCAATTCAGCAACGACTATCCGCCACTTTTGAAGGAGGCAAAACTTATCGGGCCAGCGTGTGGTGCCAGGCCGATGTGGGAGAAATGTGCCAGATGTTTTTTGGTGATGCCTCGGTTGCACCGCGGTATGAAAACGTGATTTTCGACACCATCCCCGGCAATGGCGGTTGGCAGCAATTACAGGTTTGGCTTACTCCCAGCCATAATGAGCAATTAGATATTTGGCTATACAGCCCCACATCAAAAGGTGAAGTTATCTACGATGATGTAACCATTGAAGAAGTTGCCTGTGGTAGTTTGGTTTGCAACGGCAACTTTGAGCAGGGCTTGGATTTCTGGCAACACACCGCTAATGAAACAGTAGTGTCGGAACTGCGTCAACAAGATGGCCTTCAACGCCAACTGGAATTTTGGCAACGCCCGCTGAACGAGAAAATCACCACCACTGGTCGCACCGGTCAGGGCCTCGAAGTTAGTTATAATGGCGACCTCTCCGAAGCGTTGCAGGTATTACCCCAGATTTTTAAGGGGGGAAAAACTTATCGGGCCTCGGTCTGGTGCAAGGCCGATGTGGGAGAAAAGTGCCGGATTCGTTTTGGCGATGCCGCTCCCACCGCAAATTCAGTTCGGCACGAAAATTGGGCCAATTTAACCTTACCCGGCAACGGTAATTGGCAACAATTACAGGTTTCACTCACCCCCACCCACGATGAACGGCTGGATATCTGGCTCTATAGTCAGGTAGTGGGGAGTTCGGTTATATACGATGATGTGGAAGTGGTAGAGGTGGATTGTTCACCGGGATCACCTTGCTACAACAATATAACGGCTAATCTCAACCTCAATAGTGGGGCGGTAAGCAGTTCATACCCTCAAGTTCGAGCGACCATCACCGGAACCAGCCAAATTGGGGCTATTACCGAAATGAAATTGGCCGAGCAGTCCAATCTATCCACAGTGGCCTGGGAGCCATTTACCTCTCAAAAACAGTTGACTTTAGCCGATGGCCAACACACTTTTTACTTGATGGTTAGAGATGAGAAACAGAATCAATCGGCAGTGGTTTCAGCCACAATTACGGTCAAAAATTACGGTCCACCGGAACGGGTCAGCATTAATAATGGCGCTATCTATGTTGGCAGTACCCAGGTTAATATCGGCCCGATTATTGGCCCTCAATATGCCACCGAGATGGCGATCAGTAATGATGGGGGGTTTTTGTGTCCCAGTTGCTGGTGGCCCTATGCCGATACCTTTTCCTGGCAGTTGGCCGGGCTTCCTGGTAAAACCGTAACGGCTATGGTCTATGTCACCTTCAAAGATGCCGATGGCCACATTTCTGCTATCGTGAACGATAGTATCTATGTAGACCTGGCCAGCCCGACCGGAAATGTCGCTATACTGAATAGCACCGAAAGTGGGCAGGTTCAGAACACGGCCAATTTTGTTACTTTACAATTACAGGCTCAGGATGACCTGGGCGGTAGTGGTCTGGCTGGAGCCTGGCTTAGCTCTAATGCCGATATGAGCAATGCGGTTTGGTCGGTTGCCCCAACAAACCAAGGTCAATGGATTTACAACTGGTCTTCGGGTGAGCGAATTTATGCACAATTTGTGGATAAAGTAGGCAATCAATCATCGATAACATCTGTTGGCGGAAACCACCAGATTTTCCTGCCCACTTTACTTAAAAACAAATAGACCATAATTGCTAAATTACGACACGGCGGTTTATCTTGTAAAGGTTGAAATGACCAAATTTCAGCCAACAAGAGAAAACCGCCGTGAATATTTATCTGGCCGGTTTGTACAATGAGACATCGCAGCCCACCACTCAAAATGGCCCCGGTTAAAATTTTACTGGTAGCGATTATGACGTGGGAATTGCAGCCACCCGCTGAAACCAGAACCAGGCTGAACGCCAGGTGTCGCCGCGCACGGTGGTCTGGCCATATTCGATACGTTCCACCCGAAAGCCATCAGCAAAGAGGCGGAGCAAGGCCGGCTCCCACAACCAGCGCGCCCCGTCGGTATCACCCAAATGGGCAAACAGCAGGTAAAATCCCCCCGGACGCAACAGCCGCACCAGTTCGGCATGATAGGCGGTTAGCTCATCGGCAGAAAAGTTGTGGGCGCACCCCACGTCGAGGGCCAGGTCATACAGGCCAGGCAGGTAGGGCATATCCGTCACCGGCCCCAGGTGGAAGGTTACTCCGTTCAGCCCGGCGGCCTGCGCCCGTTGCCGGGCGGTGTCAATGGCCTGCGGAATGAAATCCACCCCATCCACCTGCCAACCCAGTCGGGCCAGGTAGAAGGCGGCCCTTGCCCAGGCCACAGCCTAAATCCAGCGCCCGGCCCGGCGGCAGGGTGGGCGCAAAGGCCAGTACCTCCGGCGGCGGGTCGGGATGATCCCACGGTACCGGTCCGCCGGCATACATTTCGGTCAGGCGTTCAATTCGGTCAGTCATTGGGTCTCGCTTTCGTTGGGGGATTGCAAAGCCGCGGGCGCTTACCGCCGCCATTGCCTGTTTCACCCCGATTTGTCCGGGGTCTGTTTGGCCCGCTGCAAGGCCATGGTGGTCACGCTCTGCGCGTACAGGCACATCGTCCCGCCGACCACGCGCCTGTCCAGCACCGGGTAGCCCTCAATGACCAGCCGGTCGGCGGGGTCGGCGTCAAGCGCCGCCTTCACCTTGCGCCACTGTTTGGCGGCGATGAAGACCAGGCACGTCGTGGGTTCGGCGGGCGGGGCGGGCAGCCCTTTGGGTAGCGATGGCGCTTTGCTGCCCTGGAGCGAAGTCAGGATGACCTCGCCTTTTTCAATGATCTTGCCGGGTTTGCCAATCAGGGTTAGTTTCATTTTATCTGCATCTCCGTGGAATGGGGTAGCCAATAATTCGGTCACAACCGGCAGCAGGTCGGGCCAGTCAAGGGGCAGCGCCGCCGGGGGGGAAGGTGACTTGTGTTTGGGCGGCGGGCCAAAAACCCGGCCCCGCTCTTTGGGTGATAATCGCTCTTTGGCCAGCTTGAAGAACGCCCCGCCGGGGGTGCGCCGGTGTTGTCCATCTTCCGTCAGCAGCCCCTCACCCGCTTCGGCAGTCAGCGTCTCGGTCAACAAGGCCTGGGCGCGTTCCTCGCCGATAACCCGCACCAGCCGGGCGATGGTTTTGAGCGGCGCGGGGTCGGTTTCATTTAACCGGGTGGCGATTGCGGTTTCAAGCCCCATGGGTCTGCTCCTGAATTCGCGCCGCCAGCCCCGGCAACAGCGCCTTCTCCGCCGCCTGCCGGCCTTGCGTTGCTTTGTGCCACACCGGGTCAGTCAAGACCCGGTTCACTCCTCGCAGGCCGGCCCAGTCAAGCACCGCCCAGACCACGCCTTCCGCCGCCTGCTCGCTGATGGTTTGCGCCAGATGCCTGGCCCGCGTCGCGCCGGTTGTCACCACCAGTACCTGCGGAAAGGGCCGCCCGGCCCCGTCGCCTTTCGCCTCCCGGCTGCGCCACTGCTCGGCGGCCTGGTTGTACGTTTGCACCTTCTCGGCAAACTGGCTCTGATTCATCGTCCCTCGGTCTGCCTCGATAAACGCCGCCAGCAGGCTGGGCGCGTGGTCATCGTCACCCGGTCTCGCCTCAAAGCGCATATCCGACCGCAAGAGTGGCACTTTCTCACGGATGGTTTCCCCCTTCCGGGTCACTTGCCGTAGTTCCGGCTTCCCTGCTCCGTCCAGTTTCCAGAACACCACCTCACTTTCCAACCGCATTTGCACCCGGCTGCCGGTGGCTTTGTCGAAACGTTGAAAGTCGTCGTGTATCGCCGCGACTAGCTCGGTGCTCATCAGGTCGTGCGCTATTTGTTGCGGCAACAGCACCTTCCAGCCGCTTTCAAAGCTCCGCCCCTCCATCTGATTCAACCAATATCGCCCGCCTCGCCCGACATAGTAGACCAATGCGTATGGCGAAATCTCCAAATTGACCGCATCCCGGCCCGGCATATAACTTCGTTCCAGTAACCGCAGTTTGTACAGCGTTGTCAGTCGATTCTTGGCCGTCCCCTCGCTACTAAAGAACACCCGGCTAATCTGCTCCGCCGTCGCGCAGCGTACATCGGTTAACCAGTCAAACAACGCAATGTCCCGCCGGGTTAAGCGCCCTTCGTCCACAAGCCTGGCTAAATATTGTTGGTCTACCCGGTCCGGCCAGCGTTCTGTCTGTTTGCCCCGCTGCTTGCCGCCAATTCGCTCGGCGGCATATCCCCCCGGTTGACTGTCCATCACCGCCATCTTTCGCTCCTCACTTTTCAAATTGAAAACCTGTTGACCCACTTTAAAAAATGCCCACCACCCCGGAAGCAGCCCGGAGCGGCAGGCATTTTCTTTACCGGCGCAAATGCCAGTGTAGATGTGTGACCTCTGAAATCCAATATTCGCTTAAAATTATATCTGATTTGCCGGTTCTGTCTTCGCCGCGCTCACGCACCGGCTAAAAACTACGTCGTTCCTCTCCCTGCCAAAAAACCGGCTCTAATCCCCCGCCGTGCCCGCGCACATCCTGTCATCTGGAATGCTGTGGGTTTGCAAAACCCACCCTGTTCGCACCCCAATACCACACCATATCTTACAGGGATGGGAGCATATACCACATCCCTATGACGCCGCGTGGGGGCAAGTGCTATATAATATGCTATATGGTATAACCTGCCGACACCATACAGCATATTATACATCACCTTAAGTCACGCCATAACTCACACGGCCTTAACCACCCGGTATCCGCGTCGCAGTCGGGTGCGGATCAGCCGGCGCAGCAGCGGCCAGGCGTCGGCCAACGTTGCAAACGGCGTCGCCTGCTCGCGCTGCGTTTCGCCTTTGCGCCCCCACAGCCGCACCACCGCCCCGGCGTCGAACAGCGTTGCTTGCCAGCCCAGATAATAAAACCGGGCCTCGTTGCGCTCCGGGTTGACCCGTTCAAACAGCGCGTACTGAAACGACGCCGGCGCGGTTTTGGCGGCAACTAATCCGTCGACTTTGTCCATACCAGTAGCCCTCCGGTGTCCAGCAGTTGCTCCAGGCTATCCAGTTTCAGAAACTCGCAGATTGACTCCATCACCGCAAAATCGGCCCGCTGCATAGTATTGTTGGCCATCCGGCTGAACGTCACCAGGTTCTTTTTCCCGGTGCCCTCGGCCAGTTTTTCCCGGATGATTTTCCGTTCTTCCAGCAACGCCTTCAGGTGAAACCGGGTTTCGCCGGGTTGAACCGCCCCGGTGCGGTTGGCCAGGTAGGCTCGCAGCTTGCGCAGCGACTCCAGGTCCGCCGCGCTGGTGCGGTTGTTCAGCAACCGCAGAAAAAGCTGCCACTCGATGTCGGTATTACGGGCGTGGCCCCGGTAAGAGTCTTTGGCCTCGGCCGGCAGGTCATCCAGAATTTGCTTCAGGGTGCAGGTAATCATCATAATCTCCTGGTAGTGTTGGGTATATTGTAACACCGACCTGTTTTCCTGTAAAGCCTGAATTTTGTCGGCTCACTTGAATAATGAACCATCAAATGATATTGTTTGAATGATGAACAATCAAGTTGGACCGGCAGATTGGCCGCTGCCAAACCACTTGAATAATACACAATCAAATGCAGTTGAACATCATAGTTCGGGTAAACTGATATTGAATAATACACAATCAAACGAGACGGTGACCAACAAAAAACAACGTGGCGGCGCCCGGCTCGGGTCAGGCCGCAAATTCACCCGGCGGGTATTGGTTACCGGCGGCAGCGACACCTTCGCTTTTTTTCGCGCCGGGGCCGACACCCCCGAATTTACCCTGACCGGGCGCATTGAGGTTGACAGGCGCACCGGGATCGCCGTCATCGTCACCACAACCGGCGACAGGCTGGTCATCGGTGACGCCGCGCCGGCATCCCCGGAACCGCCCGCCCCGATTGAAACGGCGGCCGACGCCCAGGCCGACAGCCAACTGTCTGACCTCGACTGGCAGATAGTGCGGGCCATTTGGCGTTACGGCGTCCTGACCGCCGACCAGGTGGGGCGGCTCGTCGGCGACCTGAACCGGTTGCACTGGTTGTCCAACGAAAAATACCTGGACCGCATTATGCCGGGCGAGACCACCGCCTACACTCTGGCTGAACCGGGGTTGGAACTCATCCGGCGGGACCAGCCGGCAGCGCGCCGGCTTACCGGCCCCCCGGCGGCGATTGACCCGCACCGCCCGGACATTGCCGAATTCGCGGTGCGGCTGACCGAGGCTGCCCGCGCCTGGCCTGCCGGCGGCAGCCTGCGCTGGTACGGGGCGCATCTGCTGGCGCTGGTCTGGCCGGATGAGCGTCAATTCAACCCGGCCGGGTTAGGGCGGTTGCGGTTGGGCGACGGCTCGCTGGACTTCTTTCTCGAATGGGCGACCGCCGATAGCGCAGCCGCAGCCGGCAGAATCGCGGCGTATCTCGACCTGCTGCGCCGGCCTGACGCCTGGCGCGGTCAGTTCAGCCGCTTCCCAATGGTGCTGATCGTTGTCTCAACGCCGGAGTTGGCCGGTGATGTCATTCGCCAATTGGAGACGCGGCTTAATGGCGCAGACCTGACGGTGCTGGTCACAGCCCGCAACCGGTTATTGGCGCAACCCGGCTTCGCGCCGGTGTGGCGGCAGGTCGGGATGGCTGATAACACGTCTCTATCGCTGTCGTCCTTTTCGTATAATCCTGTTTAGCCGTCCCCCTTACCCCGCCCGCTTTCCCCCGTTTTGGGTCACTCGCCGCGGCCCGTTTTCGCCCGGTCACGGCCTGGTTTCTACCTGGTTTTGACTGTGGAAAACCAGGTAGAAACTGTGCTGAAACAGGCCGGCCACGCCGCGCGAAGGCCGAAACCGGGGGGATGAGTGCCGGGGCACGGCCAGATAAGGTTATGCGAAACCGGGCTTGATTTTGTTGCCTTGTTTATGTATAATAACCCAAGTTGCCACCTTTAGGCCGAAAACTCTATTTAAACCGCAAAGACACAAAGAGTTTTATAAAAATCTTGGCGAACTTTGCGTCTTTGCGGTGAAATCCATTATAGGTAGCAACCTGGACGCGCCGGCATATCAGGCGCAACGGGGCAAAACCGCCGCCGAATGCCGCAACCTACCATCATTTCGTGAACGCTCCAGCGCAATTCGTCAAGATTCACGTCAATCGCCTCTATCGTCTCGTCATCAAGAAGGCGATGATTAGCCGGCATCGCGGTAATGGGCCGTTCCGCCGGTCAACGGATTTTCAAAGGAAACCGTAGTTTTGCCATCTCAGTCGCCGAACAATCCGGGCCAATTGCCGGCCCGCTGCCGGTACGCTTCTTGCTCAAAGTACCCTCGCTCAAACAACGCCGACGCCAGCGACCCGGCCCGGCGCGGGCCTTTGAATATTCAAAGGGTAATCTCCGACCTCAACCGCCAGCGCAAGCCGGCCCAGCGGCTTTCCTTGTGCCATTCGGCCACCGCTGCGCTGACCGCTTTTTCTTCCCCGACCAGCACCACAATCTGTTGGGCCCGGGTGATGGCCGTGTAGAGCAGGTTGCGCCGCAACATAATGTGGTGGGCTGCCAGCACCGGGATCACCACCACCGGATACTCGCTGCCCTGGCTTTTGTGAATCGACATGGCGTAGGCCAGGTCAATGTCAACCAGGTCGCCAAAGGCGTAGACCACCGGCTGTTCAATGTCCTCAAACCGGGCGGTCAGTTGGCTGTTTTCGGTCTCAATCGCCAGCACCCGGCCGATTTCGCCGTTGAAAACGCCGCGGTCGTAGTCGTTCCTGGTCTGGATGATGCGGTCGCCGGGGCGAAAGACGCGCCGGCCTGACCGGGCCTCTGGCACGCCGGGCAAAGCCGGGTTTAATCTGGCTTGCAGCCGGTGGTTCAGCTCATCGGCTCCGGCTTCGCCCCGGGTTCGCATTGGACTGAGCACCTGAATATCATCCGGGGTAAGGCCAAAGGCTTTGGGCAACCGCTCGGCCACCACCGTTTCAATAATTTCGGCAGCGCGGGGTTGGCCCTCGGCGGTGATGAAGAAGAAGTCTTGCCGGGCGCGGCGCACCGCCGGATCGGGGTCATTCTGCGGCAGCCAGGGGTATTGGCCCCGGTTAATACGGTGGGCATTGGTGATAATGGTGCTGCCCGCCGCCTGCCGGAAGATGGTGTTGAGCCGGACTGTCGGGATTGCCCCGGAGGCAATCAGGTCGGCCAGCACGTTGCCCGGCCCGACGCTGGGCAGTTGGTCGGCGTCGCCAACAATGACCAGGTGAGCTTCGTCTGGCAGCGCCCGCAGCAGGGCGTGGAACAGGGCGATGTCCACCATTGAGGTTTCGTCAATGATGAAAAACTGCCCATCCAGAGGGGTATCTTCGTTGCGGGCAAACTGGCCCGGCCCGGTTGCGCCCAGCAGCCGGTGGATGGTCCGGGCTTCCCAACCGCAAACTTCCGCAGTCCGTTTGGCCGCCCGACCGGTGGGCGCGGTCATAACCGGTTTGATGGTGTTGTCCAGCAGGACGCTCAGAATTGCCCGGGTGATGGTGCTTTTGCCGGTGCCGGGGCCGCCAGTGATGATGGCGACTTTGCGGGTCAGCGCCAGCTTCACCGCTTCGTATTGCAAATCGGACAGGGTGATGCCCCCCACCCGGCGCGGCAAACGCCCGGCCTTGATGTTGAGCGGCGACGGCGTGTCCAGCAGCCGGCGCAGATGCTCGACCACCCCGGTCTCGGCCCGGAATAGCCAGGGCAGGTAGATGGCCTCAACCGGTTCGCTGCCGCTCTCAACTACCGCCTCGACTTCCCGGCACAGCCGGTTGTGTTTCAGTAGCCGGTCGATGGCCGGGTCTACCAGTTCGGCCTCCACGCCCAGCAGGGCAGCGGCCTGTTCCAGCAGTTCGGCGCGGGGGGCGCAGGTGTGGCCTGCTCCAGCCAGTTCGCCCAGAGTATGCACCAGCCCGGCCTCAAGGCGGGTCGGATCGTCAACGGGCAGCCCGGCCTGCTGCGCGATTTTATCGGCGGTGATGAAACCAATGCCGTGAATTCGGGTCAGTTGGTGCGGCCACAACCGCACCGTTTCCTCGGCCTTATCGCCAAACTCCTTATGGATTCGGGCAGCCGTAGCCGGGCCAACCCCGTACCCGGCCAGCAGCGACATCAGCCCGGCGATTTTGCGCTGTTCGGCCCAGGCTGCCTTAACCTGCTCCAGTTTCTTTTGGCCGATGCCGGAAACGCTGCCCAGCCGGTCAATGTCGCTGTCCATCACTTCCAGCGCGCGCTCCCCGAATTTCGCCACAATTCGCTCGGCCAGGGCATTGCCGATGCCGGGAATGAGGCCCGACCCCAGGTAACGGGCAATGCCCTCTTGGGTGCGGGGCGGTTCGATGGAGTAGGCCACGACCTTGAACTGCTCGCCAAAACGGGGGTGCATCGTCCATTGCCCGGAAATCAACAGTTCCATCCCCTCTTTCAACCCCGGCATCGCGCCAACAATGGTGACGCCCATCAACTCACCGTCGGGGCGAAACGTGGCAATGGTGAAGGTGTCGCGCTGCAACGTGATACCGGTGACGACGCCGCGCATTGGCCGCAGGCGATGGTACCGGGGCGGAGGTTTGAGCTTGCTGTCTTCAATCATTGATCTCGTCCTGTCCAAAACTGTGCCGTTATGGCCAGGCCTGCAATTGCAGGTGATGGCGCAGCTTGCATAACGCGGCGGCCTCAATCTGCCGGATGCGCTCCCGGGTTAACGCATAGCGGTCGGCAATCTCACGTAGTTTGAGCGCATTTTCATCCCGCAGCCCAAACCGCATTCGCACCACCGCCGCCTCCCGCGCGGTCAGGCAACGGGTGAGCAGGGCATCCAGTTGTTCGGCCTGGAGACGGTTAATGGCCACCGTTTCCGGCTGGTCGCTGTCGTTAAACACAACATCTTCCAGGGTCCAGTCGTCAGCATCAGTTATCGCGGCCTGAAGGCTGACGGGTTCTTGGGTTAACCAGGCGAGCAACCGGGAAACATCCGCGACCGGCTGCTTTGTGGCCGCCGCGATTTCTTCCACGGTGGGGTGACGCCCGCCCAATTCCTGGGTTAGCCGGTTCACCGAATGGCTCAGTTGGCGCACTTTTTCTTCCAGATGAACCGGCAGGCGGATGAGCCGGCCTGTGGAAAATATCGCCCGGCCAATTGCCTGCCTGATCCACCAGGTGGCATAGGTGCTCAACCGGGTTCCCTTTTCCGGCTCAAACTTGTCAATGGCGTGGATCAGCCCCAGGGTTCCTTCCTGGCACAAATCCTCAAACGGCAGATGGGTTCGCCGGGCATATTTGCCGGCGATACTGATGACCAGCCGCCCGTTGGCCTGCACCAGAGTCTGGCGGGCCTGCGCCCCGGCCCTGATTTTTGCCCGGTCGGCGGGGGACAAATCCCCGGTTTTGGCCGCCAGCCGGCGGCCCTCAACCATCACCCGCAGCAGGCGAGCCTCTTCTTCCGGGGAAACCGGCGGCGTTGCGCCCAAAATGGTAACCGGGTCAGCATAATCGGCCATTTTTACCATCCTGTTCCTGCCGGGCTTTACCGGCGTTAAATCTAACCTTAATACCGGCGAAACGCTCCATAAACCCCAGGAACATTTCGCCGGCGCGGCTTTCAAATAACCAGTGTTTAAGTTGAAGGGACATAGCCGCCTTTCTTTTGGCATCGGCGTTTGACAAAAACGGCAAAGAATGATAACATTGTATCTATCATATCACCATTTGTCAACTGTAATTCAGCAACAAGGAGATTAACTATGGCCACAAATGGCAACGATTGGTTTGACTTTCAATCCCCCGCCGGCGCTCAGGCCGAACCCCCCGGCTTCCCCACCATTCAATGGTTCAACGGCGGCCAGGGCAGCGCCCACCCCGTGCTGAAAACCGGCGGCTGGGAACTGCCCACCAAGTGGTTTGGCGACATCATTGGCCACGCTCTTGAGGCCTTTGACATTGAACACCAGGGGGCCGAAACCGGCTCCGACCCGGCCTATCTGCTCCCGGTAATCCACTTTGCCGCCGTCGCCAAACACACCAGCTACTATGTCGGGGCCGGCAAGGAACGGCAGTGGTTCACCGAATACCAACCCGGCCTCTTCAGCCGGGTCAAAATGCTCGGTTTCTGCCGCGAAATCGAGGCCGTCAGCCCGCTGACCCCGGTGATTGTCACCTTCCGCAGCAGCGTGGCCCGCGATTTCAACGGCGTGGCCAAAGCCTTCCGCACCGATGTCCTGGCGACCGCCGACAAAATCGCCGCCGAAATGGCCCGCGACGCCGGGCGGGAAGCGCCGGCCAGGTTCCTGCCCTACGCCTTTTACCTGCCCTTTGGCTCGGCGGGCAAACGGGTCAAGACCGGCGGCGGCAGCCAGAAGTCGCAGTATGCTCCCCTCGAAGGCAAGTGGGATGGCGACGCTTTCAAAAGCGATGACCGTAACAAGGTTATCACCGCGCTACAGGCATTGGCCACCCCGGCGGAACTGCGCAACTACGTGCGCGACAGCTTCTACGCCGCCGCCCGCGAGTGGGTCGAGGCCGAAAAGGCCAAACTGGCCGGTCACGTTGATACTCAGGAATTCACCGCGCCGGAAGGCGACGGCGAATAAACGACGAAATCCTGTTCTGATTAAATTCGCCCGGCGGGGAGGTCACTTCTTCCCCGGCGGGCGGAAAGATGCCGCCAATGTTGTCTTTTTCTTCGGGGTTGTTGATTTTTCTGGCGCTGCTCTTGCTGTTTTTGAACAACGAGGCGCTTAAGCCCGTGGTCTTCCGGCGGGGTTGTGAACGCGGCAAATGCGCCGGGCGTGGCGGAAGGTAGGCGTGGACTCGATGGATGAAACCGAGCAACTTTTCGAGGCAGTTAGCCAGGATTGGACCGGGGCCGACTGGGAACAAACTCCGCCGGACACGCTGCGCTATCACATCCACGAGTGGATTGCCAGTGGCGGGGACCCATCCGATTTGTTTCTGGCCAAATTTGAGTTTGAACAATGGATGGGCTGGTAGAAATGCCGAAACTGATTCTGCTTGACGCCGACTCCTGGCGCTGGCCGGCGGCGGGACTTTTCATTCAGGCAATGCGCGATTTTAGCATCCGCCACGTCGGCGATGTTTTGCTGGTCACGACGCAAGACAAGGCCAGACGCGCCGCCCGGTCGCTGGGTATCGCCGTCGCCGACGGGCAAACAAACCGGTAACCCCCGCGCCGAAACCGGCGGCTGTCCGCTTGACCCCGCTATGAACACCGTTTTAATGGCGGCCAATGGGAGATGTTACCCTCCGTTCGCCCCGCGCTATGGCTGGGTTGCCAATTGGAGAAAATAATGCTTTTTCTGGACGTAGAAACAACCGCCAATACCGGCCTGCTGCCCTTCCTGCCGCCGGTCGCCTCACCCGGCAGCTACAAAAAACCGGAATCGATTGCCCAATGGCTGGCGGAGAACTGCGAGTCCGCCCGGCAGGAACAGATTGCCAAAATGCCGCTCGACCCGCTGCTGTTTTGCCTGCGGGCCATTTCACTGGCTGCCGGGTCGCAGGGCCAGCCGGAAGCCTGGCTCATCCACAACAAGGCCGAGGAAAAAGCAGTGTTGCGTGAACTGTGGCAACGCCTGGCCTCATCCGACGCCTGCCCCATTGTTGGCTACAAAGTGCCGGGCTTTGACCTGCCGCGCCTGTTGTGGCGCTCGGCAATGCAGGAAGTGCGCCCGCACTGGCTCCTTGACCTGCGCCGGTATGGCGACCCGATGCTGCTGCTCAGGAGTAAAGCCAACCCGCCGACATCCACGCCTTCCCGGCGGGCACAGAAGCCGCAGACTTCGGTCACAGCCGGGTGGTTGCGTTGCGTTTTGTCACTGACGCGCCCGGCGATATGGGCCAGGATAATCCCGTGTCCCGGAATTACAGCCCCGTTTTGGGCGTAGCCTGCTCTGTCCAGATTTCAACTTAATCAAAATGCCCGGTAAACGCAACAGATTGTGTTTACCGGGCATTGTTCCTTGCCGGCGATCTGGCGGCCGCCAAGCCCGTCCCTGATTTAATTACTGGAGCGCATAAATCCCGGCCAAACAAGCCCAAAAATTCACCGGTGTATTTGTAGGAACCGGTTTTCGTTTATGTCAGGTCAATCACCGGGGGTAAAGGTTTTGTCGTTGGTTAGGATGATTTGATCCAGACAGAAACCGTCCTCCCGGGCCCGAATTTGGAGAAGATGAGCGCCCGGAGCGTCTACCGTGAAGGTGGCCGGCTGGCCGCTTTCGACCAGGGTGTGCCTCCAGGCCCATTCATCCGGGGGGTAGGCGGATATGTAATCGTCCGGGTTAATGGGCTGACCATCCAAGCCGATGTACACCGAGTCCCCGGCGCTGTTTTCGGCATACCCGCGCAACCAAATGGTGTAAGTGCCGGTGACGGTTAACCCCAAACCGTAATGCAACTCGGAACTGGCGCTAATCGGCGTGGTTGCGAAGAGCGCATCCCCATCCGGCCAGGTTTGAACATAGCCGTTACCGGAATAACCGGGGTGGATGGTGCGGGTTTGCCAGGCCGCTCCCGTTCCGGGGAGCCGGCGGGCATAATCCTCGGCTTCAAGGGCAAAGGTGCCGCTGCTTTGAGGCGCTACGGCCACAATGCCAGCCGGCCAACTCAGGACATCGCTCCCGGCCGGCCCCGCCACGGTCAGGGTGGGGGTATAAACGCCGGCAAAGCTATAGGTATGGCTCAGGGTCATGGCCGTGGTTATCACCGTGGAAGTGTTATCCCCAAAATCCCAGGTGCGAGTAATGATGGTGCCGGTGGAGGTGTCGGTAAATATCACGGTCATTGGGTTAAGGCCGGTAACCGCATCGGCCCGGAAAGCGGCTACCGGGGTGATCACCCCGGTAACGGTGATGTAGTTGGGTTTGAGCCTGACATAGGTGCTCAGGCCAACCGTAGTCGTCAGCGTCACGGTGTAATTCCCCGGTATTTCGTAAAGATGGCGTGGGTTAGACTCGGTGGAGGTCTGGTCGTCGCCAAAATCCCATTGCCAGCTTTCTACCCACCCCCACGGGGACGACAGGTCGGCAAAGGTGATGCTTAAAGGAACAGTGCCGGTTAACGGGGTGGCGGTAAACTCGGCCCCAACCGGCAGGGTAAATTGGGCGTACTCCCGCACCGGGTCAATGTCGCCGGTGGCTTCGGCGATCAGGTTGTAGGTGCCGCCATAGGTGGCGGTTACGGGCCAGGTATAGTGGCGTTCAACCAGTTCGCCCGCCGGAACCGTTACCGATTCCTCTACCTGGAAGGGTTTGTACCCCAGCAAATCAGCCGTGGTGGTCAGGGTGATGTTTTGGGTCCCACCGGCTTGCAGGTTAGCCACCCCAACCGTCATATTGACCGGTTCACCGGGTTGATATGTCTCCTGGTCGGTTGAAACCGCCAGGCTCAAGGCCGGCACATCCACCGTAGCCGAAGCGGTGTTGTTGTCTTCGTTGATTTCCGAGACGGTCTGCCCGGCATCGGCCACGGCATAAACCGTATGTAAACCGGCCAGGCCGGTCACATTCCAGGTGACGAAGAATTCCTGCGTATCGTTATAGAATGGCTTTTTGGCAGGCATGGCTGGCACCGTTACCGCCGCAATCTGCCGGCCGTTGGCGGCCGGGTCGCCATCATAGAGCCATAGTGTAGAGGGGGATGAGGGTTGATCGCCCAGGTTATACACATAGGCATACAGGGTGGCCGTGTATCCCGACGGTTTGAACAGGCGGGGGCTGCGCACAACCAAATCGGGGCCAAAGGCCTTGTAGACAAACCGGGTCTCGGCCACGCTTGACAATCCATCGGCATTCATTCTGACCCGGGCCGTATGCCAACCCGGCGTCATCTCGCCGGAAACCGGCAAGGTTATCGTCTGGCTGCCCGGCGCAAGATTGATATTTTGGGATGTCACCTCAACCCCGTCCACTTCCAGTTTGATTTGCGCGGCGGTGGTTGCTGAAGCCACCAGGGTTGCCACCAGTTGCGGCGTGTCGTCAGAATTCAGGTAATCATCCTGGTCCATATAAACGCTGAGTACCACGCCGTTTCCAATATCAAATTCTTCTACGCCGGAGGCGTACACCTGATCCGGGTTATCCGGGGAAGTAAGGTGATAAACCAGGCGATGGGGGCCGGCCTGATCGGTTTCCAGCGGGAAATCAAGCGAGGCATGGTTGTTCAATCGCGCCTGTAATGCGACCGGATTGATTGCGGCGGCGCTTTGGGTTCCATCAGGATAGAGTAACCAGCTTCGCAGAACTACGTCTTCGGCGGTTTCGGAGGCCACGGTCAAATCAAGTGCCACCGGGTTGCCCGGCGCTTCCGGCAGTTGAGCCATACGAGCCTCGGTGACCCGCACCCAGGGGCCGGCCACATCAAAGGCGGTGCTGCGCGGCAAAAACCCGGCCAGGGTGTAATCAATGGTATAGGTGCCGCGAGTTAAATTGCCGGGCAAGGTAAAGTTGAAGTTGGTGTTGCCCCCATTCAGGGTTAACGTTTGGGAGTAACCGGGCGCGTGAACCAGCAGCAACCCCGTGGCTGTGGTGGCCACGGTAACCTGGACGGTGGCTCCCGGCGCATAAACCGCCTGGCCGGGGTATAATGTGGCCACCGAGTTGAGCCGGTAAAGATGGGTGGTGTTCAGGTAGACCCCGCGGCTGGAGTCCTGATCGTAAATACCGTAGAAAAGGGTGTCAGCCACGCCTTCATCCGCCACCGGAACGGCCAGATTGAGGGTTTGCTCACCATTTCCGGCCAGGGTAAAGGTTTGCGTAACCACCGCATTGCCAAAGCGGGCCAGGGCATACAGGTTGGGGGTGGGCCGGCCGGCCTGGTTAGCCACATTGAGCGTCAGGTTTGCCGTTTCTCCGGGCGTATACACGGCCTTGTCCAGTGCGGACGTGACCGCCACATCCAGCCCGGCCACATTCAACGTTACCTCACCCCGCTGCACCTCGCCGGTGATGGTGTTGGATAAAACGTAGGTGGCGATGTAGTCGCCGGCAACCAGTTCCGGGGGCAAGTAAAAGCTAAAATCAAGGGAACCGCTTGCTCCCGGTTCCAGCGAAATCAGTTGGCTTTCGTTAATAAAGTCGGCCAGGGTAACGTGGAGCACCGCGGCCCCGGCGCTGCCGCCGCTATTCCTGACCCCGAAGGTTATGGTCGCCACCTGGCCGGGAGTGAGCGGCGCGCCCGGCGACGGCAGGGCGTCAAGGGTCATCCGGGGCGGAAGCACGGTCACCGTGAGGGTTTGGGTGGCCAGAGCCGTACCATTGGCCGCAACCATGGTGACGGTGACCGGATAGGAGCCGGGGGCGGCGTTGGCGGTTTCAACGGAAACCGTGGGAGTAATGGTTTGGCCCGGCAGCAGTTCGATTCCTGTAAGCCCGGCGTCAAAAAAGTCCGTTTCCACCTTGATGTCGCCGGTTACCGCCCTGGCCCCGCTGTTGGCAGCCGTTATGGTCAGGGGAATGTTGGCTTCCACCGGCGTTTGCGTCTGAACTTTCAGGGCAACCTGGTTGAGCGCCGCCACTCTAAAGGTTGAAGGTTGCAAACTGACATCGGCGGCGGTCAGGGGCAGGCGGTACTCAAGGCGGTAGTCCCCGGCGGGCAGGTCAAAGGCGAGCCGGCCGGACTTCGCTCCGCCCACCGGCAAGGCTGCCGCCAGCGTCCCGGTTTGAACCGGCGAAGCGCCGGCATACAAATTTATTCCCAACGAAAAAGCTAACGGCATCTCACCGGTGTTGGTGAGGGCATAGGGAATCTCAACCCGCCCAACCGGATAAAGCGTTTCCGGGGTGATTGTTATGTGGCCGGCCTCACCCATACGAACGGTGCGGGTCAGGCTCGCGGCCACATCCCCGCTGACCTGGGCCGTTATAACGGTGGTGGCCTCAATCTGTTTGGCGCCGGAAATAATCCGGGTTTCGCCGGCCGGCAGGGTTAACGCTTCAGTCTGGTCGTCCCGGCCGGCGGTGAGGTCCAGGTCCAGTTTCCCCGGATTGGTCAGGGTCAGGCGCAGATCGAAGGGGGCGTGCCCCACCAACTCCGGCGCGTTCAGGTGGGCGTTCAGCCTGGGGGTAGCAATGACAATGTTATCTTCAACGCGCTGCTCACCAAAGGCAGCGCCAATGATAACCGGCCCCGGCTCCGCCGGCGCCATGGTGGTTACGGTGAACGGATAACTGCTTTCTGCCGGAACCGTAATGCCGGTTTCGGTGTAGACAACCCGCCCGTTCATTGTAAGCGTCAGGGTTTGGGTTAGCGGCAAGGCCGCCCCGTTGCGAATTTGGCCGCTGAGGGTTAAAACCTGGTTGGGGCGGTAAACCGCCCGATCCGTTGCCAGGGTTAGCCCGGTTTGGGTGGGGAAAATATAGAAGGGATAGCGGGCCGCACCCAACGGTTGCCCCAGATTGGTAGCCAGGGCTGCCTCCAGGTAGAATTTGCCGGTTGCGCCCAGCTCGGCGGCGGTTAACCCGGCCACTTCCGGCACGGTTTCGAGGGCATTGGCGTTGATTTCCGCAGAATGTTGCCATAATATCCGGCCCACCGTGGCGGGCGGGGCGTACCGGGTCAATCCCTGGCCACCCGTCGCAAACCACACCTGCCCGGTTTCATCCACGGCAATGTCGGCTACGGCTTTGTTGCCCAGGTCGTAGCTCTGGTCATACACCGTCCACACATCATCAACCGGATCAAAGGGAGATGCGCCGTAATCCAGAGAACGGTTGCCAAACCAGATTTTTCCCTGGGTATCCACCGCCAGCGAGGCGGCGTTAACGGTTGAAAATGTAGCCCATTGGCTGCCATTGGCGGACAAAACGCTGACGCCGCCGGACGTGGCAAACCAGCGATTTCCCTGCCGGTCAATGGCAATGGCCCCAACGTTGTTACCGGCCAACTGGCTGTTTTCAGCCGTGTAGGTTGACCGGGTGGCGCCATCGGCCGATAGCCGCCACACCCCCTGATCGGTTGCCGTCCACACTTCGCCGGCGGGGGTAGTGGCCAGGGCGTGGAATTGAGGATGGTCAGCCATCTCGTCCTGGCTGCCCCGGTAAACCACCGTCCAGGTGTGGTCGCTCAGGGAGTAAACCGCCAGGCCTTCCGGGTAAAACCGGTCATCAATGCTGATGGAATCAAAGGCCGCCCAAACCGTTGTTCCGGCCACGGCCAAAGCCCTGGGCCGGCCTTTCAGTTCCGCCGGGCGGCGGGTGGCCCAGGTGTTCTGTAACGGTAAAAGCGCAACCAGTTCACCTTCACTGTTATCGGGGTTATCCGCCGCCAGCCAGACCTGGCCGGCGGCATCCACGGCCATATCCGTAATGTCGGTATTGGAGGCGAACGGCGGTGTTGAAAACCCGGCCCAACTGTTGCCGGGCGCCAGGCGCTGGATAAAGATGTCACCCCGCTGCTCCCACAACGGGCTGGCCAGCCCGGCCGGTTTTACGGGCAGAGATGCTCCACGGCCACTGTAATAGCCGGCCAGCCAGACGTTGCCGGCCGGGTCGGCGGCCAGCCTTGTCAGTTGATCACCGGCCAGTCCGCTGGTATCGGCGGTATAGGTTTTCCAGGATGATTCCGGCAGCCCGGCACCAATGGCCGCCGTAACCCCGCCCGGGTAGTCATAGAATCCCTCACCATAAGGCTTGTTGTCGGGGCTGGTGGCTAACCAGCGATTGCCGTCCGCGTCCACGGCAATGGCGTTAATTATGCCGCTGCCCAACCCGTCCAGCGGCGTGTAGTTATGCCACTGTTTCCCCGGCGAAAGAATACTCACCCCGTAATCCGTGCCAATCCACAGGTTGCCGGTCTGGTCAAAGGCCAGCGCCCGAATATACCGGTTATCGGTCAGGTCGTTAGCGGGAAAGTCGGGGTCATTATTATTATTGATGGTTGTCCAGGAATCATCGGCGGTGTTTTCAAAGGGATTGGTGCCGCCGTCATTCAGCCGGTACAGCCCATCGCTCGCGCCCAGCCAGACAATACCGGCATTGTCAATGGCCAGGGCCGTGATGGATTGCCAATACAGGGGGGACGGTACCCGGGCCCAGGCGTCGTCGGCGGGGTTAAACGGATCGCTGCCGTAATCAAGAACATCCAGGCCATTACCGGTTACGGCCCAAATATGGCCCGCCCCGTCAATGGCCAGCCGGGTTGGGGAACCGTTGGCCGTGTTGAACTGCGCCCACGTATCATCGGCCAGGTTGGCCGGGGTCCCGTTAGAATCGAGTACACACAAGCGGTTGCCATCGGTGGCAAACCACACCCGCCCGGCGGCGTCTACGGCTATATCGTTAATGGTTTGCCCCTGCACGCACACCGGGTTCTGCCCCTCGCCGGCAATCAGCCAGGTTGGGGTTGTCCCATCAAAGGTAAATGCGCCGCTGCTGGTTCCCACCCAAACCGACTGACCGGCCGCCGCGATGGTTTGGTACGAGACGGTATCGTCGGGTGGGGAGGTGTCCCAGTTGCCGCCGGGTGAAAGCCAGCTGAGTTGTTGGGCATGCGCAAACCATTTGTTCCCCGCGCCGTCCACGGCCGCATCAATAACGTTGTTGTCGGCCAAACCGTCGGCTGTGGTGTAGTTAACCCACCGGGCGGCGGATTCAACCGGCCCGGCGTTAACAATCCGCATGGTCAACCGGCCGCCGTCCAGAGCCAGGCCGGTGTTGGTGATTATCGCGGTGGCGGTGATGGGGTGGGTGGTTAGATAGGTTTCGGCGTTGGTTTGGGTGGCAATCTGGTTAACCAGGCCGTTCAGGTTGAGCGCCTGGTACACCGAAACAACCTGCCCGGTGCTTTGATCGGTGATGGAACCGGCCAGGTTGTATGGCCCGCTCCTGAATTGGCCGGGGATGGTTAACGGGACGGTTAACGGTTGCCCCGCCGCCACCGGCTCTTGACCGGCGACGGTGGACACAGCAAAGCTGCGGTTATCGTAAATGCTTAAATCATAAGCCGCGGTGGTGTCTACCCCGCCCACATTGGCCGCCGGCACCTTCAGCTCGTCGCCCGGCCCGGTGGGTTGGCCGCTAACGGCGGCTTGCAGCCGGGACGCGGGAATGTAAATGGTTCCCACCCCGGCCAACTCAAGCTGGCTGGAGTTTGGTAGCATGGCGCTAACAGTGAGAGGGTGTCCCCCTGTCAGAGCATTGGTGGAAACAGGTATTTCGTAGGTTTGCGTCAGATACTGGCCGGCCTCCAGCGTTACCGGGCGATGTTCCTCAAAGTTCAGGTCCGGCGCGATCAGGGCCAGATCAAAGGTTTGCACAAAGGGGCCGGGGTTGCGCAGGGTCAGGGTTACGGCCGCGGTATCCCGAATGCGGTATTCTGCCCGGTCAAACGCGGTTTCGGCGCTAAAGGCCAGGGGCAGATCATCCGTTTGCCAGCTTTGTTGGCCATGCTCGTCGCTCAAATCAACTTGCAGGCGGTATCTTTGCGAGCCAAACTCCAGTTGAGGGATGCCCAGTTCAACGTCTACCGTTGAGTCTTGCCCGGCGGCCAGGCTAAAGTCGGCGCTGCCGTTGGCTATCGGATCGCCGTTATCCAGCAGGGTTAGCGTGGCGCGCCCCTGGGTTACAGCCACAAAGGGGCTGAGATTGGTTAACCGCAAGGGCACGCTCTGGCTGCGGTTGGGGGTAAGGCTTAAATCGTCTGGCAACCGGCTGCTCAGGGGGCTGGGCGAGACCCGGAAGGTAGCCCGCCCGCCGGTTTGACTCATTCCATTATAAATGTTCAGGTGGGCCACGGCCACGCCGCTGGCTGCGGTCAGGGGCAGCGTAAAGGTGGTTGAGAGCGACCTTTGTTCGTTGGGGGATATTACAAACCCGCGCCCCAGCGGCACATCCTGGCTGTACAGCGTTTGCCCTTCGGCGTCGGTTACGCTCCAGCCGGCGGCCAGGTCTTCAAGCGGATACGGGCTGACATTGCGGATTTCAGCTTCCAGTTCCACCGGGCCGCCGCGCGAGGCCACCGACGGCAGGGAGCGCAGACCGGCAACCTTAACCTGCTCCGCCGGCAGCGGAAAAACGGCAAAAGAGGCGTAAGCCCAGGTCTGGCCGCCTTCGTCCAGCATAGCCCACAGCCGATCCTCCTGGTTTAACGCAATGGTGGGGCTGTAAACAAAGGTGGCTTCACTTTGGGCCGGCACCTCCAACTCCCGGCTGAGGCCGTAGAACCGGCCATACCACAACCCGGTGTTGGGGTCGTTCCCGATTTCCCAGGTGTGGTGGGGCAGGCCGTAGCGCACGGTGACGGTGCGGGCGGACTCGGTGCGGTTATAGACGTGGAAGGTAAATTCGCCCCGGCTGCCCGTGGGAAAGTGGTCGCCGGGGGCGGTGATGTTCAGGTCAAAGGGGCGATCCGCCGCCACGGTTGAGGGCGGGTTGGCAATGCTGAAGCGCCCCACCGCCACGCGCGGGCCAAGCGGCAGCCCCCGCTCGTTCAGCAGGGTGGCGTCTACCCGCCAGATACCCAGCGGCGCGGACACCGGGGCGGAAGGGGTGAATTCGAGAGTGGCGGCAGCGCCGGCCGCCAGGGTGGTGGTGACCACCCTGGTTTCGACAATTTCGCGGGCCGGGTTGATCAGGCTGAAGCGGACGGCGACGGCTTCGTATTCGGTATCATTCGTCACCTCGGCGGGCACGTTCATCGTTGCGCCCGGCGCGTAGGTGGGAATGTCCGCCGGCTCCACCGCCCAACTGAGCAGGTCGCGCAGAAAGGTTTGGGCGTCGGCGCTCAGTTGGCCGTTGGCCGCGCCCCAGTCATCGTACATGCTGGTGGCAATCACCCGCCCCTGGCCGTAGGGATACAGAATCGTGCCCGGCGCACCGTTCTGGTTGCGGGTGAGCAGGGCGGCGGCCCCGGCGGGAATGGTGTTAAAGTAACCATCCACGTGGGCGGTCAGCGCCGTTTGGCTGAAGCCGGCCAGGCTGGGGTGATTGGCTGCCAGCCGCAGCGAAGCCTCGTAGCAACTGTTGTCTTCCTGCCAGCCGTAGGCGGTGAGGCTTCCATCCTTACCGCCGGGCAGGACGCCGAACTCGTAGCCGTGCTGCTGGGCAAAGGCCACAATCGTCCCCCCGGCTTCGGCGTAGAGTTCCAGCCGCCGCCGGAACACCTCCGAGTTTTCCAGGCCGTACAAGCCGCCGGAGGGAATGAGCAGCGCCGGGTACTGCCGGGCCGTGGCGGCCGGGTCGAAATCGGCGCTCAGCATAACCGCGGGTTCGCCCAACTTGAACATGGTTTCCCATAACTGTTGAGGGAAGCCCCGGTTGAGAATGGCCACGCGATGGTCGGCCCGTGCTCCTGAGGGCATTGTGTACCACCGGTCAGTGGTCAATGTCGAAACGGTGGCGGAATCATTATCGTCGGGGTGGTCGCCGCCGGGGGCGCTGCCATTGTAACAGTGTTGTGGGCCGGGGTTGTCTACTTTTTGCCGGGTGAAATTTCCGGCGTTGTCATACAAAGTGAAGATACAGTACCCTCCGACTGGGGGAACAAGATTAAAAGTTCGATAGAAATGATCGGTGGACTGGTTTTTGGGAAAGTAATAGGTGTTTACCGAGCCGCTTGCAAAAGTGGTTTGACTTAAAGGGTAGGGATCTCCATTCGGCTTGCCTGATTTAGCAAAACACTGGGTTGTTAGTTTATTTGCCCCGGATTGGTCGTCGGAAGCATCTGCGTTGATGCCATTGGCCGGGCAGCCCTGGAGCGTGGCCTGCAAATCCGGGGGCTTGGAGTCCTGATCCTGGCAGGGGGTGTTCACTGCGCCGGTGGCGTATTGGAAGTCCTGCCGGGCGCAGGGCAGGCGGCGGGTGTCATCTTCCGGTGTCAAAGCGAAATATCGCCAATCGGTTGGATAATCCACATTGTTGATTTTTACTGTACCTTCTCCGTGAGGTGAGCCAACAAACCACATCATTCCCTCAATTCTGTTTGGAGGGGTAGTAGAATTATAAGCATCCACGCTTTTTGCAGCGTCTATAATCCACCCGGCAGGATAGTTGTTGGCCGGTACGTAGGGGGATATTGGTTCGTGTTGGCTATGAGATAGGTCTCCTGTCCCCTCTCCCCAAGCGTTGGTGTTATATTCGGTGATGTAGACGGGTTTACCGGCAAACTCAGGAGGCAAAGAAGCCAGTTGATCCTGAAAATTCAGAAACCCGTCATCACCCGGCCACCCCCCACCGAGGTAGTCGCAGGCTTGATCGGCTTGCCAGGGGGCCGGGCAAGATGGAATAGGAGTACCGTCTGGGCTTGGAGTGACCGCTATATTCCAAAGAGCGCGGGCAAACTGAGGAACATCTTGCGGGCGGCCCTTCCACTCCCCGTCATATTCCCGGCCAAAGCCGTAAGCGTGGATAGCATAGCCATCCACTTCGGCTCCCAGTTGGGCAATTCGCCTGGATACCTCGCCCGGCCAATTGATGGTGGTTACCGGAGTGGGTGTTCCTCCGGGCGTATCTGTAACCGTGTCTTTGATTTTTTCAATCTTGCTGCCATCTTGATGAGCGCCCTGACCGGCAACCAGTAGCTTAACATTCGTGATAGTGGGGTTACTGTCTTTCCTGTGCCAGAGTGCGGCGTAAGCTCTTGCATACTGTTCAAGTTTGATATTGCGTTCAAGCCAGGGTTCGTTACCCACAATAAACAACTCAACCTGCGGATGGTCAATAATAAATGTTTCAAACAGGCCAACCCATTTATTCAACGCCTCGGTATCTTCGTAGTTTGGAACGGCCATAGATGATTCATAATCATACCGGATTATTGGAGTCAGGCCGAGGTTAATGGTGGTTGTGATCAATTCCGGCTTGCCTTCCACGTCCTCCTTCATCAGCAGTACGTACCCGCCCCGGTGTTCCGGCGCACCCGGAGTGGGAAACAGCGATTGGGATGGCGCCAGAGGCGTGGGTGGCGGAGTGGCCGGATCCCAAAAATTGACGCCAAGAGGAATAGTGGGGCGGGGTACAGGTGTTGCGGTTTGGGCAGGCTGGGGTGTGACAGTTGGGCTTTGGGCTTGTAGCAGCTGAATATTGGCGCTCCAGATCAAAAGCAGGGCGAAAATAGAAACCTGGATCAAGATAATGGTTAAGCGTCGGGACATTGTATCTACTCCTCTATTGCCAATGATAGCTATACTGAAAAAGACTCATCGATCTATTCCGGGAGAATACCCCATAACTGAATAACACCGTCCCAAAATTCCAAAATTAGAAATTTTCCATCCGGGGTAAAGAAAATACGCTGCAATGACGGCGCATTTGTGGCCCGCAATAAATGCCCTGTTTGGGCATTCCACAAGTGGAATATGCCATCACCCGGTCTGTTCGTATTAATAGTAGAAGCCCACAACCTACCATTGGGCGAGATATGGAGTTCGTTCATTCCAGCATAAGGCGTAATGGTCATCGTGCTTGACAATTTACCTGTACTTGCATCCCAGATTGACATGACGCCGTCAGGTTTTTCTACACCTGTTATGACCGTTCGTCCATTTGGTGAAAAGGCATACGCGCCCAACCCCAGATATTTAACTAACTCCCCGGTGTCTACCTGCCAAAGATTCAGGTTGCCGCCGGTTGATGACAGGAGACGGGTGCTATCCGGCGAGAAAGTCAGTCCCTCGGTATGGCGTATTGGCAGTCCCAAAAGGTGCAACTCCTCGCCAGCCTGGGCGCTGAGTAGGTATATTGCCGAACTGGCATCTCCCGTAGCTAACAGTTGGCCATTGGGCGATACGGCGAGACTACTGAAAGGAAGGCTCAACGCGGAAAAGGTGCGGAGCATTTGGCCGGTGACCGGGTCCCAAATCCGAACATCCATTGATTCTTCCTCACCCGAAACCAACGTGCTGCCATCGGTTGAGAGAATCAATTTGGTGACAGGGCTGGTATGTCCGGGCAAAGTCTTCACCACTTGCCCGGAGGCAATGTCCCACTGATGGATGTTACCGTCAAGGTGGCCGGTAAAAAGGGTATTATCCGGCCCTGCCGCCAGGGAGATAATGCTTTGCCCGGCATATTCATCCAACTTCTTTATCAATAATCCGGTTTCAACGTCCCACAACCCCACCTTGACTCCCGCTACCGTTCCCAGTGTTTTGCCATCCGTGGAAAAGCTCAAGGCGTTTATCCGGTCAGTTCCGGTTATGGTGTGCGTCAACTCCCCGTCGGCAATACGCCACAGTTTCACCGTAGCGTCATACGAACCGGCGGCCAATTGTTTTCCATCCGGCGAAAACGACAGCCCCCACAACCAGGCCGGCCCGTCAAGGGTTCTCAGCAATTTGCCGGTGGACGCCTTCCACACAAGCACTTTTGTATCCCAGACTGAAGCCAGTAATTGTCCGTCCGGTGAAAAAACCACATTGCTTTCGAGGTAAGGGCTGATCGAATCGCATTTCTCGCCCTGCATACTCTGCCAAAGATTGCCGGTTTGGGCATCCCATATTTTGACCACACAATCGAAAGTGTTGGAGGCCAGCAACGCGCCATCCGGCGAATAGGCCAGGCTTTTGGTCAGGTCATCGGGGTCGCCGGCCATAGTCCGCAGTAAGCGCCCGCTCTCAATCTCCCAAATACCGATTTGCCCGTCTTCCAGAGCCGAAGCCAGCGTTTTGCCATCCGGCCCAAAGGCGACACTTTTCAACTCTCGTGCGCCAACTTCCCAACTTCCCCAATCTTCGCCGTTCGTGGCATTCCAGCGGAGGATGGTGTTGCCGCCCGCCTGGGCCATTATGGTTTCGTTGTCGGGCAAAAAGGTCATTATTTCGACCGGAGCATTGGTCAGTCTGAAACGCAGTAAATCCAGGGTTTTGGCATCGTGCAGCCACAACCCGGCCGTGGAACCCACGGCCAAAAAGCGACCGTCCGGGCTGTAGGTCATCTGTTTGGCCCCGCCCCGGCCCCACACGGCCAGTTGTTGCAGCCGGTCAACATTATCCGGCGTGATCGGCTCGGCGGGCATCGGCACCGGCGTGCCCATCAGCACGGGCAGGGACGGGGTGGCGGTCGGCGTGGGCGAGGCGGCGGGGGTCGCGGTTGCCGTTTCGGTGGGCGAAGCGCCGGGAAGAACGGGCGGCCCGGCAACGTCGCCGCTGCTACAGCCCGGCACCGCCAGGGCGGCCAGGCTGACAAGGCTAACAATTAACAGCCAATACTTTGAAACCATAGGTTAGCTCCTTTGATAATTACAAATGACGGGCAACGAACTGCGAACAACGAATGACGGCTCGTCGCTCGCAGGTTGATTTTTCAGGATTACACCGCTTTTGGTGAATGGGCAAATCATTGGGCACAGGATATGGCCTCACCGGTAACGCCAGAGCTGCCGGGCCGAGAACAGGAGAATGGCGTGATCGGCATACACCGCCTGGTGCCAGGCCCGCGGCGGCAAGGGCGTGACCGGCGCAGCTTCAACCCATTCGGCATCCCGGTAAAGCCAGGTGTCGCCCCGCCGGGCATCGCCACCGTTGGCAATGCCGCCCACCAGCACCACCTGATCGGCGGCGGGATCGTAAGTCAGGCTGTGGGCCATTCGCCCCGCCGGGCCATTGCTGCTCCCGTCAGCCAGTTCGGTCCAGCTTTGCGCCGCCGGGTCAAAGGCCCACAAATCGGCCAGCAGGGTTCCGCCTGTGCCCGTAGTCCGGGTAGTGACGGTCCGCCCGCCAAAGAGCAACAGCCGGTGGTTGGCGCTGTCCCAGATCATCGCGGCCAGCGTGCGAGCCGGTGGCGCGTCGCCGGCCACGGTAATCTCTGTCCATTCGCCGTTTTCATAGCGCCACACATCGTTGAAATACGTTTCTCCATTGTTGCCGCCAAACAGGTAGAGCCGGCCGTTTGGCCCGGTCACCAGGCTGGCGTGGGTGCGGCTTACCGGGGCAGTGGCCGGGGAAACGTTGACCCATTCCGACCGGGTGTACTCCCAGGTCTGGTTGAGGGCGGTGTCTTGCTGCCGGCTGCCGCCAAAGAGAACCATCACCCGGCGGGCCGGGTCATAGGCCAGGCTCGCGCCATAGCGGGCTTCGGGCCGGGTCAGGGTAGTGACGGCCTGCCAATCCGTTCCATCAAACTCCCAGGTGGTATCCTCGTAGGGCCAACCGGTCGCGTTGCCGCCATAAAGCACCACCACGCCGCGGTCGCTATCATAGGCCATTGCCTGTTCACCCCAAACCGGCGGGGTGGTAGTCGTTGTAATCAACGCCCAATCCCGAATCATCGGCGCGGTCACGGTGATGTATCGGGTGCGGCTCACCGTCTGGCTGCCGCCCGGCCCGGTAGCGGTGAGGGTGACGGTATACACTCCGGCCTGGGTGTAGGTATAGGTGGGGCTGATCACCGTTAGTGTTGCGCCGGTGCCAAAATTCCACAGGTAGCTGGTGGCGCCGGTGGAACTATTGACAAAAGTCACGGTTAGCGGGGCGGTTCCGGTTAACGGGGTCGCTGCAAAGTCGGCAACCACCGGCTCATAGGCAGTGATGTAGCCGGTGCGGGTTAATGTACTGGTCACCACCCCGTCGCCGGCGGCCAGGGTAACGGTGTAAACCCCGGTCTGGGTGTAGGTGTGGGTCGGGCTGATGGTCGTGCCGGTTTGCCCGTCGCCAAAGTTCCACAGGTAGCCGGATGCGCCGGTACTACTGTTGACAAAAGTCACCGTCAATGGGGTGGTCCCGGTCAGCGGACTGGCCGCAAAGTCGGACGCTGCCGCAGCATAGGCGGTGATGTAGCCGGGGCGGGTCAGGGTTTGGCTGCCGGACGTTCCGTTCGCGGTCAGAGTAACCGTGTACACCCCGGCAGCAGCGTAGGTATGGGTGGGGCTGGAGATGGTGGTCGTAATCCCGTCGCCAAAATTCCACAGATACTCGGTCGCGCCGGTGGAACTGTTCAGGAATTGCACCAACAACGGCCACGTCCCGCTGAGGGGGAAAGCCGAGAACCCGGCTACAACCTGGGGGTATACCTGGGTGGTAACCGGAACCTGGCCTGTTGCCGCGAGGCCGCCATCGGCCACAACGGCGTAGTCACTGTTGGTCAGGGTTGTGGCGGCGGTAACCACAAAACTTACGGAGGCGGAGCCGCCGGGAGCCAGGCTGGCCAGGTTCCAACTCACCACGCCGCCGGCCGGCGTTCCGCCGCTGCGGTAGTTTGCGCCGGCAGGTATCGTGTCGGTTACAAGCAGGTTAGTTGCCGTAACCCGGCCGGTATTGGTAACGGTCAGGGTGTAGGTAATGGGGTTGCCGGCCGGTGCCGAGACAGGAGCGGTTTTGGCAATGGCCAGTGGGAAAGCCAGCCTGGTTACGAAGACATCACTTCCACCGTTATAGCTGGTATCGATAGCGCCGGGGGTGGTGGGGAAATCAGACGAATAGGTAGCCCCCGTCACATAGAGGTTTCCGGCGGCATCTACGGCGATGGCGTTACCGTTGTCATTGCCACTTCCCCCCAGAAAAGTACCGTAAACCAACCCGGTTCCGGCCAGGTTTACTTTGGTCACAAAGGCATCATTCCCACCGTTATAGCCGGTATCAACAGCGCCGGGGGTGGCAGGAAAATCAGAAGAAGCGGTATAGCCTGTCACATAGGCGTTCCCGGCGGTATTCACGACGATAGCATAACCGTTGTCATTGCCACTTCCCCCCAGAAAGGTGCTGTACACCAAGCCGGTTCCGGCGGGATTCACTTTGGTCACAAAGGCATCCCCTCCACTGTAACTTGTATCGAAAGCGCCGGGGGTGGTGAGAAAATCAGACGAACCGGTAGCCCCCGTTACATAGGCGTTCCCGGTCGCATCCACGGCGAGGCCAAAGCCATAATCATAACTACCGCCCCCCAGAAAGGTACTGTACACCAGCCCGGTTCCGGCGGGATTCAATTTGGTTACAAAAGCATCACTTTCACCGGTAAGAGTTGTATCGAAAGCGCCGGAGGTGGTGGGGAAATTGGACGAGGTGGTATTATACCCCATTACATAGGCGTTCCCGGCCGCATCCACGGCGATGGAGTGGCCTTCGTCATTGCCACTACCGCCCAGAAAGGTGCTGTACACCAGCCCGGTTCCAGTGGAATTCACTTTGGTCACAAAGGCATCATTACCACCGTTATAACTGGTATCGAAAGCGCCGGAGGTGGTGGGAAAGTTGGAAGAGGCAGTATTATACCCCACCACATAGGCGTTTCCGGCCGCATCCACGGCGATGGCCTGACTCCAGTCATAGTTGCTGCCCCCCAGAAAGGTGCTGTACACCAGCCCGGTTCCGGTGGGATTCATCTTGGTCACAAAGGCATCCCCATTCCCGTTATAGCCGGTGTCAAAGGCCCCAGAGGTAGTGGGGAAATCAGATGAGGCGGTATACCCCGTCATATAGGCGTTTCCGGCCGCATCTACAGCAATGGCAAAGCCCCCGTCATAGCTGCTGCCCCCCAGGAAAGTGCCGTACACCAACCCGGTTCCGGTCGGGTTCACTTTGGCCACAAAGGCATCACTTCCACCGGTAAGGCTCGTATCGAAAGCGCCCGGGGCGCTAGGAAGATCAGTTGAGGTGGTGTAACCCATCACATAGGCGTTCCCGGCCGCATCCACGGCGATGGCGTCACCTTCGTCTACACTCATACCACCCCCCAGAAAGCTGTAGGAAAGAGCCAAAACATCTTCTCCGGTTTCGGCCATTGCCTCAATCTCTCCGCCCGTCGCCTCGACGCCGGAGGCAAACGGGGCCACGATTTCATCCTGGCCGGTCTGAACGGGCTGACCGGCCGGGGCTACCGGCGCTCCGTCGGCGGCCACCTGTTCCAGCAAAGGCAAGGCCAGGTCGCCAATGGCCGTTTTCAGGCGCAGGCGGTCACCGCCCAGGCTCACGGCATCGGCTCCCTCAACCTGCAATCTCACCTCATTGGCGGCGGCGGCGCTCAAACCATCTGCGGCTTGCCCGGAAGCCGGATTACGTACCACCAGGCGCTGCACCAGTTGCCCGTTTTCGCCGGTCAACTCCAGGTCTATCCCCGGGTACAGTTCCACATAACGCACCCCGCCCCACACCGGCACATCCGCCTGCCATTGGCTTGAATCATTGCCGGTAAAGTAGGATACTTTGGTCTCTTGGCGGTTAAACGGTTCCAATTTGGGGTGGGGATTGGCCCCGGGAAAACTCAGCTTTAGATTCACTCCGGGCCGGGATTCCGCCGGCTCCGGCCTGGCTCCCGCTTCCGGCGGGGTTAAAGCCGGCTCTTGTTCCGCCGGCTTTGCCAGAATGCTCCACCACAACGCATCCTCGGCCAGAAAGAGCGATCCCTGCGCCCCGCGCACTACAAACCGGGCCTGCGCCTCAAACTGGCCGACATTTTCAACAAAAAGCAGGCCGGCTGAACTGTCGGCCGGGGGAAGCGCCAGCAGATAATTGGCCCGGGTTTGGCTTTGGCTGCCCCCCTTCTCATTGTAGGCAGTCAGCGTTACGGTGTAGACCCCGGCCTGGGTGTACACGTGGGTCGGGCTGATGGCGGCGCTGGTGGCGCCATCCCCAAAATCCCACTCAAAAGTGGCGGCCTGGGTGGAGCTATTGACAAAGGTAACGGTCAAAGGCACTGACCCGATCAGGGGCGTGGCGATAAAATCGGGCTGGGGGCGATCATCCTTAAAGATCAGGGGCAAATAGATGTGAAATTGGGGGTCGCTCTCCGGCTGAACGGCTGCGGTTGACCCGGGCCGGCTGGAGGGGATAACGGGGGTGGCCGTTGGGGTGACAGGTGGCGCAGATGGGTCGGCCACCGGGGTGGTCGCGGCGGCCCCGCGCCGGTTGGGGGCAGCCTGAACCAGTAACGGCTGAAAAGAAGAAAAACACAACGACACAACAACAGCTATCCGAATAATACCATCAAACGTTGACCGCGGCATCCAGGCTCCCTCCTGACCAATGACCAGATTGTGGATATTGGGTTGAACTGAACCAATCAGCCGGAATGGAGGCCCAAACAGAAAGAAACACCGGCTGCCGGGGTTTGGCAAACGGCGCAAAATCCGTATACTATCCATCGCTCCGTTGCGATAGCGGTTTGGGTTGAGGTCAAACTCACCCGAGGCAGCTATTACCCGAGGAATTGCGGAGAATTCAAAGTGGTAACCGGCCCAGTTGAGTGTTCCGTTCAGGCGTGTGCGCGCCGGCTGGTTGGTTAGGGGGCGATTTCCTGCTGGCACAGGGAATCGCCTTTTTTTATTTTAAACCATCGTTGTGGGCCAAGCATACCCCACTATTTCCGGTTAGGCAAAAACCGGCTATAATGATGAAGAACTATGTATTGGGTTGGTTATACAAAAGGAGAATACATAACCCCGTGGCCAACAACGAACTGGGGCGCTGGATTGAACGTGAATTGAACCGCCATAACTGGAGCCAGAGCGAACTGGCCCGGCGCGGCGGGCTGAATCAGGGGCATATTTCCCGGATTATCAGCGCCCACCCCCCCAATGATACCCCCATCTGTGGCCGGCGGGCGGCCCAGGCCATTGCCACGGCGTTTGACGCCCCGCTCAGTTATGTGCTGCGGCTGGCCCGGATTATCAAAGCGCCCCGCCGCAGCCGGAATTTCTCCACCTGGCTGCTGGGTGAGCTGTTGGACAAGGGGTTGAGCCAGGCGGCACTGGCCGAACAATCCGGCCTGGAGCCGGAGATTATTGCCGCCTTCTCCCGTGGCGTTATCCCCACCATCGAGCAAATCCAGGCCATTGCCGGGCCGCTGGGCACCCCGGTTTCCTGGCTGGCCGAGGTGGCCGGTTTGGAACTACTGGACCTCAAACCCACCCGGGACGAGATTGAACTACTGGAGCAATACCGGCGGTTGACGCCGCCCCAACGCAAGCTGTGGCGGGCGCTGCTGGCCGCGGTTAACAGCCTTGAACCGGACTAGTGAGCCAGCCCCGCGGAGGGCCGCGCTACGCTGCCGCTTTGTAGGGCGCAATCGCCGCCAGGTCGGCCTGCTCTGCTTGTTGCGCCAGGTACAAATCCCATCTGAGCTGCAAATTTAACCAGAAACTGGCCGGCATCCCCAGAAACTTTTCCAGCCGTAAGGCCGTGGCCGGGGTGACCCCCCGTTTGCCGTTGATGACCTCGTTGACGCGCTGGTATGGCACGTGGATTGACGCGGCCAACTCCCGTTGGGTCAGCCCCATTGGCTTGAGAAAATCCTCCAGCAGCATCTCCCCCGGATGGGTCGGGGGTCGGTCGGTTGGTACGCGAATCATGGGAACCTCCTTAATGATAATCCACTATCTCCACTTCGTCCGGCTCAACATCTGTCCAGACAAAACAAACCCGATACTGTTCATTGATGCGGATGCTGAATTGCCCGGCCCGGTCACCAGACAGGGCTTCAAACTGGTTGCCGGGAGGTATCCGCAGGTACGCCAGAGCATCAACCGAATCAAGCTGGTCCAATTTCCTGGCGGCTATCTTCCAGAGCTGTTGCGGGCAAACGCGCCGGGCCGCCTTGCTGTTCCGGCCATAAAAAATGTCTTCGGTTCCCTGGTCTTTAAATGCGCGGATCATATTATCATAATAGCACGGAACACGTGCTAAAACAAAGGAAACGCCGGTAGATTGTTGCCGGTGCGGGGCGTATTACCCGGCAAACAAAGGTTTTGGCGTAACTTCTGACGCCGAGACTTTTGTTCAAGCCCGGCCGGCATTTGTCACTTCAGCGCCAACACGGCCGCGCCCAGACAAACCAGATGAATCGCCTGGTCGGTCCAGATCGCCACGTGGACAGCCACTTCGCCGGTGGTCGTCTGGCCGTAAAACCGCTGCCACCAGCGCAGCGGCAGCTGGGTGTCAACCAGCAAATGTGTCACCGCCAGCAGCAACCCGGCCGCCCAGCCCAACGCCAGGCCCAGACAGACAGCGTGGATACCGGCGTGAACCCAGGCCGCCGGGTGCGCGACCCGACTTTTGTGCCGGGCCATCCAGTCGTTTTGCAGCAGCCAGTCGGCAATGAAATGGGCCATCAGCCCGCGTTCAAAAAGCGTCATCGCCACCTCGGTCGCCCCTCGGCCGGCGCCGCCCCACCGCCATGCTGTTGCGCCAGGAATGCCTGAAACCCGGCCTGCATCTGCTCCGGCGGCACGCCGTTGCGCCGGATGGTGTTCCAGAAATAGCGCAGGAATTGGGCGTTGGCCGCCAGGGTTTGCCGGGCAGCGGGCGTTTGCATCCGCTCCACCGCCGCCTCCGCCGCCGTGATGACCCCGGCCAGCGTCTCAATCAGCGCCGGTTGGCGCTGCCCGGCGAAAAACTCAATGGTGTCAAAGAAGGTATCCAAAGTTGGCAGCGGCGCCAGGTTGACATCGTGCAGCAGGTAAGCTAACTGGTTGTAGCCGCCGCCCCGGGGCCGGGCCAGGTCAACCAACTGCGGCGGCAGCCGGGCCATCTCTTCCGCCGGAGCCTGCTTGTGCGCGTAATGCTGCCAGGGCAGCCCGCGCTCGCGGTGCCACAACGCCTTGAAGCCGCTGTATTGACCGGCGCTAATCACGCCCTGACCGCGCAAGTCAGCGGCAACCGCCTTATCCGCCGTCCATTGCCGATATAGCAACGGGCGGCGGGCGTAAATTGCGTCCATTGTCTGCCGGGCCAGAATAGCGCTGGCGGCGTTGGTGTCGTTGATGAATAAATCCAGCGGCCCGATGGCGATGTGCCGCCGCTTCATTCCCGGCACATTGACCACGGCGAAGTCCAGATCGTTGCCGCCGGGCGTGCCGACGCTGTAGACCTTCACTTGCCGGAAGGAGTGGATGTCATCAGCCTCCAGCACCTCAATTTCGTCAACTTTCTCCCACAGTTCCGGGGTGGACGGCGGCGGATAGACCAGCACCGTTTGCCGAAACCGCTCGTACAGCGCCGCCGCCAGCGCATCAACCTCTACCGGCCCGGACTGGCTGATAAACTCCGCCAACTGCTCGTAGTCGGCCTCGCTTTTTTCCAGCACCTCGACCACAACCTGCCGCAGTTGGGGGTCATATCGTTGCGGCTGGCCGCCGGCGGCAACCACAATCCGGGCCAGCCCGCCGGCCAGCCGCCGGCCCCAATCCGGGTCCTGCAGCGGATATTCCTTGATGGCCCGGCTGACCTTGAGGGCGGCGTGGCGGGTCAGCCCCTGTTCCAGCAGCCGGGCGCGGGCCAAAGCGGCGTTGTACCAGGTGTGGTAGACCGGGTTCATTTCCGGGGTGACAAAGGCGGAGTAAATCACGGCCAGGTACAGCGTCACCAAGTCGCCTTCCGGCAGTTGTTCATGGCGGGCCAGTTCCCCGGCAAAAATGAGCCGCTTGACGACCCGCCGCAGATGGCGCTGCACCCAGTCCGGCGGCAGGCGGCAGGGCGCTTCCTGCTGAAAACGGGCCAGTTCCAGCAGCAGGCGCTGCAAATCGTCCCGGCTGAAATATATCCCCACCGGGCGGAACTGGCCGGTGTCCGGCAGGGGAAAAGCGGCGTCCGGCGGCGGCGGCGTCACCTCGGCCGCGAGACGGCGGCGGCGCAGTCGCAGCGTCACCAGGGTCAGGCCGGTTGTGGCCGCCGCCAGTAACAGCCAGGGCAGCCACTCAACCATTGCCCAGTCCGGCCAACCGTTCAACCCGGGCCGGCAACAACTGCCCGCCGGCCTGTTGCGCCAGCTGCCGTGCCCGCATTACAACCGCGCGGGCTTCGTCAGCCTGGCCCTGTTCGGCCAACAGCCGCGCCCGCAACGCCAGCCCGCCGGCAATATATTCCGTATTGCCGGCGGTTTCAACCAGCCGTAGCGCCTCGGTAATGGCCGCGCCGGCCAGGTCAGGCTCGCCCAGGTTCAGCCGGGCTTCACCCAGCAGCAGGTAGATGTCGCCCAGCCCGTAGCTGCTCCACTTGCCAATCTCCAACGCCAACTGCAACGCCCGGTTAAGCGGCGGCAGCGCCGCCCGGGCTTCACCCCGCCGCAGCCACAGCCGGCCCCAATTGGCCAGCACCACCATCAACCCGTCCCGGCTGTCAATCCGGCCAAACAACTGTTCGGCCCGGCGCAACTCCCGCTCCGCAGCGGCGAAATCCCCCCGCTCAATCGCTACCTTCGCCAGGTTGTTATGAGCAAACGCCTGGCCCCACAGGTCGTTCAACTCCCCGCGCAGTTCCAGCGAGGCGCTAAACAGTCTGGCGGCTTTGCCCAGTTCGCCCAGCGAGAAACAGACCCGCCCCAGCCGCAGCGACTGTTGCCGCAACCAGGGCCGCAGTTTGTGCAACAATTTACGGCCCCCAGCCGGGGATGACGCTGCCGTACCCGGCGCACCTGGGCCAATATCGCTGCCGTGCGGTCAACCCGCTGTGACTGCCGGCGGCGCTGCTGATACCAGGCCTGCCGGCTCAGCCCCAGCCAGCCGCAGATGGCCTCGACGGTTACCGTCTGGGGGTGTTCGGCCCGCCGCGCAACCGCCTGGCTGATGATGGCGTGTCGTTCTTTTTTTTCACAGCTTCACCGCGCCACTCCAGCACCGTCACCGTGCTTTCCAGCATCAGTTTGTCCAGTGATAACTGCGCTACCAGTTTTTCCAGCGCGGCCATCCGCTCCGGTAAGGTTTGTATCTCTGGGGTTGGGCTGGTCTCTTTTTCGGTCATTGGTCTCTGGCCGCCTGAGCCTGAATTGATTGAGCCAGCGCCGGATGGTCGGCCCCGGCGGAATGCCGTACTTCCGTTGCAGCGCCGCCAAGCTCGCGCCACGCGCATACTCCTGAATCACTTGTTGCTTCAAGGCCAAACTATACTTGTTTTTCTCCTGCTCCGTCCTGTTTTCGGTCTGTCTCTGTAAACTAGATAACATTCATAATAAGGGATAGAGGCGCAATCCCCCTACCCCGTCGATGAAGTTTAATAAACTAAACCCGGTAAGCGATGGCGGATTTGGCGATTAACCAAACCAGCCACAGCCACCACCCGTTCAGTATGGCGGGTGCGATGATGACGATCGGTCTGGCTCAAGGCTTCATAGCGCCGCACGCGCCCGATGGTAGGCTCCACCTTAATCCGACGGCGGGAAAAGGCGGTATTAAAGGCCACATCTTCCGCCGGACGCGGTTGGCCTCTGGGTTTGCGCCGTGGGGTAGCCGCTAAACCGGTGGGATGGAGCGCCTCAAGGCTGACATAAGCCAAATCAGCAATGGCTCCTACGCCGGAGGGGAGCCGTTCCAAGAGACCCGACTGTTTGAGCAGGGTTAAGTCAGCCGTCGGACCACAGGTACTGGCGGCGACATCGACAATTTGGCCGCTGTCTTCATCCACCGCCATCTGACTTTTGAGCGTGTGACGTCTTTTCTTGCCACTGTAATACGGATCGGCGTCCACCCGTTTTTGGGGCCGCTGGACCACTTGTTCAAAGGTATCAATGATGACCGCCAATTCCGGGGTCTCTTTTAACAACTCATCCAAGTGCCGTCGTCGTTTGCGGCCTGGGTCGGGCAGTCGCGTCCCCCGGCTTCCAACAAGGGCAGGACCCGGCTGATGTAGCGGCCCACCGTGGTGTCACTGGTTCCGAACAAGTAGCCGAGCACTTCATAAGTCGGATATTTTCGTAACCACACCACGGTTAATAAGATTTGATCCCGCGCCGTCAGTTCAAAGTCTGGCCCAACGCCAGCGACCTTCGAGGCCTGATTTGGCCGGCCTCAGCGCCACAACCGCCGCATTTGGTGGCCGGCATGGGGTATCCTCGCCCCTGTTGGCCTTCGATCCCCCCTTTTTTCTCCGTTTCCGCAAAATCCGCCCTTTTTGATTTTCCCGCAGTTACCTTAGACACAACCAGCCTCAGCAGATTCGGCATGCCCAAGTGCCGGATAGCGCCGCACATGGGGCTGCGTCCTCTTTTCAGGAAAGTCATCACTCGTTTCACCCCTATGACCTAACTTTCGATGGGTGACTCTGGTGTGTCCAGGTAGTACACTTTAAAAAGCAAGCGATAAAGTAAGGTCAGACCAGAAAATATTTTCTCGTGAGCCAGCTTTTTGGCTTCAAAGTGGGGTTATCGTCGGGGGTGGGTCTTACTTTTTTTCGGAAAACCGGAAAATTCGGCCCCATCCGTCGAAAGATGTACGCTTCACCGTCAGCTTACCGGCGAAGACAGGCACGGCCCGAATTTGTGTTACAATAAAAGTATCCTTTTCCTCTACCGGGTTCAATGTAAACGCAACACACGTTGAGATTATGCGTTGTCCAAACTGCGACCAAGCCGTTGATAATTTTTCGCACCCTTGCCCCGCCTGCGGATTGAGCGGAGATCCGGTTCAGCTTGAAGAATTGGCCCGGCTGAAGTGGCTGCTGGCTGAAATTTCCGGCTGGCAGTTTTCGGTTGAGGCGGACCGGCAGCAGATTGAGGCCCGGTATCAGGACCGTCAGGGCGAACTTGAAATCGCGCTCGGTTTGCGCCTGCCGCCCGTTGCGCCCGCCGAAGCCGAACCGCTGTGGCGGGAGTTGATCCACCGGGAGATTTTGTCTCAGCGTCTCCCGGCCTGGTCTGAAAGCGGCCTGCTGGCTGAAGCCCCGGCCCAGGAACTGCGCTCCCATCTGACCGGGCAAATCCGGGTTGATCAGCCCCGCCTGGCGGCCTGGCCTCGCCCGGACTATCCCCACACCGAAACCGATCATCTGGCCGTGACCAACTTCCTGCTTGAAGCGATCACCTCTCTGGCAGAAACCGGCGGCGTGGGTTCTGCCGCCGCCGCCACCCAACTCAGAGCGCCGCTGCTCAGCCAAAAAGCGGCCCTGGAGTTGGAATTGGGCCTCACCCCGGCCCCGCCGGTGGCACCGGAACCCTTGCTGGCCCCACCCCCGCCGGAAGTCACTGCGCCTGTGGTCGCTTCGCCCCCAGCGGAAATTTCTGTTCCGCCGGTGATTGCGCCCGTAGTCACCTCGCTAGCGCCCGCACCCTCACCTCGGCCCGAACCGCCCGCCGCGCCGTTACAGGATCGATTGTGGCGGGTGTTCCTCTCTGAACGAACCTTGCAAGCCTTGCTCTTTTTGGGCATCTTCCTTCTGTTTGCCGCCGCCGTTTCGTTTGTCCTCCTCGGCTGGCGAAACTTCTCCGCGCCCATGCGGGTGGCTATCCCCGCCGGTTTCACCCTGCTCTTTTTTGCGCTGGGGCGATATATTCGCTTCAAATCCAACATGTATCGCTCCGGCGTGGCGCTCAGCGCCATTGCCGCCATGCTGGTGCCGATTGACTTTTACACCATTTACGCCAATTTCAACATCCCGCCTGATTGGGGGCCGCTCTTCTGGCTGATCACCTCGATTGCCTGCCTGGCGGCTTACGTGCTGGGAACGTTTATGATCCGCAGTCGCTTCTTCGGCTATCTGGTGGCGGCGGCGGCCGGCAGCCTTATCCTGGCTTTGATTGAACTGGCGCACCAGCACGCCGGCCTCTCGTTAGATTGGCGCAGTACCGGCCTGATGGGGCTGGCGATGGGCTTGATCGCCCTGGCGGCTCTGTTTGAGCGTTCCTGGCCGGATGGGCGGGAGAACTGGCGCTTTTTCTTCGCCGAGCCATTCCGTTATCTGGCGCCGTTAACCGCCGCGGTTTTGCTGCCCCTCACCTTCGGCTGGCGCTATATCGATCGCCCGGCGCTGGATACGCTTCACTACGCCATGACCGCCAACTGGTGGCTGGGCGGGTTGATCTTCGGCTGGGGCGCGGTGCATTACCGCAGTCGGGGGTTGGGCGTGCTGGCCGCGCTGGCGCTGCCGATGTCGGTCTATTTTGCCCAGACCGCCGTTTTTTACCAGCTCGACGTTAACCCGGCCTGGCACGCTTTTGGCCTGGCCTGGCTGGTGCCGCTTTACCTGGTCACCGGCAAAAAATTGTTAACCCACCGGGCTGATCCGATTTTGTACAGCCATGGCCGGACCGCCATCGGCTGGGGCGTGGCCTTGCTGTTGGCGGCGGCGTTATGGCCCCTGACCGATCTCGCCAGCGGGGCAGCGGCTTCGGCCAGCCACGCTGTGCTGGCGGGGGCGCTGCTGCTGGCGGCAGGGTTGTGGCAGAGGCCGCGGTACCTGTATGGTGTTTCGTTTTTTCTTTTAACCAGTCTTACCTTCGCCCTAAATGCCTTCGGTCTGAATTTTGGACAGGTAACCCCCGGCTGGGCGGCGCTGGCGGTGCTGCACCTGCTCGTTGCCCTGCGCTGGGGCAAAAAGTGGCCGGCCTTCGCTCCGCCGCTGGTCGTAGCCGGCTTCACTCTGGCCGCAATGGCCCCGGTCCCGGCGCTGTTCCCGTATCACGGCCGCTTGCTGGCCTACGGGCTGGGTAACTGGCTGGGCATGTCCGCTTGGGGAGCGTGGCTGGCTCATACAGGCCAACCCGGCTTTGTTTCTGAGAAAAAGCCGGTCAAATCCCTGTTCCACTGGTTTACCGCCGGGCCGTTGCCGGTGTGGCTGGGGCTGGTTTTTACCAACGCCCGCCCGCTCGATTTCGCTTTTCCCCTGGCGTTGGCGGCGCTGGCCTGGGGCATGGCCGCCCTCAGCTATCGTTTACCGGGCGATTATCGCCGGCCCTGGCATTTGACCGGTTTGGCGGTCAGTGTGACGGCCATCTTCATCGCCTTTGCGCTGGATGACGCCGGTCTGGGCCAGCCTCTCACCCTGTTACTGGCCGGTTGGCTCTACCTGTTTGACGCTTTCGCTGTGCGCCGAGCGGCGATGCACCTGCCCGGCGGGTTGGTAACGGCCTGGGGATTCACGCTGCTGCTCAATCGGCTGGCGGTGGCACCCGACGCCATTATTTTTGCCCTGGCCGGGCTGATCGGCGGCTATTTCCTGATCGGGCTGTGGTTTGAGCATCGCCGCTCGGTGGTTTTTACCGCCGCTTTCTTCGCGCCGCTTTACTTCACGGCGCATCTGCTGACCATGCTGGTGCTGGTCGCCATTTACATCCGGCCCCTGCAAGCTTTTTTTACCGATTTTGTCTGGACGGACGCGATGAAAGCCTGGGGATCGGCCTCACAACTTCTGTTGGGCGCGGGGTACGGGCTGTTCGCCTGGGCCAGATATAAAGAGCGCTGGGCCTATGTGGCGGCGTGGCTGGGCGCGGCGGGCGTCGGCTTCATCGCCCTGGCCTTCAGCCGGGGAGAAGGCTCGGCGGCGGCTAAAGGGGCGCTGGGGGTGGTGGCCTTTGTGCTGGCGGAACGCGCCTTGCATCGCCTGCGGCATCAGCCGGGGCTAAAGCGGCGCTGGAGAGCCATCGCCCGGCTGGCCTGGCCGTTGTACCGGCGTCCCCTGCTGGTGACCGGCTGGAGCGCTTCCGTGGTGATCATCGGGCTGGCCCTGGTACGTAATTTGTGGCTATTGGGCGGTGGCCCCATGCAGCGATTTTGGGCCTGGCTGGGCCTGCTCATCATGGTCAGTTTGTACGCCCTCTCCGCCCGGCTCTTCCGGCAGGTTCGCTTTGTCTGGTTTGCGGCGGTGCTGGTCTTTGCTCCCTGGACAATCCTCACCAGTCTCGGCTGGTACACCCCCTACCGGCCCACCCCACCGGGATATGCCCTCAGTTGGGTGGTTTTGGCCTGGGCGCTTTTTTTGCTCCACCTGCTGGTGCGCCGCCAGGTCAACCCGGCGTATGCCCGCCCGCTGAACGTGGTAGCGCAGGTAATTCTACCCCTGGCCCTGCTGTGGGCGGTGGCCGATGGCCCCACCAGCCGTTTCACCGTTGGCCTGGCGATTGGCCTGTACGCCCTGGCGGCCATTCTGGCGCACCGGCGCTACAAAGGGCTGGCCGCGCCCTTCCGCCGCACCGTGTTTCTTTACCCCGCGCTGGGCTTAGTGCCGGTGTGGACGGTTTACCTGCTGGCCGGGCTGGCCCCCTCGGCCCGGCATGAGCATTACGGCCTGATGTTGCTGATTTTTGGCCCGTTGGGGCTGGTATGCGGGCAATGGCTGCGGCGATTTGGCGGCACCTTGGCGGATCGTTACGCGCTGCCGGCCTATCTTACCGGCTACGCCGCGCTGATTGTCAGTACCTTGCTGGTGGCGCACCTGCCGGGGTTGCTGGCGCTGGTGTTGCTGTTTGATGTCTTGCTCCTGCTGGCTTCGGCCCGGCTTTTCCACAACCCGCTGTGGAGCTATCCGGCGGGGGTGCTGACGCCGGTGGCGCTGCTCATCGCCCTGTCTGAACGCGGCGTTCCGGTCGAGCGGCAGGGCTGGTGGCTGATCGGCTTGGCAGCGATCTATCTGGCGCTGACCTGGCGGTTGCGTCGGGCGGGCCAACCGGCCTACGGCACGGTCACCTTAACCCTGGGGCTGGCGCTGATCGCCCTCGGGTTGCCGCCTTCAAGCCGGGACCAGGTGGGGGCGCTGTGGGGTTACGGCGGCGCGGCGGTATTGTACGCCCTGACCGCTTACGGGTTACGCCAGCCGTTGTTGCTCACCCCCGCCTGCGCCCTGATAGTGGTCCCTTACGCGATGGGGTTGCAGCTTTCGCCGCTGCTGCCGGAAGATTACGGCCTGGCCCTCTTTCCCGGCGCGATCATCGCGCTGGGGGCGGCCCGGCTGCTGGAGGTCCGGCTGGGGGCATGGCGCGATTTTCCGTGGTTCCAGCCGATCCGGTGGGGGAGCGCCAGCGTTGATCGCCTGCTGGACTGGTGGGCGTTGCCGGTGTACGCCCTGGGGTTTGGGCTGGCGACGATGGCTCCCTTCTTCTCCGCCGGGATGGCCGGCCGGGCGGCGCTGAATTTCGCCCTGCTGTCGCTGATCTTTGGTTGGGCGGTGTATCAATTCCGGTTGCGGGGCTGGTTGCTGGCGGCGGGGCTGGCGTTCCAGTTGGCCGCGCAAAACTGGCTGGCGGCAAATTTCTGGTGGCATGGTGAGGCTCAGGACTGGCTTAATTTTATGCCGGTGACGGTTCTCACCCTGCTGGCGGCGATGGTGGTGCAGTGGCGGCGGCATGAAGGCTCTCCGTTTGAGAAGAATCGCTTCTGGTCCGGCTGGTCGCGGCCGCTTTACCTGCTGGCGGGCGCGGACATGCTGCTGGGGCAGCTCCACGCCTTGAATTTGAGCACCACCGGCGCGACCATCACCCTGATCCATGCCATTTTGCTGGCGGCTCTGGCCACATTCTGGGCCTCCCGGCGATGGCCCTACCTGGCCATCGGGCTGGGCACGCTCTCGTTGGGGCAGTGGTTGCTGAGCGAGCAGGTTCCCCCGGAAAGCGTCCCGGTCTGGCTGGCCTTCCTGACGCTGGACTACGGCTTATCCGGCTGCGGCCTCACCCTGGCGCGGCGCTATTTACCGGATAACCGCCCCCTGCCGGCTGGACTGGCGGTGTGGGAATGGCCGCTGCGGCAAAGCGGGCTGATTATTTCGCTGGCTTCATTGCTGCTGACGGCGCTGGTCGGGATTGATCTGGCGGGCTGGACGATACGGGCGATGTTCGGCTACTCCTTCCGCGAGATGGTGCGGCCAGCGGTGGTGCTGATGACGGTGCGGGTGCTGGGGCTGGTGGGCCTGCTCTACCTGGCGGAAGCGTTGGTGCGGCAAAAAATCCGGCTGGGGTACGTGGCGGTGGGGATGTTGCTGGCCAGTTGGCTGGGGTACGCCTTCTACATTCAGCAATGGAATGGTTCGGCGCGGGTGCAGTGGTACGCCATACCGGTCGGCTTGTACCTGCTGGGGGTGGCCTGGCTGGAGTGGGCGCAGGGTAACCGGAATCTGGCCCGCTGGATAGATTACGCCGCCACCCTGTTAATGCTCGGATCGTTGTTCTGGCAGACCCTGTTGTTCGGCTGGGTTTACTTTTTAGTGTTGCTGCTCGAGGGCTTTGCCTCCGTCTTCTATGGAAGCGCCCGCCGCCTGCGCCGATTTCTGTACTCCGGGATGGTGGGGGTCATTCTGGCCGTGGTCAGCCAGTTACTCAACTCCCTCCGCTCGATCAATCAGTGGTTGGCCTTCGGCGTAATCGGCTTACTGTTGATTGTCGGTGCGATCATTGTTGAGCGCAAACTGGAGGAGTTGAAGAGCTTGCAAGGTATTCTTGAAACGTGGGAATGAGGCGAGCGACGAGTGACGAGTGACGAATTACGAGTGACGAATTAGGAGTGACAAATGGCGAATCAGAATCATCTTGAACGGCGGACAAAGCAATTGGCTTTGCGAATCATCAAACTGGTTGAAACGCTGCCCGATACAACCGCCGGAAATGTGCTGGGTAAACAGATTCTTCGTTCCGCCACTTCAGTGGGAGCAAATTATCGATCTGCCGTCCGGGCAAAATCAACCGCAGATATGATCCACAAGCTGAAAATAGTTGAGGAAGAGGCGGACGAAACGTTTTACTGGCTTGAATTGATCGTTGAGGCAGAATTAATTCCTGAAGCCAGATTAGTTGATTTGATGTCAGAAACAAATGAGATAGTCGCCATGACCGTGGCTTCACTCAAAACGCTTCGCGCTAAAACTCGTCAATGACGAATTACGAATGACGAATGACGAATGAAAAACAGTCTCCTCACTCGTCACTCGTCATTCGTCACTCGTAACTGGAGCATAAAATGTCTCGTTGGTTAAAACAACTTGCTATGATTTTGGGATTGCTCTTTGCTCTGCCCGGCGTGCTGCTGGTCAACGGCTTTTTGTGCCTTGGGCTGGTATCGTTGGTTGACCCCTACTCCAGCGATGCTTTTTCCGGCGGCATGACCGCTTTTATGCTGGCGGTTTTAACCCTGGGTGGCGGCGGCATCGTCTTCTGGCACAGTTATCAGGCGATCAAAGGCAATCCTTCTCAACCCCTTCGCTTGCCCCCGGCCTGGGTGCTGGCGGGGATTTTCGGCCTGGTTATGGTCATCGGTTCGGTCACGGGTAATGAGCACGTGTCCACGCTTTTCTTCCCCCCGACCCTGGCCCTGGCGGCGATGTTGCCCCCACTGGCGGCAGTCGCCTGGTTTGCCGATCAAAAACCCGGCGGCGTGACCTGGCGGCGCGGACAGGTGGCCTTTGTGGGCGGCGGCACCGTAGGAGTCTTCATCGCCGTGGCGCTTGAGATTATTCTGCCTCTGATTGTGCTGGCGCTGGTCTTTGACTTCGCTCAACCAACCTTGGCCCGGCTGGAGTCCCTGTTTGGCTCGCTGGCCGACAAAAATGTAGCTGAGGCCATCACTGACCCCGTTTTCGTTTACCTTTTTATTCAACTGGTAATCATCGCCCCGCTGGCGGAAGAGTTTGCCAAGTCGCTAATCACCCTGCCCATTTTGGGTAAACTCGCCCACCGGGATGCTTTTTTGGTGGGGGCGCTGGCCGGGGCGGGCTTTGCCACGTTTGAAAATGTACTTTATGCCGGGTTTGGGGTTGCGTTTTGGGCCGGAATTTTGTTGGTGCGGGCGCTGGGCGCGGCTATCCACCCGCTGGGAGCCGGGTTAACTGCCCTGGCCTGGCGAGACGTTTTACTTAAACAACCGCATGCCGGGCAAAACTGGCTGCTTCGTTTTGGCGCGGCGGTGGGCATGCACGCCCTCTGGAACGGCGGCTCACTGCTGGTCATCACCCTGGCCGGGGCGCAATTCTTTGGCCACCTGCCGCCTGAACTGGACGTGCTGGGACTTTCGGCGGCGGGAACCACGCTGGCCTTGCTGATCATGCTGGGGCTGGCGGCGCTGTGGCTGGGCCGATCGGTGCCGCGGCAATTTGAGACGGAGCGCGGTCAGGCGGAAGCGGTTTCGCAATTTATCATCTCAAATCGGGCGGCGGCGATCTGGGGCTTAACCTGTCTGGCGGCCATTGTTCCGGCGGGCATTGCCGGGTTGCAGTTGCTGGTGCGGTAAAAGCGATGAAAAAATTCTTTCAGACAAAATTGAACGGGCTGATAGCGATGGCCTTAATTGCTGCCAACCTTTTGGCCTGGAACACCGCTTTAGGGGCAAACACCCCCCCGCACGAGGTTGAGCCAATCCGTGATGAGGAAGTGGTGGCCCTGCTGGATTACATTCACTCCGGTGAGCATTCCGGTGAGGAGTGGGAAGTAACCCTGACCGAACTGGAGGCCGAACAGACCATCACCTGGTACCTGCAAAAGTACCCGCAGATACCGTTTCAATATCCGCAGGTAGAAATCACCCCGGATTACATTGCCGGTGAGGGAGATGCCACTGTCGTCGGGCTGCGGGTTCACGTCGGCGGCAAGGCCCGCATCACCCTGGAGAACGGCTTGCCGAGGGTGGAGATTGTGAGCCTGACTCTGCCTCTGCCCGGCCCAGTTCGCGCGGGGCTTGAAGCGGAGCTTGACCGGCAATTGAAACGGGCCGATTTATTGCCGGTGCGTTTCACCTCCGCGGAGTGGCGTGACGGTGAAGTGGTGGTCAGGGGGATCATTCGCTAGCCCGGCGGTTTTTCGCATACCCGCCGGGTAGACGCGGCCTGGGGTCCGGATTTGTCAAAACCAACGTGGCCACACTTTTTTGAGAGGATATGTCGGCCATGAGATGGGCCACCAGTTTATGGTGAACCATAACTGGTCATCGGATTTATAGCGCAAACTGAGTTGAAGGATCGCTTTGTGCGGCGTCAGCCAGCGGGTAGCTCCGCTGACCCAGGTTTTGGGCAATTCCGGCACAAACACTACCGCCACACCCACCTCGGCGCACCGGCGCACCACCTCCGGCTGAAAAACCTCCGGCGCTTCCAGGGTCAGGGCGCGAAGGTCAGCCAACACCCGCCGGAAGGCTTCAGCGGATCAAGGCTGCCAGCCGCGGTCAGCAGCGCCCGCCACAGCTTGCGTTGGGGCGGCGACAACCGCCGGTATTGCTCCAATAGCTCAACCTCGTCCCGGGTGGGTTTGAGGTCCAGTATATCCAAACCGGCCACCTCGGCCAGCCAGGAAACCGGGGTGCTCAGCGGCCCGGCAATGACCTGGATTTGCTCGATGGTGGGGATAACACCGCGGGAGAAGGCGGCAATAATCTCAGGCTCCAGGCCGGATTGTTCGGCCAGCGCCGCCTGGCTCAACCCTTTGTCCAGCAGCTCCCCCAGCAGCCAGGTAGAGAAATTCCGGCTGCGGCGGGGCGCCTTGATAATCCGGGCCAGCCGCAGCACATAACTGAGCGGGGCGTCAAACGCCGTGGCGATGGCCTGGGCCGCCCGGCAGGTGCGACTTGAGCACACCAAGGGACGCCGGGCCGGATGGCGGTAAACGCCCCGCTTTCGCTCAGGCGGAACAGGGTAACCATAGTAACCTTTGGTGCTAGTTTTATAAGCTGAACTCGGCAATCGAAAGTGGGACAAAG
>CAZFCE010000034.1:0-53630 GCA_964517605.1 uncultured Caldilineaceae bacterium | reverse complement strand
AGCAGATTGGTACCCAATTGGCTATATTCAGTTCTTAAAGTGCAAAGGTAGTATAATGATGAAGACGGTTGCATGATCAAAGAAAAATTCTTGGCCCGGGTTGAGCGCCCGTCAATATAAAACAGCCGGCCTGGAAAAACCAGGCCGGCTGTTTGTTGCGTGCGGGCAAAGTTACCGGCGGATGGTTTAAATGCCCACCAACAGGCCCATCCGGCGGGCGGCAGTGGCGCTGATGATGAGCGCCTGCTGGTGATCCGGCCCGGTGGCGGGCAACCCGGCAATGGGGCCATCGGCTACCAGCAGCGTAACCGGCGTGGAGTGGGCTTCGCCGTTGATGTACAGCACCACTTCCAGCGCCAACGGTTCGCCAATTTGGGCGGCGCGCAACGTTACCTGCCGGGGCTGCGGTGGTAAGGCCGGCGCGGCCTGCTGGAACATCGCCCCGCCGCCGTTACCGCCGGGTTGAGGCCGGCCCGACCCGGCTTCGGTATCGTCGTCATCATCGTTGCCATCCGCGCCAACATCATAACCGCCGTCATTGTTGTTGGGCTTTGGCTCCGGCGCCAACAAATCCGCCGGAGGCCGAATGTTGCGTTCCGTGCCAAACAGGCCGTCGTCCGGCACTTTCTCTTCGGCGTCGTCGTTGTGGTTGTCCCGCTGGCGGGCAATAGTGCCGCCGCCTTTGCGCTGAAAGCGATCCAGTTTGGGGATGCGCCCGGCCTCTTCCAGGCTGAGCCTAAGGTTGGCAACGGTGGCGGGGCTGCACCGCAAAAAATCCTCGGCAATCCAGTTGTTGGAATATTCATACAGCCGTTCAATGACCTCCAGCCTCACCCGGCGGCGTTCGGTGGCGGTGAGCGGCAGGCCGTGCCACAGGTTGGCCGCCCGCGACCGGGCTTCGGCTTCGGCCCGGTTGCCCTCAAAGTAGTTAACCGGAATTTCTGTCAGGTTGCGCCGGCGGGCGGCGGCTACCCGATGCTGGCCATCCAGCAAAAAAATCCGGTCGCCGGCGGGATCGCGCCACACTTCAACCGCCGGCAGCCGCTCCGGCTCCTCGGCGTAAACGGCAACGGTGGTTTCGTCCAGGCGTTGGTCGCGGACGATGAAGGCGGGGTCATCGGTGATTATAGCGTTAAGGGCGATTGTGGTCATAGGGTTCCTTTGCGTAAGGGGCGCTGGTTAAGCCCCGGTTTAATCAGAAAAAATAAGGTACTGCGCGTTTGGCAAAATGTCAATTTATAAAAATAACGGCCCGGTTTACCCCTGGATTGCCGTCCGGGCGCGCTGTTCTTGCAAAATCAGGCTGTGGTAAATGTACTGGTTGAGCGGCGTGGGCACGGCGGCGGCTTGGCCCAAGCGCACCACCGCACCGGTTTGCGCCTCTAACTCGGACGGATGACCGCTCATTACATCCCGTTGCATCGAGGTAGTGGCTTCGTGGGGAAAAGTATCCACAAATTGAATGGTTTTCCCAATAACATCTGCCGGCAGGTTAACGCCGCGCGCCCGCGCCACCTGCACAATTTCGGTCATCACCGCCCGCAGCATTTGGCGCGTTGGCTCAAAATTGCGGATTTCGCCAATGGTGGCGCGGGTAACTGCGCCCAAGCCACTCAGCGATGTTACCAGCAAAAATTTTTCCCACAAGGCCGCTTCAATGTCATCCGATAGTTCGGCGTAAATTCCGGCGGCGGTAAGCGCGTGCAGCAATTGCTCCGCCGGGGCGGAGCGTTGGCCATCGGCCTGGCCAAAAATAATAGTGGGCTGCACGCCAACGTGCCGCACCCGGCCCGGCGCATCCATCTGGAAAAAGCCGCGCACCAGCCCGCCAAAGGTTTGCGCCACGCCCACGTGTTGCGCCACGGCGGGCGCGGCCTCGACGCCGTTTTGCAGCGTGATAAAACGGGTGCGCTCGCCTTGCAACGCCGGCAGCGTTTGGGCTACCGCCTCAACCTGCCAGCTTTTTACCCCAATCAGCACGTAATCCGCCGCCCCAATGGTGGCAAGGTCATGGGTGGCGCTAACGGGGTAAAGGCGCGTTTCTTCGGTGTTGTGGCACAGGGTTAAACCGGTTTCTTGCAGGGCGCGCAGTAGTTGGCCGCGCGCCACAAACACCACCTCATGCCCGGCCAGTTGTAATTTTGCGCCAAAATAGCCGCCAACCGCGCCGCTGCCAATGATTACAAATTTCATAAATCCAACCTCCAAAAATAGTAAAGTAAAGCCGCCCGGTTTTTAAAAGGCGATCTTCTTTTTGGCAACGTGGCCGGGCGATCCGCTTAAAAAATGTTGGGTTAAAACTGATTGAAGCCGATCCGGTGAATAGCCAAACGACCAGATGCGCGCCTCGTCCAGTTGCAGGCATTCGCCGCCGGCAAAGGTTAGCACCAGCGGATAAACCTCCATGCGCGCGCCATGCCGACCGCGCCGCTCCTGGCGTTCGCGCTCAATCCGGGTAAGCTCCGCCGCCGGCCAGGCGCGGGTTTGGCCCAACCAATACCGGGCTTCAATCCGCGTGGCCGTAAACGTGACGGCATACGGCGGCCCCGCCTCACTCAGCAAAAAGCCGGCAACGGCTATCGTCAAAAACAATCCCCACAGGCTCAACCCGTGCCAAAGGGTTAAGTAGGGCTGCCCCCAAACGCCGCCAATAGACAAAGCGCCGGTGAAAATAGCGTAAACGCCAAACCCAAGGCCGGCAGAGGCCCAAAAGTTGGAGTTGAGGCGCAGTTCAACCGGCAATTGCGCCGGTTTTGCGGCCCGCAACGCCGGAACGCGCTGGCGGAGCGTGGCATACAACTCGGAAAAGCCTTCGACCTTGCCGGAAATGGTCAGGCGGGTTTGGGGCGTAATCAGCACCAGGTAGGGCAAAAGTTGGCTATCTTTTTCCTGAATGGCGCAGATGTCCCGGTAACGCAGCCGGGTTTGTCGCCCCCATTGCCGGAGAATGATGGCGTCATCGGTGAGGAGGTAATGCCCCCGAAACACCCAGAGCAGCCACCACGCGCCCCCGTAAAACAACCCCAAAAACAAAAGCGGGCCAGCCAGAGCGGGCCAGTTGGGGCGGTTCGGCTGCAATGGCCCCAAAAACAGCAGGCCGGCGGGCGTGGCCAGAATAATGTATATCCAGGCCACGGCTCTGATCAAAATGGGTTGGGGGTAGGTTTTATTCATCAAATTGGGATGGCGTTGGTGGCGCAGGTATTTTCATTAGCCGGTTATACCCCCTCGCTGTAATTCTTAAAAATAACCGGCAGGTAAAACAGATACGCGCAATTGTCCGGTTCGCACAGGGTAAAGACCGTCCGGCTAACATCATAAACCGTGGTGGGGCTGACCACGCTTTCTACCCGCACCCGGGCCTGGGTGGTAGCGGTCGCCGGGGTAGTCCAGGTGTACACGCCGGAGTTGATTACATTGGTTTCGATGGTGGTGGTGATGCTGTCAATGGCGTAATAAAGGTTAACCAGCGTTACGGTTCCGGCGGTTGTCCAGCGAATTTGGCGGCTGGCGTTCACCGGCCAATGTTCACCGCCGTTGGGCGCAGCCAACGAGAGCGCCGGGGCGGGGTTTAAACTATCTTGCCAGCGATGGTAAAAAACGTTGAGCATGGTAACAAACTCGGCGGTGGCTTTTTGTTGGCCGGCAGAGCTGGGGTGGCTGTCGCTGGTGCTGCTGGGATAGGCGGTGTAATTGTAGTTGACCCATTGTTGGTGTTGCTCCGCGCCGTTCCACCAGCGATGGTGGTTGCCGCCAGTTTGCCCGGCGTCGTTGGTATTGGCGTTGCCGCCGTTGCTGGTTAAAACGTTGTAGTAATCAAAAACGGCCACATTGCGCAAGGCGTAGCCGGCTAACCAATTGTTAACCAGCCAGTTGTTAAAGGCGCGGGCATTGGCCGCCCGGGTGGAACTGGTTTCGCCGGAAACCAGGGGCGGCGCGGTAATCACAACAAAAAGTTTATCCGGGCGGGTGGCAAAGTAGGTGAGGATGTTGTTGTAAACGGCTTTGGCATTTTCTACCGTGTCATTTTCTACCGTGTATTGATCGTTGGGTTCGGAAAGTGGAGGGGCGGAGGGATTACCGTATAGATTGGAGTTGGGAAAACAGGATTTGAACATGATAATTTTGTTTTCACCGCCCGGGTCGGTTGCCAGCCGCGACCAATCGCCATAATCGCCCACGTTCTGGCCGGTTTCGGCGTACAGGGCGCTTAAAATGGTATTGCGGTTTGCGCCGGTAAACCATTCGGGCCAATTTGGAATGTCGGTGCGATCGCCGATGCCATCCGGCCCCCAGCCGTAATTGGTGGCGCTGACAAAATAGTTATTGTTCCGCAAGGCCAGTCCCAGGCCGCCGTAATCGTCGGCCAACCACATGCCGCCGGTGGAATGGTGAACAAAGATGAGTTTAACCGGCTGCGCCGGCGGGTTGGGGGTATCGGCCTGGGCGATAATGGGCGCGGTGTTCACCGGCGGCGAGCCGGCTTGGGCGCGGGGGACAGCGCCCAGCACCAGTCCGCCGGCTAAAAGCGTAATCAGCAACATAATCTGCATTTTTGGGGTTTTCATTCTAACCTCCAATTTCAGGCGATTAGTTTTAGTTGCCCCAGTTATTTTACCTCATCAGCGCCTATATCATAACCGCAACCCGGCATCAGGCTAAAGTAATTTCGCCGTAAATGGCAAAGGGCTGCCCCAACGCCGCCGCCCATAACTGGTTGCCGTAATCAAAATGCCACCACTCGTCGGCATCGGCGCGAAAGCCGGCGGCCTGCAACGCCTGGCGCAATTTGCGCCGGTTGGCGCGGAGGGCGGCATCCTGCCCGGCGGGTTCGTAGTAGAGGGCGGCGGCTTCCGGCCCAAAGTGGTCAAAGCCGGTGCCCATCGGCACTTCCCGGCCATGCTCATCCACCAGAGTTAAATCAACCGCGCCGCCGCTGGCGTGGGGCGGAATCAAGTCCGGCTCGGTGGCGAGCGTTACAAACAACCCAACCGCCTGTTGTAACCGGTCGGGTTGCCAATCGGGGTGCTGTTGGGTTAGTTCGTGCCAGTAGTGGTTGTAAATGGCCTGCTGCACCGTTCTGGGCCGCCAGCCATCCCAAATTTTAAACCGCAGCGGAGCCAGTTGAGCCTGTACCGTGGCCAACCGGTTGGCCACGCCCTGGCGCAGATACATTTGGGGCGAGGTTGCCCAGCCGGCTTGATAGTAGGCCGGCTCCAGCACAAAATCGTAGTCCGCCAGGTTAACCAGCGGTTCGGCGCAATCTTGGATTTCAAGGTGGCGGTAGGGGTAAAGGGTCATTATGCAAACCTGGGATTAATATGGAAGTTCATTGCAACGGCTTTCTTTGTTGGCCGGGATAATTGTCCGGCTGCCATTGTAGGGCACAAACCGGTTTGGGGCAAAACAACCCGGCATTTAACATGCTATTTTATTGTGCCAAAACGCTATGGTATACTTGGCTATTATGGAAACGCCCATCCTGCAAACCAAACTCTACGTGCCCCAATCGCAACCGGGGGGGCTAATTCCACGGCCCGGCCTGCTAAAAAAACTCGATCAGGGGTTGGGCCACCGGCTCACCCTGATTTCGGCCCCCGCCGGCTCCGGCAAAACCACGCTGGTTAGCCAATGGCTCTCGCATTTACAATTGACCACTAACGGTTTACGATTAACGCTCGAAGATCAATCAAAAATCGTAACTCCGCAAATGGCCTGGCTGTCGCTGGATGAAGCGGACAATGACCCGGTGCGCTTCTGGACGTATGTCATCGCCGCGCTGGAAACCGTTCAGGCCGATTTGGGAGCCAGCACCCTGTTGTTGCTGCGTTCCGCACAGCCGGCATCCATTGAAGTTGCGCTAACTTTTTTGTTAAATGACCTGACCACGCTTGCCAACGATTTAACGTTGGTGCTGGACGACTATCACCTGATTGAAAACGTAGACATCCACACCACTTTAACGCTGCTGGTTGACCACCTGCCGCCCCAACTGCACCTTGTGCTCATCAGCCGGGTTGACCCGCCCCTGCCGCTGGCCCGCTGGCGAGTTAAACGGCAATTGAGCGAATTGCGGGCCGAAACGTTGCGTTTTACTCCCGCCGAAATTGACCTGCTGTTTAACCACCTGATTGGGCTAAACCTGACGCCCAACCAGATTGCCGCGCTGGAAGCCAAAACCGAAGGCTGGGTGGCGGGGCTGCAACTGGCGGCGCTTTCGTTGCAGGGCCGCACGGATATTGAGAGCTTTATCAGCGCCTTTGCCGGCACGCATCACTACGTTTTGGATTACATTACCGAAGAAGTTCTGCGTCGGCAGCCGGAAAACGTGCAAACTTTTTTGCTGCAAACCTCCATTTTAGAGCGACTCACCGGCCCGCTGTGCGACGCCGTCACCGGGCGCACCGACAGCCAGGCGATGCTGCACCATTTGGCGCGCAGCAACCTGTTTATTCTGCCGCTGGACGACCAGAGCCGGTGGTATCGTTACCATCGCCTGTTTGCCGATTTGCTGCGCCACTATTTGCAACAACCACCGCCCCGCCTGTTGCCGGCCATTGGCGGCCAGGACAGCGGCGAGATAGCCCAATTGTACCGGCGGGCCTCAATCTGGTTTGAGCAGGCCGGGTTAGCCGAGGAATCGATTCACTACGCCATCACCGGGCAGGATTTTGAACGAACCCGGCGGCTAATTCTGTGCCATGTGGAAACAATTATTAAACGCGGCGGCGCGGCGTTGATGTTGCGCTGGCTCAATGCCTTGCCGGCGGTGTGGGTGCGCTCTCAGCCCAAATTAAATATTCTGTGGGCCTGGCTGTTATTCTTAACCGGTCAATTTGATGAAGCCCAACGCAAGCTGGGGGAATACGAAATTTTGAATCTTTCTGATGAAATTTTGATTGAGCCGGACGAGACCGACGGAATTGTAAAAAACCGAAATTTGCCGGGTTTGATCATGGGCCTGCGGGCGCAACTGGCCTTGATTAAGGGCGATTTTCCCCGGATGATAGAGCTATCGCAACTGGCGCTGGCGCATCTGGCCGAAACCGATTTGACCCTACGAGGATTTATCACCCAAAATCTGGCCTCGGTCTACTGGATTAAAGGTGAACCGGAGCGCGCCCATCAGCTTTTTGCCCAATTAGATTCGCTCATTCCCGATAGCCATGATCTTCTGGCGACGGTGTTGTTCCTTAACAATATGGCCGAAATGAAATCACTCCAGGGGCAGTACCGGCAGGCTTTTCCCCTTTATCAACGGTCTCTGCACGAGGCGGCGGCTCAAGAGGTGGTGGTTTGGACCCCGATTGTGGGGGCCGCGCATACCGGGTTGGGTTCTATTCTGTACGAATGGAATGACCTGGCGGCGGCTGAGGCGCATTTGCGGCAGGGCATCAAACTGGGCGATCAGGGGATGGGCCTGCGGGCGTTGGTGTTGGGCTATTATGGCCTGAGCCGGGTGTTGCTGGCTCAGGGTAACTGGGCCGAAGCGGCGGAGATTACCCAACAAGCCGAACAACTGGCGCAGGATATTGGCTCCGATTTGCTTGCGGTGCTTCTTACCCCCATGCGGGTTAACCTGTGGTTGGCCCAAGGCGACATGGCTGCGGTAAAACGGTGGTTGGCGGTTAGCGGTTTAAAAGCCGATGATGAGTTTGAGGGCTTTGCCGTGATGGCTTACATCACCCTGCTTCGCGCTTTGCTGGCCTGCGACCAACCGGACGCGGCGGATATACTGTTACGCCGGCTGCTCAAGGTAACAACGGCGGCGCAACAACTGGGCTGGCAAACCGAAGTGCTGGCGCTGCACGCCCTCACTCTTCAGGCGCAAAACAAGTTAGAGCCGGCTCTGGCGGCGTTAACGCAAGCCCTGGCGCTGGTAGAGCCGGAGGGGTACATTCGCACGTTTGTGAACGAAGGCGCGCCGATGGCGGCGCTAATTCTCAAACTCCGCGATGCCCGGCAGCGGGAGCGCCGCGACGATTTGCCCTCGCTGCATTACCTCAATACCATGTTGGCGGCGTTGGGCGCGGCTGAAATTGTGGTAGACAGAAAAAGCTCGGCTTATGTAACGCAGCCGGCCCTCGCCGAACCGCTAACCGAGCGCGAACTTGAAACGCTGCAACTGTTAGCCACCGGCTTATCCACCCAGGAAATTGCCGATAAGCTGGTGATTACCAAAGGCACGCTCAAAACCCACCTGAAAAACATCTACGCCAAACTCGCGGTGAACAGCCGCGCCCAGGCGGTGGTCAAAGGCAAAGCGTTAAACCTGTTTTAATAACAGTTTGCCCCAAATCAACCGTTATTTAGCCGGGGATTAGCCACCCGGCTTTTTTTATTTCTTCACCCCCGCCGGTGGTAGTAAGCGTATACCTCCGGGCTGTCATAAAAATACCCCCGCGCCTCCCCCAACGGGTAGATGAAATCCAACTTCACGGATGATATAGTACGGTCAAATTTACCAACATTAACCCTGGCGAGTTAGCGCATGAACCATACTGACGTTCCCGCGTTTGAACTAAAAACATTGACCAAAATATACCACAACGCCGATGGCTCCGCGCTTGAAGCCATTGCTGACCTCAGCCTGGCCATTCCGCGCGGGCAGGTGTTTGGCCTGCTGGGGAGCGAAGGCGCCGGCAAAACCACCCTGGTTGAAATTATGAGCGGCCTGGTAGAACCCACCAGCGGCACCATCACCTTGAACGGTTGCCTGCTGCTCCCCGGCGCTAAAATTTTGGCCCACCAGGTGGGCTGGGTGCTGGCCGGAGTGCAAACCATCAACCGGCGGCTTTCTATTTGGGCTAACGTGGCCCGCCAGGCCCAGGCCAAAACCTGGCCGGAAAGCAGGCTCAAGCAGCGCATCCAGGCGCTATTGGCCGAACTTGACCTGCCGGAATTACCCGATTGCCCGGTTAACCGGTTGCGCTTGCCGCAACAACGGCTGGTTACGTTTGTGTGCGCCCTGCTGGCCGATCCGCCCATTATGATTTTTGATGAGCCGTTGGCCGGCCTCGATACCGCCACGGCCCAACTGGTAAAAAACTGGCTGGCCCGGCAGGCTCATGTTTTGGGCAAAACGGTAATCATCGCCACCCGCCAGCCGGAGTTAATTGAGGAATTGGGCGGCGAAGTGGCCATCCTCAACCGGGGGCGGCTGGTTACGCACCAGCCGGTGGCCCAATTGTTGCGCTTGCCCCAGGCTACGGTTTATCAAATCAGGTTTAAGGGATACCTGCCCCATCATTGGAGTAGCTGGTTTGATAATTTAACCCTCACCCACCTGGAAAAAGGCGTAACCATGCTTTCCGGGCCGCTCCGGGATCAGGCGGCGTTATACGGCGTGTTAACCAAAATCCGTGATCTGGCCCTGCCGTTGCTATCCGTTGCCAAAACCGAGCCGGGCCTGGCCAACGTGATGCAGTTTCTCCAACCGTCAGATTCCTTAGTGGAGTTGAGTTAATGCGCCCAAGCCATTCCTCTCGAACAATTTTGCTTGAGGCGGTTAGTATTCATCTGGGCCTATTAACCTGGCTGATAACCCACCAACTCTCCCAGCAACTACGCAATTTTAACCTGACCTTGCCCCAGTTTGCGGTTTTGGCCGCTTTGTTAGCCCGGCGTGAACCTTGTCTGATGAGTCAACTTGCTCAATTGACCCGGCAAACCCCGGCCACGCTCACCGGCATTGTTGACCGCCTGTTAAAAATTGGGCTGGTACACCGCACTTGCAGCGAAACTGACCGCCGGTTGGTGCTGGTTCAGGCGACTCCGTCCGGAATTGATCTGGCCGAACGGGTTGAAACCGAATTTTTGCGGAATATTAGTTGTAGCCTCACTCCCCTCACCGATGAAATGCTGTTCACTGTCGAACAATCATTAATCTCAATCTTATCGGCCTGCACCGCAGAACCATCTACTTTACCAACGGCCGACCTCGACGACGAACCATCAAGGTTTCCACTCGTCAAGACTTTTATTCCCGCTTGATGTTATTCAAAAAAATCTTTTGAGTTGTACTTGGAGGTAATTTACTGATGCAAAAATCTCTATTTCTCATGCTGTTAACCCTGCTGGTGGGCGCTACGCTGCTAACCACCGCCTGCAATGGCAGCGGCATTGGTTCGGTGGCCCAGGCTGCGCCGCCGGTTAACGAAAAAACCATTCCGGTTGCCGTGGCCGAGATAAAAACCGGCCAAATGGATGCCCTGTTGTCTTACGCCGGCACGCTGGCCGCCCGCGACAGCCTGAACATTATGCCCAAAGTTGGTGGCCGGATTAACCAAATTCTGGTGGAAGAAGGCGATCAGGTTCGGGCCGGCCAACCGCTGGCCACCATTGAGGACGACACCTACCAGGCCCAGTTTCAACAGGCCGAAGCCGCGCTGACCACCGCCCAACTCAGCCTGTCTAAAATGGAATCCGGCTCCCGGCTGGAAGAAATTGTCGCGGCTCAGGAAGCCGTTAACGAAGCCCGCGCCCAGCTAAACGATGTGGCCCACATTGACGACAACGAGCGCACCCAGGCCGCCGCCGCGCTGGCCCAGGCTCAATCGGCGCTTAAAGCGGCCCAGCACGACTACGACAAAATCGCCTGGGCCGGCGACGTGGGCGCAACCTCTCAGGCGCAGGCGCTGGAAAAGGCCACGGTAGCCTACCAGAGCGCGTTGGCCAGCTACAGCAAAGCCACCAACCCCGGCGATGCCACCCTGGCCCCGCTCCGTTCTCAACTGGCCCAGGCCGAGTTAAAACTCGCGCTGGTAAAGGAGCCGTACCGCCCGGTTGATTTTGCCTCGGCCAGAGCGGCCATCAAACAGGCCGAATCGGCTTTAAAACTGGCCCGGTTGCAACTGGATGAAGTTACCATCAAAGCGCCCTTTGATGGAACCGTGGCCGAGCTTTACATCAGCCGGGGCAGTATGGTGGGTTCGTCGTCGCCGGTGGCCAAATTTGTGTCCAAAGATTTGGAAGTGGTCATCAACATCGAAGAAAACCGGCTGAGCCAGGTAACTAAAGGCGAACACGCCGCGTTAAACGTGTCGGCCTATCCGGGCCGTGATTTTCCGGCGGTAGTTACCAGCGTTGCCGCCATTGCCGATGCCCAAACCCACACCTTTGTGGTTAAAGTAACGCCGCAGGATAAGGAATCCCTGCTGCGGAGCGGCATGTACGCCGACGTAACCCTGCTGCTTGACGAGCGGGCCGAGGCTCTGGTAGCGCCGCTAACCGCCGTTACCACCATCGGCGACCAGCCGGCGGTTTACGTGCTACGCGCTGACAACACCGTGGAACAACGGGCCGTGACCACCGGCCTGGCCAACGACAGCCAGGTTGAAATTCTTTCCGGCCTCAAAGCCGGGGAAAAGGTGGTTGTCAATGGGCAGGTCAATCTCAAAGACGGCAGCAAAGTAGAAGTTGTGCCGGAACTATAAACTGTAAAACCAAGCGGAAATCGGAAATCAAATTATGGGATTAACAAAACTAGCTATTAACCGCCCGCTGACCGTGCTTATGGGTATTTTGGGCCTGGTTTTAATGGGCGTGGTGGGCTACCGCAGCCTTCAGGTAGACCGCATGCCCAGAGTGGACATTCCTTATGTGACCATTATGGTGGTTTACCCCGGCGCTTCGCCGGAGGACATTTCGAGCGATGTCATCGAAAAAGTAGAAGACGCGGTGGCCGGCATTGCCGGCGTGGAAAATATGATCTCGGTGGCGAACGAAAACTATGGCACCGTCACCGTTGAATTTAGCGAAGGGATTGACGGCAACCAGGCCGCCATTGACGTATCGCGCCAGATTAACAGCATCAAAGGCGATCTGCCCACCGATGTTGAAGAGCCAACCATCATCAAAGCCGATCTGAACGCCACGCCGATTATGCGGATTGCCCTGAGCGGCCCGCAGGGGCAGGATGCCCTGTACCAACTGGCCGATGATGAATTGCTGCCGCGCCTGCAAGCGGTTGATGGCGTGGCTTCGGCCACCGTAACCGGCGGTCGCCAGCGCGAAATCCAGGTTAACCCCGACCCGATCAAGCTGGCGGCCTACAAGCTGTCGCTTTCAACCATGGCCCAGATTATAGAGGCCGAAAATGTATCGGTGCCGGGGGGCACTATGGAGCACGGCCCAACCCGCAACACGCTGCGCTCGGTGGGCAAGTTTACCACCCTCAAAGACATTGAAAACATTGTGGTGGCCGGGCGGCCCAGCCAACTGGAAATGACGCTGCCCCAAAGCATGCTGCCGCAAACGCCCCCCGGCATGGATACCGGCGGCCTGGTTTACCTGCGCAATTTGGCCACTGTTTCCACCGGTTTTGAGGATACCAGCCGCTACGTGCGCCTCAATGGCAAACCGGCGGTGCTGGTAACGGTGGTTAAAACCAGCGATGGCAACGCCATTGCCGTGGCCGACGCGGTTAAATCGCAGTTGGATATTTTTAAAGCCGATATGCTGCCCACCGGCGCTTCGCTGGAGGTGGTTAGCGACCAAACCGCTTTTACCCGCGAGTCACTGGCGGCGGTGCAAGAGGATTTGTTTTTGGCGGTGTTTATTACCGGCATTGTCATGCTAATCTTTTTGCACAACCTCACCAGCAGTTTGATTGTAATGCTGTCGGTGCCGGTTTCGCTGGTGGTAACTTTTTTGGCCATGTGGCTGTTTGGCTTTAGCCTGAACACCATGACCCTGATGGCCTTAACCCTGGTGATTGCCATTGTGGTAGATGACTCAATTGTGGTGCTGGAAAACGTGGAGCGCCACCTGCACATGGGCAAAACGCCCATTCAGGCCGCCCTTGATGGCCGGAGCGAAATTGGCTTTGCCGCCATTGCCATTACCCTGGTGATTGTGGTGGTTTACGTGCCGGTAGCCTTTATGTCGGGCCTGGTGGGGCAGATGTTCCGCGAATACGGCCTGACCGTGGCCGTGGCCACGCTGCTATCGCTGCTGGTTTCGTTTACGCTCACGCCCATGCTGGCGGCCTACTGGATGAAAAGCAACCATAAAACCGGGCCGCGCAGCGCCGCCGGCAAAATATTTTACTACCTTACCTTGCCCGTTACCTGGCTGTGGAGCAAGTTCATTTGGCTGTGGGAAGCCTTTTTTACCGGCCTGACCAACCTTTACGGCGTAATTTTGCGCCTCGCTTTAAAGAACGTCTTCACCCAGATTATCGTTGCAGTGATTGCGGTGGTGGCCCTGTATGGCGGTATTCACCTGGCTGGCAGCGGCGCTATTGCCAGCGAACTGCTGCCACAGGAGGACGATGGGCAAATCAATATTTCTCTGGAATTGCCCGCTGGCACCAGTGTGGCGGGAACCAACCGGGCCGCGCTGCGGGCTGAGCAGATTATTGTAGATGAAACGCCGGAACTCACCATGCTGCTCACCGAGGTAGGCTCGGCCCAGGGTAGCGCCATCAGCCTGGGCGGCAACAAACCCAACAGCGTGGTGTTCACCGTAAAACTGGTTGATAAAAACCAGCGCACCCGCAGCTCCGGCGAGGTGCTGGAATCCTTGCGGGCGGCTCTGGCCAAAATTCCCTCGGCGGATTTATCGCTGGGGCTAAACTCCAGCATGGTATCTACGGTGCCTCAACTGCGGCTGCTGGGGCCAGACCAGAACACTCTGATCAATTTAGCCAACCAGGCCGAAACCATCATCCAGGCCGTGCCGGGCGTGGTAGACCTGCGCAACAAAGGCGCGGAACGCTCGCCCGAAACGCAAATCATCATCAACCGCCAGCGGGCCACTAACCTGGGCCTGTACGCCGGCCAGGTGGGAGCCGACCTGCGCACCGCCGTTAACGGCCAAAAAATTGGCACGGTTAAACTTAAAGGCGAAACCAACGAGCTTGACCTGATGCTGCGCCTGGATGCCGCCACCCGATCCAATCTGAACACGGTCAAACAATTGCCGGTGGGGTACTATCAGGGCCAGCAGATTTCGCTGGGGCAGGTGTCGTATCCCAGCGATACCAACGCGCCCGGCAAAGTTGAGCGTTACAACCGGCAACCTTCGATGTTGTTTGAGTACCAAACCAGTGGCCGGGGGAATGCCGACGTAGCCAACGATATTGAAAAGACCTTGCGGGCCAAACTTGACCTGCCGCCCGGTTACGGTTTTGAATTTGGCGCGGCAACCACCAAGCAGCGCGAAGCCTTTTCGCAGCTTGGCAACGCCCTGGCGGTATCCATACTGATTATCTACATGCTGCTGGTGGCCCTGTACGAAAGCTGGCTGCAACCGCTGGCTATTCTGTTCTCCCTGCCGGTGGCGGCGGTGGGCGCGCTGGGCGGGTTGTACCTTACCGGCAACTCGTTGAACATTATGTCGCTATTGGGGATGATTATGCTGGTGGGGCTGGTGGCTAAAAACGCCATTTTGGTGGTGGATTACACCAACGTTTTGCGCCGGGAACACGGCTACACCAGCCTCAAGGCGGCGCTGATTGAAGCCGGGCGAGTGCGGCTGCGGCCCATTTTGATGACGGTGTTTGCCATTGTCTTTGCCTTGCTGCCGCTGCTGTTTGGCACCGGGGCCGGGGCCGAAATCCGGGCGCCTATCGCCGCCGTGCTGATTGGCGGGAACATCTCATCAACTTTATTAACGCTGGTGTTGGTGCCGGTAATGGTCAATTTCTTTGAATGGTTCAGCTTGCTTTTTGGCCGGCTTATCCGCAAGTTCTTTGGCGCTGCCGCTCCCGGTGACGAGCACACACCCGGCGATTCCGGCCAATCGCCCCACCCAACCACCGCTGTTTCCTGAGAAAAGCTGTTCCAACGAGGTAATCATGATGAAAAAACAAAGTTTGCTGCTGATAATACTTTCAATATTGAGTTTGAACCTGCTGGGCTGCTCGGCTTACGCTCAGGAAGAGGTGGCGCGGGTTGACCGCGCCGCCTGGCCCACGCCGGCGGCAACCGCGACCCCGCCCACCGCCACGCCCTTTCCCAAAATCAACCTGGCCGATGTTGCCACCGCCACCCCCACGCCGCCAGCCATCATCATCACAGTGGAAGTTAGCCGGGAGATTACCCCAACCGCTCCGGTTAGCCCCACGGCAACCGGCACGGTTACAATCACGGCGGTTGCCCAAAGTGATTTGCCCGTTTTGGCCCAGGCCAGCATCAACAACGATGGCTTGAACCGGCGGCAAGGCCCCGGCGCGGCCTACCCTAAACTCGATGTTTTGGCCCGTAACGCCAAAGTGTCCATATTGGCCGTCAATCCAACCAGGGATTGGGCATTGGTCAAAACGGCCAACGGCCAACAGGGCTGGGTGTACCTGGCCCACCTGACCGTTCAGGGCGATGTGAGCGGCGCACCAGCGCTCACATCGGTGAACGCGGCCTCATCCCCGGCAACCGCGCCGGCCCCGGCCACACCGATAGCCACCACCGCCGCCGAAATCGGCGGGCTGGGCGTGGCGACCACCGCCCACATTGCGCGGGCTGAAGCGGACATCCACCCCGGCCCCGGCGTGGAGTTCGCCGCCATTGACCAACTGACCGACCCGCAAACGCGGCTGACCGTGCTGGCGCTTGACCAGAGCGGCCAGTGGGCCTTGCTCCAGGCCGCCGGAGCCAAAACCGGCTGGGTGGCACTGAACGATCTGGCGGTTGACGGCCCGGTTAGCGCCGCGCCCAAAATCTACACCGCCTGGGTGGTCAGCAACGCCGTCGAAGTGCGGCGCGGGCCGGGCATCTTCACCGAGCCAACCGGCCAACTGGCCATCAACAGCCTGGTGCGGGTGCTGGGCCTGGACGAAAGCGGCAGTTGGGCGCTGATTCAACCCATCCCGGCGGGCAGCCTGGGCTGGGCGCAAATCCAGTTTCTCAAGAATGTGGGCCGGCCCTGGGCCAGCGTGCCGGTGGTTAAAGATAAAAGCGAAACGCTTCGCGTACAGGCTGAAGTAGAACCAACTCCCAACTCCCAACTCTCAACTCTCAATGCTCAGCCCCATCTTGTCTTTCAGCGGGCCAGCGGCGGGGACATTATGGTCATCAACCCGGATGGCAGCGGGCTGCGCCGCCTGACCAGCGGCCTTGACCCGGCGCTCTCGCCCGACGGCCAGACGGTGGCCTTGACCCGCTGGCAGGGCGAAACCGGCTCGCTGTGGGTCATCAACCTGGATGGCAGCAACGAGCGGCAGGTGCTGGGCGACATCAAACAGGCCAAAGGGGTGGATTGGTCGCCGGATGGGGCGCAACTGGTGCTCAACTACCAGCACGGGGGCCGGCTGGAGGCCAAACCGCAATGCCTGGATGTGAGCAAGGGGCAGCGGCGCGTGCCGCCCCGGAACGCGAGCGGTATCAAGGTGAAGGTGGACAACGGCTCGCCCTCGCTGTGCTGGACGTTGCCGCCCGATCCCCAGTGGGGGCTGCGGGTGGTCAATCTGGCCGATGGCAGTTTTAAGGATGTGGACGGTGGGACGTATGCCTTTAGGCCGGCCTGGGACCCGGCGCAGCCGTGGCGGATTGTATCGGATGGCGGGCGGGGGCTAGTGGCGGTTGATTTGAACCGGAACGACCGGCAAAATCTGACCGCAGAAGTCAATGACGGTTCGCCGGTGTTTTCGCCGGATGGGCGGTATTTGGTGGTGAGCGTCGGGCCGGATGGGGGCGGGGCCGGGCACGACCTGTACCGGCTCAATGCGGATGGGAGCGGGCGGGTGCAGCTAACCCAAACGCCGTTGTGGGTGACGGTGCAGCCGGACGAGGCCAAAGCCTGGAACAATGTGGCTCCGGTGTTTTCGCCGGATGGGGCGCAGATTGCCTTTGTCACCGACCGGGCGGGCCGCTGGGAGATTTGGGTGATGAACGCCGACGGCTCAAACCCGCACCCGCTGTTCTCGGCTGAGGTGAATGCCCAACTCCAACTAACCTACAACTTTGTGGATGAACACGTGCTGAGCTGGCGGTAATCGCTTGCCGGTTACTTTTCTGGCAAGGGAACGGGGGTTAAATGCCAGCTAAACCCGGCTTCGGCCAAACGCAGTTTTATCTGTTCCAACAAATCGCTTCGTGCCCGCCCGTAATCATCGGTGAGCACCCAGGGGCGCACCGCCAGATTAACGCCGCCCACGGCCAGTTCCAGCACCTCTACCGTGGGCGGCGGCGCAGATAACACCAGGGGATGAGCGGCCATAATTTCCACCAGCAAATCGCGGACGGTGCCAATGTGGTCATCGTAACCAATGCCAACCACCAGGTCAATCCGGCGGGTTTCAAAGGCGGAGTAATTTTTAATATTGCTGCGGATCATCACCGAGTTGGGCACGATAACCTTTACGTTATCCGGCGTGCGCAGAATGGTGTTGAAAATTTGAACCTCTTCCACCGATCCGCTGGCTCCGCCGGCATCCACCATATTGTGGATGGCATACGGGCGAAAGAGCAAAATCATTACGCCCGAAGCCAGGTTGGAGAGCGAGTCTTTTACGGCCAAACCAATGGCTACGCCCGCCGAAGCCAGCAGCGCGGTGAGACTGGTGGTGTAAACTCCGGCCTGGCTCAAGGCGGCTACAATCACTGCGGCCATCAACCCAAAAAAGATCAGGGTTTGCGCAAAGCGGATTACTATGGGTTCCAGGCGCGCCCGTTCCATAGAGCGAACGGCATAACGGGTTAACACCTGCGCCAGCCAGCGGCCCAGCAAAAACGTAAGAATACCGGCGGCAAACCCGAAAAAAATTGTAACCAAATCGCGGTTAGCCCAGTCAACAATTAAATGAAAATTCTCCATCCGGTAGTCTCCTTGTGAAAATAGTGAATTGCGAATAATGGTACCAGAGAATAGCACCGGGGCGACCGTGATGGTCGCCCCGGTGGACTTTACTACCGTTTGGTGGGATTGATCATCCGCACCACGAGTTTTTTCAATTCCTCGGCCCACAATACCACGCTGCCCAGCGCCAGCGCCACGCCCCAATCGGTTAAACTTAAGGGCGTGGTGCCAAAAGCGGTGTTCAAAACCGGAATGTAAATCACCGCCACCTGAAAGATTGTGGCCAGCAGCACCGCCAGCCACAGCCAGCGGTTGGTAAAAAGGTGGCTAAAGGCGCTGGTGTATTCGGAGCGGGCGTTGAACACGTTGAATAGCTGGCAAAAAACCAGCGTGGTAAAGGCCATGGTTTGAGCCAGCACAATATTGCCGGTGGCTGCCGGGGCGATAAAGCCGCCGGGCAGGTACAAATCCATGACGCCCAGCGTAACCGCGCCCATTACCAGCCCGATAAAGCCGATATTCAGCCACATTTCGCCGTCAATTACCCGGTCGGTGCGGCGGCGCGGCGGGCGCTGCATTACGGTGGGGTCTACCGGGTCAACGCCAACCGCCAGCGCCGGGGCGCTATCGGTGAGCAGGTTAATCCACAAAATTTGCGTGGCCAGCAGCGGCACCACAAAAGTTTCGCCGCTCCGGGCCACCAGCCCCAGCGAGTTGGCCAGCACCACCCCAAAGAACATGGTAAACACCTCGCCAATGTTAGACGATAGCAGGTAGCGCAAAAACTTGCGGATGTTATCAAAAATGGAGCGCCCCTCTTCTACCGCCGCCACAATGGTGGCAAAGTTGTCATCAACCAAAATCATGTCGGCGGCTTCTTTGGCCACATCGGTGCCGGTAATGCCCATAGTTACGCCAATGTCGGCGGTTTTTAGCGCCGGGGCATCGTTAACGCCATCGCCAGTCATGGCGGTGACGTTGCCGTTGGAACGCAACGCCTTTACAATGCGCAGCTTGTCTTCGGGGCTAACGCGGGCGTAAACCTTTACTTCTTTGACGGTTTGCCTTAGTTGGTCATCGCTGAGGGTTTGCAACTGGCTGCCGGTGACGGCCCGGCCATTTTCGGCCACAATGCCCAACTGCTTGCCAATCGCCGCCGCCGTTAGCGGATGGTCGCCGGTAATCATCAGCACATCAACGCCGGCGTTGTGCGCCTCGGCCACGGCGATTTTGGCCTCTTGCCGGGGCGGGTCAATAATCCCCACCAGGCCCAGCCACACCAGCGCGGTTTCCAACCCTTCGTGAGCGGTTTGATAATCGGTGTGGCCAATGTACCGCCCGGCTAACCCCAAAGTTCGCAACGCCTCCTGCGCCATCTGGTCAACCGCCGCTAAAATTTCGCGGCGACGGGCTTCGGTGAGGGGCTGGTTATGGCCGTTGACCAGCTCAAAATTGGAGCGGGCCAGCAGCACATCGGGCGCGCCTTTGGCCGTAATGGCAAACACATCGCTGCGGTCGGGGTCGGTGTGGACCGTGCTCATCATTTTCCGGTCCGACGAAAACGGCACTTCGCCCACCCGCCGGAATTGCTGCTGGATTTCGGCGGTGTTAACGCCCACTTTTTGGGCGGCCACAAGCAGAGCCGCCTCGGTGGGATCGCCCTGAATGACGTAGTTGCCATCGCCATTTTTCTCCAGAACGGCGTTGTTAGCCAGCGCCCCGGCTCCCAAAATGTACCGGAGTTCGGCCAAAAACGTTTCATCGGTGATGGGGGACTGGCTGCCGTGCGCCAGCACTTCGCCTTGCGGCGTGTAGCCAATGCCCGACAAATCCACCCGGCCCCGGGCGGTGACCGCCGTAACCACCGTCATTTCGTTTTTGGTGAGCGTGCCGGTTTTATCGGTGCCAATCACCGAGGCCGAACCGAGCGTTTCAACTGCCGAGAGCTTCTTTACAATGGCCTGGCGTTTGGCCATGCGCTGCACCCCCAGCGATAGCACCACGGTGAGCACCGCCGGCAAGCCTTCGGGTACCGCCGCCACCGCCAGCGAAACGCCCAACAGCAAGGCATCAATTAAAGACTGAAAATTGGTGACGTGGCTGAACATTAGCAGCGTGCCCACCACAATAACCGCAATAATAATAACCGCCACGCCCAAAAACTTACTTACCAAGTCAATTTCCTGTTGCAAGGGCGTTGGTTTTTCTGGCGCTTCTTGAATTAGCCCGGCAATTTTGCCCAGTTCGGTTTTCATGCCGGTGGTGGTGATAATGGCCCGGCCCCGGCCAAAACTGGCCGCCGTGCCGCTGAAAATCATATTGATGCGGTCGCCCAGCGGCGCTTCGGTTACAAGCGCGTCTACCTCTTTAGTAACCGGCTGGCTTTCACCGGTAAGGGCGGCCTCGGCCATTTGCAGCGAGGTCACTTCCAGCAGGCGGCCATCGGCGGTAATGGAGTTGCCCTCTTCAATTAACAAAATGTCGCCCGGCACCAAATCGGCGGAGGGAATGGCCTGTTGCTTGCCATCGCGGATAACGGTGGCGCTGGAGGAGGTCATTTTTTGGAGCGCGGCCACGGCCTCTTCGGCTCTGGCTTCTTGAATATAACCAATGATGGCGTTGATAACGATGATGGCCACAATCACCAGGGCTTCAAAGGGAAAGCCGTGCGCTCCTTCCAGCACCCAGGCCACCAGCGAAATCAGCGTGGCGATAATCAGCAAAATTACCAGCGGGTCTTTAAACTGGACGACAAATTTTTTCCATTTGGGGATGGGTGGTTTGGCCTCAAGCTGGTTGGGGCCGTATTGTTGCCGCCGGCGGGCCGCCTCGGTTTCACTGAGGCCGTTGGCCGCGTCGCTGTTGAGTTGGGCAATCATCTCGGCTGCGTCAAGCCGGTAGGGCGGCAGCGAGGTGGGTAAAGAACTTGTTGACATCTATATTATCTGCTCCTTTAATCCAAATTGTTGCGTCTTGCTAAAGAGGGTAAAAATTTTACCCCAAGTGTAAATTAACCCCAATATTATACCGTAAAATTTTTAGGTGGTTGTATTTGGGTAAATAATTTTGCGCCGACAGCCGGTTTTCCTGTGCCGGATAACGATGCTACGGCCTTAAATATAGTCTTGACTCCAAAAGAAATACGTGATATTATCGGTTTATAGTTGTTTACACGTGTAAGGTTAAACGGACAAAGTGACACGTGTAAGTAATATAATGATAAAATTTTCGCAGGGCAGATTGCATGAAACGACCAACCCAGGTTGATGTGGCTCGTTTGGCCGGGGTGTCAAGGGCCACAGTTTCATACGTGGTGAATGGCCTCACCGATGGCCAGGTTCCCATTTCTGAAGACACCCGCCAGCGGGTGTTGGATGCCGTGGATGAACTGGGCTACGTGCCGGATGCCCGCGCCCAATCCCTCCGCTCCGGCGACACCAATACCATCGGTTTAATCATCCCGGATATCCGCAACCCCCATTTCTGGGAACACGCCGAGGGGGTAGAGCAAGAGGCGCGTACCTCTGGCTATCATTTGCTTCTGTCCGACATCGCCCTGAATAGTAAATATGCGGATGAAATTTTTAAGGATTTGTCGCGTCGCCGGATTGACGGGTTAATTTTGATGGGGTCTTTCATCACTCAATCAGAAGAGGCCAAAAACACTTTAATTTTGCTCCGCAAGCGACGTGTACCAATTGTTGAAATAAGTGACCGCCATGTGGATTACGATGTAGATTGCGTAATGTCCGATTACCGGGCCGCCACAAAAGAGGTGATGTCCTACCTGTTGTCGCTGCAACACCGGCGGATTGGCCTGATTTACGGCGTGGCGTCGCCGGTGCTGGCCGAAGACCGCATGCAGCCGTACCAGGAGGGCCTGCGGGAAGCCGGGTTACCGGTTGATGAGGATTTGATTGCCCGGTGCGGCCCCACCATTGAAGATGGATACCAGTCCGCTTGGCAGCTTTTAAAGTTGCCCAAGCGCCCCACCGCCTTGATTGCCATTAATGACCTGCTGGCTATTGGCGCGTTGCGGGCGGCGGGAGACTTGGGGCTACGCATCCCCGCAGACCTGTCACTGGTCGGCTTTGACGATATCCACATGGCTAAATATTTGGTGCCCCGCTTAACCACCGTGGCTAAAGACTCCACCAGAGTGGGCCAGGAAGCCGTTAAGCAGTTATTGGCCCGCATTGCCAACCCCGATTTGCCCTGTCAAAAATTGAGTCTTCCCCCCCAGCTAATCATTCGTGAGTCAACCGGGCCAGCCCCCCTTTAATCCGGGCGACACGGTAATGATGAATACCAATGGAGGTGCGCATGGTTTGATTTCATCGCTAACAATTCCCAGTAAAACATTTAGCAGGATGCAGTATGGTGCGGCGATTCCGGATAAAAAAAGGAGATACCGGCTATCTTGGCGGACGGCGGTATCTCCCTGAGGCGGGTCTAAGCAAAATTCTTTTGCGTTAAGCTGAAGGCAAAAGAAAATGCCGACCTTTTGGCATGATACAGAAGTTTTACCTGTTTGACAACCCTCTAAAAATCTCCGACAGTCTGGCCTCACCTTTTGAATGGCAATTCACTTAATTTGCATGTACAACTCGAGGAGGAGTAACAATGAAAAAACAAACAATTTTGCTGGTAATCCTGATGGGATTAATTGGGGTGCTGGCTGCCTGTGGCGGGCAACCCCAACAACCGGCGGCTCCAGAAAAAGCGGCTCCAGCCCAAGTCACCGAACCCCAGGCGGCTAAACCCACCGAAGCCCCCAAAGAAGCAGCGGCCCAAGAAAAAGCAACCGAACCCGCCAAAGCCGAAGCTGCCGAAGAAGCCGTTACGCTCACCTACCTGGTTGATGATGGCGAAACCGACCAGCTAATCGTTCACACGCTGGCCGATGCGTATATGAAGCTGCATCCCAATGTGAAAATTGAAATTGAAAATCGCCCGCAGGGTGGCGATGGCGACAACGTGGTTAAAACGCGCCTGGCCACCAAAGAGATGACCGACGTGTTCTTTTACAACGCCGGCTCTCTGATGCAAGCCTTGCAGCCGGCTGATACGATGGTTGACCTCACCAACGAGCCGTTTATGGCCAATGTTGACGAAGCCTTCAAGCAAACCGTCTCGCAGAATGGCAAGGTTTTTGGCGTGCCAAGCCAAACGGCAATGGCCGGCGGCATCCTCTACAACAAGAAAATCTACAAGGATTTGGGGCTGAATGTGCCCAAAACCTGGGCCGAATTTGAAGCGAACAACGAAAAAATAAAAGCCGCCGGAATCGCGCCCGTCATTGCCACGTTTGGCGATACCTGGACTTCTCAGTTATTTGTATTGGCCGATTATTACAACGTTCAGCAGGCTCACCCCAACTTTGCCGCAGATTACACCGCCAACAAAGTTAAATACGCCACCAATCCCGAAGCGATGGCCGGCTTTAACTATTTGCAAGAAGGATTTGAAAAAGGCTGGTGGCAGCAAGATTACGCCACCACCAAATTTGAACAGGGCTTAAAACTGCTGGCCGATGGCAAAGGCGCTCACTTCCCCATGCTCTCCTTTGCGCTGGCTACCATCGCCAAAAACTCGCCCGACCAGGTGAACGACATCGGCTTCTTTGCCCAGCCGGGCGCCTCCGCCGACAAGAATGGGGCCACCATCTGGATGCTGTCGGCCAACTACATTCCCCAAACCACCACCGGCAAAAAGCTGGAAATTGCCAAAGATTTTCTGGCGTTCACGGTTTCAGCGGATGCCGTTGCCGTGCTCAACGAAAAAGTCCCGCCATCAGGCCCGTACCTGATCAAAGGCGCCAAACTGCCCGATAACGTTCTGCCCGCCGTCAAAGATATTGCCGCTTACATTGAATCCGGCAACTCCGCGCCCGCGCTTGAGTTCCTCTCGCCGGTCAAAGGCCCGTCGCTGGAACAAATCTGCGTGGCCGTTGGCACCGGCCAAATGAAACCCGAAGAAGCCGCCGCCAACTACGACAAAGACGTAGAAAAACAGGCGCAACAACTCGGCTTGTCGGGCTGGTAATTGTTGTAACTCTCATTTTGCTGAGGGCCGGTGGTAGCCCGCCGGCCCTCAGTACCCAGAATTTTTAACCGAGGTTTTATGATGCACAGCAATGCGAGATCGCGGGCGGTATTGCGCACGTACCCCAACTGGTTTTATCTTCCGGCGGCGATTGTCTTTGGCGTGTTTTTTATGGTGCCAACGGCGCTGGCGTTTTACTTTAGCCTGACTCGCTGGTCATTGTTCAGCGCCACATTCATTGGCTTTGGCAATTACATCACTTTTTTAAAAGACCCTATGCTCATGACCGGGCTGATTAACACCATCATTTACGCCGTAATGACCAGTGGCCTTAAAGTTGTCATCTCGCTGCCGTTGGCCATGCTCCTCACCTCGAATATCCGGTTTAAGGGGCTGCTGCGGAGCATCATCTTTTTTCCGGTGCTGGTTAGCACCGTGGCCGTGGGCATTACCTTTTCCACGTTGATGCAGCCTTCGGTGGGGTTGATTAACACGGTGCTTGGCTTTTTTGGGCTGCCGCAGCCGGACTGGCTGGGCAACCCCAGCCTGGCCCTGTACTCGGTGGCGCTGGTTGATGTCTGGAAGGGCATTGGCATTGCCATGGTGATATTTATGGCCGGCATTGTGTCAATCCCGCAGGATTATTTTGAGGCGGCCCGGCTGGAGGGCGGCCTCTGGGTTAAATTTCGATACGTTATTATTCCGCTGGCCCGCAACGCCACTTTTACCGTCATCCTGCTCTCGTTTATTGGCGGGTTGCGAACTTTTGACCTGATCTGGACAATGACCCGGGGCGGCCCCGGTTTTGCCTCAGACGTGCTCACATCGGTGATTTACAAGGAGTACCAGGCGGGTTTTTACGGCCTGTCCACCGCCGGCAATGTCATCCTTTTTATTATGGTCACGCTGATTATCTATCCGCTGATGCGGTACTTTAACAGCCGGGAGATTGAGCTATGAGCGCGCGAAAACTTGTTACAGGCATTCTGGTAGATATGGCCACGCTTGTGACCATCAGCCTTGTTTTTGTGGTGCCGTTCATCTTTATTTTTCTAACGGCGGCCAAAACCCGCCAGGAGGCGGCTCTTTTTGAGTTCAGTTGGCCCGGCCGGTTTCAACTCTTTGAAAATATTCGGGAAGTTATGCTTTTTGGCGACAGCCGGATGTTGCTGGCCCTGTGGAACAGCACCCTGCTCACCGTTGGCTCGGTTACGCTGATTGTGTTGTTCTCTGCGCTGGTGGCTTTTGTAATGCAGCGCCGTAGCGACCGGCTGGCTTCGGTGGTTAGCTCATTTATGCTGGCCGGGCTGATTATTCCCCCGGCGGTGGTGCCCACCATCTTTTTGCTGCAATGGCTGGGCATTTACAAAACCCTGCTCGGCCTGATTATGGTTGAAGTGGCCTACAGCATGCCCTTTGCCACCCTGATTTTCCGCACCTTTATGGCCTCCATCCCCAGAGAACTTGATGAGGCCGCCATTATTGATGGCGCATCACCGTTGCGGGTTTTCTTTTCTGTTATTTTGCCGCTGTTGCGACCGGCCATTGTAACAGTGGTTGTCACCTCATCCGTGACCATTTTTAATGATTTTGTCGGGCCGCTCTACTTTCTCCCCGGAACGGATAACGTTACCGCGCCGTTAACGCTGTTCAGCTTCATTAACCAGTTCAGTTCGCAGTGGAACCTGCTCTTTGCCGATGTGGTGATCATCACCATTATCCCCTTCATTGTCTTTATCTTCTTCCAGCGCCAACTTGTGTCCGGGATGATGGGCGGCGCAATCAAAGGTTGAGCCGCCGGCAACCGGCACTCAATTTTATAACTCATTAGCTAAACCGTGGAACGCACTCCAAAGGAAGTGTTTATTATGCCTACAACCATTATTTCAAACCTGACATGCGAATATCAGACCAATCCTCTGGGGATTGATGTGCCTCAGCCGCGCCTGAGCTGGCAAATGCAAAGCCCTCAACAAGGCGCATCCCAAACCGCCTATCAAATTCTGGTTGCCGCCACCGCAGCGGGCCTGGCCGGCGGGGAGTTTTTGTGGGACAGCGGCAAGGTTGAAACGGATCAATCCACCCAGGTGGTTTATCTTGGCCCGGCGCTGGCCGCCGGACAGCGGGTTTACTGGAAAGCGCGGGTCTGGAATGAGGCCGGGCAGGCCGTTGACAGCGCCCCGGCCTGGTGGGAAGCGGGCCTGCTCAACAGCGCCAACTGGCAAACCGATTGGATTACCCCGGCTTGGGACGAGGACACCAGCCGTTCACAGCCCGCGCCGCTACTGCGCCGCAGTTTTAGCGCGGATAGCGGCCTGGTTGCCGCCCGCATCTACGCCACCAGCCTGGGCCTGTACGAGTTGTGGCTGAACGGCCAGCGCGTGGGCGATGGCGTGCTCACCCCCGGCTGGACCAGCTACGATTACCACCTGCAATACCAAACCTACGATGTCACCGGGTTAATCCGCACCGGTGACAACGCTCTGGGCGCAATTTTGGGTGATGGCTGGTATCGCGGCAACATGGGCTTTACCGGCCAGCGCAACCTGTACGGCAACCGGCTGGCGCTGCTGCTGCAACTGCATCTAACCTACGCCGATGGCCGGGTAGAAATCATCGGCAGTGATGACCAATGGCGGGCCGCTACCGGCCCCATCCAGATGTCGGACATCTACATGGGCGAAATTTACGACGCCTGCCAGGAAAGGCCCGGCTGGGACACCGCCGGTTATGACGATAGCGATTGGCATGGCGTGCGCCGGCTTGACCACTCCAAAGAGATTATTGTGGCCCAGGTTGGCCCCTTTATTCGCCGCCACGAGCGGCTGCAACCGGCGCGAATTTTGCGCTCGCCCAAAGGCGAAACCATTCTTGATTTTGGCCAAAATATGGTGGGGTGGGTGCAACTGCGCGTCCGGGGGGCCGCCGGTACCACCATCACCCTGCGCCACGCCGAAGTGCTGGACCGGCAGGGCAACCTTTACACCGAAAACCTGCGCCGGGCCGCGCAAACCACGCGCTACACCCTAAAAGGTCTGGCCGATGCCGATGAAGTATTCGAGCCGCATTTCACCTTTCAAGGCTTTCAATATGTGGCGGTAGAAGGGTTCCCCGGCGAGCCGGCCCTGGCCAATTTTACCGGCGTGGTGGTGCATTCGGACACACCGCCCGCCGGCACGTTTGAATGCTCCAACCCGCTCATCAATCAGTTGCAGCACAACATTGTGTGGGGCCAAAAAGGTAATTTTGTGGATGTGCCCACCGATTGCCCGCAACGCGATGAACGGCTGGGCTGGACCGGCGACACGCAGGTTTTTATCCGCACCGCCTGCTTTAACATGAATGTGCCCACCTTTTACACCAAGTGGCTGCGCGACCTCAGCGTTGATCAACAACATGGCAGCGTGCCGCACGTGGTGCCGGATGTCATTGCCAAAACCGGCTCCGGCGAACTGACCGAAGCCAAAAACGCCGGCGCTGCCGCCTGGGGCGATGCCGCCGTTATCTGCCCGTGGACTATCTACCTGGCCTATGGCGATACCCGCCTGCTGGCCGAGCAGTACGACAGTATGGCCGGCTGGGTGAATTTTATCCACAGCCGGGCCGATGAGGACTTTATCTGGCGCAAGGATTTTCAATTTGGCGATTGGCTGGATTATCGCGGGCAGGATGACCGGTTGCCCACTCCCGTCACCAACTACGAGTTAATCGGCACTGCCTTTTTTGCCTACAGCGCCCAACTGCTGGCCAATACGGCCCGGGTGTTGGGCAAAACCGGCGACGCCGCCCACTACACCGATTTAGCCCACAAAGTGAAGGCCGCCTTCAACGCCGAGTTTGTTACCCCCGCCGGGCGGGTTGGCCCCAATACCCAAACCGCCTACATTTTGGCCCTGCACTTTGATTTATTGCCAGAGGCGATGCGCCCCCTGGCGGTTGACCGCCTGGTAAAAGAGATTCGGCAGGGGCGGTACCACCTGACCACCGGTTTTGTAGGTACGCCCTACCTGTGCCACGTGCTCAGCCGTTACGGTCACACGGACGTTGCCTACCAGTTGCTCAATCAGGAGAGTTATCCCTCGTGGTTGTACCCGGTTAAGCAAGGGGCCACCACCATTTGGGAACGCTGGGACGGCATCAAACCGGATGGCACTTTTCAGGATGCCGGTATGAATTCGTTCAACCACTACGCCTACGGCGCTATCGGCGAATGGTTGTACCGGGTGGTTGTCGGCATTGAAATAGACCCGGCCCAACCGGGCTACAAACACATCCTGTTCCAGCCGCAGCCCGGCGGCGGCCTTACCCACGCGCAGGCCACGTTCAATTCGCCGTATGGCCAGGTGGCCTCGGCCTGGGAGTTGAGCGAGACCGGCTTTTGCTTGAAGATTACCGTGCCACCGAATACCCATGCCACCGTGCGCCTGCCCGCGCCATCGCCGGCGGCGCTCACCGAAGGCGGCCAGCCGCTGGCTGCCGGCAACGGCATCCGCAGCGTTGATATTGTGGCGGGGACAGCCGCCATCAAGGTGGATGCAGGCCAATATGAGTTTATGACTACCGGGCTTAAGCTCGCGTAGAAGGTGCGGGCCTGCTGGATTTGATTTAGCTCTACCGGCAGAGTTAAAACCCGGAAAAGCGGGTTAAAAAAGCGCCGCTCTGTGACAGAGCGGCGCTTTTATCTTTTCGCAGAGCATCTATGCCTGCCCTCATTGGGCAACCATCCGGGCTTCTAATCGGCTTTGGGGCTGCCGCCGTTTTGCCGGGCGGTTTCCCGCAGCCGTTCCACATCACGCATCGGCGGCACGCCAAAAAGGCTTTTGTACTCCCGGTTGAAATACGAGGCGTTATCGTACCCCACGCGATAACCGGCGCTGGCGGCATCAAGGTCCTCACCAAGCATCAGCCGGCGGGCCTCCTGAAGCCGGATCTGCTTTTGAAACTGCAAGGGACTCATGGCCGTAACGGCCTTAAAGTGATGGTGAAAGCCCGACACGCTCATTCCGAGATCGCGGGCAATGTCATCAATCCGCAACGGCTGGTCAAACTCTTTGCGGAGCCGATCAATGGCCCTGATGATGCGGTGAGCCTGCCCCCCCAGAATTGCAATGTGACGCAGCCGGTCGCCCTGCGTTCCCATTAGCAGCCGGTAGATAATTTCCCGCGTAATCAAAGGCGCAAGCATCCGGGCTTCGGCGGGGGTGTCCGCAAGCCTGACCAGCCGCACCACCGCGTCCAGCAAACTCGCCTCCAACGGGCTAACGTTGATGGCCCGCACCTCGGCCTGGATTCGCGGCGAAACGTGACCGGCCTCAACCATAACCGAGCCAACCAGGGTCGGGTCGAGATCCAGGCGGAGGCTGAGGTACGGTCGCTCCGGCGAGGCATCAAAAACGTGGCCCACCAGAGGCAATTCGGCGGTGGTGAGCAGGTAGTGAGCAGAGTCGTACTGGTAACGCTCGTTGCCAAGAAAAACCTCCTTGCTGCCCTGGGCAATCACGCAAAAGGCCGGGTTGGATACGCTGTGGATGGCCTCTTTGGGCATGGAGGAGCGGTGGAGGTGCAGCCCCTTCAACAGTTCAACCGCCCCATCTTCGCAGACAAATCGGGCGATAAGCTCAACCAATTCGTCTCTGTTGGCTTGCGTCCGGTGGGCCTCACGCTCTACCGGCTGAGGATTCATCAAATCCATTGTAACTTCTTCTCCCATTCCCGCATGGTTCTTTTCAGGTTTACAGAATTGTACAACAATCTTCCAAAATTATTATACCATTCTGCGCTCCAACGGTGCTAAAATATACTTACCTTTAACTCAAAGATGGGAGTTTAAACATGCAAAAACGAAACCTTGGAAACAGCAATCTGGAAGTTTCGGCCATTGGGCTGGGCTGTATGGGCATGAGCCACGGCTACGGCCCGCCCGCAGACAGGCAGGAGATGATCGCCCTGCTTCGATCAGCCGTTGAACGCGGCATCACCTTTTTTGACACCGCCGAAGTGTACGGCCCGTTTAACAACGAAGAACTCGTTGGCGAAGCGCTGGCTCCGTTTCGCGGGCAGGTGGTCATCGCCACCAAGTTTGGGTTCAAGCACGACCCCGACCAGAGGCCGGGGATTATGACGGGCCTGGATAGCCGCCCGGAACACATCAGGCAGGTGGCCGAGGCCTCGCTGAAACGGCTGCGGGCTGAGACCATTGACCTGTTCTACCAACACCGGGTTGACCCGGACGTGCCCATCGAAGAGGTGGCGGGCGCGGTGAAGGAATTGATTCAGGCCGGTAAGGTGAAACATTTTGGCCTGTCTGAAGCCGGGGTGCAAACCATCCGCCGCGCCCACGCCGTCCAGCCGGTCACGGCCCTCCAGAACGAATACTCGCTGTGGTGGCGCAGCCCGGAAGCGGAAGTGCTGCCAACCCTTGAGGAACTTGGCATTGGCTTTGTGCCGTATAGCCCTTTGGGGCGGGGCTTTCTCACAGGAAAAATCAACGAAACCACCACCTTTGCCAGTACCGATTTTCGCAACGCGCTGCCGCGCTTTACGCCGGAGGCGCGAAAAGCGAATCAAGCCCTGGTTGATTTGCTCGGCCAGATTGGGCAGCGGAAAGGGGCAACCCCGGCGCAGATTGCGCTGGCCTGGCTGCTGGCCCAAAAGCCGTGGATTGTGCCCATCCCCGGCACTACCAAACTGCACCGGCTGGATGAAAATATTGGGGCAACGGCAATCGAACTGACGCCCGACGACCTGCGCGAGATTGAGAGCGCCGCCTCGGAAATCACCGTGCTGGGGGCGCGGTACCCCGAAGCGTTAGAAGAAATGACGGGGCGCTGAGTAGCGGACGGCCTTGCGCCTGCCCACGTAGGGCGCGACCATGAGGGTCGCCCCTACGTGGTGACATTAGCGTCCCGACGAATGAAAATCGTAGGGGCCGGCCTTGCGCCGGCCCTAAAACCGGGCGACCACGAGGGTCGCCCCTACGCCAAAATGTTATTTTCAAGGGAGAACCCAAATGTCTGACAAGATTGATCTTGACCGCCGGGAGTTTTTACGGTATCTGTTGGCATTACCCGTAGCCGGTGTAACGTTAAACCTGAGCGGTTGTGGAACATCGGCGACCACGCCAACAGCGCCGCCAGCCACGCCGACACAATCGCCAAAGCAAGCGGCAACAACCCCCACCGAAGCGCCCGCTCCCACAACACCACCTCCGGCGGCGGCGACCGTTGCCGAAGCGCCGCCGGTTGCCACCGAGGAAGCCTACCTGGCGGTAGCGCGGGGCGCGGCCCCCGGCCCGGCGGAACTCACCCGGCGGGCAATCTCCGCGGTGGGCGGTATTGAACGTTACGTAAAGCCGGGCGCTGATGTGATCATCAAGCCGAATATTTGCAACGCCTATCACGGCCCCGAATACGCCAGCACCACCAACCCGGAGGTGGTGGCTGCCATTGTGGCGTTGTGCGTAAGCGCCGGGGCCAAACGGGTGCGGGTGATGGATTTTCCGTTTGGCGGCACGGCGCAGAATGCCTACCAAACCAGCGGGATTGCTCAGGCCGTTGAGGCTGCCGGCGGCCAGATGGAACTGATGAATTCTCTCAATTACCAGGCGGTGGAAATTCCCAACGCGCAGGCGCTAAAAAACACCGAAATTTACGCCGACATTCTCACCGCCGATACGGTCATCAACGTGCCCATCGCCAAGCACCACAGCATGGCCACCCTCACGCTCGGCCTCAAAAATCTGATGGGGCTGGTCAAAGACCGCGGCGCGTTCCACGCCAGCGGATTGGCGCAATCCATTGTTGACCTGGCAACGGTCGTCAAACCGCAACTAACCGTTATTGACGCAACCCGTATTCTGCTGGCGAACGGACCCACCGGCGGCAACCTGAACGATGTCAGGCAGATGGACACCATCATTGCCAGCGCCGACGTGGTTGCAGCCGATGCCTACGCGGCGACGCTGTTCGGCAAAACCGGCGCAGACATCGCCTATATCGCGTTGGCCGATAAACTGGGCTTGGGCAAGATGGATCTCAACTCAATCAAAATTCAAGAAATCAGCGCGTGAGTTTGGCCAAGGATAGTTTGATGAAAGCAAGTACCATCCGCCGCCTGCGCCCGTGGGCGCAAGCCCTGGCGTTTATCTTTTTTGTGGTTGGGCTGGTGGCTGCCGGTCGGGTGGCCTGGCTGCCGGCAGACCTGTTCTTTCGGCTGGATCCGCTGGCCGGGCTGGCGGGGATGCTGGCTGCCCGGCGGCTGATACCGGCCATGCTGGTGGGCGGCCTCAGCACGCTGGTTTTAACGGTTGTTGCCGGGCGGGTTTGGTGCGGCTGGCTTTGCCCGCTGGGAACCGCGCTCGACTGGACGCCGGCACATAAGCCAACACCAAAAGAAGCCGATCTCGATTGGCATTGGCGGCAGGCCAAATACTTTCTGCTGGGATTGATTCTGCTGGCGGCCATGCTGGGCAACCTCAGCCTGATTTTTCTGGATCCCATCACCTTGATTTACCGCACCACGGCCATTGCCGGCTGGCCGGCGCTGATTGCGCTCATCTCCGGGGTTGAACGCGCTTTGACCGGGCTGCCTGTCCCCGGCTTGCGGGATGCCGTTGTAACTGCCGACAACTTTTTGCGGAGCGCACTGCTGCCAATGTACCAGCCGGTTTACAACCTTGGCGGGCTGACCGTGCTGCTGTTTGGGCTGGTGCTGGCCCTGAACGCCATCCGCGCCCGTTTTTGGTGCCGCTACCTGTGTCCGCTGGGGGCGCTGCTCGGACTGGTTAGCAAGGTGGCCTGGTTGCGCCGCACCTTGAGCGATAGCTGTATTGATTGCGCCCGCTGCGCGCGGGCCTGCCCCACCGGAACAATTGACGCCGCCCGGCACTATGCCAGCGACCCATCCGAGTGCATTATGTGCCTTGAATGCGCGCCGGTGTGCGCCAAATCCGGCCAGATATTCCGCGGCCATGCGGCCCCGGCGGCCTGGCACCCCTACGACCCCTCGCGCCGCCAGTTCATCGCTTCGGCTGGCGCGGCAGTGGCGGTGGTGGGGCTGAGCGCAACGGAGCCATCCGCCGGGTACCCCCAACCGTTTTTACTGCGCCCGCCGGGAGCCACAGACCCCGATTTTCTCGCCCAGTGCATCCGCTGTGGCACTTGCGTACAGGTTTGCCCCACTTCGGGCTTGCAACCCAGTCTGACCACAGCCGGTTGGGGCGGTATCTGGACGCCGGTGCTGACGCCGCGCCTGGGCTATTGCGATTTTTCGTGCAACGCCTGCGGGCAGGTGTGCCCCACCGGCGCAATCCCCCAACTAACGCTTGACGACAAACGCCGGACGGTTATCGGCCACGCTTATGTTGACCGCAACCGCTGCCTGCCGTGGGCCAGCGGGCGCAACTGCATTACCTGCGAAGAGATGTGCCCGCTGCCGGAGAAAGCCATCCAGCTTGAGGAGGCAACGGTGTGGATGCCCAATGGCCAAACCGCCACCCTTAAGCGCCCGCACGTGCTGCACGAACGCTGCATTGGCTGCGGCATCTGCGAGAACCACTGCCCGCTAAACGGACAGGCCGGCATCCGCGTTTACGCGCCAACAGACCTGGGAGTTGCCTTACCCTGGTAGCAAAATTGCGCCCGCCGGCCCGCTTGCCTGCATTTTGAGCGTCTTCCCAAACTTTCAAACCCAACGCAAGGTTTGCAGAATTGTACAATGATCTTCCAGAATTATTATACCATCCTGCATTCCGGTGGTGTTAAAATACACCAGACACATACCTCTAACATATAAGCAAAAATAGGAATACAAGGGAAATTATGCAAAAGGTTAGATTAAATAACGGGGTGGAGATACCCCTGCTAGGTTTTGGCGTTTTTCAGATAACCGATTCTGAAGAATGTGAACGAAGCGTATTTGAGGCGCTACAAACCGGCTATCGGCTGATTGACACCGCGGCGGCTTATTTAAACGAAGCGGCAGTTGGCAAAGCCATTCAAAGCAGCGGGATAACCAGGGAAGAGTTATTTGTGACCACCAAACTCTGGGTGCAGGATGCCGGCTACGAAAGCGCAAAACAGGCATTTGAAAAATCGTTAAACAAGTTGCAGTTGAATTATCTGGATTTGTACCTGATTCACCAGCCGTATGGCGATGTTCATGGGGCCTGGCGGGCAATGGAAGAATTGTATCGAGCAGGCCGGGTAAAAGCCATCGGGGTTAGCAACTTTCACCCCGACCGCGTCATGGACATGATTGTCCACAACGAAGTCGTTCCGGCGGTCAACCAGATCGAAACGCATCCCTTTTGCCAGCAAATTGAAACCCAAAAATTTTTACAGGAAAACAAGGTTCAGATTGAATCCTGGGGGCCATTTGCGGAAGGCAGAAACAACATCTTTGAAAATGAGTTACTGCTGGCCATCGCCAGAAAATACAAAAAAACCGTGGCTCAGGTAATTCTGCGCTGGCTCACCCAAAGAGGGGTGGTGGTTATTCCTAAATCCGTTCGCAAGGAAAGAATTGTTGAGAACTTCAACATCTTCGATTTTGAACTAAACCCTGAAGATATGAATGCGATTGTAACGCTGGATACAAAGGTTAGCAGCTTTTTAGACCATCGTGATCCCGAAGTTGTGAAATGGATGGGCAACGCCAAACTTAATATCTAAAACCACCGTCAGCCCACGCTAAAATAAAATGACCAAATAGTAAAGGAGTTAACCTATGGATATAAAAAGAAATGGTTCGCAGCCTTCGGGCAAAGGCCCCGGCGACCGGTTTACCGGCGCGGTACGAGCCGATCCCTTATTCCAAGCAAATAGTCCGGCCCGCACAAGCGGGGCCAGTGTCACGTTTGAGCCGGGCGCTCGAACCGCCTGGCACACCCACCCGCTGGGGCAAACCTTGATTGTGACCGCCGGCTGTGGTTGGGTGCAGCGCTGGGGCGGCCCGATTGAGGAAATTCATCCCGGCGATGTGGTTTGGTTTCCACCAGACGAGAAGCATTGGCACGGGGCCACGGCAACCACGGCTATGACGCACATCGCCATTCAGGAACAACTCGACGGCAAAGCGGTTGAATGGCTGGAACACGTTAGCGACGAACAATACCAGGCCGGATTAAAGGCCAAGTAAAACACCTACATACAACTCATCCAAAACTAAAAGGATTTTACAATGCGCGCAACTGTAATGTATGGCCCCGGCGATGTCCGGGTTGAGAATGTCCCCGACGCCAAAATAAAGGAACCCACCGACGCTCTGGTGGTTGTTACCCGCGCCGCCATTTGCGGCAGCGACCTGTGGCCGTACCGGGGCTACGCCCAATTTGGCGAAAGCGGCAACCGCATGGGCCACGAATTCATCGGCGTGGTTGAGGCGGTTGGGGCCGAGGTCCGCACCCTCAAGCGGGGCGACCTTGTGGCCGCGCCGTTTGCCATTTCTGATGGCACCTGCCCCTTTTGCCGGGAAGGATTGCACACCTCGTGCGTTCACGGCGGCTGGTGGGGCGGCACCACCCACGACGGCGGCCAGGGCGAAGCGGTGCGCGTCCCCTACGCCGATGGCACCCTCTTCCCCCTGCCGGTAGGCCGGGATGACGCCCTGATGCCCTCGCTGCTCACCCTCACCGATGTGATGGCCACCGGCCATCACGCCGCGCTCACGGCCAAAGTTGGCCCCGGCAAAGCGGTGGCGGTGGTAGGTGATGGCGCGGTGGGGCTGTGCGGGGTGATTGCCGCCCGCCGCCTTGGCGCGGAGCAGATTATTCTGATGGGCCGCCAACCCGACCGCCTGGAACTGGGCAAGTCGTTTGGGGCCACGGATATCGTCACTGAACGGGGTGACGAAGCGGTAGAGAAAATTCGTCAACTGACCGGCGGTTACGGCGTTCACTCCGTGCTGGAGTGTGTTGGCACCGACCTGTCAATGCAGACTTCGCTTAACATTGCCCGGCCCGGCGGCGCGATTGGCCGGGTGGGCGTGCCCCACGATGTCACCATTCCGGCGGCGTTTCCAACCTTTTTCAAAAACCTCACCATCAGCGGCGGCCCCGCCCCGGCCCGCGCCTACATTGGGGAACTGCTGCCGGATGTGCTGGCAGGGCGGATTGAACCGGGGCGCGTTTTTGACTTTGTGACCAACCTCGATGGCGTGCCGGACGGCTACCGGGCGATGGACGCGCGTCAGGCCATCAAGACCATCATCAAGTTTTAGAAAAGGAGGAGTGCGCCCATGAGCGGCTGGACAAATGACGAACTGAACAAGATTGGCGCTGCCGAAGAGTTGCAAATTGCCTCACTCCGCAGCGATGGTACGCGGCGCAAACCGGTGACAATTTGGGTGGTTCGCCTGGGCGATGACCTGTACGTGCGCTCCTATAAAGGGCGCACCTCCGCCTGGTTTTGTGGCGTACAGGAACGGCACAAGGGCCACATTCGGGCCGGCGGCGTGGATAAAGAGGTCACTTTTGTGGAGGAACCCGCCGCCGACATCAACGACCGCCTTGATGCCGCGTATCGCGCCAAGTACCACCACTACGGGGCGAACATTGTTAACAGCATCATCAGCCCAGAGGCGCGCGCCGCGACCATCAAACTGGTACCACGCTGAACCATCGTTTTGGAGAAATGGGGTTAGGACCGTGTTTCTTAAAAGCCAGTTGCCTTTTTGGAAGCTAACTGGGAATATTTTTCCGGCTACGGCCAGCCGCATCGCCTGAAATATAAAAAAGCCGGAGATAAAATCTCCGGCTTTTCTGGCCGCTTTTGCGGTGAAATCCGTTTTTAAGTACCGTTATTCTCTGGGGCGAAGCCGGGCAGACAAATCACGCAGTTGGTCGTAACCGATGGGCTTTAACAGCACCAAATCGGCCTCGCTCCGCAGGCTGTCGGCCATCAGCGGGTCGGCAGTGGCCAGCATTACCCGGCTGTGTTCCAGGTGCGGCTGCGAGCGGATAAAGCCCAGAATGCGCCGGCCATCAACATGAGGCAGGTGCAAATCCAGCACCACCACGGTGGGCGTTTCTACGGCCAGTTTGTCCAGCGCCAGTTGACCATCCTGAATGACCGCAACATTAAAATCGGCCTCGGCGAGGGCGGCGGCAAAAATCATGGAGAGGTCTTCGTCATCTTCAATCACAAAGGCTAATGGATTAGTCATGATGCTTTTCCTCTGGAGAGATTAGCGGCAGGATTACTCTGAAAACGCTGCCCTGCCCCGGCTGGCTTTGCACAGAAATGTCACCGTTCATCATTGTAACCAATTGTTTGACAATAGACAAGCCCAACCCGGAACCGCCATACTTGCGGGTAGAGGTGCCATCCACCTGACGAAAGGCTTCAAAAATGTAGGATTGGGCCTCAAACGGAATGCCGGGGCCGGTATCGGTAACTTCAATGCCCCATTCGTGCGGCGAAGGGCAAAAGATGCGCACCCCCACCGAGCCTTGTTCGGTGAATTTGATGGCATTGCCCACCAGATTTTGCAATATCTGAATCAACTGGTAAAAATCGCCAAAAATGGTTTCGGGCGCGTTGGGGGCAATGGCGCTGGTCAGGTTGAGGTGTTTGGTTTCGGCCAAAATGTCCATAGTGGCGTGAATTTGGGCCAGCAGGTTGGCCGGAGTAAACGGGGTAATTTCCAGCATCAGGGTGCCGGCTTCCAGCCGGGCCTGGTCTACCAGCCGATTGACCATAACCGTTAGATTTTTGGTGTTGGTAATAACCCGCTCGATAATTTTTTGCTGCCGCTCGGTAATGGGGCCGTGGATGCCTTTTTGCAGCATTTCGGTGTGGCCCAAAATGGCGTTGAGCGGGGTGCGCAGGTCGTGGCTAACGTTGGCCAAAAGTTGGGTTTTAAATTGATTGACTTCGCGGGCGGCATCCAGCGCCCTGGCCAAATTTTGCTCGGTTACTTTCAGGGCGGTAATATCGGTAGATACCCCCAACACCTGGTAGGCTTGCCCGGCTTCATCCAGAATGGGGCGTTTTACCGTGGATCGCCAGTTGGCCTGCCCAAAACTATTCACTGTTTTATCTTCAGGGATGACCAGTTCTTTGCCGGTGTCAATCACATTGCGGTCTTCCCGGTTGTAACGATCAGCCAGAAGTCGGTTGGGGCTGGCTTCGTCTTCGGTTTTGCCAATGAGGTCTTGCACGGTAGTGCCGTAGGCGCGGGAAAAGGCTTTATTGGCCAGGGTAAAACGGCCCTCCCGGTCTTTGGCAAAAATAAAGTGGGGGTTAATGTCTATCACCTGTTGCAAAAAGTCGCGTTGCTGCTGAAGGGCCACCTCGGCCTGTTTGTGGGCGGTAATGTTGCTGACCACGCCATACACAATGGGGTTGTTGGTGATGATGTCTCGCCGCACCCGGCCATTATCGCGCACCCAAATGATTTCGCCATCGGCTTTAATCAACCGGTATTCGATATCGCTGTCTTGCCCCTGCAAAAATTTGTTGGCCTGAACCGCAGCGGCAGCCTGGTCATCCGGGTGAATCATAACGCCCCAAAAATTCCATTCCTGCATAAACTTGTCCCACTCGTAGCCGGTAAACTCGATAACATTGGGCGAAATGTAACGGTTAAGGCGTTGGCCGCCGGGAGTAATTTCGGTCATATAAATGGTATCGCTAATGGAACTGACCACCTGCTGAAACCGCTCTTCGCTTTCTCGCAGGGCTTGCGTGCGTTCCATAATTTCGGCATCGCGCTTGCGCAGTTGAGCCACCATATCGTTAAACGCCTGGGCCACCTGGCCCATTTCATCCTGGCGGTCAATCACAATGGCATGCTCAAAATCGCCTTCGCCAATTCTGATAACGCCGGCCCGGAGCGCATCCAGAGGGCGTAGCACCAGTTGAGCCATAAAGTTTGTAGTAACCAGCAGTGCCAGCAGCCCAAATAACCCCAGCCCCAGCCCCAACAGCATGATGGCGGCGCGGCTAACCGATAACGCCTCTTCTTCGGTGATTTCGGTAAAAATAACCCATTGCGTGTTTCGGATGGGGTGAGTAACGCCAATCACCTTGTTCCCGGCAAAGTTAATGTAGAGGCCGCTCCAGGTTTGGCCCGGGCCAAGCTGTAGTCCGGCCATTTCTGGCCGGCCCGATAGCGAGGTGTGATTCAGAGCTACATCGGGGTTGGGGTGAGCCATAATTTCGCCGGTTTGGTTAACCACATAAGCCTGGCCGGTTTCGCCAAAATGCAGCGTGCTCACCACATCGCCCAGCAGGTTCATCCGCAACCGGGCGGCCACCACGCCGCCATCCGGGGCGGGAATAGCCATAATAAGGTAAGGCTGGTTGTTAAAGGATAGCTGCACCGCGCCCAGATAAAGCCGGCCCGCCCGGCTTTGCGTAAACCAGCGCGATTGCGGAATGGTGAACAAATCGGCCAGCACCGGGGTATCGGCGTTGGTGTTGGCGGCGGCAATCACCAGGCCGGTTTTATCCAGCCGCACCAGTTCCAGCAGAGCCGGGTTTTGGGCCAAAATATCTTCAATGATGGCCGGTTTCTCGGCAAGGGTTTGCCGGTCTAAAAGGCTGATAACGGTGAGCGCGTCTTTTACCCGTTCGATAAAATCGGCCATGCGATCCGAGGCAAACCGGGCCGATTCTGATTGGCGGGCTTTCCACATTTGGCTTTCGGTGCGGCTGACAAAATAGTAAACGCTGCCGCTGGTCATCAGCAACGTAATCAAAATCATCAGGATGAGCAAGCCGGGTAATCGCCAGGAGAGCCTTTTGAAGGGTGGAATATAGGTGGTCCGGGAATTATTCATAATTACTCCTTGTCAATAGCCGTTAATTAACGGCTAACCGGTTAACGGACCGAGCTTTTTACTTCTTCCCAGATTTGATTATAGGTTTGGTTATTTTCTTGGTTTAACGGTAAAACAACTTCGGCGTTTTTCAAACTGCTGCGGGGTGGAAAAATAGAGAAATTATTTCTAATTTTGGGGTCAACATAAGCCAGAGCCGCTTCGTTGGCGGTGGCGTAGTAGGTTTGGTTTACAATGGCGGCATTAATTTCTGGCCGCATCAAAAAATTTAAAAAAAGTTCGGCGGTGGCCTTGTTGGGGCTGTTGGCGGGAATAACAAAATTATCGCCCCACAACATCAACCCTTCTTGCGGAAAAACATAGGTTATAAGCGGATTTTTGGGTTGGGCTACGGCCACGTCACCCGACCAGCCAATCAGCACCGCTACCTTGCCCTCGGCCAGCAGCGACACAGCGCCGATGGATGAGCTTTCGACTAGCACCAGCTTGTCTTTAATTTCCAGGAGTTTCTTTTTGGCTTCGGCCAGTTGGGTGGGGTTATCGGTATTAATGGAATAGCCCAACGCTTTTAGCGCCATCCCCAATGGCTCGCGCGAGCCATCTCGCACGGCTATTTTGTTGTTTGGGGCTAACTTCCATAAATCGGCCCATTTGGTGATGGGTTTTTCCACCAAATCGGTGCGGTACAGGATAAAGGTAGACCCCCACGTAAACGGCACCGAATGAATGTTACCGGGATCGTGGTTTAAATCCCGAAAATTGGCCCAGATATTTTTAAAGTTAGGCACATTGCTGTAATTGATTTCTGCCAGCAGGTTTCTGGATAACAGTTCCGGGAAAAAATCGTGCTCTATCACCACCAAATCGTACACCTTGCCGGCCTGAAGGTTGGCAATGGCCTCTTCCTGGCTATCAAACGAAATATAATTTACCTTTACTCCGTACTCTTTTTCAAAAGCGTCCAACATCGGTTGAACATCGTCGCCCACCCAATCATAAAGGGTAATCTGGCGGGCCAGCGGCGGTGGCGTTGGGGCGGGGGGCGTAACTCCGCACGCCGCCAGCAACACAATTACCACGGATAACAGCAGGGTAAGGAATATGCCTTTACGCAATTGGGGCCTCCCTTGTAATAGAGCGCGGGAACATTAGCGGGTCTGGTTACTGGAATCCATTATAACTCAACCTTGTTTTGCAATCCACTCTAAAACTAGTCCAAATGGGTGCCCTACCGGGGTCAGGCCAGCACAATAACCCGCCGGCCCTCAATTTGAAAAACCCGCACCGCCACGCCATAGGTTTCGGATAACTGTTCGGCGGTTAAAACCGAATCGGCTTCTCCGGCGGCCAAAACCTGCCCCCGGCGCATCAACACCACAAACCCGGCAATGGCTGCCGCCACTTCGGGGTCGTGGGTGGTCAGAACAATGGAAACGCCCTGGCCGGCCAGCGCACGCAAAATTTCAATGAGGCGGGCCTTGTTGCCCAAATCCAGGTGAGAGGTGGGTTCATCCAGCAGCAGAATGCGCGGCTGCTGCGCCAACGCGCGGGCCATCACGGCCAACTGACGCTCGCCGCCGCTAAGCGTAGGGATAGTGCGGTGTTGCAGGTGGGTCAGGCCGGTGGTTTGCAGCGCGGCCTGAGCCAGCCGATAATCGGCCTGGCCGGGCATAGCCAGCGCCCCCAAATAGGGCGCCCGGCCCAGCAAAACGTAATCCAAAACGGAGAAATCAAAGGGGGAATGTTCCTCCTGCGGCACCAGGCCGATAAGCTGGCTCATTTGCCGCCGGGAGTAACCGGCCTGGGGCTGCCCGGCCAGCCGGATAACGCCGCCCTGCGGCGTGAGAAGCCCCAACATCAGGTGGAGCAGGGTGGTTTTGCCGGAACCGTTGGGGCCAAGAATGGCGGTAATGGCTCCGGCGGGCAGGCTTAACGACAGGTCGCGGAGAACGGCGTGTTCCCGGCCATTGTAACTAAAGCACACCCCGTCCAGGGCAATCATCTCGTGGGCGCTCATCGCGGCAACCACGGCTTGCTGCTGATCATAATCACAATAAAGAAAAGCGCCCCAAACAGCGAAGTAAGAATCCCCAGCGGAATTTCACCGGCCAGCAGCGTCCGGGCCAGGTCATCGCACACCAATACAAAGATGCCCCCCAATAAAATTGAGGCCGGCAGGGATTTTTGGGCGTCTGCGCCCTGCCAGCGACGGGCCAGATGCGGCACAATCAGGCCAACCCAACCAACCACCCCGGCCACCGCCACCACCGCCGCCGTGGCGGCCACCACGGCCACCAGAATTAACGTTCGCTCGCGCCCCGGCGCGGCCCCCAACGAAAAAGCGGTTTCATCGCTGAGCGAAAGCAGGTTGAGCCGCCAGCGCATCAACCAGGCCACCACCAGGCCGGGAATAACCACCGGCAGGATATATAACAAATCGCGCCAGGTAACGGCCCACAAACCGCCCAGCGTCCAAAAAACAATATCGGGCAATTGGGTTAGCGGGTCGGCCAGATATTTGAGTATGCCCACCCCGGAGGAAAACAGGGCCGATACGGCAATGCCGGACAGCACCAGGCGCAACACCCAGCCGCCATAGTGAATGTGCCGGGCCAAAAAATAAGAAAAGGCCAACCCCAGGCAAGCGCACAGAGCGGCCATCCCTTCAATTACCAGCGGCGAGCGGCCCAGGTAAATAATGCTGAAGGCGGCTCCAAACGCCGCCCCCTGCGATACGCCCAGAAAACCCGGCTCAACCAGGGGATTGCGAAAAATCATTTGCAGCACTGCCCCGGCGGCAGCCAGGGTCATCCCCAGCAGGCAGGCGGTTAAAAGACGCGGCAGGCGCAGGTTAAGCACCAACCGTTGAGCCATATCATCATGCCCCAACGTTGCGGGCGACATCCAGTAAGGGGCCGGGTAGCGGCCCACAAAAATGGACAGGCCAAACACAATCAGCAGGATGATTACCAAAAGGAGTAGGGGTTGTTTGGCCCGGATAGCCGGCATAACGGTTTGTTCCATCTTATAAATGCAACGTGACCGGCACCTGGCAAGTACCGGTCACGTGCGAACAATAAGCTACTTTATTTTATATCACCGGTGAGGAGCGGCAAAATAGTGCCTTTGATGGCCGCTTCATCCAGGCCGTAGAGTTTTTGGTAAAACTCGCTGATCTCCTGGGTCATATTCAGGTCGGCCAGACGATCCGGTTGGATGGTTTTGGCCAGCCAGGAAAGGCCCAAAATCCAGCGGGGGTCGGGTTGGTCCCAACTGTAATAATCCTTGGGGAAGGCGTAAAGTTGGCCGCCCTGAACGGCTTTCAAGCCCTGCCACTGCGGATCGGCTTTTAATTTGGCCACCGCCGCCGCCACATCGCCGGTGTAGTTGATGACAAAAATTTTGTCCGGGTTCCAGGCGGCAATTTGTTCAAAATTGACTACCGCCCAGCCGCCGCCCTGAGCGGCTTCGGTCCACACCGGCTGGCCACCGGCCAGTTTAACCATTGTTGTTTGAATCCAACTGGCCGGAGCCACGTTAAAAGCCACCTCGCCGCCTTTGTCGCTGTATTGCAGCACCAACACGCGCGGTTTCTGGTCATCGGCTAACCCCTGCATGGCCTGGCTCACCCGGTCGAGGCGGGACTGGTAAAACGCGGTGATGGTTTTAGCCTGTTCGGCGTTGCCAAAAAGCTGGCCCAGCGTGGCAATATCCTTAAAATATTGCTCCGGCGTTTCCAAATCCACGTAAACTACCGGCAGCCCCAGTTGTTCCAGGGGATGGCCCAACTTTTCGGCGGCTACACTTTTCAGGACAACGGCATCGGGTTTGGTGGCGGCAATTTGCTCCGGGCCGGCGTCGCCTTCAAAGAAGGTTTTTTGGTTATAGCCGGAGTCAACCAGCGCCAGAAAATCCGCCGTGCTCTGGCCGCCTTTCGGCAGGGTAGTTACCCGCGTTTTGGCTTCGGGGAACATGTAGAGCGCGTCGGCCAGCATAAAAATGCCTTTGCCGGCCACGGCAATCCGTTGCGGCGGCTGGGCAAACGAGACGGAGCGGCTCAGGGCATCGGTCACGGCCAGTTGAGCGGCAGGCGCGGCGGCAGCCGGAGCGGGAGCGGCGGATCCAGCCGGGCTAACCGGGATAAAGCCGTATCGGGTTAAAACTTCTTGCCCGGCTGCGCTCAACACGTAATCCACAAACGCCTGAGCCTGTTTGGGAGCGGCGCTATCTTTGACCACGACAATAGGATAAGTGGCAACCGTATTCAATTTATCCGGAATATCCAGGCGGCCCACTTTGTTAACGTTTTCGCCGGTAACATCGCTGGTGTAAACAATCCCGGCATCGCCTTCGCCCAGCGAAATTTTGGTCAAAACCGATTTTACGTTGTCTTCATAAGAAACAACGTTCTTTAAAACCTCATCCATGTAGGTGGGGCTAAAGGCGGTATCGGTGATGGCTTTGTTCAAAAAGTCGAGCGCGTACTGGCCCACCGGCACTTCTTTGGCCGCCAGAATGAGCTTTAACCCCGGTTTGGTCAGGTCTTGCAACTGAGTAACGCCGGCCGGATTATCCTTGGGATAAATCACCACCAGGCGGTTGCGCACAAAGGTTTTTTGCGTGCCGCTAACCACGCGCCCGGCTTCGATGGTCACATCCATTTGTTTTTTGTTGGCGCTGGCAAACACGTCGGCGGGCGCGCCCTGGCCAAGCTGCTGGGCCAGTTGCTGCGACCCGGCAAAGTTAAAGGTAAAGGTTACTCCCGGATGTTCCGCCGTAAATTTCTGGCCGATTTCGTTAAAGGCATCGGTGAGCGAGGCGGCGGCAAAAACGGTTATATTGGCCGGCTCCAGCGCGGCGGGAGCTTTGGCCGACAGCGCCGCCTGAGCTTTTTCGGCGCTGGGAATACAAACCTTCCAGCCAACTTCGATGACGTCCGGGTTGGGAATCGCCGCAAAAGAAGCATCGCCGGCGTGAGCTTCGTTGGTGGCGGCGGCAATGGCCAGGTAAGCCTGGGTATCGCCCAAGAATTTATCGGCAATTTTGCTCAACCAGTCATCGGCCTGAACCGTGTAGGTTTCGGCGCAGGTGGATGTTGCCTGGGGCGCGGGGGCCGCCCAGACCGTGAGGGGGATTAGCAGGGCCAAAACGACCACCGCTAATAATCCGTAAAGTAACTGTTTTGGGGTTTTCATTGACATCCTTTCTCCTCTTTTTTTAGTTTGCTTATATTTGGCCGGGCCACAAAAATTTTGGCCGCAATTTATTCGGCCCGGCCTTGAACTCGATTACGCCAGAGCTGCCGGTTTTCGGGCTTCAAGCTGAATGACGGCGGCGTGGGGCCAGCGCGCCAGCGCCAGCGGCAACAGGTTAGGCCGAACCACCACCACCGCCCGCCGGTACGCCCCGGAATCAACGGCGGCCAAACCGGCCAGCCAGCCCCGGCCCTGCTCCCATTCCAGCGGCCCCAGTTCATCAATAATGAGCCAATCGCAGGGCGGCGCGGCTTGCAACACGGCGTTGCCCCAGGCCATTACCGCTTCGTCAAAAATCCAGCCGGGGGTAGACAACCCGGCCAGCGAGGCGCGGTGGTTAACGTGGGCCAACCGGCGGGCGTGGTTGGCCCGGAGATCGAGCGCCTCAATCCCCACTTTTTGCTCGCCGGCAAAAACGGCGGGAGAAATGAGACCGGCCACATCCAGGCCGGCGGCCCGGGTTTGCTCAAGCAAGGCCAGGCACTCGGTGGTTTTGCCGCAACCCCGCGGCCCGGTTAAAAGGGTGAGCGTTCCTAAACGATTTTGCGGATTATTATAAATATTCATTAAATGACTATATGGTTAAAAAAATTCCCGACGCAAGCTAGAAGCAATCCAGGTTGATTGCATCAATTTTAAAATAGTTGATTTATTGACTATTCATTAAATAAGCAACCCCATTATATGGAGAATTAAAATTACCGTCAAACTTTGGGCCGGGCTAACATTGCCGGAGAATTGAAAAGAGCGCCGGAGAAGGCGCTCTTTTCAGTAAGGTGTCCCACTATTTTTGGTGGCGAAAAATTCTAATTGCAGGTTTTAACCGAACAGCTTGATTATACCCACTGATTGTTATGGCCGTGTTAAGCCGCCATTAAGGTTGATTAACCTGGCCGGCCAATTAGCCAAACCGCCCGGTGATGTAATCCTCGGTGAGTTTTTCTTGGGGTTTGGTAAAAATCTGGATGGTTGGCCCAAATTCAACCAGGTACCCGGCGCGGTCTTCACGCATGTTAAAAAAGGCGGTGTAATCCGAGGCCCGGCTGGCCTGCTGCATATTGTGGGTCACAATCACAATGGTGTAATGCTCTTTGAGCGCCTGAACCAACTCCTCGATACGCAGCGTGGCAATGGGGTCCAGCGCCGAAGCCGGCTCATCCATTAAAATGACCTCCGGCTCTACCGCCAGGGCGCGGGCAATGCACAACCGCTGCTGCTGCCCGCCCGATAATGCCAGCCCGGATTTATCCAGAATATCCTTAACTTCGTCCCACAGCGCCGCGCCGCGCAGGCTGGTTTCGACAATTTCGTCCAGTTTGGCCCGGTCGCGCAGGCCGTGCGCCCGCGGGCCGTAGGCCACGTTATCGTAAATGCTTTTGGGAAAAGGGTTGGGCTTTTGAAACACCATACCCACCCGCCGGCGCAGGTTAACCACGTCCATGGCAAACAGGTTTTCGTCATCCAGCCAAACCTCGCCCTGAATCCGCGCGCCGGGGATCAGGTCATTCATCCGGTTAAAGCTGCGCAGAAAAGTGCTTTTGCCGCAGCCGGATGGCCCAATAATCGCGGTGATTTTGTTGGCCGGAATGTCTATGCTCACATCCCGCACCGCCCGGAAATTGCCGTAGAACATATTAAAATCTTTGATGTGTAACTTGGTTGAGGTAACTTGAGAATCCATTTTAGCGTCTGCCTTCTATTCTGGCCGTCCAGCGGCGGGAGATAAAATTGATGGCCAGGTTAATGATAATGATGGTTATAATCAGAATGGCCGAGGTAGCCATAGCCTTGTCAAAGGCGCGGGTTTCGGTGGCCAGCATAAACACGTGCAGGGCCATAGTGCGGCCCCCGGAAAACAGGTTTTCGGGCAAAAGAAAGCTCCCGCCCAGCGTAACCCAAAAAATTGCCGTTTCTGAGATGATGCGCCCCACGCTGAGCACAACGCCGGTAACAATGCCGGGCAACGCCGATGGCAAAATAACGTTCCAAACCGTGTGCCATTTGGTGGCTCCCAGCCCCAAACTGGCCTCGCGGTAGGCCGGCGATACCGCCAGCAACGCCTCTTCTGAGGTGCGGATAATCACCGGCAAAATCAGGCAGGCCCCGCTCAGCCCGGCGGAGAGCAGCGAGAAGTTGAAATTCATGTACGAGACAAACAGGGCAAAACCAAACAGGCCAAACACAATCGAAGGCACGCCGGCCAGCAGTTCAACCCCGGTGCGGGCAACGGTGATAAGTCGGGCCGCCAGGCGGCTTTGGCGCTGCATCTCGCCGGCGTATTCAATCAGGTAAATGGCGGCCCCCACGCCCAGCGGCACGGCAATGGCAATGGTTAACGCCACCAGGTACAGCGTGGTCACTATGGTGGTAGACATCCCACCCCCGCCTTCCAGCCCACCTTCCGGCGCGGTGGTTAAAAAGCTCAGGTCAATGACCGACAGGCCGTTCACCAGCACGTAAGTGATAATCCACACCAGCAACGCCATAGCCAGCGCGCCAAAAAACCAAACCAGGCCAAAAGCCACTTTTTGCGTTAACGCCCGCCGAAAGTTGATGCCGTCCAACTCCACCTGGCGCAAGTTTAATCCGGTTTCGGGGGTGCGAGTTGCCAAGTCCATACTACTCATGCCGATAACCTCTCTTTCATTAAGTATCTGGCAATCAAATTAACCGCCAAAATCATCACCAGCAGCAGCATGCCGGTAAAAAAGAGCGAGCTTTTGTGAACGCCGCTGGCGTAATTGATTTCTACCGCAATGTTGCCGGTGAGCGTGCGCGCCGAGCTAAAAATAATGGTCAGCGGGTTGCTATCCAGCGGGGCGGGCATGGCAATGGAGTTGCCAATCACCATAATCAGGGCCATGGTTTCGCCCAGAGCGCGGCCAATGCCCAGAATAATCGCGGCGATAATGCCGGAACGGGCCGCCGGCAACATCACCGACCAGATGGTTTGCCAGTGAGTTGCGCCCAGCGCCAGCGAGCCTTCTTTGTAGTAGCGCGGCACGGCCCGCAGAGCATCCTCGGAGATGGTGGTTACGGTGGGCAAAATCATAATCGCCAGAATGATGGAAGCGTTGAGGATGCCAAACCCGGTGTTGTAGGGCAGGCCCACCTCCCGGATAACCGGAGCCAGCACAATCATCCCAAACAACCCGTACACCACCGAAGGAATGCCAGCCAGCAGTTCTATGGCCGGGTGCACCACCTCGCGCACGGGCCGGGGGGCGATTTCGGCCAGCAAAATTGCCGTGCCCAGCGATAACGGCACACCCAGAATAATCGCGCCAATGGTGCTGAGGATGCTGCCCACAATCATGGGCAGCACGCCAAACTCAAGGTCGGTGGGCCGCCAGATGGTGCCAATCAACATTTTGCCCACGCCAATTTGGGCAATGGCCGGCCAGGATTCGAGCATGGTAAACACAATGATTAAAAAGACAATGAAAATGGCACTCAAGGCGCTGGCTACCAGCACGTACCGCACGCTTTTATCGGCAAAATCCCGTTGGCCGGGAGTTTCATCAAAATATTCAACCTGTTTAATCAGGCTAAAAATAATGCCGGCGGGGATTACGCCGTAAACCGCCAGTTTAACCAGGCCAATTCCAATAATTTGCGCCAACGTTCCGCCGGAGATTACCTCGGCGCCGCCAAAAATTTGCGCGGCCAGGGCAAACATCACCAAAGAAATCAGGTAAATTAATACCATCGTCATTAAAAAGATGACCGATACCCGCGCCCAATCTCGCAGCAGCCACAGGCCGCGTGCCAGAGCAAACCCCAAACTGGCTAAAATTAGCGCCACCAGCAGGGTTTGCAGAACATCCAGAATAACCACCGGGCGCTCAACCGGAATATACTGGCCGGCAATGATGGTTTTTCCGGCGGGGCTAAAGATAAAGTTAATAAATGCCTGGGCTAACGGCGAAGCGCCTTTTTTAACCACCAGGTTAACGTTGTAGGCCAGCGGGTAAGTGTGGTTGCCAATATTTTCTAAAGTGGGGGCCACGGTATCAATCGGCGTGGCGGCCACGGTGTTGTCAACATAGTTGATAGGCAAATAACCCATCGAGCCGGGGATAACGCCCAACGCCTGCCGGTATTGGTCATCGGATTGCACTTCGACCGCCTGCCCAAAAATTTGCTGATCCGGCCCCAGCGCCAGCCGCTCAAAAATAGCCCGCGCCTCAGAGCCGGTCTCGCGGGTCATTACAGTAATAGGGGCATCCGGCCCGCCCACCTCTTTAAAGTTGGTGATTTGGCCGGTGAAAATGGCCCGGAGTTGATCGCGGCTCAAGGTAGAGAGCTTTACATCCGGGCTGGTAACAACGGCCAGACCATCAACGGCAATGGTGCTCTGGCGCAGGCCGGGATATTTGGCCTGCTCTTCGGGGGTTAAATCGCGCGTCAAGCTGCCGATATCGGCGGCGCCTTCACCGGCGGCAATGGCCCCCGCTCCGGAATCACCGGCTTGCACCTGAATTTGTACCTGGGGATTGTTTTGGGTAAAGGCCGTCGCCAGGTTATCGAGCAGCGGCTTGGCTGAAGCCGCGCCAACCACGGCTATTTGGCCCGACGGATTAGCCGCCGGCCAGGCAGCCGGGAAAAAACTAAAGAAAACCCCGCCCCCCAACACACCTAAAGCGGCCAATCCCAACAAAATGGCCAACACCGTTACCGGGAGTGGCCGTTTTTTGGCTGTTGTTGCCCGATCCGGAGCGTTCTGGTGGTTTGTCGTCATAAAAAGGACTCCATTTTACCTGCATTACAGTTCAGTTTGAGTTACGGCAAAGATCAAGTCGAGATAAAACAACAAACGGGCTAAACTTAAAAAATGGCCGCCCGTTTGTCAATCAATCCTTAACTGAGCCGGTTACGGCAAGCGGAGCGGGAGCGCGTTGGGCGCTCCCGCTCCGGGGTAAAGCTTAGTTAGGAGCGTGAGTCATGTAGCCTTCGGTAACGACAATGTCGTAACCTTGCGGGCTAAAGATAAAGTTGAGGAAGGTTTGCGCCAGGTAGGCGGGTTTGCCGCGCGTAACCATGTTGAAATAGCGCCACAACGGGTAGGTGTTATTGAGCACATTTTCCGCGGTGGGCGGCACGTTATCGAGCGCCACCGGTTTGATGGTGCTGTCAACAAAGCCAAAGGACACGTAGCCAATGGAGTTGGGGGTTGAGGCTACGGTGGTGCGCACCTGGCCGTTTGATTGCTGCACCAGCGCCTTTTCCGTGATTTTATCCTTGCCCATTACTTTTTCCTGGAAAAAGTCGCGGGTGCCAGAGCCTTCTTCACGGGTAACAACCACAATCGGGGCATCGGGGCCGCCTACTTCTTTGAAGTTGGTGATTTTGCCGGCAAAGATGTCTTTGGCCTGAGCCAGGCTGAGGGTAGGCAGTTCAACTTCGGGGTTAACCACCAGGGCCACGCCGTCTACCGCAATCCGGGTGCCTTTCAATTCGGGCATTTTGCTCTTTTCGGCGCTACTCAGGTCGCGCGAAACGTTGCCAATGTCGGCGGTCATATTGTAGGCCGAGGTTACGCCCACGCCGGAGCCGCCGCCCGCCACTTCAACCTTAACCGCGGGGCAGGCTTTCATAAAATCGCCGGCCAGTTTTTCGGCCAACGGCTGCACCGAGGTGGAACCGGCCATCTTCAGAGTGCCAGCCGCGCCGGCGGGGCAAGCAAACACCGGGGCCGCTCCCTTTTCAACCGCAATCCATTCTTTGGCCACAATGGCCTGCCCATCCGGGCTGAAGATGAAGTCAAAGAAAGCCTGCGCCAGTGGGTTGGCCGAGCCTTTGGTTACCATATTAAAGTTACGCCACAGTTTGTAAGTGCCGTTTTCAACGTTTTCAACGCTGGGCGTTACGCCATCAACATTAACCGAGGTGGTGGTTTTATCCATAAAGCCAAAGGATAGGTAACCGATGGAGTTGGGGGTTGAAGATACGGTGGTGCGCACCTGGCCGTTTGATTGTTGCACCAGCGCCTTTTCGGTGATTTTGGCATCTTTACCCATTACTTTTTCCTGGAAAAAGTCGCGGGTGCCGGAGCCTTCTTCGCGGGTGACAACCACAATCGGGGCATCGGAGCCGCCGACTTCTTTGAAGTTGGTGATTTTGCCGGAGAAAATGTCTTTTACCTGGGCCAGCGTCAGGTCGGTGATATTAACCGCAGGGTTAACCACAATCGCCAAACCGTCAATGGCAATCCGGGTGGCAACCAGGGCCGGGTATTTGGCTTTTTCGTCGTCTTTCAGGTCACGAGACACGTTGCCAATGGCCGCCGTGCCATCTGCCGCCGAGGTAATGCCCACGCCGGAGCCGCCGCCCTGCACCGTAACTTTTACGTCGGGGTTGGCTTTCATAAAGGCCTCCGCCAGCAGTTCGGCCAGCGGTTGCACCGAGGTGGAACCGGCCAACTGCAATTCACCGGAGAGTTTTACCGGGGTAGCCGCAGCCGCCGGAGCCGCCCCGCCGGATTTCAAAAAACTGTCCACTTCGGCGGTGGTGGGCAAATAAATTTTAGAGCCTTCAACCAGAGCGGTTTTGGGGTCTTCAATAACAAAAAGGGTTTTATCCGTTTTGGCCTTTTCGTTGCTGTAATACACAATGGCCTGGTAGGCCAGGGGGTTGCTGTATTCTTTTTGGGCTATTTTTACCAGCGTATCATCTTTTTGAGCCGTGTAAACCGAGCCGCCCTGCGCTAAAGCGGCAGCCGGGAACAGCATCAAAACTAAAGTTAATACGGCCAGCAACTGCAATAATTTTCTACTCATTGTGATTTTCCTCTTTTTCTCCTTGGAAATTGATAAAATAGAATTCTTTAAGGGCGAACAGGTTTATTCTAACAACCGTTTTTTAAGTCATATTTAAGGAAATGTTAAACAATCTTTAAACCATTGTTAAAAACCTTTAATTTATTGACTGAATTTATCAACAATAAACACGGTAAGTGTTCTTGTTTGATGATAAATATCATTCCTGACAAGAATTAAGTAAACAGATATTAAAAATTACTTTACAAAACCATAACAACTTCTTAACTACGGTTTAACGCCAAAGTTCTATATTCTGGGTTGCAAAGTCCGGCACAAGCCGGTTGCTAAATCCAAAATGAAGCAAAATAAAGGAGAGATGATGTTTAACCAAAAGTTAGTGCCCGTTTTTTTAGCCCTGGCCCTGTTTATGGCCATTGTAATGGGAGGAGTTCTGCCTAGCCCCGCCGCCGTAGCCCAAACCGATCAGGCGCAGAATGTTATTCTGTTGATTGGCGATGGTATGGGACCCAGCCACCTTAAACTGGCGCGCGAATACAGCCAGAACATTTTAAAGAAAGACCTGAACATTATTGATGTTATGAATAAAGGTTATGTAGCCGATATGACCAACGATGCGGCGGATTATATTGTGCCCGACTCCGCTTCGGCGGGAACGGCTATGGCCGCCGGGGTTAAAACCAACAACGGCGAAATCAGCATGTTGCCCGACAAAAAAACTGCCGTAGAAACCATTCTGGAAAAATCGCAAAAAGCGGGTAAAGAAGTTGGCCTGGTAACCACTACCCGGATTACCCATGCCACCCCGGCGGTTTTTGCCGCTCACAATTTTAACCGCGATGCCGAAGACGAAATTGCCGACAACATGCTAAAAACCGGCGCAGATGTGATGATGGGCGGCGGCTGGAGTTTTTGGCTGCCCAAATCAAACGCCGATAGCAAACGCAAAGATGGCCGCGATTTAACAGCCGAAGCCGCCAAAGCCGGTTATACGGTGATTACCACAACCCAGCAGTTGAGCACGCTGGAACTAACCAAAACCGCCAAACTGTTGGGACTGTTCAACAAATCTCACATGAAATACGAGATGGACCGGAAAGATAAAGAGCCAAGCCTGGCCCAGATGACAGACACGGCCATTAAAATGTTGAGCGAAGGCAACAAAGGGTTTTTCCTGATGGTTGAAGGCGGGCGGATTGACCACGCCGCGCATGCCAGCGATGCCGCCGCCGTTGTTCACGATATGCTGGCTTTTGATGAAGCCGTGGCCACCGCGCTCGACTTTCAGGCTAAAAATCCCAACACCCTGATTATTGTCACCGCCGACCACGAAACCGGTGGCATTGCTATGACCAGCGGTATTCTGCCCGGCGAAAAAGCCCCGGAATTAATGAAAGCAGCCGACTTGACGACGCTCAGCAAGTTTGATGCCTCCTTTGAAGCCATCGAAAAAGAATTGGGCGACAAAACAGACGCCAAAACCCTGCAAGAACTGGTTAAAAAACACACCGGGCTTGACATCACCGAAGCCGAAGCCAAAACCGCTCTGGACGCCAAAGCCTCCAAACTTGAGTATTACAACCTGAGCAACGCTTTAGGCACGGCGCTGGCCAATCAACTCCATATCAGCTTCGCTTCCACCGAACACACTTCCGAACCGGTCTGGTTGATTGCCCAAGGCCCCAAAGCCGAAGAAGTTCACGGCCTGATGGACAACACCGAAGTGTTCAAACTGATGAGTGACGCCTTTCAGTTAAAATAACTCAACCAGGTAGCAATTTGGGGTTAAATAACAACATCGGTTAAATTAAAACGCCCCGCCATTACTATCAGGCGGGGCGTTCTTTATTATGACCCGGTCATAATTTAACTATTTTCCGCTCTCACCACAAGGCCGGCTTCGCCAATGGAAAGCCGGCCTTTTTAGTTGGTTAGAAATTCCGGCACCTGTTACTGTAACCATGCCGGTCAGTTAATCATTTGGTAATGGTTACATATTGACTGATAGCCGATCCGGGATTATCCTTCAGCATA
>CAZFCE010000033.1:0-56010 GCA_964517605.1 uncultured Caldilineaceae bacterium | reverse complement strand
GGATGGGCTGGCGTGGCTGGAGCAGAAAATCGCGGCGCTCAAAGCCGAGGTGCAAAGCCACATCGCCGGGGCGCCGGCGCTGGTCGCAAAACTACTGGGGTAAAAAAAGGCCGGTCAGCAAGACCGGCCTTTTTAGTTGGCGCTTATTAAACCGCCGCGCCGGCGGGCTGAATGGCGTTAGCAGCAATTTGGGCCGGGTTGGCCGGCTGGCCATCCAGTCGCAGAGCATCGGCGCAAAAATCCAGGTCGTCCGGCCAGACAATAAAGCGGCCACGCGGCCCTAGCTGCACCTGACTAAAAAAGCCGGGGTCTGCCAATGGGGTAAATACGCCGCCGGCAGCGGCGACAGGCGCAAAATCAACGATAACGACGGCTCCATCCCGGTAAACCAGGCCCAGCCGGCTGTTTTTTAAAACCGTAATTTGGCTAATTTGGTTGAGCATTTTTTTACTCCAACGGCTCTATCGGCAACGGAGCCTGGTTAGCCCGGCAAAGTTGCCAGTTATCCAACAATTCCTGGTGGTGCAGCGCGGCCCATTCCAGCACCAACGAGCGCACGCGGCCCGGCGCTTGTCCCTGGCTGACGGCGATGGGGTTGAGATTGATGATAAGCTCATGCTCGCCGTATTCAACGTGAATATGGGCCGGAGGGTGATCGCGGTAGAACATGCGAATAGTGATGCCGTAAAACTGGGAAATAATGGGCATAAATGACTCCTGAGTTAACCAGATTATAGCATACCCGGGGGGAGCTATCAATACACTATTGATCAACTATTTGATAACCTCGTTTGAGCCGGCGCTGCACCAGCCGGTCGGCGAGCTGCGCCGCAGCTTCGGGTGAGGCGCAGGGTGTAACCAGGTGATGCTGGTGGCCACCGATACGCCCCCAAATGCGCAGTACGGCGTACCGGTCGAGGAGCGACGGCCCCACCTGCACCAGATAAAACCGCGATTCGTTACGTTCCGGGTTGACCCGGTGCAGCAGAACAACCATTACAATTTACTTACCTTTGCCGGCCTGAGTAGCCGATACTTCTCCAGCGTGGCTCTAAATTTAACAAGCTGGCCGGCCAGTACTCGGTTAACGGCAAGACTGCCATCGGGTTGGCGGCGGTAATAGAGCGAGTCCCAAGCGTTGCCAATTTTCCAACGATGCCAATCCAGAATCGGCGCGCCGGTGACCGCATCTTTGATATTGACCAGGTATAGGTGAGGCTCATAGTGGCCGGTGTATTCGTTCAAAACATCGGCGGCGGCGTGGCTGAAAATGCCGGTAAAATCTCGCCGGTCGTACAGCAACCTGGGCGGCGCAACCGGCTTTACAGCAGCGGCGGCGTCTAGGTCATTTAGGGTTTGGGTTATATCCAGCCCGGCAAAATATTCGGTTTCATATTGTACTTTGTCGCGGTGCAGCCATTTAAAATATGGCTCTATTGCCCCGGCCCCATGCATGCAGCGCAACACCGTTATGCCTGGATTGCCGGCCAGATGTTGTTTTATTTCCGCAACCCGCTGCCCGATGGGCCGGGCCGTAACTCCGATTTTGTACAATTCACCCCCGTTGATTTCCAAAAAATAGAGGGTGGAACCGGCCAGGCGCTGCACTTCTGCGCTGAGATACGGCGCGATATTTTCGGCGCTGGCCAACCGCTGCAACTCTCTGGTTACAAACTCCATCCATGCCGGCAAGGGCAGTAACCGCATAGCCGCCAGCCCGCGAGCTGCCAGGCAGCCGCCGGTTATATCCTTCCTGCTGCCGCTCCACCGTTCCGGGTTGGGTTGCGTCCACGTGTCTATGTATCCACTGGCGGTTAGGGCGGCGCGAGTGGCCCAATTGATTTTGCCGGCATTAAACCAGCGCCAATCATTGCCGTGTTTGGCCAGAGCGTTAAATTGGGCGGCGGTAAGACCCCAAGTAAACCACTCGTATTCTGTGGGCAATGGCGCGTAATAATCAGGGCGGCACGAGTTGCGGCGGTGGGCGTAGTGATGGCCCACCACCGGCCCGCGTTTGGCAATAACCGCCTCACCACAGTACGGGCAAACAAACGCTTCTACGGTTGTGGCTCTGGAGATATGTATCAATTCGCCCGATGGCGATTTGGCGTAAGTGAGATACATTGGACGCCTCTTAATTAATTTTTCGGCCAAAAAACACTTCGCCAATCGGCGGCTTAATAGGCGTAAACACCGGATGGGAGCTACCACGCTGAATTTGCACCAGGTTATGATGCACACTTAATACCGTGGCAAACAGCGGCGGCGCGCCGTTGGCCGGGATAAATTTGTAAATATCGCCGGGCCGGATTTGATCCGGCGGGATGACTTGATAGGTTGACTTTGGTTCGTTCATTATTCCTCGTTTTTCCAAACTGCATATATGTATATGTGATTCTCTGGTAGGCATGTAGGCATGTAGGCATGTTTTTAACCCAACATGCCTACCACATGCCTACATTCGTATAGCACGTAGGCATGTGAGAAATGGGCCAAAACAAGCCAGAATCGCGGTTTTTGACGGTTTTCTATTTGAAACATGCCTACATGCCTACATGCCTACCAGAGAGTCGTTCCCATGCATTAAAAATGCCGAAATAATGGCAAAAAAATAAAAATCTGTAACTTGCCCACCGCCGACGCCTTTATTTGCAGGCATGTAGCCGGTTAAAACAGCGCATCCGGGTCAACCCGCGCCGCTTCATCGAGCGCCAATAAATCTATATCAAACTCGGTTTTGACCTTATCGGCATCAATCACCAGCACGCGTTGGGTGCCGGTGGTGCCCCATTTTTTATTGATCCACTTTTTTACTTCAAATTGGCGCGGAGCACGAGATGACAAAAAACCATACTGATACAACTCGCGGCGCAGCGCATCAATCAGGGTGTCGTACCGCTCATCCAACCGCGCCCAATATTCTTTGACGCGCTCCAGGGCCGGCCCGGTGAGCAGGTACAGTTGCCTGTTTTCAAGCTCTTGCCAGCCAACCAGCAAGGCGGAGTGAGGGGTAACGTAATCATCGTTGGTCCGGTCCGGCAGCACAATCTCGCCGGCGGCGAGCAACTCTTCGAGCGCCTGAAAAAACCTCAACACCGGACTCTGGCCACTAATGCGGTTGGATTGTTTGGCGAGCAGATCACCGATTGCGGCGCGGCAACTGCCGGCCAGTTTGTCGGCTTCGGTGGCGGAGATGGCGCCCACGCCAGACGACCACTCAAAAAACATGTCGCCGGCAACCGTCAGGACGCTGTAGTAATCGGTAAGCCGCTCCTGGTTTGGATACGATGCCAGGGTTTGGGCCAGGGCGTAGCGGTTGGGGAGTTCGGTTTCTAACCGTTCCCAGTTATCGGCCAGCCATTGAATGTAAGCCGCCATAGTTTGGCTATAGGCCGCCAGGCTATGTTGGGCTTCGGTTAATTCGTCTACATCTACTGCGCCCAAATCAACCTCAACGTAGATCATCCGCCCGACGATACTTTGGCCAACGAGCGGCTGCTCGGCGGTGGCCAGCACCACCCCGCGCGGAATAAACTGTTTTTGAGCCGTCATATCGGCGCGCCGGCGGCCCCGGCTGCTGCGGTTGCCGACGCTGCGCACCACATAATGCGCGGTTTTGGCCTGTTTACGGCTTTCGACGGCATCGGTAAATTGCGGCGCGTAATCATCAATGATCATGGGCACGTCCTTGCAATCAAACATTGTTGCTTCCAGATCGCTGGCGGTAGATGTCCAATCTTTGATTGATTTGTAATCGCGGCCCTCGACAAATTGGCCAAACAGGCTCAACGCCAGGTGGGAAACCGAGCTTTTTTTAGATTGAGTAGGACCGTAAACCCAAACAACTGCGTTTAACGACTTGAATGGCGTGAGCGGCGCGGCCAGCGCCGCGCACAAAAGCGGCGCGGTAACGCTGAGCGGGGCAACCAGTAAAAATTGCAGGGTGGATTGAATAGCCTGGTGCAGATCGCCGCCATACAACGGCTGCGGCAGGTTGTAACGGGCCAGGTTGCCGGGCAAGTCAATCCGCACCGAGGTATCAAGTCCGGTGGCCGAGATAGCCCCACTGGCCGTGAGATAAACGCGCCGGCCGTTAATGGTGTGCCAGCCGGTAAAGGTGTACATCCGCTCGCGGGTCATTTTTTCGGTACTGTGCTCTTTAATAGCCCGCAGCAGTATATGCCGGCGGCCACCGCCGATGTACAGAATTGGCCGCGCGCCCCAGTTGCCGCTGATCCAGTTGAGGCTGTCAAAATCGGCGGCGGGCACATCAACGGCTGGAAATTCGTAACCGGTGCCGTTGAGTTTGCCGTTGATGGTATACAGGATTTCGGGCGGGTTTTGGCCGTCATCCCGGCTGAGTTCGTGGCTGATCCAGGCCGCAAAGTTACACAGCGGTTCGCCCCAGTAGTAAAACTGGTTGGCGCGGATTTCTATGCCACTTTTGGGGTCGCCTTCCATCCGTTCTTTGACCAGTTTCTCAAAATCCCGCTGGCCGATGCCCAATCTTGAATTTTGGCCGATGGCCCGCAGGTATATTTTTCGTTCGGTCTCGCCCAGCCTGGCCACCAGGCCGGCCAACCGCTCCAGGGTTTCGGCCTGCTGGCGCACGTCGCGGGTAATTTCGGCCCGCGTTATTTCGGTGTCTAAAAATGCCGGCGCATCACCCAGCAAAGTTTTGAACTGGCCGGCAGTGTACCCGTTTTGCAGCAATTGGTTGGCATCGGATTTATTCTGGCCAATTTCTTTGGGCCAATCCACAATCCGGGTGAGCGGCCCCAGGCGTTCGGCCAGAGTGCGGGCGGCCTTGTGCCCGGCGGCATCATTAGACAAGCCCAGGTACAGCGTGGCGCCGCCGGCGACCCGTTTTTGCAGTTGCTGCACCAACCCATCGGCATTACCCAGCGATACGCCACACAACGCCAGCGCCGGGTAGCCCCAGGCGCGCACGGTTTCGGCATCGGCCTGGCCTTCGGTTATTACCAGCCCGTCGTCGCTCAGCGCATCGGCGAGCGGCCAGTTGGCCCAATATACCTGGCGCGGCCCGGGCAGGTTACGGCTTTTATCACCTTTATCTATTTTGGCCAGAGCGCGGGCCGAAAGATAGACAATTTTGCCCCGTTCGGCGTGGGGGTAAATGAGCCAGCCTTCCGGGCTGAGGGTGTGCCCGTTGGCATTGGCCGTAAAATCGCGGCCATCCGCGCGGATAAGGCCGATCTCGCGGGCCAACGGGATTAATTGCGCGCCGGCATCACTGGCGGCCAGGTGTTTGAGCAGGGCATCGCTGCCATCGGAGTAACCCCACCCAACGGTTTTGATATGGCCGGCAGTAAAGCCGCGCCCTAACGCATAGGCCATAGCTGCGTCATTGCTATTGAGATTAGCCGCGTAAAATTTTTTGGCGATGGCCAACAGCTCGGCCCGGCTGACAAATTTTTTATGCTCGGCGATGGCTTCGGGGGTCCAGCCCAGCGCCTCTTTTGAGAGACGCAGGTCATTGGCCAACCATTCCACCGCCTCGGCAAACTCCAGCCGTTGCCAATGCTGCACAAAGGTTATGGCATCACCGCCGGCTTGACAGCCGGTAAAGCAGTGCCACATGGGGCGGTTGTCATCACCGTCGCTGGTGTAGATACTGAAGGCGGTGTCGTTATCACCCCCGTGCAGGGGGCAGGCGCAGGCATACCCCTTACCGCTGCGCCGGGGTTTACCGCCGGCGCGTTCTACCAGAGAAACAAGGTCTGCTCTTTCAAATACAGGGTCAAGATTAAGCATAAGGAGTCCTTTCAAAGTTCGATGTCTAATGATTTATCCAGCGCCGCCAGCAAGCCGGCGGCCACCGGTTGACCTACAGGTTGTGGCCTGGCGGCCGGGGTAAAGCCGGCCAGGGCGTTTTCTACCACCCGGCGCACGTCTACCAGGTGGTTGGACAGGCTGGCGGTAATGAGTTGTTGCAACTGGGCCGAGCCAGGCGCATTGGCCTGGCCCACAGCGGCATAGCACGCCTGGCGAATGGCATCGTTGGTTTTGCCGTGGCCCAGGCTATCTACCCAGGCCACCAGCTCGGCGTCTCGCTGGCGGTGGAGCATAACGGTAACAATTTTGTATTCCTGGGCGCGTTCTTGGTAACTGGGTTTTTTAGCCATTGGTTATGTATCCAATCTGTATTTAAAAATGGGCCATGAATTGGGCATGGTGCTATTGGCCAAACACGCGCACCGCGCGTTTTAGCAGGCCGCGGGCGTTGCTGGTGACCATATCGGCTGGCAAATAGGCTGCCGGATAGTAGCGTAAAAACTGGGGCCGAAAGGCTTGCGCCCCGCCGCCGGTAAAGATGAGGGTGTGAAACTGCGCCCCGCCGCCCCAATGCGCCCGGATAAATTCGCGGATGTCGGTAAAGGCTTTTTCAAGGGCTTGCTGCACCACGCCGGACAGGTCAATATCGCCGGCGGCGCAGTAAAAGATAACCTGCCCGGTTTTGAGGTATTCTTGCACCAGGTCATCGCAGCGGTGCAGGCCCAGCTCTACCCGGTAGTTGTGGTATAAAAAGCGTTTAACGGTGGCGGCCACGCGGTGCATACCTAAATCGCCGCCGGCTGTTTCGCGGTCGGTCACTTCGCCGCCTTCCAGGCTAAACAGGTCGAGCGTGTTAAAGCCCAGGTCGCACACGCCCACGGGGCGCTGTAGGGCTTCGGTTTCTCGCACCCACTGGCCGGCGTTATCCATACCCCAATCCAGGTAAGCGCCCACCGGCTGGGCCGCGCCTTTTACCTCCAGCACGGTCAGGTCAACGGCCCGGCCATCTACGGTAAAGCGGTGCTGTCCTTCTAACCAGCCCCGCAAGGCGCGCAGGGCTATCCGCGCCCGCTCTTTATCTTTGAGCAGTTCCACCGGGAAGCCCAGCATTAGTTTTACCGGGGTGGGCTGGCCATTAACCGCCTGCCCCAGAGCGGCGTACATCAGGCTGCGGTTAACGCCGCCTTCGGTGAGGCGCAGTTTGTCCAGGTCTTCGATGGGTTCGGCGTGGCGGTGCACGTTGGCCCCCACCAGGTACTCAACGCCGCCCCAGCCAACAGTATAGGGCCGGGCCTGTTTGCGCTGGCGGCCCAGCCCCAGCAGCGATAGATCGCTGATTTGGCCAATGCCGGCCACGCTGGGGATAACGCAGGTTTCAATGTGGTTTTGTTTGCCCAACCAGGCAAACTTAAAATTTCCAAAGCCGGGGTCGCCGGCCAAAATAAGGGTATTCATTACAAAGCTCCTTTGAATAAATGGTTAATTGGTTTGTTTTTTGGCCCAGCGGTCGCACACGCTTTGCCACATTTCGGCAAATGGGTCGCTCCAGGCGGTAAACTGCCACACGGGGCGCTTACCGGCCCGGCTGCGCAGCGGCCGCCGGCAGCGGTATTCGATGTAATCCTGGGTGTGCAGGTACTTGCAGTTGGCGCACGCCTGCACCCGGGTTTTATGAAAGTTTTTAACCGGTAAAAGTTTAAAAAGTTGGTTGGCCATAGCTATTGCCTTATTTTTGGGCGTTCAAATTGCGTTCAGCGGGGGTGTTTTTGGGGGGCAACCCGCCCGGTTTTGAACGCCGTTTGAACGCTTTTTGAACGTTTTTAGAACGGCCCCCACAGGCGGATTACATCGTCTATACGGTTGTAATTGCCCTCGCCGCGTTTGCCGGCCCATAGTGCTTCGCAAATTTGGTAGCGGGTAGCGCCCCGTTTGAGCAGGCTAATAATTTGCGTTTGCTCCGACGATGGCGGCGGGGGAAGCTGGTAAATATGCTGTTGAGATACCCCCACCGGCGCGGTATCGGGCCAAAACGGCGGCGGATCATACACCAGGCTATGGCCTTCTTCGTTGGTGTACTCAACCTTGTGGCCGCGCCCATCGCGCCCGCTGGTGCGGGCCAGGGCAAAGGCGGTTTTGTTTTGGCTAAAGCCTTTTAACCCCAGCGCGGCCACGCTATCGGCCTGGCTACAGGCCACAATATCAATGCCGGTTTTGCGGGTGCGGGTAAGGAACATGCGCAGATAGTAGCCAATATCTACCTTGCGCCGGGTAAAATATTCGGTGAGCGCCTGCACCTCTTCTATGACTACCAGAATGATGGGGAAATCGCGCTCGGCGTGGCCTTCGGCTACGGCCTGGATGCGCTGTTTATGCTCCCATTCCAGCGCCAGAAAGGTGTCTAATATGGCCTGGTAATCTTCGCCAAAGCCAATGGCATCTATGGCGCTGCCCCACTTGGGGCGGCTGCCGTGCGGATCGCAGAGGATGACGCGGGCCGCGCCGGTTAGTTTGGCGGCCACCACGTGGCGCAACAGGCTGCTTTTACCGCTGCCACTTGGCCCCAGCAGTAACAGCCGTTGTTCGCGGCTTAGTAGCGGCAGCAGCTCCGGCGGCGGCGGCAGGGCAATGGCCGGCGCGGGCAGGGCTTCGATCACCGGCGGCTGGCCCGCGGCCAGGCTGCGGGTGGTGGCATTGAGGATTTGCCAGGTTTGCCAGCGCGCCACCGCGCCGGCATCGGGTTGGGTAAGGTGGCCGTTGGCAAAATAGCGCGGGTCAAGGTGCATGGCCCGCCAGTGGGCGCGGCCGTTTAAATCTCGGATATAGGTTTGCCCCTGGTTGGTTACTACCAGCACGTGGGCTTCTTTTTCGGCCTCTATTCGCCGGGCGCGAATGAGCCGCACTTTTTCTACCACCAACCAGCCCAGCGCCACCGCCAGCGTTACCAACACCATGGCGGCCAGGCCCGCCGTAAGGTAGATGAAATACAGCAGCAGTTGGCTGATTTCTGCCCAGTAGGTGCCCGCAGCGCCGAGCAGCAGCAGGGTTATCAGCGCCAGCGCGTAACGTTTCATGGCCGGCTCCGTAGCCCAAAAACCAGGCTGCTAACCACAATGCCCAGCACCAGCCAGGCAAACCAGGCCGCCTGGGCTACATCTCCGCCCCATTGCCACAGGGGCGAGACGCGCCCGGCCAGGCTAACCAGGGCCGAAAACAGGCCGGTAAGCCAAAACAGGGTAAGCATAAAGCTGTGGTCTGCGTCTTCTACCAGAATATTGATGGCAATGCGGGTTTGGCTGCGCAGGCTAAGCATGGTTAGCCTCCTCTGCGGCGGCGGCAATCAAATCGCCGGGGTCGCTTTCAATCTCGCTGTGTTTGGCGTTGGCAAACACCCCGGTGCGGGTGTGGTAGCCGGCCGCCTGGAGCCGTTGGCGCACCAGGCCGGCCACGCGCCGGTTGCGCTGATCTAGCCGACCTAACCAGGATTGATCGTTGTCTGCGTTCATTACGCTGGTTTCGCCGGTTATAAACCGGCAAACCAGCACGTCAGACGTATCACTGAGGCCGGTAACCTGCACCGCCACTTCGGTGATAAAGGTGTATTTTTGCAACAGCCCGGTTTTATCTCCCTTGAGTTTGTAGTACGCCTGCACCCGCACCGGCTGCCCAAACAGGGCGGTTTGTTTTATTTCGTCAAGGAAATCGCTGTAACTGAAAAAGCCTATAACGGCCATAGCTGCCTCCATTTAACCCATTAAAAAAACGGCTATTTTACTAACGGCCAGCGGCTCGCGGCTGAGCCAAAGGTAATCCAGCTCTAGCACCCTAAAGCCGGCTCGCTCAAGCCGTTGCCGGCGGAGAACATCGAGCTGGTAGCGGGTTTGGGGCCGGTTGGGGTGATCAAACCGGGGATCGTAATGCACCCGGCCGTTAACTTCTATCACCGCGTCGTTGGCGTCTGGAATGTAAAAATCAACGGCCAGCGGCACATCATGGCCCAGCACCATGGCTTCGCGCCGGTAGGGGTACTTTAGCAGCTCGAGCATGGCCATAACCTGCCGCTCGTGGCGGCTGGGGTTGGCCAGCTTCCAGTTGCGCCAAAAATGAAAGAATTTGATGTAGCCGTATTTGCGGATAAAGGCCCGCGCGCCTTTGCGGCCCAGCGCGGCCATATCATTTACCTGGGCGCTGCGCAGGCCGGCGGCGCGGCAGTGTTGGGTAAAATCCGGCTGGGCGGCGCGGGCCTGGCCGCCCTTGCGGCCTATGTACCGGTAATATTCTGTGGTGCCGTAAGCGGGTAATTGGGTAGTCATTGGCGCACCCTGGCTACGGTTTTGGCCTGGCGCAGGGGACACCGCGAATTGTCTTCCTGGCAATCATCCAGGGGGCAGGTAAAGCAGTGCTGCCGCTCCAGGGCCGGAACGTAAAAATGGCGGCGGCTGCGTTTGGTTTTTACTTGTGCTATAATGGGTTGTACAGGCATTGGGGTAACTCCCTTTTGTGTTGGCAGACGGCTTCTTTGGGGAAAGAGGCCGTCTTTTTTTTGATTATTCTTCTTCGCCCAGGTGCAGGCCCATTAGCCGGGCCGAGAGCGCGGCAGGGGTAACGCGGTGGCGGAGCATTATGGCCAGCAGCGCGTACTCAAGGTTGGTTTGGTCCAGGTTGAACATACCCGTTGGGGGCAGATCAAAACCGTAGGCGTTGAACAGGTGGGCCGCCAGCCGGGCCAAAAATTGCTGGCTATGGGTGGCGGCGTGGTTGATAATGCCGGCAAAATCTATTTCTTGGGTGGTAAAGTTGATGTAATCCGGGGTGTAAAACTCTTTGAGGCTGGTGCGGGTAAGCAGTACCAGCGCGGCCAGCCATTCTGTGCTTTGTAACAAATTGGTGGGGATTGGCCCCAGTTTGGTTGGTTTAGCCATAGAAATCTCCTTGAAAACGGTATTAAAAAAATGTTATAGAGTGATTACAGTATAGTATAAGTTCCCTCAGATGTCAATATACTGAGTGACAGAAATATAAAAAAAAGCTCCCGGTTGGGAGCCTGAAATTACGAGTTATGCGTTTTTAGGTTTTAGGGTTACATAGCTTTTTTGGCGCGGCGGTACGCCGACAAGCCGGGGTGTTTCAGATCGGTAACCAGCGCGCCGGCGTCATCGAAAAACGGCGCGCCGCCTTTGGCCAGCGAGGTGCCCCGACGCAGGTTATAAACTTCGGCGCACACGGCCACCTCGGCTTCATCCACCAGCTTGGGGTAGGCGGTTTCATCCACAAAATTAACGTAACCGGCGCGGTAAACCCAATTCTCTATTGTGTTACGCGGCACATTATACTTTTGGGCGGCGTCGCTGAGGCTAATACCCACGCCGCGCAAGGGCAGATATTTTTGCAACATTTGGGTTTTGGTGGGGTTAGGCGTAACCACGGCAATAGCTCCGGTAGGCAGTTTGGTTAGTTCTATTGTAACGCCCACGGGAGAGTTGGTCAATAGGTCATCAAACTGGGCCGGGGTAACAATTTGTTGGGTCATAAAACTCCTCCAAGTAAACAGCAGCAACTACAACCAACCAATAACAACACCACGGCAGTTAACAGAAACAAGTTTCTAAGACGGCGGCGGACAATAAGCTGGGGAAAGAAAAGATCAGCCCGAATATACTCACAACCAGCAGAGACAGCAGCATTCCTTCCTGCCGGATCATCGCTAACCATAAGAGTCTCCGCAGCAGTAACACCGGCGTCAGCCATAGCCTGAATGAGCATACCAGGAGCAGGTTTACGCCAATCACGTTTCCAGCGCGGGTCTTTACGAGCTTCCGGGGGGAGTGGCGACCAGTTACCTTTTTGAGATTGGTAAGCAAAAGAAATATAGACAGCCGGTTGAGCATAAAGTTCTTCAATATGACGAGCGACACTATAGATGTGATTTTCAGCCTGAATCTGAGTGGGGTATTTATGAGGTTCACCAAAGCCTTCTTGTTCCATCCAACGACGCAAACCAACACCGCCCTGGTTAGCTGCCAGCGCAATGAACGGGTCCGGTGAAAAATCGGATTGCGTAGACGCCAAATCATTAAAATAAGCCACAGCATGAGGTAAAAGACGGCCACTATCTCTTTTTGATAAAATACCATCAACATCAAAAATAATCAGACGATAATTTCTTATGACTGTTGGCTGTTTCAACATCTCATTTACCTGGCAACATTACCCAACCGAGCATCTGTCGTAAACATCTTTACCAGCCGGGGCGGCTTTGGTATTATTTAAATTGTTGAGGTTGTGACTATAACAATTTTTACGCACCCGGTTGGGCCTGTCTATGCCACTAATATCCCACTCATACCGTTCTTACACCGAACTCCACTTGCAAGTCATGGCGGGGTCAGCAACCAGCAATGACAATTGTTCAACCAATTCATCCTGATCATCTTCAAGGCAGTACAGAAAGACATTATCCTCCCGCCAGTGGGGGTACTCTCTGGAGTTAAAGACAACTCTTTTGTGTTTGGGGCTACGTTTGGCGTACCCATCAACAATATTTTCGGCGGCCTGCTCACCTGCCGGAGTTAGAATCAGATTGGAAGGAAGCAAGCTAAACCACAGGCTAATGACGCGAGGCCGCTCACGCCAAATGGCAAGCCCAAACTCTCGTTGGCCGATGAGCAAATTTTGCTCTCCCTCATTATTACGTCGCATTGTAAAACCTCCCTAAAAAGTGATTTGGAGCCGTTCACAATTTTGGCAGGTAAATAAAAAAACTCACCGAAACAGGATTCGGCGAGTTTTTTTTTGGTAAAAACAAACGTCGAACCCGGGCGTTACAAGGCGGTTGCTCTGCCAACTGAGCTACGGAGGCGCATATTTTAGCCGCAGATATGGTGCAATTATAATCAGATGGGTGTTTTTTGCAAACTCCCCCAAAATCAAAACCCGGTGTTAAAATCGGCCAAATTGTACTATAATTTAACCATCACCCTTTAAAAGGCAGCCACTTATGCCCATTTATGAATACGCCTGCACGGTTTGCGGCGAGCGGTTTGAAAAATTTTTTCGCACTTCGGCCAGCGCCGCCGCGGGCGTGGCCTGCCCGGCCTGCCAAAGCCAGGCGGTGCAGCGGTTAATGTCTGCGCCGGCGGTGCATGCCGGCAACAACTCCGGTAGCGCCGCAGCAACGGAAAGCGCCGTTACCCCGCCGCCGGTTTTTGGCCGCAAAGAGCTGCATCAGGCTATGGAACAAAAGCGCCAGCTCAAAGACCAGGCCAATTACGAAGCCAAACAGGCCAACAAAAAGCCGTAAAACCCGCCAACCCAAAAATTTATAGTTCAAGGAGCTAACTCAATGTTGATTGTTCACGTGCATGTTCAGGTAAAACCGGAGTTTGTGGAGGCATTTAAAGCCGCCACCATAGAAAACGCCCGCAACAGCGTGCAAGAGCCGGGCATTGCCCGCTTTGATGTGATTCAACAGCAGGATGACCCCACCCGGTTTGTGCTGGTAGAAGTTTACGCCACCGTCGAAGACACGGTTCGGCACAAAGAAACCGCTCACTACGCCGTTTGGCGCGACACCGTTACCGAGATGATGGCCGAGCCGCGCTATGGCGTAAAATATGCCAATATTTTTCCCGATGATGGAGGATGGAAATGATTCAGTTTGATTTTGCTACGGCATCACGCATTATTTTTGGCAGCGGCGCGCTGGCCGATGTGGGCCAGATTGCCGCCAAAATGGGCCAGCGGGCGCTGGTCATCACCGCCGGCGAAAGCCTGAACTCTACCCTGTTGCTGGATTATTTATCGCACAGCGGGGTAAGTTTTACCACCTTTGCCGTATTCGGCGAACCCACCACCGAGATTGCCCGCAACGCCACCCAAAAGGCCAGCCGCGAACGCTGCGACCTGGTGATTGGCATTGGCGGCGGCAGCGTTATTGATACCGGCAAGGCGGCGGCGGCCCTGCTCACCAACGGCGGCGAGCCGCTGGATTACCTTGAGGTTGTGGGGCGCGGCCTGCCCCTCACCAAACCATCGCTGCCGTACATTGCCATTCCCACCACCGCCGGCACCGGGGCCGAAGTTACCCGCAACGCCGTGCTGCTCTCGCCGGAACACCACGTTAAAGTGAGCCTGCGCAGCCCCTACATGCTGCCCACCGTGGCGCTGGTTGACCCCGAACTCACCCACTCGGTACCGCCGGCGGTTACAGCCAGCACCGGGCTGGATGCGCTGACCCAGGTGATGGAGCCGTATGTTTGCAACCTGGCCAATCCCCTCACCGATGCCCTGTGCCTTGATGGCATGGCGCGGGCGGCCCGCTCGCTGCGGCAGGCGTTTTATCACGGCGATGACGCCCGCGCCCGCGAAGATATGGCGCTGGTGAGCCTGTACGGCGGGCTGGCGCTGGCTAACGCCCGGCTGGGCGCGGTGCATGGGTTTGCCGGGCCGTTTGGCGGCATGTTCGATGCGCCGCACGGGGCCGTGTGCGCCGCACTGCTGCCTTACGTAATGGATATGAACGTGCGCGCCCTGCAAGAGCGCCAGCCTAACAGCGACGCGCTCGCCCGGTACGCCGAAATTGGGCAACTTCTCACCGGCAACCCCGATGCCACCGCTGCCGATGGCGTGGTGTGGGTGCAAGCCCTGTGCCGGGATTTACAGGTGCCGCCGTTGGGCGTATACGGCTTAACCGAACAACTCTTCCCGGAACTGATTGATAACGCCCAAAAAGCCAGCAGCATGAAGGGCAATCCCATCAAACTAACCGCCGCGGAACTGGCCGAAATTCTCAGCCAGGCCATGTAGAGGTAATTAATGCGCGCGCTTTATTTTAACGGCGCTCTCGCCTTGCAAACCGATGCCTTGCCGCCGATTCCGCCAGCCGGCGAGGCGCTCATTCGCACCCAACTGGCCGGAATTTGCAACACCGACCTGGAAATTGAACGCGGCTACATGGGCTTTACCGGCATTTTGGGCCACGAATTTGTGGGCGTGGTAGAAAGTGCCCCCACCGCGCCTCACCTGGAGGGCCAACGGGTGGTGGGCGAAATCAACGCCTACTGCGGCGAATGCCCCACCTGCCGCCGGGGTGAAACCACGCAATGCCCCCACCGCACCACGCTGGGCATTGACCGGCGCAACGGCACCATGGCCGATTATTTTACGTTGCCGGCCAAACTGCTCTACCCGGTGCCGGAGTCCATTCCCGGCGAGTGGGCCGTTTTCACCGAGCCGCTGGCGGCGGCCTGCCAAATTTTAGAGCAAGTGCACCTGCGCCCCACCGACCGGGTGGTTATTTTAGGTGATGGCAAACTGGGGCTGTTAGTGGCGCAAGTGCTGCAACTTACCGGCTGCAACTTGCTGGTGGTGGGCAAACATCCCGCCAAACTGGCCATTTTGCAGCGGCGAGGCATCCGCACCCAACTTTCCACCGAACCGCTGCCGCCGCATTACGCCGATGTGGTGGTTGAGGCCACCGGTAGCCCCGCCGGATTTGCCACCGCCTGCCGGCTAACCCGCCCGCGCGGCACGCTGGTGCTCAAAAGCACCTTCCACGGCGATGTTCAATTTAACTTAAGCCGGATTGTGGTGGATGAAATCACCGTGGTGGGGTTGCGGTGCGGCCCGTTTGCGGCGGCGCTACGGCTGCTGGAACAACGGCTGGTTGAGGTGGAGCCGCTCATTCACGCCCGTTACTCGCTGGATAACGGGCTGGCGGCGTTTGAACAGGCCAAAGCGCCGGGCGCGTTGAAAGTGCTGATTTCAACCGAATAAAAAAGGGGCAGGCCCAAAGCCTGCCCCTTTTTGCATCACGCAGGTATTTTTATTCCAGAATAATCACCCGCTCAATTTTATCGCCCACCTGAATGGCTTTAACCACATCCATGCCCTGCGCTACCTGGCCAAACACGCTGTATTGCCCATCGAGGGCGGGCGTGGGGGCCAGCGTAATGTAAAATTGGCTGCCGCTGGACTCGCGGTTGGGGTTTACCTGATCGGGCAGGCGGGCCATAGCCAGCGCGCCTTCAATGTGCTTCAATTCAAATTCACCGGGGATGGTGTAGCCCGGCCCGCCCTGGCCGTCGCCCAACGGGTCGCCGCCCTGCACCACAAACCCAGGCTCAACCCGGTGGAAGGTAAGGCCATCAAAATAGCCCTCTTTGCTGAGAAAGATAAAGTTTTTTACGTGTTCCGGGGCTTTGGCCGCATTCAGTTTGAGAATAATATTGCCTTTAGCTGTAATAATGGCGGCGTAATAGGCTTTGCCGGTATCAATATCCAGCACGGGTTTGGTTTTGTAGTGATTGGCCCGCTCGGCGGGGGCAACGCTGGCCAGCGGCCCCGGCGCGGGGAGTTGCGCCGGCAGCGGCGGAATGGCCGCCGCCTCAACGGTGGGGGTTACGGGCGCGGTTGCCGCCGCCGTGGGAACGGGCGTGGGTTGCGCTTGGCCCACTTTAACCACCGTAGGCGTGTTATCTTCCACTTTGGCCAGCACCGAGGTATCGGGGTAGCCATCGGCTTTAACTATAATTTTGGCCCAATCGTGCAGTTCCAGGTGGAGCGGGGCAAAATCCAGCGTGGCCAAACCATCGGCATCGGTTTGGGCGGTGGTGGTGTACCGCACGTCAATCTGGCCGGTTACATCGGCTCCGGCAATTTTTTGGCCGGTCTGGGCATCGAGCACCTGCACCTGGTGTTCAACCGGCGCTTTGGCTTTGGCGCAGCCGGAACAAACCCCCAAAACCGCCAGCAAAATTATCACAACTTGAATGCGAAGCAAATTCGTCACAGTTAAATTTCCTCGGTTAGATTTGTACGCCACAGAGATAACACACTTTTATAAAATTCACAAATTATCCACCGGCCCGGCATTGCCGCCGGGCGAGGACGGCTGATACCGGCGGCCCGGCCACGGCACCAGCCGGGGCACCGCCCGGCAGTAAGCCTGGTAAACGGGGCCGTATTCGGCAATCAGGCGGCGTTCTTCGTACCCGGAACCCACGTAAAAATAAAGGCTGAACAAAATGTAAGCCGCCAGCGAGTTGGTGGTCATTACCGGCGTTAGCCACAAAAAAATCAGGCTAAAGGTGTACAGCGGGTGGCGCACCCAGCGGTAAAAACCGCCAAAATTTAACGGCGTGGTTTCGGCGGGGCGATTGGCCACAAGTTGGGTCAAGCCCAAAAAGTGAAAAAGGCCGGTTTGCAGCAGCGTAAATCCGGCAGCGACCAGCGCGGCCAACTGGCCCGCCGCCAGCAGCCAACTCCACGGCCACGGCGCAACGTACAGCATTTGGCGGGGCAAAACGGCCAGCAGCGCCGGCATGGGCAAAAAGGTAATCACCGCAAAAATATTGTAGGCCAGCCGATACCAGCGGTCTACCGCCGGGCCGAGTTGCCGCCGCAGCCAGTTTTTTACCAACAAACTGGCCAGCCAGCTATGAACCGCGCCGTACAGCCCAAAAAACAGGGTGATAACCAGCACGCTGCCCCAAATTTTCATACAGCGAGCGCCCGTTCCATAAATTTCAGGGTGATGGCGGCCACCTGCTCAAACTCCTGATCCAACAACACCACATGGCTGCTTTTCTCCAGCCAGTGCAACTCTTTTAACGGCGAATCGGCTTGTTGATACCATAACTCAACCGCGGGCAAATCAATATCTTTATCCAGCCGGCCCTGCACTATTAAAAGCGGCTGCCGGATGTGGAGCTTGCAACGGTATACCTCGCGCTGGAGCCGGTGGAGTTGGTGCAGCGCCGGAATGGGGTTAACGCCGTAGCCCTGCCAGTTGGGGTTAAGGCTGGCGGCATCGCTTTTGGGCACGTGGCTGATAAATGGCCGCGCCAAATACGATAACAGCAGCGAGCGCCAGGGAATTTTTAAGGCCGGGGCATACGCCAGCACGCCGGCAATCTCGGGGTGACGGCTGGCCAGTTGTAGCGCCAGCACCGCCCCCATTGACTCGCCGCCGACAAAGACGCGCCGGCAACGAGCCGCCAGCGCCTGGTAAACCGTTTCTAAATGGCCGGCCCAATCTTCCCAGCGGCAGCGATTCATCTCGGCGGGGGTGGTGCCGTGGCCGGGCAGTAACGGCCCGGTAACGGTGTAATTTTGCTGGTGTAATTTTTGGCCCAGCGGGCGAACTTCGGCGGTGGTGGCGGTGTAGCCATGCACCAACAGCACGCCCACCGGCCCGCCATCCCACCAAAATGTATCGCCGGCCAGGTGCGCATTATGAAGCATAGGCAATATCCGGGCAATAAAATTTAAAACAACGCTGATTATTGTAAGTCGCGGCGGCGGCGGCTGTCAAACCGCGCCTGTTTTTTGCCACAAAAAAACCGCCGGAGCGTTAGCCCCGGCGGTTTGGGAGTTGAACGTTACGCGGTTTTACTGCAAAATGGCGTAGGTAACTTGCAACTGAATATCCACCGAAACTTCGCCGGGCGAAATGGGGCCAACGCTGCTGCCGTTGTAGACATTGTTCACCAGGTTTGATTTTTCGCTGGAAAAGACTCCGCCATTGTCAACCACTTCGCTCACCTGCAACACCTGGCCCACCTGCACGCCGTTCAGCTTGGCCAGTTCAGTGGCGCGTTCCTGAGCATTTTTTACCGCTTTGGCGCGAGCCTCGGAGCGTTGGGGGCCGGCGTCGGCCAGTTTAAATTCAATGCTGTTGATGTTGTTGGCCCCGGCTTCAATGGCCGCGCCCAAAACCTCGGTTATTTTGGAAAGGTCGCGCACGGTCACTTGCACGGAGTTGCTGGCCTGGTAGGTGGCCTCGCCGGGATTGCCCTCCGGGGTGTAGGGCCGATCTACATAAATATTGTAGTACGAGGTTTGAATATACTTTTCGTCTATGCCGCTGTTTTTAAGCGCCTTCAACAGCGAATTCATCTGGTCGGTAACTTTTTTGGTAGCCACCTTCACATCAGAATCCGAAACCTGCACGCCCATATTAATCACGGCGGTATCGGGCGCTTTGGTCACTTGCCCTTCGCCCACCACGGTGATGGTGCGCGGCATATCGCCGGTTGGAGCCGGGGCGCTGGCTGCCGCCGGCGCGGAGCGCCACACGCCCGCCGCCAACACGGTTACTGCGCTCAAAACGGTTACAATGGTAAGTAAAATTCTGGTTTTCATGGGGTAAAATTCTCCTGTTTGATTTTTGATAAAATAGATTGGTGACAGGCACCGTAGTTTAAACGCCATCGCGTAAAAATTTGTTCCCGTTATTTTTACAACATTGGCAACGTGTTTACATTGGGCAGTATAACCGGTTGGCGGCGGCGCTGCCGGTTGCCCGCCCCACTGCTGCCCCATTACCCCGGCGACGGTTTTTGGTGGGACAGACGCCGCCGGCCCGGATTTGCCCAATTATCCGGGCCTTTCTATCATGGCGATTAAGCAGGCTGGGGCTATCAACTCCCAAGGCCTACTCCCATTCTTGAAGTAGCAAGTTGCCGAACCTATCTGACGACTGGCTACTGACGACTATCTTTTTAGGAGCATTTCATTTGAAACTTGCTTTGGCCCACGACTGGCTCAACCAGATGGGCGGCGCGGAAAATGTGCTGGAAGAACTGGTGGCCATGTATCCCGGCGCGCCGGTATTTACCACTATTTACGGCCCGGCGCAAATGCCCGCCGAGTACCGCCGGTGGGATATTCGCCCGGCGTGGCTAAACCGCGCCCCGGCCATCCATCGCCATCACCAGCCTTATTTGCCGCTGTACCCGGCGGCGGTGTCCAGCCTGGATTTTAGCGGCTTTGACGTAATCCTTTCCAATAAAAGCGGCTTTATCCACGGGCTGCGCCATTCGGCGCGGCAGTTGCACATTTGCTACTGCTTGGCTCCCACCCGCTACGTGTGGAGCTACACCGATTACGCCCAACGCGAAGGTTTTGGCCGCTGGCTGGGCCTGGCCTTGAAGCCGGTAATCAATTACTTGCGCCGGTGGGATTTTGCCGCCGCGCAGCCGCCGCCGGACGGTGGCGGGCCGGGCGTTGACCACTTTATTGCCATTTCCCGCGATATTCAGCAGCGCATCAAAACCTTTTACGGGCGCGATTCGGTGGTGATTTATCCGCCGGTTAACACCGACCGCTTTCAGCCGGCAGCCACCCCCGCCGGCGATTATTATTTGGTAGTGTCGCGGCTTATTCCCTACAAACGCATTGATCTGGCCGTGCAAGCCTTTAACCAGTTAAAAAAACGGCTGGTTATTGTGGGCGATGGCCGCGACCGGTCTCAGCTTGAGGCGCTGGCCGGGCCAACCATCGAGTTTAAAGGCCGGCTGCCGTGGGCCGAGGTCACTGAGTTGATGGCCAATTGCCGGGCGTTTTTGTTCCCCGGCTTTGAGGATTTTGGCATTGCCCCGGTTGAGGCGCAGGCGGCGGGCCGCCCGGTGATTGCCTTTGCCAAAGGCGGCGCGCTCGATACGGTGGTGGCCGGAGAAACCGGGCTGTTTTTCCACGAACAATCGGCGGCGGCGCTGGCCGAAACGGTGGCGCAGTTTGAGCGGCTATCCTTTAACCCGGCGGCGGCCCGCGCCAACGCCGAGCGGTTTAGCAGCCGGCGCTTTCGGCAGGAGTTGGGGCAATTTGTGGCCGAAAAATGGCAGGCGTTTGCCCAAAAATCATCGGTTTAACCGGCGCAACCGGCCCGGTGGCAAACTAAATTTTGAACCTGCCGCTATTTAGCATATACTGTATTTTTGCAGCCTCGCCGGTTGCCGGCTAACGCCGGAAATTTGGCCGGGCAAACCCGGAGCAGCAACCCTTACATGGAATTGAAACAATACGCAATTATTATCTGGAAACGCATCTGGATTCCGGTGGCGCTGGTGGCGCTGGTGGGCATGGCCAGTTGGCTCACCGCCAAAACACCGCCGCCCACCTACAGTTCCGGCATGCGCTTTACGGTGGGCGTGCGCCCGCAAGAACTGCCCAACCAGTTTTCGTATGATAATTACTACGCCTGGTTGTCATCGGAATATTTGGTAGATGACATGACCGGGCTGGTGGGCAGCCAGATGTTTGCCAACGATGTGAACCGCCACCTGCAAGAAATGGGCAGTTCGGTGCAAATTCCGCCCGGCAGCATTGGCGGCGTAACCATTGGCGGCAAACAACACCGCATTCTAAGCCTGACCGCCTCGTGGCCCAACCCCACCGAACTGGCCGATATTACCCAAGCCATTGTCACCACCATGGAAAAAGACAGCCCCACCTACCTGGCGCAACTGGGCACCACCGGCGCATTAATCCGGGTGGTTGATACGCCCTCGCCGCCCGCCGAAAATCCGCGCTCGCTCACCCAGCGGCTTGATTTGCCGGTGCGGTTGCTGCTGGCGCTGGTGGCCGGGGTGGCGCTCACCTTTTTGCTGGATTATTTGGATACCGGCGTGCGCGATAAAACCGAACTCGAAGCGATGGGCGTGGCGGTGCTGGCCGAAGTGCCAAAGAAATGATGCCAGATGCCAGTAATCAGATGACAGATGTCAGATATTTCTGGCTACTGGCTCAAAAGGACGATTGGGATGGAAATTAGCGATTATTTTAGAATTTTACGCAAACGGGGCTGGATTATCATTGTGGTGGCGTTGGTGGCTGCCGCCAGCGCCTACGGGTTTAGCAAAATGCAAACGCCCATTTACAGCGCCACGGTTAAATTGAGCGTGGTGCCGGCCCGCGCCACCGATTGGGGTTCCAGCAACAGCCTCAAAGACCTGCTCCGCAACTACGCCGAAAGCATCTCCACCCACACCATGGCCCAACAGGTTATTGACCGCGCCCAGCTTGATATGGACACCACCACCTTTTTGGGCAAACTGTTTGTTAACCCCGATAGCTCCACCTTTACCCTGGCTCTGGAAGCGCGCGACCGCGACCCCAAAGTGGCGATGGGCATGGTTGATACAATGGCCAAAGTTTTTGCCCAGGATCGCGACCAGTGGAACCAGCAACAAGACAAACGTGACCGGATTGATGTAAAAATGCTCGACAGCGTGTACAACCTGGGCTACGAACAATACTCGCCCCAAACCAAAATCAACACGCTGGCCGGGGCGCTGTTTGGAGCGCTGGTGGGCCTGCTGGTTATCTTTTTTCTGGAATGGCTGGAAATGGACATTATCCGCGCCGCCGCCGATGTGGAACGGGTTATCGGCGGGCCGGTGCTCGGCTCTATTCCGCCCGCCTCCGCCGACAAACATTCGCCGGCGAGTGAAAAACGCCGCCGGCTTGCGCCCAACCTGCGCGGCTCCAACTAAAAAATAGGCCAAGTAACCCCAACGAGAGAATTTATGTCTAGCGATGTTTTGATTACCCTGTCTAACCCGCGCTCGGCGGCTGCCGAAGCCTACCGCACCCTGCGCACCAACCTGGAATTTTCCAGCGTTGACCACCAACTGCACACCCTGCTGGTCACTTCGTCTGCGCCGCTTGATGACAAAAGCGCCACCGTGGCCAATTTAGCCGTGGCCATGGCCGATGGCGACCGGCCCGTAATTCTGGTTGATGCCGACCTGCGCCGCCCGGCCCAACACACTATTTTTAGCCTGCCCAACGAGGCTGGCTTTAGCAACATGTTCAAAGATGCCGCCGCCTTTGACAACCCGCCGCTGCAAACTGTGCCCAACACCAGCCTGCGGGTGCTTACCAGCGGGCCGCTGCCGCCCATCCCCAGCCAACTGCTGGCCTCCAAAAAAATCACCGAAGTGCTGGCCCAACTGGCCGGCCTGGCCGATATTGTTATTTTTGACGCGCCGCCCATCATCACCGTGAACGACGCCTCGCTGCTGGCCTCGCATGTGGATGGCGTGCTGCTGGTGGTGCGCGCCAACGGCACCAAACGCGATCACGTAAAGGCCGCCAAAGACCGCATTGCCAAAGTGAATGCCCGGCTGGTGGGCGCGGTGCTCACCAACGCCCGCATTGATTCATCGTTACAGTACAGTTAAATCTGGGAGGATTACACCATGAAGGGATTGATTTTAAGCGGCGGCAAAGGCACGCGCCTGTACCCGCTCACCTTTACCAGCGCCAAACAGCTTATTCCGGTAGCCAACAAGCCGGTGCTGTTCCGCGTCATCGAAGCCATTCGCGCGGCGGGCATCACCGAAATTGGCATTGTGGTGGGTGATACCGCCGAAGAAATCCGGCGGGCGGTGGGGCGCGGCGACCAGTGGGGCGTTGAAATCACCTACATTCAACAGGATGCGCCGCTGGGGCTGGCTCACGCCGTAAAAATTTCGCACAATTTTTTGGGCGATGACCGGTTTGTGATGTTTTTGGGCGACAACGTGATTCAGGGCGGCATCAGCCCGTTGATTGCCCAGTTTGCCAACAGCCAGTACAACTCGCAGATTGTGCTTACGCGGGTAGACCAGCCGGAACAGTACGGCGTGGCCCAGCTTGGCAGCGATGGCCAGATTATCCGCCTGATTGAAAAACCCAAAGAGCCGCCCAGTGATTTGGCGCTGGTGGGCATTTACATGTTTGACCACAACATTTTTGAAGCCGTGAACGCCATTAAACCCAGTTGGCGCGGCGAGTTTGAAATCACCGATGCCATTCAATGGCTGGTTGAGCAAAAATACAACGTGTACCCCTACATTCACCGCGGCTGGTGGATTGACACCGGTCGCCCCGGCGAAATGCTCGAAGCCAACAGCTTGGTGCTGGAAGAACTCACGCCCAAAATTGAAGGCTACATTGACCGCGACAGCGAGGTTGACAGCCGGGTAACGGTAGAAAAAGGGGCCGAAATCATTAACAGCGTGGTGCGCGGCCCGGCTATCATCGGCCAGGATACCCGGCTGGTTAACGCCTACGTTGGCCCGTTTACCAGTATTTACCACCACTGCCTCATTGAAAACGCCGAAATTTCGCGCTCCATCGTGCTGGAACACAGCCAGATTCGCAACATTAACCGCCGCATCGAAGACAGCCTGATTGGCCGGAACGTGGTGTTGCACCGTTCGCCCATCCGCCCCCAGGCTTACAAATTTGTGCTGGGCGATTTTTCGCACGTGGGACTGCTGGGCAACAGCGGCGAATAACCCAAAACTGCGACAAGAGCCAACACCCTCCCAAAAAGCGGAACCGCCACAGCCCGGTTTCGCTTTTTTTATTGACCTCCGGCTACCTGCCCGGCGTGATCATGACCGAAAGCAGCAACGGCGAGGTGCGCTACCTGCTCAGTGACGGCCTCGGCTCGGTGGTGGGGTATAATGAGTTTGACCCCTATGGGGTTCCGGTCAATAATAACGGGGGCGACCCTTATGGGTACACGGGCGAATGGTATGGGGGTTACATGCACCTCCTCCACCTCCGGGCAAGGTGGTACGCGCCCGAAACCGGCACCTTCCTGAGCGTCGATCCGGTGGAGAGCGAGCCGCCGTATCAGTACGTGCGGGGGAATGTGGTTAATTTGACCGATCCGAGTGGGAATTCGCCGGAGTGTCAGGATGGTTGTAAGCCTGTAGCTCAACCCGATGATATGCATGAGAAAGCGCGTATTAGCTGTTTTGATTTGCGCAAGATGGGTGGCTCAAACCCAATGGAGGAATACCTGAAAACAGAATCGGATAACGATCCCGCTGCCCTGCTTACGCGGATAGCTGTATCTGAAAATACTAATAACCCGGGTGATCAAAAATTAGTGATGTGGATTATAAGATACCGGATGGCAGTTGCCCATTCCGCAAAAGGCGGTGATTCGGAAGCCAAGAAGTATGGGCCAACAGATTTATGGACTGAAGTTTCGGAAGGTGGATTTGAACCGTTTGATATGTTCCGGTATATCAATGAGCCGGAAAAAGCAGCTGGATCGAAGGATATTGAATATAATGTTAAAGCTGGCTTTTACCCTAATGATACCAAACTAGATGATGATGGTAAAAGTGTAAAAGGGTGGATAGCCGCTTATTCAGAAGCACAATCTGTTTTAGTAGCCGACTTAAAAACTGGTTTTCCACAACGGTTGATAGTAAATAAGGAGATAGAGAACGGAATAGTAGAAGACTCAGTCAATAAATTTAAATATGCCTTTGATGCATTCACTTGCAATCGTTGTTCTGTGTATGGAAATAGATTTAGTAGACCGGGTTTTTCTGGCGGGAATAGGTATTACGCATGGAATCCGCAGCGGAGTCAATGGATTTGGCCGGAGTGGACTAAAAAGGGGACGAACGGGAAATAAATAGGAAAAATAAATATGAGATACTATTCTCACAGGAACTATTTTTATAGGTTAACCATTATTATTGGCTTGGCTGTCGTTGTCGGTATTTTTCTATTATGGTTTAGGTCAGTATCAAAAGAACCGGCTCAAACTGTAAAAAGTGGATTTGAGAATCCGGGAAGAAACCTTCCCCCCACGGTTACTGCTATTGAAACGCCTGCCCTAACGGCGACAACCATTTTAACTTCAACTGAAATGCCTTTAGTCCCGGTAAAGGAAGTAGTTACTCCCACTATCACTACCCCAATTTACATTCTGGGGAAGAAAATTAAAACCAACATCATCAATGTCTGGCAACTTTTACCAGATAATAGCCACTGGTCAAAACTTTATACGATTACCTACCCTCTTGATAAATCGAATGAGGTAACGGTTCCCCCTCAAGAAATAGAACGGATGAAGAAATATCTTGCTACCGCCCAACCACCTCTTGTTGAATACCCTCCTGGCCCCGTATTCGAACGTAGCCCCCTGTCTTTGGCTTTATCACCCACCGTTAAACAGTTAGCGTTTGTTGAATGGTATTCGGTCTATGTCTCAGTGAGTGAGGAAGGGCTTTTTGGGGTTGCATACACCGGGAATTTCATGCCGGAGTCAAACCAATCACAAATCTTTTTTCAATCGCCGCTTCATGTATTTGTTGATAGGCTGGATTACCTTGCGACTTTGGGGATGCCGCTTTGGTCACCCAACGCTCAATATTATTCTGTCCAACAGAATCTTATCCACCAAAATTCTACCCCCCTTATTATCAATGTGAACACAGGTGAAGTGCAGCGATTGGAGGGAGCAGCCGATTTATTTGGCCCCCTGGCCTGGTCTCCTGACTCAACAACTGTTTTCCTGTACCTTTACCGTTCGGGATTTGACTCGTCCGGCGGCCTCATTCGATTATGTCAGATAGAGCCGCTTAATTGCCGGGACATCGAATTAGATGGGGTATGGATTGATGCGTGGATGGCAGATTGGTCACCGCAACGAAACCAGGTTGTTTTTGCCGGAGCGAACGAGGATTTCAATAGTAGCTTCTCTCCGCCTCCCTTTAGTTTGTATGTGTTTGACCCAAAAACGGACACAGTCCGAGAGTTGATTGGTAACTTTAATCGCAGTTTAGCCAAACCTCACTGGTCGCCGGATGGTCGCTTGATTGCGGCTGAATACAACGATGAAAATGTAGATGCTGACCCTAATTCTATCGTAATTGTTGACCCGGAGGCCAAGCAAGTTATTACCAAAATTCCATTTGGGGGATGCACTTGGCCGTGGGACACTTGGCAGTGGGATCAAAACAGTCAATCAATAGTACAACTGACTTGTGGTATACCCCGGAAGCTGATGGTTTCTAATGTTTTTGATAAATCTAATCGGCAAATTGAGTTACCTAGCGAGTTAAGTGACGATGCATGGTTAGGTTTTAACACTATCGCGGTATTTCAGTGATAGCAAAAGTCGGACACAAAAATATTGTGACAAGATAAGATAGCTTTTACAGAGATAATTTACGACTCTATAAGTTAGCAGGTTAGGCCCCGGCGCGAGGCCCAACCTACCCCCCCAAAGTGGAACCGGGCAGTGCTCAGTTCCACTATTTCCTCAACCAACAAAACCCCTCCTGGTGGTAGAATGGTTTCAGAACCAACCCCGGTTCCAAACCATTCAACTGCCAGGAGGCCACAATGCACCAAGAAATCACCCAATACATCCGCTGGCGGCGGTGTAAACACCTGCATGCCTCGCCGCCCAACCCGGTCATCCCCCGGCGACACCGCCTCAAACCGGGCCGCCGCCTGCCCCGCGCTGTCGCCATCACCTCGCCCCGCGACCGGGCCATTTTCACCCTGCTGCTCAACGCCGGCGCGCCGACGCGTAGCGTGACGGTGCAGCGGGTGCTGGGCCATCGCTACGTGCAGACGACGCTGCACTATGCCCGGATTTATGACAGCGGCATTGCCAGGGATTATGGTCGGGTGATAATCGGAGTGGAGGGTGAGGATGATCGACCTGTAAGTAAGGTCAGTTCTCATTCTCAATAGAGAAAACTTGTAACCCATTATTCATGCTCGTTACATAAATAGTATTTTCAACAACTGCGATAGCTGTACCATCAGTCAATTTGTCATATCGCCCAATTTCTTTCGGGTTAGCTGGATTTGAGATATCTAAGATGTGTAGATTATTGTCGGCGGCAAATGTGTAAATCATGGTGTTTACCACCTGACTACCATACCAATTTTGTAATTCATACGTTCCAACTTCGTACGGTGTCATTGGATTGGAGACATTTACGATACGAGGTATTTCATCCTCTCCAGTAACATAAGCAAAATTCCCATACAACACAACATCTCCGATAATAGTATTAGGGGGGGTATAGGACCCTACCTCTTTTGGAGTGCTTGGAGTAGAAACATCTACCAGGCGTAGACCGTCAAGCCAGGCAGGTATATAAGCTATATTTTCCTTAACTGCTACTGCAATTCCTGCATCCAATCCTGGTGGTTGGTAAAAACCAACCGGATTTGGATTTGTCGGGTCAGAAACATTTACAATATGCAAACCATCTCCGGCGGCAAGAATATAAGCAATATCTCCAACCACCGTCATATCACGAATAGACGCAGGTGCATCATACGAGCCAATCTGGTATGGGAAAGATGGATTAGAGATATCTACAACGCTTAGATGACTATCATTGACAATGTAAGCCAAATTGTCTGATATTTCAATTTTTGTAGCCCCTTTAAACATATTAAAAAAACCACTTATAGTTGGAGTAATTGGATCAGAAACATCGATAACGCCTAGACCGCCTATACCACAAGCTACATAAGCATAAATTCGTCCCGTTATAGATTGGGTTACTTTTATGTCACGAGCCTCGGTTAAGATAGGATAAGTGCTAATTTGAGTGGGGGTGATTAGATTAGAAATATCAACTAAATATAATGCGTTATCAGCAACTATATAAGCTGTTTTTTGGGTTGCAACTATCTTGTCATTCGTATCAATGTTAAGAAGGCCAATTTGTTTTGGCATAACCGGATTAGAAACATCCACTAAACGTAAGCCATTAGCCGTAGCAATAAAAGCTGTATTTCCTTCTACTGTTATCGCTACAGGAATATCTCTTTCGGGTAGATAGGATTTCACCTTGGTTGGAGTGGATGGGTTTGAGACATCTATAATATCTATCCCAATTCCTTCTCCCATAACGTAAACTGTATGATCTCCCACCACAGTTACTTGAAAAATTACATAAGTAGGTGGGGTATAACGCCCAACTTCACGGGGGTTGAACGGATCGGATATATCCACGATCTGCAAGCCACCCTTTGGCCAATCTGCTACATAAGCCATGTTTCCTACCACTGTATTATAACTATGAAGCACAGTTGGCGCGGATAGATTGGATGTATCAAGAATTATAAGCCCTGTTGGGGTGGTGAGATAAGCTCTATCTCCTTGTATAACTAAATTGGTGGAATGAACATCTTTGAAATCGATTTCGATAGGTGCAGAACGGTCAGAAATATTGAAAGTGTATACTTTTTTATCAACAAAAATATAAGCGATATCTTCTACTACTGTCACATTCCATATTGTGCCATCCCCCAGAACAGGGGTTTGTCCAATAATAACAGGTTTGGTTTGATCCGAAATATCAAAAATAAGCAGGCGTGGCCCGACACTAAGATAGGCATAGTTACCTTGTACAGCCCAGATATAAGACTTACCTCCAATTTGCCCTATCAACTTCAATTCTTGGAGTACAGAAGACGTTGTTATTCCTAAGGTAGAAGTCAAGATAGGTGTTGAATTTGTCACTAGTGAAGTAGCAATAATTTGTGAAGTTAGAGTGGCTTTTTGTTCTTTTACTGTCATTGTAGGTATTAATTCAATAGCAGACACTTCAGTTACTGTCGAAGTTTGAGGAACTGGCTTAATGTTGCTTAACATCCCGTATTGGGTCACATTTATTAATATGAATGAGATAAGAATATTTAGAATTTTCACTTTTTTCGCTCCCCATTAAAGCCAATAATTTATAGAAGAGGATTATTCTTTGACCAATCTCCATACCAACGAGAAACCACTAGCTGGTTTGAATTCCTCTTCTCCTTGTATTCCACTATACACATCTATTTGGTCTCTCAGATGAGGTGGTTTTCCAACGCCTTTCCCTTTATCGTTTAGCACAATCCAGTTATTCTTACCTATTGAACCAGTTAGACCCTCAATACAAACCATCGTTCCTTTGCCATGCGTTCCAGGGGGTTCTTCACCAGGAGGAACATTTGATGCATATAACGCAATTCCCATATCTTCTCGATCTTTATAGTTATCCAGATTGCCAGGAGCCTCTTCTGCTGTAGCCCCACCTATTACAGCTCCCGTTTTGGCAGTTACGGCACAATCCAGGTTTGCAGTGGGAACACAAGTTGGGTCGTCAGGTCGATAAAATTTAGCCTCTCCAACTACTTTTGAAGTTGTGGTATCAAAACTAAGGAGACCCTTGTAATCGTCAGTATAAGTTCCATCAGAGTACTGATACACTTTAGCCGTACCTTGCACAGTGATAGCATCAAAAAAATCTCGTCTTATTTTCCGTATAGGGCCCTGTAGTTTATAGGAAAGGCGATTGTAATCACTTTCGGACATGCTAATATACCGCCCCCTATCAAAAATCAATACTACAACATCGTCACTTGATACAATAGGATAATTGCGCTCATTTTCAGTTCTATAACGTGTAAGTTCAAACGTCCTATCTGATCTACTAGGATTTTTGAGAGCTATTTGTTCCCATTTCCATCCTGATGGCGCTAAACCACATTTTGATGGAGCATCACAGCTAGGTGCATTCCCACTCGCATCCGTCCAATTCACCACATTCCCCCGCACGTACTGATACGCCGGCTCGCTCTCCACCGGATCGACGCTCAGGAAGGTGCCGGTTTCGGGCGCGTCCCCTCCGGGGAGGCTACGCTTCGCTCCGCACTACCACCGCGCCCGGAGGTGGAGGAGGTGCATGTAACCCCCATACCATTCCCCCGTGTACCCATAAGCCGGGGTCAGTAATGAAAAAGCGCCTCAAGTTGAGACGCCGTTGAATAACTGGAAGTGATTCTCACTTCACCCTGAACATCAACCCCATCTGTGTTTTTGGTTAACCATTTTTCGAGACGATTACACCATATCGATAGTCAAACTCCATCCAGGCCAACTCAAATTCTGTCGTCGGAACTGCAATGGGATGTGTCTCAAAGGCTGGGTCATTGATGTAAATCGTTTGTTTATCGAAGCCAACTACAACTACCGCGTGGTCGGTACTGTAACTCCAATGGGAAAAATCGGCTGTGCGAACCAACGCTATCACCGGTACCCCATCAAGTAAGTAACTTTCCAATTCGTCAATACTGCCTTCTCGATAAGTGACCTCTACGCCCAACGCCCCCAAGTACCCCAGATTGCGACCTGACGTGCCATAAGGTTTGACCCGCAGCAGATTGAGCAGTTGGTTGTAGTCGGGATGTAGGTCAATAAAGGCTAAGGCCATTGCGGCACAGGCGGCTAAACAATCAGCATCCTGGTGTTGTTGTTCATGCGGTACGGGTAGCAAGATATTCGGCACGGTGTTCGATCTCCTGAATAATGTTTGGCGCAATTTGCAGTTGTCCGGTCTCTACATCAACATCAATGGTGCCAACTTCACCCCGATCACCAATGGGTGGCATTGACAATATTACCGGAACACGCCAGCAGACGCGCTCGCCCACAATTAATGTTGGGGCGGCGGCGTGCATATTGGTACTAATTTCGTCTGCCACAAAGCCGGTGACTTTTTGACGAGCGCTGAAGGCCGTCACATTAACCGTAACCGACAACTGAATGTTGATTAAAAGTTGTCCCGTATTAGGAGTTAAGCTTTCCACTGTCACTGTCATTTTTCACCTCATCCAAGCGTTGGGTGGGCTTTGCCACAATTAGAGAATTCTTTTATCCTTACCAGTAGTGCAGTCATTTTATCATTCTTTGTCACAACAATCAATCATTGCGAAGGCCAGACGAGGCAGAAAAATTCTGAACGTACCCCAACCTATGCAACAGCATTAGGCGACGCGGTGCTTAGGGGTACACGGGGGAATGGTATGGGACATGCACCTCCTCCACCTCCGGGCGAGGTGGTAGTGCGGAGCGAAGCGTAGCCTCCCCGGAGGGGACGCGCCCGAAACCGGCACTTTTCTCAGCCGGGATGCGGTGGAGAGTGAGCCGCCGTATGCGTATGTGCGGGGGAATGTGGTTAATCGGATGGATGCGAGTGGGCACGAGGGTTTTTGCTTTCAAGGTGCCCCTGCCTCTCAAACTTTTGATGAAACTGCGCCAATATATAAACTGTGCAGCACATTAGCCACAGAAAATTTGCTTGGAACGAATATAAATACAGGGCTTCCATCAGGTTATCATAGATACAATAATGATGAAGCAGGTAAAACAGAAGCAATAATGGACATAAAAAAGACATCTCAATCGGAAAGGACTGTGGTGATTGGTTATAGTTGGGGTGGTGCAGCGGCTCTTGAGGTAGTTAATCAACTTGATCGAGAGGGAGTTTATGTTGATAATCTTGTTTTGATTGATCCTATCATTGATGGTATAGCATACACGCCTTCGTCGAGGACAAAGGTATTAGTAAGTGCCCTATTTTTCCCATGGGGAGGATTATTTCTATGTAGGGACATCCAGCTAAACAATAAGGTGCGGGAGTGGGGGCGCTGGATGGATGGCTCTACCCCATCTTATCTTCCTCCACGCACAACTCGAACTTTGAATCTATATGCTACTGAAAAAATACCTGACGGTTCTAATGGGTTTGATGCTGTTACGCTTGATGGGGTTGATTATATTGAGGGAGCTATTAATGAACCTATCGATGGAACCGGTCATCAGTCAATTATGCAAACAGATGGCATTGTCAATTCAGAAACAGAGGCGCGGATAATACGTTTTCTAAGCAATAATTTGTGAGCTTGACACAATCTTGGGCAATTAAGGAGTGATCATAATATTGCTATGAAACAGCTATATTACGTCATCTTGCCATGTATTTTGCTTGTAGCTCTTTCTGCTTGTAGCCGACAGTTAGAGAAAATCAATCATTATCAAGACTGGGATACCGTTCGGAGTCTGGAGATTGTTGATCACCATGCTTATATATATTTTCAAGGAAAATTGATTGTCTATGATGTATCTAAGCCAGAAACCCCTATTCAAATTTCCTTTGATAATCCAACAGGGGGTGATTATATAACTGTTAAAGGGAACTATATATATTCTGTAAATAATCACATTTCTGGTGAAAGTTTGCGCATTATAGATGTATCAAATCCTCATAGACCTGTTGAAGTAGGGTACTACCCCACTTCAAAGAATTTAATGCGCGTTGCGGTGAAAGACAACTATGCTTACCTAACAACCTATCATGATGGTCTTTTTCTGGTAATTGATATTTCAGACGTTACCAAGCCTAGATGGGTCAGGCTTTTTGACCCTGAAGGGTCTGGTGACGCTATGGCAATAAAAGATGACTATCTTTATGTCGTCGATTCTTCAGCAGATAGAAAAACGATGATGCGGATATTCGATATTTCTAGCCCGGCACAACCAGTGGAGGTAACATCATTTGATGGGGTACCATCTTTTGTCGAGAACATGGAAATTGTTGATGATTATCTTTATCTTGCTGCGAGCGGACAGGGATTGAAAATTTTGGATATATCTAAGCCAACCAAGCCTATGCCAATAGGTGAATATGACGTATCTGGTGCAGCTGCTATGGTTAAAGTGAAGGGAGATCATGCTTTTATTGCTGACCCACTGTATGGCATTGAGGTTGTCGATATTTCAAACCCCGCCAAGCCAAAAGCTGTTGGATATTATGAATTACCTCAGCCAGTTCTTGTCTCGGTTATTGATGATTATGTATATGTAGTAGACAAAAGTACCCGTGGAGGACTTTTTATCTTCAAAGTGCCTCAATAAGTTGTCAACACCCCACCGAAACCAGTAGCTGAGAAGTTGGGTTGTGGAATACACTTCATTCTACTATAAGGAATCAGCAATGCCCGTTCAAATCACCCCATACATTCGCTGGCGGCGGTGCAAAAAACCCACCCATTTTGGATTATATTGCTGGGGTATCGCCTATTTTCTACCGCTCCCATCGTCCACTGCCATTTTGAGCCTTCGCCAAGAATCTGCTATGATACCGTTGAGCTTACGGAGGACAAAATGAGCGATCTAACCCAACAACTCCCGCTGACCATCCCCACCGCTGAGATTGCGGCCTTCTGCCGCCGCCATCACATTTGCCAGTTGGCGCTGTTCGGTTCGGTGCTGCGTAATGATTTTGGCCCCAACAGCGATGTCGATGTCCTGGTTGAGTTTGAGCCGGGGGTTGCTATTGACCTGCTGGCCTTTGCCCGCGTCCAACGAGAACTCTCGGAACTCTTCCAACGCCCCATCGACCTGGTGACTCGGGACGGGTTAAAACCGCTCATTAAACAAACGGTGCTGGCTGACGCCGAGGTCATTTATGCGGTCTGATCGGCTGTATTTGACCGATATGGTGGACGCCGCTCAAGCCATTGCCGGGTTTATTGCCGAGATGGACCCGGCGCAATTTTATCAGGACGGCAAAACGCAGAGTGCGGTAGTGCAAAAGCTCATCGTTATCGGTGAACTGCCGCCCGGTTATCGGGCAATCTCAAAACCCGCTACTCAACCATCGAATGGCGGGATATAGTGGCCTTTCGTAACATTCTGATTCACGCTTACTTTTCGATCCAATTAGAAATTATCTGGGAAACCGCCACGCACGATGTACCCACTCTGGAGAGCCATGTTTAGACGTCCTGGCTCAAGAATTTGGGGAATAAATCAACTCCCCTCCACCATCCCCATCGCCCGGCCATAATCCCTGGCAATGGCGCTATCGTAAAGCCGGGCGTAACGCAGCCGGTGGCCGTAGCAGGTGGGTATAATCATCCTTTTGGGTGAGTCTAATCATCCTCTATGCTCGGCCTGGTGGGGCGGGCCGTTGCCCGCAACCGCCCGGCCAACCCAACTCCCTCAACTCACAAAACCCACAGAACCCACCAACCCGCAAGTTGGTTATCCCCTCCAACAGTGATACAATACCCATACCCTGATTCAAAGGAAACGCCTATGCGCTTTTTCAATACCGCCGGCCCGGTTCAATGTGATCGCCACTACTGCCTGCCGCCACTGGAACGGCTCAACCTGGCCGATATTCTGTCGCTCATCGACCAGCAGAAATATTTTGTGCTGCACGCCCCCCGCCAGACGGGCAAAACGTCGGCCTTGCTGGCCTTGATGGAATACCTGAATCAAGGTGATGAATATACCTGCCTGTATTTTAACGTTGAGGTCGGGCAGTATGCCAGAGAAGACGTGCGTCAGGGGGTGGAAGCTATCCTGAATGAACTGGCGGGGCGGGCGCGTGATATGCTGGCTGATGTCAGGCCGCATCAGATTCTGGCCGCCCTCCCGGAGCGATTTAACGCGGGCACAGCCCTGAATGAATTATTGACTCAGTGGTCAGAGAAGAACAACAAACCGCTCATCCTGCTGATTGACGAAATTGATGCGCTGGTGGGCGACACGCTCATTTCGGTGCTGCGGCAGCTGCGGGCCGGGTACGATAAGCGCCCGGCGCTGTTTCCGCAAAGCGTCATTCTGTGCGGGGTGCGCGATGTGCGCGACTACCGCATCCACTCCAGCCAGGACAAGGCCATTATCACCGGCGGCAGCGCCTTCAACATCAAGGCCAAATCACTACGTTTGGGAAACTTCACTCAAGTAGAAGTTGGACATTTATTGCACCAACACACTGTCGAGACCGGGCAGGTGTTTGAGCCGGAAGCCGTGGAACAGGTGTGGTATCTAACCCAGGGGCAGCCCTGGCTGGTCAATGCCCTGGCTTACGAAGTTTGCTTTGAAATGGAATCTGGCCGAGACCGGGCTGTGTCTATCACCGCTGAGATGATTGCTCAAGCCAAAGACCGGATTGTCCTGCGCCGGGAAACCCATCTTGATCAACTGGTGGACAAGCTCAAAGAAGACCGGGTGCGGCGGGTGGTGGAACCTATTTTGGCCGGCCTTACCAGCCCTGATCTGATCCCCACCGATGACATTGGCTATGTCCGCGACCTGGGGTTGATCCGCACAGATCAAGGACAGTTGGCCATTGCCAACCCCATCTATCAGGAAGTCATTCCCCGCGAACTGACTTACAGCACCCAGTTGACCATTTCTGAACAACCGGCATGGTACATCACTGCCGATGGTCAATTGGATATGGACAAACTGCTGGCCAACTTTCAGGAGTTCTTTCGGGAGCATTCCGAAAGCTGGGTGGAGCGGTTTGACTACAAAGAAGCCGGGCCGCAGTTGTTGCTGCAAGCCTTCTTGCAGCGGATTATCAACGGCGGGGGCCGGGTGGAGCGGGAGTACGGCCTGGGTCGCCGCCGCACGGATTTGCTGGTGATCTGGCCTTACCCCGGCGGCGAGCAGCGGACGGTGATTGAGCTGAAGCTGCTGCACAAAACCCTGGCCGAGACCATTGCCCAGGGGTTGGAGCAAACGTGGGCGTATATGGATCGGACCGGCACCGGGGTGGGGCATCTGGTTATTTTTGACCGCAGCGAAGAGCGTAGTTGGGAGGAAAAGCTGTTCAGCCGGGAAGAGACGCACCGGGGCAAAACCATCAAGGTGTGGGGAATGTAATCCCGCTTTTTACCGCCAGAACGCCGGGGTAATTGCATACTAACGACATTATGAGTATGCGTGAAGCTATTCAGCCAGGTGAAAAAATACTCCGAATAACTTATCCCAACCCAAATTTGGGATAACTTGGGATACCATTGGATAACTAAAAATCTCGCCGGCGATCAATCGGCGATATTTTTCTAATGATCGCAGGTTACGCTTTGGACGTAAAAATCATCCGCAGTTCAAAACGCAAAAAAACGGTCAGCGCCCGGATTGTGGACGGCGTGGTGGTGGTGCAGGCTCCGGCGGCCATGCACAACGCCGAACTCCAGCCGATTGTGGAAAAATTGCAGGCGCGATTGCAGCGGCAGCAACAAAAATCCCAACTGGATGATGCCGCTTTGCAGCGCCGGGCGCAAGAGTTAAACCGGTTGTATTTTGCAGGTAAACTCAAATGGGCTTCGATTGGCTGGGTGACTAACCAAAACAAAAGCCGCTTTGCCAGTTGCACCCCCACCGATGGCACGCTGCGGCTATCGCACCGGCTGGCCAATATGCCCGCCTTTGTGCGTGATTACGTGATTGTGCACGAACTGGCTCATTTACTGGAAGCCAACCACGGCCCCAAATTTTGGGCGCTGGTTAACCGCTACCCCAAAACGGAACGGGCGCGGGGCTATTTAATGGCTGTCGGTTGGGAAAAAATTGAGGATTAACGGGCGGCAAACTGGGGATCGCGGGCTTTGAGTTGCGCCAAACCCGCCAGCAGCGTGGTTTTGGCCTGAAAGCCCAGCAGTTCGCGGGCTTTTTGGGGATTGGCCACCAACGCCGACACGCCGCCCGCCGCTGCCGGGTTAAAAATTATCTGCGCGCGCCGCCCGGCAACTTGCTCCAACGCCTGGATAAGCTGCCGGATGCTGGTGCCTTCGCCGGTGCCAATATTAATCACCTGCCGGTTAACGCCGCCGGCGGTAGCCGCTGCCGCCAACGCCGCCACCACATCATCAATATAAATAAAATCGCGGGTTTGGTTGCCATCGCCGTAAACCACCAGCGAGCCGTTTTCTGAAATTTGGCGCAAGAACTGGGGGATAACCGGCGGATAGGAAGGCGGCAAAGGCTGGCCCGGCCCGTAGGCGTTAAAAACACGCAACGCCACCGTTTCGATGTTCCACATTTCGCCAATGGTGCGCACGTAGCTTTCGGCGGCCAGTTTGCTGGCGGCGTAAGGCGAAGCCGGGTGTGGCAGCAGGCTCTCGTGCACCTGCGCTATGTTTTGCTCGCCGTACACCGCCCCCGATGACGCCAGCACTACCCGTTTAATGCCGGCATCGCGCATGGCTTCCATAATGGCCACGGTGCCGCTCACGTTGGCGCGGTTGTACTCCTTGGGATACAACGCTGATTCCGGCACCGATACCCGCGCCGCCAGGTGATACACGCAATCAATTTTGTTGAGCAGCCGCCACACTTTGGGCTTGTCTTCCACATCGCCGCGCGTAAAATTGACGGCGGCATCCAGCCGGGCGGCATCACCGGCGCTCAAATCATCGAGCACCCGCACGCTGTGGCCCTGCCGCGCCAGATAATTTGATAACGCCGCACCGATAAAACCGGCCCCGCCGGTGACTAAAAATCGCATCCGCGCACCTGTTACATGCCCAACGCGCCGCGGTCCACTTCCCAAGGATAGATTACCCAGTCCGTGGTTTCGGCGGCGTAAAAATCGGGCGATTGATCGGGAAAGCGCGACCGGTGCGATTTGTAGTGGATTACCGCCGAATAGGGCCGCCCGTTGGCCTGTTTTACCCGCTCGGTAACGTTAACCACCTCTTTGCCCCGGTCCCAAATATCATCCACAATGAGGATTTGCTTGCCCCGCAGCGAACTATCTTCCGGGAACTGCATAAACACGGGCCAATCCAGGTCGGCTTCTTCGTCCTCGTAAAAATCCACCGAAGCCACCAACACCTGCGCAATTTGCAGCCGCTCGGCAATAATAGCCGCCGGGACAATACCGCCGCGAGTAATGGCCAGCACAATATCATAATTGTAGGCCATCAACCGGGGAATCAACTCGCTGATTAACTTATCCACATCGTACCAGGTCAGGTAAACTTTGTTTACGTTTTCCATCGGATGCACCGCCCAAGTTGTTTGTAACCGGGATTGTAACATAAATACAGGCGGCGAGCTAATCATTGCACGGTTATCAGGTCTTTTATTTTAGCAAACGTGGCTTCGCCAATGCCCGACACCTGCTTGATTTCTTCGCACGAGGTGAATTTGCCGGTGGTTTCGCGGTAGGCAATGATGCGTTTGGCTATGGCCGGGCCAACTCCGGGCAGGCTATCGAGTTGCTCGGCGGTGGCGGTGTTTAAGTTGATTGGCCCGCTTGCGGCGGCGGGCGAGTTGGCCGGGGCGTCTCCGGCGGCAACGGCGGTGGGCGAGGCTCCGCCCTGCACCGGCGGCGGCGGGTTGGCCTCGTTGCGGCGCGGCACATGGATTTGCTGCTGGTCTTTTAATTCCAGCGCCAGGTTAATGCGGGTGTAATCGGCTTCGGCGGTAAAGCCGCCGGCGGCCTGCACCAGTTCTTTGATAATACTGCCCGCCGGTAAAATATAAACATCCTCGTGCGCCACCGCGCCGGTAATATACACCCGCACCGGGGCGGGCGTAGCTGTTGCCGTGGGAGGCGGCAGCGGCGTGGGCGCGGTTGTGGCCGTGGCCGGCGCGGTATCCACTTCGATGGGCGGCGGGGCCGCCGGCTGCCTGAAGTAGAAAAAGCCGGTTCCGGCCACCGCTGCCGCCGCCAGTAAGCCAAAAATAACGCCCCGATTTTTGTCGAGCCAGGTGCTCATAAATTTTCTCCTTAAAAAAATATTCGTTACCATTTTCAGTGTAACAAACGCCGGTCGCCGGGGCAGGCTCAAAAACCGGGAGAAAAAGCCGATTTTTGAAATTGCGGCGCAACTTACTAAAATTTAGGTAAATTTATAACCGGGGGAACCCTATGACCGATCAATTAACCCAAATTCAAACCGCCATTTGCCAATTTAGAGACGCCCGCGACTGGCGGCAGTTTCACTCGCCTAAAAACCTGAGCATGTCCATTGCCATTGAGGCGGCGGAGTTGATGGAGCATTTTCAGTGGCTCACCGTTGAGCAGGCCAATCAACTGGTTCAAACCGGGGCCGGAGCGCGGCAGGCCGTGGCCGAAGAATTGGCCGACGTGCTGATTTACTGTTTTAGCCTGGCCGATGTGCTGGATTTTGACGTGACCGCCATCATTTTTGATAAACTGGCCAAAAATAACGCCAAATATCCGGCAGAACAAGTGCGAGGCCAGTTTGGCAGGTAAAATAACCTATTGAAATATCTGCGGCGGGTATGTTACTATTTTAATCTCTGGTTGTGGCCGGAGATTAGTTTGGCCCAATTGCCCGCAGCAGCGCCGATTGCAAGGTTTTTGCAATGTCGCGGGGGTATACTATCCCCATAAATTACACTCATCAACCTGGCAGGTGTAACCATGCGCGTTAAATTTTGGGGCACCCGTGGCTCAATCCCCACCGGTATTTCGGCCCGGCAAATCAAGCAAAAAATCCGGCTGGCGCTCGAAGGCGCTGCCGGCCTCAACCTCACCGACCCGGCGGTGCTCAACCACTACCTGGAACGGCTGCCCTTCACCATTCAGGGGACAATGGGCGGCAACACGCCCTGCATCGAGTTGCAGGCCGGCGGTCAACGGCTCATCATTGATGCCGGCTCCGGCCTGCGCCTGCTGGGGCTTGACATGCTGGAACAGGGCTTTGCCCAGGGCGGCCAACACGCCGATATTTTGATTACCCACACCCACTGGGATCACATTCAGGGTTGGCCGTTTTTTAGCCCGGCTTTTATTGCCGGCAACCGCTTTACCTTTCACAGCCCCTTTGCCAACCTGGCCGACCGGCTGATCCGCCAGCAAAGCGAGGAGTTTTTTCCGGTGCCGGTGGCCTACATGAGCGCCGGCCTGGAATTTAACCGGCTTGCGCCCGATACCTGGCATCAAATTGGCAATTTCCGGGTGCAGCCCATGCGGGTATCGCACCCCGGCGAAACCTACGCCTACCGCATCCAGGCCGATAACGCCAGCGTGGTCTGCGCCACCGACTCGGAGTACAAACGGGTTGACCCCGCCAGCACCGAGGCGTTTGTGGAGTTTTTTCGGCAGGCCGACCTGCTGATTTTTGACGCGCAATACAACCTCACCGAGGCGCTCGACAAGCCCGATTGGGGCCACAGCACCCCCATGATGGGCGCCGAACTGGCTTACCGGGCGCAGGTAAAGCGGCTGGCCCTGTTTCATCACGATCCCACCAGCAGCGACGACAAAGTGTGGAGCGGCAAAGAGCAAGCCGAAGCCTATTTAATGCGCCGCCAGCCCCAATATGCCGGCTGCGACGTAATTGTGGCTTACGATGGCTTAGAAATGGATATTCAATGAGCGCAACCGCCAACCCGGAACAAAATTTAACGCTGGAACGCCTGAAAAGCCTGTACGAGCTAATCCGGCGCATGAACTCGGTGTATGATTTGCCCGAAATGCTGGAGTTTGTGGTAGACCGGGCGCTCAATTTAACCGGCGGGCGGCGCGCCCTGCTGCTGCTCAATGACGGCGATGAAACCACGCCGCAAAACGTGGCCGTGGTGCGCGGTGATCAACTGGAAATCAGTGATTTGGAGCGCATTCAAAAATTTGTAAGCACCACCGTCATTGGCGATGTGCTCAAAAAAGGCGAAACCCGGCTGGTAGTAGATTTGCCCTCCGACGCCCGCTACGAGGGCAAAGCCTTTGACACCCTGCAATTCAAGCAGGTGCGCTCGGTGCTGGCGGTGCCGCTCAAAGCCGAATCCAAACAGGTGGGCCTGCTGTACATTGACCATCCGCGCAAGGCCGCCTTTGGCCCGGACGAACTGGATTACCTCAACGCCTTTGCCAACCAGGCGGCGCTGGCTATTAACCGGGCCAGGCAGCACCGGCGGCAAATCGAAGAGCTAACCTTGCTCAACGAACTCAGCCGTAGCGTGGTTAAAGTGCTGGATTTAAACGAGGTGCTTACCCGGATTGCCGCCGAAGTTAGCCGCATTTTGGCCGTAGAGGCCAGCTCCGTGTTGCTGCTGGATGAAGCCACCGGCGACCTGGTTTTTTCCACCTCGGTGCAAAATGGCCGGCGGTTGAGCATCCCCACCCGGCTCAGGCCGGATCAGGGCGTGGCCGGCTGGGTTATGCGCCACGGGCAGGCGTTGTATTTAAACGAAGTTAACCGCGACCCCCGCTGGTTTGGCGAGGTGGAAACCGGCTTTGTTACCCAATCGTTGCTGTGCGTGCCGCTGCAAATTGATAACCGGACGGTGGGCGTGCTCGAAGCCCTTAACAAACAGGGCGGCGCGGGCTTTAACAAAAGCGATATCGCCCTGCTTTCGGCTTTTGCGGCTTCGGCGGCCATCGCCATTGAAAACGCCCGCCTGTTTCAGGAAGCGCGCCAGGCCCGGCAATTACGCGCCCTCAACAATATCGCCTTAAACCTGAGCAGCACTCTGGATTTAAACACCATTCTGGATGAAGGGCTGGCCCAGGTGTTGGCGGCGCTCAAAGCCAAAGCCGGGGCGGTGCTGCTTAACCACGACCAAGCCAACTCCAACATCATCTCGGTGCAATTTTCACCGGAACTGGCCCCCGACGAGGCCAGAAAAGCGCAACAAACGCAGGCGTTGGCCGGGTTAGCCAGTTGGCTGCTCAGCCAGAACATTAACCAGTTCTTTACCGGCGATCTGCTGCTGTTGGACACGGCGCACACCGCCGTTTTGCCCGGCGTAACCGAGTTGGCCGCCGCCGGCGTGGCGGCGCTGGCTATGGCTCCCATCAAAGTGGGCGGCGTTAGCAGCGGCGGGCTGGCGGTGGTTAACACTCAACCGCACGCCTTTAGCCCGGAAGAAACCAGCCTGCTGTGCGGTATCGCCCGGATTGTGGGGCTGGCGGCGCAAAACGCCATCCACTACCGGCAGGTGCAGGCCCAAACCATCCACTTAAAATACCTCAACGAGATTGGCAGCCTGCTCACCCGCAGCCTGGATAAAGACCACGTGCTCAAAGTGATTATCGAAGGGGTCAACACCCTGTTGCAAACCGAACTGACCTCGGTGTTTTTAATTGATGACGCCACCCACGAACTGGTGTTGCGCTACACCACCAAAGGCGACGCCAACATTCGCCTGCCCGCGCCGTGGCAGGGCATTGCCGGCTGGGTAGCCACCCACGATAGCCCGGCGCTGGTAAACAACACCCTCAGCGACCCGCGCCACCTGCGCCAGATTGCCATTGATACCGGCTACCAGGCCGATTCCATTTTGTGCGTGCCGCTCAAGGTAGAAGGCCGGGTGATTGGCGTGGTTGAGGTGCTCAACCGCACCGGCGGGCAGCAATTTACCACCTACCACCAATCGCTGCTGGTAGAACTGAGCAAGTGGGCGGCCATTGCCCTGCACAACGCCCGGCTGTTTGACGAGCGGGTGCAGGCCTACCAGCGCCTGGCCACCGAGCAGCAGCGCCGGGTAGCCGCCGAAACGCGCGGCGCAATGGCCGCCATCATTCTGGATATGGCCCACACCATGAACAACGTGGTCGGCGCTATCCGGGCCTGGGCGCTAACCCTGCAATACGCCGCCGACGACATGCCCGCCGACCCGCTGGCCAAATACCACAAGGCCATCACCCAAATCCGGCAAAACACCGAAGAGGCGCTCAAATTAATGAGCACCATGACCGGCCCGCTGGAGCAGGTTGAATCCGCGCCGATTAACGTGCACACCTGCCTGGCTGCCGCCGTGCAAAGCTGCTGGTGGCCCGATAACGTGCGGCTGCGCGAAGATTACCAGCCGGATATACCGCAAGTTAACGCCAACTGCGAGCGGCTGGAAGCCGTGTTTCACAACCTTGTTTCCAACGCCATCCAGGCGATGGCTACCACTGGCGGCGAGATTGTGCTTTCTAGCCGCGCCGCTGCCGGCAGCGTAAAAATTGCGGTGGCCGATAACGGCCCCGGCATCCCCCCGGAATTGCAGGAGCGGGTATTTAATCCGGGCGTGTCGGGCAAAGACGGCAGTTTGGGCATTGGCCTGTGGCTGGTAGAAACCTTTGTGCACCAGATTAACGGCCAGATTGATTTTGTGAGCACGCCCGCCGGCACTACCTTTACCGTAACGCTGCCGGCGCTGCCCAATTAATGACGTGCGGGCAACCGCAAGGGTTGCCCCTACGGGAATTATCTGACAGTTTTTAACGCGAATACCGCGAATGAAAGGCGCTATCCCATGAAAAATATTCTGGTGGTTGAAGACCGGGCCGATTGGCAAGATATTTTATGCACCACCCTTACCCAGCACGGCTACCGCACCCGGTCGGCTATGGCCTACCCGGAAGCCGTGGCCGCGCTCACCGGCGAGTTGTTCAACCTGGCCGTGGTAGACCCGGTGCTGGATATGGCCAACCGCTTTAACCGCGACGGCCTGAGCGTGGTGCAAAAAATCCGCGACACGCAGCCGGAACTGCCGGTCATCATCCTCACCGGCTCGCTCACCCACGATATGGAAATTACGCTCAAACAACTTTATCCCGGCGCGCCGGTGTTGTTCAAAGAAAAATGGGATTCGCGGCAGTTTAATCAATTGGTTGATGACCTGGTGGGCCAAAAAAACTCCGATGCCGTTCCGGCGCAAGCGCCGGCAGCGCCATCAACGCCGCCGCCCCTGCCGGCTCCGCCGCAACACGCGCTGGGCCGCCCGCGCGTGCTGCTGGTAGAAAACCGGGCCGATTGGCAGGGCATTGTGGCCGCCGCGCTCAACGAGGCCGGCTATTTTTGGCGGGTGGCCGCCACCGCCCAGCAAGCCCTGGCCGAGTTGGACCGCGAGGGTTTTCACCTGGTCATTCTGGATTTAAAGCTGCAACAGGCCAATTTGCCGCTCCGCTCCACCGAAGGCTGGCTGCTGCTTGATTATTTGGTAGAGCGCCATCCCCAAACCAAAGTGCTCATCCTGAGCGGGCGGGCCACCCCCACCGACGTGGCCGACCTGCTCACCCAATACCCGGTCATCGGCTTTGTGGAAAAAAAGAACTTTGCGCCGCAGCTTATTCTGGATGCCGTTAAACAGGCCTCGCGCGCGCCCGGTTTGCGGCTGCAAACGCTGGGCCGCTTTCAAATTTGGCGCGATGGGCAGGCCATTGGCGTGTGGGAGCGCCCGCAGGCCGAGCAGGTGGTCAAACTGTTGCTGGTGCGGCGCGTTAGCGGCGAGCGGGCCGTGGCCGCCGACGAACTGATTACCCGGCTGTGGCCCGACGCCGACGAGGAGAGTGGCCGCAAAAAACTGCTGCCGCTCATTAGCAACGCCCGCCGCACCCTGGAACCGGACATCGAGCCGCGCGACTCAAACTTTATTCTGCGCTGCGCCAACGGCTACTACTTTGATATTGGCGAAACCGTGTCATGGGATTTGCTCAGCTTCCGTGAGCAGTTGCGCCTGGGCAAGCAACTGGCCGGGCAAGAGCGCTGGGCCGAGGCCGTGATCGAACTGGAAAAAGGCCGCGCCCTGTACCACGGCGATTTTTTGGCCGAAGACCGCTACGTGGATTGGGCCATTGATATTCGGCGCGAAGTGACCGCCGATTATTGCCAGTTGCTCACCCTGCTGGCCGATGCCTGCGCCCGGCAGGGCCGGTACGCCCCGGCCATCGAAGCCTGCCAGGCCGCGCTGGCCAAAGACCCGCTGCTGGAAAGCGTTCATCGCCGGTTGATGCGGTTTTACTATTACCACGGCGAAAAGGGGCAGGCGCTCAAGGTTTACCGCGATTGCCTGACCCTGTTTGAGGAGTTGTTTGGCGAAAGCCCCACCCCGGCCACCCGCCAGCTTTACCAGGCCATTGCCAACGACCAGCCAATTGACGGCCTAACCGAATAAGCTACAATTCTCACCATGACAGACGCCATTATCCAGGTAGACAACCTGCACAAAAGCTATTTAATGGGCAAAGAGGCCGTGCCCGCCCTGCGCGGCGTCAGCATTACCGTGGCGCGGGGTGAAATGCTGTGTTTAATGGGGCCGAGCGGCTCCGGTAAAACCACGCTGCTCAACCTGCTGGGCGGCCTCGATGAGCCAGGCCGGGGGCATATTACCATTGATGGCGAGAACGTGGTGGCCATGAAAGAGGAGCAACTGGCCCGGCTGCGGCTGCGCAAACTGGGCTACGTGTTCCAAACCTTTAACCTGCTCAGCAATTTTACCGCCTTTGAAAACGTAGAAGCGCCGATGGTGCTCTCCGGCGCGTTTCGCCGCCGCGAGCGCAAGGCCCGCACCACGCTGCTGCTGGAACAGGTGGGGCTGGCCGACCGGATGGACCACTACCCCAGCGAGCTATCCGGCGGGCAGCAACAGCGGGTGGCCATTGCCCGCGCCCTGGCCAACGACCCGCCCATTATCATTGGCGATGAAATGACCGGCGACCTCGACTCGGAAACCGGCTTTGAGGTGATGCGGCTGGTGCGCCGGCTTAACCAGGAACAGCAAAAAACCGTCATCTTTGTCACCCACGACCCGCGCATGGCTGAGTTTGCCGACCGCGTAATTTACATGCTCGATGGCAAGATTGACCGCGAAGTGCGTCACTCCGGCCCAAAACCGGAACAGCCGGCAACAAACGACCATGGAACTTAAAATTTCAGTTGAAAAACTGGCCCACTTTCAATGCAGCCGGTGCGCCAAATGGTGGAGCATCGGCGATGCCCCGCTCAACCGGTGGTATTATTGCCCCTGGTGCGGCTGCCGGCAATTTGCGCCCCACCCCATTACAAACGATTCTCCGCCGGCTGCGGAACCGGAGCAGAAGTAAGGTTTACGCGCCGGAACCGCCATTCCACATCCCGGAACCATAATTCCACATCCCGGAACCATATTCCACGCCCCGGAACGACAATTCCACGCGCCGGAACGATAATTCCACGTGCCGGAACCGCCATTCCACGCCCCGGAACGACAATTCAACGTCCCGGAACCACAATTCCACGCGCCGGAATGACAATTCCACGTCCCGGAACCGCCATTCCACGACCCGGAACCATAACGCGAGTGCGGCAAACCGGCGAATGGCGAATCAGCGAATTTTATTCGCGCTATTCGTTCATTCGCGCCATTCGCATTGAGTTTTTTGCCTTCAGGAATCGTTTTGCCACGCCGGGGAGTCGGGCGGGGCGGGGTTACTTCAAAATATAATACGTGCCGCGCTTTTCACCGATTTTTAGCAACAGCCCCTTATCTACCAAATCGGCCAGGTCAAGCCGGAGCGTTTCGGGGTTTACCTCGGCGCAAAGCTGGTGGTAATCGCCGTTGGTAATGCGGCCATTAATTTCCAGGTAATTCATGGCCTTTAACTGGCGCTCGTTCATGTTGGTGGGCCAGCGCTGATAAACGGGGCGGCGCTCGCGGATGTTGTGCAGCCGCACCGTAAAGGCGTAGGGTTTGGCCTCAAAACTGGGTGCGGTGTGGCCGTGCTCCAGCATTTCCTCAATCATCCGGTCAATGCCCAGCCCCAGTTCCTCAATGTAGCCCCACTGAAACAGGCCCGCCACCAGGCGCGGGTTCCGCGAAAAGTGCTCATCAACAATGTTATCCAGGGTGATGTAGCCCGGCAACCCGCCGGGGCTGATGACTTCCAGCCGGTCGGTGTACATGCGGATTTCTACCCGCCGCCCGGTCATGCGGTAATCGCGGTGGCACACAGCGTTCACCAGCGCCTCGCGCACGGCAAAGGGCGGGTATTCGGGCAGCTCTTTGCGGCGCAAGCCCTGCACCACGGCCTCAACCTGCATTTCTTCGGCGGTGATGTTCCAGGCCCGCTCCACCATGCGGGCCAGCGGCCCTTCAATTTCAACCCGACGGCCATAACCGGCCAGCCCGTCGCGCCCGCGCGCCTCTTTGCCCAGAAATTTTACAAAAATGATGCCGCTCTGGGGCAAAAACGCCTGCGGATGCTTGCCAAACAGCAGCAGCCCGGCCACGGTGGGCGTGCCATCTTCGAGCATGGCCCCAATTTCTACCAGGTGATCGGTGAGCGTGCCTTTGAGCGGTCGCCCGCCCCGCTCTTGCCGCAACCGCAAATATTCATCGAGGGTGGCTTTATCCAGATCAACCAGCGTGGCGCCGGCCACGGCCTCGGCTTCAAAATCGCCGCTGGATTTGGTAGCGGCCAAATGCCGGATAACCTCGCCGCTGGGCGGTTTGTTCACCGCGCCCACACGGGTTAACACCCGGCCATCGGCCAGCGCGTGCAGTTCGGGGCTGCGGGCAACCTTAAGGGCCACCACCACGCCGGTACGGTGCTCGTACTGCTCCCACTCGGTCACAACCGGCGGACGGCACAGGGCCATAGCCCGCACCAGTTCGGCCTCAACGCCGTCATCGGTGAGGTAATCCATCACTTTGCCCTGCGGGTCTACGCCCAGCAAAATAACGCCGCCATCGGTATTGGCCAGGGCAATCATTGTTTCGGCCAGCAGATTGGCTTCGGGCCGGGGCACAAATGCCACGGTTTGGCTGGGGCCGCGTTTTAACCATTGTTCTAGCATTGACTCACCTTCGTTTATCATTATCAATAATCCGCCGGAGGTTGTCAATTAATTCCGAACATTTGTTGCGTTACCGGGGCCGTGCTATTATTTCAACCGGGATTGCCGCCGCCGGCGGCGTTTATCAACGGAGGACAGCATGACTTCTGCCGGAAATATGACTCATCAACAGGCCCAGGCGTTATTAAAAAAGATCGCGCAGGCCAAAGATAAACATGAGCTACAAACCATTATCAGCGATAACATTAGCGCGTGCGACGGGGTATTTTTTGCCGAACTGGAGGGCATGGTTGAGCATTTTAAGGCGCGCGGTGATGAAACCAGCGCCCGCAAACTCAAGGAGTTGGGCGATTATATGGCCCGGCTGCGTTTTATGATTTAGTTTTGGCGGGGGTATTCTGGGAGGCTTTGCTGGCCAAACCGAAGTTTACGGGTAGTCTTGTTACGCCGCTTTGCTGTGCAGTTCTTCTCTAAACCGGTAGCCAACGCCCCATTCGGCCAGCAGGTACCGGGGCTTTTTGGGCGAATCCTCAATTTTTTGCCGCAGGTAGTAAATATACAACTTTAACGACCCCAAACTGGTGCCTTTTTCGGTGCCCCAAATTTCTTTGATTAGCTCTTCGTGGGTGACAACGCGCCCCACCTGGCGCAGTAAAATCGAAAGGAGCCTGAACTCGGTGGGAGTGAGTTTGACCAGTTCGTTGCCCACTTTTACTCTGCGGGAGTCCAGGTCAATTAGCAAATGGCCATCGTTATAAATTGAGCCGGTTGAAAGTTGCTGGCGGTTGCGCCGCATCAGCGTGCGGATTTTGGCCAGCAAAATAGGCACTTCGAGCGGGTAACGCAGGTAATCGTCGGCGCCCATTTCCAGGGCTTTGATCACGCGCTGCTCATCGTGCTGCGGGCTGGTAACTAAAATAAACGGCACGCCCAATTCGCGCATCCGGCGGCACGTTTCGTAGCCGTTGGGCAGTAGCAAATTCAAAATCACCATTTCGGGCGATTCGTTCCAGGTGATTTTCAGGCTCGATTGCCCATCGTCGGCGGTGAGAACGGAATAATCATCTTCTTCAAGGGCGGTTTTTAGGATGTGCAGTTGCGCTGCGCCGTCATCAACCAGCAATATTTTGGTCATTCTTCACCTCCCACACCGGCAGAGCAAAACCAAATTCCGAAGCTTCTTCATCTCGACGCGCCCAAACCCGGCCATGTTGTAATTCTACCAGGCGCTTGGTGGTGTATAACCCCAGGTGATAATTAGAAGGGATGTTCATTTGCGACAGGCCAACCGGGTAATAGGTTTCAAACACCTGTTCCAGCGGTTGCACCGGAATGGGCTTACCGTTATCTCTAACCACCACTTGCACCTCGAGGGTATCGGCCACCAGCGCCACCGAAATTTGGCTGCCAACCCCGCAGCGCCGAATCGCGCCCAGCAGCAGGTTAAACACCACCATTTCTACCTTTAACTTGTCGGCGGCTACCGGCGGCAGGTTTTCGGCAGCGGTCAGCGAAAAGGCGAGATTGGGCTTTTCGTGTTGAACCAGATCAAAAATTTGCTTAACCAACGGTAACAATTGCACGGGGTTAGTATTAATACTGACGCCTTCTGTTTCCAACCGAAGCATTCGGAGCAATTCGTTGGTAAAATCGGTGAGGCGCTGGCTTTGTTTCCACATTTTATCCAGCAGATTTTGCTGCTCCGGTGGAGTTAAATCCAGCGTTTGTAAACAACGGATAGAGGTTTGAATAATATGCAGCGGGTTGCGCAGCAAATGCGACGCCATATCCGCAAACTCAAATTTTAAAGCCGATTTATTGGCCGCAGCTTGCGGCCCCGGCGATTGCGCCAGCACCCGGTCTACCGCGTGCAGCACATCTTCTGGCACTTCGGGCCACACCACATAATCTCGCACTCCCAGTTTTAACAACTCCACTGTAATCTGAGCCGATGTTTGCTCAACCACCACAATCACCGGGATGATTCCGCCAAATTTCACCGTGCGGGTTAAAAACGAGGAAACCGCGCCAAGGGGCAAATGCAACAACAACAAATCCGGCGTCACCGCCCGCAACAAACTAAGGCCTTCTTCCTGGTTTTGGGCCTTGAGCAGCTTGTACCCCTGGGGTTCTAATATTTGCTCGGCGACAGTCTGAAGCAACGTAACATCAGGTTCAACAATGAGGATACACTTTGGGGCCACACCAGCCTCATCACAATAACTACAATAGTTATAACAAATAATCATCAGGAGTGTACCAATACTTAATGAAAAAGCTGTATAAACATAATTAGAAAAAAGTTAGAATTGTATTATAATTTCTTTATAACTTATACTATGCAAACCGCCGGAAATTTGGTACACTCCTAGGTAGTTACCAAATTGCCGGTAAGAATTGCCTCACGGAGACCAACAGTGAAGCCCAAAGTACTTTTCATTGATGATGATCTGGATTTGAGTGAACTCATCAAGTTGATGCTCACCAAAATGAAATTTGAAATAGAAACGGCCAATAACGGCATTGACGGCCTGAAAAGAGCTTACGGGTTTCGCCCGGATGTAATTGTGCTGGATGTGATGATGCCCGATATGGACGGCTGGCAAACCTGCAAACGCTTCCGTGAAATGACCGACGTGCCGATTATTATGCTCACCGCGCTGGGGTCGCAAGAAGAAGTGATCAAAGGGCTAAACCTGGGAGCCGATGATTATTTGGTCAAACCCATCACCGCCGATGAACTGGCGGCGCGGATTCGGGCGGTGTTGCGGCGCGTATCCCGCTCCGATAGCAACGGTGGCAAAAAAGCAGAGCCAATTCTCAGCCAGGGCGGCCTGGTGGTTGACACGGACAAGTACGAGGTTACGCTCGACGGCAACCGGGTTGATTTAAGCCCCACCGAGTTTAAACTTTTGTCCGTATTGATGAAGTACAAAGGGCGCGTGCTGCCCCACGAATTTTTACTCACCGAAGTGTGGGGATCGGAATACGTGGGCGAAATTGATTACCTGCGGCTGTACATTAGCTACCTGCGCCGCAAACTGGAAAAGGACCCGGCCAACCCCACCCTCATCCACAACGAATGGGGCGTGGGCTATCGCTTTGGCTAAAATTCAGGGCCGGGCCGCCAAAAACAGGGGATGATGTTCATCCCCTGTTTTTATTAATCGCCCAACTACAGCCAGGCTATTTTTTCCGGTAGATATCAAACACTTCCTGCGCCTGCGCCGGGGTTAAAACAATGGGTTGTCCCACCTGAAGCGCCTGGTAATACACCTGGGCGGCAATTTCGGCATCGTAGGCGTATTCAAAGGCTTGATCCAGGTTTTGGCCAATTGACACCAGCCCGTGATTTTTTAACAGCATCACCTTTAATTCGGGCCGCGCCTTAAAGATATCCACCGTTACCTCCCCGCCTTTAACGCTGCCGGGACTGGCCCATTTGGCCACCGGGATGGGCGCGCCCACTACCAGCATCTCCACATTAATCAGCGGGATTTCCCGGTTGGCCACGGCAAAGGTCATGGCGTAAGGCGAATGGGTGTGGCACACCGCGCCCACCTGCGGCAGGCTACGCAAAATGGCGGTGTGCATCGGGGTTTCGGATGACGCTTTGCAGGGGCCGTCAATATGATTACCGTCGAGGTCCACAATGGCAATCTGGTCGGCGGTTAATTTATCGTACTTAATGCCCGATGGCGTGATGGCTACATAACCATCTTCGGTGCGCATGCTAAAGTTGCCGGCAGATAACCGCACCAGGCCGGTAGCTACGGCTTTTTGCACAACTTCCAGAACGTGTTGGCGAATTTGGGAGTAACTCATAATTCTTTATCCTTTTTTATGTATAAATTGGGCCGCGCCACAATACCGAACGCCACCCCGCCTGATTATGGGGTCACTCCTCGCCTTTTTCAAATTTACCGGTTAATTCGGCAGGAGCAACCGGTTGTTTCATCCGTGTTGGGGTTGCCGGGCGCAAACCCTCAACGCGAATGGGCCGAATGGCGCGAATAGTTTTGTAAAATTCGCTCCATTCGTTCTATTCGTGAAATTCGTGTTCTGGTTTTTTCAAGGCCCGGCGAAGGCCCACCCGATGAAAATTCGCCATTCGCAAATTCGCCTGTTCGATGGTATGATTGGGCCACCCAACTACGAATTACGAATGACGAGTGACGAACTACGAGCGACGAATTTTTATTCGCCATTCGTCATTCGTGATTATCAAAGGAACTGACCCTATGCGCGGAAAACACTGGCTGTTGCTGCTGCTTGCCGTTATTGCCGTAACCGCCTTTGCCGGCGGACTCACTCCAACCGCGACCCCCGCCGCCTCGCCCACGCCGACCGCCACCCCGTCCCTGCCCGTGCTGATGGGCACACCCATCCCCCTGCCCGCCGAGCCGATTACCCCGGACAATGTTGACCGCATCCGGCAATTGGCGATGTGGGGGCAAGGGAACGCTATTAAGGTCTCATACAGTCCTGATGGTCGCTTTTTGGCTCTAGGTTCTACCGTCGGTATCTGGTTGTACGAGGCCGACACACAGGAATTTTTGCGTTTCATCCTGACCAAAGATGAACCCGTGGCAATGACTTTCGTACCGGACAATGAAACGATCACCGCAGTGTTAGATACCCCTTACGATTGGGGAGGTAACTCCATTATCCGCTGGAATGCAGCCACTGGGGAACTGCTAGGAAGTTGGCAGGTAGGGGTACGGCGATTGTGGAATGCAGCTATTTCCCCAGACGGACAAACCGTAGCCTCGGCCTTGGAGGATGGGCAAATTGGTATTTGGGAAATAGAGAGCGGGCAGTTGCTCAAAACCTTGGGCCAAAATTCCGAGCCGGATTTCATTGCCAGAGCCATTGCTTTTTCTCCGAACGGAACTTTATTGGCATCGACCGGACCGAAGGACAACAACACGATCCGGCTGTGGGATGTGGACAGTGAAGAGATAGTACAACTGCTACCGGGACAACGGGACAATGTTGAAAGTGATGTCGTCACCTTGAGCTTCTCGCCGGATGGGACGCTGCTGGCCTCTACCGCCACTAACGGAACCATTGAATTATATAATCTGGAAACAAGCAGCGTACAGCATACTCTGATGGGGGCGGGGAGAGTGGCCTTCTCGTCAGATAGTAGACACCTGGCCGCGAGTACAATGGAAAACAATATCTGGGTCTGGGATGTGACCAATGGCCAACAAGTACAGACCATTGCCGATACTGGCAGAATAAATGACTTACAGTTCTCGTCCGATGGCACAACGCTGACATCGGTAGAAAGGCGATCTCGTCCCCGGCTGTGGGATGTCAAAAACGGAACACTATTGAATGAGTTGGATGGATATGCCAATGGAGCACTTGATCTGGCTGTGGGAACGGATGGCACTATCTTTACTGGTCACTCTGATGGCAACATCCATCAGTGGGACATCGCTTCCGGGCGAGTAGTTAATATTCTGTCGGGACACACTAGCGATGTAACGAATTTGGCTATTTCCACTGACGGAAGCACGTTGGTCTCAGGGGAAGAACAATCAAATAAAGCCTGGATTTGGGACGCAGTTGATGGAAGATTGATACGAACTTTCCCTGCTCTCTTTGGAACGGACAGAAGTGTCGCTGTTTCGCCCGATGGCCAGTTGTTGGCTGCCGGAAACGAAAGCTCAGCAATATCATTGTTCAGCGTCCAGACCGGCAAGAAGTTATATCTTTTGGGTCTACCAATACGTCATACCGAAGGATTGACTTTCTCGCCGGATAACACCCGTCTCCTGTCATCAACCGGCGGCAACCTGAATCTTTGGCAGATAGACACCGGGGAGTTAGTTAAATATCTGGGGTTGGGCGCGTATGCCTTTTCGCCTGATGGGCAAACAATCATCATGGGAGGTCTAAAAGGCCATAACACGCTATCCATCCTGGATGCTCATACAGGTGAGCCTCTGGGCGAAAAGAAAGTTACTCCTCCCACTGGAATGTCCGAACTCAGGTATTCACCTGATGGTAAACTGTGGGTTTCTACTCTTGACACCATCGCTCTCTGGAACGCCGAAACCGGCCGCCGGTTACGAGTGCTAGATACTCCTCCGGTTTCGAGCGTCACATTCACCCCGGATAACAAAGTGCTGGTGATGGAAACTGAATCTCAAACTGTGCAATTCTGGGGCGTGCCGCCGCAATAACCTGCAATTTCCGGCTCAACCCGATTCAAACCAAGAATGAGCTGATTCAAAGATATATCCGGCCCATTTAATCCTTGAATCACCTCATTTAACTGTTAAATGACCTCATTTATATTCTAAATGAGGTCATTTAGGAAATAAATTGAAAATATCAACAAATAAATGAAAGTATTCAAAAATCAAATGAGCTGATTTTATCAATTTTTACCCCAAAGATACCGTTTGCAGATCGTGAAACCGTAGGGGCGACCCTCGCGGTCGCCCGGTTTTTGGGCGGGCGCAAGACCCGCCCCTACAGTCGCCCTTCATCGCTCGTCATTCGCAATTCGTCATTCGCAACTCGTATTCAATGGGGTTTCCGGGGTATAATGCAGCCACAGACCGGGGGCAAAGTTTGGTCAAACCCGCCGGCTTTATCTATAATCGCAGGGGAAAAACATTTACCCAACCTGCCGCCGCTAAAAATTCAATCAATTGATTTAATGGTGAACAAATGACCACAGACGACAAAAAAATTATTTTCTCGCTGATTGGGGTGGGCAAAGTTGTCCCACCCAACAAACAAATTATCAAAGATATTTCGCTCTCTTTTTACTACGGGGCCAAAATCGGGGTACTGGGGTTAAACGGGGCCGGAAAAAGCACCGTGCTGCGGATTATTGCCGGGGTTGATAAAAATTTCAACGGCGAGCGCATCATCTCCTCCGGCTACTCGATTGGCTACCTGGAGCAGGAGCCGCTGGTTGACAGCGCCAAAACCGTGCGCCAGGTGGTAGAAGAAGGCGCGCAGGAAACCATTGATTTAATGCACGAGTTTGACCAGATCAACGCCAAATTTGGCGAACCGCTGGAGCCGGACGAAATGGATGCCCTGCTGGAACGCCAGGGCGAGGTGCAGGAAAAGCTGGATATGCTCAACGCCTGGGATATTGACAGCCGGCTGGATTTGGCCATGGATGCCCTGCGCTGCCCGCCCGGCGACACGCCCGTGGCGGTTATCTCCGGCGGCGAGCGGCGGCGCGTGGCCCTGTGCCGCCTGCTGCTGCAACAGCCGGATATCCTGCTGCTGGACGAACCCACTAACCACCTCGATGCCGAAAGCGTGGCCTGGCTGGAAAAACATCTGCAAAATTATGCGGGCACGGTAATTGCCGTAACCCACGACCGCTACTTTTTGGATAACGTGGCCGGCTGGATTTTAGAGCTGGATCGCGGCCACGGCATCCCCTGGCAGGGCAACTACTCCTCGTGGCTGGCGCAAAAACAACAACGGCTGGCCAAAGAAGAAAAGCAGGAATCGCTGCGGCAAAAAACGCTCCAGCGCGAACTGGAATGGATTGGCATGGCCCCCAAAGCCCGGCAGGCCAAAAGCAAAGCCCGCATTAGCGCCTACGAAAAACTGCTCACGCAGAGCGCCGACAAAGCCGAGCGCGACCTGGAAATTTTTGTGCCACCGGGGCCGCGTTTGGGCGATATTGTGGTGCGGGCCGATGGCGTGCGCAAAGGCTTTGGCGATACCCTTTTGTACGATGGCCTGAGCTTCGATTTGCCGCCGGGCGGCATTGTGGGCATCATCGGGCCAAACGGGGCCGGTAAAACCACCCTGTTCCGCATGATTGTGGGGCAAGAGCAACCCGACGCCGGTTCGCTGACCGTGGGCAGCACCGTCAAACTGACGTATGTTGACCAAAGCCGCGACACGTTGAACCCGGCCAAAACAGTGTGGGAAGAAATTTCCGACGGGCTGGACAACCTGGAAATGGGCGGGCGCACCGTAAACTCGCGGGCGTATGTGAGCCGCTTTAACTTTGCCGGCAGCGACCAGCAGAAAAAAATCGGCGAGCTTTCCGGCGGCGAGCGCAACCGGGTGCATCTGGCCAAAATGCTCAAATCCGGGGCCAACCTGCTGCTGCTGGATGAGCCAACCAACGACCTTGACGTGAACACGTTGCGGTCGCTGGAAGAGGCGCTGGAAAATTTTGCCGGCTGCGCCGTGGTCATTAGCCACGACCGCTGGTTTTTAGACCGGGTGGCCACCCACATTCTGGCCTTTGAAGGCGACAGCCAGGCGGTGTGGTTTCCCGGCAACTACAGCGATTACGAACTGGACCGCCAGCAACGGCTGGGCAAAGCCGCCGATCGCCCGCACCGCATTACCTACCGCAAGCTAACCCGAAGCTAACCCGCCGGAGCGTTACCCGGTAAGGTTTGGGGCGGGGTTGGGCGCAATGCGCCCAACCCCGCCCTTTTTTATGCTAACCTCTGGTGCTAGTTTACAATGGTCATGAGTTCGAATATCCTAAAACTGATATTGGCGAAAATA